>JACDGL010000010.1 GCA_013815385.1 Taibaiella sp. | reverse complement strand
GTAATGGTTTGTTATTATTTTTACTACGTTTGAATAGCCCCATATTTTTGTGTTTTGGTCGTTCTTAACCAAAGGTATGGACGCTATTCAGGCAAAAAAGTTTCGGATAGTTGTGAGAAAAAAACTAAAGATTTTGTTTTTTTGTAATAAAACATCGCTACCTTTGCGGCGCCAAAAGGATGTAATTAGTGAAGGAAGAAGGGAATTATCCTTTATCGTTTTGCTAAAATAACGAAAAAATCATTTCGGCCAACTTTTTTTAAATTATTTCTATTAATAACCTCATATTATGAACAATACAAACAACCAGGCCATCGTAGATAACGTGGTAGATGCCCAGAAGCAAACTGTAGATACAGTAGTGGAAAACTCCAAAAAATTTACCAATGGTAATACTATGGTGAACGAAACTATCGAAAAAGGTAGCGAATGGTACAAGAACTGGCTGGATACACAGAAATCTGTGTTCAACCGTACTGCAGGTCAGGCAGCCCAGGCTGAAGAAACTGCAAAAGACTCTACTACTAAAATGAACGATTTTTACCAGAACTGGTTAAACAACCAGATGAATTTTGGCAAACAGATGTTCGATATGAACCAGAACTGGACTAAGAACGCTACACAAGGCAATGCTGCTAATGCTAACCCAATGAATCAGATGAACAACTGGATGAACCAGATGAACCAGATGAATTCTTTTATGGGTAATGCTGCACAGGGTGCTAACTGGATGAACCAGATGAACCAATGGCAGAATATGAATCCTTTTAAAATGGATTCATTCAAGCAGCCTAATGATATGCTTACAGGTTTCTTTAACCAATACAGCAGCATTCTGAATAACAGCTTTGCTGATTGGCAGAAGAATTTTCAGAATGGTACCGTTCAGGATGCTTATCGTGGTATGGTAAACGTTTCTGAAGGTTTCACACGCTTTGCAGAAATGTGGGCGCCAATGTGGAAATCTATTCAGGAAAAAACATTCAATGCAGACATGTACAAGCAATACATGAATCCTGAAATGTACAAAGACATGATGGATAAGTACTTTGGTTTCCTGCCAGAAAGCAGCCGCCAGTATATGCAGAATGCAACCAACATGTTTAATGATAACATGAAGCAGAACGGCAATATGGGTACTGATGCTTACCAGCAGATGCGCCAGATGTTCCAGAACAATGGCTTTGATGGCAATGCAATGTTTGGTAACATGCTGAGCGGTTATAACTCCATGTACAATTCATTTAATAATGCGGTATCTCCCATCACTAAGATGATGACACCTAATAAGGACACTAAGAACATGATGGAATGGAGTGATATAGCTAACCGCATGGTTATCTATAACATCAAGAATTCTGAAATGCAGTACATGATCTATACACAAGGCATCAAGGTAATGGATCAGCTTGCTGAGAATGTTGCTAAGAAAGTGAAAGATGGTACTGAAGTAAATAGCATGATGGCTATGTACCAGGAATGGCTCAACATTAGCGATAAGGTTTATGTATCCCTGTTCGAAAGCGACGAGTACAGCGTAATGATGGCGGAAGTAAGCGCAATGCAGCTGAAACTGCGTAAGGATATAGAATTACAGATGGAAAAAATGATGACCGGCATTCCCGTTGCTACACGCAGCGAAATGGACGAAATTTACAAAACCATCTACGATCTTAAAAAACAAGTTCGCGAACTGGAAAAGGCACTGGAAGCTAAGAACACTGCCTCAACACCGGCACCTTCTAAGGCTAAAGTTACACCAGCTGAAGAAGCTGCTGCACGTCGCACAAAAAAATAATTATCTTATTGTTAGTCATATAGAAAGGGTTGGCTTTGCCGGCCCTTTCGTATTATAGAGTAGCCCGTACCATACGCATATTATCATGCAGGTCTTTCTTTGCGATTACACCGGTGTAAGATTGCTCTTCAAATACAGCAGCAGTTGCCAGGGCATGGTCTGTATGCGCTTCACAATAGATCATACCACCTTTTTTCAAATGCCCTTTACCAAACAAAGCTATTTTTCTGTAAAATAATAATGCATCCTCATCGGGTACAAAGAGGGCCAGCTCGGGCTCATGAGCCTGCACATTCACATGCAGCATATTCTTTTCTCCTATTGGTATGTAAGGCGGATTGGAAACGATCACGTCATACTTTCCTAACAATGGCCAATGGGCTTCCTGTAAAAAATCAATTTCTATAAATTCTACTGCTGCTTCCAGTTTCCGGGCATTCCGTTTAGCAACTTCTATTGCATCGTAGCTAACATCACAAGTCGTTATCCTTGCCTTATTCAGGGCCAGTTTCAGGCTGATAGGGATACATCCGCTACCGGTACCTATATCTATTATTGAAAGTACAGTATCATCTTTATGGTCATCCAGTACCCATTGCACCAGTTCTTCAGTTTCGGGGCGTGGTATCAGCACATGTTCATCTACATAAAACTCCCTGCCCATAAACCATGCCTTACTGGTTAAGTATTGTAATGGCTTACCCGTAAGCAATTGTGCGGTCATGTCTTCAAATAAATGCTCTTCCTGCTCTGTTAGCAGGGCATGCTTCTCCATGATTCTTTGCAGCTTCTTTTTCTTCGTGATGTGGTGTAATGCTTCGTGTGCCATTGCTGCCGCCTCACCTGCATCATATAGTGGCTGTAGCTGACGTTTCAGTTCATAAAAAGCATCATTATAAGTATGCATATTGTAAAGATAAATGCTGGAGCACAACCCTGCGGTATTATTAGTTATTTTCGTCTTGTGGATCACATGGCATACATGCACCGTTGTATTGAGCTGGCACAGCTTGCCAGGGGGCATACTGCGCCCAACCCCATGGTGGGTGCAGTATTGGTATATCAGGACCGCATTATTGGTGAAGGCTGGCATCATCAGTATGGTGGGGTCCATGCCGAAGTTGATTGCCTGAATAACGTGCAGGAATCGGATAGGCCGCTGATACGATCAAGCACCATGTATATAAACCTGGAGCCATGCGCACATCATGGCCATACACCACCATGTGCAGAAAGGCTGGTGGCTGAAAATATAAAGGAAGTAATAGTAGCTGATACAGATCCGCACAGTAGGGTTGCAGGTAAAGGAATAGAAATTCTAAACCAGGGGGGCATTGAAGTAACGATTGGGTTAATGAAAGAACACGGAGCCTGGGTTAACCGGCGGTTTTTATGTTATCACCAGCAGTCAAGGCCCTATATAATACTTAAGTGGGCACAAACAGGAAACGGCTTTATAGCTTCGCAACAGGATGAACGCCTGCAAATAACAAACGGATTAAGTAATAAGTTGGTGCATAAGTGGCGCACCGAGGAGGCTGCTATAATGGTGGGTTACAATACGGCACTCGGCGACAACCCGCAATTAACTGCCCGGTTATGGCAGGGCAATCAGCCATTACGTATTGTAATGGATAGAGACCTCAAGCTTCCCGCCACACATTATCTATTCAATGGTGATGCTACTACATGGGTAGTTAATAACCATAAAGAAAGTACAGAGGGCAGCAACCAATTTCTGCAAATACCCTATGGCAGCGATACACTACGGCAACTGATGGGGAGGCTCCACGATGCCAGGATATTATCACTGATAGTAGAGGGGGGAGCTGGGCTGCTGCACCAATTTATCAATGTGGGTCTATGGGATGAAGCAAGGATACTTACAGGCAATATAGCTATTGATAATGGCATCAGCGCACCGACGCTTACTAATGCCAAACATGCGTTTAGTACCAATATAGGTGATGACGGGTTGGATATTTATGTGAACAGGCACAGTGCGTATCAATATATTCAGGGCATGCCCCTATAATCGTGCTGTATGGTCTACCTGCTTTTAGTTGTTCTTTGCAATACCCTTATATCCATTGTCTTTAAGTTATTTGCTCGTTATAAGATCAATACATTACAGGCAATAGTGGTTAACTACCTGGTATGTGTGGCTACGGGTAGTATATACCTCGGCCGCATGGCATTTAGCCAGCAAAGTATACAAGCCCCGTGGCTTCCTTGTTGTTTACTGATGGGTGCTGCTTTTATTTCGCTTTTCAGCCTGCAGGCATATACCACTAAGGTAGATGGTATCACCACTACAACTATTGCTAATAAGCTCTCATTGGTCATACCTGTGCTATTCTCTATTATGCTTTATGGCGATACAGCCGGCATTGGTAAGGTAGTTGGCATCCTTCTCGCCATCCCTGCTATCTACCTGGTTACGGTGGTCGATAAAGGGTCTAAACATCAGCATCAGCTATTGTGGCCTATACTTCTTTTTATAGGCAGTGGCCTGCTCGATACACTGGTTAAATATGCAGAGCATAACTATCTCGGTACTACAGATGAGCAGGCAATCTACACCATTCACACCTTTGCTACAGCGGGTGCTATAGGGGTAGTATTGCTTATAGTATTGGTGTGCCTGAAGAAAACAAAACTCCAGTGGCGAAATGTACTGGCAGGTGTCTGCGTAGGCATACCCAATTACTTTTCTATTTATTTCTTCATCCGGATGCTGCACACCAATTTCCTGCAGAGTTCTGCCACCATTCCGGTAAATAATATTGGTACCGTGGTAGCGTGTACGCTTACGGCTATATTGTTATTCAGGGAAAAGGTTACTGCAACTCGTGTGGCAGGCCTTGTATTGGCTCTATTGGCTATTTTACTTATTGCTTTCAATGGAAAATAAATTTAGTTACAAAACGTTGGGTGGTAAAGGCAGTGCGGAGTTTCGCGACCGGGGCAGCAGTTTTATTGCCTATGCAGCTCCAATAGCTGATGTACAGGAGGTAAAGCTACAGGTGCAGCTGCTGAAAAAGGAACATCCAAAAGCAGCCCATCATTGTTTTGCATATCGTCTCGGCAACGATGGCAACTTATTTCGAGCTAATGATGATGGAGAGCCATCGGGTAGTGCGGGCAAGCCAATACTGGGGCAAATAGATAGTGCCGGCCTTAGCAATATACTGATAGTGGTAGTACGTTATTTTGGTGGTACATTGCTGGGCGTTCCCGGCCTTATCAATGCCTATAGGTCAGTGGCTGCCGATGCGCTTGCTGGAATTCCGGTAATTGAAAAATGGATTGAAGAACAACACACTATTACATTCGATTATCCTTCCATGAACGAGGTCCTTCATTTGTTGAAACAATGTCAGGCAACTATATATAAACAGGAGCTGCAATTATTTTGTGAAGTAAGTGCAGGTATACCTGTAAAGAATATTGCGCAATATCTCCCTTTACTTTCAGAAATTCGCGGTGTTAATATTACTAAACAGGAAGAAAAATAGATTTGCCACAGCCTGATAAACATACAGCCATTGTAAAGCAACTTGCCGGCAGGCTGGGCTTTGATGCATGTGGTATAGCCGAGGCGGTAATGCTGGATGACGATGCTCGCCGGCTCGAGAACTGGCTCAACAAAGGTTACCAGGGTGGCATGCAGTATATGGAGCGTTATTTCGATCTGCGGATCGACCCGCGAAAGCTGGTGCCGGGCGCACGCTCAGTCATTACCCTGCTGCTCAATTATTATCCGCAACAGCATCAGCAGCCACAGGCACCTAAGATCGCTAAGTATGCATGGGGGAGGGATTACCATGATGTGATAAAAGACAAACTAAACCTGTTTCTTACTTTATTAAAGGAGCAGGTAGGCGCTGTGGAAGGCAGGGGATTTGTAGATAGCGCCCCTGTGCTAGAGCGTACGTGGGCAGTGCGTAGTGGCCTGGGGTGGGTAGGTAAGAATGGCAATGTATTGACCAGAACATCCGGTTCGTTCTTCTTTATAGCCACCCTTATTACAGATATGCAGTTAACACCGGATGCACCTTTTGCAACAGATTATTGCGGCACCTGCACCCGTTGTATAGATGCCTGCCCTACTGAGGCAATTGTATCGCCATCGCAGATAAATGCCAGCAAGTGTATATCTTACCTTACCATAGAGCTGAAAGATGCCCTTATTCCCGCAAAATTTGCGGGCAGGATGGATAACTGGATGTTTGGCTGTGATGTATGCCAGGATGTATGCCCGTGGAATCGCTTCTCGAAGCCGAATCAGGAGCCGGAATTTATTCCCATACCGCAGTTGCTTAACCTTAGCTTGCAGGAATGGGAAGCCATGACAGAAGATACTTTCCGCACCATTCTTAAAGGCTCCCCGCTGAAGCGTGCAAAGTATAAAGGCATACAGCGCAATATAAAAGCTATAAAAACAGGCACGGGATAAAGAACCACGGGAAACTATTGGAAAACTCCCGGCAGAAAAGGATATTTGCACAAAATTATAATGGTCCCGTAGTTCAATGGATAGAATAGAAGTTTCCTAAACTTTAGATCCAAGTTCGATTCTTGGCGGGACCACGCTCTGAGATATAAGCTACTTTTTGTAAGTAGCTTTTTTTATTCACTTATATTGCATCGGGTAGGTGGCTGAACTAACACTCTGCTAACAGGAGGCAATTTGTTCGTCATTCCAAAATAGTATGTGGATAATTACAATGCGAAATTTTGCTCTGCTGGCTATTGGCATAATTTTTAACAATAATATCATATACTTCAAACAAGTAAAAGAATAAAATATGAGCATAAAGTCGGTTATTCTACTTGCCCTTACTCTTACCTGTTCATTCCGGGCATTATCCCAGGAAACAGATACGCTTGTCAAGAAACTGGATAGTATGCACAGACAGGAGGAAAAACCTCAAAATAAACCAGTTATTGATGTTAATAAGGATGAATACACCAGCCAGACCAACATAACCCCTAAAGGATATTTTGTATTGCTGGGTACCGATATCGTACAGGAAGTAACAAGTCCGTTGCATGCGTCTAAAAAAACCTGGCTAACTGTTGGTGGATTTGCTTTAGTGGAAGGGGGAATGTTTTTTGCCGATAGGCCCATCCAGCAATTTGCAACAAAATTCATGAAGAATAATCCGGGTCTTAAAAACACTAGCCAGTACATTACCAATTTTGGAGGGGCATATGAAGCCTATGTACTTGCAGCCTTTGGCTTGTATGGGATCATTTTCAAAAGCAATAAGATGAAAACTACTACGTTACTGGCCACGCAGGCATACATTACAGCCGGTGCAGTATCAGAAGCAGTGAAATATCTTACCGGCAGGCAACGGCCTAATGTGTATGATCCTGCTAATCCGCAACCGGAAAATAATATTTTTTTAGGACCAGGTATACTTAACGGCAATAAGCCCAATGGCGGTTTTGGTAGCTCTTTTCCCTCCGGGCATACTACTGCAGCTTTTGCCGCAGCCACAGTGTTTGCTTACGAATATAAAGACCAGATATTGATACCGATAATCGCTTATTCTGCTGCCAGTTTGGTAGGTGTAAGCCGCATCACTCAAAATGCCCATTGGACTACTGATGTCATTGCCGGCGCTGCGCTTGGTTATATTACAGGTAAGCAAGTGGTAAATAATTATCACAGGTATGCACGGCTCAGATCTGGAAAGGAAGTTAAAATGACTTTTAACTGGAGCCTGGAATACAATAGCGGTGTAGTAATGCCTGGTATGGTCTGCAAATTTTAAATTATTATCATTCAGATATTTACAATTCAAAACTGCCAGCTAGAAAAAATCCGGTGGAATAACCAATCCTAATGTTAAAAAGGTATCTCGTACAGTTTTGCTACAGAGTTATGCCATAGTTTTCTATTTGAATTTACTATTATGAGGTTGATCGTATTTGTGGTGTGCTGTTGTTTACCATCTTTATTATTAGGGCAAAAGACAAATGATAGAAATGCAATTCTTGGTCGGTGGCTAATAACCCCTAAGAAAAATCTGATCGTCAACGTGTACCTCTCAGGTAGCCAATACCGTGCTAAGATTGTATGGTTCTCCAATCCAAGCAATCCGGTACCGCCGGATAAGCGGCTTGATGATAAGAATCCCATAGTTGCTTTACGTAGTCGCAAGATCATGGGATCTGATGTGCTCCAGGATATAACTTACAATGAAAGTTCTAATCGTTGGGAAGGGGGGAAGATATATGACGCCACTTCGGGTAAAACATGGTCGGCCGCTGCTTATATTAATAAAGCAGGCAATCTTGTGGTGCGGGGATATTGGGGATTCGAAATTTTCGGACGCTCCCTGATTTTCATACGACCCAATTGAATGATTGATCAAACATCCATTCTCATCCTTAACACTTCCAAAACATTACACAAATATCTTTGTAATTTTAAGAGCGGTTCTTAATTACAATGAAGAAAACATTATTATCCCTGCTATTGGTTTTGTCTACTGCAAGCGCATTTGCGTGGGGAGAATGGGGTCATCAGCATATTAATCGGTCCGCGATATTTGCGTTGCCACCGGAAATGCGTATCTTCTTTTACGATCATGCAGATTACCTCACGCTGGAATCTATTGCACCGGACCTGAGAAAATATACGATCAGGAACGAAGAGGAGTTTGCCCGGCATTATATAGACCTCGAGGCTTATAATTATACTACTACTTCCGCTTTGCCGCAAAGCCTTACACAAGCGCGCTCCATTTATAGCGATAGCTTTCTGAGGCGAAATGGCATATTGCCCTGGCACTTGCAGATAATGATGGAAAAGCTGACACAGGCTTTTAAGGATAGCAGGGAATCAGACATACTGTTTCTTGCAGGCGATATGGGGCACTATATAGCAGATGCCTGTATGCCGCTGCACACTACCCTCAATCATGATGGCCAGCTTACAGGGCAGCAGGGTATCCACTCATTTTGGGAATCTCAGGTACCTGAAATGTTTGGTGCCGGTTATGATTTGTATACGGGCGATGCACATTATATAAAGAACACCAACAAAGAAATATGGAAGATCATCGCACACAGCTTCTCGCTTGCTAATTCTGTACTATTGGCAGATAAGCTATTGCGCCGGCAGTTTCCGGCAGATAGTATCTTTCTTAAAGATGCTGGCGGTAAGATAGTCCGGAACAGATTTAATGCACCCGTACATACACGCCGGTATGCACGCGCGTATAACAGGATGCTCAACGGAATGGTAGAGCACCAACTACGCCTGGCAATAGCGGAGACGGCAAATTTCTGGTATACTGCATGGGTGAATGCAGGTAAGCCCGACCTCTCTTTCCTGGACTCTGAAATAGTACGAAAAAGAAACGCACGCTACCTCAGGAATGACTACAAAAACTGGGAAAAGGGAAATGTAAAAGACTTGCAGCCTTTTAGGGAGTTTGATCAGTAGCCGGATATTTGGTTATTCCTGTTCTGCCAGCCTTACCATACATCGTACATCATTTTCGTTCAGGTACATTTCTACACAACACCCATCAGGGTCAATTCGTGGATCGGCTATCATCTGCTTGAAAGCAGTGCCAATACTGGCCATGTTATCGGCGAAGTGGGGGATGAGTTCACTTATGTAAGTACCTTTTCGGATAATGAATGTTTCACACCCTAACAGTTCAGCCTCACCAACAAATATTTCTTCTACAGCGGCTTTGTACATAATTTTTCCTTCCTTATCAGGGTAAGATATACCAAAGAAATTTCTGTTTTTGGTGCCCGGCAATAGGGCATGGAGTTTCTGATATGCTTCCATAACACCATCAGGAAATGAAGTAGCCGTTACATATAGCACTTTAATGTCGCGATCTGATTGGTATGTTTCCATAAAATAGTTTGTTACAAGCAAAACTATCCTGAGAACGCATATTTACTGCTGTATAATTGCGACAATCTATAGGGGGGCTTACGACAATAACACCGTTAGTCGCACATAATGGAATTTATTTTCTATTGTGTTTATAGGGCAATCATACCAATAGCGCTCGCAAACACCTTACTTAGCTTACCATCGGCCATTCCTGCTACTGCTATTATCTCGCTTATATCTACGGGTTGCAGATTGTCAGGGTCGCATTCATCAGTAATCACACTTACTGCTGCGCATGGCAGGCCTATTTGGTTAGCAACAATTACTTCCGGCACAGTGCTCATCCCTACCATATCACTGCCTATTATACCCAGAAAACGGTATTCAGCCCTGGTTTCCAGGTTCGGTCCCTGTACCGATGTATATACGCCCTGCTTTAGCTGTATGCCATTTTCCTTCGCTGCATTCAGGAGTAGTTGGTTCAATCTATGATCATAGGGTCTGCTCATATCAGGGAAGCGTGGACCGTATTCAGGCTTATTAAGCCCTGTTAGCGGATTTCCGGTTTGCAGGTTTATATGGTCATCTATCAATACCAGGTCACCCTTTTTATAATCTGCATTAATACCACCCGCCGCATTGCTCAGGAACAGGTGCTTTACACCAAGCGCATGCATCACGCGTACCGGAAAAGTTATCTGCTGCATGGTATAGCCTTCATAGTAATGAAAGCGCCCCTGCATAGCTATCACTTTTATTTTGCCTATACTCCCGTATATCAGCTTACCCGCATGAAATTCTACAGTTGCTTCAGGAAAATGAGGTATCTCGGTATAGGGTATGGAGTACTCTATATTTACTTGTTCTACCATTTTACCTAATCCGGTTCCCAGTACTATCCCGGCTATAGGCGCATCAAAGCCTGCATTCTTCAGGTAGGTTGTAGCCTCCTGTACTTGTTGAGCGTGATCCATCAGATATTTTTAGCTTTTTTCTATTTCAAAACAATAATACTGCATTTTGCCATCTGCAAACTGAGGATTTTCTTTATTGAAGGATATCTGTAATGATGCACTTACGCACGGGAAAAGAAAGTATTTGTAATTTATTGATATTCACTAAAATATTGTAGTTTGTGTGTATTAAAGAAAATACTATGCGGCAGCTAACTTTTACTTGTTGTTCTATCATGTTGTTATTGGCATCTGCCTGTAGCACCTCTTATGCGCAGACGAATACTGTATCCGGTACGGGCGCCGGTGCTTCTATTACCAGCGGCACATACAATTCTTTTTTTGGCTATTATCCGGGCTACCTGAATTCTTCAGGTAGTGATAACACGTTTATAGGAGCTCTTGCGGGATATAGCAATACAGAGGGTACTGCCAATTTATTTGCTGGTGCTGGCACGGGATTCAGCAATACATTGGGTAACTGGAATATATTATTAGGTCCCTGGGCAGGTGTTTATAATACCACTGGCGCTGGCAATACAATGGTTGGCGGCATAGCAGGATACAGCAATACTACAGGCAATTATAATGTAATGCTGGGCCTTGCAACAGGATACAGCAATACTACAGGTTCGGATAATGTGATGCTGGGTTATGTAGCAGGCTATAGCAATACTACCGGCGCGTATAATACTTTTATTGGTGATAATAATGGTGTGCTGAATACTACAGGTGCCTACAATTCTTTCTTAGGTGCTTTCAGCGGGTATAGCAATACTTCAGGTGTTGGAAATATATTTAACGGCCTTGCATCCGGTTTTTATAATACTGCCGGCAACTGGAACGTGATACAGGGTTCGTGGGCAGGCGTGTACAATACATTAGGTAACTATAATGTAATGTTAGGCACTGTAGCTGGTTACAATAATACCACCGGTTCTGATAATGTATTGCTCGGCTCTGCCGCAGGGTTTAATAATACTACTGGCAGCTTCAATACCCTCGTAGGGGATAACAGTGGTGTTAATAACACAACCGGAAGCTACAATGTTATGCAGGGTGCATGGGCAGGGTATTACAATACTACGGGTACAGGTAATTTGTTTTCAGGTACGGCCAGTGCCTTCTACAACACTACTGGCAGCTGGAACGATATTCATGGCTCATGGGCTGGTGTATCCAATACTACAGGTAACTACAATTCTTTATTTGGCACTTTTTCAGGCTATGCCAACACTACTGGCACAGGCAATGTAATGATGGGTTATTACGCTGGTGGCGCTAATACTACTGGCAGTTACAATACTTATCTTGGCTTTAATGCGCATGGTTCAGCCGAGTTGACGAATGCTACAGCTATAGGCTTTAATGCGGAAGTTGGCGAATCAAATGCGCTGGTACTCGGTAATGGCGCACAGGTAGGCATTGGTACTTCTACGCCATCCTATCAGCTACAGCTATCGCAGGATTCCGCGGCAAAGCCCGGTACCGCTACATGGCGCATTGCTTCTGATGCGCGTTTAAAAACCAACGTAACTAATTTTACAGATGGCCTTGATCTTTTAAAACAGATAAATCCCGTTTGGTTTGAATACACAGGGGAGGCCGGTATGCCTGCACACGAAAAATTTGTAGGGGTGTTAGCGCAGGAGGTACAAAAAGTGGCACCTTACATGGTAGGCACTTTTAACTACAAAGATCAGTCCGGCAATTCAAAGCAATATCTTGATTACAATGCCAATGCACTCTTTTACATACTGGTCAATTCTGTTAAGACACAGCAGGCAACTATTGATGCACAGCAGCAGCAACTGGCAAAGCAGGTTGCTGATATACAGCAGTTGCAGACCATGTACGCCACCTTGTCTGATAAGGTAGATAAGCTCGCGACCCTACAACAGCAATGTTGTGAAAAAGCTGCTCCTGGTGCTAATACTACTTCTGGTACTGCTTCCACGCAGGCTATACTGTTCCAGAATGCGCCCAATCCTGCTTCTGCATCAACTATTGTTTCCTACTACATTCCACAGCAATATGCGTCTGCGTTTATTGCTGTAAAGACGATCACCGGCACAGAGTTAGTGCGTTATACAATAAATGCATCAGGCAGTGGTCAGCTCAGTGTCGACCTCACTAACTTGTCTGCCGGCACCTACACTTATACACTTATTGTAGATAATACGATCGTCGATACTAAAAAGATGGTCATTACTAAATAACATCAGATCATAATATTTCTACTACTCTAAAATTTACTTCTATGAAAGGAAAGATATTTTTTGCCCTGTTTGTGATGGGAGCAATTACTTTTACTGGTAACACAATAATGGCACAGCAGAATGCTGCAAAAAAATCACCTCCGTCACTTCCCCGGTCAGGCAATGTGATATTGAAGCCGGGTAACGGAATGCCTGCTAAGGTTACCCCGCCGCCTGCCCCTGTAAAGCACATGACTATGCCGGCACCTCCTGTAGCGCCAATGCAGATAAAGGCACATTAGTAAGATTATTAAAATGAAGGTGGGTTGTTAAGATAGCTGTTCTCATCTTCTTTCTGCTTCTTAAATTCAAGCTTACCAAACTTATAGGTAAAGCTGATACCAACCGAACGGTATGGGTAGTCTTTCGTGCTGTAAGAGCTGAAGTATGCGCCATCCAGCGTAGTTACCTGGTGTATATATTTATCAAAAATGTTGGATGCGGTAATACCAAGGCTGGCTTTCTTATTAAAGAATTGCTTGCGCACTGCTATCGTGTAGGTATAGAATTGCGGCATATAGCCCTGTACATTATGCATCTTGGAGTTATAGTTGCCAAATACTTCCGCTATCAGGTCTTTTGGTAACTGGTAGGTGGCGTTCAGGTTTATGCGGTAGTCAAATCCATTTATAGTATTGCCCCCGTTAGTATTGTCTTTTATATACCTGTCCGATGCAAAGATATTTGCCCTCAGGTTCAGCTTATCCTTTATTGGCAGCGATGCGTTCAGAGTTACTCCGCCCCGTTCTTCAAAACCAATATTCTGTCTCGATGTTACAGATACATTATTATATACTGAATCGCCTATCTGGTAGGTAGGGTAGAAGTAGGTGTAGGGCTTTATATCCTGTGTTGTCACTCGGTACACAAGTCCTATATATATATTGCCTCCTTTCTTAAACGATTTGCTGTACCCCAGCTCAAAGTTATCACCTATTTCAGGCTGTAGGTTAGGGTTGCCTGTTGTTATATTATACGGGTCACTCAGGTTCCTGAATGGGTTTAGCTCCCGGTAATCAGGGCGTTCTATCCTTCGCGAGTAGCTGATCTTCACTGTCTGGTCTTTATCAATGCTATGCGATAGTATTATAGAAGGTACTACAGTATTAAAGGAAGGGATAGTGGTATTGGCAAAGTCAATTTTAGTATCTGTATGTTCTATTCTTGCGCCTGCCTTTACATCAAGGTAATGGAATAACGAAAAAGTCCCGGACAAATAAAAGGCATACACTTTCCGGTCATAAGTGAGGTTGTAAGATTGGTTAGGGTCGTTCACATACAGGTGGCTGTTAGCATCCAGTATCTGTGCATTGGTGCTGCTGTTTATAGTTTCTATTACTGTTTTTACACCCGTTTCTAAAATGAATTTCTTTATAGGTTGTGTATAGTCTATAGAAATGTCTGTTTCATTATTAGTACCGGGATTGGCGCTTGCAGTGCCACTAAATGGCACAGTCGTTCCGGGGGTGGTCTGCGACTGGGAATAATTATTATTATTCATCCCCATGCTCGATGAGTAGAGGATATCCAGCTCCTGGTTTTCCTTGCTGAAGTTTTTTTTATAATTCACGCTCCAATCCAGCGAGTTAGCGCTAAAGCGGTTATAAAAGTTACGGATTGTATTTACATCAGATAATGGGTTGTTGTTTGCATCAGCCATTGTCTGTTCCTGGTTGGTAATGCCTGTGTTATCATTCCCATAGTGGTTATAGCTTACAGATGCGTTTATGTTATCCTTCTTTGTTAGCTCCCAGTCCATGCCTATACCCCCCCGGTATCCGCTTCGTTGCAGGTCGCTGTATCCGTTTTGCAGCAGATGGGTTGTGTTATGTGCTATGGTATCTGACGATCTGCGATCCTGCGCATTTAGCGTTCTTGAATTTAGTTGGGAATTGCCGCTGAAAAAGGCATTCACACCAAAATTACCATGCCGTACATTCAGGTTCACCGATCCATTTTGCAGTCTCGTACCTGCCGATAAGTTCACAGTACCGTTTATACCCTGTAGTTTGTTGTCCTTTAATATAATGTTGATGATGCCACCTGTGCCCTCTGCATCGTACTTAGCGCCAGGACTGGTTATCAGTTCTATGCTTTTTATCTGGCTGGCGGGTATTGCAGACAATGCATCCACTACGCTGCTTCCAAATACGCTCGATGGTTTCCCGTTTATAAGAAAACGGATGTTGCTGTTTCCCTGCACATCTACATTGCCGTCTGCATCCACCGTCACTTGCGGTACTTTTTTCAATACATCCAGCGCTATCCCTCCCTGCGATGTTACATCGTTGGCAACATTGTACACTATCTTATCTATCTTATTTTCTATTATTGGTGCAGACGCAGTTACCGTTACATCCTTCAGGGTATGCTGGCCTGCGTATATAGCAATAGTATTCAGGTTTACAGTTTTGGAATTGCCGTCTATTACTAAGCTGTTTATTGTATCCCGTTTATACCCTATAAATTCAACTATAAGTACATAAGTGCCGGTGGCCACATTGGCTATCTCATAGAGGCCTTTGGCATCTGTTGTGGCGCCATTTATTATTTTATTGGTTTGCTTGTCGGTCAGTATTAGGGTTGCATACTCTATGGGTGCCTTGGTATTCCCATCGGTTACTTTGCCGGTTATTTTAGTGGATGTTTGCGCATTGCTGCTCAGGTATATCAAGCTGAATAGTAAACAAAGAAAGCCCTTCATGTATGAGTTTATATAGAAGGTGCAAATATACCGTTACATTCTGTACACATTTTGAACCACCCTCAATGGCAATATTTATTTAGCATACCAGGACTTCGCACGCAATAACGCTTAAAAGCTGCATTAATTTTCCACGATCACTATTATTTCATTGCTTTCTGTTTCGGCTTCTATGTATCGCTTGAAGTAAATAATGTCTTCTTCTATCATTTTCTTATAGAGCGGGGTAAATATTGCCGCTACCCCTGCACCTAACGCACCCATTGGTGCCCGATAGGTGATAACTACATCTATTTCCGTACCACCTATGGTATCTTCAAATGTCACCTTGTCTGCGTTTTCTATACGGGCACCCGGCAGGGAACTCCATCCTATCAGCTTATTTGTTTCATCTTTTACTATTTCCGCTTCCCATTCTATTTTACCAATTCCCGGCATGCTTGCTTTCCATTTAGATCTGGTTTCGTCTATTTCCCGCACACTTTCCAGATGTTTCATAAATAAGGGTAGGTTTTCAAGTCTGCGCCAGAAGGCATAAAGCTCCGCTCTTGGTTTATTTACAGTTATCGATAGCCGGATATTGATACTCTTTACAGGATCGGGTAATTCGTCCTTTCCTAGCAGGCTATAGGCATAGCAGTGTCCTGTACCTCCGCGGTATAGCAGGTACCCTCCCGCTATTGCCTTTAGCAATTTATTCTTCCCACTTAGGGCATTATATATCAGTGCGCCGCCTGCCAGTGCAGATAATGCTCGCTCTGTCGGCGATACATTGGCTGGTAGTTTACGGTGGTTGTATGGTGCTTCCTTGTTCATAATAAGTAGTAGCTTTAGTATTACAGTTTTGGTAAAAACTATGCCATTAGTACTCCCCCTATTGCCCTGTTTCCGCTCTTAATGGCAATCTTTATGACACTGTTATTACATATTAGCTTTCAATTTATTTGATTATTATTGATTATCTTTACCTGTTACCAGTATTAAAAAATCGCTGGATGTATGTATCTTTCAGCACACCTGTAATCATTTTTAAACATTAATTAATGAAGCACATTTTACTCCGTGGTTTTGCAGTCCTATCCTGCATGTTCTTTATACCCTCCACGTATGCCCAGCTCGATAGCTGCAATGTTTTTCTCAAGGGTCACTCTATAGAGGTCGGTATTAATACAAATGGAGCGTATGGCTCTAGTATTGCTCCACCCAGGGGCTACCACCCATCCGGTGGTGTAGGCACTACGGCAAACCATTGTTCCAGTGTCCCTTCCTCTTTAGGTTGTGCTCAGGGATTGGGTTTTGTAGCTGATCCGGCTAAAGATGGGTGGACAATAGGAACACCCCCCTTTTATGGTGATTACTTTTTACCAGGTGATCCCCAGGAAGGTTGGGCTGTCCAGATCAATGGCGTGATGGCAAAGGCATTTAATGGTGGTGGTTACGATGGTTGTGGAGGTATAGAATATACCCCTGCTTCTTCTGGTCTTACAGGTAAAAACATAAATTATTATTCCAACGGGCAAAAGAATTTTGGGGTATGGCAAGGTAAAATGGATAGTGTTATTATTACCCAGACAACTATTGTTGACACATCTACTGTTTATTTTACTGTCTTTGTTTCAATGGTCAACACCGGCAAAGTGGATAGGCACAATGTATTTTATTTGCGTACTGTCGATCCGGATAATGATGAGCCGGAACCAGGAGGTAGCTTCTCAACCGATAATAAAATTGAATATCAGCTGCCTAATGCTTTGAACCGTACAATGGTTTCTGCTACGCCTACTAATACAGCGCATTCCATAGCTTTTCTGGGCTTAGGCACGCTTGATTGCAGGGCTAAATGTTTTATAATACATGGCAGCTTGTCTCCTGATTGGGGGCATCTGGATACCATGTATGGACAAGGAGGAAATCCAACTAATTATGTAGATTCAATTCATTATCAATATAGTGGTGTTGATACTAATGATGAAGGTATCGGAATGGTTTTTAAGCTCAATGATATACCGGCAGGTGACAGCATTACTTTTGCATACGCGTATGTGTTACGTAAAGCCGATCTTGATTCTGCTTTCGAATCTACACGTCCGCACTGGCAAACACCAAGGGATACTTTACAACATAAATCAGGTGATACAATAATTGTATGTACCGAAAGTTATGTACCTGTAAATGTGGTAAATGGTACCGGTCTCAAGTGGCATTGGGATTCCCCCACAGGCAATAAAATTACAGATACCTCCGGTCTTACCAGTACTATTTATGTAGATACCGGTGTTACCATAGCGCGCGCCATTGGCCGTTCTGCGGCTTGCCTTTCCGATACGGAATTAATATACCTGCGTGCCTATGCGCCTCCGCCTCCTATACTTATCAATAATTCACCCCTTTGCCTGGGCGATACATTGCATCTGTATGCGTTGCAGATATCCTCTGGGTCCACCTACATAGTTACATGGCATGGCCCTAATAATTTTACAAGTAATCTGGCATTCCCAACTATTCCAAATGTTCAGAGCAATGATTCAGGTGTTTATTATGTCGCAGATTCTGTAGCGGGTTGCCCTACCACTACTACCAGCACCAGGGTAGTTATTGTTCCGGTCATTGCAAAGATCAAAACCGCCACGCCCGATGCTTGTCTCGGTGCGCCGCTTCTGGTCAGCTTTGCCGGTACAGCGCCCGATACCAGTACCCAATATACCTGGACGTTCGATAATGCTACACTTTTATCCGGCGATCCTACTTATAGTTCCAAAGGGCCTTATTCAGTCAAGTGGGATTCTGCCAGTACTCGTATTATCACACTGCATGTGCACAACTTCCGTTGTAATTCCAGCGCGATCGATACGGTAAATGTCATTATACCTCCTCCGGTCTATTTTAGTTTGCCTAAGGATTTTTGCGTGAAGGATACAGTTACCGTTAAGGTAGCCGATTACAGCCTGGTAAATTACGATAGTCTGGAGTGGAGTTATGGTCCCGGCGGTTACTTTGTAAGCGGCGGTACAGGCAATTCTATCGGTACCAGCTATATTGCTTATAATAGTCCGGGTAGTAAAGTGATCAGCCTCACTATCAATTACAGCAGGTGTACCGCATTGCCTTATCTGGATACGGTGCTGGTGCATGATCTGCCACCTGCCAGTATTACAAGCAATGGGGAAGCAAGTATTTGCGATGGCGATACCGTAGCATTTACTGCCAACTTTGCCAATACTTTCCGCTATACATGGGCACCCTCGCACAACTATGCAGGCATTGGCGGTCAGCCTAATGTCGGCAGGATTATGATACCACACAGCGGAAATATTTATCTCTCTGTTAGGGATCAGTTCAATTGCGTAGGCATGGATAGTCTCTTTGTCAATTCACATTCATGCTGCGAGGTATATGTACCCGATGGCTTTACACCCAATGGTGATGGTCGTAATGATGTGTTGCGCCTTCTTACCGTTGGCCACCACAAGCTCAAGGTATTCAGGATACTTAACCGCTATGGTCAGACGGTCTTTGAAAGCAATGTGGAATCAGCAGGCTGGGATGGCAGGATGTCTGGCGTACCGCAGGAGATGGGTGTATTTTTCTGGTACCTCAGCTACGATTGCAATGGTAAAACAATAGAAAAGAAAGGCGATGTTACCCTCATCAGGTAGTTAGCTTTTATATGAATGGCAATACATAAGTATTGCCATTCTTATTTTACGCCCGTGTTGGTGTCCTCACCAACACGCTCTCGTTACGCCTTAGTGGTTAAGGGCATAGATCTGCATTGGTCACAAAATCACAATAGTCAATCCGGTTTAGCTTATCCACCCGTGTTGGTGTCCTCACGAACACGCTCCCATTGTTACGTCTTAATGGATTTCCTGCCCAGGTTGGCACCCTCACCAACACGCTCTCGTTAAGCCTTAGCGGTTAAGAGCATAGATCTGCATTGGTCACAGAATCACAATAGTCAATCCGGTTTCGCTTATCCGTTCATGTTGGTGTCCTCACCAACTCACTCCCGCAGTTAGCTCTTAATGGATTAAGGGTTTTAGATTGGCCTTGATCACAAAAAACTTAATAGTATATAAGCGTCGTTTTGCATTAAAATACACTGCTGCCTTACAGTTTTTAAAAGCAATGCAATTCAGATCAGAATGTCTGCACCGTTCGCTGATAGAACACCTCTGTTGCATGCTTTATACTGCCGGAGATAATTTTAGCATGGGCACAGCATATGTTCATTAGTGATTCGTCCACCTCCATAGTAAAGCCGCTTTTAGGATAGGCGCAGAAAAGAGAAAATGCCTGCTTTTCGCAGAATTCATTCCACAGATGTTCCAGGCGCACGGTTGCGCCGCTATTTCCCTGTGCCCATAGTATTGCTACCATTTCTCCAAATGCACGCACATTCCGGTTCTTGCTCTGTGCCCGTTTTATGATCTGCGAAACGGTATTAATAAACTGCTCATCGTCAGGCCAGCCGTTTCGCATAAATGCTGCAAGTGTTTTATCGGCATCTAAGGGTATATACTGGTCACTAGCTATAAGTGCTTCAGTTTGCAGGCCCTCATAGGCCATCCGCCGGTTCAGGTCGGCAATATGGTTTTCAGTAGCTATCACAACTACACAATCCCCCGCCTTGATGCCTTCCCCTACAAACCCAGCTAGTGTATCTAAAAATATTTCATCAGTTTCATACAGTTGCACTACATGGTCGCATGGTGCCAGCTCTCCCCAGAATGTATCTACTTTCGCATGCTTCCAGTTCTCCTCCGTTCTCATCTTTCTTTATTTCTAAAATATAAATGAAGTGATATGTTTAATTTTTATCCTTAAAATTAAGGTTTTATTCAACGTGATGTTGGGTGTATAAAACTGTGGGGAACTCATCCATTGAGTTCCCCACAAATGAATTAGCTCCGGATGTTACTCCTTGCCTTTAGGACTGTTCTTTTCAGAATGCTTTTTAGAAGCTTCTTTTGCATGTTCATCTGCATGGGCGTCATGGCCTTGTGCAGCTTGTGCATGATGAGATGCTTTTTCATCTTGTCCTTCCTGATGAGCTTTATGAGCTTCGTTGTGATGTTTTGAAGCCTCATTGTAATGCTTTGCAGCTTCTTCGTGATGATTGTGTTTCATAATTATTTTTGTTTCCCTATTGGTAGCAAAATCAAGCCATCATTGCGGGGTTTACAATATGATAACAGGCGTATTGTACTTTCATTGTGGATATTATTATTTGGATTCTGCTGCTTCATAATAGTACATTACATCCTCTAAAAAACCTTTGCGCGGAAGCTCTGCGGCAAAGCAATCTCGCGCAATACCACACACCATAAAAAAACCGTCATTGCGCGGAGGCTCTGCGACAAAGCAATCTCACGCCCCCCACAAAAAAACCATCCAAACACATTCATAATTCATACATCAAAAATCAATAATGTTACATCGTGCTACATTATGTAACATTACAAAAACCAAGCATAATACAGTAAAATAGGGGGTTTCGCAAATCCTATACCCCAAAACCTCCCAATAAAAAAGTTAAGAAATGTTACCTTTTACTCGGATGTACAAAAGAATGCTACAATAGGTTTATTTACTATTAGAAAGGAGCCAATGAATAATTAAGCAATTATGCCAATGTTACATTATGCGACATTATGTAACATTTTATTTTTATTGCATGTAACAGTACTGATAGGCTATTCAATAAATAACAGGGGAACTTAGCTACCCAAACAAAATATACCATATGGAGACATTAGTAATGATTAATTCATAGATAAGAGGAGAGAAATTTCAGACCATTTGGCTTAGTATTTTAACTTTCGCCTTAATAAAAATATTACCTTTGCACAATTTGTTTTTTATATGTCTGTACAACCGGAAACTTCTGCCTGGCTCTTATTAAGTGATGGTACACTCTTCAAAGGAAGATCTTTTGGCGCCCGTGGCACTACCGGCGGCGAAATTTGTTTTAATACTGGCATGACCGGGTATCAGGAGGTTTTTACTGATCCCTCTTATACCGGGCAGGTACTCATAATGAATAGCGCCTACATAGGTAACTACGGCGTTAAAAATGAGGATATTGAAAGTGATTCGGTAAAGATAAAAGGGCTGATATGTAAAAACATTTCTCAGCGCTACAGCCGGATGACGGCAAATGACAGCCTGGAAGATTATCTGGTGCAGAATAATATAGTGGCTATATACGATGTGGATACTCGCGCACTGGTACAGCATATTCGCAGCAAAGGGGCCATGAATTGTGTTATCTCTACAGAGATCACCGACGAGCAGGGGCTGAAGGCCGAACTGGCCAACGTACCGGATATGGATGGCCTGGAGTTATCTTCACAAATATCTACTAAGCATCCCTATACAGTTGGCTCACCAAATGCGCCGGTACGTATAGCGGTAATGGACTACGGGGTGAAGAAGAATATACTGCAATGCCTTGCAGACCGCAATGTATATCTGAAGGTGTTCCCGACTAAAACTACACTTGCAGAACTAAAGGAGTTCAATCCCGATGGCTATTTTATTTCTAATGGCCCCGGCGATCCTGCATCTATGGATTATGCAGTAAATACAGTGCGCGAAATACTGGCTACAGAAAAACCTTTCTTTGGTATATGTCTCGGCCACCAACTGCTGGCCAGGGCTAACGACATCCGTACTTTCAAGATGCATCACGGCCATCGCGGCCTCAACCACCCGGTAAAGAACCTGATTACCGGTAAGTCAGAGATCACTACACAGAACCATGGTTTTGGTGTAGACCCGGAGGCAATTAAGGACAATCCAAATGTAGAGATCACACACATCAACCTGAATGACGGCTCTATAGAAGGTATACGCATCAAGGACAAGCTGGCATTCTCTGTCCAGTATCACCCTGAGGCTACTCCCGGTCCGCACGATTCCCGTTATCTTTTCGATGATTTTGTGGCGATGATTGAGGCGCATATGGTAAAGAGTAAAAGTGTGAAAGAAGAGGTAGCCTGATTAGCTTTTGCTGACAATTAAAGTATCCGAGATGAAAACTGAAAAAATACTCATTATAGGTGCCTGCGGGCAGATAGGTGTAGAACTGGTACTGGCCCTTCGTAAGCTGTATGGTGCTGCCAATGTTGTAGCTACCGATATACGGGATGAACATCCTTTGCTTACAGGTACCGGGCCTTATTACACACTCAATGCCATGGATGCTGCCGGTACACATGCATTGGTAAAAAAAGAAAACATTACTCAGATATACCTGCTTGCAGCCTTGCTGTCTGCTACAGGAGAAAAGGATCCTGGGCGGGCATGGGATATTAATATGCAAAGCCTTATCCAGGTACTTGATCTTGGCGTGCAGGAAAAGCTTACACGTATTTACTGGCCCAGTTCTATCGCGGTCTTTGGCCCTACCACCCCCCGCGACAATACACCGCAGGATACAATAGTGGAGCCACGCACAGTATATGGTATCAGTAAGTATGCAGGCGAGCTTTGGTGCCAGTACTATAACCAGCGCTGGGGCCTCGATGTTCGCAGCCTGCGTTACCCCGGCCTTATAAGCTGGAAGTCTGAGCCCGGTGGGGGCACCACCGATTATGCCGTGGAGATATACCATGAAGCACTAAAGAATAATACTTATACGTCCTTCCTCTCAGAGCATACATACCTGCCTATGATGTACATGGACGATGCAATAAGAGGTACTATAGAGCTGATGGAAGCGCCGGCAGAGCAAATGAAAACACGTATGGCATACAATCTGGCAGCAATGAGCTTTTCCCCAAAAGAAATAGCAGCGGAAATAACAAAACACCTGCCCGATTTCACTATCAAGTATGCACCTGATTTTCGCCAGCAGATAGCAGATGGATGGCCCAAGAGTATAGATGATTCAACCGCCCGATTGCATTGGGGCTGGCAACCCGAATTCACCCTCGGCAACATGACTACCGATATGCTGAAGCATCTGAAAGAGAAAATGCAGGTAGCATAAAATTGTACTTACATAATACTGACCTATGGCATTACCCAGGCTTGTAGTACTATCGGGTGCAGGTATCAGCGCAGAAAGCGGGTTAAAGACATTCCGTGATAGCGATGGCCTTTGGGAAGGATATAATATACAGGATGTAGCTACCCCACGCGCTTTTCGCCGCGACCCTAAGCTGGTGTTGGACTTCTACAACATGCGCCGTAGGAATGTACTGGAGGCACAGCCAAATGCAGCCCACATAGGTTTAGCCCGGTTAGAGGAATTTTACGATATACACATCATCACGCAGAATATAGACGACCTGCATGAGCGTGCAGGATCTACTAAAGTTATGCACCTGCATGGCGAGATATTGAAAATGCGCAGCGTAGGTAATGAGCATAAGGTCTTTCCAGTTACAGGAGATATACTGCTTGGCGATCTTGCAGAAGATGGAGGTCAATACAGGCCGCACATAGTATGGTTTGAAGAACCTGTACCCCTGATGCCAGATGCCGCGGCAATAATGCAGACAGCCGATGTATTTGTATTAGTTGGTACCTCCTTAGCGGTATATCCCGCAGCAGGTCTTATAGATTTTGTAGGCAGAGACGTAGAAAAGTATATATTGGATAAGCGCATTCCTTCAGTAAAGCACTATTCTAATATTATCCCTATTGAAAAACCCGCCACAGAAGGCATTGCAGACCTTATGAAACTGCTTATTGCCTAGTCCTCCTTTCTTATTTAGCCAGCGGATTAAATAAGCTATCTACAAATTCTACTTTGTTGAAGATCTGCAGGTCTTCCATTTTTTCGCCTACGCCTATGTACTTCACCGGTATCCTGAACTGGTTAGCTATTGCGAGCACTACACCACCTTTAGCAGTACCATCGAGCTTAGTTATAGCAATGGCGGTAACATCTGTAGCTGCCGTAAAGTGCTTGGCCTGTTCCAGCGCGTTTTGTCCGGTGCTGCCGTCGAGCACCAGCAATACTTCGTGGGGCGCATCGGGCATTTTCTTGCTGATGACCCGGCGTATTTTGCTCAGTTCATCCATCAGATACGCTTTGTTATGCAGGCGGCCCGCGGTATCTATTATTACTACATCTGCATCCCTGGCTATTCCACTTTGCACCGATTCAAAAGCTACTGCACTGGGGTCGCTGCCCATTTCTTTTTTTACTATTGGTACTCCTACACGTTCACTCCAGATAGTAAGCTGGTCTACTGCAGCTGCCCTGAAGGTATCTGCAGCACCGAGTACTACACTCTTACCATTCTTTTTGAAATTGTAGGCAAGTTTGCCTATTGTTGTGGTCTTACCTACTCCATTTACCCCCACTACCAATATCACATAAGGCTTTTTACCGGCGGGAAGATTGAATGTTTCAAATTCATTGGAAGGGGCAGCAGCGAGCATACTTATTATCTCCTCCTGCAGTATGCTATTAAGCTGCGATGTGCCTACATATTTATCTTTGGCTACTCGTGCTTCTATACGCTCTATAATGGCTACTGTGGTAGCTATGCCTACATCTGCACTAACCAGTGCATCTTCAACCTGGTCAAGTACTTCTTCATCTACTGTATCCTTGCCTGCTATGGCCTTGGTTATTTTTGAGAAAAAGCCTTCTTTGGTTTTTTTCAAGCCTTCATCAAGCGCTTCTTTTTGTTCCTGCTGTTCCTTGTTCCGTTTAAAAAGTTTATCAAATAATCCCATGGTAGTAGTGATCCGCTATTATTAAAATAGGGCTTACGCCCAAACTGCATAACAAAAGTAAAGGAATATCGTTCAATCAGTCAGCAGATGCCTTCACTTTTTTAGAGGTAACTACATGAATGCAATTTCCAATTATATAAATGTTGTCTTTATCTATGTTATAATCTTTTGTGAGCTTACCGGAGCGTATCCTTAACGCAACCGCTCCGTGATGCCGGAGTGCCCTGCGGTCTGCCCTGTTTATATCCTGTGTTTGCAATACACTACCGCCGCCATGAGGCCTTTCAAAAGGGCTGGGACGGCTGGGGGCAAGAACAGGTTCGGCTGATAACTGAATAACACTATCATTATCCAGCCTGATATAAATATCAGCACCTTTCCGTACATCTATATTTGTATGTGGGCCGCCCGAGCTGAATTTAAAAGATAGTGACACTAACGTATCTGCTGCCTCTGCCTTTACAGATAATGAGCCTGTAAACGGATTGCCTGCCAGGCGGTTGAAGTCGGATTCTTTAATATCCTGGTTAGTGAATCTATCTTTAGTAACGCTAACCAGTTCCTGGGCGTGGCTAAAATAAGTACAAGTTAACAGGCAAATAATAATTAGGTGTTTCATTGGGTATATTATTGATGGAAAATTACTTTACGCTTGTTACCCACCAGGTATTACCAAAAGGATCTTTGATACCGCCGGTACGGCCATAGTTTTGATCGGACATTGGGGTTATTGGTGTAGCACCTGCCCGTATGCCTTTATGGTAGGCTTCGTCAGCATCGGGCACATAAATAAACATTCCTGAATTCTGTATAGAATAGGTATCGGTTGCTTCTGCCAACATAATAATGCTGTCATACACCCTGAGTTCTGCATGCATGATTATTTGCTCATCTCTCATGTGGCGGTTGATCTCTTCCGCATCAAATACTTCTTTCGTAAATGAAATAAATGAAGACGCATCTTTTACAATAAGGTAGGGGATAACGGACTGATAACCTTCAGGAATGTTTACTTGTGCCATATTATTAATTATTTACCCAACTTCCTTTTCAGGTTCTCATCCAATGCATCCAGGAATTCCTCTGTATAGAGGTAATCTTTGCCGTGAGATACCTTGTTGCCGTGTACGCATACTGCAAGGTCTTTGGTCATCTTACCGCTTTCTACGGTTTCTATACATACATCTTCCAGTGCCTGACAAAAGTCTATCAGTTCCTGATTATTGTCGAGCTTACCACGGAAGGCAAGGCCACGTGTCCACGCGAATATAGACGCTATAGGATTGGTAGATGTAGGATTGCCCTTCTGATATTCGCGGAAGTGCCTTGTTACGGTACCATGTGCTGCCTCTGCCTCCATTGTTTCGCCATCAGGCGTTATCAGCACAGAAGTCATAAGGCCGAGCGAGCCAAAACCCTGGGCCACGGTATCGCTCTGCACATCACCATCATAATTCTTACATGCCCAAACAAAATTGCCATGCCATTTTAATGCACTAGCTACCATGTCATCTATAAGCCGGTGCTCGTACTCGAGGTGGTTCTTTTCAAACTCTGTGATAAATTCGTTGTTGTATATTTCTTCGAAGATGTCTTTGAAACGGCCGTCATATTTCTTCAATATCGTGTTCTTGGAAGAGAAATAAAGGGGCCATTTTTTCTGCAGCGCCATATTGAAGCAGGCGCGCGCAAAGCCACGAATAGATTCGTCGGTATTGTACATAGCCAACGCTACGCCATCGCCTTTGAAATCGTAAACTGTGTGCTCTATATTCTCGCCGTTCTCCCCTTCAAATTTTATAGTCAGCTTACCCTTGCCTTTTACCACAAAATCTGTAGCGCGGTACTGGTCGCCAAATGCATGGCGGCCTATACATATAGGCGCCGTCCAGTTAGGAACAAGACGAGGAATGTTATTGATAACAATAGGCTCGCGGAACACGGTGCCATCCAGTATGTTACGGATAGTACCATTGGGGCTTTTCCACATCTGCTTCAGGTTAAATTCCTTTACACGGCCTTCGTCGGGGGTGATAGTGGCGCATTTAATGCCCACACCATATTGCCTGATGGCATTAGCCGCATCTATTGTAACCTGGTCGCCGGTCTGGTCGCGATATTCTATGCCGAGGTCATAATATTTTATATCCACTTCCAAGTAAGGAAGTATCAGTTTATCCTTAATGAATTTCCAGATAATACGGGTCATTTCATCACCATCCAACTCCACCACCGGGTTGGCCACTTTGATCTTTGTCATGTAAAAAGAGTGTTGAGTATGATTAATATATCACCAGTGTAGTGATGGCGCAATTTATAGTTTTTTTATTAGAAACCCCCTAGCCCTCGGATGAGCCGAGACGCGTCTCGAAGGAGAGGTATATATAAACGGTGTAAGCATAATTTGCTTATTGGAATTCATTTGGAATCTGAGTGAAAGGTAACATTCCAGACTATTTTTATTGGGAGGTTTATTTTGGCGCGTGGTACACAAAGCCCTATTTTATTGAGTTATGTTTGGTTTTTGTAATGTTACATAATGTCGCATGATGTAACATTTATAATTTTTGATGTATGAGTTATGGATGTGGGTTGAATAGGTTTTGAATAGTTTGTGGTTGATTTTGTCAAGTGCAATATACTATTGGTGGAAAGGCATTTCCAAAAATAAAATACATGATGCATTTTTAAAAAAACTAGCGGTTGGCTGAGCGGGCGTTTAGGAGCGATTAATCAGCATCCTCCAGCAATATTAGTGAAGGCTCTCTTGAAAAGTGGGCGACTTCATTTAATAGAAAGAGGCGCCTATTGGCGCCTCTTTCTATTAAAATGGTATTAAGTAATTATTTAGCAATATTAAACCTGCCGGTCTTAGTTTCTTCACCTACCAGTACCTGGTAAATGTAAACACCATTGGGGAGGCTGGCAGTATTCATGTTTATTGTGTGCTTACCTGCATCCAACCGGCCTTCGTTTTGTGAAACTACGGTGCGGCCTATCATATCCATTACTTTAATATTAACTGTATTGCCTTGAGCAAGGGTAATATCAAAATTTACTTTTGATTGAGCTGGATTTGGGTATAACGTTACGTCAGAACTTTCAAATGACAACGTACTAATACCAGTTGTCTTAAATGTAAGCGTAGCACAACCAGCATTATTATTGGCATTATTATCTTTTGCAGAATCAGCGCTTCTATTCTGAACGCTATAAATTACAAAGCAATAAGACGAGGTGCTTGTAGCGGTTACATGAAATCTAATACCGAAGTTATAATTTAACTGCAATGTATCGTTTGTATTTAATACTTTAAGATTAGTATATCCACCAATAGTATCTGCGGCTGTAGCTCCCAATTGAAGTGCATGACCACCAACTGTATAATAATAAAAAAGTGTATCTGTTGCTTTAAATTGTGCAGGCCCATGATTTGTGATAACAATATTAGTGGCAAATGCTACAGATGAGTCTATAGCAGTTCCAGTTGTGGGGTTTACCATTGTGGTCCCAAGATCAACTATTCTTTGGGCATTAGCACCAAAAGAAATAGCAATAAATGCAATAAGAGTAAATAGTTTTTTCATAAAGTTTTTTTTAGTTTTTTTGAATTGGCAAATATAAGTAATGAATACTACGGTAGCGGTAAAAAATAACCGAACAGTCTGTTTTTTAAGCTTAAACAGTAATAATTATTCTTAAAGACGTAAATGAACGCCCAAAAGTTAGAGACCTATAATAGAAAAGCATCCTGATCAGGATGCTTTTCTATTATTTTATAGAATTAATAATTATGCGGGATGTCCGTTGGACTCTGCCTTGCGGTGATGAGGTTTGTGCTTGGCGAGGTAGGATGGGGCAAAATGTTTTTGTGGCGCTTCTTCGTCCCCTTCTGTAGCGGCTGATTTTTTTGCTGCGTAGGCTTTATAAAGGCGCATAGCAGGATAATATAAGGCTCCTGCTGCTAAGGCTACCAGACCGATGGTTTTCCAATACTTTTTCATATCTATCGTTTTTATGGTTTTAAAATAATGTTACAGTAGAGACTATAAAAAAACCGTTCCGTTGGAGATACACACTATCGATTATTTTAGTTATTTTTCTGATATGGTAAAAAAATACTTACTGATAATAGCACTGCTGCTGCAAAATATATGCAGCGCCAAAGACTACCTAGATTACCATGCTTATATCAATAAGGCAGAAACCTATCTTGTGGATAATAAGATCGATTCGTGCTTTTATTATTATGATAAAGCATTTGCGGAGTTTGATTTTGTTTTTGTGAAGGATGCCTTTATAGCGGCGCAGGCAGGTATAAAGCATAACGATGCACGCCGGGTAGTACAATACCTGATAAAGGGCGCACTGAATGGCATGCGGGCAGACTGCATCAATACCTGCGTCATTTTTGATGCGATGAAAGAGACTGCCCTATACGTAAAAGTGCGGCTTGGCATGGATAGCGCCTACGATATATATAGCAGAACACATGATACCAAACTTGCCAATGAATGGGCACAACGCTTTAGCCTGGACCTTGATGCAAAAGACAATGGATCGACTACCGAACACAAGGGAATAGTAGCAGACAACGCAAAAGCGGTAAAGGAGCTTATGAAAATAAAAGGTTTCCCCGGAGAAAAAATATTGGGGCCTATAGATGACTGCAGAGATATGGGTAACTACCATGCTATGATATCGCTGCTGGAATATGACTGCGGGGTGGCGGAAATGCATGACCAACTATGGGAAGCAGTGAAAAGAGGAGAGCTGCACCCCAGGGATTTTGCCGCCCTATGCGAAGCTGAAAAGGATATGGAACAGCATAAAGATACCCGTGCGGTAGCTAACCCCGCGTGCTATACAAAACTACAACCGAGGGGCCTATACTTCCAGCTAAATGACTTTAAAAAAAATAATGCAAAAACAGGGGAGGCTGAAAAGAACAGGGTAACCCATGGCATATGCACTATAGACACCGACCGAAAAAAAGTAGCCCTTGCCGAGCGCGAGGACTACAAATTCAAATTCGGAAGATGGCCTATGTGACCTCGTTATTATCTTCTCGTTGTTCGCGACGAACTTTACTGTTCTTTATGCCGTAGCCGAAGTAAATAACAAAACCAATAAGTAGCCAAACAAACAAGCGTGCCCAGTTTTCCCACCCAAGGCCAGCTATCATGCAAAGACAAACCAAGGCACCCAGCGGGCATACCACCCAGTAAAGGGGTGTCTTAAACGGCCGCTTTACCTCGGGGCTTTTGATACGCAGGATCATGATGCCTATACACACCAGCACAAAAGCAAAGAGCGTACCGATGCTGGTCATATCGCCCACAATATTATCGGGGACAAAAGCAGCGAATAGGGAAACAAAGATGAAGAACATCCACTGAGACTTGTAGGGCGTGCGGAACTTAGCGTGCAAGCGCGAGAATGAGGAGGGTACCAGGCCATCCTTGCTCATGGTATAGAATACCCTTGTTTGCCCGAGCAGCATGACCAATATAACTGATGAAAAACCCGCAAGGATAGCAACCGTTACCAACTTAGATAGCCAGCCAAAGCCAGGCATATAATTATTGATAGCATAGGATACAGAAGCCTCGCTGCCCTGTGAAAGAAATTCCTTGTAAGGAGCCAGGCCTGTAAGCACATGTGAAAAGAGAATATAAAGCACTGTGCAGATAACGAGGGATACAAGAATACCAATAGGCATATCGCGCCGCGGGTTCTTCGCATCCTGTGCGGCAGTAGATACTGCATCGAAACCAATAAACGCAAAGAACACAATACCGGCGCCACGCAGCACACCCAGCCAGCCATGATTGAGGGCATCAGCATAGTCGTGTATCTGGCCTGTATTCAACCTGATCTTACCTGCATTGGCAGGGATAAGATAGGGTGTGTGATTGGCGGGATTTATATAATGCCAGCCGAAAACAATAATAAGCAGTACGATACTTACCTTGACAATAACAATGATGTTATTAAAAAACGCAGACTCTGATGTGCCTTTAATAAGCAGCAGGGTAAGTATGAGCAATATAGCTACCGCAGGGATATTCATAATACCATGAACGCCCGCAGCGGATGCCTGAAATGGTGAGTGACACCACTGATAAGGTATAGTAAAATGAAAAAAATCGCTTAGGAGCTGATTGAGGTACTGGGACCAGGCAATAGCTACCGTAGCTGCTCCAAGCGCGTACTCCAACACGAGATCCCACCCGATGATCCAGGCTACGAACTCGCCCATAGTAGTATAGCTGTAAGTGTATGCGCTGCCCGCAATCGGTATCATAGAGGCGAACTCTGCATAGCAAAGTCCCGCCAGGGCGCAGCCAAACGCAGCAATGGCAAATGATAATGTAACAGCAGCGCCTGCATGGCCACCTGCTGCTGCTGCAGTGCGCACAAAAAGGCCCGCGCCAATGATGGCACCTATACCAAGGGCAACCAAAGCCCCGGCACCAAGGGTACGTTTAAGCCCTGATGCATCATCAGTGGTATCGGCCATTAACTGGCCTAATGGTTTTTTAATAAATAAGCCCATGGGGCTAAGATAATTTAAAATTTAAAAGGTTAATAGGTTATGGGATTAATAAGTAAAAAGGGGGTAATGGGTTGTATAAATAGAAATGAATAAAACGTGTTCTATTGCATAAAATAATATGTAAATGACAATATTAGATTTTGCATTAGGTTTGGGACATGATCCGTAAGTATGTACCGGGCTACCTATTACTGGCCCTGCTCATTACATTTTCCACCACAGTATATGCACAGCCAAAACTGCCTGATATAGCTGCCGGAATGCAGCAGGGGCTGATAATACTGACCTGGGATTGCCAGTACGATGGCATAAAATCGATAGCAATGCAACGCTCATCGGACAGTCTGCACAACTATTCTACAGTAGGATATGTACGGGCAACCAAGAAGGGCTTACAAGCGTTTGTAGACGGCCACCCACTGCCCGGTAACAACTGGTACCAACTATATATATTATTCGGGTCGGGGCTGACGTGGAACAGTAACCGGCTAAGAATACATGTAGATAGCTCCGTGCTGCTGAACCAGACCATGGTATTGCCCCCTAACGATTCATTACAGAAAATACTTATCACCACAGAGCCATCGAACCAACCTGTAAAATCGCGGTCGGGTATAGTAGTAAATATAGACTCTAATGGCAGCGGCATGCAGGAAACAAAGGGCGGTACGCAAATAAATATGGATGCCATAAAAACCACGGCTTCCTCTAATTCCTTTCCTGATGCGATGAAGACCACTACCTCTTCTGAGCCCGGAAAAAGCATAAGGATATCTATTGAAAGTGAGCCGCTGCAGCTAAATCCCTATAGTTATATCAAATCGAAGTATGTATATACAAACCCGCTGACGGGTCATATAAACCTTGATGTGCCTTATATAAAAGAGCATCATTATGCAGTGAAATTCTATGATGAAAAGAATAACCTGATATTTGATGTGCCGAGATTGATGGAATCGCCGGTGATCATTGATAAGCGCAATTTTCAGCGGAAAGGGCTGTATCGTTTTGAACTGATCCGTGACCGATCGGAATTTGAACGAGGGTATATTACTGTTTATTAATCCACCTCATGCTCCTGCAGCATGCGTTCCCATTCAGGGCCCAGTTTTAGCGCAGGGCCAATATAAAGCTTCATAATACGCACTACCTCTTCGGCATGCCAGGAGTAAACCCCACGTGCAAAGCAAACGGTATAGGTGCCATAATTAAAACAAAGGTTACCATCGTGATGCAAGGAACGGATGATATGCTCATGTGTCTCAAAACCAAAGTAATCAAATGCTTTGCCTTTTAGCGGATGATCGGTCTTTGCAGGCATGCCTATGTAGTGCAGGGGCCCTACGTTGCTCCACCTATAGCTGCGTGCCTTATGAGAAAATGGTGTGCGGGTGATGATGGTAAACTCATTTTTATCGAGCAGCATCTTTTCTGTAAAGAACATGCGTGATAAGAACCGATAAGAAGCCAGTAAATACAGCAGCATAGAACCTACTGCAGCCAGGATATGAACGAACCCGCCGGTAAGCGGCCGTGCCTGAATAAAGAAGATAGTGGCCATACCCACTGCCAGTAAAAACTCGGAGAGGAATAACACCCGAATACGACGCTCAGTCCGGTTGCCCAGCTTTATCAGCAAGTGGCTCTCTCCCCAGTGGTATGTGATCTCCTTTGGCACCTATTATAAAGTTAGGGATTCCTGTACAGAATATGGTAATATTTCTGCATGGAATATACGGGCAAATTCGGCTAGTAGTTTTTCCTTTACTTCCATCTCATCTACTTTCTTTCCCAGTTCCCGTTCCATAGAAGTAACGCTTTTGTCGGTAATACCGCAGGGCACTATATAATCGAAGAACTTAAGATCGGTATTTACGTTCAGTGCCAGTCCATGCATGGTGATCCAGCGGCTGCAACGAACCCCCATGGCACATATCTTACGGGCACGCCCGGGTACGGAAGCCTCTATCCATACGCCTGTAGCGCCCGGTAGCCGTTCCCCGTTGATATTATAAGCAGCAAGCGTATTTATGACCGCCTCCTCGAGACAGCGCATGTACTTGCCGAGATCAGTAAAATAGTGCTCCAGGTCTAAAATGGGATAGGCCACTACCTGGCCGGGGCCATGATAAGTGATATCACCGCCACGGTTGGTCTTATAGAATGATACGTTCATTTCTGCTAGGCGAGCATCATTTACCAGCAGATTTTCTATATGTCCGCTCTTACCGAGAGTATAGACAGATGGATGCTCACAAAAAAAGAGGTAGTCGGTTGTTTTCGGCGGCGCCGGTGCAATCCCTTCGGATGCACCTACATATGCTATGCTTTTGGCCTTTACATTGCGTTGCATCAGCTCCTCCTGCATATCCCATGCGGCACCATATTCGATAACACCAAGGTCCTTAAAATAAATTGTCTGCATCATAGTAAAACACTACTGCAAGTTAGAATTAAGAAAGGTAAAATCCCCCGCTTTTTAACGCTCGCATGATTTTTGCTTAGCTTTTTATTAACAGCAAATCATTTACATTTGTTTGCATTTGATTATTTTATAATTAACCAGGATTTATGTTGCGATTCATGAAGAATAAGATACTGATACCGGTAATAATATTAGGGGTGCTTGCTGCTTTTTTTTCTTTTAAATATGCTGCAGGCGACGCTACCAGCGATGAGCGCAAGGCAGTGATAATGGAAACATTGCTAGGCGCTGTAAAGGAAGGACACTATTCACCCAGAGAAATAAACGACACCTTCTCGGCCAGGGTATATGACCGTATTATTGGGGAACTGGATCCTGAGAAGCGTTTCTTTAGCCAGGCAGATATGAACGAACTGGGTAAGTATAAGTTTAAAATAGATGATGAGATAAACAGCGGGTCGCTGGAATTTTATCATAAGCTCAATGACGTTTTTACCAAGAGAATAGTTGACGCAGAAAAAAACTACAAAGAAGCATTGCTGAAACCATTCACCTTTACAGGGAATGAAGAAATACAGCTATATGGGGATAAGCTGCCCTACGCAAAGGACGATAAAGCCCTGAAGGACCGGTGGCGCGGGTACATGAAGTACCGTGTACTGGGAAAGTATGTAGACCTGAAAAAAGCGCAGAATAAAAGAAAAGAAGATAAGGACACCTCATTGAAAACAATAAAAACCGATGTGGTGCTGGAAGCTGATGCAAGAGAGAGCATCCGTAAAAACCAGGCTACCTTTTTTAAGAGACTGCATAAAATAACTGAAGATGACCGTTTTGAGATATTCATGAACGCGATAGCGAATACTGAAGATCCGCATACAGATTATTTTGCACCAAAGGCAAAGAAACGCTTTGATGAAATAATGTCGGGTACCTTTTATGGCATAGGTGCGCAATTGCGTGATGATGGCGGTAAGGTGAAAATAGTAAACGTAGTAACAGGAAGCCCCTGCTGGAAACAGGGAGAGCTAAAGGCCGGTGATGAAATAATGAAAGTAGCGCAGGGCGAAAAAGAAGCTGTAGATGTAGAAGGATTTGATATAGATGATGTGGTACAATTGATAAGAGGCAGTAAAGGAAGCGAAGTGCGCCTGACCGTGAAACAGGGAAATGGGGCTATAAAGGTAATACCCATAACAAGAGGGGAAGTGCTGCTGGAAGATATATTTGCACACTCTGCCATTATAAAGAGTACAGACGGGGATATTGGTTATATATATCTACCTGAGTTTTATTCAGACTTTCAGCACATAAACGGAAGACGCTGTGCGGAAGATGTGAAAAAAGAAGTAGATAAGCTGAAAACTGCCGGGGTGAAAGGCATAATACTGGATCTGCGTAATAATGGTGGTGGATCACTTAGCGATGTAGTGGATATGGCCGGATTGTTTGTAGGCCATGGTCCTGTAGTACAGGTGAAAAGCAGCGATGCCGCACCAATGACCCTGAGGGCAAATGATAAGGCCCCATTGTATGATGGCCCCATGGCTGTAATGATAAACCAGAACAGCGCCAGCGCCTCTGAAATAATGGCTGCCGCCATGCAGGATTATAAGAGAGCGGTAATAGTAGGCTCTACAACCTATGGTAAGGGTACGGTGCAGAAAGTAATATCACTGGATGAATTGCTTAATCCACTGGAGAGAATGAAGCTGGCCAATAGCGGGAAGTCGGTACTGGCACCTAATGGGGAACAACAAACCGGCGGAATTGGCTCATTAAAAATTACTGTACAGAAATTTTATCGTGTAAATGGCGGATCAACCCAATTGAGAGGGGTAACGCCTGATATATTGCTGCCGGATGCCTATGCGATGATAGATATGGGTGAAAGACATGATAAGGCAGCCCTGAAATGGGACGAAATAGCACCAGCTGACTATCATCCGATACAGAATACTTTAAATGTAGATGCGCTAAGAGCGCTGAGTACACCACGAGTAATCACTAACCCGACTTTTCAGCTAATAGTGGAAAGTGCAGCCAGGCTGAAAAGAGAACAGGACAAAAACACCTTTCCGTTGAATGAGGTTGCCTATGTGAAAGAACTGGAGGAAAATGCCGCTACGAATAAAAAAGTAGAAGAACTGCAAAAGAAAACAACTCCATACAGCATCTTTAACCCTAAGGAAGATATGGATAGAATAAATGCGGATACTGCTTCTGTAGCTAAAAATAACGACTGGATAAAGAACCTGAAAAAAGATATCTATATAACAGAAACCGTTAACATCCTTAATGATGCAAACAAACAAGGCATGAAAGTGAATAATGGGATGGGAATGAAATAAAATAAATAAAATAGCAACCCTAAATAGTCCTCACTGCAAAGTGAGGACTATTTATTTGTTCCCTGTTCATTAACTTTGATGCGCTGTATGTTTGCTAGAAAGGTACCCTCAACGCCGTTATTGTTATTATTCCTGCTTATCGGGATGCTTTGCAGTTATAAAAGCAGCGCACAGGCTACGCCAGATACATCGCTGAATAAGATAGTGCCTGATAGTGCTAACCGCAAAGGGAATGTGACCGTAATAAACGGGGATACCACAAGTACAAGAATAAGTACTGTGAAGCTCACGAATATAGATACCACTCCTGCGCTTGCTGTAAAGAAAGGCCCCTTCCAGCCAAATCCTAAGAAGGCGGGGATGTACTCGGCCCTGCTGCCCGGTGCCGGCCAGTATTACAACCGGCAATACTGGAAAATACCTGTCATATATGTAGGATTAGGAGTAGCCGGATACTTTTTTCTGGATAACCTGCATAATTATCAGAATTACCATACAGCCTATATAGGCCGCCTGGGTAACCAGTACATTGTAGATAAATACACAAACATCTACACTACCGCAAACCTAAAGCAACTACAGGATGATTACCAGCGCTATCTGGACCTTACTGTGTTATTTACAGGGGTTGGGTATGTATTACAGATACTGGATGCGGTAACATTTGCCTACCTTAAAAACTTTGATGTATCGCGCGATATATCTATGCGGATCTATCCGGCTGCTACTCCACATGGCGCAGGTATCGGGCTGGTGATGAATTTCAAATAATTGCCGAGCCCGGTTGAAAGTATTAAATCTTTTCACAAACCCGTTTCTACGCATACCTTTGTAATATGCTGCATAGCAAGCCGAAAGAGGACAATTACCTGCATAAAGGATTAAGAAAGCAACTGGTAAAAATACTGCGGGATAAAGGGATAAAGGATGAACGGGTATTGGCAGCAATGGAAGCCATTCCCCGGCACTTCTTCCTGGACCCTGCATTTGAAAGACAGGCATATGAGGATAGGGCATTTCCAATAAGCGCCGGACAAACCATATCACAACCCTATACGGTAGCTTACCAGACGCAGCTACTGGAAATAAAGAAATTTGATAAGATACTAGAGATAGGTACGGGCAGTACTTACCAATCGAGCGTGCTGGCAGAAATGGGCTCAATGGTATTTACCATAGAGCGCCAGAAAGCTTTGTACGATTTTGTAAGCCAGTTCTTTTTCCTGAAAAATTACCCAAACATAAAACGTTTCTATGGAGACGGATATGAAGGTTTACCATCGTTTGCGCCATTTGATAAAATAATAGTGACCGCCGCCGCGCCGCTGGTGCCACCAAAACTGGTGGAGCAATTAAAGAACGGCGGTATCATGATAATACCCGTAGGCGAAGACGCAGGGCAGAAAATGCTGCGCATTACCAAGGATAAGGAAGGACAAGTGCACGAAGAAGCATTGGGTGATTTTATATTTGTACCTATGCTAGCCGGGAAAAATAAATAGCCTAAACTATTTCCATTTCAGTGTATTGAGCAGCCGCTCAATATCCACCCGCATAAAATCATTGGCAGGTTTCAGGGAATCAGCATTGGGCGATACATCAAAGTATAATGCGCCGCGTATAAAATGGTGGAAAGAGTCAGTAGCAACAAACTGGTAGGTAGATGCCGCATCGCCAAGTACATCATATAATACAACAGTTACATTATTAGGATTCATGTGCGGGGAAGATTCCCGGATATCATCAGCCTTCTTGGTATGGAAATAAGATAACTTATGCGCATCTTCCATCAGTTTGGAGAAGGGCTGGGCAGGAGATATCTGTTTGTAGGAAATATAAATACGCCCGTTAAGGTCAGGGAAATTGATGTAAACCCAATAAGGGTTTTCTGCCTTCTGGCCGAAGAATAGTGTATCGCGTACTACGGTACTATAAGTGGGATAATCAAAACTATAGGGAAACCCGGGAAGATCGAATTTCTGATAAGCATGCTGCGGTAGCGATACCCCAAAATACCCCCGTGGCTTAGGTACGTAGGTATCGGGCCGGCAGGAGTATAATGTGATGCTTATAAAAAATACAACAAGGTAACGGTACATGGCACCAAAACTATGATAATTTGTGTATTCAGGATAGAGAAGTTTCACTTATGATCAGCTAAGGAGTAATTATTTATCGTATTAATATTACAGTAAATACAGACCTATGAGCAACCAACCTGATTATAAGATACACCTTGATGTGAAATACGACCACCTGGAACTAATAGATGTGCCGGAAATGGTAGCCAACTGCACAGAACAATGGTTTAACCAGACACTGACACAGGTAAATGACAGTGTAGTGCGCATTGGTATTGTAGAAGGGGAGTTTCACTGGCATAAACATGATAATGACGATGAATTCTTCTTTGTATTGCAGGGGCGGTTATTTATAGACCTTGAAGACCATACAATAGAACTGGGGCCAAACCAGGGTACCACCATTACCAAGGGGGTGATGCACCGCCCGCGTGCCCCACAGAAAACAGTAATGCTGATGGTGGAGACCGACTCCATAGCCCCTACAGGCGATAAATAGCCTACCTCTGCCATTCCCTACATTTCTAACGTAGGGAGGGTTATCTCAATAGCCCCCCTAAGACTGCGTTTCTTTTATTATTTTCGCAACCTGATCTAATATAACATATCATGGCTGAACAACAAGAACAACTGACGCAGGAGCAACAACTAAATATAGAATTATCAGAAGAGATGGCCGATGGAGCCTATGCTAACCTGGCCATCATAACACACTCTTTTGCCGAATTTGTAATAGACTTCGTGAATGTTATGCCTAATCTGCCAAAGGCTAAGGTAAAATCGAGAATAATAATGACACCGCAACATGCCAAAAGGCTAATGCGTGCCATGGTGGATAATGTGAAGCGTTTTGAAGCGCAATACGGCCAGATAAAAGAGCAGGAAACTACCAACTTGCCTTTCAACTTCGGCACCCCCACTGCACAGGCATAAAGTAAGATTACGTAAGCAACTACATGAACGACAAGATACTGATATTGGATTTCGGGTCGCAGTACACACAGCTCATAGCCCGTGGTGTACGGGAACTGAATATATATTGTGAGATACAACCCTGCACCAGCCCGGTGCAGTATGAGGATGAAACGCTAAAAGGCATCATATTATCGGGCAGCCCCTTTTCAGTTAATGACCCGCTGGCACCCAAGCCATCTATAAAAGATATGGGCGATAAACTGCCGGTACTGTGTGTATGCTATGGCGCGCAACTGCTGGCACAGCAGGGGGGAGGGGAAGTATCCAAATCGAGCCACAGGGAATACGGCCGGGCACACCTGCAGGACATAGTGCATGACCCGCTGCTGGCTACTATACCTGATAATAGCCAGGTGTGGATGAGCCATGCCGATACAATAAAAAAATTGCCTGAAGGCTTTAACATCATAGCCAAAACCCAGAATATACCGGTAGCAGCTTACAAAGCTAATGATGGCTATGCGAAGAACCCGGTATATGGCATACAGTTTCACCCTGAGGTAACGCATAGTACTGATGGCCGGCAACTGCTGAAGAACTTTGTTACTGATGTATGCGGGTGCAAGCAGGACTGGACGCCAGCTTCTTTTATACAGGAAACAGTAGCAAGAATAAAAGAAGAAGTAGGGGATAGCAAGGTGGTAATGGCGCTGAGCGGCGGAGTAGACTCAACCGTGGCAGCTACACTGATACAAAGAGCTATAGGAAGTAACCTCTATTGTATATTCGTAGATAATGGACTGCTGCGAAAGAATGAATATGAACAAGTACTGGACGGCTACAAGCACCTGAAGCTAAACGTAAAGGGCGTGGACGCTAAAAAGCGCTTCTATGACGAAATGGAAGGTGTAGCAGACCCCGAGCAAAAAAGGAAAATAATAGGCAGGCTATTTATAGAAGTATTTCATGAAGAAGCAATACAACTGAAGGATGTAAAATTTCTTGGGCAAGGCACCATTTATCCCGATGTGATAGAATCCATATCAGTTAACGGCCCCTCTGCAACCATCAAATCCCATCATAATGTAGGTGGATTGCCGGAGATAATGCATATGTCGCTGGTAGAACCTTTGCGTTTCTTATTTAAAGACGAAGTAAGGAAGATAGGGCGAGAGCTGGGTATAGATGATATATTTATAGGGCGCCATCCTTTCCCCGGTCCGGGATTAGGTATAAGGATACTGGGTGCAGTAACCGAAGAAAAAGTGAAGATGCTACAGGAAGCAGATGCGATATATATACAACACCTGCGCGACAGTGAACTTTATAAAGAAGTATGGCAGGCAGGCACCATACTGCTGCCCGTACAAAGCGTAGGGGTAATGGGCGATGAACGTACGTATGAATATACTGTAGCATTGCGTGCGGTAACCAGCATAGATGGTATGACGGCCGACTGGGCACACCTTCCGCATACATTCCTCGCGAAAGTATCCAATGATATCATAAACCATGTAAAGGGCATTAACAGGGTAGTGTACGACATAAGCTCGAAGCCCCCTGCAACAATAGAATGGGAGTAATAAGAACTGCGATATGATGAAGGGGAAAAAAGGTGTAGTAGTAATAGTGATCTTATTGGCAGTATGCTCTGCGGGAAACGCACATGCCCAATTCTGGAAGGGTTTGTTCCGAAAGAGAGAGGCACCAAGGAACTATGAAAAGACGATGCCTAAAAAGGAAGAACCTCCTGTAATGCGGGCACGCCCGGCCGTAAGGAAAGTGGAGATAGAATACCCGGCTACGAAAATAAAAAGACGCTACCGTATAGATGTACTGGTGCAACTATACCTGAACGATGCAGACGCTGGAAGAAAATTAATGGACCACTCTGTAACAGGCCTGGAATTTTACAAGGGCATAAAGCTGGCTACGGATACACTGAATTCATTTAACTATAACATGGATGTATATGTGCATGATATAGGCAGCGCACCTACCACCCCATCTATGCTTATAAAAAATAAAACACTGGATTCTGCAGACCTTATAATAGGGGCAGTACAGGGTTTTGATGTATCGCTGCTGGCGGAATATGCGCGTAAACACAAGGTGAATTTTGTATCGGCGCTATCGCCATCGGATGTGGGGGTAAAGAACAATCCTTATTTTATATTGCAGCAGGCTACGCTACAGGTACATTGTAACCATATAATGAATACCATAGAAAAGAAGTTCCCTAAAAGAGAGGCAATAGTTTTTTACCGTACTTCCGCACCCTTAGATCATAACGCATTTAACTGTATCCAGAAAGATTCAAATATTGTTGGCATCCGGAAAGTATTGTGCAATGCGCTGCCTACCAAAGAAGATATAGCTCCCTACTTAAGCGATTCGAAGGAAAATATTATTATAATAACTGTATTGGATAACGGCTATGCGGAAACCCTGCTAAAGCTTTTGTACGAATTGTTCCCTGAGCATAAATTTGAAGTATATGGAATGCCGTCGTGGAAGACGATCCCATCTTTGAACAAAGCGGATGCCTACCCTAATATAGCGGTGCATATTACCACGCCATTCTACTACGATGCATCTACGCCCAATGTGCGTAATGTAGAACGCGCCTACCACCAGGAATTTGGCGGCAAGCCCAATGAGATCACCTACAGGGCTTACGAAACACTATACTGGTATGCCTACCTGCTGGCCCAATACGGAACAATATTCAACAATAACATGAGTGATAACAGCGCAGCGCTGTTCAATAAGTTTGATGTGAAGCCCGAATGGGATAAGGAAGCCAACCTGCTATATAACGAGAATGAGCACCTATATATGCTGCGCTACCAGAATAGCAGCTTTACGATAGAGCAATAGTAAAAGTATTGCTCTATTCTTCCCTATATAACATGTAAGATGCCTGAAACAGAAAAGCGCATCCTGCCCAAAAATTACAGCCGGTTAACCCAAAAAAAGTAGATGGAAATTTGAGGCTTACTATGCTTTGTGCTTCTTTTGGTTCTTAAGCATACCTATTATAAAGAAGAATAAGGCGCTAATACCTGCCATAACAGCAAGGGCAATGTGAATATTACTATCCTGTAATAAGTATGCAGCTGCAATAATACCGAGATTTACAAATAGCATGAGCAGCACACTCTTCGATTGTGTAAGCCCCATATCGAGGAGATAATAATGCAGGTGTGACCTATCGGCACGAAAAGGAGAAATACCCCTGAGCAGCCTGCCGGCAAATACGCGTATGGCATCAGCAATGGGAATGAAAATAAAGGAGAGCGCCAATATGAATGCTGCGCCCGGAGTATGAATAACATGGCCTAATGGCATATCTGCCGAATATACATTGAGCATAAGGATACTAAGGATGCTAATGGTAAAGCCAATGAGCAGGGAACCCGTATCGCCCATGAAAATAGAGGCAGGAGCAATATTGTACCGCAGGAAACCACATAATGCCCCTGCAAGACTAAATGCCACACATGCCGCGGGAATATAATGCAGCAATACAAAGCAAACGCCGCAAAGCACTACAGCCAATATGCCAAAAGAGGCAGCCAGGCCATCTATACCATCAGTAAGGTTAAAGACGTTGATAATAAAAGAGATGTAAAGAATGGTAATGCCAATGCTAACAGGATAAGACAGGGTATAGATGCCCGCGAACCCGTACAGAGAAGTGAGCCGGATATCCGCCAACCAGACAGTAATAGCAGTAGCCAATAATTGCAGCAGCAACTTTTTGAAAGCGCTCATATTGAATACATCATCACTGAGGCCTGTGAGAAATAATATAGTAGTGGACGCTATTATGTAATTCCACTTGCTGGAAATAGGAGGGGCAATAAAAAGAGAAGCAATAATAATGTAGGAAAGAAAGATAGCTATGCCGCCCAGCTGCGGGGTATTACTTATATGCTTCTTGCGGGTATCATCAGGCAGGTCGAATAGTTTTCGCTGGCGGGCCACATAAATAACGCCGGGCGTAAGGATAAGACATGCAACGAGTGCAGCAATAAAGGAAAGTATATAAATAAGGGGTGGATACAGATGCATGCCTGAGGTTTAGCTCGCCTTGGTAAAGTTAAAAGGTTATATGCTATAACGCAGCCATCAATATAATAGTGCAGAGCGAATTATAGCGGTAACGATGCACAAAAGCTATTGATGAACGCATAGATGTTGAAATCACTGGCCCGGAGTGCTTCTTTGAGGTGAGCGAGTAATACATGGCGGTCTACCTTACTCATCTGTCTTGCTTCGATCAGCTGCCAGCTTTTATCGGCAAGGAGCTGAATGCGCTTATCCGTTAATGCCTGGTGGCCTGATAAGTGTTTTTCCACCTCAAGTGCCAGCGCTTCAATGCCGGTTTGTTCCGTAGCTATAGTTTTTATCACCGGTGTTTCTACACCGTCAACGGCCTGTTCGTGTACCATGATACGCAGGTTGTGGTAAACAGATTCGGCTGCATCGCGGTCTGCTTTGTTAACGACAAAAATATCTGCTATCTCCATAATGCCCGCTTTCATAGTTTGTACTATGTCGCCAGATTCCGGTACCAGGGTTACTACGGTACAGTCTGCCAGGCCTGCTATCTCTACTTCGCTTTGTCCTACGCCAACGGTCTCCACCAGTATTATATCAAACGGTGCATTTTTTATAACATCTGTTATCTCAATTATCCTGGGGTTCAGGCCACCCAATGCGCCACGTGATGCCAGTGAGCGGATGTAGATGTTCTCATTATTATAAAAATCGTTCATCCTGATGCGGTCGCCCAGCAGGGCACCATAATTGAATGGAGAAGATGGGTCTACCGCTACCACCGCTATTTTTTTACCCTGCTTTACCCAGTAGTGCAACAGCGCATTTACCAATGTGCTTTTGCCTGCGCCGGGTGGCCCGGTGATACCCAACACACGGGCGCTTTGTGTATCTTGCAGCTGCAGCAACAGAGATTCGTGCCCATCAAGCTCGTTTTCTACAAGGGTGATGCCTTTGGCAAGTGCATGGAAGTTGCCCTCCCTTATCTGAAACAAAAGTTGTTTTATTTTGTCCTGCACTAAAAATGTTTTTATCAGCGTTATAGAAAAGTAATAGGAGCTATCAGTGGACAAAAATATACCTCAAAATCATAAACTCTTATCTAAATCTAATATTGCGGTATTTCTTGCAATATTAATGATAGCCGGTTTTCTGGTCTGGAGGCCATTAAATTCTATCTGTACCATATTATTTGGCATAAATGCCTTAAGGAGCATACATCCTAAAGAATGGATAAAGCAAAAATGGTGGCTGCTTGGGGTTTGCTGGGTGGGAATGTATGCATTAACCTACTTCTGGAGCACTGATATATATAGCTGGCATGAGCGTTTTGATACAAAACTACCCGTATTGCTACTGCCATTGGGTTTTGCCTTTCTCCCCAGGTTCTCTATAAAACAGTTGCAAATATTTACAGTTGCAGTATCGCTTATGATGCTGGCGGGTGCTGCATACAGCGCATACTTTTTCGTACAGTCTTCCTCTTATTATATTAATGAATACGGGCAATCGCAGGTGTTGCCTACACCTGTGGAGAATGACCATATCTGCTTCAGCATAGGGATTGCGGTGGTTGTAGCCTGGTGCGTAAGCATATTCCCCTACCTGGTAAGCAAGGCCGTGAGATGGCTTGCTGTTGTGACTATAGTATTGCTAAGCGTATTCCTGCACCTGCTGGCTGCCAAAAGCGGGCTAGTGGCGTGGTATGTTTTTGTGCTGGGCTGGTGTATCTATGTAGCCATTCGTAAAAACAAGCTGGTGGGTATAGGGATGATAGTAGCCGGGGTACTGTTTGTTGTTGCCGCATTCAGGTATGTACCTACTTTCAGGAATAAAATAGGTTATGTAGAATACACTTATGGCCTTTATAAAAGCGGCTCCCGCACGGGTGATTACAGTGATATGGGCAGAGTAATATCTTATGATATTGCCGTGAAGCTGATAAAAGAACATCCATGGGGTGGTGTGGGAGCAGGGGATATACTAGAAGCTATGAAGGGTGGGTATGACCGCTGGTATCCACAGGTAAAGGAGGAGCAGCGGCTGTTTCCACATAACCAGTTCCTTACGATAGCGCTTGGGTGCGGGCTGCCTGCTGTACTGCTCTTTATAGCCTGGTTGCTGTACCCGTTGGTATATGTACCTAAAACTAGGGCAGGAATATTTTTTATTATCACATGGTGTATGCTGCTGGTGCCACTTCTGGTGGAACCTTTTCTTGAAATTCAATTCGGTGTATTCGTATATTTGTTTTTCGTGCTTTGGCAAAGGCAACTGGCTATAAAAGAGCTTGAACCTGAGCCTGCGGTGCAGTGAAGTATTATCACCAATATATACTCGATCGATGACAAATTTTATACCGATATTTCCCCTTAATATAATAGTGTACCCAGGCGAGATACTGAATATTCATGTATTTGAGCCTAAGTATAAGCAGCTGATACGTGATTGCATAGACGAAAAGAAAAAATTCGGCATGCCTGTTATCCTGGATAAGAAGATAGAAGAATTTGGTACGGTGATGGAAATTACCGAAATGGTGCAGGAGTATGATAATGGGGAAATGGATGTGCGCACAAAAGGTATAGACGTATTCAGGGTGCTGGAAGTAGTACAGGAAATACCGGAGAAGTTGTATTGCGGCGCTATTGTCAACTACCCTGAAAATATTGTGGCGCGCGGCGATACGGAGATAGGAAAACTGATACTTAAAGAAGTGAAGCGCCTGTACTCTGTGATGAGTGTGGAGAGTAAATTCCCAAACAATGAAGAAGCCGCTATATCTTACCAGATAGCCCATTTTACAGGCTTATCGAGACAGCAGGAATATGAAGTGCTGGGATTATTCACTGAACTACACCGGCTTGAATACCTGCGCCGCCATCTGAAAAAAATGGAGCCTATGCTGGAAGAAATGGAGAAAATGAAAGCTAGGGTACAGCTGAATGGCCATTTCCGTAACCTATCTGCCAGCGATTTGAACCTTTAAATAAGTTATTAGATGATTTTTTATTATTTTGGCAATATAATCTCTAAATAAAGACTACCATGTCAGTAAACCTATGCATAGATTGGGGCAATACATCTGTAAAAGCAGGCATTTTCCAGGATGAACGCCTAGTAGAATTTGGCAACTTCAGCGCCGATGAAGCAAAGAAAGGCATCAGCGACCTGATAGAGAACTTTACTCCGGTAAAGGCTATTTTCTGCTCTGTAGTCCGTGCCGAGCATACCAATGCAATAGAAGAGATGGTGAAGGGTAAAGTAAAAGCGTACATGGTACTGGATGGTGACAGCCGCTTACCGATAATGAGCGCATACACTGCCCCTGAAACCCTGGGCGCCGATAGGCTGGCACTGAGTGTAGGAGCCTGGGCGCTGCATACAGATAAAAACACCCTTGTTGTAAACCTTGGCACCTGCATCACTTATAATTTTACCCAGAAGAACAAGACATTCAGAGGCGGTGCAATATCTCCCGGCCTGCAAATGAGGCTGAAAGCTATGCATGAATTCGCCGAAAAGTTGCCTTTAGTACGCGTAGATGGTGAGCTGCTGCTGATAGGATATGACACCCAAACCTGCATCAGGAGTGGCGCAGTATACGGAATGGTAGCTGAAATAGACGGAATAGTTAACGAATACGCATCTCAATATCAGGATTTTAACGCCGTATTAACTGGGGGTGATGCGCCCTTTTTTGCAGGCAAACTGAAAAGTAAGATATTTGCAGACCCTCAACTACTGCTGAGGGGGTTGAATTTAATTCTAAACCATAATGTGTCGATACCCCGCTAAGTACCTTTTACTCCTGATTCTTATTGCTTTAACAATACCAGCCGGCGCACAAACAAGTTCTGTAAGTGATCCATTATCAGCCCATGTAAACCTGCCTTATTCCCGTTTTGGAGTAGGGGAGCTTTGGAATGGTAATAATACTTTACTAAAGGGTATGGGCAACATTTCATCGGCCTATGCAGACCCCTATGCTGTAAATGCAGATAACCCCGCCTCTTTTGGTTTTCTGAGACTTACTACCTATGAGGCGGGTGCACAAGCTGATCTGCATACCCTTACTACTAATACTGCCAATTATACTACGGGCACTGCTACATTATCTTATATGAACTTTGCTGTGCCTATAGGAAAGCATGTAGGCTTATGCATAGGAATACGCCCATACAGCAATGTGTTCTACAATTTACAGGATACAACCTATAGCGATACGCTGATAGGCAAAGAGGTGATCCGCAACTTTACCGGTGGCGGTTCTGTAAACTATGCCTATATAGGCGGCGCTTACCAGTATAAGGGCTTTAGTATAGGTGCTACATTCGGGTATATGTTTGGGTCCATTAATAATGCATCAAGACTACTGAACCAGGATACTACGAAATCCTACAATGCTACATTTATCCAGTCTACCCATATAGGCGGTATCTACTGGAAAGGCGGTGCAATATACCAGGGAACCTATAAGAAAGACTATACCTACCGTATAGGCGGTACCGTAACCCTGCAACAGGACCTGAATGCTACCCGCAACGAATACTGGATAGGAACTTACAACCTGGTAGATACTTTTATAGCTGATACATCTTATGCTGCCCATGAACTGCGTGGTAAGATAACATTGCCGATGACCTATTCATTCGGGGTGCAGTTTGCCAAAACACACCAGTGGATGATAGGTGTTGACTATACCGCCACCCAATGGAACCAGTTCCGTAACCTGGGAAGTGTAGATTCGGTAGCCAGCACTTCATACAGGGTAAGCCTGGGCGGAGAAGTAACTCCTAACTCTACTGCGCTCAACAACTATTTCTCGCGTATCACCTATCGTTTGGGTTTTTACTATGGCACCAACTATGTGTACCTGCGTAATACCACCCTTGCCAACTACGGACTTACCTTTGGCGGGAGCTTGCCTTTTAAACGTACTTCGGACCGTATACATCTTGCCTTTGATATAGGTAAGCTGGGTACTACCGACAATAACCTGATCAAGGACACTTACATAAAATTTTCGGCAGGTATATCTTTGAATGCTTTGTGGTTTGTAAAGCGTAAATATGAATAAGCCATTATCGTTATTGTATCATTTTCAAAGAACCCGGATAGTTATTCCGGGTATTTTGTTTATATGTTTATTCAGCGCGCCATCCTGCAAAAACGATCCTAAAAAAATAGATGAACTTACCGGGAAAAGCAAGGCACAGCAGGATAGGGCAATTGATGTGACCATTCTCTACAGCCAGTACGGAAAGCTGAAGGCACGGTTATTCGCACACGAATTTATACGAAATGAATCTGCACGCCCGCAATATATTGATATGAAGAAAGGGCTGAAGGTGGAGTTCTTTAATGATAGCGGTGTTGTAGACAATACGCTGACAGGAGATTATGCACGCTACTATGAACAGGAACAAAATGTGCTGATACGGGGAAACATAGTGGTAGTAAGCAAAAAAAAAGAACAACTGAATACAGAAGAACTGGTATGGAACCAAAAGATAATGAAATTCTATACAGAGAAGGCGGTACGCATTACCACACCTACCCAAGTGACCTATGGTGATGGCCTGGAAGCCAACCAGGATTTTAGCTGGTACCAGATAAAAAACCTGAAAGGGATAGTGCAGGTGAATAAGAACGAAGTACCGCAATGATGCAACCTGGAATTAGTTCATAAAAAAGGCGCATGTATAATGCGCCTTTTTTATGAATGTTTACTCCCCTTATTTAACGGGTTTTGCCTTGAATTTATTAATAGCATTGCGGGTGAAATCGCTAAGCACCAGGCGGCCACTAATGGCAGCACGGTCTGCAAGCAATGTATCCCAACTGTCTGTACCGTGCCAGAATATCTTTTTCATTTGAAACATCGCATCCGGACTGCTGTGCGCCAGCTGCTCTGCAAGGCGCCTTACGGCTTCATCTACTTCCTCTATTGTTTTATGTACTTCTGAATACAAGCCATGTTTTTTGGCCCAGTCGGCTGAACGCCATCCTGTAGCATCTATAGCCAGTTGTGAAAAGCCGGCAACACCTATTTTACGCTCCACGGCCGGCCCTACTACAAAGGGACCTATGCCTACTGCCAGCTCACTTAGTTTCACGGCTGCATCTTCTTTAGCTATCGCATAATCAGTTGCCGCCACCAACCCTACGCCACCACCTACAGCCTTGCCCTGTACGCGGCTTATTATCAGCTTATGGCATTTGCGCATTGCATTAATAACATGTGCAAAGCCGCTAAAAAATTTCTTGCCTTCCGCTTCAGAGCTTATTGCAATCAATTCATCAAACGATGCACCGGCACAAAATGCCCTGTCGCCTGTACTGCGCAGAATAATAACCCTGACACGGTTATCTATACCTATATCATTTATTGTTTTGGCAAGATCGGTAAGAATAGCGCCCGGTAATGAATTGCTGGATGGATGATAAAACTCAATAGTAGCTATGCCGTGCTCAATTTCGCTACGTACATAGCCTTCAGTATGCTGCATGTTTGTGTGATTAAATGTGGTACAAATATCCGAATAAAGTCAAAAATGAAAGCATAAAAAATCGATAAGGCAGGATAATAGGTGTATGTAACCGTCAGAAACCTTATTTGCAATAGTATATAAGATGACTACTCCTGATCTTTCTTCTTCACCATTGTGAGTATGGTGGCTATAGCTACGGTTTCGCCGGTCTCATCATATACATCTACCAGCCATTTTACTATTCCTTTGGCTATATCATCATCAGTGCGTTTTTCCTGAGCAGTTTTTTCTTTTACAGTCAGGCGTACCCCTATGGTCATGCCAGGATATACGGGTTTGGTAAAACGGCATTCATCTATACCATAGTTAAGCAATACCGGCCCCTTTTTTGCATCTACAAAAAGCCCTGCAGCCTTGGAAAGAATAAAATATCCATGTGCTACCCGGCCTTCGAAAATAGTGCCCTCCAGAGAAGTAGCATCCATATGTGCATAGAAATTATCGCCGCTTACATTGGCAAAGTTGGTAATATCGGCTTCGGTAACTGTATGCTTTGCAGTAGTAACTGTATCGCCTATCTGCAGCTCTTCAAAATATTTTCGGAAAGGATGCTTGTCGCTTTCTGTTTGCCTTCCACCCTGCTGGTACACATTGGTAATATGCGATATAGTAGTAGGCGAACCTTGTATGGCAGTACGCTGCATGTAGTGCAGCACACCGCGCTTGCCGCCCATCTCTTCGCCGCCACCTGCCCGGCCGGGGCCGCCATGTATCAGCATAGGCATTGGGGAGCCATGGCCGGTGCTTTCCTTTACGCAATCATTATTAAGCACCAGTATGCGGCCGTGCATAATGGCTGCACCCAGTACAAATTCTTTTGCTATATCATCATCTTGTGTAATGATAGACCCTACCAGTGACCCTTTGCCCATTTTTGCCAACTCTATAGCATCTTCTATAGTATCATAAGGCATAATGGTGGAAACAGGCCCGAACGCTTCTATATTGTGGCAATCGGTATTGATGAAAGGCTGCGAATTGAAAAATACCAGTGGCGCCAGGAATGCACCCTTTTCTTTATCAGCACCTATTACTTCAAAATTTTCTATGTCGCCTATCACAATGCTTTGGGTACGCGCTAATAGTTGTACCCGTTCGCGCACTTCATTTCTTTGAGATTGGCCAGCTAACGGCCCCATGCGTACACCTTCGCGTGCAGGGTCACCAATGGTGGTGCCTTTCAGGCGCTTGCCCAGTGCTATCTGTACATCCTCCACCATAGCGGCAGGCACAATGATGCGGCGTATGGCGGTACATTTCTGTCCTGCTTTTACAGTTATCTCGCGCGTTACTTCTTTAATGAAAATATCAAATTCGGCCATTCCCGGTTTTACATCAGTGCCCAATACACAGCAGTTCAGTGAATCGGCTTCCAGATTGAAGGGAACACCCTCGCCCACTACACGCGGATGCGACTTTAATTGCTTGCCGGTAGTAGCAGAACCGGTGAATGTAACTACATCCTGGCTTTCGACCGTATCCAGTATGCCACGTGCAGAACCGCATATAAGCTGCAAAGCCCCCTGTGGCAATATGCCCGACTTAACTATCTCTTCGAATACCACTTCTGTAACATAAGAGGTAAGGGTAGCAGGCTTTACAATAGCAGGTACACCCGCCAACAAGTTAACGGCTATCTTTTCGAGCATGCCCCATACAGGGAAGTTGAATGCATTGATATGAATTGCAACACCCTGGCGCGGCACCATTATATGATGGCCAATAAAGGTGCCATTTTTAGAAAGCTTTGCTGCATCGCCATCTACATAAAAAGACTCATCGGGGAATTGCCTGCGCAGGCTTGCATAAGCAAACAAGTTGCCGATGCCCCCTTCTATATCCACCCACGAATCGGCACGGGTAGCACCTGTATAGCCACTGACAGAATAAAAATGTTCTTTGTGTTCCATGAGGTACATAGCCAGCGCCTTCAGCATGCGGCCACGTTGGTGAAAAGTAAGCTTGCGCAATGCCGGACCGCCAACTTTGCGTGCATAGTCCATCATAGCGCCAAAATCAAGCCCCTCGCTACTGGCGGTATATATAGCATCCCCTGTTATTGCATTATAAAGCACATCGCCTTCCTTCTTAGCAGTTACCCATTTACCTTCGGCAAAATTCTTTAGTTGTGTTACAGACATATATTCAGTAAGATTATTCAATTATGTGAAGTAGGAATGTTGCAGAAATAGACTGCAATTTATAATATTTACATCGAAATAAGCCCTATGAAGCCCACCTGTATACAAACCTGCTTTATGCAATATTGCCGCATTCTTTTGCTGCTGCTCTTTTCCTGTAATATCTCTTACGGACAACTAGTTACAATATCTGTAAGTCCCAGGGGTTATGCTGCCATGAATCAGGTAGATAAAGCACATTATATACCATTCTCATTAGTGCACATCCACGAGGGGCTACAGGCTAATGACCCAATAGAAGAGATAACAGCCGCGGACCTCCTAACTATGACCAGGGATTTTACCCGAACGGTAGTGATACAAAACAGTACTACCTGCAAGGTGCTGGATTTCCCCATTGCTTACTGGCAGGAGATAGAAGATACCCTGCACGCGCACAACAGCCGGCTGGTAATAATAACGGGCCGCTATGATGAATATACCCCTCTGCAAAAAGTCTTATCTGGGCATCCTACCACTTTTAAGATATACATACTAAGTGGCGCAGCATATGGCGACAATTATTTTAAGGCAAACAAAAAATTCTGGAACGAACTGGCGAAGAAAAAGTATAATGCCAATGACCGGTTTAAATACGAACGGATGCTGATGGTGCTAGATAAGAATGGGATTAACAGCTTTGCTCCCAATGTGCAGATGGTATCGTACAACTAACCAATACCAAACTGCCTTAAATGATGTGTAGCATGCTTGTGCAATAGCTGGATGGTCTGCTCATAATTCAGCTCGCCAAAAAAAGGATGTGAGGTTCTTATGTCTCTATTGTTGTCTAACTGCTCAAACAGGTAATCAATTTCCCCTTGCAGTGCGATAATGGCATCTTTCGTATCAGCATGTTTTACAGCCACAGGGGTATCTGCCATCAGCACATTAGGTGTGTTTTCTTTAAAAGGCTTTTCTGTAGCAAGGAATGCATGGTATTTATCAATATGCTCCGGTGGTGTTACTACAGGCTGTACATCCTTTCCACTTGATATGCGCACATAATCATTTATATGTTCTATCATCTGCTGCACATTCATCTTACCCCATACCGGCTTGGCGGCGGGATCTATACCAGAGAGTACCTTAATATAATCATTTCTAAGGAATTCGGCTTTACCTTGTATGTTCTCCATCTTATAAGAGTTGTTTTATCAACGCTTCCTGCGTTATCCCTTCTGCTTCTGCTTTGTAATTGCGTAGTACACGGTGACGCAGCACAGGCATGGCCATAGCACGTACATCTTCAATATCAGGCGAGTACTTGCCCTGCAACAGCGCATGGCATTTTGCGCCTAATACAAGGTATTGAGAAGCGCGCGGCCCTGCACCATAAGAAACATATTGTGTAGTAGCGGCAGGGGCATTAGCATTAGCAGGCCGTGTTTTATGCACCAGTCCTACAGCATACTCCAGTACATTGTCCGGTACAGGCACACGCCGTACCAGGTCCTGGAACTGCAAAATAGTTTCACCATCCATTACCTTATTGTGCTGCACTTCCTGTGCGCCTGTTGTATTGCGTACTATGGTAACTTCTTCGGCAAAGCTGGGATAATCGAGCATTATCTGGAACATGAAACGATCTAACTGTGCTTCCGGCAGCGGGTAAGTACCCTCTTGCTCTATAGGGTTTTGCGTCGCCAGTACAAAGAACGGTGCGGGCAGTTTGTACAATGTACCACCTGTAGTGATATTGCGCTCCTGCATGGCTTCCAGCAGGGCAGCCTGTGTTTTAGGCGGTGTACGGTTTATTTCATCTGCCAGTATAATATTGGCAAATACAGGACCCTTTATAAAACGGAACTGGCGCTGCTCGTCCAGTATCTCTGCGCCGGTGATATCGCTCGGCATCAGATCCGGGGTGAACTGTATGCGCTTGAATGATAGATCCAGAACGTCTGCTACTGTTTTTACCAACAGGGTTTTTGCAAGCCCTGGCACCCCTACAAGCAGGCTATGGCCGTTACAAAGTATAGAAATGATCAGTTTGCTTACTACATCATCCTGGCCAACAATTACTTTAGCTATAGATCTGCGTAGGGTCTCATATCGTTCTTTCAGCGCATTCGCTGCTTCTATATCCGTTGCGTAAGCTGGCATATCCCCAAAGGTTTATAATTAACGTGGAAGTTCTATTATTTTGCGTAAACAAACAAATTACAGAAAGCAGGTATTAAATTGGGCATATGAGTGATATAACATTGCGGGAAGCGCAGGCGCAGGTAGATGAATGGATAACGAGCACAGGGGTACGTTATTTCAATGAACTTACCAACCTGGGTATTCTTATGGAAGAGACAGGAGAACTGGCGCGGCACATGGTGCGTACCTATGGAGAACAGTCGTATAAAGCAGACGATAATAAAAAGGCACTGGCCGATGAAATGGCCGATGTGCTATGGGTGCTGCTGTGCCTCGCTAACCAAACTGGTACTGACCTTACAGAAGCACTGAAATTGAATATGGAGAAGAAGAGCAGCCGCGATGCTACACGGCATAAAGAGAATGATAAACTAAAATAAGAAAGGCTACACAAGGTGCAGCCTTTCTTATTAGGAACAAGAGATAAATTACTTCGTTACTGATAGGTTACCTGCCAGAGCATCACCTTCGCTGGTCTGTATCATGTAGATATAGTTGCCTGTAGTAAGTGAAGAAGTGCTAACCGGAACAATATGATCACCGCTAGCAAGCTTAGACTGCTGGATGGTATTGATAACTCGGCCGGTTACATCCATAATTGTGATAGTAACATCAGCGCTGTTTTTCAAGCCAAATTTGATGTTTGTATTATTTACTGCCGGATTAGGGTAACAGGCATACATAGAAAGATTATTGCGCGTAACACCACCAACACTTGCAGGTGTAACAGAAAGAACCGGAACAATGCAAAGGAAGAAATTCGCATTAGCTGCACCGCCTATAGTAAAATAATAGTCCTGCCAATTTCCTGAACCATCTAAGAAACAGTTCCTTGTGGAATCCAAATAATGGGTACCTCTTTTGGTGCGATAGTCTTCATGACCCTTAGTTACAGTTAGATTATGTTGGGCTGCGCATAATCCAATGGTATCTACTGAAGAAGCAATATTATACGTGCTCATTGTATATCCTACAAAAAAATGTGAATTTTGAACAGGAATAGCGCCGTTTAAAGAAGTAACATTAAAATTCTGAACTCCAGTACCTATTGGTGGAGGGTAGGAATTCATAGCAATAAGGTTAGCTGTAACATCGATAGAATCTGCTGCTTTAGCACCGGGGAAAAATGTAACAGAATCTAAACCAGTACCAGTAGCTGATCTACTTGAGCTATCTACTGTGTTCCATAATTTGAAAGTAACGTGCAGAGATGTGAGTGCAGAAGAAGAGCCTGGTCTTTTATGCGTCCAGGTGCTTATTAGTTTTGTAACAACTGCAGGTGTAGAATACTTAGTGCCATCGTAAGACTCGGCAGCGCCCTGAAAATTCAGGTTATTCATACCCACAACAAAGCCGCCATGGTACACAGTAGCTTGTGGAGAATCTAACTGACAATTGGTCACAAAGTTTCTAAGTGTGTCAATTGTTCCAAAACTGCAATAACTCACCGCAGTGGCCATCATCAGGAGTAAGGCTTTTTTCATATTTTGTTGTTTAAAGTGATTATGCGAATTTAATCGTTTTTCGTTAACAAGGCTAACATACGCATTTTTTTTATGTTTCTAATGTATTAGTTATCATGCTACTGATAAAAGCGCATGGTTTGGTGTAAATTTGCATTATAGACTACAGGAAGAGGATGCAGGTTTAATTTTATACCGGCAATGCTTTCTGCTCATATAATATAGATGGTATTTTCCTCAAAATTGATAGAAGATGCGGTACAGGAATTTTCAAGACTGCCCGGCATAGGTAAAAAAACCGCGCTCCGTATGGTGCTGCAGTTGCTGAAAATGGAAAAGGGAGATGTAGATGGCTTTACCAATGCCTTATCAAAAATGAGGCATGAGGTGCAGTTCTGTGCCGACTGCCATAATGTATCAGATGGGCTGGTATGTGCTATCTGCGGCAATAGGGCCAGAAATAATTCGCAGGTATGCGTAGTGGAAAATATACGCGATGTAATAGCAATAGAAAGTACGCAGCAATATAACGGATTGTATCATGTGCTTGGTGGTATCCTGTCACCGCTGGATGGTATTGGGCCGGAGCAACTGAATATTACTACCCTGCATAAGCGCGTAAAAGATAAAGGGGTAGAGGAGCTGATAATGGCCCTAAGCCCTACAATAGAAGGGGATACAACGGTGTACTATATAGCACGCCAACTACAGGGTATCACACTGCGCATCACCACTATAGCACGGGGTATCTCATTTGGCGGTGAACTGGAATATGCAGATGAAATGACGCTGGCGAAGTCTATAGCCAAGCGCCTCCCCATAGAAAATTACGTAAGTGTGAATGGTAAATAATAACTGCTATAATTCTACTTTCCCTTCATATACAAATACAGCATTGCCCGTTAATATTACATCGCCAGCAGTATCGGGGGTGGCTTTGGTGAAGGACACCTGCAGCTGGCCGCCTGGTGTATTGATCAGGGTATTAAAGCTACCTGTTGCTACAGCTGTAGCAGCTATGGCGCTGGCTGTAACACCCGTGCCACAACTCAGGGTCTCGTCTTCTACCCCGCGTTCATACGTGCGTACCCAAAGTTTACCATCCAGCAACTGAACGAAGTTGACATTAATGCCTGCCGGCATATAGGGCTCACTGTACCTTATCCTGCGCCCTTCTGTGTATACATCGGTATCCTGCACATCATTTACCCAGGTTACATAGTGCGGCGAGCCGGTATTGAGTATGGTGTGGTTGTCATGTCGTTCTATTCCACTTACATCCTGCATGTGAAGGCTAATAGTATTATCTGTATTTATAATAGCTGTATGGGTACCGTCTATGGCTAAAAATGTGGCCGTATCGTGTATCAAACCCAGTTTATGCGCAAAGGCTATAATGCATCTGCCGCCATTGCCACACATAGTGCTTTCATTCCCATCAGCATTATAATAAACCATACGAAAATCATAGCCCTCTGCATTTTCAAGCAACATGAGGCCATCAGCGCCTATGCTGAACCTTCGGTGGCATAGCTGTGCTACCTGGCTCCGTGATAATTGTATGCCGGCATTGCGGTTATCAATTATTATAAAGTCATTGCCTGTACCGTGATATTTATAGAATGTTAGCTGCATGATGTTGTGTTATCTGTTACCAATATACTGTTCGGCTGTTGAGTTGGGCTCACTTTGATTGCTGCCATTGATATTGATGAGGGTACGCCAGTTGGGGTTACGTGCCTCTACAGGTATAGTAGCGTGCAGGAGCCGATAACTATTCATCAGGTTATCGGGCTGATAAAAAAGAAATACCACATTGTTGTATTTGTGGTTGATGTTATTATACTGCCACAATTCATAAGGCACGGCACCCCTTTCTGACTGTACCGCAATATCTTCATCGGGCTTTCCGTACTTCATATATATGTAGCCTTTGTCTGTTGCATAGCCGGCGGTGGAAGTATTTCCGTAAAGCTTATTTACTTCACGTACTCTGTCAGCAAATTTTTGCCACTCCTTTTCAGGGGCTTTCTTATCTATTTCAGCAAAATGATTATAAATAAAATAGCGCATGTAATCATTGTCAGGAGATTTGGCGAATGCCCTGATAGCTTGTTCTTCTGCTGGGGTAGCTACCGGCCGTAACATGATCAGTATTGCCTTTAGCTGCTGCGTGGTGAATTTTCCTACAAACGTTTTGTCTGCATTAAAGACATCGAGTCGTTGAAATGCTGTATCAAAGTTGCCTGAATACAGTTCATTTGTTTCCAGCTTCCTGTTATTAAGGCGCTGGAAAGGCAGGCTTTGAGTACCTATTGTAACCTTGTCTTTATTAGCCATGGTTACATTCAGATAATAATTGCCTGAAGGCAGCCCGTAAATATTAAGCGTACCACTAACAGGCTGAACAGGCTGGTAAAGAACGGTGTCTTTCTGTGCAAGATTTAATACAGGGCTTTCGCCTGCTCTTTTAGAAATAAAAACCACCTGTGCTACCGGCTGATCATCTTTAGGGATAAGATCAGCATTATAAAGCTCCGTATAGTAATGCAAGACATTCCTGTTTGTATCAAAAAAATCGGTGGTCATTGGTATCTGCTGCCTGTTATTCTTCTGGAATACGCCTGTAGCATTGTTATTATATATAGTATCCAGCAGCTGCAGGCCACTATAATATACGCTTCCTGCTGAAGGATTGATGGTAAATGTATCTGTATATAAATATGGCCTTAGTGAATCATTCAGGTCTGTAAGCTTTAGCTGCATGGTGGTAAAGCCTGGTTGCAGTGTATATCGCCTCAGGTCCATAAGTACCTGGCCTGCAGCTTTTACCAGATTGGCCTGAGGGGTAGGTTTCAGAAGGTAATGGTCTTCCCGTACTATAAGTCCTGCTTCATTTTTGAATAGTATATCTGTTCGTAATGTTGCGCCCCAGGTGTCTTGCGCTGTTTTACGAAATTGTACCGAACGGGGGTCTATCTGCCAGGCCGCCTCTATGTAAGGATTTGCTGTATGCCCTTTATCCATGTGCGGCAGGTAAAAGATAGTATGTGAAACAATTGCCTCAAGGGCACCTGCATAAAAGGGCATTGCCACTGCAAAAAAACAAATCAACCACCAACGAAGCATTTTTATTATTTTTCGCAAATTACACAATCGATTCCTTTTCCTCTAAAAGACTATGATCGTAAGCCCTTTTATACCATTTCCGGATATTACATGGTGGGCAGTTACTGATAATGCTGATACTATAATGCTTGATACAACTGAGCATTTTGAAAAAATGACGAGCCGCAACAGGTACAGGATAGCTGGTGCAAACGGATCAATACAATTGACCATACCGCTACAGCAGGGACGTGACCAACGTGCGGCAATGAAAGATATAATTATTGATAATAAAGAAAAATGGCAGCAGCGGCATTGGCGTACTATTACTTCCGCATATCGCCGCTCACCCTATTTTGAACATTATGAACCTGCATTACAATTGCTTTTCACAAAAGAATATCAGCGACTGACCGAATATAACTATGCTACTATAGAATGGCTATCGGAACAGCTACATGTAAACCACAGTATGCAAGTAACAACGGAGTATCATAAAAAATACGGTGCAGGCATTACAGATATCCGGGCTAAGAAAATAAAATTATCGCAGCTCACCTTTCCGCACTATTACCAGTTATTTGAAGACCGGAATGGGTTTATCCCTGATCTAAGTGTACTAGACCTCCTGTTTTCAGAAGGCCCTTACACAATGGATTGGATAAGGGCAAATAAAAGCGTAATACTATCAGGAAATTTATGACCTGGGCTTTGCGCGTTCCTTATCAAATTTTTTCATCTTCCATACACCGTACATCGCTTCCTGCACTATACCTGTGCTCATTTTAGATGCACCTTCTATACGGTCTATAAATGTGATGGGCACTTCCTTTATTTTAAAGCCGAGCTTCCACGCGCGGTATTTCATCTCTATCTGGAAGGCGTAGCCAATGAACTTTACATTGTCAAGCGGTATTGTTTCCAGCACTTTGCGCCTGTAACAGACAAAACCTGCTGTAGGGTCGCTAACGGGCATAAAGGTGATCAACTGTGTGTATAGTGCGCCACCCTTAGAGATCAGTTTTCTATCCCAGGGCCAGTTCTTTACATTTCCTCCCTTTACATAGCGTGAACCAATAGCAACATCGGCGCCGGCAGCACAAGCTGCATGCAATCGTATAAGGTCTTCAGGATTATGCGAAAAATCTGCATCCATCTCAAAGATGAAATCATATGCTTGCTCTATTGCCCACTTAAAGCCGTGTATATAGGCTGTACCCAGGCCCAGCTTGCCATGGCGTTCTTCCAGGTGCAACCTTCCTTTGTAAGTTTGCTGCAATCCGCGTACAATATCTGCAGTACCATCCGGCGAACTATCGTCTACTATCAATACATGGAAATCACCTTCGAGTGACAACACTTTACGTATGATCTTCTCCGAATTTTCCTTTTCGTTATAGGTAGGTATGATTACGATCTTATCCAACTAGCGGCAAAAATTAAAAAAGCAAAATAAGGAAATAAAATAAATTTCTTTGTTAACATCCCATAAATGGAGGCTATGCCCGCATTCCGGGTTTCTTAAGCTTCATTTTGTTTAATATCTCAGATATTTTCTGCTTCGTATGCAGCGAGAAATCGGCCTGCATCATCCAGTCATAATACTGCGGCTCTGAAGTAAATACGTCTTCCACCTTACGGCCTTTATTCTTCCCGAAATTAAAAACAGGATGCCCATCTTTTAGTACCATTCTGCGGGCATAATCTACATATTCGTCTGTATTGGAGAAACTGTGAAGGGCCTGTACCTCGTTTGTGAGATTATTATACCGCTCCAGTTGTGCTTCCAGTACTTCTATTGTCGCCAGTATATCTGCCTCGGCGCTATGGGCATTATCGAGTTGCTTGTTACAATAAAAGTTATAAGCGGCACTGAGTGTGCGGCTTTCCATCTTGAAAAATATCTGCTGCACATCTATCATGTGGCGCTCTGAAAAGTCCACATCTACCCCGGCACGCAGGAATTCCTCTGCCAGCAGCGGGATATCGAACCGGCTGGAGTTATAACCACCCATATCGCAGCCTTTCATCCACTGGTAAAGCTGGTGTGCTATATGTTTGAATTCAGGGCAATCTTTTACATCCTCATCACTGATACCATGTATCGCTGTTACTTCAGCAGGGATGGGCATTCCGGGATTTATTCTTTTTACAAATTTATCTCTTGTACCATCGGGGTTTAGCTTCACAAACGCCAGTTCTACTATGCGGTCTTTGGCATGGTCTGTACCTGTAGTCTCCAGGTCGAAGAATATAATAGAACGTTTTAATGCAAGCTGCGCCATCCCCGTAAATACTGATTATGACTGCGAAACTACATTATTCCAGTCAATTCCATCGAAGGTGCCGGAACTCATTACCAGGAGGCAAACAGGCTTTCCTTTATTGTTTTTTAATAATTCAGATACACTTTTTTGAAGTTGTTCCTTTTCATCAATTGCGTGCAGGTCTTCTCTTTGAAAGTATGCTTTCACTTTGTTTGTCTCCAAAGCAGGTAGCCCTTTCAGCTTTAATGCATGATGGCTGAAATAAACAAACGCATTATCAGCAGCATCCATGCTATGTGCGTATTCGTCCATAAACTGCTCATTGAGGCTGCTGAAAGTATGGAGCTCAAAGCAGGCAATGAGTGTATGGTGAGGATATGCTTCTCTTACCGCATCCAGCGTAGCCTTAAGCTTAGATGGGGCATGGGCAAAATCTCGGTAGGCAACCAAGTCGCCTTTTTCTGTTATTTTTTCCAGTCTTCTTGCGGCCCCTGTAAAGGAGGCTATAGCTTTATAGCAGTCTTCCTCATGAATGCCCAGTTCTTTACAAACGGCTATTGCAGCCTGCATATTCAGCAGGTTGTGCCTCCCGAATACAGATACCTGTACCGGGCCGTATTTAGTATCCAGTATGGCAACCCCATTATCATAATGGAAGGCCGGCATTGAGTAAGGTTCCGCATCCAAATGTCCTGCAGAAGAATAGACCACTTTACGCACCTCACCATCTTCATCGTTATAAAAAACCTTTGCTTCGTTATCCATGCCTTCCAGGTACAATTCGAACTGCTCCAGGTAGTTGCTATAAGTAGGGAATACATTAATATGGTCCCATGCTATGCCGCTTAACACACTTATGTGGGGATGGTAAAAGAATATTTTAGGCCGCTTTTCTTCAACAGATGCTGGGTATTCATCTCCTTCCAATACCATTAGTGGTGCATCCGTTAATTGTACCGACAGATCAAAACCCGCCACCTTTGCACCCACCAGGTAGTCGAATTTTACAGCTTGATGACGCAGTATGTGCATAACCATAGAAGTAATTGTGGTTTTGCCATGGCTACCGGCAATCACCACCCTTTTCTTGTTTTTACTTACCTCGTATACATATTGGGGGAATGAATAAACGGGTATCCCCAGGCTTTTGGCCGCTATCAGTTCAGGATTGTCCGCTTTGGCGTGCATTCCCAGCACTACCGCATCCAGTTTGTTGGTTATTCTTTCAGGGAACCAGCCATATTCTGGGGGTAGAATACCGGCATTCAGGAGGTTGGTTTTGGCAGGGTCATTTATTTCATCATCGCTACCTGATATAATATTTCCTTCCTTTTGTAATGCAATTGCAAGTTGATGCATTACCGCTCCACCTATGGCTATAAAATGTATATACTTCATAAAAAACGCTTATCTTCGTACAAAGTAAAATAGGATTTACACAAAGACAATTATATTATGAAAGTATTTTCAAACTATCGCCGTATTGCTACAGCAGTGGTGGCTGTTATAGCTATGGCAGTAATGGCTTCATGTGGTTCAAGTACTCCTAAGTATGGGTGCCCGAATCATCTGAGTATCTCAATACGCTAAGTATCAATCTATAAGATGAACTTCAAAGGTCTGTGTCCGTAACCGGGCGCAGACCTTTGGCATGCCTGCTACTTTTTTAATATTTCACCCGTTTCATTTTACTCCCTTTTACCGGCACTATCAGGTGTATAATAAACCTAAAAACTTCCTGTATCTTGGTGCGTGATCATAACCAATAATACGTTTGCATGAACAAGAAGTTTATAGGTGCTATTGCTATGCTAACCGGACTGGCTGCCTGCAATACCCACACTACAGAAAATAAGACAGTAAAGAAAGATATCATTACCACAAATATTGATAGTACGGTAAATCCGGCTGATGATTTCTTTGATTATGCCAATGCCGGATGGATAAAGAAGAATCCAATACCCGGCGATGAAACAAGCTGGGGTATTGCCCATCTGGTACAGCAGGAATTGTATGACCGTTTAGTGCACATTAATAATGATGCAATGGCAAAGCACGCTGCCAGCGGAGTTACCCAGCAGATAGGTGACTTCTGGTATGCAGGCATGGATACCGTGAACATAGAGAAGAATGGCATGGCACCCCTACAGGAAGAGCTGGCTAAGATAAATACCCTGCAAACACCTAAGGATGTTATGACACAGGCAGCGCACATGCACACCTATGGCGTGAATGTGTTTTATGATGAGGGTGTAGCACAAGACTCCAAGAATAGCGATGCGAATGCCTATTATATGACCCAGGGTGGCATAGGGCTGCCCAACAGGGATTATTACTTTAACACTGATGCGCGTACAGTGAAAATACGCAATGCATACCCGGCATATGTGGCAGAGGTCTTTCGCCTGATGGGTACAGATACAGCAACAGCCCGTGCTAAGGCAATAGCAGTTATAGCGCTGGAAACCAAACTGGCGCAATCTTCCAGAAAGCTGGAAGACCTGCGCGACCCTTATAAGAACTATAATAAAATGGCTATCAACAGCCTGCATACCTTATCGCCCAATGTAGAATGGCCTGACTATCTGCAAATAATGGGTGTGAAAGCAGTGGATAGCGTTATAATTGGTCAGCCTGAGTTTTACAAAGCGCTGGATAAAGTATTGAGCACAGAACAGATGCAGACCCTGAAGGACTATATGGCCTTTCATCTGGTGCGAACCTATTCTCCTTATCTCAGCAAACCGTTCGTAGCATCCAGCTTTAACTTCTACAGCAAGCTGATACGCGGGGCAGAGCAGCAACGCCCACGCTGGAAGCGTGTGCTTGATGCGCAGGAGCATGCTATGGGCGAAGCTGTAGGTCAATTATTTGCTAAAGAATATTTTAATGAAAAAGCCAAGGCCCGCTATGCACAGATAGTGGAAAATGTACGTGCTGCCTATAAAGCCCGCATGGAAAAGCTGGACTGGATGAGTGATAGTACCAAACAAACTGCGCTACACAAGCTGGCTGCAATACGGAAAAAAGTAGGCTACCCTGATAAATGGAAAGACTTCTCGGCATTGAAAATAGACCGCAATGCCTTTGCCACAAATATGATGCGTGCCAATCAATGGTGGAATAACTATGGCATGAACAAGCTTGGCAAGCCTGTAGACCGGGATGAATGGGATATGACACCACAGACCTACAATGCCTACTACAATCCATCTAATAATGAAATAGTATTGCCGGCTGGGATCTTTACTGTGCCGGGTTATCGTGATGAGGAACTGGACGATGCACTGGTATATGGATATGCAGCGGCATCTACTGTTGGGCACGAAATTACCCATGGCTTTGATGATGAAGGCAGGCAGTATGATGAGCATGGCAACCTGCACAACTGGTGGACCAAAAAGGATGAGGAAGAATTTAAGAAGCGGGCCGATGTATTGATAAAACAATTTAACGGTATGGTGGCTGTGGATACGATACACATTAATGGTAAGGCCAGCCTTGGAGAAAACCTTGCAGACCTTGGCGGCCTGCTGATAGGCTTTGATGCATTCAAGCTAACTGATTGCTATAAAAAGGGCGATAAGGTACACGGACAAACACCTGCGCAGCGTTTCTTCCTGGGCTATGCACTGGGGTGGATGTACGAAATACGCAACGAACAGCTTGCCAGCCAGATACTGACGGATGTACATGCGCCTGCTAAGTTTCGTGTAAACGGACCTTTGCCTAATGTGCCGGCGTTCTATGATGCATTCAGTGTACAGCCTGCTAATAAAATGTACCTGCCAGATAGCGCACGTGTGCGGCTATGGTAGAATAAAAACAAAAGCTCTTTACCTTTAAGAAGAATATAAGATAGGATGAAAATCAAAAAGCTGCTTATCGCTAACAGAGGCGAAATAGCTATACGCATTTTTCGTGCGGCCACAGAATTGAATATATCTACTGTAGCTATATATACATACGAGGATCGGTATTCACTGCACCGGTACAAGGCTGATGAAGCTTACCAGGTGGGTGCTGACAAGGATCCCCTGAAGCCATATCTGGATATAGATGCCATCATAGCTATAGCTAAGGAGTGTGGCGCCAATGCCATACATCCCGGTTATGGGTTCCTTTCAGAGAATGCAACCTTTGCACGCAGTTGCGCAGAGCATGGTATCATATTCGTAGGGCCAAGCCCGGATGCAATGGGCGCATTGGGTGATAAGGTTACTGCAAAGGAAGTAGCTATAAAGGCCGGGATACCGGTAATACAAAGCAATATCCCTGACCTTACTGATGATGTTATTGCAATTAGCGAAGCTAATCGTATAGGGTACCCGCTAATGCTGAAAGCTGCTGCCGGTGGTGGTGGGCGCGGCATGCGTGTAGTGCGCGATGATGAGCAACTAAAACTATCGTTCAGAGAAGCGCGTAGTGAGGCAAAGAATGCCTTTGGTGATGATACGGTATTTCTTGAAAAATATGTAGAGCGCCCAAAGCATATAGAGGTACAGATAGCTGCCGACCAGCATGGCAATATTGTACACTTGTATGAGCGCGATTGCTCAGTACAGCGCCGTTTCCAGAAGGTGGTAGAGATAGCGCCATCGGCTGTGCTGCAACAGAGCACGCTGAATAAATTATACGCTTATGCTGTGAACATTGCTAAGGCAGTAAATTACAACAACCTGGGTACAGTAGAGTTCCTGGTAGATTCAGAGGAGAAGATATACTTTATAGAAGTTAATCCCCGCATACAGGTGGAGCACACGGTAACAGAAATGATAACCGGTGTAGACCTGATAAAAACACAATTATTTGTTGCCTCCGGCTACAAGCTTTCAGATCCTGAGATAGGGCTGGGCAGCCAGGCACTGATACCCAAGAATGGCTTTGCAATTCAATGCCGTATTACTACAGAAGATCCTGCGCACGATTTTAAGCCGGACTATGGTACGTTGGTTACTTACCGTAATGCATCGGGTTTTGGTGTGCGCCTCGATGAAGGCAGTACCTACCCTGGTATGAAGATCAGCCCGTTCTTTGATTCAATGCTGGTGAAGGTAAGCACCTGGGGCAACTCGCTTGGCGATGCTGCTCAAAAAATGCACCGGGCGCTGCGGGAATTTCGTATCAGGGGTGTAAAAAATAACATTCCTTTCCTGGAGAATCTTATAACCAATCAGGATTTTATATCCGGGAAGGCTACAGTCAATTTCATACCCGAGCACCCTGAATTATTTGTTTTCTCCAAAAGGCAGGACAGGGGCACGCGGATGCTCAACTTCCTGGCAGATATTACCGTGAATGGTAATCCTGATGTAAAAGGGAAGGATGACAGCAAACATTTTGAAAAACCGGTAGTTCCCTCATTCGATCCTAATGCTGCTTATCCACGTGGTACCAAGGATATGCTCACAGAAATGGGCCCTGAGAAATTCTCCCAATGGCTGAAGGCACAGAAGCAGATACAATATACGGATACCACACTTAGGGATGCCCACCAGTCGTTGCTGGCTACGCGTATGCGTACCTATGATATGCTGAAGGTGGCAAAGAGTTTTGCAATGCACCATCCACAGACATTCAGCATGGAAGTGTGGGGTGGGGCTACATTTGATGTGTGTATCCGTTTTTTACGCGAAGATCCCTGGCGCAGGCTGGAAGCAATACGTAAAGCGGTGCCGAACATTTTGCTGCAAATGCTGATACGTGGCTGCAATGGGGTAGGGTATGCCGCATATCCTGATAACCTGATAGAGAAATTTGTAGAACAATCGTGGGAGAAAGGCGTTGATATATTCCGCATATTCGATTCGCTTAACTGGATGGAAAATATAGCACCATGTATAGAAATGGTGCGTAAGCGCACACAGGGCATAGCTGAAGGTGCACTATGCTATACGGGCGATATAATGGACCCTAAGCGTACCAAGTACACGCTGGAGTATTATTTGCGCCTGGCCAAAGATCTTGAAAATGCAGGCGCGCATATACTGGCCATTAAAGACATGTCGGGGCTTCTGAAACCCTATGCTGCCAAGATTCTGGTAGAGGCGCTGAAGGAGACTGTGAAGCTGCCTATACATTTACACACCCACGATACATCTTCCCTGCAGCCGGCTACCTATCTGAAGGCAATTGATGCAGGTGTAAATGTGGTTGACTGCGCCTTAGGATCTTTATCGGGGCTTACATCACAGCCTAACTTTAATGCTATAGTGGAAATGATGCGTTTTCATGAGCGCGAAAATCCTTATGATATTAAATCGCTTAACCAGTTCTCCAATTACTTTGAGGCTGTACGGGAATACTACTATCCTTTTGAATCAGGGTTGAAGGCAAGTACTGCAGAGGTTTTTCAGCATGAAATTCCAGGTGGACAATATTCTAACCTTAAGCCACAGGCTATAGCATTGGGCCTGGGAGATAAGTTTGAAGAGATAAAAGACATGTACGCTACAGTGAATGAAATGTTTGGCGACATTGTAAAAGTGACACCAAGCTCTAAAGTGGTAGGCGATATGGCACAGTTCATGGTTGCCAATAACCTAAGCCGTGAAGATGTGTATGAGAACGGCGATAATATTTCTTTTCCTGAATCAGTACAACAATTTTTTCTCGGTGAAATAGGCCAGCCAGAAGGTGGCTTTCCTGAAAAGCTGCAACGGATAGTGCTGAAAGATAAAAAGCCCTTTACAGAAAGAGCTAATCTGCACATGCCTCCTGTAGATTTTGATAAAGAGTTAGATGAATTCAAAGAAAAATATGGACAGGACCTTACACTGCTTGATTTCCTTTCTTACAAATTTTATCCTAAGGTATATGAGGATGGCTTAAAATTCTGGCGGGAGTATGGCGATGTATCAGTAGTCCCCACGCCAATATTCCTCTATGGTATAAAGATGGGCGAGGACACTACCATAGAAATAGCAAAGGGTAAGACCTTGCTGATACGTTTGCTAAGCATAGGCCCTGTAGATGACAACGGTAAGCGTACTGTATTCTTTAAACTGAATGGCCAGACACGCAATGTGGAAGTATCAGATAGATCAGTAAAAGTACACCGCGTAGAAAACAAGAAGGTGGATAAGGCCGATCAGAAACAGGTAGGCGCGCCATTGCAGGGGCTGCTTAGTAAATTACTGGTGAATAAAAATGACAAGGTAAAAAAGAACCAGCCGTTATTTATTATTGAAGCTATGAAAATGGAAACGGTGATCACTGCGCCTTTTGACTGCGCGGTTATTGCCATACAATTAGCTGCCGGCACGCTTGTAAATACCAATGACCTGGTGATGGAACTAAACTGATTTCAAAACTCTAGTGCTGATGCAAATAGTGCAGAGGCATTTTTAAAATTCATATAATGAAGACTATACACTTTATTTTATTAGTTTTACTTATTACCTTTTTTAGCTGTAGCAAATCCCCAAACCCCTCCGCATCTTCAACTACCACAGTCTCTCCTATGGTGGGCACGTTTACTGGGGTAAGCCACTATCATCAACACGATGTTAGTGGAGGCCCTGGTGGGACAATTGTATATGATAGAGACAGTGTATTCCCAGATACGATAAACGTTATAAGTATGCCGGGAGATAGTATGCTTGTGATTTACCTTAAACTATATGATTGGCGGGAAGTATATCCCGTCATTGATACCGTTAAGCGCAACTCGTATAGATCATATTACATACGTTACATTTCTGATATAAACGACGATAATATTTCTCAGCCATCTTTAGATTCGTTGTATAGAAGATACAAATACTTCGATGGGGCTACCTACTTTATTTCTCACTATTGTGAGTTTTATGGTAAGAAAATATAATTTTAGTATTAGTCTGTTTACCTCAACCAGCTATCAGTTACTTCTTCAATATGTGGGGCATTATCAGTAAGGGATGCCAGCTTTTTTATCACCCGCTCTACCAGTGCATCGGGGCATGATGCACCGGATGTAACCATAACAGATAATGGCCGTTCATTGGTCATATAGCCGCTTGTGGTCTTCTCAGTATGTGTGTGCAGATCAAAATGCTGTATCTCATCGGCAGATAGCAGGCAATGTTCATCTTTAATAAAGTAAGTCGGCAGTTTTTGTTCGCACAGCTCCACAAGGTGCGATGTATTGGAGCTATTATAGCCACCAATTACTAATGCAAAGTGGGCTTCTGATTCCAGCAGGCCCTGCACGGCGCTTTGGTTATCATTGGTGGCATAGCAGAGTGTATCCTTTGTATCAGCAAAGCGTTCCTGCACATTATCTATAGGTAGTTTATAATGGCTAGCCATTACCTGTTTCAGATAATCTGCAATAGCCTGTGTTTCGCTCGCCAGCATAGTGGTCTGGTTTACTACCCCTATTCGTTGCAGGTCTTTGGTAATATCAAATCCCTGGGAGTACTGTCCTCTGAAGTCATCATAAAAATTTCCGGTGGGCAGGCTGCCGGTTATGTATTGTGCCAGGTGCTGTGCCTGGTCTATGTCTTTTACAACTATTGTAGGCGTATGCGCTTTACTGTGAGAGAAGGTAGCCCTTGTTTCTTCATGCTTTGGTTTGCCATGCACTATTATAGTATAGCCTTCTTTTCCTATTTTCTCTGCTTTGTTCCATACGCGCTCTACAAAGGGGCAGGTAGTTTCGTAGTGGGTAGGTTCTATTCCTTTATCACGCAGCTTTTGTTCCAGCTCCAGTGTAGTGCCAAAGGCAGGTATTATAACAATATCATTACTGGTCAGTGCTTCCCAATCCATCAGCAGCTTACCATGGGTATCCATAATAAAGTGAACACCAAGTTGTTGCAGGTCTGCATTTACGCCGGGGTTATGGATCATTTCACTAAGCAGGAAGACCCTTTTGCCGGAATTTTCTGCCACGGCACGGAAGGCTATCTCGATAGCATTCTCTACCCCATAGCAAAAACCAAAATGACGGGCAAGGATAATGTGTAAAGACCCCAGCCGGAGGATAGAAGGGGTAAAATCCTTCTTCATCTTATCATCCGCCTTGCGCTTATTCTTTATTGCTGTTACCAGCGGACTGCGGTAGTGGACAGGAACATCAAATGATTTCATCAGGAAAACTAAGGGTGCAAAGTTACTTTATTATTCCTCATCCTCCCCAAAGCTGGTCTTTACAATATCCGCATTCAGGTGATACACTTCGCGCAGGTAGCGGGCCAGTACACTGGTAAAGCCATGGGTTGCATAAATATTCTCGGCTCCGGTTGCCTTTACTGCATCCAGCAGGCCTGGCCAATCTGCATGGTCGCTCAGGGCAAAGCCTTCATCTGCGTTGCGCCTGCGCTGTGCACCCCGTACCTGCATCCACCCGCTGCATACGCCCAGCGCATAGGGCTGCCACCGTTTCATCCACGGACTGCTATCAGCAGAGGGGGGAACAATAATTACTCCATCCTTTACCACGTCTTTTGGCATATCGGTACGCAAATAAGTAACAGGCGGAAAAGGCATGGTTTGCTGTATGGCTTCCTGCATATTGTACACCGCGCCATGTACATAAAATTTATATCCGTACGGTGCCAGTGCATGTATCAGCCGCTGCGCTTTGCCAAGGCTATACGCAGTCAGTACACTATTTCTTCCATTGGCCTGGTTGGTCTGTATCCACTTATTTATGTTTTCAATAATAACAGATTGTGGCTGCCACTGGTATATGGGCAGCCCAAAGGTACTCTCCGTAATGAATGTGTTGCATTTTACGGGTTCAAATGGAACGGTTAGCCCGTCATCTTCTATTTTATAATCGCCTGATACTACCCATACTTCTCCCTTATATTCTATCCGTATCTGTGCAGAACCGATGATATGCCCGGCAGGATGAAATGAAATAGTAACGTTATTTATATTTAATGACTGATTATAAGCAGCGGTCTGTATCCGGATATCTTCTCCTAGGCGTGCTTTCATGATATAGTAGCTATCGCGGTGTGCCAGATACAGTCCGTTGCCATACCGTGAATGGTCTGAATGGGCATGTGTTATCACAGCGCGCTTTACCGGCTTCCAGGGATCTATATAGAAATCTCCCTGGTTGCAGTAGAGCCCCTTGTCTGTAAATGTTATCAATGCCATAATAAACTGTATTCGGTACAGATTTTGTTAGTTACTTTATAATGCTATCCTCTTTCCGTGTTCAGGTGCTGATAGTACAGTTACTAAAATTGTTCCCCGCTTAGGATGAGGTATAAGAACAAAATATTACTGTTGCTGGCTGTCATTATTTCGCTCACCCTGATCGAATACGGGCTGCCGCGCCATCCTCTTTTATTACTACACTATGAAAAGTATGTCTTTATTCCCTACCAGTCATTAAGAAATGTTCTGTTCGGTTATGTGCCATTTAGCATCGGCGATTTTATCTATGTAATCATTGCAGTTGTTCTTATCCTCCTGGTCATTAAGTGGATCTACTACCTTGTGCGTATCCGCTTATTTACCGGCAATCTTATATCATCCTTTCTTCATACACTTATTGCCGCAGGTGTGTTTTATATATTATTCATCGTGGGTTGGGGTGCCAATTATCATCGCACACCGCTCGCTAAGTATTGGCATCTGGTGCCTGCCGGTAATAGTAAAGACACAGGCATGGTCGCCTTTGATAAATACCTGATACAAAAGCTGAATGATTATGCGCCGCATTATCATGCATTGCCTTTCAGAGATATTGCTCACCATTCATCAGAGTACTATCATTTGTATGTGGATACTAATAAGCCAATGGCGCTTAGTGCTAAGCGTTCGCTTTTTGGCAATAAGATGGAGAACTTTCACATACAGGGGTATTATAATCCTTTTACCGGTGAGGCGCAGGTTAATGCTTTGCTGCCTGCATTCATGCTGCCATTTGTAGTATGCCATGAATTGGCGCACCAGTGCGGTATAGCTGCCGAGGGTGATGCCAACCTGATGTCCTATGCTGTAGGCATTACATCAAGCGATAGTTTATTCCGCTATTCCTGTTATTTTAATATCTGGCTCTATGCGCAGTCTATAGTACGCGACCGCGATTCTGTATTGGCTAAGCAATTAAAGCTGCAACTGAACAGTATTACCCTGGCGCATATTGATACCCTGAGGGCCATCCGGATGAAACACTACAGCAAATGGGGCAAGTACTCCGGCAGGCTGTACGATCAATACCTGCGCATGCAGCACCAGAAGGGGGGTATTATGAGCTACGATGAGGTAGCTATTACTGCATGGGAGTGGGAGAAAGACCGTATTGCAAACGGCATAAGAAAGATACCTGTGCCTTAACCTTTATATTCACCCCACACTTCTCTCAGTGTATCTGCAATTTCACCCAGTGTGCACAGGTGCTCTACTGCATCTATTACATAAGGCATCAGGTTATCGGTGGTCGCTGCTTTTTCTTTAATAGTTTCAAGGCACATTTTCACTTTATTGTTATCCCTTTTTCCCCGCAACACTCTTAGTTTTTCCGATTGTTCCTGCCGGATGGAATCATCGATCTTAAATAGGGGAGTACTTCCTATATCTTTTGAGGTGAATTTGTTAACACCCACTATTGTTTTTTCGTTACTCTCTATTGCTTTGTTATAGGCATAAGACGAACGGGCTATTTCATCCTGCATAAAATGCTCTTCTATTGCTTTTACAGCGCCACCCATTACATCTATCTTTTCTATCAGCTTCCATGCAGCAGCTTCTACCTCATTGGTCAGCGCTTCTACATAGTACGATCCTGCGAGTGGGTCTACAGTATCTGTTACCCCGCTTTCGAAAGCCACTATCTGTTGGGTGCGCAATGCTATAGTTGCCGCTTCTTCTGTTGGCAAAGAAAGGGCTTCATCGTACCCATTGGTATGCAACGATTGGGTGCCGCCCAATACAGCGCTTAGCGCTTGTATGGTAACGCGGGCTATATTATTTTTAGGTTGTGGTGCTGTAAGTGTGCTGCCCCCGGTCTGTGTATGGAAACGCAGCATCTGCGCCTTAGCATCAGTAGCGCCCAGGTCTGTAGTTATTTTTGCCCACATCCTCCTGGCAGCACGAAACTTGGCTACTTCTTCAAAAAGGTTATTGTGTGCGTTAAAAAAAAACGACAGGCGTTGGGCAAAAATATTAATGTCCAATCCTTTATCGATAGCTGCCTTTAGGTATGCTTTGCCATTGGCTAATGTAAAGGCAAGCTCCTGTACTGCATTAGACCCGGCCTCGCGTATATGGTAGCCTGATATGGAAATGGTATTCCATTTGGGTACTTCATTGCTGCAATATTCAAATATGTCCGTTATAAGCCTCATAGAGGGGGCCGGTGGATATATATAAGTACCGCGCGCCGCGTACTCTTTCAGTATATCGTTCTGTATAGTGCCAGATATCGTTTTTATGTCTGTTCCTTGTTTCTTGGCCAGGGCAATATAAAAGGCCAGTAGTATAAAAGCGGTAGCATTAATGGTCATAGAAGTAGAAACTTCCTGCAGATCTATGCCGGCAAAAAGGCGCTCCATATCTTCCAGTGAATCAATAGCTACTCCTACCTTACCTACTTCGCCGTCGGCCATAGTATGGTCCGAATCATAGCCTATCTGCGTGGGGAGGTCAAATGCCACAGAGAGCCCGCTCACCCCCTGTCCCAGCAGATAATGATAGCGCTTGTTCGATTCCTCTGCTGTGCTGAATCCTGCATATTGCCGCATTGTCCACAACTTGTCCCGGTACATAGCTGCATGTATGCCCCTGGTAAATGGAAATTTTCCGGGTTGCTCACTCATAGGTACCGGCTTATCATACAGCCTGTTGATGATGATACCGGAATCAGTAATTACCTTTTTTTCGCTCACAGCAGTATATTATATCTGGGTTATTTTCCCGGTCCGTATTGCAGTATTTGTTTCGCCTCATCGTTAATGATGTGTAGCGCTATGTCGGTAGGCATTTCAGAATCAGTGGTCAGTATATAATCCACCATACGCATGTGCAGTTCTTTGGCCGGCGCATCGGGTTTCAGTTGCTGCGCTATATTGCTGATCATATTTATCTCCTGCTCTTTCACACTTTTTACGGTATCCCACACCTGTTTGGATACATATAGCTGCTGGGAAAGATTGTGTTCAAATTCTGTTTTGATATTGAATATCAGCATCTGCTGCAGCTCCAATACAGTCATTGACGATTCATACACCCTTGGTATCAGTTGCCTGGGGTGCAGGCGCTCTACAAACAAAACAAGGCGCTCATATGCCTGCAGGCGCAGGCGCAGGGTAATATCCTGTGTGTCATGCAACAAAGCAAGTTGCTTCCGTTGCGTTTCAGATACCACAAATTTCTGCACTATCAGGTAGCTTGCCAGCAGTACTACCAGTGCGGGTATTGTATACTTCAATATTTCTAATACACTTTGCATCATATTACTTTCCATTGGGCGCAAAATAACACGTTTTAGAGTGATAATTTATTTTTTACACATTTTGGGACACTAAAACAGGAGAAAACAAATGGCATAATTTTTAGAAGACTTAATAAAACATAAAACCGTATTTATGAATACCAAGGAAACAACCAACGATGTACTGAATGACCTGGTGAAGATCAATAATGATAGGGTGGCTGGCTATCAGCGTGCTATTAACGAAACTAAAGACCTGGATGTAGACCTGAAAGGGATGTTCGAAGGCATGGTAAAGGAAAGCGAACAATACAAACTGGAGCTTGTGAATAAAATACGCCAGCATGGTGGCACTGTAGAGAGTGGTACCACTACTTCTGGTAAAATATACAGGGCATGGATGGATGTAAAGGCAACTTTTACCGGCAGCGACCGCAAAGCTATACTGTCATCTTGTGAGTTTGGTGAAGATGCAGCACAAAGATCATATGAAGCAGCCATGGGTGAAGGAAATGAATTGCCGGGTGATGCCGTAACGCTAATAGCAGAGCAGCAGCGTTCCCTTAAGAACTCGCATGATATAATAAAAAAATATCGTGACGCTCACAACGCCTAATTGATTGGATATCCTGCGACGCTTCCAAGGTTAAAGTCTCACCTTGCTATGTGCCGCTATCTCCAGAACAAATGGAAATAAATACAAGTTTTATAAAGATGGGAGGGCAAAGATGCTTCTCCCATTTTTTTATCCTGTAGAACGCTTTCTACATTATAGAAAGTTATAAATATTATTTACTAATAATTATATAATATTATTTATGTAATTAATTGATTGTAAAATAGTTGATATTTCATGAGCCATAAAATAAACATAATCTGCGATGGCAGAGATTTTACTACATTCGCTGTAAACTAATTATATGTGGACACAAGAAAATAAAGATGAGGAAAACGACATAATCCCGTTTATGAATACATTGACCTCTTGTGTAAACAAAGTGGTTAAGGATGGGTATACGGAAAGCTTTAAAGTAACACCTCAGGGATTACTGGCACAGGCTAAGGATAAATATTACAATGCAGAGCAGGTAGAAGTAATAAATTTTTACCGGTTTGAAGGACAATCAGATCCAGCAGATAATGCGATCATGTATGTGATAGAAACCGAAGATGGATTAAAGGGAAGTCTAATAGATGCATACGGTACTTATGCTGATGTGAGCGTGAATGCTTTTATGGACCAGGTACAGGAAATAAGTAAAAAACATCACAAGAAAAACAGACCCGAATAAATATTTTATCAAGTGGAGTAAAGATGAAGGAGTGGCTATCAGCCGCTCCTTCTAATTATTGATGGGAAAGTAAAGCTTAAAAGTGGCGCCTATCCCTATGTTGCCGTAGCCTAGTATATATCCTTCATGATTGGCCATTATACGCTGGCATATAGCCAACCCTATCCCTTTTCCTGTATATTCAGATTGCTGCGTGTGTAGCCTCTGAAATATCTGGAACATTTTTTCAGAGAACTTATTATCAAACCCTATCCCATTATCTGTTATAGTAACTACATGGAACTTCTTGTTTTTTGTACCGGGATTTATCTTTTCCAGCGCTGCATCAGCTATACATTCCTCAGAGTTTACCGATATTAAAGGTTCTATTCCCGGGCGCGAAAATTTTAACGCGTTATCCAAAAGCGCGCGAAACAATATCAGCAACTGGTCTGGATAGCCCGATATTTCAGGTAGTGTGTTGGTACTTATAGCAGCGTTTTGTTCGTTTATCTTTTGCGCCAACTCATTTTTTACATGGATAACGATCGCGTTAAGATCCGTTATCTGCTGTAGCTCTGCCGGGCGGGTGAGGCTTGTAAGGCCTACCAGGTCTTCTATTAGTTCCTGCATGCGCAGGGCTGCAGCTGTAATTCGTTCTATTGTTTTTCGTCCTTCACCATCCAGTTTGTCCTTTTGCATCCACAGAAAACGGTCTGTAAACACTTGTATCTTTCTTAAGGGTTCCTGCAGGTCGTGCGATGCAGCGTGGGCTATCTGTTCCAGCTCCGCATGGCTGCGTTGCAGATCTATTACCTTGCTTTGCAATTCTTCCTGGTAGGCCACTCTTTTTTTTAATTCCCGTACTATAAAAACAAAGAGCAATATGGTCACTATGCAAAAAGAAGTAAGTATGTATCTTAATGAAGCTGAAGTTATTTGTTCGTAAGAGATACGGCTTTGGTTCCTCGTCACCATTAGAGATCTCTCTTCATTCAGCATGGCGTTAGCTTCATTCATGCAATTCAGCATTGCCTTGCGCCCGTCGTAATAATAAGAGGAAGGCGTACTTACTATTGTAGTATCTACAAAACTGATGTTCTGGCGTATATAAGCCAGGCGTATGGCAAAATCGCTTTTAAGGATAACAATATTGTTCTGTTCCTTTTCATTATCCTTTGTCAGATACTTTAGCGTATCTGTATAAGGCGTGATCTTCGCTATGGCATTGTTCAGGACGCGAATATACATCGTATCCTTTGTGAGCATATAGCCTCTCTCAAAACGGTCTATATCACGAATTACGCTCTGTACTTTGTATATCTGGTTGATTACGTTGTTTGTGTGATCTACCCAATAGGAGTAATTAACAAGGGCAGAAAAACGGTTTAAAGAAAATAATGACAGTCCCGCCATTATGATAAATGATACCGAAAATGCAGTAATTATCCCTCTGAACCTTTTTTTCATTCTAAAGACTATTCTACATAGTGTAGAAGTTATTCCTCAATGGATTTGGAATATAAATCTAAGTAGATAATAGGACATATGATATTAACTAAAAAAAATAATTTAAATCGTTGGTTTTCAATAAGGTATTATTTATAATTATAAATTTAACTAAATGGTAAACTTTGGCTTTAAGGTTGTTTTATGGAAGAGTATCCGAATACATTAAATCTATGATATCACAACAACAGACTCAGCGTCAGCAACTGAAGATCTTGCCTCAGCAGATACAGCTATTAAACTTATATTTTCTCAATTCTATAGAATTGGAACAAAGGATAAAGAATGAACTGGAAGAAAATCCGTTCCTGGATCAGAAGAGTGAGGATAATGACGATCCGGATGCAGCATTAAAAACCGATGTAAAGGATTTTCAGGATTGGGAGGAATATGGATATGATGATACACCTGATTACAAATCAGAATACCAGAATTATTTCAATACAGAGCAGACACCTAACATAGCTATAAGCAGTCATCTGCATTACAAAGATGAGGCAAAGCAGCAGCTACATCTGCTAGACCTGCCCGAAGAGGATATTATGATGGCGGAATATGTCATAGATCTGCTGAATAGCCAGGGTTTAATGGATAGGCCATTAGAGGAAGTGGCTGATGATCTTTCTTTTCAGTTCCAGTCTCTGGTAGAAATAGAAACAGTACAAAAGGCACTCGCTATTATACAAACGCTTGACCCTATAGGGATAGGGACTACCTGCGTTCAGGAATGTATACTGGCGCAGCTTAAAATAATGAACCAGAAGCGGCCCGATGTTCGCTGCGCTACCAAATTGATAGAGCATCATTATAATGATTTGATGCATCGCCAGTTCGAAAAGATACACCATGCACTGAATATTGATGAAGAAGAGCTGCGCGTAGTGCTGAACCTGATAGGTACTTTAAAGTTTTACCCGGTTATAGAAAGCAGCGGGTACGATGTGAAGAATACGATCATCCCCGACTTCATTATTACCCGCCACGGCGAAGATGTTCAGGTAAATCTATATACCAGCAAGGCCAGCTCTGTTTTTGTTAATCAATCGCTGTACGATCAGCTGGCACAACAAATAAGCGCTAAAGATCGCTCCGGCAATCATTATGTGAAAAGCAAGCTCCAGTCAGCAGAGTGGTTTATAAATGCAGTAAAGCAAAGAGAGGATACCATGCTGCGTATAATGAATTGCATAGCAAAAATACAGCATGAGTATTTTGTAGAGGGCGATATCCGTTATCTGAAGCCAATGGTGCTGCGCAATGTATCAGATCAGTCAGGGCTCGATATATCTACCATATCCCGTATCACCAGCAATAAGTATGCAGAAACTCATTTTGGTATTATCTATCTTAAGGATCTCTTTAGCGAAGGCATAGCTGATAAGAAGGGTGAAGTGATCAGCAATAAGGTAATACAATCAGTAATAGAGGAAGCCATAAGTGGGGAGGATAAGCGTCATCCCTATACTGATCAGCAGCTCGTTAATATCCTTTCTTCAAAAGGGTATAATATAGCGCGCCGCACAGTAGCAAAGTATAGGGAGCAGATGCGCATTCCTATAGCCCAGATAAGGGCTGTATGGGCATAATATACCTATTTTTGTAAACACACATTACACAACACACACGCAACAACTGAAACAACATGAGTAAAATTCTCGTTATTGATGATGACAATGACATGTGCCTCCTGCTTAATCGCTTTCTTACCCGTCATGGTTACGAGGTAGCCGTTGTTAATAGCGGCAGCGCTGCCATAGAATGGATGAAAAAGAATGCCCCGACATTAGTGTTATGCGATTTCAGGCTGGATGATATGACGGGCGCTGAGCTTCTGGTGAAGATAAAAGAGGCGCATCCTGTAGCTCCTGTCATTATCATTACCGGTTACAGCGATGTAAAGGATGCGGTAGAGGTTATGAAGATGGGTGCGTATGACTATGTTACTAAACCCCTTTTTCCTGACGAAATCTTATTAACTATAAAAAAGGCATTGAATGATGAGAAGCTGGAAACTGCTTCCATGTCAAAGCCCTCAACTACCCAGTCGGTTTCTTCCCCAAAAGGAAAGCAATCTGCGGAGAAGTATATAATGGGCGATAGTCCGGAGTTTGCCAATATCATGAAACAGATAGAATTAGTATCACCTACTACTTTTAGTGTTATCATATATGGCGAAAGCGGAAGTGGTAAGGAAGCCATAGCCCAGCAGATACACCAGAAGAGCAAGAGAGCCAATAAGCCTTTCGTAGCTATAGATTGTGGTGCGCTATCTAAAGAGTTGGCAGGCAGTGAATTGTTTGGCCACGAAAAAGGTGCATTTACGGGTGCGCTGAATCAGAAAATAGGGAGCTTCGAGATGGCCAATGAAGGCACTATTTTCCTTGATGAAATAGGGAATCTTTCCTACGATATACAGGTATCCCTGCTACGTGTGGTGCAGGAACGTAAAATGAGGCGTGTGGGCGGTAATAAGGATATAGAGCTGGATGTACGTATTATAGTTGCGAGCAATGAAAAGCTTTGGGATTCTGCCCGTACAGGTAAGTTCCGTGAAGATCTGTATCATCGCTTTAATGAGTTTAGCATAGAGGTACCTGCTTTACGTCACCGCCAGGGCGATATCATGCTTTTTGCGAAGCATTTTCTTAATGTAACTAATATAGAATTAGGGAAAAATGTAAAAGGATACACTAAGGAAGTCGAAAACATTTTCCATAATTATGTATGGTATGGTAACCTGCGCGAGTTGAAAAACGTTGTAAAACGCTCTACACTGCTTACTGACGGAGAATATGTGGAAGCAAAATCCCTGCCTTTTGAAATTACCAATTTTCATAAGTTGCAGTTCGAGGCTCCAGCTCCTGCTATGACGGCTAAATCGGAAAATACTCCTCCTTCTGCATTTGTTGCAAATAATAATATACCCTACGAAAACAAGCTGAAAAGCGCTAATCTGGACGCCGAATATGAGGTGATACTGGATGCATTAAAGCAAGCGAATTTCAATAAAAGCAAGGCTGCTAAATTGCTGAATATTGACCGCAAGACCCTCTATAATAAAATGAAGCAGTTCAAAGCATTCAACATTGATTAATATATTTCCTCACCATCAAAGCGATCACATGGACGGTCAGGTTGAAAATGAAAATTGGATGGCAAATATTCTTCCGGATGGAGTTAAGTCTTCTGTGACTCATAAGCAATCACCCGAACTGAATAGTATAACGGCGGATGTAGAAAGGATACTACAGTTTGGCACATTTGAATATAATGCCCATAACAAAAAAGCCATTTATTCTAATGGCATCTATCATATGTTTGGATACAATGATAATAAACCATCCATTATTCATGATATATTCCTTTCAAATCATCTCTCCCATGCGCGAAATATGCATGCAGATATTGCTATAGAGGAGTATATAGAAGAACACGATATTATAACAGCAGATAATTTTAAAAAAAGGATACAGATAACTGGCAAGCGATATTTCAAAAATAATATGCTAAGCAAGAATGTTGGCATAATAAGAGATATTACCCGCGAGCGCGAGCAGCAGGAAGCAATGGGAAATGCCATCAGCGAGCTGCAACGGTCTAACAAGGAACTGGAGAACTTCGCATACGTTGCCTCTCACGATCTTCTGGAGCCGGTGCGTAAGATCAGTACGTTCAGCACCCGCCTTAGTGAAAAGTTGAGCGGTGTAATTTCTGATGCCGATATGATGTTCCTGGAGCGTATCAGTTCTTCAGCGGACAATATGCGCATGCTGGTTGATAACCTTTTAGAATATTCCCGCCTGGCTACCGAAAAGCATATACACGCTGATACCAACCTTAATTTCATTTTCCGTCAGGTAATACAAGACCTTGAATTAACAATTGCAGAAACAGGTGCGCATATAGTTGGTGACAAGCTTCCTCTTATCCAGTCATCTTCCACGCAGATGCGGCAGTTATTTACTAACATTATCAGTAATGCAATAAAATTCAGGAAACCCGATGCTGTCGCGCAGATATACATTACTACATCGGCAATAACGCCCGAAGACATAGACCGGTATAACCTTACCATGCATGTGCCCTACCATAAGATCGAAATAATGGATAATGGTATTGGGTTTGATGACGAATATGCAGAACGGATATTTCAGATATTCCAGCGCCTGCACGGTAAGTCAGATTATCCGGGTTCAGGTATAGGCCTGGCTATTTGCCGTAAAATTGTAGAGCAGCATAAGGGAGCTATATACGCACGTAATGTTCCTGATCAGGGAGCTATTTTTACTATTATTCTGCCAGAGAAGCAGTTAGTTTAGTATGACAAATTTTATAAACCTGGATGCTATCATACATGGATAACACAGACCTGGAAATAAAGGCCGGCCAGTTGCCTGAGTCATTTTATAAAAAGAACTTAGAGTCTGGTCCGGGCTGCCTTATTATTATCGATCCATCCGATTATCGTATTGTATTTGCTAACCGGCTTTTTACAGAGACACTCGGTTATACGCCAGAGGATATTTATGCTCCCGGTTTTTCTTTTCTTGATATTATAGGCGGGTTACAGAAAGAATGGCTGGATAACCATTTGCATAATGTACTCAGTTCTGTTCCCGCCCGGTATAAGTATTGCGTATACAAGCTGAGAAGTAAAGAAGGAGGAAATGCTCCATTCTACGTTTACAGTTCCCCGGTCATCTATGAAGACGATACTGCTATGCCGTATTATCACCTCATGATGTTGCCTGATCTATCTCTATGGCCTATACCCTTTATTTCTTTTGATACGCGTGAAATGTTTTTGGAGCAGTTTAGTAACGAAGGCTTTGGCACATTCGAGTGGATAATAGGCGCCGATAAAGTTTTCTGGTCCGATGGGATATATAAGATCTATGAGGTGGATGACAAAGAAGCACACATAAACTACGAGCTTGTAAAGAACTTTACCCACCCTGATACAAAAGACGCTTCTACTGCAGCTATTATGCATGCGATACAAACAGGTGGAAATGTAAATGTTGAGTCCAAGATCGTTACAGCAAGGAACAATATCCGTATCATCAACACAGTAGGCAAGGTATTAAAAGATGAAAACGATAAGCCCCTAAAGGTTGTGGGCAGTGTTCGCGATATTACCCATCAGCGCCTTGTAGAAGACGATCTTAAAAAGATGGTCACAGATCTTAATCAATCCAATCATGAGCTGGAAGATTTTGCTTATGTAGCCAGCCACGATCTGCAGGAGCCATTGCGCAAGATCGCCACTTTCGGAGAGCGGTTAGCTGCTAAGTACCAGGATATGCTTACCGGCGAAGGCGCCATGTACCTGGAGCGAATTCTGGCTGCATCTGAAAATATGCGGGTGCTTATTAATAATCTTCTTGAGTTTTCACGCATTACGCGAGGTACGCAACCATTTTCTGCTGTAAACCTGAATTTTATTGTTCACCAGGTAAAGGGCGATCTTGAATTGGTAATAGAAGAGTCAGGAGCTATAATAAATAATAAAGATCTGCCGGTAATAGATGCCTCTATTACCTTGATGAAGCAGTTGTTTATGAATATAGTAACCAATGCTATAAAGTTCCGTAACCCATCTGTGCCGCCTGTTATCACTATCACATCGGCAGAGCTTAGTCATAATGAGAAGCTGAAATGCTATTTGCCTCCCGCTATTGTTTACTACCGGATTACTATTGCCGACAATGGCATTGGTTTTGAGTCGGAATATGCAGAGCGTATTTTTCAGATATTCCAGAGGTTGCATGGCAAAACAGATTATCCGGGATCTGGTATAGGGTTGGCTATCTGTAAAAAAATTGCAGAATACCATAAGGGAACTATATATGCGGAAAGTACACCTGGGCAGGGTTCCAGATTTAATATTCTGCTTCCTCAAAGGCAGCCAGAACAAAATGAAATGATATGAGCGGGCAGAATAAGAAAGCAAAAATATTGATTGTAGATGACGACCAGGATGATTTTATTATCACCGGTGAATATGTAAAGCACATTCCCGGTGTTTCTTATGATATAGAGTGGTGTCCAAGATACAGCGATGCATTGCAGCACATGATCAATAAAGATTATGATCTGTATTTTGTCGATTACAGGCTGGGTGCCAAATCAGGTGTGGATTTGCTGAAAGAAGCTATTAGTAATAATTGTGATGATCCTATTATCCTTTTAACCGGTAAGGGAAACTACAATGTGGATATAGAAGCAATGCAGATAGGTGCAGTAGATTACCTGGTAAAACCAGAGCTGACCATTGAAAAAATGGAACGCAGTATCAGGTATGCCCTGGAACGTGCAGCAAACGTACGAGCCTTAAAAGCGAATGAACGTAAGTATCGCAATATTTTTGAAAAATCGAAGGATATAGTATTCATTACAAATGAGCATCTAGACTTTATAGATGTTAACGAGACCATAGTATCATTGCTTGGGTACCGGAAAGAGGAGATTTTAAATACTAATCTTACTGATCTTATAGAGCAGGCACAGCATAAAAAGTATCTGCAGCATACCATAGCTTCGGGTAGTGAGGTGGATGATTGGGAGGTGGTCATAGTCACTAAAAACGGCGAAAAAAAATCCTGCATGCTTACTGCCACTGTGGAAGAGGACAATAAAGGCAGCATATACGTGCAGGGGATAATGCATGATATTACCAATCTTAAAAAAGTAGAGAAAGCTACATTACAGGCCGAGAAGCTTGCTGCGGCTGGCCGTCTGGTACGTACACTGGCGCATGAGGTTCGCAACCCGCTAAATAATATAACGCTGTCGGTAGAGCAGATGCAGCAGGACCTGAAGGATGATACATCTGCGCTGTACATGAATATTATACAGCGCAATAGCAGGCGCATCAGTGATCTCATTAGTGAGTTACTCAATACATCTCGTCCTACTGAGATAACAATGCAGGAAGAGATCCTCCAAAGTGTATTGGATGATGTTATCGCAGCATCTATTGACCGGCTTACACTAAAGCGCATCAAACTGCATGTAAGCTATCCCGACGAAGGAATAACTATAAGGGCAGATAAGGAAAAGCTGAAACTGGCCCTATTAAATATTGTGATCAATGCCATTGAAGCGATGCAGGAAAAAACTGGAAGCCTTTCTATTTCCCTGCATTTACTTACCGAAAGCATTGTGCTTAATATCAGCGATAACGGGTGTGGCATCAGCGAAGAAAACGTTACTCGTCTATTCGAACCGTATTTTACACAAAAACGCAATGGCATGGGACTGGGCCTTGCTTTTACCCTTAATATCCTTCAAGCTCATAAGGCTGCGATAGAGGTGTATTCAAAAGAGCAGATCGGCACTACATTTACTATTACTTTCCCATTGGCCAATATGCTAATGAGTGAATCTGAAAACGAGGAAATAGCTGACGGGGAATAAGCAGATTAGGATAATGCTGTTATCGCTTCACCTGCTACAAAAAAACTGCCGGTTATCAGTAACGCGTCTGTAGGCAGCATATTTCGCCTGGCAGCATGTATTGCATCTGCCACGCTATTATAAGATGTTCCTTTTAAATTATAAGCCGTAGCCATTTGCTCCAGTTCAGTGGCTGCCAGCGCGCGTGGACTATTAGCGTTGCAGAAGTAGTAGTCGTTATCTGTAGGCATAAGGGATAATGCTTTGCTTATATCTTTATCCTTTACAAACCCTGTTACTATCAATTTTCTTTCTGCTGGTATGCTTTTCCATTGCTTCATTACTTCTGCTATTCCGGCAGGGTTATGGGCTACATCTATTATTATCAGCGGTACATCCTGTATTATTTCCCACCTGCCCCTCATCCCGGTTAGTTCTTTTACTCGCCTCAGCGCTTTTATTGCTGATTGTATAGATAATTTTAGTCCCTGGGTGGCGATCAATACTTCAGTGGCAGCTAATACCGTTTTTATGTTGTGGTTTTGGTAATCTCCGCGCATATCTGTCTGCACGTCATGCATCTCGCGCGTAGCCCTGTTTATCGCTTTATAATGTTGGTAGGTTTCATCCTGCCGGGTACGTACCAGGTCCCACATACTATCTGCTTCGTATAGTGAGCTTTGTTTCAGCAATGCATGCTCGCTGAATATCCTGTCTGTTTCTTCCTGTTGTTCGCCCACAACCAGTGGCACTTTGTTTTTTATAATGCCCGCTTTTTCTGTAGCTATCTGCGCTATGGTATCACCAAGCAGGTCTGTATGGTCATAGCTGATATTGGTAATGATAGAAAGGATAGGGGTAATGATATTGGTACTATCCATCCTTCCTCCCAGGCCGGTTTCTATTATAGCTATATCTACATTTTCTTCTGCAAATGCTTTGAAGGCCATAGCTACAGTTACCTCAAAAAAAGAGGGCCGTATTTCTTCAATGATATGCTTGTTGTGGCTCACAAATTCTATTACCCATTTCTGGCTCACAGGTTGTCCGTTTATCTGTATTCTTTCCCTGAAGTCTGTAAGATGTGGAGAAGTATATAGCCCGGTCTTATAACCCGCTTCCTGCATTACTGCTGCCAGCATATGGCTGGTACTGCCCTTGCCATTGGTGCCTGCTATATGTATGGAGCTGAACTCATTTTGCGGATCGTCGAGTGCCTTGCAAAATTCAATGGTATTATCCAGGTCTGGTTTTATCGCTGCCTTGCCTATGCGCGAGAACATAGGTAGCTTTTCGTAGAGATAATCAAGTGTTTGCTGGTAAACTGTTTGCGTGTCCATTTTTATCAGGCGCGCGTTTTAAAAACGATAGTGATCAGCCCAAACTGTTCGGGGGCTGCATCAGGGCTCGCGCTGAATTTTGCTTGCTTTAATTTCTGTATCGCTATTTTACTCAGCTCTGGGCTTGGCGAGCTTTTTATCGAAGTGCTTATTATATTCCCATTTCTGTCAACAGCCACTTTTACTATTACTTTTCCGCCTTCATGAAATTCAGCTACAAATCTGTCGGGGCTTATAGTACGTCCTGTTAATGTATGGCTGATGCCGCCGTTCCCGTTGCCGGGGCTGCCGGTATAGTTCGTTGCTCCCGGTGTGCCATTGGGTACGCCTCTGTCCCCGTTTCCTGTGGTATTGCCTTCGCTGGTACCGGTCAGGTTTTGCATAGCCCCGTTACCACCCTTTCCGGTTGCGCCGTTATATACATAGCGTGGGCGCTCCTGGTGTTTTGCGTTATTATCAGCCTGCTGCTCTTTATTTATCGGGCGCTTCTTCTCGTTGGTTTGCGTGTTGTTGCGGTTAATGCTGGTTGTGGATGCGCTGCTTACACTAGCGTCATTCGGATCATCCGATTGCAGCATATCTTTAGATGCTACGCTTTGCTGTGGTGCAGCTTTATAAGATATAGATGCCGCATCGGGCGCAGGGTCATCGCTTTGCATAGGCTGGTCGGTACCGCTCCCATTATCGCTGGTACCCAGGTTCACTTCCATCCCCATTTCAGGTACAGTCGCAGATACCGGAGGTGTATATCTCCATAGCATGAATAATATAAGCAGCAGTACGTGTACCCCTATGGTCCACGCCAGTGCTTTCGGATTGATATATGGTTCAGGTGCGGCAGTCATTCGTGCTGGTTAAAATTAGGAAATCAAAACCAGATAATAGGTTAATGTGCAAAATCCTTATCATAGTTCACCATACGCTCTGATGGCGGGTTGAAATAGCCGAATTTCACTTTAGGGAATTCTTCATGCAGCAATACCATCAGCTGTCTCATGCCCAGGTATTCTCCTGTATCGCCAATGTTCATTTTACCGAGGTACCAGTCCGGGTCTATGTTAAAATTGCGCCACTGTATCATGCTCAGGTCGGTGCTCTTTATCAGTTCGCGCAGTGCTTCATATTCATCCACGCTGTCGGTCATTCCGGGAAAAACAAAGTAATTGATAGATGCCCATCCGCCATGTTTTCTTACTACGCGCAGGCTCTCTACTATATCGGCAAACTGGTAGTTATTAGGCTGGTAATACTTGGTATATATTTCCTCCCGGGCTGAGTTTGTGCTCACGCGTATACTGTTCAGCCCGGCCTGCATTAGCTTTTCTACAGCATCAGGCTTACTGCCGTTGGTGTTTATATTGATGCTTCCCTTTTTGGTATGCTTGCGTATCTCGGTTATTGCCTCGCGTATGGTTTCCCACATCAGCAGGGGCTCCCCTTCACATCCCTGCCCAAAACTTACTATCGGGTAGGGTGCTGTTTCCAGGTGCGGTACTGTAAACTCTACAATTTCCGCTGCGCTTGGTTTAAACTGTAGTCTGTCCTGTGTTGATACGATCGTTTCCTCTTCCGGCTGGAAGGAGATACACCCTATGCAATTCGCGTTGCATGCGGGCGATGTAGGTATAGGGCATTCCCAGCGTCCCATAAAGTAGTTACGTGCCGCCGGGCAATGATAGGTAAGCGCGCAGTTATCAGCAAGGTGCTTCACAAGCCGGTTGTGTGGGTATGCTTCCAGCAGGTGGCTTACCCCTTCTTTTACTTTGGCGTCGTCAAATCCTTTATTTTCTTGTCGTATATCACGCTCTATCCGTACTGCCGGTACATATGTTTTTTCATTCAGCCAGCCAGCGGCAGTATAGCAAAACAATGGTAGGGTGGGCGCATCATCAGCAGTTTCGTATGCGGCTATATAAAGCCCTGTATGGGCCGGGGGTATAAAGGCAGCTACAGCCCATCCTTTTTCGCAAAGGCGCATTTCGCCTGTTGCTACGTCAATGCCTATGCCTCGCCTGCCCGGTAGTTCATACAGCGATCCTCCATCCGGTAGTTCTATCCATTCATCCTCGGGTATGGGCACTGCTTCCCACCCGGTACGCCCGGTTACATACAGTGTTGTATCCTCAAAAATATTTCCCTTCCCATCTGAATAAAGTATGTATGGACTATTCATTGCTTAATAATTTATCTGGCTCCTTACCACTCCTGCCTTCTTTTAGTGATGTTCTCTTCTATGCGCGCATCACAAAATGCGTCAAATTGTTTTTGATCAAATGCGGTCATCTGCACGTTCCATTGATAAAGTCGTTTATCAACACAGTCTATCGTCAGCGTACCAAACTTCAATATTACTTTCTCTACTTCCCACCAGTCTATAGTTCGCTTTCTTGCAGTAATGGGTAGTTGTATCCCTTCTTTGGCTACATGTATTTGCAGGTGGGTGCTGCTGCGCTCCCACGCCAGGGCAAATAACAATGCTGCTCCCAGTACGCTGAACATAGCGGTAGGTACCCGCCAATGTTTCCATGCGGCAAAAAATATAAGGGTCGCAATTATGATTAATTCACCTATCCGGAAGGTAGTATTGACTTTACCCGAAAGCAACCATTTATTCTTAAGAAATACGATCAGTAATAGCACAGCTCCTATTACTAACAATGATTCTCCCCATACCTTCAAAACCGGGTACAACCAGAACAAAGCGCCCGTTCCTAAAAAAATAAAGGCAACCAGCAAATGAAGCGCAGTCACCTGGTGTGGCTTCACTTTCTCCTCTGCCAGCGTCAAATCAAAAATCATAACGCGCAAAGGTACTATATCTGTGGAAAAGGGAGATTTCTGTCCATCATGTATCTGCCAGCACTATTCAAGGTTGCCATGATTTACGGCAACAGCCAAAATCGCCAACCATTCCAATATTGAGTATAATGTTTATCAAAGTCTTTAAAAGTCCCTGGCAGGGGGACATTTTGTGCCAATAAGTAATCTTTCTCAGTTCGGTATAATGTCCACTTGTCAGTCTTTAGGTTCCATATTGCATAAAAGTATTTGCCCGTATTATCATTTGTTAGTTGGGCGTATAGTTTGTTATTGTTTACTGTGAATTTTTGTATATCCAGTTGTTTACCTTGTTGGTTTTCAATGTAAGTTTGGTATCCATCTATCTGTTTTACATCCTTAAAATATCCAATAGGAATTCTTGAGCTATCACCTAATCCATGGTCCCCATAATATGTAAACATGAAGAAGAAAAATCCTAGAGAAATGATGAAAGCGATAACCAACCAAAACCTGAATCCATGACCGAAACTTTTATTATTAGAAGTGCTGAATGTAGAATGACTTATCATACGATATGCAATAAGTAGCAATGTTGAGTAGATACACGCTAGAATTGCAATTTTTACAATTTCAAAAATGAGATGAAATAGGACTTCCATGTATAGGCAGGTATCATTAGTTTGCGGGCGGTGCCTCTGGCAGCCTTACATCAAAATCCTTAAGTGTTTTGCCTGTATCCCCCTGTAGCTGCAATGTCCCTTTCTCAGCCAGCTTCTTCAGTCGCCAGCCCAGGTACACATCTCCCGTAGGTATGTTGAACTTGCTTAATGCCTGGTTTACAATACGCGATGCCTTCTGGAACTGGTGGGAGCAAAAGCTTGCCAGTTGTGCATCATAAAGGTCATCGGCCTGCGATGCCAGTTTTTTGCCACCGTCGTGCCTCCGTATTCCGCTATTGTCCTGGGTTAGCTTTTGCCATTCGTCTGTATCAACTTCTATTTCTCCGCTGGTTACCTGCCGCGCCAGCTTGCGCGCTTTTATCAGTTCTTTTGGCAGTATCTCCGATATGTTTTTGGGGAAGTGCACCTTCCCGTTCTCATCAAGAAAAGGTAGTCCAGCTATATTTACTACATACATCCTGCCCGCATGTTTGCCAAGCAGCGGCAACAGCCAGTGATAGGCAGATACATCAGCAGGCCAGGGCGCCATCCAGAACCACGCCTGCCGCTCCGGGTACTTGCTCATTTCATTTGATACTTCCAGCACCCGCTCCATATCATCTACTTGTATCGGTGCTTTTTCGCTTGGGGCTACTTGTTGCCAGAAAGTGCTGCGCAATGCGCTGAATGATTGTCCTTCTTCCTTATTCAGCGGCCCTACGTGCAGCAGGTCTTTCAATACTATTACTTCGCCCTGTAGTGCGGGTTCGCTCATTATTGCCTCATGCAGTGGTACTGCCGCTGCGTCGCCTACTACTATATGATAGATCATTGTTATTGTTCTTCTTGCAAAAATAATTGGATAATAAATGCTATACCTGCTCGTATCAGCCCTCGTACCCGGGGTTTAGCACTTCGTTGGTATCGGTTCTGTTTGTCAGGGTCATATCGGGCAGCTCGGTAAAATGCCGCTGTTCTATAGCCTCTATTTCTGCCTTGCGCCGTAGCAGTTTGCCTACCAGTCCTTTCATATCTCTTCCTGCTTCATGCAGTATGTCATTTTTCAGTCGTATCGCACGCATGGTACGGGCTATTATATAGAATAGTAAAGCACATAGGCCCGCTATGCTGTATACCCCGCCGGTTAGCATCAGTACATTCCTGAAGCCTAGGGTCATCCTTGTTTGTGTATCATAAAGCATGTCCGCCAGCGTGGTGAAAGGGTATATTTTTTGCATCATCACCGCAAACACTACTGTTCCGGCGCACAAAGTATAGCAGAATATTTCGCACAGTATCAGCGAGCCCTTGCTCACCAGTCTTGATGCGGCTGGCTTCTGTAAAGATGCAGCCATAGGGGTGAACAACAATACCTGTTCATGGATAAAAGTTTTCTGCTCCTTAAAATCCTGCAACAGGTCTTCCTGTAATCTCGTCAATGACATGGCTGGTACAATTTGGTACAAAAATAACATCCCTACCCATACATAAGTGGCTTATTAACAAACATACTATCCACATTTTCTGCTATTTTCAGGGTTAAATGCCTCCTTTTTCGGAACTTTGCACCCTGTTTCAAATATCATAGCTTTTATGATCTGAGTTTTTTAGACTTTGAAGTTTGATTCCTGATGAATGAAGTATAGTAAAGAAATATCCCGCAGGCGCACCTTTGCCATTATATCCCATCCGGATGCCGGTAAGACCACGCTTACAGAAAAGCTACTGTTGTTTGGTGGTGCCATACAGGTGGCCGGCGCGGTGAAGAGCAATAAGATAAAGAAGCATGCTACCAGTGACTTTATGGAGATAGAGCGCCAGCGGGGTATCTCTGTGGCTACCTCTGTAATGAGCTTTGAATATAATGATGTGCTGATAAACCTCCTCGATACACCTGGTCACAAAGACTTTGCGGAGGATACCTATCGTACGCTTACTGCTGTGGATAGCGTAATACTGGTAATAGACAGCGTGAACGGGGTAGAAGAGCAGACCCGCAAACTGATGGAAGTATGCCGTATGCGCGATACCCCTGTTATTGTTTTTGTAAACAAGCTGGATAGGGATGGTAAATATCCATTCGATCTGCTGGATGAAATAGAAAAGGAGCTGAATATATCCTTACACCCGCTTTCCTGGCCTATTAATATGGGCAAAGAATTTAAAGGGGTATATAATCTCTATGATAAGAGCCTGCAGTTGTTTACTGCGAGCCAGAAATCTACCGAAGAGAATACAGTACCTATTCCAAATCTCAGCGACCCCCTGCTCGATGAAAAAGTAGGTGAGCGCGATGCTAACCAGCTACGCGAAGATGTAGAGCTGCTGGAGGGTGTATATGGGCCTTTGGATATTGCCAGTTATCGCGATGCAAAGGTAGCGCCTGTCTTCTTTGGCAGTGCGGTCAATAACTTTGGCGTAAAGGAGCTGCTGGATACTTTTATTCGCGTTGCGCCTGCACCGCTGGGTCGGGAAACAGATAAGCGCTTTGTATCCCCTGAGGAGGATAAATTCTCCGGATTCATTTTTAAGATACATGCCAATCTTGATCCCCGCCACCGCGATCGTATTGCGTTCATGAGGATATGCTCGGGTAAATTTGCCCGCAATACTTTTTATAAGCATACCCGCCTCGAAAAAGAGGTTCGTTTCAGTAATCCGTATTCTTTCATGGCTCGTGAAAAAGACGTGATAGAAGAGGCATTTCCAGGCGATGTTATTGGCTTGTTCGATACGGGTAGTTTTAAGATCGGTGATACCCTTACGGAAGGGGAGCAGTTACAGTTCACTGGTATTCCCACCTTTTCTCCGGAGATATTTAAGGAGCTGGTAAATAAAGACCCGATGAAGACCAAGCAGCTTGAAAAAGGTATCCGCCAGCTAACAGACGAAGGGGTAGCACAACTATTTACACAGCACGGCGGCATCCGCAAGATAATAGGTTGCGTAGGGGAGCTCCAGTTCGAAGTGATACAGTACCGCCTGCTGCAGGAGTATGGTGCATCATGCGCATTTGTACCTATGGCATTTTACAAAGCCTGCTGGATTACCGGCGACAAAAAAGCCATCGATGACTTTGTCCGTTTCAAGCAGGGCAATGTAATGGAAGATAAAGACGGCAATCTTGTTTACCTTGCCCAGAGCGAGTGGTTCCTCAACACCGAGCGCCAGAATAATCCCGGTATCGAATTCCATTTTACCTCAGAGTTCAAGACTGCTATGGCAAAGTAGATATTCTTTTATCTTTACACTTATGGATGCACCATCAGCGCGCTGGCGACAACGGTACCTGAATTTTTCTAAAGCAGTAGAAAATCTGCGAACAGCTATTGCAATACCTGAGCCTACAGAAGTAGAACGTGCAGGTATAGTCCATTATTTTGAATTGGCATTTGAGCTTGCCTGGAAGACATTGAAAGATTATTTGAATGAAAAAGGCTACATAATTGCTAGCCCTAAAGAAGTTATAAAACAGGCTTTTAATGATCATATTCTTCCCGACGGACATATCTGGCTCCAAATGCTGGATAGCAGGAATCTTATAGCCCATACTTATGATGAGGAACACGCGGCAGAGGTATTGCATAATATAAGAACAGCTTACGCAGAGCAGATCATTTTATTACATCAGTGGTTAAGCGATAAATAATGGCTTTTGGTCTACGTGATTCAGACATACATTCTATCTGTAGCATAATGGAGGGTTTCCCTGTTATAGAAAAGGCATTGATTTTTGGTTCGCGTGCTTTAGATACGTATAAGCCGGGTTCCGATGTTGATATTGCACTGATAGGGGATAATATAGAGGGCATATTATGGCAGGTGAATGACCTGCTGGAGCAAACTACGATGCCTTATTTTTTTGATGTGCTCGCCTACAGCTCTATAAAAAATGCAGATCTGAAGATCCAGATAGACAAGTATGGTAAAGTAATTTGGCAGCGTAACTGATGATTATATTGGGTTTACCCACTCACTCCACTTTACACTTATCGTATTACTAATACCTCGCCTTTCAGTATCACATGGGTTGCCCCTGTTATATTCGCGAGAAACTCGATCATATAGTAATAGGTGCCGGGCTCTACAGGCTTGCCCATTTGTATGGCGTCCCAACTATAATTTATATTATCCGATAAGAAAACAAGCTCTCCCCACCTGTTAAAGATGCGTATATAGTATTCACTCAACGGGCAGCGCTCTATAAGGTGGAATTTATCATTTTTCCCATCTCCGTTTGGTGTAAAGGCATCGGGTATCCACAGGCATTCCTTCCAGCAGTTAAGTAGGTTCACGCGTATGCTGTCGTATACAGTGCCACATGCGTTGGTTGCTGATAATATATATAGTCCTGATGTCTGTGGTTGTATACAGCATAGGCTATCGCCTGTGTTCCAGGCGTATTTGAAGCTGTCATTTCTGGCACCTATCAGCAGGGGTAGCTGCTTGCATATTACCGTATCGGGTCCCAGGGTCACATGTGGGTATGCCTTTACATCTATCAGTATGGGTATCTTACCGCTTTCACAGTTATTTATTGTCTGTGTTACATATACGGTGGTCTTGCCCGGCTTGTTATAGTCAATGGTTGGCTGGAAAAAGCTGCCACTGCCGAGACTATCACTATACCAGCGTATGCTGTCGCCCACTACATGCGGTATCAGCGTGTCAACCCGATTATCAGGGGGTCTTTGGCATAACGATGTATCGCGTGCCAATGGCAACGGCACAGGTGGCTTAAAGCCAATGTTTATAGTATCCTTTTCTGTACCGCACTGGTCCGTGGCTGTAAGTATGTATTGGCCGGTTGTTTGTGCACGCGTATCATGGGTGGTATCACCATTGCTCCACCTGTAGCGCACATATGTATGGTTGGCGGCAAGCGTCACTATGCTGTCTATATAGCAATGGTTGCTATCAGGCCCCAGGTTAGGTTTTGGTGTGTACGATACATGCAGTGTATCTATATAATCATAGCAATATTGGGCGGTGGTATGGCGGGTATAGATACCAGTATCATTTACTACCAGGGTTGCAGTAGTATCACCGGTGTTCCATATATACCTTGGCTTCTTTCCTATAGTTATCGGTGGTCGCAATGTATCAGGGAATATTTTGTTGCAGATAAGTGTATCTATACCGGTATCGTGCACCATATGCACATATACAGTGTCTGTATAGTGTGTGCAGGGCAACCCCTTAGTTATCCTCCAGTACTTTCCGGTATCGGTTATTAATAACGTGGCTGTCGTATCGCCTGTATTCCATACATAAGTGCTGGGATTAAAGGGTGCTTCCCCGGTTATCGTCAGCAGGTGCCTTACCGGAAAGATGTCCATACACAGGTTGGTGGTCATTCCGGTATCCTGTAGCCGTTTCACCCTTATGGTATCTGTAAAATGGGTACAGGGTGGTAGAAAGGTAGTGCGCCAGTACAGTCCGGTATCATAAATTACTGTATACACTTTGGTAGAGTCGTTATTCCAACGGTAAGTACCGGGTATCTTGCTTCCGTACAAGGTATCTGGAAAGTTTTTTACACACACAGTAGTATCCCAGCCTTTATCAATCAGTAGCTTCACTTTAAAGGTATCGGTGTATTGTATGCATGGCAGCCCGGTGGTAGAGCGCCAGTATTTTCCTGTATCATTTATTACCAGTGTGGCAGTGGTATCCCCGGTGTTCCATTTATACCTGGCTTTTCCAACCGGCTGTGTTCCCGTAAGCGAATCTGGGAATATCTTTTTACACGAGTTAAATACGCCGCCCGTTATCTGTAATTTTTGCACCCTTATGGTATCCCAGAATATTGTATTCAGATAAGTAGTTTTACGCCAATACGTGCCCGTATCGGTTACAGATAGGGTATCGGTGGTAGCGCCAGTATTCCATTTGTAGGCGCCTGCTATATGGGTGCCGGTTATTTTATAAGGAAATGAAGGCGCACAATAAAGTGTATCTATTATATAAGAGCTGTCTATGTCTATTATGCTCACATCATCTACGTACATGTAGCAGATATTGGTGCCGGTAGCAGTACCTAACAAGGTATAGCTGGGCAGTGCGGTAGTGTCTTTAAAATGTCCTAACGTTAGCCATTGTTCGCCGCCTGTGCCGGTATATATGCCTTCTATCTTTACCCAGTTTGTTGTATCTGTTATATAGTTCCCGCTTCTGTTTACTATATCGGCCGATAGGGGGAGGAAAGTATTATGAACGGAGTCGTTGACCTGTGATACCGAAAAATGAACGCCTAATTGATCTATTGCCGTCAGGGTGCCGCCGGTATGGTACGTAGAAAGCTTTACAAAAAAAGTAAGGTAGTAGTAGTTGGTAGCGCTTAGTGTTACCGGTAGTTTAGTTTGCAGATACTCTCTGTAGTCTGTAGTGCTGGTTGCATAATACATGTAGCAGCCCGCATAGCCATTGCCACTATTGGGCGCAGAATAGCCATAATTATTAGTCGGTACTTTTACCAACGTTGATGTAGCACAGGAATTAAAGCAATCAGGTAAGCCATTCTTTAAAGCAGCCACCCAATTCGTAGCAGTAGGGAAATAGGTGTAGGTGGGGCTAAAGGCTATTCCATTTAATCCGCTGGGACAATTGTTTAGTGATTCAAAGCCGGGGTTGGGTATCAGGTTCACTGCCCTAACTATAGCGGGTTGTGCATTCGCCGTATTACCGCAAAATAATAGCATCGTAACTATTATTGAACAAGCAATTTTTTTCATGGCTGGCAACTTACGGGTATAGAAAATGATAAGGGTCGATAGTAAATATAACGAAAGTTTTTCTACTATCCACGCTGTATTGGTTCTAGGGTACTATATTGGGTTTACCCCTTCAGTACGGTACGGCTTATCACTATCTTCTGTACTTCCGATGTGCCCTCGTATATCTGGGTGATTTTCGCATCACGCATCAGGCGCTCTACGTGGAATTCCTTTACATACCCGTATCCTCCATGTATCTGTATGGCCTCATTGGTTACCCACTGGGCTATTTCAGATGCGTACAGCTTGGCCATACTTGCAGATAGTGTGTAGTCCTGTCCCTGGTCCTTGGTCCATGCGGCTTTCAGGCACATAAGGCGTGCGCCCTCTATGGCGGTGGCCATATCTGCCAGCTTAAAGGCTATAGCCTGGTGGTTGCTTATTTCTTTACCAAATGCTTTGCGTTCTTTACTGTATTTCAGCGCCAGTTCGTAAGCGCCGCTGGCTATGCCCAGTGCCTGGCTGGCTATACCTATTCTGCCACCTGCCAGCACCTTCATGGCAAAGGTGAATCCAAAACCATCATCACCTATCCTGTTAGCCTTTGGCACCTTCACATCCTGAAACATGATGCTGTGTGTGTCACTGCCTCGTATTCCCAGCTTATTTTCCTTAGCGCCCACCGTTACACCCGGGCTGTCTTTTTCTACTATCAGTGCATTTATTCCCTTGTGTCCTTTTTCAGGGTAGGTTTGTGCTATTACCAGGTAGTAGCTGGCGGTGCTGCCATTGGTGATCCAGTTCTTGGTGCCGTTTACCAGGTAGTGGTCGCCCATATCTTCGGCAGTAGTGCGTTGCGATGTTGCGTCGCTTCCCGCTTCCGGTTCGCTTAGCAGAAAGGCGCCCAGCTTCTGGCCGCTGGCTATCTGTGTCAGGTATTTTTGTTTTTGTTCTTCAGTGCCGTATTTTTCCAGTCCCCAGCATACAAGGCTGTTATTTACGCTCATGCACACGCTGGTAGAGGCATCTATTTTAGATATTTCTTCCATTGCCAGCACATAAGATATGGTGTCCAGTCCCGATCCGCCATACTTTGGGTCTACCATCATACCCAGAAAGCCCAGCTCGCCCAGTTCCTTTATCTGCTCAGTTGGGAACTTTTGCTTTTCATCACGTTCTATTACGCCGGGCAGCAATTTGTTCCGGGCAAAATCGCGTGCGGCCATTTGCACCGCTAACTGTTCTTCTGTAAGTTGAAAGTTCATATTATGGAACAGAGATATTTATACGTGGAAAATTGCAGCAAACGTACGATTTTTTTGATTTATTATTTCCTGCTATCAGAAATGAAGATGGTGAGTAATTATGCGTTCGGGGTACATAAATAAAATTTGCGCAGTCAGATAACTGCATTATATTTGCAGTCATATAGCTGCATAAAATGGAAATACGTAGAGATGTTTTTCAGGCCATTGCCGACCCCACCCGCAGGGCTATATTAGCTTTAGTGGCATTACAGGCAATGACTCCGGGCGCGATCGCCGAAAATTTTAACTCCTCAAGACAAACGATCTCGAAGCACATTCAGATATTAAACGAATGTCAACTGCTCGATCAAACCCAATCCGGCAGGGAAATTCATTACCACTTCAATCCTCAGAAAATGAAAGTAATAGCTGATTGGTTAGAGCCCTACCGGCAAATGTGGGAGGGAAGGCTTACCGCTATGGACGATCTGCTGAATGAAATGCAAACGAAAAAGAATAGGATCAAAAAATAGTTAACTAACACTTTTAAAGCAAATTTTATGAACAAGCAAATGTATCCCTGTCTTTGGTTCGATGGGCAGGCAAGAGAAGCAGCAGATTTTTACTGCACCATATTTCCTGATTCCAGGATCATCATTGATTCAGGAATGGTGGTCACTTTTGAGCTTAACGGGCAACTCTTTATGGGCCTGAACGGCGGCGATAATTTTAAGTTTAACGAAGCTGTGTCTTTTGTTATTTCCTGCAAAGATCAGGAGGAGATAGACCATTATTGGTACAAGCTCATTGCAGACGGTGGTAAGGAAAGTAGGTGCGGCTGGTGCAAAGACAAGTTCGGGTTATCCTGGCAGGTAGTACCGGCCATACTGGGCGAGCTAATGTCCGATAAGGAAAAGGCACCACGGGTGATGCAGGCATTTATGAAAATGCAAAAGTTTGATATTGCGGCACTGCAAAATGCGGGCAGCTGATAGAAAGAATAAAAGAGAAGCGGGAATGAAATAATAAATTCCCCGATAATTTTATTGGGACATTAGAGCAAACATGGCAAAGCAAATTGAGGTTACCAGAATATTTAATGCGCCTATCGAAATGGTTTGGAAGCTCTGGACAGAACCGGAGCTGGTAAAGAGATGGTGGGGCCCTAAGCATTATATTTCACCTGTGGCCGAAATAGATTTTCGGCAAGGCGGTAGGTCTATAGTAAGTATGAAAGCCCCGAAGGAAATGGGTGGTAGGGAATTTTATTCCGTTTGGGAGTATGTAAATATTGTTCCCCTGCATACCATCGAGTTTATTCAAAGCTTATCTGATAAAGACGGCAATAAAATTGACCCTGCCAACGTAGGTATGCCGCCCGACTTTCCCATAGATATTAGAACCATTGTAACTGTCAGGGAAGTAACAAACGATACAACAGAAATGACCGTAACAGAATACGCTGAATTTGGCACGATAACTAACTTTGCGCAAATTGGTCTGGAGCAAAGCATGGACAAGATGGTTGCTATTACTAAGTAGAATATATCATGAAAAAGTTTTTAGTCATAGCTGCACTTCTCGTATCAATGGTGGTTATTTATCTATATATGCAAGAATTATCATTCAGCCCATTGAAAGAAAAGGAATTTAAAATGCTTTTCCCAAATTACAATGGAGTGGGAGAGAAAAAATGTGGTATTGATTTTCTTGGAATAAATTTTAAGGGAGAGGTTTTTGAATTTTATTTATATAAAATGAATAATACCAAAGTTGACACAAGTCATCCTAAATTTAAAAATGAATGGGAAAATAAAGAATTAAATACTGAGGCTATTGTTTTAAAATGGAAAAGTTGTCCCATTGATACAGCAACAATGGCTCTATATAAGTTTACATTAACTGCAAATAATCTTGAAGAAAAGGAATGTAGCCGTTTATTTAATGATGAGTTGAGTAACCCAAAAAACTATTATAGTTACGTTTACTTCAATGAGTTGGAAAATTATTTTTTATTATACTGCCCAGATAAAGGAAATCTTTACTACATCAGACGAAAAGGGTTTTAAAGCCCTGCTCGGCGTAGTGTTCCACTACGTTGTTACCGGATGCTAATCTCCTGATTTGCGAATAAGAGGTAGTAACTATCAGCTCAGAGGAAGCTGTATGATTACATAATAGCAGACCCTGTTATTATAGTGCACACAAATTTGCTCATGTTGCTAGGGTTGGATATAAAAATGTATACAAGCTAATATACTCCCCCTAATTTTCGATATCGTTTCGAGCTGCGGTTGTAAAAGAACGTGTGGTCAGCAATAGCATGAGGAGGAACGGTAACGGGCTGAGGAAAAAATTAATAAAGGTGCGCACATAGTCTTGCCATACATCTCCCATCCCATTGAATTTCCATCTTAAAAATCCGGTTAACAATAATACGGATAGTGCCACTGCGTAAAACAGAAGCCAGGTGCGTTTTACCCATCGCTTCCGGGCTTTAGCCAGCGCCCAATAACCTATACCGGCTATTGACAGCAGGCATATGATATGAAAGGCGCCACGCCTAAGCACGGTAGTACTTGCCGGCGTTGAAAAGTAGGCATTATATATCCAACTGACTATGATAATAGGAATAAGGCCAGCCCATATTTTTATACCGCTACGCATTGGTCTTTGTTGCTTTACTGTATTGCATCCATATTAAGAATATGATACCGTAGATGATAAGTTTAAAAAGAAAATGATGTGCAAAGTCTGCAAGTGCATAATGATTGTAGAACATAATAGACAGTAGGATGCAGCGTATGATGTTGGTACCCGTAATGACAACAATACCCAGCAAGGTGTATTTTATCAACCGCTTCATATTAGTAGGCATGGCTATTAAGAAACCTACATACAAAGCATATAGTTCAAAGCCATTGCAGGCATAGGTAATATTAACCGCATGGCCGCCGCTTATCAATATCTCCTGTCCATTTACAGTAACAGTAGAATAAAAAAGCTGGAGGCCCTTCTGTGTAGCCAGGATAATAAAACGCGTCAGTTGATTATCGGGAATGCCAATAGGGCGGAGCCATAAATAATAGAGAAGTGTCCAACCCAGAAACAGTATAGTAGCGCGTATCAGAAAGGCACTGAGACCCGTAGGCATCCTGGTGTCTATCGTCTTTACATCTTTGTTTGCCATGCTTACAATTCTTAAATTAAATCAGGCTTTCGCGGACAGAAGACCTAACTATACATCTATTTTGCTAAGGCAGGGATGCCGGTTACTTCGAAACCTTTCTTGCCTTTATCAATTTAAATGCACCGAATGCAACCCCGGCTACAAGCAATACGACTATGCCTTCATTAAGAGGGGCTCCTGATGAACCACCAGATTCGTCATGGCCGTTACCATTACCATTTCCATTATTACCATTGTCATTTTTGGCATAGGTTGTACCGGCCGCAACACTCATTAGCAGCGCTAATAGGACAATTTTGTGCTTCATCTATAGAGGATTAAGCCACAAAGCTAATACTATCTGTAATTTATGTATGCAATTACATACCATTTTTATAATAATAATTATGGATCATTTTTATAACGGTGCTAATTCTCAATATTTTTCGCTGCTCGGCGTAGTGTTCCATCACGTCGTTACCGGATGCAAATCTCCTGATTTGCGAATAACAGTCAATGCAATTATATTCACATCCTGAGTACAGGCTACCAGATATATGATCCACACACCGCATACTATCTTACATTCACAATAGTTGATTGGGTAGATGTTTTTACAAGAAAGGTATATAAAGATATTGTAGAGGAAAGCTTAGTCTATTGTATAGAACAAAAAGATCTGGTTGTGTATGGATACGTTATCATGAGTAACCATGTACATATTATAGCGCGTAGTGGCAATGGTAAATTATCTGATACCATACGCGATTTCAAAAAATTTACGGCCAATACAATACTTCACACGATGGACAGTATATCTGAAAGCAGGCGGGAATGGATGCTGCACCGTTTTAGCTGGAATGCGGCGCAGCATGAGCGCAATAGCAATTATCAGGTATGAACACACGAAAACCATGCGATGGTGGTGCATAGCAACGATTTTTTTACACAGAAGATAGAATATATTCACAACAATCCAATACGGGCAGGTTGGGTAACGCGTGCTGAAGATTATACTTACAGCAGCGCAAGACAGATATTTTACGGGGAAGAAGGAAAAATAAAATTAGCTCGGTGGTTTTAGACCTCGCAAATCAGGAGATTTGCAGCCGGTAACGACGTAGTCAGAGACTACGCCGAGCAGGGGCACTGGCTATCAGGTATATTATCGACACAGCGCATACTATCTTACGTTCACGATAGTTGATTGGTAGATGGTTTTTACAAGACACAAGACAGCTATATTACGGGGAAGAAGGAAAAATAAAATTAGCTCGGTGGTTTTAGACCTCGCAAATCAGGAGATTTGCAGCCACTATCGGCGTAGTCAGAGAGACTACGCCGAGCGGGGAAAGTTGTCCCATTTATATAGCAACGATGGCTCTATATAAGTTTACATTAACCGCAAATAATCTTAATTTGAAATGATTAAACCAATATTTATTTTGTTATCCTTTGTTTGTTTGTCCTTTGTTGGATGTAGTCATATTCCTTCTTCTCAAGAGTTTATTGGGAAATGGGTAAACTCCGATGGAGCAACATTAGATTTCAATGATAGGGGTAAATTCCAGGGGAAGTACATAGCTGATAAAATGTTGTCTTATTTTATTACCAAAGATGACACTTCTAAAATATTTGAAATATCAGGTACTTGGAAAATTATTAATATAAGATCCAAATGGGATCAACTTCCCTGGTGTATTAAATTGAATATTAATAAAATTAATGGACTTGATAAAGTTGATAATATTGAGTTGTTAATTTCAGGAAGTAATTTCCTGGAAAATAAACCTCCTTGGAATAATTTATTTCAATGGAAAGGTGAGGAAGGTGGAGAAAGATATGAATTCAAACATATTCTTCGATAGTATGATATCGCAGAAGAGTTTGATTTATATATATATTGTTATTAGAGTTAAGCAATTTAGGCTATGTATTGAGATATTTATAATTAAATCACAGCACTTCTGCCCCTGCTCGGCGTAGTGTTCTACTATGTCGTTACCGGATGCAAACCTCCTGATTTGCGAATAACAGTCAATGCAATTATATTCACATCATGAGTACAGGCAACCAGATATGATCCGTTCGACGTAGCTTGCTTTCCAACAGACCCTACCGAAAAGAGATTTTTTTTATCCTACATCACTTTTCCGCTACATCATAAATATTTCATACTGGCTACCATTTTCTTCGTAGTATCTTGCACCATATTATACACTCCTATATCAAATACAAATCAAACTTCATACATACCTCATAAATAACAAATCTTCCAAATGCGACATTATGTGACAATAGAGAAAAACATAATAAATTATCCTGGCAATGGTTTCAGCCCTATCGGTACCTAAAACCTCCCAATTTTTTTATTATCCCCGTTACTTTTTCTTAAAGCACTAACTAAATATTATCTCTATGCTCACCTAACCATCATTAACCCTTAATTACAATAACTCCTTTTTTTGCTGTTTTTCGGCTTTGCCAAGTGCCGGAGATAAACAAGCATTATTTGATGTGTTAAATATTTTTTCTATTTTTCTACGAAATTCACATACATACATTATGGCTAATACAAATAGGGGCATCATATTCCTGGTGGATGATGAACCGATACAGAACGAAATGCTGAAAGATTATCTTTCTGAGCGCTTCAATTACGATATTAAAACATTTGATAATGGCGAAGCAGCTATAAACGCCATGGGCCAGAAACCCGATATCGTAGTGCTCGATTTTCATCTGAGCGCGCACGATGCCAATGCTAAAAATGGTGTGGAGGTACTGAAAGAACTAAAAAGCTCTTTTCCTGAGTCCAATGTCATCATGCTTTCGGGCCAGGATAAGCTGGAAGTGGCTGTAGATAGCATGAAGTATGGTGCCTACGACTATGTGGTAAAAGGCGAAACCGCATTTCCCCGCATGGAGAATATATTGAATAATATAGGTCATCTGCGTAGCGCCCGCCGTATGAACAAGGCGTATAAGAATACAATCACTATGCTTGCGTTGGTGATAGGGGTTATAGTGCTTATCTCTTTTTATCTCATGTTCTTTACCTCGGCCTACAGCCATTGATTTTATAATACTTACAACATATCTATAGCAGGGTAGCCAACGTTATTGGTTAATTTTGCTATTTATTAATGCGATATCACACATGGAATTAGCTAGCAGACTAAGTCTTATATCAGAGCCTCAGACCATCAAAATGGCCAAATTGAGCCGCGAAATGAAAGGGAAGGGGATTGATATAGTAGACCTAAGCCTCGGCGAGCCTGATTTCATTACACCAAAATACATCTGCGATGCAGCTACGCAGGCTATGGCCGAGGGTTATACCAAGTATCCCCCTGTAGCAGGCTTGCCCGATCTGCTCGATGCTATAAGCGCAAAATTGCTGCGCCAGAATAATTTACATTATTCGCGTGAGGAGATAATTGTATCGACAGGAGCGAAACAATCCCTGGCTAATGCAGTGCTGAGCATTGTAAACCCGGGCGATGAAGTGATTATACCGACTCCGTACTGGGTTACCTATAGCGCCCAGGTATGTCTTGCAGAAGGGGTAGTGCGCTATATACCATGCTCCATAGATACAGATTACAAGCTCACGCCCGGTATGCTGGAAAAAGCTATTACGGATAAGACGAAGCTGTTCATGTTTTCGTCTCCGTGTAATCCTTCCGGCAGTGTTTACTCACATGGCGAGCTGGCTGCTTTGGCAGAAGTATTTAAAAAGCATCCCCATATCTTCATAATAAGCGATGAGATTTATGAATACATAAATTATGGGGGCAGCCATCAGAGCATTGCACAGTTTCCAGAGTTAAGGAACAGGGTTATCATAATCAATGGTTTTTCGAAAGGATACGCTATGACGGGATGGCGCCTCGGCTACATGGCTGCTCCAAAAGAGATAGCGCGTGCCTGCGAAAAGTTGCAGGGCCAGATAACATCGGGTGCAAATATAGTATCCCAGCGCGCTGCTATAGTGGCACTAAACGGAGACCAGACCCCAACCAAAAATATGGTAGCGGCCTTCCGTGAGCGCAGGGAGTACATAATAGATGCGCTGAAGAATATGCCCGGCATAAAAGTGAATAATCCGGAAGGTGCATTCTATGCGTTCCCTAATATCAGTGCATTCTTTGGCAAAACTGATGGTACTACTCACATTACTAACGACGAAGACCTCTCTATGTACCTGCTGAATACTGCACACATCACTACCGTATGCGGCAGTGCTTTTGGTAATGATAATTGCATACGTATTTCATTCGCTACGTCTATAGATACGCTAAAGAAAGGTATGGAAAGAATGGCTAAAGCTCTGGCAAATTTAAAATAGCAGTTCCTACTTTACATTATACCTGCTTTCCAGGTTGGCAAGCATGGGCAGCATATGGGTATATACAGAATCCAGTTGCTCCGGATGTGCCCTATACCACAGCAGGCTATTATCAAATACCTTTTCGGTTATTTTGTAATGCGCCAGAATGGTTTTATAATAGTGCGCTAATGAGTCGGTATTCCTTATGGGTGTGTTGGTAGGGATACTGTCTTTTCTCAGCATGGTGCTGTATGTCTCCGCCACCTGTATATCAAACAGTATTTTGGTCATTAATGGAGAGGAAATATGGTCGTCAGCCTGCTTTTGTTTGCAGGAACACGCCACCAGTAAAAAGGCAATAAAGAGGGCTGCTTTTTTCATGAGGGTGCTTACCGTAGGTTGTTATATTTTGCTGCGTTAGGCACATCCATAGATAGCAGCATGGGGATGTACGGAGCCCTCACGATCTTTGGCAACTGGGCCATTACCTTCACCATCTCATCTGTTTTGGCATTAAAGAAAAACTGGATGAGCATGGAGTTAGGATTGTCCTTATTAAGCTGGTTCAGCTTAGGTATGGCAGATGTGTAGGTAAGGCGGCCGGTATCAGGTTTACTGTACATGTTATCCAGCCCCTCACGGTGCATAGTGTACCATGCACTTCTGAAATCCTGGAAACGTGGGCTAAGCAACTGGTCTATGAGCCAGTACCTGTTTCGCGAGCCATCCACAGCCTTCCAGCCCGATATGCTGGTACCCTGCTCCGGTGCATTGTTGACGATATACTGGGCCTTTTTGAGTATGTCTGTCCCACCATTCAGCGCAAAGCTATCATAGTCTAGCCCAAGGATTATGTAGGCATAGTAAGCCAGTATGGCGCTAAGGTTAGAGGAAAGGGCATCGGTACCGTTCACATTGTGGTCATCGAACTGCAGCGGGCTGAACTGGGCGTATTTAAAGATCACATCTTTATCTACATAGTTAACAGTAGGGCTGGTATAGCCCGCATTAAAAACAGGGCGTGCAGCCTGTATACTGATGGTAGCGCTATAGGTATTATCATCGCCACCTACTTTACTGGTAATGTTTACAAGTAGGTTGCAATCTATCCTCTCCGCCGCCTGAAATTCGTCAGTCGTCCACTTATGGGTGTTCATCAGTTCTATAATAGAACGCTCCATGCTGGTAAATACCTGTTGATCGGTATTGGCTATTTTTTCGTGCAGCACCTTTACTTTGCAATTCAGTTCCTGTGCGCACGCTATAGATCCGTAGAGAATGAATATTAAACTAAACAGTTTTTTCAGCATGTCTTAATTCCACTATTTTATTCACAATAGCCTCTGCGGCTTCCCTTTTACTTTGTAACGGTAACGATAATGAGCCCTGAGAACTAATGATGGTGATCTTATTGGTATCATGCCCGAAACCGGCCCCTGCATCACGTAATGAATTGAGTACGATCAGATCGGCATTCTTAGTGTTCAGCTTCTGTTTGGCATTCTGTATTTCATCATTTGTTTCCAGCGCAAAACCTGCCAGCAGTTGGCGAGGCTGTTTTAAAGCACCCAGCGCAGCTAGTATATCCTTTGTCTTAACCAATTTTATATCTAACGCTTTATCAGTCTTTTTTATTTTGTGGTCAGCGGTTTCTTCGGGTCTGTAGTCAGCTACTGCCGCAGCCATAACAGTTATATCACATTTACCAAAAACAGCTATGCATTCATCATACATCTGCTCCGCACTTTCTATACGAATGGTATTAATGCCGGAATGATAAGTATATACCGATGACGGGCCGGAAACCAAAGTCACTTTAGCTCCTTTATCTGCCAGTGCCTCGGCTATAGCAACGCCCATTTTCCCGGAAGAAAAGTTCCCTATAAACCGAACAGGGTCTATCCTTTCATAAGTAGGGCCGGCAGTTACTAATGCATTAAGACCTTTCAATGGTTTATTCGTATCGGAGAAATGATCGGAGAGGAATTTTACCATATCCTCGGGTTCTGCCATTCTTCCATCACCTACAAGGCCGCTTGCCAGCTCGCCATGCGCTACAGGTATAATATGGTTCCCGTAGGTACGCAGCGTTTTGACATTGTGGCGTGTACTTGCGTGCAGCCACATATCTTCGTCCATAGCGGGGGCTATGAATACAGGGCAGCGTGCAGAGAGGTATACGGCACATACAAGGTTATCGCACAGGCCATTTGCCAGCTTGCCCAATGTATTAGCGCTGCATGGTGCTATGATCATAGCATCGGCCCACAGCCCCAGTGCTACATGATTGTTCCAGGTGGCGCCATCGTTCACATTGTTCCATACCGGATGTTTTGATACCGTAGCGAGAGAAAGCGGGCTTACGAATTTTTCAGCAGCAGGCGTGGTTATTACCTTTACTTCAGCGCCTGCCTTTACCAGCAAACGTACAAAAAGAGGGGCCTTATAAGCCGCAATGCTGCCTGTTACAGCCAGTAGTATCTTTTTGCCGGATAGTTGCATGGATATTGCTTTTTCAGCCATTGCAAGGTACATATTTTTTATAACAAGGATATATCACAAAGGGTTACGGCTTGTGTTTTAACAGGAGGCATATAATAGCATAGGCAATCACCGCAAGCGCCAATATTACCCCTACAGCAACCCACGCCCAGTTATTAACAGATATTGCCTTTGACCGGCGTTTTTTAGCAACAATATGCTTGTGTAAATGAAGATCAATACCCGAAACCGCTGCTACTGCATCCTGTGTGCTCATTGTAGATAATCCCTCTAGGGCATCCGCCTCCATGCCATTAGTAGCTATCCATACTTCCACCTCGTGCTTCTCCTCTGGGGATAAAGTTCCCTCCAGATAAGCCATTAGCTTGCCGGGTGGTAAGTGGTGCTTAGCAGCCAGTATGTCTTTCCATTCACTCATTTATCGTGCGCCTTTTTACTTAATAACAGCTTTAGTTTCCGTTTGCCATTCTGGATATTGCTTTTTACTTGCATAAAGGTACACCCTGTACGCTCCATGATCTGCTGGTAACTTAGCTTTTCTATATAAAAGAACCTGATGGCCGTGCGCTGATCGTCATTCAGGGATAACACCGCAGCATTGATATCACCCAGTGTATATTCGGTGTAGTCCTCTTTATCTGTAACATCAGCCGTATTTACCAATGCTTCTTCGCCTAATACCTGGTGCCTATCCCGCAGATACTGAAAGCAGTAGTTGCGCATCATCACATATATCCACCCTTTGAAGTTTTGCACCGGCGCTGCACCGGGCAGGTAGGTAAGTGTTTTTAAAAATACCTGCTGTACGGCATCCTGTGCCAGATCCTTATCCTTAAGATACTTCATGGCGACACCCAGCAATAACAACGAATACCGCTGTAGTAAATGCCCCAGCCATTCCGTATCCTTTGTTACAGTCCATGTCTGAAACAATTCTTCATCGCTAAGGGTAGTATGTAGCCTGGTCTTCAATAAGAGTAAGATGAAAAAATACTAGAAATCCATAAAAAATTGAAGGATAATTAATTGATCATTACCCATGAAAAACCGAAACGTATCATAGCATCCTGCAAGGGATAACCCGGCGCTGCCATATTGTTTGGGAGGAATAGCGCCTGCAACTGATCGCCCATAATATAGGCGCGGAAGCGCTTGATACGGAAGTTGAAAAACAGTGAGCCTTCAGGGTTATTGGTAAGCTGGTAGGAACCCTGATAAAAGAAGCGATTGTAAAAGGGATCGTACCCGGCAGCGTGGTAGGGTGTGTGATACCGTACCTCAACACCTGTAGCGATCTTCAGCGCTTTCTTAAACAGATAGGCCTCTACACTTAGCTGATGCCTGCCCATAAGATTGGGAACATTTACCGGGGCATTACCTGTGGGTTGCTGGTAGGTGAGCTCATTATCCAGAACAAAGATCCCTGCTGTAAAAACCTTACGCAACCATAACTGGGAAACGCTAAACGGAGTTACATCCTGATCGAAATGGCCTGCATTATTCAGGAAAATGTAGTTGTCGATTATGTGCTCCTTTATTCCCCCACTTAGTTTAATACGTGGTATGCTGAGCGTAGCATATAGTTGTGTAACAGTTTCCCTGGTGTACGACTTAGTTTCTGAATAATATTGATTCTTGTAAATGGTATAGTTATATGGGGCACTATTGAGCTGTTGCCTGAAACCTGCGGATAGCATACCCCAATTGTTTTTAAGGCTGCGGCCTGCAAACGCGTTTAAAGTAAAATCGCCCGCGGCATCACCGGTAAGAAAAAGTTGCGCATTGGCCTGGTAAAACCATTGGCCATCTTTCAGCGCTTCTTTTTTTATTTCTCCAACCGCGTAGTTGCTTATAAAATTGTTCCTGCTAAAGCCGGTAGCATAGGTGGTAAGGAAAGCATCGTAACGATTGCCAACCCCGGCATTGAACTCCAGCTGCTTACCCAGCGGACCAAAAAAGCCATTCAGCAATACCCGGTTATCGACCCAGAGCCACTTCTGCTGCATGAATACGGAATCAATACCAAGGCCACCAGTGAATCCGTGCTGGAACAACGCTGTATAGGTAGCGGAATCAGGATAAACATCTTTGTACTGAAACTTCTCTGTACTCAGTTCCATTTTATGGGTGATGCGGAACCTGGGTACCAGCACTGCTGTGTAGTGGGTAGAATCTTCGTTGTACAAAGTATCTGCGTGGCCCCATGAATACTGGTGCTGCAGGAGGAAAGTAAAATCGCGCTGGGTATTGCTTACAGATGAGCGGGTAAGGCTATAAAAATCTTTCTGAAAAGCTACGTCTACTGTACGCTTATCGCCGTGCTTGCCATCAGATAACTCCCCACCTCTTGTAATACCGCCATTCTCATCCTGCTGCTGCTTGTTATATACAAACGCCGCATACACCTGGTAATGCAGATCTTTACTTTTGTAATTAGTCGTCAGCCACAAATTATCGTCATTTGTGCGCTGTATCTTATAAAAACCGGGCGAATTGATCTTACGGTATTCAAAAGCAAAGTTCCAGTTGGGCTTTATATTCTGCGTATGCATTATACTGGCCATCTGCTCCAGCTTACTACCCAATTGGTAAGTAAACTCTGTATATGGATGCGTAGTATTGAAGTAACGCAGACTATCTACATGAAACCGGTATACATCAAATACATGGTACCCCAGGGTTGGGCCAAACCTGTCTTCCGGCGTGAAGAAGAGGTTTTGCGAGGGGCTGCCAAGGTTACCAAGATCGCGGTACCAAGGCTCTGTAAAAGGCCTGCGCTGGAATGTATGCAACGCGGTATCTGGTGTATAGGCGATATCTGAATTAAGCTGCTTAATGGTGATGCGGGTTTCCCCATCGCGCCACTTGCCTGTATTGCTTTTGTTCTGGCTCGTATCGCGCTGTGGCGTGTTGTATAAGGTGGTAGGCTGGCCCGGATTATTTGAGCCATTAGACTGAGCCCAAACACTGTGCATGCCTGTGAGCAAAAATGCAAATAGAAATAAACAGAAGCAGGAAGCGGATCTATTTTTCAGCAAGGCCACAAATTTTACCCTAAAGGGCACATCATTTAAGGCGGTAAAGTTAATGGAATAGAGTTTATGCATCGATTTTAAAATATGGGTATCAATAATTTTCATGATGGTGTGGTTCCGGCACATTCTGCCTATTGCTATCTTTACTACCTGCTTTAATATGAACAAAATAAGAAAGGCACTGGGCTTTGCGGTAATATTAAATACCCTACTTTTTGTAGTAGAAGGTATTACCGGGCTAAAGGCAGGCAGCATCAGCCTGCTTATGGATAGTGTGCATAACTTTTCTGATGAACTGGCACTTATCTGCCTTTTTCTTGCGTATAGCCTGCCTATAAGCATGTCCAGAAACTTACAACGAATAGCTAATTTCCTTAATTCCATAGGGTTGATAATAGTGAGCCTATTGCTGATAAAAGAATCGGTAGAGCGTTTTTATCATCCTACCATCATTATGGGATACATCCCGATTGTGACCGGCTTATTTGTAGCGGCAGGCAACTGGGGGGTGGTAAAATTCCTCGCGACCGTAAAGGACGAGAATGCTGCCATACGGCTGGCCTACCTGCATAATGTGGGCGACATATATGTATCGCTGGCCCCCGTACTGGCGGGCGTGCTGATACTGGTGACCGGTAGTTCGGTGTTTGATCCCATTATAGCAATAGGCGCTGCTTTGTATCTTATTTTCGCTGCTGTACGGGAGATAGTAAGCTCGAACCATCAGTTGATATGGCCGGATAATGTTTCTTCACGAGGCGAGTAGTTAGTCTGGAAATTCCCACTTCCGTCGGAAACTTCGTGAAATCTTTACCTTTTTGTGGATAACATTTGCTGTAATTATCTGCTATGGCTGATATGCGTTTTTAAAATATGGTAATTCTGTGCCGAAAAAGGTAAAGAAAGTGCGGGTTTACTTCCATTTTGGGTTAATAATACTTCCATTTGGGTGCATAAAAGGTAAGTTTTTTGATTAGCTGATGTGCTAATTCGCTGATGGGGGATTTGGAAATTCTGTATGTGTGCAATATTTCAAAGAACCTGGCAGTTGAGTGCCGGGTGCAATGTAGGAAGATGGTTACAGATGGCCGGGAATAGAAAGTATGGTACCCTTATAAGTGTAGTATGATACAGCAGATATAAGGGTATGATAAAACTGCTAAGCGAGTACGGGCGTTGCAAACGCCCTGCCGTAGCATCCTAGAAAAATTCGAGGACGAGAGGGGCGCGAGTTAACCCTCGGCTGAGCCGAGACAGGCACCCCGGCCTGCGGCCACCCTCCTAAAAACAGGAGGGGAGCGTGAATACGTCTCTTGCTGCCGGATAGTCCTTTATTTTTTTGTAGATTTAAGTAGCTATGGGAAGACTTAACGAGTGGGAAAATTGAAATTAAATACCGCCTATGAAATATTTAGTGGTCACTTGTATAGTAGTATTAATTGCGTTGCAAGCCTGTACGAAGGTAAAACACCAGGGTATTAATTCTGATCTGGCGGCGGCCTTTGATTTTAATAAAGGCAGCTATTGGATATATAGAGATTCCCTTACTGGACAGATCGATAGCTTTTATGAGTTTCAACGGGACTTTGTTACGCAACTCAGTGCGAATAAACAGTATTCAACTGACCAGATAACAATGCATGTGTTGCAAAGCAATGCAACGCATACAGATTATATAGAGTGGCATTTTTTATTAGGAGAAGATGAATATGGAATCACCTGGTTTAATAAATATGGCGAATTTACTCCCTTGTTTAAGTATCCATATCAGTTGGGGGGAAGAGTCTATAGTATGTCGCAGAACATAGTTACTAATGTCTATCCAAGCTATACGGTCAATAGTCAAATATTTAATAATGTAGTTTTGGTTAATGACTCTCTTAATGGCCCTCCTCCACAGACCTCCTATTGGAATGACTGGTTTTATATAGCTGCAAATGTGGGGATAATAAAAATGAAGTTATATCACCCTTATGATTCCATTAACAGAGTATGGGAACTGCAAAGCTGGCATATTGTTAAGTAAACAAAAACCTTGTGAAATTAAAATAAGCAACTCATTTTAGTTTTTATTTAGTGCCAGTTTGGGTGGATAAAAAACAGTAATTGCAAGCTACGCTGAACAAGGGTGCGGGCGTTGCAAACGCCGTACCGTAGCATCCTCGAAAAATTCGAGGACGAGTGGGGTGCCTTCTAAATAACTTTTTAATAATTTAATTATGAAAAATAAGATCTTAATATTATTTCTTATCCTTTTAAGTAATAATTCTACTGCTCAAAAAAAATGTTGTGAATGTATTCTTGATTCGGCATATAAAATTGCTAAAAAAACGGGGGATTATAAAATAACGGACGTTGCTCACAAGGAAAAAATGTATTGCATTCTTGTAGACTCAATAAATAATCTATTAGTTTATAAAAAAATTCCATCTTTTTTACAGCGAGATTGTTTTGACTATTCTTATTATGTTTTATGGCCTAATGAACATTCCCCCATTTCAGTTAGAGTTGAGTTATTAAATAGAATATACAATAAAGAGGTATTAAAATATTTGATTTGTTTAAATGACATTTCAATGAAAAGAAAATGTAGTCTTCTTACAGACACCATTAAACACGGAGGTTATATAACAGATCGGTCTTTAGCGGAGGAAATACCATATGTAAATAAATCATTTTATGATTTAATTGTATGGAGATATTCCAATCTCTTGAATGACGGCGAGATAATCGAAGAAAAATCTAGATAGGGCAATGTGTAGTGTTCCAGATGGGTAGTGTTCCATCTTAGGTGCTAAGGTGTTTTCAAGCTCTGGAAGCATTATTAATAGGAGGTAACAAAAAAATAATAAAGGATACTGAGGTACATACAAGGTTATCTCCGTATTTTTTATATCTTAGAGTAACCAATTTATAAGGGAAGCCTGAAAGGTGGTTCATATTTGGTGATCAAAGCATTTTTCAAATCTGCGTTAATTGGGACATGGTTTTTCTTGTTACAAGAAGCAAATAATACAATAGCCAATAACAATTTAATAAATATGGTTTTTTGGCGTTTTATCATGATGAGGAGCTTTTCAGCACTAGCGGGTTTATCTGACAATTTTCATTTCCTTTAATAACCATCCTGCACCACCGAATTTATCGATGATGAAGAGGGTATAACGGACATCGAGGCTGATGTTGCGGCAAAGGCGGGGATCGAAGTTGAGGTCGCTCATGGTACCTTCCCATACACGGTCGAAATTGGTGCCTATCAATTGTCCCTTTGCGTTGAGCACAGGACTGCCGGAGTTACCGCCGGATGTGTGGTTGTCTGTAATAAAAGCAACCGGTACTGTTTTATTTACCGCCCAGTGGCCATAGTCTTTTTTAGCATACAGGTCCTTTAGCTTTTGCGGTACCTTAAACTCGTAGGAAGTACTATCATCCAACGCCACTACTTCATTGAGCGTGGTCTGGTAAGAGTAGGGGGCTGCACCATCGGGGTCTATCCCTTTTACCTTACCATAGCTGAGGCGCAGGGTAAAGTTGGCATCAGGGTAGAGGTCGGCCCCATTGCGCTGTGCCATCTGGGCCTTCATGTACAACCTGTTGAGGTAGCGCATCCGTTCGGAGTAGTGCGTGAGCGCCGGCGTGATGTGGTTGCTGCGCATAACGGAAATGGAATGATATAGCTGCCATGCAGGATCGGAAAGGAGCCGAAGACTATCGGACACGGTGGCATTGGCGGCAAATTTTTGTAACCTTTCCTGCGTGGTGAAAAGTGATGTGTTGTACACTGCATGCGCCCACTGGGCAAAATCGCTGCCATGCTGCTGGTACTCTATGCGGTAATAAGATGGCAGCCATCCCGGGCAGGCAGCAAAGTAGGTTTGCATAAGGCCGGCAAATACTTTCTCATCAGTAGGGGCATCATAATTTTTGTAGAAGCCGCCCATGTTCTTTACCAGCTTCGTAAGCGTATCCTGCAATGCAGCGGCAGACATGCGTGTACGGAAACATTGCATGAGACGCTCTGTAGCAGTGGCCTGGCTTATTAGTTCTATACCATATACTGCCTCGCGCACATATTCATCAGTCTTTAGTATGCTATCTATAGAAATGGTCTGCGCCTCTATAAGCGCAGGCATGCCTACCGCATAGGGGTAAGCACTGTCGTGCGCTACTGCCCACTGCTGGAAGCGCTGCTCGTACTGGAGTTTTTTACTGGTCACATTGTTTACCTGCAGACCCTTTACCTCGCCCTGCCATTTCTTCCAGCCGTTGGCTATGCCCGCACGCTTGGATGTGTATTTAAGAAACACATCGCGGCTCTGCTGCATAGATGCATTCCAGATACCCAGCTTTTGTGTGCGCACTGCTATACGTATAGGGTCTGATATGTATTGCACCTGCTGTACCTGTGAAGAAGTGACGTATTCGTCAGTAACAGCGGGGAAGCCATATACCATAGTAAAATCGCCCTCTTTGTACCCGCCCGCATTAATAGTAAAAAACTCCTTTGCATCGTAAGGCTTATTGTCCTTAGCATAGTCAGCCGGTTTATTACCTGCACCTGCATATACCCGGAACATGCTGAAATCGCCCGTATGGCGCGGCCACATCCAGTTCTCGGCATCGCCGCCAAACACACCAATGCCATTGGGCGGGAAAGCTACCAGCCGTATATCCTTATAGGTTTGCGTAAGGAAAACATAGTACTGGTTGCCGGTGTATAGAGGACGTATGGATGCGTCGAGACCGCTGGTGTATGCATAGGCTTTCTCCAGGCTCTGGATGCGCTTGCTGATGATGGCATTGCGCGCTATATCATTTAATGTATCGTCGATGCCATTGAGCACCCGCGCCGTAATATTTTCCATGCCCCGTACAAAGGTGACCGTGAGGCCGGGGCAGGGGAGTTCGCCTTCCCGGTTCATAGCCCAGAAGCCACGGGCAAAATAATCGTGGTCTATACTGCTAAGGCCCTGCACTGTACCGTAGCCACAATGATGATTGGTGAGCACGAGCCCTTTGGAAGAAATAATCTCGCCGGTGCAGCCCTTGCCAAAAAGGACCACTGCATTATTGAGCCCTGTACCCTGCTCATTAAATAACTCCTCTACCGGTATCTCCAGACCCATAGCACGCATATCGGCTTCCTTGCTTTTGAGGGTAGCAGGTACATGCATCCCTTCTTTAGCGCGAGCATTGAAATTGAGGCAAAGCAGGCAACAAGCTAAAAGTACCCTGGCAGGGAATATGCGTTGGAAAGACAGTGAAAACATAGAGAAAAAATTTAAGCTTTGTAAAAATAAATGTGACTTTGCTATAAAAGTTTTAGCCAAATTATTATATTAGCCCAATATATTGCTATATTAGTCCTAGAGAAAAGTGAAACAGTTTTTAGTATCTATGAAAAAATACCTACTCTTAGCGGCACTGCTGGTGTCTCAAATCAATATACTTCAAGCTCAATCATTAATAATAGCGCCCGATACGGTCTGTATCAGGCAGTATATACAGCTTAGAACACCAGACAGTATAGGGCATACCTACTACTGGAGCTTCTGCTCGGGCTATATACTGAATGCGCCTACCGGTACTAACATGGGCGCAGGCTTCAGCTTCAATACCCCGTCTGATATACTGATACAAAAAGATGGTAGCAAATATTACGGCTTTGTAATCAACTACGCTAATAACGAATTACTGAGGCTTGACTATGGCGCCAGCCTGGGCAATACCCCTGTGGTGACCAGCTTGGGTAATGTGGATGGTAAAATGCCGGTGAACCCATCGAGCATGTATCTTGTAAAGGACTCTATACAGAATTTCTGGTTCATGTTTGTAACAGGTGGTACTGATGTGGCGAGCTCCAGCCTTGCCCGTCTTGATTTCAGAGGATCACTTGCCAATACGCCCAATATAGCCAACTTCGGTAACCTGGGTAGTGTGCTGAATACACCCAAGGGCCTGTTTGTAGCCTCTGAAGGTGGCAACTGGTATGGCTTTACAATGAATGATGCCACCAATACACTGGTACGCTTTGATATGGGAAATAATATTTCCATTACCCCCAGCTTCCAGGACCTTGGAAATATAGGTGGCCTGTTTAATACTCCTACAGATATAGCGCCTATATATGATGCGGGCAACTGGTACTTTTTTGTAACCAACCAGGGTGATAATACCCTGTTCCGTATAGATTTTGGCGGATCGCTTACCAACCTGACGCCTGCGGCTACCACACTTGGCAACCCGGGCAGTGTGCTATCGGGCCCAAGCGCCATATCAATAATAAAAGATTGCAGCAACCTGTATGCCTTTGTAACCAACCAGAGCAGTAATACACTGGCCCAGATACAGATGGGATCGGTAACCGGCCCGTTTGCAGGATTTAGCTATGGTGCCAGCGGCTCCCTTTACAAACCTGCAGGACTGAGCCGAGTAATACGTGACCATGATAATATTAATATGTTTGCTGTGAACGATAGCACCAACACGCTATCCCGCTTCACCTTCGCACAATGTACAGCAGCGAGCATCCCCTCTTCCACATCAGGTAACCCACCAAAGTTCCGATATGTAACTACCGGCACTTATAATGTATATTATCTGGAAGACGAAGGGTTGCCTACTCAAAAATCGGACTGCGAACAGATATACGTTGAGGATATACCCCACATCATCCTTAGCCATGATACCACCATTTGCCAGGGGGATAGCGTTATACTAAGTGTTATATCACCTAATGCCCTAAGCTATACATTTTCACCGGTGTATAACCTATCAGATTCGCAGGGAGAAAACCTGATAGCGCATCCTGAATATTCACTCACTTACAAGATCATCATCCCTTATCCTGATGGCTGTATAGTAGATACCGGAATAACAATAAATGTGAGTAAAGTAAAAGCAGATGCAGGACAGGACAGGACGATATCAGATGGTGCCTCAACCGTACTGGGCGGCCCGCTTACCTCGCTGGGAATAGGATATACCTATACCTGGACACCACAACAGTATATCAGCAATACCACAGTAAGCGACCCAACAGCGAACCCGCCAAATGACTTCACCTACTACCTGGAAGTGAACGAATTTAATGATGGATTGAAATGTAAAAGCAGGGACACTGTAGTAATAAGAGTGGCATGCGAGAATATCTATTTGCCAAATGCTTTCATGCCCGGCAGCGGCGATGGATCGAACGGCAGATTTGGCTTACTGAATAAGCAAGTGATACAGCTTAATTACTTCCGGATATTTGACCGTTGGGGAGAAGAAGTATTTACAACTACCAATCCCGCACAACAGTGGGATGGTATGTTTAACAACAAAATAGCACCCGGTGGTGTATATGTATGGGAAGTAGATGGTTTTTGCCTGAGTGGGAAAAGATTTAAACGTAGCGGCAACGTGACGTTAATAAGATAAGAGGAGGTGAACATATGGCCACCTATCTATTTCAGATAGCTATAACCGGAAAGGATACAGATGACTATGTAAGAGACATGCGTCTGCAGAAAGAATACATTAATGTGCTGCTGGCCGAAAACTCGGTACTTGCATACGGCCTTGCTGATAATGAAGATACTGCGTGGTGTGTACTAAATACCAAAACCAAAAGGCAGGCAATAAACTGGATACATAGCTTTCCTATGTATAAGTACTATGGCAATATAGAATGCCATACCCTGAGTTTCCACATGAGCCATCCTTCGCTGCTCGTAGATATTTCCTTAAACTAATATTGTTTTGTAAGGTAGCATTGAAAACACCTATTTTTTCATAGGGAAACACAATTGGATGTTGTTTGCCAAACTGTATGATTAGTGCGACATTTGCCGGGTCTAAAAAAATACAACAATGAGCAAACACATGGTAACCGTTGGTGAAAAATTTCCTGAGTTCAGCAAGAAGTCAGTGGTGAGTATAGAAAAAGGAAAAGAATTCCAGGAAATTGGCAATGATTATTATGAAGGTAAGTGGGCTGTAATGTTCTGGTGGCCCAAAGACTTCACTATTGTATGCCCTACAGAGATAGCAGAGTTCAATAACAACTTCGGTAATTTTGAGGATAGGGATACTGTGCTGATGGGTGCCTCTACAGACAGTGAATTTGTACACCTGGCATGGAGAAATAGCCATAAAGACCTGAAAAACCTTCGATTCCCGATGATAGCAGATACCTCCAAGAGCTTTGCAGAGGAGCTGGGTATATTGACAACAGGTGAAAGGGTTGCTTACCGTGCTACCTATATAATAGACCCCGAGGGTATAGTAAGGTGGCTGAGCATTAATGACCTGGGCGTAGGCCGTAATGTAAATGACGTGCTACGCGTACTGGATGCCTTACAGACCGATGAGCTGTGCCCATGCAACTGGACCAAGGGTGAAGAAACACTGAGCTAATAACTTATAAAATCCTGATAATAATACAGATCCACACTATCCTATGATGGAGTGGATCTTTACTTTTTTATAAACTATAATTATGGCAAATAACTATAACGAAACGGTTAATAACCTGCTTAGCGACCTGGGAGCAGATAACAATTTTGAAAGTGCAGGATTAAATGCCATGTCGGCCGCGGATAGCCGCTACCTGAAAGACCTGAAGCTGAATGTATCGGCTGTATTGGGTAGTACCAACTTTACAAAGAAAGAAGCCTATATGCTGGCGCTGGCAGTAGCTGCAAATGAGAAGCATACTGTGCTGATAAATGCCTTTGAGCAAAAAGCACGTGCTGAAGGCGCCAATGATACAGAACTGGCCGAGGTACATGCCTGCACCTCGCTTATGAATGCCAATAATGTACTGTACCGCTTCCGGCACTATATGGAAGGGGCAGAATATTATAATAACCAACCGGCCCACCTTCGGATGAGCATAATGATGAACCCGGTAATAGGCAAGGGATTGTTTGAACTGATAAGCCTGGTGGTATCGGCGGTAAATGGCTGCCAGCGGTGCGTCACATCGCACGAGCAATCAGTAAAACAGCATGGCGCATCAGAGCCGCGCATTTATGATAGTATAAGGCTGGGGGCTGTTATCAAGAGCCTGTGTATAGCTGTGTAAATCATTAGCTGGTAGCGGGCATATAAATGGTAAAGGTGCTGCCCTTACCCAGTACGCTTTCTACCTTTATCTTAGCGTGGTGCGCATCCACCATTGCTTTTACATAGCTAAGGCCCAGGCCAAATCCTTTTACATTATGGATATTGCCTGTATGGGCGCGGTAGAATTTTTCAAATATCCGGTACTGGGTTTCCTTGGTCATACCGATGCCATTATCCCTAATGCGAATGGCGATGTTATTGCCCGCCATGTGCGTTTCTACCTCTATATGAAGATTGTCTTTTGAGTATTTGATCGCATTATCGAGCAGGTTAAAAATGATGTTGGCAAAATGCACCTCGTCGGCCTCAATATTGTGCTTTGCCGCATCGAGCTTAAGGCTGATAGTGCCTTGTTTTTCCTGTATCTGGAGCAATAGGTTGTCCGTTACCTTTTGTATTACCTGGTGCGCATCAAGGGGCTGCAAATTGAGCTTGATATCCTGTCGTTCCAGCCTTGCAGCCTGTAGTATCTTTTCTACCTGCTTGTTCATGCGCTTATTCTCCTCCTTTATCATGGCGCTGTAGTACCGTATCTTGTCTGTATCGTTTATTACCTTCTGGTTGGTGAGTGCATCTATAGCAAGCGAAATGGTAGCAAGGGGCGTTTTCAGCTCATGCGTCATATTATTAATGAAATCGGATTTGATCTCTGAGAGCTTTTTCTGGTTGAATAAGGTACGCACAGTAAGCGCAAATGCGGAAAGGATAATAGCCGTGAAGACAATGGATGCAATGATCATCCACGCCATATTGCGCAAGATGTAATTCTTATCTTCCCTTACATATACATAAAGTGTTTCCTGCAGATCTGAATTGAACGGTGTGAGGCGGGTGACATAGCTAGTCCCCAGGTTTTGCATAGGGAATGCATCTGAAAGAATGATGGGGAACTTGAAGTAGTTGGTAATGCAGAACTCAAACGGCTGCTTGATATTGTTTTTCTTCAGTGAACGGTCTATGATCTGGCTGATATCGTCTTTAGAGAATATCTGTGAGGTAAAGTGGTTAGCGAGATAGAACTCCTTATCGTCCTCGCTGGTAAAAAACTGGTTCTTTAACTGTATATAGCGGGTTTGCAGCGATTCACGCGCCTGTGCGATAGAGATGTTTACCTCGCGCTGGAACTGTGCCTGCTTCAGGGATATGGCATCTTTTATCCAGAACATCTGTATCAGGATGATGCCTAAAACAGATAAGGTAATCAGCAAGACTATAAGCGTAAATACTTTTCTCATTCAGTAACAAATTTACACTGCCGCGTGAGTGTATTTGGCTTTATTGTTCAGTTTAACGCCGTATTAACTATATGAATAATAGGAAAGATATTGAAAAGGAAGGAAGAATTATAAAACCACAACTTGTAGAGGAACAAAGCGAGAATGGAGAACAGCAGCGCGGAGTGTCTCGGGCAGCGTCTCTCCTCTCACCCCCCCCCGCCTTCACTCTGCATTTAACTTTATTGGTGAATGCCCTCGGAGACGGAGTATTATTTAGGGTGCCTGATTCGTTGCGCTAGCATCCGGAACAACGAAGCTGCTATTTATAACGCTCTCTATATTTGAAAAAAAATTGAAATAATTTGTCCCTCTCTTTATATCTGATTCGTTATTAGGGTATAATTCAAATATTTAATCACAATTAAAAACAAAACAAAATGAAAGAATTCGTATTTATTTTCAGAAACAGCGACAATCCAAACTTTAAACCATCGCCTGAACAAATGCAACAGGTAATGACAAGTTGGACGAACTGGATGGGTGGCATTGCTGCTCAAAACAAATTGGTTAGTAATGGTAACAGGCTTTCAATGTCTATTGCTAAAACGATTAAGCCGAACAATGTAATAACTGATGGACCATACACGGAAATTAAGGAATTCATTAATGGTTATACCATAGTAAAAGCAGCCAATATTAAGGAAGCGGTTGAATTAGCTAAAGATTGTCCCATACTTAAAATGGGCGGAAACGTTGAAGTAAGGGCCATTGTAACTCCAGATGACAACAGTTAAGTAAAAAATGCCTGGCTTTTAAAAACCGGGCATTTATTTATTCTCTAAAAAAAATAACATGAACAAGATTTGTATTTTCATAATATGTATTATGCTGTCCTTATCATTCAATAGCTTTGGGCAAAACACGAAATCAGGCACAGAAATAAAAAATCAATTAGGCTTAAAGTCATTAGAAATTGTAAATAAGTACCTGAATATAATTTTTGTTGAAAACAAAAATGGCGAAGGTCTTTCTGATATTCTTGCTACCGAATTTGTTTTTGACGATCCTTTTAGCCCTGCAAGAGGAGCGAAAGATTTTATTTCAAAAACGCAAAATTGGATTAGAGCTAAAAAATCAATTAAAATTGAAAAACAATTTGTTGATAGAAATAGTGTTTGTAGCATATATAATATTGCAGTGGTAACACCATCTGGAGATACTGCAGACTTTAAATTAACTGACTATGTAAAGTTGCTGGATGGAAAAATAGTAATGGAGCAAGTTTTCTTTGCCGACCCGGTAAAATTTGCAAAGGCATTGGGTTTTATGGATTCTTATATAAATAAGTATAAACAATAATTTCTAAACTTATCAATGGTCGAGGTTGAAAGCATAGATAATAATTTACTGCCCCATTTATTCAGGACAGAATATACCAAAATGATTGCAGTAATATGCCACCTTTTTGGCATGCAACATATTGAATTAGCAGAAGATATTGCAAGTGACACTTTTTTAAAGGCAACCGAAATATGGAGTTTAAAAGGAATACCCGAGAACCCCATTGCATGGCTTTACACTGTTGCTAAAAACAAAACCAAAGATTATCTAAAGCGAAATGTTTTTTTTGAAAAAGAGATTTTACCAAATATTAAAGCAGAAAATTTAGAATACTATGAAACAAACATTGATTTTACTGAACAGAATATAAAAGATAGTCAACTAGCAATGATTTTTGCAGTATGTGATCCTGCTAATTCGCAAGAAGCGCAAATCTGTTTGGCTTTGCAAATTCTTTGTGGCTTTAGCTTAGAAGACATAGCAAACGCATTTCTAAGTAATAAGGAAACAATTAAAAAAAGACTACAGCGAGCCAGAGAAAATCTTCGCCGGCAGCATTTCGAAATTCAAAATTTGGACCCTACTGAAATTCTTTTAAGACTTGATGCTGTAATAACAACTTTATACTTATTATTTAATGAAGGTTATTTTTCAAGATCAAATGATAAGTTAATCAGAAAGGATTTATGCTCGGAAGCGATGAGACTTACATTTACTTTAACTGAAAACGCGATGACGAACACCGGAAAAGTAAATGCTCTACTTGCATTGCAATGCTTTCAAAGTTCGAGGCTTGACGCAAGAGTAAGTGCTTCTGAAGAAACTGTATTGTTTGACGAACAAGACAAAAATCTATGGAATACCGAACTTATCAATAAAGGGAATTATTATTTAGTAGAAGCTTGTTCTAAAGATGAATTATCGAAATATCATTTAGAAGCAAGTATCGCTTATTGGCATACTACAGCTGACGACAATGAAAAGTGGAAATATATTTTGCCACTATACAATCAACTCATTTTGGTCGAGTACTCACCAATTACCGCACTCAACAGGACCTTTGCGTTTTCAAAAGTCTATGGAAATGAAAAAGCAATCGCTGAAGCTGAGAAATTGAATTTGCAGATAAATCATTATTATCATTCATTACTTGGTTATTTGTATTCACCTATTGACACTGACAAAGCGATTAGGCATTTCAGACAATCTATAAGCTTGACCAACTCCGATGTCGAGAAAAAACAACTCAGCAAAACAATATATCGACTTGAAAAAGATACCCAAAGCCTATAATGGACATCATTTCTTTCAGACTTTGCTGCAAATCCAGTCGTCGAGTTCGCTATCAGCCGCGGAATCTTTATAAAGTATGTCGTCTATTTTTTAAATGTTTTCCAGAATATTATATTTTATTAATTGTATTTTAAAAGTTGTCATAGTTATCAGTCTCATTTAACGGAAGTTTGAATTTACCTTTGAAAACTTTTCAAGAACTTTTTAATAAATAAATATATTGATTAGTTTTAGGGAGTTTAATTTTTGCTCGGATTATGAAATACTTTGTATTACCCTTATTTGCATTATTGATATTTGCTTCGTGTACTAAACCTGCACCTACCCAGGTATTGTCTGTTGAAGACATGCTGCGTACCGGCAAGTGGAAGGTGAGCGAGGGCTCTGATACCTTTAAAACATTTTCCTTCGGCTTCGCCCAGGATACTGTGGTAATTGATAGCATACCTGACTGTCATCAGGATGATTATATAGTGTTTGGCCCCAATCTTAATGGCTTTATATACAGCGGTACCAAAAAATGCGATGTATCTGAGCCAGACCAGATAGGATTTACCTGGCAGCCTGTAAATAATGACAGCGGTATCAACTTCTTTGGAGCGGCAAGTTTATTCGGCCGTTCTATTTATGACAGGCGATTTGTGAACTACTCACCTTCGGGGTCGAATATTGTGAATACAAGGCTCCTGAGCTTTAGCCAAAGTAATTTTGTGCTGCAATACTATGTTACGTTCACTGATCCTTTTAAGCCTAAGAAGACCGATAGCATTCGCTACACCCTTACGTTCACGAACTTTTAACCGATACCATACATTCTTGCCACCGGAGTGTAACGCACCGGTGGTTTTTTATTTGGCGCCCGTGTGCTACTATTTGTAACTTTACCTGCTTTTAGAACTGAATAATAATTATGATCAACATTACGCTGCCTGATGGCGCAGTACGGGAATACGAGCAGGGGACAAGCGCCCTGGATATAGCAAAGTCTATAAGTGAAGGCCTGGCACGCAAGGTGCTGGCCGCAGAAGTGAATGGCGAAGTACAGGACGCCACACGCCCTATAAAAACCGATGCTACCCTGAAACTACTGACGTGGGATGATAAAAATGGCAAAACCACCTTCTGGCACTCATCGGCCCACCTGATGGCCGAAGCGCTGGAACAGGTATTTCCCGGAGTGAAATTTGGGATAGGCCCCGCTATTGACAATGGCTACTACTATGATATAGACCTGGGCGACCGCACTATTAATGAAGAAGACCTGAAAAAGGTAGAAGATAAAATGAAGGAACTGGCTAAGCTGAACAGCACTTACCAGCGCGAAGAAGTAGCCAAGGATAAAGCCATAGCCTACTTTACCGAAAAGAATGATCCCTATAAACTGGAACTGCTGGAAGGCCTGGCTGATGGCAGCATTACCTTCTATACACAAGGTAACTTTACCGACCTGTGCAAGGGCCCGCATATACCGGCTACAGGCGTTATAAAGGCAATAAAGCTTACCAATATAGCTGGTGCCTACTGGCGCGGCAATGAAAAGAATAAAATGCTTACCCGCATATATGGTATCACCTTCCCTAACCAAAAGGAGCTGGATGCCTACCTGCTGCTGCTGGAAGAAGCCAAAAAGCGCGACCACCGCAAACTGGGTAAAGAGCTGGAATTATTTACCTTCTCAGAAAAAGTAGGCAGCGGCCTGCCATTGTGGTTGCCGAAAGGGGCTATGCTGCGCGAACGCCTGCAACAATTTTTACAGAAGGCCCAACTGGAAAGCGGATACCTGCCTGTAATAACACCGCACATAGGCAGCAAGCAGCTATACGTAACGTCGGGCCATTGGGAAAAATACGGCAAGGATAGCTTCCGGCCTATAACCACTCCGCAGGAAGGGGAAGAGTTTATGCTGAAACCAATGAACTGTCCGCACCACTGCGAAATATATAAATCACAACCCCGCTCATACCGTGACCTGCCCCTACGCCTGGCTGAATTTGGCACTGTGTACCGTTACGAGCAATCAGGTGAACTGCATGGCCTGACCAGGGTAAGAGGCTTTACCCAGGATGACGCACATTTATTTTGCCAGCCCGACCAGGTGAAAGAAGAATTTAAAAAAGTGATAGACCTGGTCATGTATGTATTTACCTCACTCGATTTTCATGATTTTACCGCCCAGATATCGCTGCGCGATAAAGAAGATCGGAGTAAATACATAGGCAGTGAAGAGAACTGGCTTATAGCAGAAGCATCTATAATGGAAGCGGCGGCTGAGAAAGGACTGAACACCATAATAGAATACGGTGAGGCAGCATTTTACGGCCCTAAGCTCGATTTTATGGTAAAAGACGCTCTTGGTAGAAGCTGGCAACTGGGTACCATACAAGTAGATTATAATCTCCCGGAACGTTTTGAGCTGGAATACGTAGATAGCGATAATACCCGTAAACGCCCGGTAATGATACACCGTGCACCATTTGGATCTATGGAGCGGTTCATAGCTGTATTGCTGGAGCATTGCGCAGGTAATCTCCCCTTCTGGCTGGCACCGGTGCAGGTGAAAGTATTGCCTATAAGCGATAAATACAGTGAGTATGCGCACGAGGTAGCAAACTACCTGAAGGGCGCCGGACTGAGCGTAGAAGTAGATGACCGGAGCGAAAAGATAGGTAGAAAGATACGCGATACCGAGCTGATGAAAGTACCTTATATGCTGATAGTTGGTGAAAAGGAAATGGCGGAGAGGCAGGTATCTGTACGCAAACACGGAGAGGGCGATAAAGGAGCTGTAGCGCTGGAAGAATTTGCCCAGCAAATGAAAGACCTGATAAAAGAGCAGATGGCAGGTAAAAAGGCCGTGACGGCATAATATTTTTGAAAGTAAAAACGATATATACGTTTAAAAAATAATTATCCTATTTTTGACATCAATTTTTAACAACCATTAATGCAGAAAAGAAGTAAAGGAAGACCCCCCTTCAGACCAAGAGTACCCCAGAATGAACACCGGCTGAACAACGAGATCACTGTACCTGAAGTACGTGTGATAGGTGAAGACATAGAACCCGGCGTGTACCCGATAGCAGAGGCCATAAGGATGGCGCAGGAAAAAGAAGTAGACCTGGTAGAGATATCCCCCAATGCAGTACCACCTGTGTGCAGGATAATTGACTACAAAAAATTCCTGTACGAAAAGAAGAAAAAAGATAAAGAACAGAAATCGAAAGCCAAGCAATCGGAAGTAAAGGAAATACGCTTTACGCCAAATACCGATGACCATGATTTTGATTTTAAAGCAAAACACTCAGAAAACTTTCTACAGGATGGCAATAAGGTGAAGTGCTATGTGCAGTTCAAGGGTAGGGCTATCATGTTCCAGGAAAGAGGGGAGTTGCTTCTGTTAAAATTCGCAGAACGTATGGCTGAGTACGGTTCACTTGAATCGATGCCTAAGATGGAAGGCCGCCGTATGATCGCAATTTTTACCCCAAAGAAGAAAAAGTAACGCATAGGTTTTTTCTATTATCTTATTGAATAATAGGCCTGGAAAAAAGTTGGTAGATATGAAAATGCATTTTATCTTTGTATAGTTAGTTAGAAAAATATTTGCTCTTAGCATAAAGATGTTTTCATGGTGATAGGGTTTATAGGGGCTGGCCTGTTCTCAGGCTGGCTTTTTTATTACTACACCCCAAACAAACTAATGTACCAACATCTAATTTTACCTTACTGCAAATAATATTTGCAAAGATTTTCATAGTGATAGGGTTTATAGGGGCTGGCCTGTTCTCAGGCCGGCTTTTTATTTTTATTCTTATCTTACATCAAATTATACATTTGATGCTGCGAAGTACCGGGGGCCTTATCATCTGCCTATTACTTAGTTTAAATACCACTGCACAACCCCTTGCCGCATATGTGGACCTACAAAATGAGGTAATGGTATGGGACAGGGGAATAATAAGGAAAGTAGATTACCTGCCGCCTAACAGCATGAAAATAGGAAGGATAGCTATACCCTATATTGATAATTCCAATTCCTTTAAGATATTCTATGGTGGAGGTGTAAAGACGCTAAATGCCGGATTTACCAATCTCTATTATGCCAGCGATGACCTTATTATGTTCCTGAATGCAAAGTCGCTGAATGTATTTGACAGGGGAACTATAAAAAACCTGACCGGTATATGCAACCAATATGCACTTGGCGACAGCGTACTAATGTACCTGGATGGCATACATAATGATTACCGTGTTTATTACAATGGTACTTCTACAGTAATAGAAAGTTTTATACCAGATAGCATTCTTTCGGCGGTAAAGGTTTCGGATAATATAGTTGCATACAAAAACTTTGCTAACCAGTTTCGGATATTCTACCATGGTAGGATCATTGCGCAGGAAGACTTTGCAATTTCCAGCTTTGATGTGGGGAGGAACACGGTAGCCTATGTAGATGCCAACCGGCAGTTTAAAATTTTCCATAACGGGCAGACCTTTGTCGTGGACGATTATCCGCCACAAACATTTACCGCAGGCGATAATCTGGTGGCCTATGTATCAAACGACGGGTATTTTAAGATATTTTATGAGGATAGTGTACGCGTACTCGGTTTTTTTAACCCTACCTACCTGTCTGTAAGTGATAACATAGTAGGGTACAGAGATCCCAGTGGCTATTTCAAAGTATTTTACAAAGGGGATATTACCGATATGGAAACGTACTTACCAACAGGCATAGTGATGCAGTACAATTCTGTAGCCTATATAAACAGTGCGAATACATTGCGCCTATTTACCGAAGGGGAAGTATACGATGTAACCAACGCTGACCTGCAAAACTGGGAGCTACACTACGATGTAATCAAGTACCAGATAGGGCAGAACATCTATAAGATATTTTACAAAGGCACCGAGTACTAGATAATATATCGTTTTACTACCCGCAGGTGGTGCGTACGCCTGCGGAGTGAAGTGCTTATAATACCTTCCTGGTCTATACGGTCTATTACTACACGCCCACTGGCATCATTAGCATGCATAATGCGCTCATTATCGAGCAGGAGGCCTACATGAACAATTTTCCCCTCTGGATTGTCAAAAAAGGCAAGGTCGCCACAAACTGCATGTTGCAGAAAATCTACTACCTCGCCCTGTAAGGCCTGCTGGCTGGCATCGCGTGGTATAGCCCTGCCACATAGCTTAAAAGCCATGTGTATAAGGCCGGAGCAATCTATGCCCGCAACGGTGCGACCACCCCATTGGTAAGGCGCATTCATGTACTTATGTGCAGCAGCAAGCAGTGTTTCACAGTTTGCCTGCTCCTTATGGATATTTACCTTCTTTCCTTTGAAACGGGCGGCACTTTTGTTGATATTGATCTTGCCACCAGACATACCAAAAAGATCGGCACCAAGGGGCAACCACATTTCACTACCTTCAAAGATAAAGCGGCTATAATGGTCGGCCACCCAATAGCGGGGGGCTTTGCGATACTCTTTCCGGCTAATCAATGCTAACTGGCCAGTCTTGCACCAGCCTTCGTAACCGTCCCACTCGCACCTTATATAAGCCCAATCTTTATCATTCACCTTTAAAACTTCCGCCTTTTCACCAAATAGCAGCTGATTTACCTGCTCCGCTTTGTGTGCAGGCTCACTACGTAACGGCATAACAGGAACATTGCAAGAGGCAAATGACAAGACCATAGAAGCGATTTGGCAACGGAAAATTACATTTTAGCCTTATTATTCCATTCAAAAGTTATCCACGCATCTTAGAAAATGTAGGTCTCCCTTCGATATATACCGGGTGGCCTTATCAAAATTGTTATTAACTTAGCAAGCTAATTACGCCCTGAAATATCGTTTTATATATTATATAAGGGCTTTTGTTTCATGAGTAACAAAATAAAAGCTAAGAGAGATTATGGATTCGACCATTATTGTTGCCGTGGTAGCGGTGGCAGCTATACTAATAGGTATATTTTTAGGAAAACTAATATTTGCTAAAAACACAAAACAACAGGTAGCTGACGCAGACCAACACGCAAAAAAATTAGTAGAAGATGCCAAAACATTGGCAGAGGCACTTAAGGACAAGAAAATACTGGAGGGTAAAGAACAATTCCTGAAGCTGAAAAGCGAACAAGAGAAAGAATCGCTGATACGTAACCAGAAAGTGGTGGAAGCTGAAAATAGGCTGAAGCAACAACAGCAAAGCTGGAATGACAAAAATGCTGGATTGCAAAAGCAAATACAGGATTATGACCAGCAACGTGAAACACTGGACCGCCAACTGGAAGTGGTAAATATAAAACGCACCGAACTTGAGCGCCACCAGGAGGACCACATAAAAAGACTCGAAAAGGTAGCAAACCTGTCAGCGGAAGAAGCCAAGACAGAGCTTATAGAAGCTGTAAAAGAAGAAGCGCGTACCCGTGCTATGGCCCATGTGAAGGAGATAATGGAAGAGGCCAAGGTGAATGCCACTAAAGAAGCCAAGAAAATAATAATCCAGACCATACAGCGTACCGGTGCAGAGCAAACCATAGAAAATGCCATCACGGTATTTAACCTGGAGAGCGATGAAATAAAGGGGCAGATAATAGGCCGTGAAGGACGTAATATACGCGCACTGGAAGCAGCTACGGGAGTAGACCTGATAATAGACGATACCCCCGAAGCTATAGTACTGAGCTGTTTTGATCCGTTCCGCAGGGAAGTAGCGCGCTTATCGCTGCAACGCCTGGTACAGGATGGCCGGATACACCCTGCACGAATAGAAGAAGTGGTTGAAAAGACCAAGAAACAACTGGAAGAGCAGGTGATGGAAATAGGGGAGCGTACCATAATAGAACTGGGAGTGCATGGCCTGCATAAAGACCTGGTGCGGATGGTGGGTAAAATGCGATTCCGCAGCTCATACGGACAAAACCTGCTGATGCACAGTAAAGAAACTGCCAACCTATGCGGTATAATGGCGGCAGAACTGGGCCTGGGGCAGAAGATAATAAAGCTAGCCAAACGCGCAGGATTGCTGCATGATATAGGTAAGGTGCCTGATGAAGAAACAGAATTGAGCCACGCACTATTAGGTGCAAAACTGGCAGAAAAAAGTGGTGAACATCCTGCAATCGTTAACGCGATAGGTGCACACCACGATGAAATGGAGATGACCTTTATCATATCGCCGATAGTACAAGCATGTGATGCAATAAGCGGCGCGAGGCCGGGTGCACGTCGAGAAATGATGCAAAGCTACCTGCAACGGATAAAGGACCTGGAAAGCCTTGCAATGGCTTACCCGGGGGTTGAAAAGGCCTATGCTATACAGGCAGGCCGAGAGCTACGCGTAATAGTGGAAGCAGATAAAGTAAGCGATGCAGACAGCGACCGCCTGTCTTTTGAAATAGCGGATAAAATACAGAAGGAAATGCAGTTCCCCGGCCAGATAAAGGTGACCGTAATAAGGGAACTGAGAGCGGTAAGCATAGCACGATAATATCGATTTAATAATGAAGGAGGGCAGCAGTATACTGTTGCCCTCCTTCTATTTAGGAACCAAAGGAATGATTTTTGAGAGAATATTATTTTCAATACCTATACTATGTCTAAAACACGCATTGTTATATTAGGGGCAGGATTTGCAGGCCTGCAGGTAGCCCGCCACCTGAAGAACAGTGATTTTGATATAACCGTTATTGACCAATATAATTTTCACCAGTTCCAACCACTATTTTACCAGGTTGCGACGGCACGCCTGGAGCCCAGCGCTATATCCTTTCCCCTTCGTAAGGTCTTCCAGCAAAAAGGTAATGTGCATGTACGTATGGCGCATGTAAAAAATATAGACACAACAGGGCAGCGAGTAGTGACCGATGAAGGAACCTTTGACTATGACGAGCTGGTAATAGCTACCGGATGTACTACCAACTTTTTTGGAAACAAGAATATTGAACAATACGCCTACCCAATGAAATCAACTCCTGAGGCGATAGCACTGCGCAACAGGCTGCTGATGAATTTTGAAGATGCCCTGGCTGCAAAACCGGAAGATCTTGCAGCAATAATGAATATAGTAATAGTAGGCGGCGGCCCTACAGGGGTAGAACTGGCAGGTGCGTTTGCTGAAATGAAGACCAAAGTACTGCCCAAGGATTATCCTGACATGGACTTTTCTAAATTGACCATATACCTGGTGGAAGGGCAGGGTGGGGTATTGATAAATATGAGCAAGGCATCGCAGGCAAAGGCACAGGAATATCTTGAGAATATGGGTGTGCAGTTGATGCTGAATACTACCATGCAGGATTATGATGGGAAAACGATCACATTTAAAGATGGAAAGACATTGCCGACACATACGCTGGTATGGGCAGCCGGCGTAACAGGAAATGTACCTGAAGGAATACCGAAAGAAATACTGGTGCGCGGTAACCGTATGACCGTTGATGAATACAACAGGGTAAAAGGCCTTAGCAATGTATATGCAATAGGAGATGTGGCGTACATGGAAAATGCTGCATGGCCCAAGGGGCACCCGCAACTGGCAAATGTAGCGGTAAATCAGGGCAGGCAATTAGCAGCAAATCTGAAGAATGTGCTTGGTAATAAACCAATGCAGGCATTTACATATAAAAACCCGGGTACCATGGCTACGGTTGGCAAGAGCAAGGCAGTGGTGGACCTGCCCAAATTCAGCTTCCAGGGATTTTTTGCATGGCTTACCTGGATGTTTCTGCACCTGATGCTGATACTAAGCGTAAAGAATAAACTGATCATATTTATAGAGTGGGCCACCAGCTATATAACGAACGATACTACATTAAGGCTGGTGCTGCTACCCACTCGCAAGCAGGTAGAACTGGCTATGGAACATCATGAATATAAACAGGACCCGGTATTAAATAAAACTCCCCAACCATAGAGCGTTTTTGCTCCGTCTTCTATAATGAGATAGAGCAATCTCAAGACCGCAATGGGCGTTTGCCGGGATGGCAGGCGCCTTTTGTTTTTATGCAGCCTTGCCCGCATCTAATGACCTTATGAGCAAACGCTTCGCTATAGGGAGCAATGTCTCATCAAAAGGTATATGAAGGGGTGTTTCTATACTATAAACAGCAGGCGTAGGAATGGTACGTAACGATCTGATGATATCCCGCTTTACCTGCTCGTAAGTATTTACAATATTCCCTGTCCATGTGTCCAGGTATTGTATGCGTAAGCCTTTATAACGCGCCGCCTGATGCTCGAATAAAGTAACCGTATAGGTGTATGCCCTTATTTCTGAATAGCTGCCATACCGAAGCAACACATAGCCTTCATTCTTATAAAGCGGCAAAAGGCCTATTGGTTCTATACGTATGCTTTTTTCAAGATGATCGTATATCTCTGCTCCATTTTCTATAGTCCCCTTCAGCTCGTCCATAGCAAAGAGTGTTATTTGTTCCAGCTCCTGCATTATAGCATCATCGGCAAGCATCTTTTCATAAATAACCTGTATGTTTTGCATGTCTAACCGATCAATACGTTTGGGAAACTGATCCTGAAGCAACTTCTTATTGGTGCGAAAAGAAACGAGATTATTATAATGAAGTATCAGATCTGATAACTGAGGATATAGCTTGGTTTCATTGAAATACTTATTCACCTCCTGTAGATAGGCCAGCAAGTGATATTTCTGTAGTTCAAAATCTACATACCCTTCCATAAACCATGTTTCGCTGAGTTGCATATCTATGATCTTTGTCCTGAATATACATAATCAAAAAAAATGCCACAAGCTTAATTTCTGATTATAAACAGAATCAATATAGTAACATAGTATGCTGAGACGCTGTATGGATATCGCGCCACGTTCTGTTTAGCTCTGATGAAGGATCTGCAGCAGACAAACCGCAGTAGGGATACAGGCTATCTGTTGCAGCTCTGGCAGCAGCAGCCAGCGCACGGGATGAGGTGCTTACAGCTTGCAGTATTTCTTCATTAATAGAACTATTGGCTATTATTTGTTGCCATGATTTATTAAGAATAGTATAAAATGCAGCGCGGGCATTACTCATGGTCTCCATAACAGTTTGAGATATCTTATTTATTACGGGTTCCTGTGAAAGAAGAATTTTGTTTCTACCTGTTTTTTTTGAAAAATACTCGTTAGCAATATCCATGAAATGCATTGCCATTCCGGAGAGATTAGCAGCGAGTGTTACCTCTGCAAGCTGTAAAAAAGGGTATTGATAGAGCGGTGATGGCATAACTGCGCTGCCGGGTGATATAATAAAACACCTATCTGACGAAACATGGAGATCGGTAACCTGAAAACCAAAACTGGCAGTAGCTATCATCCCGATACTGTTCCACTTAGGAATGATAGTAACTTCTTCCTTTAAGAAAATGAATGAACGGATAACTGGCTCACTCTTTTCATTTAATAGAATGATGCCATTTTCTTTTATAATACAGTTGGCTGTAAATGCTGTAGCATGTGGAGCGCCGGTAGCATGCAGCCAGGTGCCACTGATACTATAACCACCGACCAACTTTTCCGCATAGCCGGTAGCGGCGCCGCTACCACAGATGCAAATATTAGTGCCTGAAAAGAATATTGCTGCAACAACCGGATCTATAAAGCCAGCGAACCAACCTGCGCCTGAGCATAATGTCATTACCCAGGAAGCGCTGCCATCTGCATAACTAACAGCTTCCTCTAATGCAACCATTTCAGGTAGCGGTAATTCTAATCCTCCATAGGCTGCCGGTACCAAGGCTTTGAACCATTGCTGCCTGTAGAAAACTGCTAACTGTGCCGGATGTAGCAGGCGCAGTTTTTCGGCATCGGAACTGAACGACCTTATGATGTCTGCATCTTCGACAGACAGCAATAATGCAGGATGTTGCAATCCCTTAACTGATCCCTGCATATATTATCAATCAGGTGATTTTGCTAGTAGTGATCTTATGATTTGTTCCTTGCATCACGTTCTTTGCGCTCCTGCATCTGGATCACTTCCATAATACTGGAATGGTCTAACCGCTTACCGCGGATGATCTTTTTCTCATCGAGCAGGTACATAGTAGGGGTGCTGTATACATCGTATTTGCTTCTGTAATCAGATGTATGCTTAGGGTCATACACATTTATCCAGTCCTCCAGCTTATGCTTTTTAATGAATTCCTGCCATTGCTGATCGGTACCTTCGGTGCGCACTGCGTACACTTTTACTCCTTTAGCCTTTAGCTGCGCGTTGTATACTGAATCGAGCAATGGTATTTCCTGCTGGCAGTGGCCACAATCGGGCGACCAGAATACGAGCACCGTGTACTTGGCTTTCACAGAAGATAGCCTGTGCTCCTGCTGGTCTACATCTACCATTTTTACTTCGGGCGCCACATTGCCTATTACATTAGGGGCTATCTTCATAGCACGGTCTATAAATTTATCGAGTGTGGGCGCATCCACCCATGTGGCATCCCCCTTCATATAGTAGTTCTCTACCAGGTACACAAACACTTCGTCCATTCCCATTATCTTGCTGTCTTCACCAAAGTTGGCCAGCCATGAAAGTGTATATTTAAACAACTCTTTGGTGCCCTTTGTTTTTGCCAGCAATATATCGGCTTCGTGTTCTACGCTATCGGGGTAGGGGTACACTTCCTTGTTAATATACTCGCTTAGTTTCAGGTCATATATGGGCGCATTAATAAGCCTGTCGTCCTGGAATTCGAAATGATCCCAGAAATGGGCTTTGTAATAATGATAGGTAAAGAGGGAATCCGTCTTACCATCGGGCAGCAGATGGTCTCCACCGGGGACCTGGGGTACTTCGAGCGCACCGAATATATGTGCCAGCAGGGTATTAGGATGAGTCCTTGCATAGCTGCGGCGGTACTCTATAAGTGACTTTGAATTTTCCACCACACCCTTACGGATCACATCACTGTCCGCAGCATTTTTTGCGTGTGAAAAATTGGCCATCATTCCCTGCTGCTTTTCTCCAAACTCTTTTATGAATTTTGAATAGTTCTGGAAATCTTCGTTTTGCGGAGAATTCTTAAACACAACACCCTCGGGGAGTTTTTTGGTGGTGAGCGCTATGCTCATATTATCACCATCATCGAGCAGAAACTCTATATAAGTTTTATGGTCGGATAACATGAGGATATAAATTCCACCATTCAGATGCTCCTTGCTATCAAATATGGCTACACCATTCTTATTAAAGTGGGCGGAGTCGGTCTTGTAGATAGTGGGCAGTGGCTTGGCATAATAATGCGCCAGAAAAGCCAACGTATCTTTTGTATCGGTAAGTTTCAGCTCAACGTGGTAGCCTGTGCGCCCGTAAGAGAATGAAATTGTGCACAACATTAACAGCACTGCTGCCAGAGTAAATTTCTTCATAAACAATAAGATTATTGAACTATTTATTTCGGTATGAAATAAGACAGTAAAATAAATAATTAAGATGGTTAATGAAATGTAAAATTAATCTAAAAATTGCTGAAAGATATGTTAATGCAAAAGCCGGGGGAATCTTGCCCCCAGAAGTAATTATGGTTAGCTACGTTCCGTATTGATCGGTTTTTATATTGTAAATCGTGCAAACACTATGCCCATCAATAGGAGCGATATTGTATCTGAAACTTCCGCAAACTTCCGTTAATGAAATAAATCATATCATTTGTGGTAGCGGTTTAGAGCAGCAAACTTCCGTTATGAAATGGGGGTGGCGAGTGGATAAAAAGGAAGTTTGAAAATGGAAACCAGTAGGGTAATAGATAGTGCATAGGTAAATGTGTTATATAATGGCGATACATATTGCTATAGGAAGGCAAGATAATATGGAAAGGATGAGGCTACCAAAACTAAAATACATGATACTACAGAAAAGTGCGGTATCATAAATATTAATACAGATGGAGAGGGATTACAAACGCCGCGAGATAGCGTACTTGAAATATTTTAGTACAAAACGGGCGTTGCAAACGCCCCACCGTGGCATGCTCGAAAAATTCAAGGATGAGGGGGATGCTTTTTCAAGATGAATATTTGATCGACTGCCAATACTTATATTTGCGGATTATAAGACAGTATATGTTGGAACAAATAGAGATAGGGGCATTGCATTTTGAAGATTATCAGCAACTGCTGGATGCCATGAAGGCATCGTACCCCGGATGGCTGGGCGGTTTCTGGAGCTCGAGCGCTATTGAAAACCTGATAACAAGATTCCCGGAAGGGCAGATAGTAATAAAGGTAGGTGATGTAGTGGTAGGGTGTGCGCTATCCATAATAGTGGACTATAAGAAATACGGCGATAACCATACCTACAAGCAGATAACCGGCAACTACACCTTTAATACCCACACGCCAAAGGGCGATGTGCTGTATGGCATAGAGATATTCATACATCCTGACTACAGGGGGCTAAGGTTGGGGAGAAGGCTCTACGATGCACGCAAAGACCTGTGTGAAAACCTGAACCTAAGGGCCATTATATTTGGCGGACGCCTGCCCAACTACCATGAATACGCGGATACACTGAGCCCAAAGGATTACATACAAAAGGTAAAGAGCAAGGATATATATGATCCTGTTCTTTCTTTCCAACTGGCGAATGACTTCCACGTAAAGAAGGTGCTACACAACTACATGCCTGAAGATGGGGCAAGCAAGGAATTTGCCACGTTGCTGCAATGGTTCAATGTGTATTATGTACCCGACCTTAAAAACCTTTTTAATGTAAAAACATTTGTGAGGATAGGGCTGATACAATGGCAGATGCGCTTGTATAAAGACATAGACGAAATGTTTAGCCAGGTAGAATACTTTGTAGATTCCGTATCGGCATACAAAAGTGATTTTGCAGTATTCCCCGAGCTATTTAATGGGCCGTTGCTTGCCGGGTTCAACCACCTATCGGAAGCAGAGGCCATGCGCGAGCTGGCGAAATTTACACCTGAAATTACTACCCGTTTCCAGGAGCTGGCCATCAGGTACAATGTAAACATCATTACCGGCAGCCTGCCAAGTATAGAAAAAGATTCACTGCGCAACATAGGGTTTCTGTGCCACCGAAATGGTGCAATAGATAAGTACGAGAAAATACATATAACCCCTGATGAGGCCAAACACTGGGGGATACAGGGCGGGGATACGCTGAAAGTATTTGATACAGATGCCGGGCGTATAGGGATATTGATCTGCTATGATGTAGAATTTCCTGAGTTGCCGAGACTACTGGCCGAGGAGGGCATGCAGATACTGTTTGTGCCCTTCCTGACGGATACACAGAATGCGTATATGCGTGTGCGCCTGTGCTCGCAGGCACGTGCTATAGAGAATGAGTGCTTTGTAGCGATTACCGGCAGTGTAGGGAACCTGCCCAAGGTGGAGAATATGGATATACAATATTCGCAAGCAGCAGTTTTTACACCGAGTGATTTTGCTTTTCCATCGAACTGCATAAAGAGCGAGGCTACTGCGAATACTGAAATGATACTGATAGCTGAGGTGGACCTATCGCTGCTGCATGAGCTTCATAGCTATGGCAGTGTAAGGAACCTGAAAGACAGGCGTACAGACTTTTATGAGCTGAAATTAAGAGACAAGGTGGAGTATACAGAGGGAAGCGCGGGGTGAAAATTAAAATTGAGTTTTGAGTATGAGCGGGAAACGGAGCAGGAGGAAAATGAGAACGGAGTTTGGCAAGCGCTTTAACGCTCTTCAAACTCCGTTTTCTTTTATGTGCCCCAGACGGGAACGTTATCTAACCAATTGATGATGATTTTGAGACGTATTTATGAGCTATGCGGTCCATTGAATGAGAAAGAAGAATAAACTGTGGAATTTTCGACTGCAGGAAATTTGTTACAAAAAGACGAGAATAGATGATGACTGTTTCTTATATTACTTCAATACAATTATATTTTTTAATTCGGGTCAGTGCAAGCCATAAAAATGACTAAGCGAATTACACTTCTTATCGTAATTCTTTTGCTAAACTGTGTTGACGCACAATGCTGCTCATGTTTTACCAAAAAACGAATGAATGTTGAGGACTATAATTCTAATAATTGGATATTTACGGGTACCTTAATAAAGGAAACTGGGTCAGGAGAAAGTAGCGCAGGACGGGCAGGCTTTTACAAAATTGTCAGAGCCTATAAAGGTGTTGTGATTGGAGATACGGTAGTGATTTATGATTCGGAGTATGTCTCAGCTTGCGGTCTTGGTTGCCTGAGTATTGGCAGAGAGTATTTGATATTTGCAGTGGGAGATGAAAAAAAATGGACAAACTCCTGTTCCAGAACAACCCGTGTTCCCGTCAACATCTGGCCACGTGATTCTATAATGATTAATAAGCAAAAAACATTGACTTCCTTTGGAAGAATTTATGATACAATTCGTACAAATTTTCATGCAGATACAACGTTTCTTGCAGGACATGTTCTAAAGATCATCAGCCATGCTATTCAAACGTTTTACGAGGAAAATGGCAATATTTCGGCTACAGGAGAATATAAAAATGGCTTGCCAGAAGGATTTTGGAGTTATTACCAAGACGGCAAGATCGTAAACAAGGGAAAATACGTTCTCGGAAAAAAAGATAGCTTATGGGTCGAATCTAATCCTTTTACTAATGAAATGTATACTATACGAGAGTATAAAAATGGAGAATTTACTCACAGAGAGATTTCGTTTGCCTACGGCAAAATATATAGCAAAACTGAGCCATTAGTGAATAATAAAAAATGGGTTGAGTATCATTATCATTCAAATGGTAAAGTTAGATTTATTGCAGAAACCAATCCTCCTTTTCGTGATACAGATAAAAGACTCGAAAATGGGCTGTGGGATGGATCATTTATAGAGTTCAATAAGGCTGGGATACCATTAGAAAAAGGTATGCACAAAAACGGACTTCCTGTAGGGCACTGGAAATATTACTACGAGTATGGAAAATTAAGGATGGAGGGTGATTATGTTGAGGGTAAGAAAATGGGAGTATGGAAAATTTATTACCCAAATCAGAAAATTAAGGCCACTGGAAACTATATTGATGATGAGAAATCTGGCAATTGGAATTACTATACAGACAAAGCAAAAGCAATTCCTGCTGATCCGAAATTAATTGAAGAGGATGAGGACCCGTTTACTTATTGAGGTGTGGAAAAATTAAAAAGCATTGAAGAAATGAGCGCAATAGATTACAGGTTCGATTTTCCATTTTTGTTACAAAGCAAAACCCGCTCAGAGAGGGGGATATTATTCTTCAAGATTTCTGATCATTGCGAATAACATTCTTGACAACGAATCGTATTCATTATTGATATTTTCAAATATTTCGCTTGTTATTTCATTTTCATCTTTAAGAAAAGTAACCAAAGCGGAGCATTCAAATGTGGAACCACGGGCTGTTACGTAGAAATTCCTCCTGTCTTTATTACTGAATTTCGCACTGCCTTCAGCTATGTTCAACATTATGCTTAAGCTGGCCCGACCTAATTGGTTCCTCGCATAACCAGGGATAGTCTTATTGCCTTTCAGCAGCCTATAGACGACTTGGTTAACCGAATATGCTTTTTTGTAAACATCCAGGTTTTCATACGGAAACATAAAGTGAAATTTTTCTGATGAAGATAGCTTTTAGAGCGGGAAAAAAGGAGAACAAGCTTTTGAAGAATGAGCGGGAAAGAGAGCGGGAACGAGGGAAAAATGAGAAAGGGCTTTTGAAGAATGAGCAGGAAAGAGAGCGGGAACGAGGGAAAAATGAGAAAGGGCTTTTGAAGAATGAGCGGGAAAGAGAGCGGGAACGAGGGAAAAATGAGAAAGGGCTTTTGAAGAACGAGCGGGAAAGAGAGCGGGAACGAGGGAAAAATGAGAAAGGGAGGAC
>JACDGL010000038.1 GCA_013815385.1 Taibaiella sp. | reverse complement strand
ATTTTTAGCCGTCTTTTTTTTAATACGGTACATACCTTGTTATTACGTCACATAACGTTGCCGGGTAGCGCACTAAATGAATGTCTGCTCCAGGATTTTTTATCCGTCACCAGCTTTTGTCCACGGCTGCCTGCCGGACAGGCAGGGATAAAATATTTTTATTAATTGCAATGATTTGTTTTTACAACATGGGCACTCCAATGTATCTATGCCAAATTGCTCCAGCATGCGAACCTGCACAGGTATCTTCACCATGCCCTTATGCAAGGGCAGCTTCATTTTACTAAGTACTTCATTAATGCGCTGGTGTCGGTTCCTGTTTGCCAGGTAGCCATAGGTTCTTATTTTAGTAAACCGCTCAGGCAATATATGCTGCTCAAAACGACGGATAAATTCATCAATAGTTAGAGTCATTTGTTTTTGTTTGCCTCCATCTGCGTAATCTTTATAATCAAAGCTTACCGTACCCGCTTCATCGTTTATACTTTGTACCCGGTGATTACTGATAGCAACTTTATGGGTATACCTTCCCAGGTATTCTATCACCGCCTGCGGGCCACCGAAGGGAGCTTTGGCATACACATTCCATTCTTTGGTATAAAGAAGATTGATGAGTTCTTTGGTATCTTCTTTTTGCGACACCACTTCTCCATCATTAATCATCTGTTGCAATGCCTGTAAAAACTTGGCCCTGTAAACAATGCTCAAAGCTTTCACCGGGAACAAAAAACGCCGGTCATTATTTATACATTCTTTCCAACGGTTATCATTGGCAATACCACCACCGCTTACAATACAATGTACATGTGGATGAAAGCTTAACTGCTGCCCCCATGTATGTAAGACGCTGATGATGCCGGGTGTGGCTCCCATGTGTTTTGTGTCTTTTGCAAATGTGAGCAAGGTCCCGGATGAAGCATCAAAAAGCAGTTTATACAAAAGTTTTCTATGTCCCATTATCAGGCTATTAAGTTCATGGGGTAATGTAAATACAACATGGTAATACTTTACCGGCAGCAATTCCTGCATGCGTGCTTCTATCCACTCTTGTTTTTTTACTGCTCCGCAATTAGGGCAATGCCTGTCTCTGCAGCTGTGGTATTGATATTTAATGTGGCCGCAATCACTCTTCGTACACCCGTATACGTGATAACCAAGGGATGCTGTCCGGCAGCTTTTTATCCGTTGCAAAACTTTTGCTACGTGGGCATTTTTAGTCATTGGTGCCGGATGCATCTGCAACACTTGCTGCACTGTTACCCGGGGCGCTGTATAAGATAGCATACGGGCATCATTTTAAATTTGCATTAATGATGTTGTTATCTTTTGCAAGCAATAATGCATCGTAGGGATTTAATATCTCGTTGATGCGCTTTGTGCTCAGGTGCATGTACTTCATGGTAGTCTGTAAATTGCTATGGCCAAGCAATTCTTTTATAGTATGCAGGTCTGTTCCACTATCCAGCAGATGGGTTGCAAAACTGTGGCGTATGGTGTGTATGGTAAAGTTCTTGTTTTCAAGTCCCACCTTTGTTAATGCTTTTTGCATCAGGTGTTGTATGCTGCGAACGCTGTATCGCTTGCCAGGCCTGTCTCCATTGAATAAATATTCCTTTGGCTTATAAATAAGATAGTAAGCTCTCAGCTCCATAAGTACCTGCTGAGATAAAAGAGTGAACCGGTCTTTACATCCCTTTCCCTGCAATATTTTGATGCGCATGTTTGTAGAGTCTATATCAACTATTCTCAAATTGGCTATCTCACTTATGCGCATGCCGGTGCTATAGAGTAACATCAATATAGTGCGATGCTTCAGGTTAGCCACCCCCCCATCAATCATCTTCATGATTTCTTCAGGAAGCATTACCGGAGGAATTTTATTAGTGGGCCTGGGATAAATAACGGTAGGAATCGCATAAGGCCGCTTTGCAACGTGGCGCATAAAAAAGGAAACACTTTGTGCGGCCATCCTGCATTTTACCCTGCTGCATTCAAGGGTTTTAGCCAGGTAAAGTAAATACTGCATGATCATCCCTTCTGTAAAATCTAAAGGATCTGCATCTGCATAATAAACAAAAATGAACCGGAGTTCTCCAAGATAATTACGAATAGTTTGCGGGCTGTAATGGCCAATAGATAAATACTGGTTAGTTTTTTCGAGTGCCGCAATAGCTTGCGGGCTTAGTGATTTTTTTTTCCATGATTCTGTAAATTTTTGAGTTAAATAATAAACTTACAATTTACAGAATCCCAAACTCAGCGCCTGTATAGGCGATGTTAGTTCAACTTGTGTATTTCAG
>JACDGL010000009.1 GCA_013815385.1 Taibaiella sp. | reverse complement strand
CGTTCGGGGTGGTCAATTTGCCCCGGAATGCCTGGTCAGTTTGCCCCGGAACGGGGTGGTCAATTTGACGCGGAATCACTGGTCACATTCCGCCGGAATCGGGTGGTCAATATCAGCGGTATATCCATATAAATTACCAAGTAGATAACAAACAATAAAATGGAACAGCAAAAAAACCATTGGGAGAAGATTTATTCTACTAAACGTGCTGAAGAAGTAAGTTGGACACAGGTAGTACCTAAAACTTCACTTGACTTTATTCACTATGCCAATTTAAACAAATCAGCAAAGATAATTGATGTCGGAGGAGGGGATAGTAGACTTGTAGACTATTTACTTGACGAGGGTTTTGAAGATGTAACCATACTTGATATTAGCGAACAGGCTCTAATAAGAGCAAAAAAGCGACTTGGCAAAAAAGCGAATAAAGTAAATTGGATTATCAGTGATATTACAGAGTTTCAGCCAGCTAATACTTATGACTTTTGGCATGACCGTGCTGCTTTTCATTTTTTAACAACGGAATCACAAATTGTAAAATACATTTCGATTGCGCGTCAGGCAGTTAAGGAAGATGGTTACGTAACCATTGGAACATTTAGCACTGATGGTCCCCAAAAATGTAGTGGGCTTGATATTAAACAATATAGCGAGGAAACATTAACTGCCGTACTTGAAAATGGATTCTATAAAATGCAATGTGTTGTAGAAGACCATATCACCCCATTTGATACAACACAAAACTTCGTTTTTTGCAGTTTTAGGAGGAAAGCTTCTTAAAAAATCATTTTTTTGTCTATAGTTCCATTTATATATCTAACGCAAAGGTCAACAAGCTTTTTTAAATTCAGATTCTAATAAGCCCTTGATTTCTTTGCAGGTCAGACAATCCATTAAGCAACACTTTGCAATTGTGGCGATACGGGTTATCGCTAAGTGTAATAGATGATTTTATATCTTTACTAAATGCGCCTTCGCTATATATTTCTTCTCCTTGTATCAGGCTTATTATTGGTATGTAATGCGAGGGGGCAATCGGATAGCCTGTTAAATGCTTACAAAGCAGCTAAATCTACTGAAGAACGGGCAAACATTTGCTACAAAATTGTAACTGCTATACCCGACTCAAAGGCAGAGGTCTATGTTGCCTATGCCCGTGAAGGCCTTAGCGAAGCGTATGCGATGGATATCCCGGCAAAAGCAAAGCTTGCAAATACAATCGGAGTTTATCAACTGCAAAAAGGCAATTACGATTCTGCCATTTTTTATTTCAACATCGGGCTATCTACAGCTAAAGTCCTCAAATCTGAGAAGATCATCAATGCAATTTTGGGCAACATAGGTGTTAGCTACAGTAATAAAGGCGCTTACGCAGAAGCTTTGAAGTACGAGCTTGAGTCGCTTAGTTATTATGATCGGGCAAAGGATGTGGAGAATGTGCAAAGAATGAATATTGCTATTGGCAATACCTACTATCACATGCAGCAGCATAAGCGGGCGCTCGCTTATTTCAACAAAGTATATCCCGTGCTCAGAGATGCGAAGAGCAATAAGGCAGCCGGCCTATTTAATTCGATGGCGCTCATGTATACCGATATGGGTGCGTATGGAAAGGTACTGGAGCTGCAAAAGAAAGCGCTGGAAATACACCGCCAAGAGGGAGATTCGCAAGGCGTTGCAAACACGCTGAATAATATGGGTAAAACAGCCATAGCACTTGGCGATAATAACGCGGCGTTAAGGTATTTCAATGATGCATTGATCATTGCAAAGGCACTTGGCAATAATTCTCTGATGGATGTAGAACGCCAGAACATTGCTTACCTGGATGCGAAAGAAGGAAATACAGCAGCGGCCATCCTGCAATACAAAAAATCGTTGATAGCAGCGAAGGCGAATGGCGACCTGCGCCTGCAGAAAACAGCATTGGAAAGCCTTATAGATATTTACGATTCCATGCACAACTTCAATGCTGCCAATCGCTATATGGCGGAGTATCAGCAGCTCTCCGACACCAGCCGCGATATCAACTATGTACGCGAGATAGCGGTTGCAGAAACGAAATATGAAACCCAAAAAGCGCTTCGTGACCGAGATCGCCTTAGCTACGAAAGTAAGCAGCAATCCATAGCCCGCATCCAAGCCGTGCGGGAGCGGAATAGGGTAATCGGCTTTAGCGCAGGCATGATCGCCTTACTCGCAATTGTGTTTGCATTGGCCTGGCGCATCCGCGCTATCCGCGATAAAGCAGAAGAGGAGAAGGGCTTTACCCGCGCAATTTTTGAAGGTGAGCAGAACGAACGCATCCGCATTGCCCGCGACCTGCACGATAGCATTGGGCAGATGCTTTCGGTCGTATTGATGCGTCTGGGCACCCTCCCTGATTTAAACCAGGCAGAGCTGAAAGAAAGTGCAGGAATATCTACGCAGCTTGTAAACAAAACGCTGGAGGAAGTCCGCACTATTTCTCACAACCTAATTCCGGAAGACCTTCATTTTGGTATTGTGCGCGGATTGGAAAACCTGTGTCAGAAAATATCGTCTGCCGGCGAAGTAGGTGTAGGGCTGAATATTTCGGATGAGGTGCGCGCCAGGAAATTTGGTGTTGCATTCAGTCTCTCGCTGTATCGCATAGTGCAGGAAGTGCTGGGAAATATGATGCGGCATTCGGGCGCTTCGGAGATCAACGTTTCAATGAGCGAGTCAGCAAGCCTAATCATTCTTCAAATCACAGACAATGGCAAAGGCTTTGACACGAACAGTATCGGCGAATCAAAAGGCATTGGCTGGAAAAATATTTTTGCTCGGGTCAACCTCCTTAACGGCAGTGTAGATGTGCAATCAGCACGTATATCCGGTACCCACATTGAAATCACCATTCCGCAATGAGCATAAATCTTCCGCTCGCTGAGGAGCGCTATACAGCATTCAACATCCTATTGGCCGACGACCACCAGATGATCGTGGACGGCATTAGCGGTATGCTTGCAGGCGAGCAAGCGTACCGGGTAGCAGGCACAGCCCTGGATGGACAGCAGGCAATGGAGATGATAGCCTCAAGACCGGATGACTATGATGTGCTGCTTACTGACATTTCTATGCCGCTGCTTTCCGGTATTGATCTTTGCAAGATGGTAAAGGCATCTTATCCGCGCATACAGGTGCTGGTGCTTTCCATGTACTCTTCAATGGCTGCCGTGCAAGAAGCGGTAATGGCCGAAGCAGACGGCTACATCCTCAAAAGCTCCGGCAGGGAAGAGCTGCTGAAGGCGCTCCACCGCATTACCGGTGGTGGCACTTATTTCTCTGAAGCCATACTGCCCATTATTTACAGCCAATACGAAAAGGCCAAGACGCAAGAAGATTACCAGCGCATCCTCAGCGCACGTGAGCTGGAGATCTTAGCCATGATTGTAAAAGAACAGACCAGCGAAGAAATCGGCACGGTGCTGTTCATCTCCAAAAAGACGGTGGATAATCACCGCGCGAATATCCTGGAAAAAACTGGCTGCCGGACAACGGTTGGCCTTGTAAAATGGGCTATTAAAAATGGCATTGAAGGGTAGCAGAACAAGAAAATAGGTATAAATACCTACGCACTTTGGCTACAACTACCTATTGTTGAGGCTTTTGGAAATGCGCACCTTTACCCACTTAATAAAGGCACATTTTCTAAAAAAAGCAAACAATGAAAAAACTTTCTACAATCGCTACGCGCGCATTACTTTTCATCGCTCTAGGCATCACATCGTGCTCCAAGAGCAGCACAACTCCAACTCCTACTCCAACTCCGACGCCAACCGGCTTCACCTATAAAGTGGATGGTGGCGCTACCATTACGGTAGATTCAGCAAACGCAACGCTGTACACGACCGGCAGCCACCGCGAGATGGATGTCTATGCCTTCAAAGGTGGGCAGCAGGTGCTGGAGTTTCACTTCACGCCAAAAACAGGCACACAGAGCGCAGACCCTACCCTTGGCGTTGCTGCTTTACTTACCTATATTGATTCCGCACCAAACAGCTTTGACTCGCAATCCGGGATGATAAACATTACTACTTGTGACACAACCGGGAATAGCATTGTTGGTGATTTCAACTTTGTTGGTAAGCAATACCCTTACACAGGTACAACGACACACACCATTACTGAAGGTCATATGGTTGTTACGAAATTAACTCATCAGTAAGTATTCACCTCAAATGTCGTTACCAGTTGAGCCTATACTAGTGTAAGGGGACTATTGTATAAAGTGATTTTTAAATTTTCATTTTTACACTTCTATTAATGAGGATTTGCAATCTCTACTTACTTGGTTTGGGATCCATTGCAAATGCTCAAAAAAGGCCATTTATTTTTTCTCTTAATAACTAAATTAAAATAAACATGAAAAAATCATTTCTCGGATTTATCGCCCTTGGCATCCTGTTCGGAACCTCGTGTAAAAAGAGCTCTTCGAGCAGCACTACCGGCAGCGGTAAAGGAAGCTGGAAGGTAGGCAGCAATACTTACAATGTTGTAACAGTGCTGGCCCCAGCATCATCAGGTACCTGGCAGCTCCTGGCATCTACTGGTCAGTCAGGCGCCAGCATAAACACCATAAGTTTTATCTTCTTTAAAATGCCTACCGTCAGTGGTAGCTACCGGGTGGTAGATGGCGTAAGCGACTCGGGCAATGAGGTACAGATGGTCTCTTCGAATATCAATGGCAGCTCAAACACTACTTATGCCAGCACAAGTACCGGTAATGTTAATGCTACAATAACGGTAACGGGAGGGAAAGTATCCATATCTATGCCTGATACCTGGGCGCAAAATCTGTCAACGACGACCGATAGCGTAAAAATCTCTGCTAACGCGGTAACGCAATAATAAGTTCTCATCTACAAGGTCGCCGCCAATGCATCCATTGGCGGCGACCAACTGTTGCAGAATGCTGATATGGGCAAGGGGGGCCAAAGCCTTAGCCATGTTAGCCAGGTCGTTTTTTTTAGTGAAGAGTGTAGTTTGGTAGCAACCATCAAAATATTATGTATATTGGGTTTGTGCCTGAATTGATATCTGTTTACAAGCTAAAGAAAAAGTATTTTGGATATGCATTGATATCGTTGATGTTTGCATCAATGGTCTCCAGTGTGTACTCGCAAGCACATGAATTAACGGGCAAGGATGTTTATAGTAAAAAGTGCAGCCGCTGCCACGGTTTAGATGGAACCAAGGGAATGTTCAAAGCTAAGAATTTGCATATCAGCGTGCTGGGATGACGCTGCAATAATTAAATTAATTAATGAGGGTAAAAGACCTATGCCCTCTTATCAAAACTCACTCACAGAAGGGCAAATACAGCAAGTAACTGCTTATATAAAAACCTTAAGGAGATAAATTTATATATAATATACATATATATGTAACTATGCAAACCTCAAAGTTTAAAAATTCGTAAATAGTAAAATGCCGGGTACAGCTATTCTCATATTTACGCGCTCCGCGATGGTTGAAAACAATTTCAAACATTTCGCAAACCATGCGCCAAGCAATATTGAGTTATTAGCCCGTCTCAATGAAAAGGTTATTTCATTAGCAGAAAATAGTGGTTTACCATATTTTATCTATGATGAGCTTTGCCAGGAAGGCAATACTTTTGGAGAGCGCCTTTCTAATGCGGTGAACTCCGTATTACAGTATGATTTTGAAAATGTTATTGTATTGGGCAATGATTGTCCGCAATTGGACAAAAAGCATTTAAAAAATGCAATTGCGCTGTTACAGACAAACCGCCTCGTCATAGGCCCCGATACACGGGGTGGAGCATACCTGATAGGCATTAATAGGTCCATATTTAATAGTGATGCATTCCAGGCACTTCCCTGGCAATCCCAAAATCTATTTTCAGCATTATGCTCGTATGAGTGCGCTGCTATTTTGAGCCGTTTGCATGACATTAATGATTGTAAGGACATCAATCAAGTGGTTGCCTCTCTGTCATTAACATCTGCCATTCGGAATTTTCTTATTTACATTATTTCCTGCGGAAGGCTATTTTATTCATTATTACGGGAGTTGCACGTCTCCTCTTTTATCTTTAGCGACCGTCCACTAAGGGCCCCGCCGGTTTCTTTCTGATCTCCCAACTTGTATTTTTTTATTTCCGTAGATAGGTTTAATCTTCTATTAAACAATTAATGCTTTATGGCTACCAACAATTATTATAACGCCGAGGACCTCGCCAAATTCGGGAACATAAGTGACTTCCAGAAAGAAATGGGGGATAAATTTTTTGCCTGGTATGGAGAAGTTTTTAAAGAAAGCGCTTTATCAGCAAGGGAAAAATCTTTAATAGCGCTTGCCGTGGCACATGCGGTGCAATGTCCTTATTGTATAGATGCCTATAGTAGCGACGCATTTGAAAAAGGGTGGAGCGAGGCGCAGATGATGGAGGCAGTGCATGTATCGGCTGCAATACGAGGGGGGGCATCACTTGTGCATGGTGTGCAAATGATGAATAAAGTGAAAAAGATAGCAATGTAAGTGTTAGCTCAAATAAACATTTGTGAGGTATAGAAACCATGAAATCATTAAAAGCATTAGCGCACTTCCTTGCTGATTCTGATCATCAACTGGAAGTATTGCAAAACGATCCGGAACGCTTTCCGCCCTTTGCACAGAAGCTTAAGGAAATAGGCCTGATGCCCTTAAAACCTACGGGGATAGAGATATTTCAGGTGAACATGGGCAAAATGTGCAACCAGGTATGCACACACTGCCATGTGGATGCGGGGCCTGACAGAAAAGAAATAATGACACGGGCTACGATGCAGGAATGCCTTGATGTGATACGCGCTAATCCATCTTTAAAAACAGTTGATCTGACAGGAGGCGCGCCAGAAATGAACCCTGAATTCAGATGGTTTGTTACTGAGCTAAAACGCCTAAACAGGCATGTAATTGTTCGCTGCAATCTTACAATCATCCTTGCGAATAAAAAGTACCATGACCTGCCACAGTTCTACAAGGATAATAATATTGAAGTAGTATCATCACTCCCTTTTTATACGCAGGACCGTACAGACAGGCAGCGAGGCAATGGAGTGTTTGAAGACTCAATTAAAGCACTACAGATGCTTAACGATGTAGGCTATGGCAAACCAGGTACGGGGCTTATTCTTAACCTGGTATATAACCCTGCAGGTGCATTTCTGCCTCCATCGCAAGTCTCGCTTGAGAAGGAATATAAGAGCGAGCTTATGAAACACTACCAGATAGAGTTCAATAGCTTGTTTGCAATTACCAATATACCTATAAGCCGCTACCTCGATTACCTGCTTGTGTCGGGTAACTATGAGGAGTACATGAGCAAGCTAATAAACGCGTTCAACCCCGTCGCGGCGCTTAATGTGATGTGCAGGAATACACTGTCAATCGGCTGGGACGGCTACCTGTACGACTGTGATTTCAACCAGATGCTAGACCTTAAGATCGCCTGTGCTGGTAAACAACATATTTCGCAGTTTGATCTTCAGGCATTTGAGAACCGTAATATTATTGTAAAACAGCATTGCTATGGCTGTACAGCAGGGTCTGGGAGTAGTTGCGGTGGTGCAGTTGCTGAATAAAAAAAGTAGATTATTTTTTTGCGAGAAGGCATTGTGCATTTGATAACGAAGCTTGATAAATTTTACATGCAGAAATCATTACTACTTCATTACTAATATTCATCTAAAAATTTCTAAACATGATCATCCTGGTATTACTTTTCCTTTCGGTATTGTTACTTACCTATTTTAATGGGGCAAATGATAATTTTAAAGGCGTGGCTACCTTGTGGGGAAGCGGGACTTTGGAATTCAGGCAAGCACTTATCCTTGCAACGATCTTTACACTGGCGGGGTCGGTCTGTTCCTACTTCTTTGCAGAAACATTGATAAAGAACTTCTCTGGAAAAGGATTGGTGCCCGATTCGCTTATTCAGTCAAAAGAGTTTGTCTTATCTGTTGCTCTAGGGGCGGGCATTACCGTACTGCTGGCTACAAAATTTGGATTTCCAATTTCTACCACACATGGGCTGGTGGGCGCTTTGATTGGTGCGGGCCTTGTAGGTGCTGGTAGTGCTGTCAATTTTGGCGTATTAGGTAAGACCTTCTTTACCCCACTTATACTTAGTCCCATCATTGCGGTGGTCTTAAGTAGTATCATCTATTTTATATTTAAAAAGGTCCGTCAGGTGGCAGGTGTCACCGCAGAAGATTGCATATGCGTGGGGAAGAAATGGATCCCGGTTGCTATAGCGCAGACACATACCGGTAAATTTGTTTCTATTCAGGAAAGCAGCCCTATTCAGGTGACAGCTGGAAATGCGGAAAATTGTCAGAAACAATACCAGGGAAAATTTTTAGGAATTACAGTGCAGCCACTCGTCAATTTCTTACATTACATAAGTGCAGGACTAGTCAGCTTTGCACGTGGGTTGAATGATACGCCAAAACTTGTATCGTTGTTGTTGATCTGTAACTTTTTTAACCTGCCGACTAATATATGGATACTTGCTTTCGTAATGGCAATAGGCGGTTGGCTCAATTCTAAAAAAGTGGCCAATACAATGAGTAAAAAAATATCTTCGCTCAATCACGGCCAGGGTTTTTCTGCCAATCTTGTTACCAGTTGCTTAGTTATTGCCGCCAGTAAGTTTGGCCTTCCTGTTTCTACTACGCACGTATCAGTAGGCAGTATTTATGGGATAGGCATTGTAAATAAAACCGCTAACAAAAAGGAAATATCAAAGATCGGGCTATCATGGCTAATGACATTGCCGATAGCTTCGGTTATTAGTGCTAATGTATACTTTATTTTAATTCATATTAATCTATAATCAAAATGATGACTGACTATCTAAAGACCACACAGGACCTATATCGTGATGCTGCCCTGAAGCCCGATGTTGGCCTGTGCTGTACTACTACGCCCATGCTGGCTTTTCCTGGCTTGGAGATATCACCCATAATGAAACAGATGAATTATGGCTGCGGGTCTACGGTTAACGCTAGAGACCTTATCAACAATCCGACTATTATGTACGTTGGTGTTGGGGGGGGGATGGAAGTGCTACAGTTTTCCTATTTCAGCAGGCAACAAGGTGGGGTTATCGGCGTAGATATAGTCGACGAAATGCTGGAAGCTTGTGACAAGAATCTAAAGGATGCAGAACAAACAAATCCCTGGTTTAAGCGCTCGTTCATTGATTTGCGAAAAGGCTCGGCTTTAGCATTGCCGGTTGAGGACAATACTATTGACGTAGCTGCGCAAAACTGCCTCTTTAATATTTTTAAAGAACAGGACCTGAAGAAGGCTTTAAGTGAAATATACAGGGTATTGAAGCCGAGGGGTAGGTTAGTAATGTCTGACCCTATCTGCAACCAGCCAATGAATGAAACATTGCGCCAGGATGAGCGCCTCCGGGCATTATGCCTTACCGGTTCTTTGCCATTGAATGACTATATAAAAATGATAACAGATATTGGCTTTGGCACGGTTGAGATAAGGGCTAAGAGGCCTTATCGTGTGCTAGCTCCCGGACAATATGCTACTGATGAGCTGATATATATAGAAAGTGTAGAAGTCTGCGCAATTAAGGACCCAATGCCTGCTGATGGCCCTTGTGTATTCACAGGTAAAGCGGCAATATACTATGGTGCAAATGATTACTTTGATGATGATAAGGGACACGTGCTATTGCCAAATCAGCCACTTGCAGTTTGTGATAAAACGGCTGGAGCCCTTGCATCTTTAAAAAGAGATGACATTCTTATTACTCCGTCAACCTTCTTTTATGATGGCGGCGGATGTTGCTAAATTGACCTGAAAGTTAATAGGAGTAACATTTGAATGTTGCTCTTTTTTTTGTTGTGAGCACATCCCATTAGCAGTTCCTATATATAGAAGAGGATGATATGATTTTTATACACCTTTTGTATTAAGGTTATATTTAAATTGCAATACAACCAAATTTCTTTTGGATACGTATATTGCAAAAAGAACTTAAACAATCTTTATGAAAAAAATACTTTTGATTTTACTTGTTTGTAGTTCTTTTTCAAGCATAGCCAAACCTGACAATACAACACCACCGGCTAATAAAATATGGACACAATTACTGAAAAAGTATGTTAACGAGGAGGGCTGGGTAAACTACAAGGGCTTCATCAAAGACAAGGCAGAGTTTCAGCAATACCTGGACCTGTTATCTGACAACCCACCACAAGATAGCTGGAGCAAGGATGACAAGGAAGCCTATTGGATAAATGCCTACAACGCATTTACCATTAAGCTGATCATAGACCACTACCCGGTAAAGAGTATAAAAGACATTGGCCCAAAGCACCAGATACCCTTTGTAAATACCCCCTGGGAAAAAAAGTTTTTTAAGATCGGTAATGAGAAATATAAACTGGACAGAATAGAACACCATATTCTTCGCAAACAGTTCGATGATCCGAGGGTGCATTTTGCTATAGTGTGTGCTTCCCGTTCCTGTGCCAAACTAAGGAGAGAAGCCTATGAGGGAAATAAGCTAAACGAACAGCTAAATGAGCAGGCAAAGGATTTCCTGAATGATAAGAGAAAGAATAAAATAAGCGCTGAAAAGCCCGAACTATCCAACTATTTTGACTGGTATAAGAAAGACTTTCAAAAGCATGGAACAGTGATAGAATATATAAACCAGTACTCAAGGGTAAAAATACATAAAGACGCTGCTGTTTCTTTTATGGATTACGACTGGAGCTTAAATGAACAGAAATAGGTAATGGCGCACATAGTTATCATAGGTAATGGCATATCGGGGGTTACCTGCGCACGCCTTGTGCGCAAGCGGAGCGACGATGAGATAACTATAATAAGCTCTGAAACAGAACACTTTTATGCTCGTACCGCCCTGATGTATATATACATGGGACACATGAAATATGAGCATACAAAGCCTTATGAAGATAATTTCTGGAAGAAAAATAACATCACGCTTGTTCATCAGTACGTAGAAAAAGTTGATGCTAAGAATAAGAATGTAACGCTTAAGAATGGAAACAGTATCCAGTACGATAAGCTGGTACTAGCCTGTGGTTCAAAATCTAATGTACCGGATATACAAGGCAAAGACTTGCTTGGCATACAAAGCCTGTACAACTACCAGGACCTTCAAAACATGGAAATCAACACTAAGGGTGTTAAAAATGCAGTGATACTGGGCGGTGGGTTGATAGGTATTGAAATGGCTGAAATGCTTCTTTCCAGAAATATACATGTTACAATGCTTGTGCGCGAGGTCGCCTACTGGGGAGGTATATTGCCGGAAGAAGAAGCAAAGATGATAGGCAGGCATATAGCGGAGCATCATATCGATTTATTACTGGGGTCGGAACTGAGTGAAATAATTGGAAATAAAAGCGGCAGTGTAAAAGCCGTGAAAACAAAGAAAGGCGAAACTATACCTTGCGAGTTTGTGGGGATAGCCATAGGCGTAGGCCCAAATGTCAGCTTTTTGAAAGACAGCGGTATTGAGATTGATAGGGGAGTATTGATAAACGACCATTTCGAAACTAACATACCGGATATTTTTGCAGTTGGCGATTGTGCCCAATTCAAGGAGCCACCAGCCGGCAGAAAACCAATAGAGCAGGTATGGTACACAGGCAGGATGCATGCAGAAACACTTGCCAAGACGCTATTGGGAAAGCGCACAAGATACCAGCCGGGGCCATGGTTTAATTCTGCAAAATTCCTGGATATAGAGTACCAGACCTATGGCGATGTACCTGTAAAAATAAATGAAGACGAAAAAGGCTTTTACTGGGAGCATGATAATCGCAAAATATCGTTCAGGGCAAGGTATCATGCAGCAACAGGAAGACTATTGGGTGTGAATACATTTGGGATGCGGCTGAGACATGGTGTGCTGGAAAATTGGATATTGAATAAGCAGAATATTGAGTATGTCTTATCTCACCTGGCAGATGCCAATTTTGATCCGGAGTTTTTCAGGACTTATGAAGAGGAGATCATCCGGAAATTCAATAAAGAAAACAATACACAGCTAAAGACAGTAAAAAAAAGCTGGAAGCGATTATTACAAATCCTCAACTTATAACGTATGTCAGCATCAGATCTTTCAATCGCGCAGCCCCACCCGCAGGGCGCTGATGCTATACAGAAAATAGGACTGTCACTCGCAGCATTGGGCCTGTTGGTACTATTAGTGGCTATGGCAGGAGTTACATTTGAACAACGGACTTTATTTTTATCCATAGCCCTTGGCGGTATTCTGGTAGGCACCGTGGTGTATGCCTCGCGCAAGTATATGACACAGCCTGCAGGTATTAAGAATAACGGAGTAATGCACAAACAGCTTACCAACCGGGGGGTATTTGGATGGATGATAGGCATTTTTCTTACCGGGTTCTATGTATTGCTTTACTGGTTCCCATATCTATTTGGTACAGGCGATAAAACCAATACTGGCCTGGTGGCTTTGTTCGACCCGCTTAGTAATTTCCTGAATGGTGGTAAGGCTGATGAATATTTTGTTTATGGTAGTGTATATTCATTGGCTGTGCTATCCCTGGGCATAAAATTCATGCTTAAATACCGCAACAACCGGTATCAATTTACCCGCACCCTTGTAGTTATCCTCATTCAATTATCATTTGCTTATGTTATCCCGGAGATATTAAAGTCCTTGCAAAGACCTGATGCCTCTTTTGAAATGGATATAAAGAACTTTTGGCCGCTTAAATTCGATTTTTTTGATGGCGACAATTTAAATGCAATGCGCAAGAATGGTGGACTGGGAATGCTTTTCCTCGTAGCAGGTGTTCTTGGCTTTACAGTTTTAGCGCCCATCATTACCTACTTCACTGGCAAGCGCTGGTATTGCAGCTGGGTATGCGGCTGCGGTGGACTTGCAGAGACTGCGGGCGATTCTTTTCGTCAATTATCTTCGAAAAAATTAGTTGCCTGGAAAATTGAAAGGTGGCTGATATATAGCGTATTAATTTTTGTAGTTATTATGACAGCGGGTGTATTGTACACCTATTTTTCAGGAAAAGGCGAAGGTGTATCCGGGCCATTGAGAAGCGCCTATGGATTCATGATCGGCAGTATATTTTCAGGTGTTATCGGGGTGGGGTTTTATCCGCTGATGGGTAACCGGGTATGGTGCCGCTTTGGTTGCCCTATGGCAGCCTACATAGGCCTGGTGCAGCGCTTTAAATCAAGATTTAGAATAACGACTAATGGTGGGCAGTGCATCTCCTGCGGTAATTGTTCTACCTATTGTGAGCAGGGTATTGATGTACGCTGGTATGCCCAAAGAGGGCAAAATATAGTCCGCTCATCATGCGTAGGCTGTGGTATCTGTTCGGCAGTATGCCCGAGGGGTGTACTAAAATTAGAGAACGGTCCTGAGCAGGGGCGAATTAATGAAGATCCGCTCCTCATAGGTTTACTAAAACAAAACAAGGATTAATTCTCATCTTTATGTGCTTAGGCCAGGAAGTCGGGTCGTTTAAATTTCCATGCAGCAACCTAAAATAATTGTAATAATACCGGCATACAACGAAGAGAAGTCTATTGGGAAAGTAGTAGCAGATATACCCAAAGCGTATATAAGTGAAATTGTAGTTGTTAATAATAATTCAAAGGACGGTACCAGGGCACAGGCGCAAAGTGCGGGCGCAACAGTGATAGACCAGCCTAAGCAGGGGTATGGTAACGCCTGCCTGAAAGGAATGGAATATGTGACGCTAAACAATCTGAATCCCGACATAATTGTTTTTATGGATGGTGATTATTCTGATTATCCGGAACAAATCCCTTTACTGATAAAGCCCATTCTAGAAGATGGTATTGATATGGTAATAGGCTCCAGGGCACTGGGTAACAGGCAACGTGGGTCAATGACAATGCCACAGATTTTCGGGAATTGGCTGGCTACCAGACTTATACGAACATTCTATGGAGTTAAGTATACTGACCTGGGCCCCTTCCGTGCTATAAAATGGAAGGTGCTCCAGGATATTGGGATGGTGGATCGTAATTATGGCTGGACGGTTGAAATGCAGTTGAAAGTGGCGAAAAAGAAATACCGTATTAAAGAGGTGCCTGTAAACTATAGAGTACGTATCGGTTTCTCTAAGGTAAGCGGTACCGTGAAGGGAACTATAATGGCCGGGTATAAGATCATTACCACTATTTTTAAATATATGTAAATACACAATGCCCGACAGCAGAGCGCAAAATATCAGGCTTTCCATGGCCTTTCTTCTCATGGCTGGCGTGCATATTGCATTAGCGTACTTTACAAAAAGAGAATCAACCTTTGCACTCTTCTCTCTATTTGGAACGTTGTTCTTACTGTATTTCTACATCTGCAAACAGCCTATTACGGAGCAACAGATTTCACTTTTATTAGCAGGAGCGATTTTGCTAAGATTTGTCTGGCTGTTCTCCTTTCCACACTTATCAGAAGATTATGCACGTTTTGTATGGGATGGCAGATTACTCGTAGCGGGTTACAATCCTTTCAAATATTTGCCTGTCGAAATCATGAAGCAGGGATACCCGGTTAATTGCATCGACCCGCAGCTTTATAGTGCACTTAATTCTCAGACCTATTATACCTGCTACCCGCCCTTCCTGCAAGCTATTTTTGGTATCTCCACCTGGCTTGCCCCTCACAATATTTATGCAAATATTGTAATGCTTAAAACCTTCATCCTGGCAGCAGAGATTGGGTCTATAATAATACTGGTGAGGCTATCAGCGCAATGGGGATTCGATAGGCAACGAGTCCTTCTATATGTTTTGAACCCAATCGTTATAGCAGAGCTAACTGGTAACCTGCACTATGAAGGAGTAATGATATTTTTTTTACTGGCCTCAATTTATTGCTGGCAGAAGAACAGGATTGTATTGGGCGCATTGCTATTTTCAATTGCTATTATTACCAAACTCGTACCTCTAATGTTGTTGCCGGTTGTGTTCTTCAATTTTGGAAAAAAGAAAGGTTTTCTAATTTGCGCTGGCATACTGGCTGTGTGTATTATCGGCTTTCTTCCCTTTATGGATATTGCCATTGTCCAAAAATTCTGGTCAAGTATCGATTCTTATTTTCAGGAATCAGAATTTAATGCAAGTATATACTACCTGGTAAATGCTATAACATATCGATTTACAAGTGAAAATATGATCAACATCATCGGGCCCGCTCTCACAATTATTTCGGGTGTGTTGATAATAGTTTATTCTTTTGTGAAAAGTAAGCGGATCAATGTTAAAACATTATCAAAATACTTTACCTGGATATTGCTGATCTACTATGCATTTACGACGACTGTTTTTCCCTGGTACATCACGCCCATGATTTTATTTTCGGTCTTTACGGATTATAAGTTTCCTCTTGTCTGGTCGGCAATGATCGTATTAAGCTATTATGCAGATAGGAATGCCCTTTTTGAGGAAAGTAAAATACTGTTGTGGATAGAATATGGAGTGCTGGGTGCATGTATAGGCTACGATCTTTATAATGAGCAAAAGAAGAAACTAAACCCTGTGTTTATTTAATAATCAAAATTCAATATCTTCAATCCCGCCATGCGGATAAGTATCATAATACCTACCTACAACGAGGCTGAAAATATAGCCTTCCTTGTGGCCTATCTTAAATCGGCTGCAGGTGGTGAATTGGCGGAAATAATTGTCGCTGATGGCGGAAGTGCCGATAGTACAGTGATAAAAGCAGTGAAGGCAGGGGCAAAAGCTATAGTATCACCTGTAAAAGGCAGGGCAGGACAGATGAATTGCGGAGCAAAAAATGCAACAGGAGATGTACTATATTTTGTACATGCGGATACGCGACCACCTCTTAGCTTTTACCGGGATATATCTGAAGCCGTTAATAATGGTTGCAACTGCGGCAGTTATCGATTTAAATTTGACAGCAATAAGTTTTTATTAAAGATTAATTCTTTTTTTACCAGGTTTAATTTTCTTTTTTTTCGAGGTGGAGATCAAAGCATATTTGTAACTAATGAGCTGTTCAATAAGATCGGTGGTTTCAACGACCAGATGATGATAATGGAAGACTACGATTTTTTGGAGAAGATCTGGACACAAGGGAAATTCAAATTAATACCCAAGGCCACGCAGGTATCTGCACGTAAGTACGATACAAACAGCTGGCTCCGTGTGCAACTGGCTAATTTAAAAATTGTAAAAATGTTTCGTAAGGGTGCTTCGCAGCAAGAGCTTGTAAGTACGTACCGAAGAATGCTTAATTACCGTAAAAATGCATTTTAAAGATAAGATAATTTGGATAACGGGTGCCTCTTCTGGAATTGGCGCTGAGCTAGCTAGGAAACTGGCAAAACAAGGTGCGAAATTAATACTCACAGGTAGGAATACGATAACACTTGAACAAGTGAAGCTGGAATGTACAGCAGACACCGGTCATATTAATATTCTACAAGCTGATCTATCTAAAGAAAATGAACTTGTTCCTTTGGCAGATAAAGCTGTAAATATTTATGGTGTTATTGATATTGCTATTCACACTGCCGGTGTAAGCCAGCGTTCTCTTGCAATCAACACTTCGGTATCAATTGATCGAAGGCTAATGGAAATTAATTTTTTCGCACCGGTAACTATTACTAAGGCCCTGATGCCCCAATTTTTAAAACAAGGGCATGGGCATGTTGTAGCGGTAAGCAGCATGGCAGGCTTAATGGGTTTCCCTATGCGCACGGGATATTCGGCTGCGAAACATGCGGTTATGGGCTTTTTTGAAACTTTGCAGGTAGAGCATACTATCCCTGGTTTTTATATTACCATTGTTAGCCCAGGCAGGATCAATACGCCAATCTCGCTGTCTGCTTTAAATGCCGCTGGTGAAGCATATAATGTAATGGACAAAGGGCAGCTAAATGGTATACCCGTAGATGAATGTGCGGAAAAAATATTGAAAAGTATCCGAGGCAAGAAAAGACATGTGATCATAGCCCGGGGAGAAAGAATATTGTGGTTATTGAGGCTTCTGATTCCACCTTTATATTATAAAATTGCCCGGTCAAAAGGCATGAAATAAAAACTAAGCTGACCATAAATTCGTATTTCTAAACAGAAGCGTTTTTCATGCACGATTATATTTCAGGAATACAACAAATAGGCATAGGGGTAAAAAATGCAAATGAAGGCCTCAGGTTATACAAAGAACTGTTTGGCATGGATGCGTTAATATTTAATGATGTCTCCGAAGCTACTTTAATGAGTCGTTATACAGGCGGCACTGTTTTTAGAAGGCATGCCCTTTTATCTATAAATCTGGAAGGAGGTGGAGGTGTGGAGATATGGCAATTTAAGGACCGCCAGCCTGTGGAACCTGCTAACAAGGTTTTATATGGTGACTTGGGTATTTATGCAGCAAAAATAAAGTGTCCTGATATCTCAGAAGCGCATAAATATTTCAAAACGCTGGCCATATCTATTTCAGAGATACAAACTGATCCAAAAGGGGAACTACACTTTTGGATAAAGGATGCATATGGTAACCAGTTCAATATAGTGAAGGGCAGCAACTGGTTTCAGAATACCGGTAAAAAAACAGGTGGGGTTTGTGGTGCTGTCATAGGTGTTGGTAACATTGAAAGCGCACTGAAATTTTATAGGGATGTTCTTGGCATTAATGAAGTTATATACGATGTAACAGGATCATTCGTCGACAATCCGGCAGCTGCAAGCGCTCTATACCGTCGTGTATTGTTGCAAAAGAATTCTACTGGTAAAGGTGCTTTTAATAAACTGCTGGGCTCTGTGCAAATAGAGCTGGTAGAATGTTTGGATAGGAAACCAGAAAAGATCTACGACCAAAGATATTGGGGTGATTGTGGCTTTATACATCTTTGTTTCGATGTGCTGGATATGGATCAGTTGAAAGCGCATACTACAAAACAGGGATTTGTATTTTCGGTAGATAGCAACGAGTCGTTTGCAATGGAAAGTGCATCAGGGCGTTTCTGCTATGTTGAAGACCCGGATGGCACTCTTATAGAGCTGGTAGAAACACACAGGGTACCTATTCTGAAAAAGATTGGCTGGTACCTGAACCTCAAGAAAAGAAATATAGAAAAGCCACTTCCTGACTGGATGATAAAAATGCTCGCCTTAAGCAAGGTAAAGTAGACTATGACTTATATTCTTTATAACACCATGCGGTGAAGGGTAGGAGAACAATAAGAGATAACATCCAGTAGCAACCGGTTACCACCCATAAAAGCATAGTCATAAAAATTACAAATAGGGGGTAAGTAAGCATCAGGCAGCCAAATAACACCGAATCATAAAATACAGTCCCTTCAGTTTTTTTCGCTGCGAAGTTTCGCCAGGCTATATAATACCAGCGCTGCGTAGCAAAACCAATAAAAGCGGCAAGACTTAAGAATACATTTTTGATTTTCTTTTTCTTGCTATTGGCTGCATTATCAAGCATTGCTATTTCCATCCGTTCGCTCAATAGCGCATTAAAATCATTGTAGAATAAGCCCGGCTGTTCGGCCGAAATTGTATCTTTTAAAAAACTGTTCCCATATTTTATGTCAACTTCTTTAGGCACGTAAGAGAACGAATTATACCTGATAGCTATGGGCTGAACGAGCATATCATTGATACCTGATTCGTACCATGCTTTGTAGGCAACACGAGCAGTTCCCTTTCTTAGTGGCCTTAGCCCCAACTGGTGCTCACACAAGCCTTCAGGAAAAATGAGGACAGTGCCGTTCTTTTTAAGTACTTCTACACATTCGGTAAATGATTTCTCGTTGACGCTTAGATTTTCCTTTCCCTCGCTAAGGCGGTATATGGGTATCAGTTTCAGCATGCGCAGGATGCGGGCAACGAAAGGTTTTTTAAAAGCATCCCCTCGTGCCATAAAGTGAACATCTGTTGGGTAATGGGCGGCTATCAAAAGAGCATCAAGGAAAGAGTTTGGGTGATTGCTTGCTAATATAACAGGAGTTTGGCGCGCAGGGATATTACCTCTGTTAATTGTAACATTGCCGCAATAAAAACGCAATGCAAACCGTAGCCATATTTTTACGAAAAGGTACAAATATTATAAAGATGTTTTTTAATGTTACAACCATTCACTTGGCATATCTTTCTCTTCATCCAGATCAGCCAGTTCCCGGAGTACATGAACAGATAAACTGGCAGTGTTAATATCATTTATGGTATCGCGAAATACCGTATCAGTGCTCCATGCCTTATTAATAAATAGTTGCTGGTATAATTGATTCATGCCTAAAAGATAATAGCCACCATCGAAAGTAGGCCCAATTACTATGTTGGTTTTGTCAAGTGCCTCGTAGGCAACCTTTATATCTTCTGCTTTTAGTAATGGGCAGTCACTGCCAATTATAACTACCTTTTTATAACCTTTTGCAAATAGTATTTCGAATGCATGGTGCATCCGGTCGCCTAGTGTCTCGTTTTGTTGCAACTCTATTTGATAGCCCTCCCAGAACTTATCATCATTATGCGCTGTAACAAAAACATATTTATCACACGGCAGGCCTGAAGTTATATTTCTTGTATGCTCCAGTAATTTTATATACACTGCTAGTGCTTTCTCCAAACCTATACCTGCTGCCAACCTGGTTTTTACTTTCCCAAGCTCCGGCTTACGGGCAAATATTATCAATGCGGATCTGTGTGAGTTCATTTTTAGAAAAGAGAATTCAGGTTGTTTTATAATTATTTAGATATAGGGCCCAGTCGTAATGCTTATACTGTATTTTAGGATGTACATCGGCTGGTATTATATGTAGCTGCCTGCATAACTCGATCTCATTCCTTTTACCTCCAAAATCTGCACGAAACCAGCTCATTAATGCGGGAAGATGTAGTGTGTTACTTTGCAGGTCATACACTGCTTCATCTTCAAGGTAAGTTTTAGTGGCCAGAGCTAATTGTTCATCCAGCTGTTCCGGTTTATAATAGGCAATAGCCGGACAGCTTTTAGCACCGCAGTTTAATGCGAAGTGTATTCTGTAGTCAACCTTTGCTACTCGTAGTTTGCGCTCCAATCTACCGGGGAATAGCTTATCTATATACCCCAGGCTCCATTTTGTTTTTGAATGTCGTAAAATGCCGTGCTCAAGCTTATCCAGGCTAATGAAATAGCCAGCGAGGTGAATTTGTTTTTTTGTAAAAAAAGCATTCCGGTTTTTATACTGTTCAGGATTTTTTTTGAGTGATACCTGGGTGTAGGCATTGTACAGATTAATGAAGAACGCCTTTTTCTTATTATCATTATTTAGTTGCAAAAAAAGATCATTTTCATCTATGATCGAAAAGCGGTTGACAAATGAATCTGTTTCGCCACCCGCTTTCGCAGCATACACAAAATCCTGAGAAAGCGTTATAATATCATTTTGCATAGTGGGTTGTGCCGTTGCTAACGTGCTAATGAAAAGCATTATTATTATCCAAAACCTCTTGGTCATACAATTTGTAAAAATAGAAGATACGAAGAATAGATACATAGTGTTTTAAAAATCATTTCACTACTACCATTACGACACTTTTGCAGCAAATCGGCGAAGCGACAACTTCTTAATGCAAGAGGGGATACGGTTATCTTACCTGCTATAAAGGCTCTGAAAGATTTAAAATGCCTCGCCAATAGTAAAATAAATACCGCTGGTATTTTTGCCCAATGCATAATCAAGCCTGAGATTGAGATGATCTTTCCGGTTCACATTAAATCGGAGGCCTGCGCCATAGGTAAACTTTATATCATCATATCGGATAAAATCGTGCTGATTGCCCAATGCGCCACTATTGGCAAACAGTACGCCACCAAACCTTTTATAGATAGGAAATCTGCCCTCCGCTTCCATCACCATAAGATTGTTGTCGGTATATCGCCCCTGGTAATACCCTCGCATCTCCTTATTGCTTCCCATCTGGGATAGTTGCTGGAAAGGTGCATTGCCGGTAACAAAGCTATTGTAGCTGTTGATAGCCAATATGACCCGCTTGTACAATTTTTGATACTTTGTTACCTCAAGGATATAACGATTGAAATTATGGTCACCACCCCAGGTATTACCGTTATTCATAAAAGTTGCCTGTCCAAACCATCCATTTGACGGATAAAATACTGTGTCCCGGGAATCATATATTAACTGTATTCCTGCTCCCGATGTAATACTTCCTTTGCTGCCGGCAATCATTCCCTTTTCCAGCGCGCCTCCTGTTTGCGTTTCAGCGATGTTATAATTTTCGTATTGATAGCCTATACCCGCGTATAGGTTTGGCAGTACCTTGCGGTCAGCATTCAGCTTTACGCGTGGATAATTTACCTTGTATAATTCTTTCGGAATATCCTGCTGGCCAATGCCAAAGAAGTAATAACTGTATTTATAATATCCGGCCTCTCCATAAAAATAGTACTTGTTATTATCGTAAAAGGTTTGAAAGGTTGTGTAAAACAGTAGCTGTTTATTTTGGGTGTAGGCTGCACCCACAATTACATTAGACGGTTTTGCCGTAGTAGGGTCTCTTTTAAAACGAAACGTAAATGCTCCGCCTGCGCCATAAACAAACCTTGTTTCAGGCGCGTAGTAAATAACAGGGAATGGGAAAGCGCTAAACCGCCTGGTACTATCCCTGTTCTTAGCAAATGATGTACCCAAACCTGCTATTAAGCACCAACATGTAAATAACGCATATAAGCACCTGCGCGTAGAATCCATAAACTAGTTACGGTATTAGTTATACTAAAGTTTCAACTTAATGCAAGATAAAGTTGTAGGTATACAAATGGCCCATAAATTATGCAAATGTTGTAATATAGCAGTATAAGCATGAAGCAATGATGAAAATGCGGAACTGGGAGGACATATAATGGAATTGCTAACAACTATAAGATCAATACAGCCATATGTAGTGGCAATAATTTTCATAATCGCCTACCTTGTTGAGCATATCTTTCCACAGCGCCGCGATCTTACAGATTATTATCACGACCTTATAAATATCCTGGTAGGGCTTGGCGACCTAATAATAGTAGGTTTGGGCGGATATTTTTTACAATGGCTGCTGACTTACCTACATCACTGCCACTTCGGATTGTTGTATTTTTTACCAGTTTGGGCGCAGATCATTTCAGGTTTGCTCCTTGCAGATCTATTCATGTACTGGTGGCATAGGGCCAATCATATATTTCCTGCCTTTTGGTACTTTCACCGCTTTCATCATAGAGATACAAAGCTAAATGTCACATCGTCTGTGCGTTTCCATGCCGGTGAATTACTGCTCTCCTATGTAATCAAAATACCGGTTTTCGCTTTGTTGGGTATCAGTGCCACCACGGTCGCATTATATGGGTTTATCCTTTTGCCGGTCATTACACTGCATCATTCTAATATCCGCATAGGAACCATACCGGATAAAATTATCAGGATATTTTTCGTATCTCCACGTATGCACCGCATTCACCACTCTGTTATCAGGCAAGAAACAAATTCGAATTACAGTTCCGTCTTACCATATTGGGATATGCTGTTCGGCAGCTACCTGCCAGTTCCGGCAAAGCCAATCGAATTTGGAATTTAGAATGCTCACCTACTATTTTTCCAGGTTCATCTCAGGCTTTATCAGCTCCGGAAACTGTTTCTGAAATCTTTTCACACGAGGGATTGATTCCTGCAAAACATACCGATCTTGTGGGTGGTGCTTTACATATTGTATATGGTACTTCTCTGCAGGCCAGAAAATAGTATAGGGCACTACCTGGGCAGCTATTGACCTTTTGTACTTATGTGAATTATTTAGCTGTTGAATGTACTGTTCCGTGAGCTGTTTTTCTGCTGCGTTTCTATAAAATACGATGCTTCTGTACTGGGTGCCTTCATCTGGTCCCTGGCCATTTACCTGTGTGGGATCTTGAGAAGCGAAAAACACCTTGAGCAAAGTTGGGTAGCTTACAAGGGTAGTATCATAGTATACATTTACGGATTCTGAGTGCCCTGTATTGCCATCAGAAACTTCCTCATAAGTAGGGTTTTTCTTCTTGCCGCCTGCGTATCCTGGCAAGGCGCTTATAACTCCTTTCACACTTTCAAAAACATATTCTTCACACCAGAAGCAGCCTGCGGCAAATGTAGCATACCGGTAGTTGCTTCCGTGCTGCTTTTGCCCATCATTTCTTTTTTGCCCACTTGCCATATTGGGAAAGCTAATTAATAGTCCTACAATGGCTACTGCCAGGATACTGAATACTCTTTTCATTTAATGTAAGTTAACTTTATTAATATACGAATGGGAGCTCTGATCGGTTTTTTGGGTTGCGGAAAATTATTTGATAGTTTCCCGCATGTTAGCGATGTGATTTAATATCGTGGAGGGTGCGCATCCCTAATTGCCTGTATTATCAATTTCTATGTCAGCTTGTAAATAAATTCTTCTATCTCGGCTTGTCGTGCATTTGCAAAACCTTTATCAGTACCAATTTTTATAAAACCACATTTTTCCAGAACTTTCTGCGACCCGAAATTGTCAAATGCAACTCGTCCAAAAATAGGTCTTATGTTTTCAATGGTTAGAAAGTATTTTAGTGCTGTTGTTGCAATTCCTTTTCCCCAAAAGTTTCTGTCTATCCAATAGGTAATTTCAGCATCTCCTTCCAATTCAAATTTTGCAATACTACCTGCGATGGTTTCGTTAACCAAAATTGTTTGCGTATTTATTGTTTGGTCATTCAGAAATTTCTCAAATTTTTCAAAATATGCTTCTTTGTCGGTAGGGTCTTTTGGAGTAAATGCAGCTAAGTAATTAGCCTCCTTGTCAAGTTGAAATTGAAAGAAAAATGCTAAGTCGGATTTTTGGGTTTGTCTAAGCTTCACTTGTTTATCCTGCATGGTGATTATTTTGTAAATGTTTACAACATAAAATTAATTCAAAATAAATGAATAATATTGATTGTATTACTACTAGGTACAATGGAACAGAACTCACAAAACACTGCGCTCCTGGTGATGGATATGCAGGCCGGCATAATCAGAAATCTTGCTGATGCTACAGCAGTTATAAAGAATGTCGCCAAAGCTATAGCTACTGCCCGCGAGCGGGATATTCCTGTTATCTATGTGGTCGTGGGCTTCAGGGAGGGCGCGCCTGAGATAAGCAGGAACAACAAGTTCTTTTCCACAGGAGTAAAGGAAAGATTTGCCAATGCAGACATGGGTGCATTTATGAAAATTCACCCTGATCTGGCACCGCACGAAGGGGATATAACCGTTATCAAACGCCGAGTAAGTGCATTTACCGGCAGCGACCTGGAGGTGGTATTAAGGGGACAGGATATCAGGCACATAATACTTACAGGCATTTCTACTGGTGGCGTAGTACTATCTACAGTACGTGAAGCTTCTGATAAAGACTTCCGGATAACAGTATTAGCTAATGGGTGTGCTGATGCAGATAATGAGGTACATCAGGTACTCACAACTAAAGTCTTCCCCCGCCAGGCAGATGTGCTGACGATAGAGGAGTGGGGGAAAGCTAAACAATGAGAAAATAGTTGGATAAACTATAGTGCATAATACTTATACCGTATATTTAGCCGTAATTATTTAGGCTTATTTTTCTAGCATTATGTCTGCAGATACAAGCAAAGAGCCTGTTTGCCCGAATTGTAATACATCCGGAAACGGTAACTACTGCATACAATGTGGGCAGTCGCGGCATTTGCATAATGACAGTTTCATAAATCTTGTCTCACACTTCTTCTTACATTATTTTCATTTTGACAGTAAGTTCTGGGTTACTGTTAAAACACTTATTACCAGACCCGGCAAGCTGGATGTTGCTTATTATAACAAGCAACGTACACGATATACCCCACCAATAGCGCTTTACATATTTACGAGTGTTGTGTTTTTTATAATGGCCTCTTATACGTTTAGGTTCAGGCAAACTACTAAGGCAGACATTTCCGGGGGTATTATCATGACCCAGGAATGGACGTTAGGACTCCATAATAGGATACATGACGAGCGCCATGATAAATGGATCGTTGATTATAATTGCGACTCGCTAAGAAAAGTAAAAGAGCAAAATAAAGAAACATACGAATCCACAAAAGGTTTTTTTTCCAGGCCTGAAAACAAATTCAAATTTAGCCGTGATTATTTCTTTGTTACGTTTTATAATTACTTTATTTTCCCCTATGCTTATCGTCACCAGCTATATGATATAGATACCCCCATAACGGAGATATACAACGAGTTCTTCCACCTGTTGCCGAAGATATTTTTTCTGCTTATGCCATTACTGGCGCTGCTGTATATGTGCTCGTTTAGAGATAAACGATACAATTTCGTAAACTATGCGGTAATGAGCCTGCATATGCACGTATTTATGTTTATCAGTGCAGTATTTCTTTTGCTGGTAGTTGGTTCTGTAACAGATGCCAGCAAGCCTATTTTCATGAAGACCTTCTTTATTTATATCCCCTTGGTGTATTCACTGCTAAGCTGTCGGGAGTTTTTTAAGAAGAACTGGGTCTATACCTTACTTATGGGCACAATAACATGGGGAGTATACCTGGCTTTGGTACTACTTGTAACAAGTACCTTATTATTAGTGCTCATTAGCATTAACTGACAACATTAAATTTACGTTATAGGGTAATCTTGTGGTCTTAATTATCAACACTCTATTTCAATATCATACTTATCCAATAGCCCGGCTATTCCTGCAAGGGAAAACTTTGTTTTTTTTATACGATTGGTTTCCGGGTCTATGGAATAGTTATACGAGGTCCTGAGATCTGCTTTTTCTAGAATAGTATTGTCAAATGTGGCTCTTACCAGGTCGCAATTATCAAAAACAGAATTGCTCAGATCAGTTTCAGTAAAGTCAACCTCTTCCAGTTTTGAATTATGGAAATTGATTTTTTTAAGCTTCAGCTTATAAAAAGAAGAGTGGTTGAGGATACAGTTATCAAAGCTAAATAGCAGGCTGAATTGATTGCAACCTCCAAATTGCATCCCCAGCATTTTACAGTCTTTAAATTTCACTTCTCTAAAGGCTGTTCCGGTCAGTTTTACCAGGCTTATATTACAAACCCTGAATTCACATTCAACGAAAGCGCTCCCGGAAATATCTGTATTTGAAAAGTTGCAGTTAGTGAAAATGCAGTTTTCGTATTCACCCTTTGCAAATGGGGCTACAGTAAAGTCAGTTTTATCAAACGTTTGTCCTACAATATATACAGGTTCCATATTATTAATTGATGCCGATTACATTTAGGGCTAAAGATATATAGTTGTTCCTGCCCATAATAATAGCCGCTTTTGGCGGCTATTATTATGTATATGTATTTCCCCTATTATTTACATGGTCAGCAGGGACATAGTCTCACACATATCTTTTTATGTAGTTTTCTATTTACAAAATGCTTTATGTTTACGTTTTAAAATGAATAAGATGCTAAAACCCATACATCGCTACGCACAGTATTATAAATGTGTAATGATTCTGATCCTGTTATTTTCAACTTCATTTGCAAATGCACAGCCGCCTCTTAATGAAAATGCAGAGGTAATTGTATTGTCGACTGCCGCCAGTGCCCCTGTTGGCGCTACTAAAGTTGGTACTATAAAAGTAGTAGATAAAGGCTTTAAAATAGATTGCGGCTATGATCGTACTATTCAACAGGCTAAAGAAAAGGCAAGGAAAATTGGCGGTAATATATTAAAGATCACAAAACTGAAAGAACCGAGTATGGTTAGTTCCTGCTATAACCTGCATGCGGATGTTTATTACATAGATGACTTCTCTAAACTGAAAAATCAAGTTGATTCTTATACCTATAAATTAAAACATCTTATTCCTGAAAATGCCAAATATGCTCTTTTATATTTTTACAGACCTGCTAACTATACTGGGGCTATAATAAGCTATAATATCCATTTAAATGATTCTACAATAGGCCGGATAGCAAATAGAACAAAATTTTCCATTAAAGTGTATAAGCAGGGACCTGCTACTATATGGACAAGAACGGAAGCCAGAAAGGAAATACATCCTGATATCCAATTCGGAAAAGCCTATTTTATTAAATGCGGGATTAAGATGGGGATAGTTGTAGGCCAGCCGGATATGTATATTATAGACCCGCGACAAGGAATAGAAGAATATGATAATGTGGATGACCGAGATCATTCATCCGAATAATAGTTCTACTTCTTAAATAAATCCGGAATTTTGGTTACAATTTCCCTTTTCTCTGAAACATCTTTTCCATCAGGGTATATAGTTCAGGGTGGTTACTTTGTAGTTTATCAGGACGTTCGAAAAAATATTCAGATACTACGGCAAAGAATTCAGCCTCGGATGTAGCCCCATAGGGGTCTATATCTGAATAGTCTTTCCTTTTCATTTTTTCTATTGTATCGTGCATATGGGTGATCCAGGGTTTTATATTTGGCTGCGCTAACAGGTATTCAGGTACTCCATCTACTGCTCCATCTGCCTTATCTATCAGGTGTGCAAATTCATGAATAGCAGTATTTCGCCCATCTTCTGCATTTGCAAAGCCTTGTACCAATGATGGCTGTGATAGTATCATCTGCCCCTGCATAGCCCCATTACCTACCATACCCAGTATATTCCTCCTGGCACCTTTTACCTGGTAGTTCTTATCAAATGCCCCTTGATACAAAAGCACTTCTGAAATATTGTTGTACCTCCAGCCTGGAAAGGAAAATATAGGTATAATGGCGCTTGCTGCTACTAATATCCTGTCTGTATCGCTGATCCTAATATCAATCCCTGTTATTGCTGTTCTGGCCAGGAAGTCACGTATCCTATCTTCAAATTCAAGTTTATCATCCTCACCCAGCATTCTATAAAAGGCTACATATTCGCTTAATATTTTTTTTGTGCCGGCGGGTAGGGTATAAGACCTGATCTTATTATTTCTTCGTATCCTGTTAGTGATTATTACTGCTATGATGACTATAAGTATTATAATTGCCAACATTATTATATGTGTTAGTTCAAACTACCTTATATCAAATCCTTGCCAGCAGAGGAAGGAAATTATTTTATTTATTCTGCGAATGCGCATATCTATTTAAGTTATGAAATAATAAAACCCTAATTAACTCCGTTTTAGCCATCCGGTTATGCTCATGCGTGGCCTTTTAGCTGTTAATACTGCGTGCTCCAGTTCATTACTCTGAAAGAAAACGGCTTTACGTATGGTGGGCAATATAGTTTCTGTTTTTTCATCAAGGTATATCATCAATTCCCCGCCATCATCTTTATTCCAGTCATCATTTAGGTAACTGATCAGGGAGTACTTCCTGTCTGTATTATTTTTAAACTGGTCTTTATGCCGCTGGTAGCAGCTTCCTACATCGTACAATGCATAATGAAATTCATAGGCATTGATACCAGTATAGCAGGTCTTATTAAGGTGGTCTATAAAGTTTTCAACTTCTTCCAAAAAGGCAAGCTCACTCAGGTTTTTATTCTTTTTATCTATCCAGTATATTTTATCGCCTCTTTGCTTCTGGTGTTGGTCTTTCACCGCATTATTCCCAATGCCTGCAAATACCATACGTTCATCCCGTTCCAGATCCAGCAAATTTTGTTGCAGCAGCTTAGCTAATTCAAGGGTTAAAAAATGCTCACATAGTCCTATCTTATTATCAATAAAGCGCTCTATCAGTTCTTCGTATCTGTCTATCATTTATTCCCGTACCCTCGGTTTTTATATTTTTTTCATTAGCCGGCGTTTTCTAAGGTAGGTGTATTTCACACGTTGCTCTGTAATAAAATCACACGTATTCCAATCAGGCAGCACAATAACATCGTATATTACTGTTATGTGCTATAGGCACGTTATATAATCAATCTATTTCTTATGTTTCGTATCATCCTTATTATTTTCTGCTTTCTGCTATCACTCTTTACCATTATGCCGGTGCCATCGCATTATGTATGGTATCTGGGTATCATGGCTTCCGAGTTTCCCTGGGTGTTTTTAGGTGTTTTAATTGTGTTGCTGGCAGGTAGCATCATGGCTAAGCGGTATAGGGTACCGGGGATAATCATCAGTCTGATAGCATTTATATTATTTCTCTTTCCTATAATAGGTGCCTACAGGATAGCAGGCAACCTTGACCAGAGAATTGCCAGTGGGTTTAGCGTTAATGATCTTCCCTCAACAGGTTTTCAGCAGGATAAACCCTATACTTTTGGTCGCATGATAAGCGGTATTGGAGCAGGGCATATCCCTTATACTACCTATACCTATGCCACGCATACCGGAGTGGCGCTTACGCTTGATTTTTTTAAGGCCCCGCAGCCTGCCGTGCGCCCCTGTGTAGTAGTAGTGCATGGCGGCTCCTGGAAAAGCGGCAATAGCCACGAGTTGCCCGATGTAACCAGCCGCATGGCAAGGGAAGGGTATAATGTAGCGTCTATTAACTACCGCCTCGCGCCTGCTTACAAGAGCCCTGCACCTGTAGAGGATGTACGCGCTGCACTCACCTATCTGCGGGCCCATGCCGCTGAATTGAATGTAGATACCAATAATTTTGTTTTACTCGGCCGCTCAGCAGGAGGGCAGATAGTACTGGCATCTGCGTACACACTCAATGATCCGGGTATAAAAGGAGTGATCAGTTTTTACGGCCCTACTGATATGGCTTGGGCTTATAATCATCCTGATAATCCCCTGATAATGGATTCAAAGAAGGTAATGTCCGATTTTTTTGGCGGTACGCTTAGCGAACTACCCCAAAATTATAAGGCTGGTTCGGCTACTGCCTTTGTAACCGCACTAACGGTGCCTACCTTACTGGTACATGGCGGAAACGATGCGCATGTGCATTATGAAGAAAGCGAGATACTGGATAAGAAACTGGAGCAATATCATGTAAAGCACCTGCTGCTTGGTCTGCCATGGGCCACGCATGGCTGTGAGTATTCGCTTAATGGGCCCTCAGGGCAATTGTCTTCTTATGCTGTAGAACGATTCTTATATATAGTAACACACAAATAAACTTTGAAAATCGTTCCCTGTTCCATCCTGCATCCCATAAAATTGAAGGAGGAAAGGGTAGGTGACACTATACTATTATTACAGATATCATAATGTTCATTTGAATACAATTATGTACAGATGTTTGTACGTACTCGTTCGGGGTATATGTTAAGTAACCCACCATATATGATTGAAAAAAATTAGCGCTTACATTTGTATTTCATTGCAGTCTTAAAATTGTTATTATACAATGGCTTCATACGAAGAGATTTTTGAGAAAAATGCACAATGGGTCGCAAAAATGACGCGGAATGACCCTGACTATTTTGAGAAGCTGGCGAGCGACCAGCAGCCGGATTATTTATATGTAGGCTGTTCAGACAGCCGGGTGCCGGCTAATGAGATAATGGGGCTAGAGCCCGGAGAGCTATTTGTGCATCGTAATGTGGGTAACCTGGTAAATAATACAGACCTGAATGTGATGGCGTGCATTAACTATGCCGTGCGACACCTGAATGTAAAACATATCATTGTTTGCGGCCACTATAATTGCGGAGCTGTAAAGGCAGCTATGACTCCCGTAGACCTGGGTATATTAAATCCCTGGCTACGCACTATCCGCGATGTGTATCGAATGCACCAAAACGAGCTGAATGAAATAAAAGACGAACACGCACGATATAACAGGCTGGTGGAATTGAATGTTTTAGAACAATGTACCAATATTATAAAGACCGCAGCTGTGCAAAAGTCGTATCTGGAGAAGAACTATCCTATTGTACATGGTTGGGTGTTTGATATGCATACAGGTATTTTAATAGACCAGCACATCAATTTCGAAAAAATATTAAAGGACATACAACAGATATACAACCTTACTGCTGGCAGCTGAGCCTCCCGGATTTATTAACGAAAACGCCCCAATAAATTATTGAAGCGTTCCTTATTGAAGCATCATAGTGAAAGGGATCAAGGGGTGTAAACTCCTGCAATATCCCTTGATGTTGCTTGTATTGGGTACAAAACTATAGCATGAAGCAACTCCCTGCAATAGTAGAACTACGGTTTCTTTAGCGTAGAACTACGTAATTTTTCTAGCCCAGTCTATCATAAATATTACTATCTCATACAACATTTACCATATATATTAGGGTCTTTTTTATTATACGGTCAATAATGTAGCGTATTAAAAATTAGCTTAGAAATAATATCCTAACCGTGGTCATTATTGTTTACTGGCATAATTATTTTAATCTGTCTTATTAAAAAGAAACATGGCTACCGCTACTAAAAGTAAAAGCAGTACTTCAGCTCCTAAAAAGGCAGCATCAAAAAGTACTGTATCCCCGGCAACACGTCCTACAACAAACGACTCTATGCTGCAAAAATTCTTTTCAGATGAACTGAAAGATATTTATTGGGCAGAAAAGCATCTGGTAAAGACATTGCCTAAAATGAAAAAGGCTGCTACATCAGCACAATTGCAGAAAGCATTTGAAGAACATCTTCAGGTGACTAAGGAACATGTAACACGCCTGGAACAGGTTTTTGAAATATTGGGCAAAAAACCGCAAGCAAAAAAATGCGATGCAATGGCTGGTATTACTGAAGAGGGTGAAGGCATCATTGAAGACACAGAAAAGGGTACTGCCACTCGCGATGTAGGCCTCGTACTGGCTGCACAAAAGGTAGAGCACTATGAAATTGCTACCTATGGCGGTTTGGCACAACTGGCTGCAACACTGGGTTATAATGATATTAGCGATATATTACAGCTTACTCTTAACGAAGAGAAACAAGCCGATCTTACCCTCACCCAAATAGCTGAAAGTAGCATTAACTATAAGGCCAGCGAAGAAACAGAAAAGAATTAGTCTTCATTTTACAAAATAAGAATGGCCGCTATTTGCGGCCATTCTTATTTATTATCCATTTTATAAGGAAGTAATAGGGTTCGTAAGGGAGCTAAGTATTCTGAAGGTCACATTGGTCGCAAAATAAGTTGAGTTACAACTTCACTATTGGAGTCAGCATGAAAATGTGTGATTCATGTAACTTATGATCATTAGAGTGTAATGCTTACCAGCATTATTCGTATCACCTTTACAATGTAGCAATTTGTTACATGCAATTCTCTCAAATAAAAAGTTAATCCGTGTGTTTTAAAGATTGATGAATACGTGTGCCAATATACTTATGCCAGGACCTCAGTATTTGTTGCTGAAAATCCGTTTAAGGCAATTGAAACGCTAAAAAAATAGACAAGTATGGGTTCAATCGGCAAAAGTATCCTTTCAATTAACGGCGGTTCATCCAGCATTAAGTTTGCAATACATAAGATTGAACAATCACTTATTCAATTATTATCTGGTGAGATTGAAAATATTGGTACTGAAAACACCAAACTAAATTTCAATAATTTCAATACTCATCAAAAAAGTACCATTGACATTAAAGCTGTGTCCTACACAAACGCCTCCACTTTCCTTGTTGACTGGCTCGAAAAGCAGGGGTTTGATCCGGTAAGGGCTATCGGGCATAGAATAGTTCATGGTATGAAACATACCGAGCCTGAACGGATCACCCCCGAATTAATAGATGAATTGAAAAATATTAGCGCTTATGACCCCGAGCATTTGCCACAGGAGATAAAACTGATAGAACTATTCAGCACTCGCTTTCCTGCAATACCACAGATAGCTTGTTTTGATACATCATTTCATACCTCAATGCCAGTTATTGCCAAATTATTAGCTATTCCTCGCCGTTATTATAGCATGGGCATACAGCGATACGGTTTTCATGGGCTTTCCTATTCCTATCTTATGGAAGAGCTAAAACGTATCACAAGTGATAAAGTTGCCAAAGGCCGGATCATATTAGCCCATCTTGGTAGCGGGGCAAGCCTCGCTGCAGTAAAAGATGGTAAAAGCATGGATACGAGCATGGGCTTTACCCCAACATCCGGGTTAATGATGGGTACGCGCGCTGGTGATCTTGACCCCGGTGTTGCCTGGTATTTAATGAAGTCAGAAAAGCTTGATCCAAAGCAGTTTAACGATTTAATAAATTACCAGTCTGGTATGTTAGGTATATCAGAAGTAAGTTCCGATATGCAGGAATTGATCAGGAACCAAGGTAAGGATAACCGTGTTGGTGAGGCAATTGAGCTTTTTTGTTACCAAATAAAAAAATGGATAGGTTCATTTGCTACAGTACTGGGAGGTTTGGATACGTTAATATTTTCGGGAGGGATTGGCGAAAATTCGCCGGAAGTAAGAGGTCGTGTGTGTGAAGGAATGAAATTCCTTGGTATTGAGTTAGATCAAGCAAGAAATTTAAAGAACGAATCAATTATTTCCAGCGAAATGAGCAACGTGTGTGTTCGTGTTATTAAAACCAATGAGGAGTTAATGATGGCGAGGCTTGTGTGCGATATTTTGAATTATTCCCAATAAGATTAATTGTTTAGAATGCGACAAAGTTCGCCGGTGCCAACTGGCAGTTTTCAGGATCATTCTATATTTTATTTGCACTATCAACTGTAATATTTATAGCCATTAATGCCAGTATGTGGAGGTGAAGAAAAACAGCTTGAACGTGAATTGACATTGGTATGATTGGTATTTATGTTTTGAATTACGATCTTAAATAATAGTTATTATGGAGTTAGAATTAACTAAAATAGAAGCGGAAACATTATCGCCTGAAATGCTTCAAAAGATGAATGCATACTGGCGTGCAGCTAATTACCTGTCTGTTGGGCAACTTTACCTGCATGATAATCCCCTACTAAAGGAACCGCTTCAATTGGCGCATGTAAAGAAAATGCTCTTAGGACATTGGGGTACCACTCCCGGTCAAAATTTTATCTACACCCATCTCAATAGGATAATCAAGGAGCATGATCTTGACATGATCTATATATCGGGACCGGGCCATGGCGGGCCGGCAGTGGTTGCAGGTACTTATCTGGAAGGAACATACAGCGAAGTATATCCTGCAATTACACAGGATGAAGATGGACTTAAAAAACTTTTTACACAATTCTCTTTTCCGGGTGGCATTTCCAGCCATGCATCCCCACAAACACCAGGATCAATACATGAAGGTGGGGAGCTCGGTTATTCTATGAGCCATGCCTTCGGCGCTGTATTAGACAACCCTGAGCTTATCGTTGCCTGCGTTGTAGGTGATGGAGAAGCCGAAACGGGGCCGTTAGCTACTGCGTGGCATTCCAACAAATTTCTAAACCCTGTGGCTGATGGCACTGTGTTGCCAATCCTGCATCTAAATGGCTATAAAATATCTAATCCCACTGTTTTAGCGAGGATCACTCATGAAGAGCTGGATCAGTTATTTCGGGGTTATGGATGGATGCCAATATTTGTAGAAGGCTCTGAGCCTATGGCTATGCACCAGGCTATGGCTGCGGCATTAGATGAAGCAATAGCGCAGATAAAACAAATAAAAGAAAATGCGAGAGCCCGTCCTGGCGCAACGCGTCCCCGGTGGCCAATGATCGTATTAAAATCGCCCAAAGGATGGACAGGCCCTAAGGTGGTGGACAAACTACAGATAGAAGGCACATTCCGGTCACACCAGATACCGCTTTCCGTGTCTGCTAACACCCCTCCCGAACATTTGGCGCTCCTCGAAAGCTGGATGAAGAGTTATAAACCGCAAGAGTTGTTTGATGAAAAAGGACGATTAATACCTGAACTGGCAGAGTTAGCACCCAGGAAGAACCGCAGGATGGGAAGCAATCCCAAAGCTAATGGCGGCACTTTGCTGCGGGATCTGATATTGCCAGGATTCAGGGACTATGGGGTTGATGTATCTGTGCCCGGTTCGGTGGGTGAAGGTGATGTACATGTGGCAGGGCGTTTCCTACGTGATGTTATTAAAATGAATCCTGATAATTTCAGGATTTTCGGGCCGGATGAAACTATATCTAATCGCCTGGAACAAATATTTGAGGTAACAAATAGGCAATGGAATACACAGACGCAAGAAAACGACGAGTTCCTTGCACCAACGGGACGCGTAATGGAGATGCTGAGCGAGCACCAATGCGAGGGCTGGCTGGAAGGCTATTTGCTTACCGGCAGGCATGGCCTTTTCAATTGCTATGAAGCCTTTATACATATCATAGACTCTATGTTTAACCAACATGCCAAATGGTTAAAGATGACTTTAGAAATACCTTGGAGGAGAAATATCTCATCTCTGAATATATTGCTTACTTCTACGGTGTGGCGACAGGATCACAATGGCTTTACGCATCAGGATCCGGGGTTTATTGATCACGTAGTTAATAAAAAATCTGAAATAGTACGGATATATCTTGCCCCCGATGCTAATTGCTTACTATCTGTTATGGATCATTGCCTGCGTAGCCGTCATTACGTAAATGTGATCATCGCAGGTAAACATCCGTCGCCTCAGTGGCTTACTATGCAGCAAGCCGTTGAACATTGCTCGCGGGGTATTGGCATATGGGAGTGGGCAAGCAATGACGAGAACCAGGAACCTGACCTTGTAATGGCATGTTGCGGAGAGGTACCTACATTGGAAACGCTTGCCGCTGTATCGATTTTGCGCGAACATTTGCCTGAAATAAAGATCCGGGTGGTGAACGTGGTAGACCTTCTAAAGCTGGAACGGCACTCCGAACACCCGCATGGCCTGAATGATAAAGACTTCGATTCCTTATTCACAACCAGCAAGCCGGTCATATTCGCTTTTCACGGCTATCCGTGGCTAATACACAGGCTAACTTATAACCGCATTAACAACCATAACATCCATGTGCGGGGATATAAAGAAGAAGGGACAATCACGACCTCATTTGATATGACCGTGCTGAACGAAATGGATCGTTTCCATCTTGTAATGGATGCGATAGACCGTCTGCCACAAATTGGAAGCAAGGGTACATATTTAAAACAAAAGCTACAGGATAAATTAATACAACACAGGGAATATATTAATAGTAACGGTGAGGACATGCCGGAGATCATGAATTGGAAGTGGGACAATACTAAATGAATGCAAGCAGGCAATAAGACCAATCGCCTATAAATACTTAAAAGTGGCAACAGACCAAATTAACTCCAATCAGGAAAATAAAAAATTACCTGTTAATATCGGGAAGGTGGTTTCTGTGCGCGGCAGTGTAGTAGATGCATGGTTTGATGCTGCTTTGCCGGATATTAATACCATGCTGCATACCGGGAAAGATAAACAGGTGTCAATTGAAGTAATGGAGCAACTGGACGCACATAGGGTGCGGGGGATAGCATTGACCCCTACTCATGGACTGTCGCGTGGTATGTTGGTGGAAAGCGAGAATGAACCTTTAAAAGTACCAGTAGGCAAAGAAACGTTGGGCCGCATGTTTAATGTATTTGGAAATGCGATAGACCAAAAGCCATTTGATTCAAACGTTGCGCGTAAGAGCGTGCATCAGCCTCCGCCTGCATTTTCGAAAATATCCACCAAGTCTGAAATTTTCGAAACGGGGATAAAAGCAATTGATGTACTCATGCCTTTAGAAAGAGGTGGCAAAGCCGGGCTTTTTGGCGGCGCGGGAGTCGGTAAAACCGTTTTGCTTACTGAGATGATCCACAATATGGTGGGTAAGCAGCATGGTGTAAGTATGTTTTGTGGCATTGGCGAACGTTGCCGGGAAGGCAATGAGCTGTACAACGAAATGAAAGATGCCGGCGTGCTGGAAAATATGGTAATGGTTTACGGGCAGATGAACGAGCCACCGGGTGCTCGATTCCGTGTTGGGCATGCCGCGCTCACAATGGCAGAATACTTCCGGGATGAAGAGCATCGCGATGTGCTGCTGTTAATTGACAACATTTTTCGTTTTATACAGGCAGGGATGGAAGTTTCGGGATTAATGGGACAAATGCCCTCAAGACTGGGCTACCAGCCCACTATGGGCACAGAATTATCAAAGCTGGAAGAGCGGATTGCCAATACTGATACCGGAGCTATTACCTCCATACAAGCGGTGTATGTTCCTGCTGATGATCTGACCGACCCTGCCGCAGTGCATACATTTTCACATCTCTCTGCTTCTATTGTCCTGTCGAGGAAAAGAGCCAGTGAGGGTTTATTCCCGGCCATAGACCTGCTGCAATCAAATTCCAGGATGGCATCACCGATTATTGTTGGTGAGAGGCATTATAACCTGGCAAGGCAGATAAGAGAAACATTGGCACAATATGAAGACCTGAAAGACATCATCGCCATGCTCGGCTTAGAGCAATTGTCTCCTAAAGACCGGACCATGGTGGCACGTGCAAGGCGGCTGGAACGCTTCTTAACGCAGCCATTCTTTACAACCGAAGTATTCAGTGGTATAAAAGGAAAAGAGGTGAGTCTTAAAGATGCACTTGATGGCTGTGAGCGCATACTTAAGGATGAGTTCAAAGATTATCCTGAAAGTGCTTTTTATATGATCGGGAAAATAGATGAAGCGGTGGAAAAAGCAAAGGCCGCTACTGATAACGAAAAATCAAAAGACAAACCAACTACCAAGCCCGGTGAAAAAGAGAATCCAGATAATAAAGATATCCCAGGTAACAAGCCCGATGAAAAGGATAAACCAGTTAATAAGCCTGATGAAAAAGACAAACAAGTAGACACAAAGAAATAGAGCGTATTTAACAGCTAATTATGCATCTTAAAATACTACTACCATTTATGGTTTTTTTGGATACGGATAAAGTTATTCGCATAGTTGCAGAATCGGTTAATGGTTCGTTTGGAATACTGCCAAAGAGGCTCGATTGTGCTGCCGCCCTTGTGCCCGGAATCCTGATTTATGAAACAGAGTCGCAAGGTGTACAATATCTGGCCGTAGACGAAGGAATACTAGTGAAAATGGGGCAACAGGTGATGGTATCCGTTCGAAATGCAATAGGAGGCTCAGACCTGGGGAAACTTCGCGAATCAGTGGACAAAGAATTCAAGACGCTTGATGCAGAGGAGATAAACGTTCGTTCAGTAATGGTAAAAATGGAAAGTGGATTTATACAAACGCTACAGAAATTACGCAACGACTAAAATGGGATCCGAAAACGAAAATAGCCGAAAAATATTCAGTCGAAAGGTGAAGGATAAAGCAGACTGGAAACTGTATGCACAAAATGAAACTAAAAAAAGTGCCTGGTCTGGGTTGGGATTGTTTGGAGTAGTTGGCTGGTCGGTAGTTACTCCCACACTGGCAGGCACGGCTTTAGGCATTTGGATGGACAAACGGTATCACCAGTCATTTTCATGGACATTATCATTTTTAATTATCGGCCTTCTCGTCGGGTGCCTCACTGCCTGGCGTGCTATACGTTCAGAAAATAATTCAAGACAACAAAAACAGGAGAAAAAATGAACGAAATGCCGCACATTTTACTCGCATTTATAACAGGCGCTGCACTTGGTGCCTTATTCTTTTTCGGACTATGGGTAACTGTAAAAAACATGATTACTTCAAAAATGCCTGCTGTATTGTCGACCGTCAGTTTTTTTCTCCGTACCGGCATAACCTTACTCGGATTTTATTATGTATCATTTAAAAAGCCGGAATTGTTGATCGTCTGCCTTATTGGTTTTATTCTCGCGCGTGTAGTTGTCAAACGATTTACCAGATCAAAAAATACGAGAACTTATGAAGCTTAGCCCCGACCAGACAGTATTTTGGAAGCATGGATTTATCGTTATCAATGCCACTATAGTATGGACATGGATTATAATGCTGGCATTAATAATAACATCGCAGGTCATAACGCGCAAACTCAAAACGAATATTCAAATCTCCCGCTGGCAGTGTATTCTCGAAATGCTTGTCACGGGGATCATCAAGCAGATTAAAGACGTTGGTCTGCAGCAACCTAAAAAATACATAGGTTTTCTAGGTACATTATTTCTCTTCATTCTAACGAGCAACATCTGCATACTATTTCCTTTTTATTTGCCCCCAACAAGTTCCCTCTCTACCACAGCGGCGCTTGCCATCAGTGTATTTATTGCAGTGCCATTTTACGGAATACTGGAAGGGGGGCTACTGGCATACCTGAAAACGTATGTGCAACCGTCATTCATCATGCTTCCTTTCAATATAATCAGTGAACTTTCCCGCACACTTGCCCTGGCGGTAAGGCTATTCGGCAATATTATGAGTGGTACCGTAATAGTAAGTATACTACTGAGTATCACACCATTTATTTTTCCAGTCGTGATGAGCGCTCTAGGCATGCTTACCGGCGTTGTTCAGGCGTACATCTTCAGTATACTTGCAGCAGTGTATATAACTGCTGCTACAACCAAATCAGGCAAACCGGAAAATATCAGTATAACAACTAAAAAATAAACAGTTATGGACAGCGCAACAACAGTAGCAGTCGTTTCAATTATTGCCGCAGGTGCAACAACAAGTATCGGGGTCATAGGGCCGGCACTTGGACAGGGAAAAGCTATTACAGCAGCACTTACCTCTATTGCCCAGCAACCTGACGCAGAACAAGACATCACCCGCACCCTGTTCGTGGGACTGGCAATGCTGGAATCTCTGGCAATTTATTGTTTCGTCATTTCTATGATTGTGGTATTTGCCAACCCATTTTGGAGTCACTTCATAGCTAAATAATAAAGTAACACATTATGTCCATTAACTGGTTTACAGTCATTGCTCAAATTGTCAACTTCCTTGTACTGGCATGGTTGCTGAAACGCTTCCTGTATAAGCCCGTTTTAAACGCTATTGATGAGCGGGAAAAACGCATCGCATCACAGATCGGGGATGCAGAGAAGAAAGAAGCTGATGCCAAAACTGAGAAGGAAACATTCAGGAAGAAGAACGAGGACTTCGATAGGCAACGTACCGCCTTAATCGACAAAGCGCTTGAAGAAACAAAAGCAGAAAAGCAGCGCCTTCTTGAAGAAGCAAGAAAAGAAGCTACAGATTTAAGCAAGAAGATGGCAGAAGCCCTGAAAGAAAATCAAGAAAACCTGGTTAAGAAAATTGCGGAAAAGGCTAAAGATGAAGTTTTTGTTATTGTGGGTAAAACTTTGAAAGATCTTGCAAATATTGCGCTGGAGCAACAGATAGTGGATGTATTTACCGGACATCTGAAAAACCTCAATGAAAATGAAAAGAAAGATCTGGGCACAGCGCTAGCTAAATCAGCTGCCCCAGTCATTATCCGGACTACATTCGATATAACCGCAGCCCAGCAACCTGGATTGGAGCAATCAATAAAAGATGCGGCGGGTACAGATGCTACATTTAAATTCCAAACTGTTCCTGAACTGATAAGCGGGATAGAACTAAATGCCGGAGGCTATAAAATAGCCTGGAGTATTTCTGAATACCTGGAATCGGTTAAAAACTCGATAAATGAAATAACAGGCACTAAAACGGTCGAAAAATAAAGAAGCAAATATATGGCCGAACAAATTTTTGATAATATTATTGAAAACATCTTTGCACCTATGCACGCTGCGGTGCAGCAATACGTCCCTGCTTTATCCCTGCAAGAGGTGGGCGTTGTTGAGAGTATATCAGAAGGGGTTGTTATGGTATCGGGGTTACCCGGTGCCGGTTATAATGAGCTGTTGAAATTCCCAGGTCAATTATACGGGATAGCTTTCAATGTAGATGAAAATGAGATCGGCGTTGTACTGTTGGGGGAAAATGATCAACTGCGTGTGGGTGATGAAGTACATTGTACTGGCCGTGTACTGGATGTGCCTGTTGGAGATTCTCTGATTGGTCGTATAGTAAACCCGTTAGGCCAACCACTTGATGGCCTGGATCCTATTTCCGGCACGCAACGCTTACCCATAGAGCGGGAAGCTCCTGTTATCATGGATCGTGATGCGGTTACTGTGCCACTACAAACCGGGCTAAAGGTTATTGATGCATTGATCCCCATTGGCCGGGGACAGCGCGAATTGATATTGGGAGACCGGCAGACGGGGAAAACTTCCATAGCTATTGATACCATCATTAACCAGGGAGATAAAAATGTATTGTGTATTTATTGCGCTATCGGCCAGCGGGCCTCATCAGTTGCTAAAGTTATTGCCCGGCTCCGGGCAAGAGGAGCTATGGATTATACCATTGTCGTACTGTCAGAAGGCAACAATGCACCCGGCTTATTGTTTATAGCTCCCTACGCCGCAACCAGTATAGCTGAATATTTTATGGCCCAGGGCCGAGATGTGCTGATCGTTTATGACGACCTCACACAGCATGCGCGCGCATATCGCGAGTTATCTCTTTTATTGAGAAGGCCGCCAGGCCGGGAAGCTTTTCCCGGTGATATTTTTTACATACACTCCCGCTTGCTTGAAAGAGCTACCCACCTTAACAAAAAACGCGGGGGAGGTTCACTTACGGCACTGCCCGTAATAGAGATGGAGGCGCAGAATATTTCGGCCTATATACCCACCAACCTCATTTCAATAACTGATGGGCAGCTATTTCTTTCCCCTAAGCTGTTTGAGTTGGGTGTTCTTCCGGCAGTTGATATCGGGCAATCCGTTTCACGTGTAGGCGGAAAAGCGCAATTGCCTGCGTACAGTTCGGTGGCGGGAAACCTAAAACTGGCTTATGCGCAATTTGAAGAATTGGAAACCTTCGCACGTTTTGGTACCCGGCTTGACGAAAATACCTGGAAAGTGATAGAGCATGGGAAAAGAATAAGGGAATGTTTTAAACAGCCTGAACTGGAACCTATTCCTTTCCTGGAGCAGATAATGGTCTTGCTGGCACTGACCAACGGGCTGTTGGATGCCATACCACTTGAAAAGATAAAGGAAGCGGAGACAGCAATTCGTGAATCAAAAGACAAAATACCTCCCGATGTAGTCAAACGTGTATTTTCAGATAAACCACTAAGTGATCCTGACAGGGATATAATCATAAATATAGTGCAGGCCGCCCTCGTACCCTTTATAGTTGTTAAAAAAGAGGAAGCGCCCGCTACACCGGAAAAGAAACCTTCTACAAAATAATGGACACGCTGGAAAGCTTACGCAGAAAAATTGAGAGTGCAGGCGACCTTGGATCTGTGGTGAAAGCTATGAAGGCGACTGCAGCGGCTAATATCGGGCAATACCAGATGGCGGAAGCGGCTCTAACTGACTACTTCCATACTATAGAGTTGGGGCTTACTTGTTATTTCAGTCAAGAAAAAAAACATTTTGCTATCGAAGTAGAGCCTAATCAAAAAAATAAATCAATTGGCGTCCTTGTTTTTGGATCAGATCAGGGGCTTGTCGGACAGTTCAATGATGTCCTTTCACGTTTTGTGGCAGATTCATTAAATGAAATTGAAGGAAAAAAAATAGTGTGGGCAGTCGGAGAACGTGCCAGGGACAGTTTAACAGATTCCGGGTTCGTTATCTCAAAATTACTTTCCGTCCCGGCGGCCATAAAGTCCGTCCCGGCACTGGTTGGGCAAATCATTGTGGATATTGAAGCAAGCCGAAATGATAAAGCCGGAATAAATGCTTTCTATATTTTTCATAATAGCCCAAAGAAGAATGGAGGTTATGAGCCGGTTTTAATACAGTTACTGCCAATGGATCAAAATTGGAAACAAGACCTGAAAAAACAAAAATGGCCTACAAATGAATTACCGGAAGTAGTTGGCGATAGGCAAGCCACTTTGCGGGCTTTGATCCGCGAGTATCTTTTTGTTTCTATTTACAAGGTTTGCGCGGAGTCTCTTGCAAGCGAAAATGAAAGCAGGCTGGAGGCTATGCAACGTGCGGAAAAAAATATAAATGATTTATCAGACGAACTAAATAGGAGCTACCACAGAATCCGCCAGGATTCGATTGATGAGGAATTGTTTGATGTGATATCAGGATTTGAAGCTTTGAAAAAAGATAAAAAACGCTAATGAGATGAAAATTAAATCAGAGGATTATACTGTGTAATCCGGTATCAAGCAGGAGCATGATCGTAGTTCTTTTCCATCTGGTAGTTCACCATCCACTTAGACATGTGGTTTTCAAATGACACTACAATTCTTGTTAATAAGAGTTTTTAAATGTATGTCCTATACCCACCCAATCCTGCCCCCCCCATACAGTCATGCCCCTGCAGGGCACCCGGGGTCGCCATTTGCCGATTTTTTGGGAGTGTATTATTAATATCCTAACTCGTATTTGTTTCAATTAGTATTAAAACACCTCCAGATGAGAAATAATTTCTTATTTCTTTCAAATTGTTTGAGCAATAAAAAAAGGGTTTCAAACATGATCGTCTGAAACCCTTTACTGTATTGTGACTCCGTAGGGATTCGAACCCTAGACCCGCTGATTAAGAGTCAGCTGCTCTACCAACTGAGCTACGAAGTCTTGGTATTCCCTTTTTGGGATGGCAAAGATAATGGAATAGTTGAATAATAGAACTATCTAATCAGGTGATTTATATCGTCCAGTCAACTAGCTGGTTTACCCATTCAGCGCGATGTGGTGTCTGTATCTTTATATAATTATCAGTGTATCCTTCCATCATGCCATTACTGTCTTGTTTTTCAAATAGCACCTTACGCTGCTGCCCTGCATGTTGTACCGTAAAGTATTGAGATTTATTATAAGATAAGTTCCTCAGTATTTTATTACGCTCATTTCGTACGTGTACAGGTACTACTGGTTTTATGTCCAGCGCAGCGGTGTTAGTACGCTCAGAGTAGGTAAATACATGCAGATAAGAAACATCTAGGCTATGCAGAAAATCAAATGTTTCTTTAAAATCTTCTTCCCGCTCATCAGGGAAACCAACTATCACATCTGCACCTATACTGCAATGGGGCATCAGCATTTTTATAGCTTCTATACGTTCTGCATATAATTCTTTCTTATACCGTCTGCGCATAGATGCCAGTATCTTATTGCTGCCGCTTTGCAGGGGTATATGAAAGTGCGGCATAAACTTCCGCGACTGTGCTACAAATTCTATGATCTCATTAGTTAATAAGTTTGGCTCTATAGATGATATCCTGTAGCGTTCTATGCCTTTAGTTTCATCCAGTGCCTGCACCAGGTCATAAAAATTTTCTTCCCGCTTTTTACCTCCATTGGTTCCTTTCCCGAAATCTCCCAGGTTAATGCCCGTAAGCACTATTTCTTTGGTGCCTGTAGTCGCCAGTTCTTTTACATTTTGTAGCACCCCATCTATGCTGTCACTACGGCTATGTCCTCTGGCCATTGGTATGGTGCAAAAAGAGCAGGTATAGTCGCAGCCATCCTGCACCTTAAGAAAGGTACGTGTACGGTCTGTAAGTGAGTAGGAGCTATTGAAACCGCTCACATCCTCTATATCACACGAGCATATTTTAGTGGCATCTCCCTTTGTAAGTTCTTTCAGGTGATGCGAAAGATTGAATTTCTCGGCTGCGCCCAGCACCAGGTCCACACCTTCTATAGCTGCTATTTCTTTCGGTTTCAACTGTGCATAGCATCCGGTAATTACTACCATAGCACCCGGCGCTCTTTTTTGTATGCGCCGTACTAGTAGCCGGCATTCTTTATCAGCGTTCTCAGTTACAGAGCAGGTATTGATTACATACACCTCAGCCTCTTCATCAAAATCCTTCTTCACAAATCCTTCTGCCTCCAGGGTACGGGATAGTGTTGATGTTTCTGAATAATTAAGCTTACAGCCCAGGGTGTGAAATGCTACCGTCCGCTCGTTTGACATAAAGGTGGCAAATTTAGCGATAAATTATTCTACACCTCACGCCAAAGCCTTAATTTTGATAATAATCTGTATATGAGAAAGATCCTATTAGTAGCTGCTCTAGCTATATTTGCCACAAGTTGCAATAAAATAAAACAATTGACACAAATAGAGCAGGACCTGCCCTATACACAACAGTTAGATGGTTCCCTTTTCCCTGATTCATCAAACATCCACACGCTGCCACCGGGCGGGGTAACTATTACATTTCCCTCAGTTCCGGTGCCCACTAATTCAAAGCAATATCTTACACAATACAATACCAGCACCGATAAGATCAATTCGGTAACGCTGAAAAGTATCCTCCTGCAGATGACTGCTCCCGCTGGTAAAAATCTTAATTTCCTCCATAGCGTAGATGTATTCATTGCAGGCACCAGCTTGCCTAAGATAAGGGTAGCTTATAATGATAATATTGGTAAGAATAGCCCGACGGTATCTCTTAATGATACCTCTGCCGATCTGAAAAATTATTTTTTACAGGATACGATATTTGTTCAGTTCAGGGCTACGTTTGATAGTATACCTCCACACGGCACACAAATAAACACTACTACCACGTTCCACCTCTCCGCTAATCCGCTCAATTAATTCTAAAAACGATATCCTATCCTAAAGGAGAACTGTACTATAGGATTGGTCGCATTGGTACTGTAATTATTGTTGTAGTTATTATTCAGGCTATTGGTATAGGAAGCACCCAGGCCCAATTCCAGACCTAAATAGATATGGGGGGTAGGGTTGGCATTCAATGTGTTATTGATCATGAATCCGAAGATAGAGTAGGTGCTATTTTCAAAGGTTTGGGTTCCGGTAGTACTATTATAATAGCCAGCACCATAAGTGCCCTGTGCAAATACGAACGACGTACCTAATGAATACCGTATAGGTCCGCGACTGCCTGTAGGGTAGAACTTTATACCGGGAAATGCGTAAAAAGTATTGTAAGTAGTGTTGTTTGGATTATAGCCGTTTGAATAATTGTTGTTGTTATTGTTAAAGCTGATAGAAACAGGAATATAAAAGCTAATGATGCCATTCTTATCCAGCACGCGCTCATAGCTGAGCCCTATTCCTATCCCACTGGTTACGTAATCACTGGAAAGCTGTAGGGGCGAGAAGCTAACTATGTTCTTGCCATACCGCATATCTCCTTTACCAGCATTGTGCTGGAAGGGGCTAGGCGGCATACGGCGGCGAACAGGCGCTTCTTCTGCTTCGTCAAACTTATCTTCCGTACCATTCTGATACGTTATCTTCTCTACATTGTTTTTATTGATGCTGTATTCCGGCCCATCAGGGTTATCCTGTTTCTTATAGGTAATGACCTTGGTAGTAACCTCTTTTATTTTAGCCTGTATTACGTCTCCTTCACGCGTGTATATCTTATCCTGTGCGTTTGCGGCGGCGCAGCTAAATAAAGCTATCAGGGCAATTAATGCAGTTTTTATGCTCATAAAAGTGTTTTTGGGGTATGATTTTTTAAATTAATAGCATTAATAATGCCAAATATCATGTGTACCTGAATGTACCCAGTTCGTTATCTATCACCACTTCTTTTATTTCGCTCTTTTCCACATGCCCCGATACCTGGGCATCTATACCAAATTGTTTTGCAATAGCAACTATATCCTGTGCTGTATCCTTATCTGTAAACAGTTCCAGCCGCTGCCCCATATTAAATACCTGGTACATTTCTTTCCACTCAGTTCCCGCCGATTGCTGTATCATTTTGAATAACGGGGGAATTGGTAATAAATTGTTCTTTACTACCCGCAGTGGTTGCGGCAGGTAATGCAGGCATTTGCTCTGTCCGCCACCGCTGCAATGTATTATCCCATGTATCTTATCAAAGTGTTGTTGCAATATTTGCAATACAACGGGAGCATAGGTACGGGTAGGGGATAGCAATAACTTCCCAATATTTAGTGGTGTTCCTTCAGCGGCATCTGTTAATCGGTAGCTGCCATTATATACTACTTCTTCAGGCAGGTTAGGGTCTACACTTTCCGGGTATTTATGTGCGTATTCTTTATTCAGCATTTCATGGCGGGCGCTGGTAAGGCCGTTGCTCCCCATTCCGCTGTTATATTCATCCTCATAGGTAGCCTGCCCATAGCTCGCAAGCGATACTACTACGTCACCCGCCTGCATCTTTTCAGTGGTTACCAGTTTATCCCTGCGCATACGGCAGGCCATGGTGCCGTCTACTATCACGGTGCGTACCACATCGCCTACATCAGCTGTTTCTCCACCCATCAGGTGTACTTCTATTCCGTATTCTTTCAGCCGGTCAAAGTAACCTTGTGTGCCGTTTATTATTTCAGATATTACTTCTCCCGGTATCAGGTTTTTATTACGTCCTATGGTAGATGAGTAGGTAAATGGGCCTGTAGCCCCTACGCACAGCAGGTCGTCCGTGTTCATTACTATAGAGTCTATGGCTATTCCCTTCCATACGCTCAGGTCGCATGTTTCTTTCCAGTATAGGTAGGCAAGTATCGATTTGGTACCCGCGCCATCTGCATGCATCACATTACAAAAGGCATCGTCACCACCCCAGTAGTCCGGGTACATCTTACAAAAGGCATTTGGGTACAAACCTTTATCCAGTCTGGATATTGCTTTATGCACATCTTCTTTTTGTGCGGAAACGCCTCGTTGATTGTACCGGTTATTATCTGCCATAATGAGGGGGCAAAATTAATGGGTTTCTTTTACCAATAGCTACTGGCTGTTAAATTACGTTTATTATGCAAGGTGCATAACTGCGTATAGTGCAGTTATGGAAATGACCAGCCATAAAATCACTCCCTGTATAAAAGGCTTTGCACCCACCGATTGCATTACTTTTTTAGAGAGTCCGCACCCTATCAGGAATAGTGTCACGGTAAGGCCCTGCCTGGCTATGGTCACCACATAATGCCCATAGTTCTGTACCAGTGGTATGTAGGTATAGATGATCATGGCTATAATAAAACAGCCAATGAACCAGGGTATATTTATTTTTTTTGATTTTGTCTTGAAAAAGAATGCAGAAAACAATGCCACAGGTATTATCCATAGGGCACGCGCCAGTTTCACGGTGGTAGCTATTTGCAGTGCTTTTTGTACAGTACCGGGAAAATAGGAATCGTACTTGCTTGCCGCGCCTACTACAGAGCTGGTATCATGTATGGCTATTGCGCTCCACAAGCCAAACTGTTCCTGTGTCAAATGAAGCCATTGGCCAAGTAGCGGAAAAACAAATAAGGCTATAGAGTTTAAAATGAAAACGATACCCAGTGCTACTGAAATTGATTTTTCCTCGGCCCCTATTACAGGCGCTACAGCTGCTATGGCGCTGCCCCCGCATATTGCGGTGCCAGATGATACGAGGTACGATGTCTTTTGCTCTATTTTAAAGGCTTTACCAAGTAGTATACCCAGTACCAGTGTACCGGTTATGGAAATAACAGTAAACAGAAATCCTTGCCTCCCAGCCTGTAGCGCGGTATTTATGTTCATGCCAAACCCAAGCCCGACTACTGATATTTTCAAAAGCCAGTTAGTAGCCTTTCTGTTAAGATGCAGGAACGGATGACCCAGGGTGAGCGCTATAACCAGCCCCAGGAACAATGCTATGGGCGGGGTAATGAAGGGTGTGCAACACAATATAAGTACCAGTATAAATACTACCTGTCGTGGCGTATCGTTTTTTTTAGGTTCAGGGCCAATGCCTGGTTTAGCGGGGGCGTTTTGCATGTTATTGGCACAATAGTAAAAAATATATACTGTTTATTACAGCCATTATCAATAAAAAGCCCCCTCATAATGCAGTAATTCCTTTACATTTTCCTGTTCCAGCAGTATGCTGATAATATCAAATCGTATACAGGGATATCCCATATTTTCATTAATAAAAGCCTCCGCGGCTATACGCAGGAAGCCTTTTTTACGCTCGTTTACAGATTCTTCAGGAAAGCCGAAATCAAAATTACGTCTTGTTTTTACTTCTACAAATACGAGTGTATCTCCCTTGGTAGCTATAATATCTACTTCTTTTTTGCCAAAGCGCCAGTTGGTATGCAAAACACTGTATCCCTTATTTATTAAAAACTTTACAGCAATTTGTTCTCCTTTTATGCCAGTTTCTTTATGTTTGGACATTGAAACAGAAAAAATGATGAAACAATTAGTTTTAGACTTCCCAACACAGCTTCAGGAATCTCTTATAATAGCACAAAGTTATCGTTTCATTTCACCTGCCAAAGAATTTAGTAATGTGGTGCTTTCCGGTTTGGGCGGCAGTGGCATTGGTGGGTCTATAGTACAAAACTATGTTTACGGATCGCTGAAGATCCCTTTCGTAATTAATAAAGATTATTTTCTGCCTGCATTTGTCAATAAGCATTCGCTGGTAATTATATCTTCTTATTCTGGCAATACAGAAGAGACCCTTGCTGCTATGCAGCAGGCTATTAAGGCTAAGGCTACCATTGTATGCATTACATCTGGCGGAAAAGTTGCCGAGATTGCTAAAAAGAAAAATCTCGATTGCATTTTATTGCCTGCTGGTATGCCTCCTCGTTCCTGCATTGGCTACAGCATGATACAGGTATTGCGGATATTTTCACATTTCGGGTTGATAAAGGATGATTATATTAAGAATATAAAGGCTATTATTAAAGAACTGAAAGCGGAAGAAAAAAATATACAAAAAAAAGCAAGTACTATAGCTCAGAAGATAAATGGCAAATTGCCTGTTATCTATTCCGCTGCTGATTTTGAAGGGGTTGCTATCCGTTTCCGCCAGCAGTTGAACGAGAATAGTAAGATCCTCGCCTGGCACCACGTTATTCCTGAAATGAACCATAACGAGCTGGTAGGGTGGCGCGATAAGGCAGACGACAAGATAGTGATCATACTAAGGAATGAGGGCGACTACGAACGGGTACAAACACGTATGGACATCAATAAGAAGATCATACGTAAATACACGCCTAATATTTTAGAAATAACATCTAAGGGCAAAAGCTATTGGGAGCGTGTATTTTATATTATTCATCTTACTGATTGGGTTTCAGTAATGCTTGCCGACCTCCGTAATGTGGATGCCACAGAAGTAAAAGTGATAGATTACCTGAAAGGCACTCTTGCTAAGAACTGATCTATACTAGCCTCAATAATATTTTTTGATAGCGTGTATCACAATACACGCTATTTCTTTTTTTATACTTATTGAATAATGCGAAACTTTATTACCTTTGCCGCCCTGGCAAGTCTTATACGGCCAGCTCCTGCTGAATCCCCCAGGACAGGAATGTAGCAAGGGCGGGCGGTTGTAGCGGTGCGATGTAAGTAACTTGCCAGTTTTTTATATTTATTTATGAAGTTTTTTATAGATACTGCTAACATAGAGCAGATAAAAGAGGCAAATGATTTAGGCATACTGGATGGTGTTACTACTAACCCCACCCTTATGGCTAAGGAAGGCATCAAAGGGCATGATGCTATAATGGCGCACTACAAGACCATTTGCGAAATAGTGGACGGGCCTGTAAGTGCAGAGGTATTCGGTACAAAGTTTGAAGATATAGTAGAAGAGGGTAAAAAGCTCGCGCTTATTCACCCCAATATAGTAGTAAAGGTGCCGATGATCAAGGATGGTATTAAGGCTATCAAATGGTTTACCGACAATGGTATCAAAACTAACTGCACGCTTGTATTTTCTGCCGGGCAGGCTATACTGGCAGCAAAAGCTGGCGCCACCTTTGTCTCCCCATTCCTTGGCCGTATCGATGATAGCAGTTGGGATGGCATTCAGTTGATTGAGCAGATAGTAAATATCTACAATGTACAGGGCTATATGACCGAGGTATTGGCGGCTTCTATTCGCACTCCGTTACATATAGTTCGTTGCGCAGAGGCTGGTGCTGATATATGCACTTGTCCGCTGCCCTCTATTCTGGGTTTACTGAAGCACCCGCTCACCGACCTGGGCCTGCAGCAGTTCCTCAACGATGCTAAGACAATGCAATAACTATTGCAATGATTTATAAAACAAAGAAGGCGCTATCAAACGGTAGCGCCTTCTTTGTTAAAGCAACGTAATTAAAGGATAGTTTTCTTCACATTTTCCAGTATATCCAGCGTTTCCTCTTTGCTGTTCCCTTCTGCATAGATGCGCAATACGGGCTCGGTGCCCGATGCGCGTAGCATCAGCCAGCCGCCATTATCAAGATGGTATTTAATACCATCTATCGTTTCTATTTTATTAAAAGTGTATTTGCCAAAGGCTTTGTATTCATTATTCTGTGCTTTCAGTATAATGGCATTTTTCTTATTGTTTTCTACATGCAGGTCATTGCGTTCGTAAACAAATTTCCCCACCACATCATAAACTTCCTGTATCAGTTGATTCAATGTTTTGCCCGATTTGGTCATGTATTCATACAGTACCAGTCCATCATATATACCATCACGCTCAGGTATATGCCCCTTTACGGCTATGCCGCCGCTTTCTTCCCCGCCTACCAGTACATCTTCGCGTACCATTATATCACTGATATATTTGAATCCCACCGGTGTTACTTCAAACGGCAATCCATAAGCTTCTGCCATCCTTCGTACACGGTCGGTAGTAGAGAAGGCTACCGCTACTTTGCCGCTCATACCTTTATTCTTATGTAGGTACTGTACCAGCAATAGAATTATGTGATGGGCATCTACAAAGTTGCCATCTTCATCATATAGCCCTATTCTGTCTGCATCTCCGTCTGTAGCCAGGCCTATTTTTATTTCAGGGGTGGTCGCTACGGTATGCGCCAGTTCTTGCAGGTTTTTATCAAGCGGCTCTGGTGCCTGGCCACGAAAGCCTGGGTTTTCATCGCAGTGTATAAATACCGCAGTGGGCAGCAGTCGGCGCATTACATTCTGTCCCGCACCATACATTGCATCATATGCCAGCTTAAAGGGCGATTTCTTCAGTGCCTCAAGATCAAATTTCTCTTCCAGGTAGTTTACATAGATGTCTTCAAGGTTTATGTATTCCAGTAGGCCTTTTTCTTCCCAGTGTTTCATGTTCTCCGTGGGCATGGTTACATCATCGGGTATCATTGCCTCCACAGCGGCTATATCTTTAGGACTGGTTGGCCCACCATGAGGCCCTTTTAATTTAAATCCATTATAAGATGGTGGATTATGGGACGCAGTAATGATAACGCCCTGTTGTGCACCTGCCTTCAGCACCCCCAATGAGATCATTGGTGTGCTTACAAATCCTTTAGCCAACGCTACTTTTATTCCATTTGCGCACAATACCCCCGTTACTGTTTCTGCAAATAACGCACCTCCAAATCGGCAATCATGTCCTACCAGTACTTTAGGGGAAGCGTTGTTGTTTTTCAGCCAGTCAGCCAATCCTTTGGTAACACGGGCTACGTTATACACTGTAAAGTCCTGAGCTATTATTGCGCGCCAGCCATCTGTGCCGAATTTTATCTTATCTGGTATCATCTATTAGTTCTATGATAGTGATTTGTAATTTATTTTTTTAACACAATCTTGTTGCGCCAAATTTAATAAAACGGTTTTGTTCACAGACAGTTATTTAATTTTAATCAAAATTTGCATCCCAATGTTCGACAAAATAAATTCGCTTGATCCTGCAACTGGTCAAGAAATAGCTAGTTATGAGCCATTTGATGATAAAAAGACAGAGCGTGCGATAAACAAAGCTGTAAAAGCTTACAACGAATGGAGAAAATTATCGTTTAAGGAAAGAGGAACTCTTTTAAAGAGCATAGCTAAAGAATTACGCGCACAAAAGGAAAAATTGGCGCTGCTTGCTACTAAGGAAATGGGCAAACCGATACAGCAGAGTAGGGATGAGGTTGAAAAATGTGCCCGCACTTTTGATTATTATGCCAAAGAAGGTCCTAAGTTTTTGGCAGATGAAATTGTAGAAACAGATGCTCGCAAAAGCTATGTCTCATTTCAGCCCTTGGGTGTAGTATTGGCAATAATGCCCTGGAATTTCCCTTACTGGCAGGTCTTTCGTGCTATGGGACCTGCGCTCATGGCTGGCAATGCAATGGTATTGAAGCATGCATCTAATGTAAGTGGTTGCGCAATGGCTATAGAAAAGGTGATGAGGTCTGCCGGTGCTCCCATAGGCCTTTTTCAGACGTTATTATTACCGGCATCTAAGATTGCCGGTCTTATTGGTAATCCGGGTATAGCTGCTGTTACATTCACGGGTAGTACCGCAGCGGGCAGTAAAGTAGCTGAGGCAGCTGGCCGCAATCTGAAAAAACAGGTGTTGGAGCTTGGGGGTAGTGATGCCTACGTGGTATTAGAAGATGCCGACCTTGATAGTGCTGTAGATATTTGTGTCAATGCACGCCTCACCAATAGCGGCCAGAGTTGTGTTTCGGCTAAGCGGTTTATAGTGGTAAAGAGCATTCGTAAAGAATTTGAAAAACGATTGACAGAGAAAATGATACAAGCCACATTTGGCGACCCTACAGACCCAAAAAGTAAGATCGGCCCTATGGCCCGTGCCGATCTGCGCGATCAGTTGCATGAGCAGGTAATGCAAAGCATCGGTAAAGGGGCTAAGCTTTTATGTGGTGGTTTTATACCGGAGGGTCAGGGCGCTTATTACCCGCCCTCGGTACTCACTAATGTAAAGAAGGGTATGGCTGCCTACGATGAGGAGCTTTTTGGCCCTGTGGCATCTATTATTGAGGTAAAGGATGAAGCAGATGCAATACGCATCGCCAACGATAGCATTTACGGATTAGGTTGCTGTATTTTTTCCCGCAACAGGACAAAGGCGGAAAAGCTAGCTGCGAAAGAGATGCAGGCTGGTAGCTGCTTTGTAAATGCACCGGTACATTCAGATCCCAGGTTGCCCTTTGGTGGTATCAAGCAAAGTGGTTATGGTCGTGAATTAGGTATATTTGGCATCAGGGAGTTTGTAAATATTAAGACTGTATATATTAATTAAGAAAGCAGTACTGCATCTATGTATTCTTTTTTAGCATTAGGAGATTCTTATACCATCGGCGAGCAGGTTCCGCATGCTGATAACTTCCCTAACCAGACGGTGAAGTTGTTGCGCAGGCAGGGTAAAGAAGTTGCAGACCCGGTAATAATAGCCGTTACCGGTTGGACAACCGATGAATTGACCACCGCAATACGCGAGCAGAATATTAAAGAAACGTTCTCGTTTGTAACACTGCTCATTGGGGTCAACAATCAATACCGCAATCGTTCGCTGCACAATTACAAGCAGGAATTTAGAGACCTTCTGGAGCAGGCAATTGTATTTGCAGGTGGCAATTCGCGCCATGTGTTCGTTCTATCTATCCCCGATTGGGGAGTTACTCCTTTCGCTGCCGGCCGCGACCGTAAAAAGATAGCGCACGAGATAGATGAGTACAACAATGCCAACCGCGCTATTACTGAAGAATATAAGTGCTACTACCTATACATAACCGGTAGCACCCGCATGGCCGCAAAAGACCCTTTTTTGGTAGCGGGCGATGGGCTGCATCCTTCTGCAAAGGAATACGCTGTTTGGGCAGAGCATCTTGCTCCGCTCATAGTTGGTGAACTGAAAAAATAAGAGATTCTTTACGTCTTCCTCGGCTTTTTCTTTGCTGCGGGAAAAAGCACATTGTTCAGTATCAGTCGGTAGCCGGGCGAGGTTGGGTGCAGGCTAAGGTCTGTGGGTGGGTCACCAACTGCATGCTGGTAATCTTCAGGGTCATGGCCGCCATAGTAGGTCCAGGTTCCCTTGCCATATTCGCCATGTATATACCGCGCTTCATTGGCAGGTTTATAATCGCCCATTACCAGTACGCTCGTCTTCAGCACTTCTTTGCGGAAAGAGGTGGTCTGCCCCATAAAAGCCTTTATAGTAGTAGTGTGGTTCTGGCACAGCATAGTAGGCACCGGATCAGACTTTGCAGAAAATGTGAACAGCGAAAAATAGTCTATATCCATCGGGACACGGCGGTACATGGTGTTATCAATATTCGAATATTCATATTCATAGGCATTGGTCACCAGATGAAAATCCTTGAATGCAAAACATTGTGTAAAGTCTAGTTTTTGCTGTGCATCAGGCGCCATTGGGTCCCCATCAAACGGTACCTCGCATATATCTGTATGCTCGGCTGCCAGCGCTATATCATAGCTATCCGTGGCCGAGCACATGGCAAACATATAACCGCCTCCTGCCACAAAATCTCTTATCTTCTTTGCTACTGCCAGCTTTAGCTGCGATACTTTTTTATATCCGTGCTTTGCCGCCAGCGCTTCCAGTGTGCGCTGGTCGTTCTGGTACCATGCAGCATTGCGGTAGGCCGCCCAGAATTTTCCATATTGCCCGGTAAAGTCTTCATGGTGCAGGTGCAGCCAGTCATAGGTTGGCAGTTTTTCAGCTAGTACATCATCATCGTATATCTTGTCGTAGGGTATCTCGGCATAGGTAAGCACCATGGTTACCGCATCATCCCACGGTTCTTTATTGGGTGGGGTGTACACCGCTATTTTAGGCGCCTTCTCCAGCTTTATTACATCACCATTAAAGTCAGGGTTAGCTATCTCGTTCAGTACGCCTGCGTATTGTGCATCGCTCATTACCTCGTAGTCCACACCGCGCAGTTTGCACATACGCTCTATGCTCTCTACCTGGTCCATGCCAAAGCTGCCGCCCTTGTAATTCAACAGCCAGTCCAGCTGTATTCCCTGCTTTAGTGCCGCATAGGCTATGCCATAGGCTTTCAGGTGGTTTCGCTGGTTCTCAGCGTCCATTGGTATAAATATCTTAGCCGCAAAAGCCGATAGGGAACAAAGGTATAGGACTACAGTAGCAACTATAAAACGCATAAGACAACTATAGCTTGTAAGTTACCCATTATCACCGACATGGATATTTGCCGCCCAACTTTTTAACATTCCACTTGTTACACTCGGTAATAAAATAGTAATTTTCATTTACCAACGTTCTATATGGTTACATCTCCTACCGTTTCCCCTCATGCTGCACGGTCACTGTTCCCTATATTGCTTATCAACTTTATAGGTACCCTCGGCTATAGCATAGTGCTGCCATTTATGGTGGTAGTAGTACTAAAGCTGGGTGGTAATGAGATCATGTATGGCATCCTTAGCGCCACCTATTCTTTCTTTCAGCTTATTGGTGCCCCTATACTGGGTGCCTGGTCCGATAGGGTTGGGCGCAAAAAAATACTCTTGTTAAGTTCTGCGGGCACATTGGTAGGGTGGGGTGTATTCATTATCGCGTTGCTGTGGCACGGCACCAAAGCTTCATGGCCGCTTTTCTCCGGTATGGTCATCTTCAATATTCCCCTGCTCATCCTGTTCTTCGCGCGGGCTATTGATGGTATTACCGGCGGCAATGTTTCTGTAGCCAACGCCTACCTTGCCGACATTTCCATCAAGCACGAACGCAAGAAGAATTTCGGCCGCATGTCCGCATCTGCTAATCTGGGGTTGATATTCGGCCCCGTGCTGGCAGGTGTATTGGGCACTACCGCTCTTGGTTATATTTTGCCGGTTGCTGCCGCTGCACTCATATCCCTTATAGCCATTGTGGTTATAGCTTTGCGCCTGCATAATGTGGTGCCTGCTGACATTCCCGGCGTTATAGATCCGCATTCCGGCAAACTCCCCGGCCAGGACCAGAAAGAATGTTATCACCTCACGGATGCAGATCTTCCTAAAAAAGTGTCTGTTTTTAAGCTGCCCAATGTCACCTATTTTATAGTGCTCTACTTTCTCATATTCCTTGCGTTCAATTTTTTCTATGTTGCGTTCCCTGTATTTGTGGCGCAGCAGTTGCGTTGGTCCGTGTTGCAGCTCGGCATATTCTTTTCCTTCTTAAGTGCCCTGCTGGTAGTAGTGCAGGGCCCGGTATTATCGTGGCTGTCCGGTAAGGTATCCTCTGCTGCGCTCGTCATTGTAGGCTGTTTATTGCTGGCTGTATGTTTTTCATTATTTCGCAGTTCGCAGGTGGTGGTCATCTATACGGGGGCGGTTTTTTTTGCTGTGGGCAATGGGCTTATGTGGCCTTCGTTCCTTGCCATATTATCCAACATTGTAGATGATAAGTACCAGGGTGTTGTGCAGGGCTATGCAAGCAGTTCGGGCAGTCTGGCCAGTATAGCAGGCCTTTTGCTGGGTGCGTTCCTGTACAAGGCCCTTGGTGTCAATATCTTCCTCATAGCCACCGCGTTAATGGTGCTTATAGCCGTTGTTTCCTGGCCCTTGTTCGCTATCGATAAGAAAAACACCGCATGATCCATTATAAACAAACATCTCTTTCTCTATGAACCAACCTGCTCCCCGCCAATGGCCGGTGCTGCACTATCCGGCTTTTATAGACACCATCACTACGGTGCAGCTCTTCACGCAGATAGTAGGTAAGATACGCCTGCGCATGGCCCCGCGGCTCAATCATTCGTGGCATGTTACCCTCTACGTCTCCGCGCGCGGACTCACTACCGGTAGTATCCCTTATGCCGGTGGCATCTTTCAGTTGAAGTTTGATTTCATTGACCATCATCTTTCTATCACCACCAGCCAGGGTACCGGCGCACTTGTTTCTCTCTCTTCCCAAAGTGTTGCGTCTTTCTATAAAGAACTGTTCGCTAAGCTGCATAGCCTCGGCATACAGGTGCAGATATACGCATGCCCTAATGAGGTGGAACCTGCCATACCATTTGCGCAGGATGAAGTGCATAGCACGTACAATAAGGAACAGATGCACCTTTACTGGCAGGCGCTGGTAAAGGTACACTCGGTGTTCGCACAGTTCAGGGCAGGCTTTGCAGGTAAGTGCAGTCCCGTACATCTGTTCTGGGGCGCATTCGATCTCGCAGTTACCCGCTTCTCCGGCAGGCCTGCGCCGCTGCATCCCGGCGGGGTGCCCAATATGCCCCTTCGCGTTATGCAGGAGGCCTACTCGCACCAGGTCAGCAGCGCGGGCTTCTGGCCCGGCAATACTGCCTTTCCGCAGCCTGCGTTCTATGCCTACTGCTATCCCACGCCCGCCACATTTGGCCTGCAAGAAGTTACGCCCGCAGCGGCATTCTACAGTACTGATATGGGCGAGTTCTTTCTTCCTTACGATGCAGTCATACGATCCCACGATCCTGAAGGCACCCTCCTGCAATTTCTCCAAAGCACCTACCATGCCGCTGCCATTACCGGAAACTGGGACGACAACCTGGAGTTCCATTTTTTTGAATAGTACCTGCAATTATTATTCATTGTTGATTGGGTAGTGGCAAATTACTTAGCGATTTCAAGCCGCAATATAGAATTATAATTGTCTCCGTAAGATGAGCGGGATCTGTAAGTAATACGAACTCTTTGTCCGTTAAATATTACATTGTTATGAGTCTGGGAAAATGAACCAAATCTACCTAATGCAGCGTCTCCATATGCAAATTGAACATTGCCAACAATGAATTTTTCTATGGTTTCACCGCCAAATCTTGTGGTTCGGACTGTCCGCTCGAAATTTGAAACAATCCCTTCAACCCTGGGAGTTGTCGGTGAGTTTAGCATTTCTAAAGCCTTCTTATTTGATTTATCTGGGTATAAAAATGTCAGCAATAGATAGCCTGCAATTCCAAATACCGAAAATGATCCAGTCGCCCAGAGTACAATTTTTCTGTCGCCATCACCACTATCTTTTTTGATTTTTTTTGCCAAATACCAAAAAAGTGTGGCACCGATTGCAATACAGAGCGAAACAGAGGATAATTGAATATTGCTAGCTGGTGTGTCAAGAATTGACCAATATGTCTTATAGTCCATTTACGTTTTTTGTCTCACGCAGTATCGCGCCTATTACCGCTGATTCATAAACATGTATAAAATATTGAAGAAATTTCCTCAATCTCCGCCCGTGTTGGTGTCCTCACCAACATACTCACGTTTTTTCCACCCGCTAGTACGGCTGCTATCTGTTTAATAATTTTTCAGCAATCTTATTTGAAGATAAAGAGTTCTCATATAATATAACATTGTAATCTTCTTTCCAATCCTGTAGTCCATAAAAGGATTTTAAAGCATTCTCAAAACGGCTCGGGCCAACTTCAGTTTCAAACCTTAACGCATTAAAAACTTCCTCATCAATTTTTAAAAGCCGTTCTCCTTTATAGTCTACAATATAGCTATCAGGGGGTGAGCCCAATTTATAATATGGCAATTTTATAGCGGAAATATTACTTGTATAATTACCAATAATAACCCAGTCATTATGATATAACTTGGCATCTGATGTATAACCTAAAAATAGAATCTCAGAATTGCAAATTTCTTCTAAATTTAGCTCACTTATTCCCATATTGCGACGCTTAAAAATGCAGATTATAAACACATATTTGTGTCGAGGAAAAGCAACTATTTGACCAAACCCATATTCGCCCATATTTAATTCTATAGCAAATACATCTCCTACTTTTAATTTAATTTTTTTCATACGTTCCATCACTTTTTTGCACTTAGCTTGCTTGCTGCTATTAAGCATCGCTTGTCAGCTAGCTATCTATTGTACAGCAATTTCCGTTTTATGCTGTTTTCAAAACCGGATGACTGCCTGCACAACATTAGGCGGAAAACTATTTACTATTTATACATTTTTAGTATAAAATCTGGATACACTATCGTGGGGACTTCAAATGGATAGGCACATTTATTACACACATAAGTTGTATCTGCGTAATAACCGGAACCATAAAAATTAACTTCAAACGGATACAGATTATAAGTTCCTACAGTATCTTTTTGCCATAACCAACATTTTGTCCAAAAACCGTTATCCTGCAAATTGTAGCCATACTCTTTATATTCATACTTACCCTTGTTAGAGCTATTTTGGACTATTTTGTACCGTTCAGTATGTTTCATTTTTCCAAAATAATATTGGGCAAGTTCATTTAAAACTTCAGTGGAAGTATTAAAACAAATTGCTTGTTTATTTAAAAAAGGAAATAATTTCCATAAGTGTGTTATACTGTCTTTAAATCCTATTAACCCAGTACCACTATAGCTTATAGGTATGTGACAATCACTCTTGTTATTTTTTACCTTTACTATAACCCAGCAAACTATTTTAGATTTATTTGAATCGTAAAATATTCTACCTATTTGAATATCTACATTATTAATTCCATAGTGATTATAACTACCATATACAGAAAATTTTTTTAAAATGTATTGATTAATAGTATATACCATAAATAAACTGTCTCTACGTTCCAAGTGTTGCACCGGAATATCTCCGTAAGTTTCTATTTTTTTATTCTGCCCTTGGCAAGACAAAAAAAGCATACACAACATTATTATCCCAATTTTCGCTGGTGTTCGTCTCCTCACCAACACATTCATGTTATTGATCCATCTCATCAAATCTTTATTTAGGAACATCAATTTTCACCACGTTCGATGCAGAGAATTCATACACACCTCTATCGACATTAAAGAATTTTATTAAACACTGAATTGTATAGATTCCAGGTTTATCAAATTTGTAATAAGGGTAAACATTTATTTTATTGAAGGTTATTTTTTCATTTTTTAATAATAAAACCTCGTCAGATTCTATTGGAGAATAAGAGACATTTCGTGTCTCCACTGGCAAAAAATATTTGTCATAGTAAAACACCTTCAAATAAAAATCACACTCAAAATCATTCTCATAACCAAGTACTGGCGAGGATGGAATTTTATAAGAAAATGTTGACCCGTTTGAAATAATTATATTTATTCGGATGGTTTCCGAAGAAACATTAAAAGAATCAATTTTAATATTAACAAACAAATTGTCACATCGCTTAACCTTACTATATTTTTCCTTAGTGTACTGACCAAAGCCTAAATTCGTAATTAATAAAAATGTTATAAATGATAAAATATTCTTCATAATTTTTTTTAAAATTTCTGCCCGCTTAGGTGTCCTCACCAACACGCTCACGTTATTTCTCCGTTTCATTCAGAGAATCTTGCAACTACCATAAACCAGTCGCAAACGCTAAAATTTATAAAGTATCCTTTCTATTGAGTCTATTCCAATATGGCAACTTATCGCATAGCTGATATATAAAACCTATACTATTCTGCGTTTTGAAACTGTAAATAATATTATCCGAAAAATCATAAAGGCACTCTTGGTCTACTACGTATTGGTGGGCTTTATTTTTATTATCAAAAAATACACCCTCGAAAAATAGTGCTGCCATTTTCATTGGCATTAGTTTTCGCTTGCGTGAATAATGGAGGATATTTTGTAGTTCTTTTATTTCATGTTCATTAAATGTATAGCCATATGTCGAATCAACTGGCTTACTAGACAACTGCTTAAATCTATCTCGCATCATATTGGTAGTTCCGCCAAAATATAGTGTATTGTATATATGACATGACGAGATCTCCTGACCATAAGCCTGATTAAAAATAAAAAGAATAAAAATAATTTTTCTCATGTTGATAAGGAAGAAAATATATAAATTTTCAATAGGAAATTACAGTTTAGATTGGACTTTTTGAAACAGGCACAATAGAAAGAGCAGTTGGTAATATACAATCTTCACAAGCCGCTCTTAATTAGAAAAGCTGATTATTTTTCGTGATACAGATTCAGAATTTTACAATCAGATTTTCTAATTTCAATATGCGCATCGCCTCTTGAAAATATTATTATCTCATCCTTTTTTTTAGTTTTATTTATCTTTTTTATATAATTACCCCATGTACTCTCAACTATCCACACACTATCACCTTGAAGGGTTGTTAATAAGGGATATTCTCTAAATATTGATTTTCCATACACGGATAAGAAAATGGCTTCTGCAATTTTTTTGGCAGTTACACTATCTTTTACCACTTGCACATTATATCCTATACCTCTAGACGGATTTGAACAAATCGCAATAAACAATATGGAAAATATTGATATTGTTTTTACTGACGACATAGTATTTTGCTTATATGGTAAGGACTAGTTTTAGTTGAGGTTTCGTAGCTAATTCAGACTAATTATAAATCTTCTTTACTGTTGTAAAGATATTCTTTTGCTTCAATAGCATCTTTGATTATAACACAAGAAAAGCCTGGCACTACAGCAGCACCCCAGCCCCATCAGGGAACCCCGCAGGCAGCAAGCGGTAATCGCTGGCCTGCTGCCCTTTTTGCTTACTTTTTGGGCAAGCAAAAAAGTAAGGATAACACGGACACGAAACAAAACACACAACGTCATTGCGAGGAGGCTTTGTGACGAAGCAACCTCGCCATAACGCGAGAAAAGCCTGGCACCACAGTAGCACCGCAGCCCAATCAGGGAACCCCGCAGGCAGCAAGCGGTAATCGCTGGCCTGCTGCCCTTTTTGCTTACTTTTTGGGCAAGCAAAAAGTAAGGATAACACAGGCACGCAACATAAACACATCACGTCCTTGCGAGGAGGCTTTGCGACGAAGCAACCTCGCGATAACACGAGAAAAGCCCGGCATCACAGTAGCACCCAAACTTAATTAAGGAACCACAGCGTTATCCATCCAAAATCTCCACCCCTCCATTAAGGCATAAAGTATAGGCCCATCGCGCCCTTAAAGAAATAGCATACCCCTATAACTGCTGTAGCATACTACACTAACTGTAGTGCCATACCGCAACTATTTTACATTCCAGCATCCCTTCCCAAACTTTGCCCCAAAAACACCTGTTTAAAACCTATCAATATAACTATAACCCCCTATGAACCAAAAGAACAATCATCTTGAAAACGCCCGCAGGCTCTATTACGAAACCTCACTCAACCAAAAGGAAATAGCAGACCACGTAGGTGTCAGCGACAAAACAATAAGCACCTGGATACGCACCCACGCATGGGACAAGTTAAAGCAGGCCGCCCAGCAGGCACCTGTAGTAATAGTCGAGAACCTCCACTCGCAGATCGTAGCCCTTCAGAACCACATTCAGCAGCGCGAAGGAGGTTTCCCTACCATCCACGAGGCAGAGATACAGCGCAAGCTCATACTATCCATAGAGCGCCTCAAATCCCACATAGGCCCCGCCCAGAATATCCAGATGATGGAAAACTTCATCCGCTACCTCATGCCTATCAACAAAGACCTTGCAAAAGAACTTACCTCCTACGCCCACCAATACCTCACCACAAAGACAAAGACCACCTACCAACCCTACGCCGTAGAGTACACGGCCACTGATACAGCTAACATAAAAAGAACACTCGTGTTTTTAGCAGGGTTGCCCGTAAGCCGGGCTGGTCATTGCTCATAAATTACACCCAGCCCATAAAAGCACAAGACTCACAAGACTCCCCTCCTTACAAAGGAGGGGTGCCCGAAGGGCGGGGTGGTTCTCTGCTAACCACCGATGACCAAACACAAGACTCCCCTATAGGGGCAGGGGGTTATCAAACTTCTATTCCCACCCCTCAGCACCCAACAGAAGTTTCAGCTACCGAACCGCCCCAAACGCTTGATACACAAGCATTCTACCTACCAGACCCAACATCCCAACCCCACACACCACCGGAAGTTTGCGGAAGTTTCAACCCCGCTTACCCAACCCTCCCCTCCGGCCTAAAATGGATCAGCAGCAACACCGTCCACGACCCCGCAACAAATACCACGCGCGCCATCAAAATAGGGGAGTTGGCTACGTTTGCCGCTCTTGGTTATTATCCTGCTATATGGTCTGATAGAGAGGGATAGCCGCCCTTTCACTTTTTAACCTCCTTGAAGTTCCAATAGATATTATATTTGCAGACTTACGTATAGTTTAGCATCAGCATGGAATTAAGCAAGAATTTTCAGCACAGGGAGGCAGAGGAAAAGTGGTATTCGCACTGGGATAAGGCGGGATATTTTAAAAGCGAGCCTGATGGCCGGCCTGCATACACCATTGTAATACCCCCGCCTAATGTAACAGGGGTACTGCACATGGGCCATGCCCTCAACGATACCGTGCAGGATATATTGATACGCCGTGCCAAAATGCTGGGCTACAATACCTGCTGGGTACCCGGCACCGACCATGCCTCTATAGCTACTGAAGCCAAGGTAGTTGGTATGCTGCGCGAGAGGGGAATAGACAAGAAGGCGCTGTCGCGCAGGGATTTCCTGAACTACGCCTGGGAGTGGAAAGAGAAATACGGCGGCATAATACTGCAGCAACTGAAAAAACTGGGTTGCGCGCTCGACTGGGACCGTACTGCCTTTACCATGGATGATGAGTACTATGCGGCAGTGATAAGGGTATTTGTGGAACTGTATAACAAGGGCTATATATACCGCGGGGTAAAGATGATAAACTGGGACCCGAAAGCCAAGACGGCCCTCAGCGATGAAGAGGTAAACCACAAGCAGGCCAATAGCAAGCTGTACTACATACGCTATCGCCTGGATGGCGATAAGGAGGAGTACATAACCATAGCCACGGTACGCCCCGAAACCATATTGGGAGATACCGCCGTATGCGTACATCCTGATGATGAACGCTATGCGCACCTGAAGGGGAGAAGCTGCTATGTGCCACTCATCGACCGGAAGATACCCATCATATTTGACGACTATATAGATAAGGAATTTGGTGCCGGTGCGCTGAAGGTAACCCCCGCACACGATATAAATGACTACAATTTGGGCATAAAATATAACCTGCCCGTAATAGATACGCTGAATGAGGACGGCACCATGAGCGAAGCCGCACAGCTATATGTGGGTGAAGACCGCTTTGTTGTGCGCAAAAAGATAGTAGAAGACCTGCGCACGGCCGGCAACCTGGTAAAGGAAGAAGACTACATAAACCAGGTAGGCTACAGCGAACGCACCGATGTGGTAATAGAGCCGCGCCTGAGCATGCAGTGGTGGTGCAATATGGAGCAGATGGCTGCACCGGCGCTAAAGGCCGTAGCAAATGAGGAGATAACTTTTCACCCGGCTAAGTTCAAGAACCTGTACCGCCACTGGATGGAGAACATAAAGGACTGGTGTATAAGCCGCCAGCTATGGTGGGGGCAGCGCATACCGGCCTGGTACGATAGCGAGGGTACCATATATGTAGCCGAAACAACAGAAGATGCACTGAAGCAATACCAGGCAAAGAAGCCAGGGCTTGCAGCCATACACCCGGAGCTAAAGCAGGAAGAGGATGTGCTGGATACCTGGTTCAGCAGTTGGCTGTGGCCAATGCAGGTTTTTGGCTGGAACAGGGAACCGGAAAATAAAGACCTGAAATACTACTATCCTACCAATACGCTGGTAACCGCGCCGGAGATAATTTTCTTTTGGGTGGCAAGGATGATAATGGCGGGATATGAATTTATGGGCGAAAAACCTTTTAACGAGGTTTACTTTACCGGGATAGTAAGGGACAAGCAGGGCAGGAAGATGAGCAAGAGCCTCGGCAACTCGCCCGACCTGCTGCAGATGATAGATGACTATGGGGCTGATGCGGTACGGTTTAGCGTAATGATATCATCACCGGCGGGTAATGACCTGCTATTTGATGAGGGCGCGCTGGAACAGGGGCGTAACTTCTGCAACAAGATGTGGAACGCTATGAAGCTGGTAAAGGGCTGGCAGGAGCGTTGCAGTGATGATGCAGAGATAGGCCGCGTACAGTTTGCTATAGACTGGATGGAGCAAAGGCTGAACAAGGTGGAAGGCGAACTGGGGGAAGTATTTAAAGATTTCAGGCTCAGCGAGGGGCTGAAGGCGATATACTCGCTGGTATGGGACGATTTCTGCTCGTGGTACCTGGAGTGGGTAAAACCTGCTATGGGCGATACCATTAATACACAGGTATACGAAGCCACAGTAAATATCTACGAACGGCTGTTGCAACTGCTGCACCCATACCTGCCTTTTATAACCGAAGATATATACCACGTGCTGCGTATAAGGGCTATGCAGGACGACCTGATGACCCGCGCCATGCAGCCGGCAACCACCGTGAACCACGAGGTGCTGAAGCAGGGCAGCCACCTACAGGAAGTAATAACTGCCGTACGCGATACCCGCAATAAGAACCAGCTAAAACCCAAGGATACCATTACGCTATGGATAGATACCAAGTACCATGCACTCTACGAAATGGTAAGCTATATACTGCGCAGGCAGGTGAACGCGGAAAACATCGCTTACACTACCGAAGCCAAGCAGGGGAGCATATCTATTGTGGTAGCCACAGATAAGCTGTATATTGAAACTCAGAATGCAGGGGGCGGTGACACCACTATGCAGAAAGAGCAGATGCAGAAGGACCTGGAATATTTAAAAGGTTTCCTGGTAAGTATAGATAAAAAGCTGGGCAACGAGCGTTTTATGGCTAATGCAAAAGGAGATGTGGTAGAGAACGAACGCAAGAAGCAGGCGGATGCGCGGGATAAGATAAAGGCAATAGAGGAAAGTTTGAGTTTGTTGTAAATTAGAGAGTTGAAGTATAAAAAGCTGGATAGTAACCGGCTTAACAAGTAAATATCGAACAGGTTAACAGCAATATAGTTTATGTGTAATTGCGGTACAGACGAATGCGGCAATAAAAGAAGACAGGGGCTGGTACCGGGCATATTGCTGCTGGTAATGGCCGTGTGTGTTTCGGTAAACCTGTGGGCGCAGAAGAAAGTAAAAGAAAAGAAAAAGACTGTTGTGGTTACTACTACCACTACTGAGGGAAAGCATTATGCCAGGGGTAAGATACCGGTGTACCTGGGCCACAGCACTATAGAAAGTGGCGCTATGGGTAAGCGGAATTTTGACTCGTTAATGAAGCAGGGTCTTACTTCTGTAGATTCTTTCGGGAATGTGTACAAGGTGATGAGCTTTATGTTTACCTACGCGGAGAAGAACCTGTACGAGGATTCAGCAGGTAAGCTGCAATTCATTACCGACTACCTGGCCGAAGCCTGTGATGGTGATACCGTAGATGCCAATATATCGCGTGTGCTATACGACCGCACCAAAGTGGGGGATACCATCTACGTAGACCAGGTAATTCTGCAACGCACAGACGGCGCAGGCGCGCACGGCAAAAGCATGCGGCTGGATATTACTAGTCGTTAAGTTCTTAATTCAATAGCAGCAGATTAACGGCACGCTGCAGGATATTGAAAGCGATCTCGGCCATCAGGTTTTCTTTATCTAGAGTTGGGTTTACCTCGGCGATCTCCAGGCAGCAGATCTTGTGGTTCTGCATAAAGGAGGCGATCAGGTCTTCGGCCTCACGTTCTTTCAATCCGTTTCTTACAGGTGTACCAGTTCCGCGGGATATGGAGTTATCCAGGCTATCCACATCGAAGGAGACATATATGTCATCGCAATGGCTGAGGTGGAGAAACGATTGGCGTACTATGTTTTCCACACCTTTTCGTCTCACCTCCTGCACTGTTATTACTTTGATGCCGTGTTTCTTTATCAGCGCCTCCTCTTCTTTCTCAAAATCGCGGATAGCAATAAAGACAATATCTTCGGGGTTTATCTTGGGGTTTATCTTGCCAATGTTCTTAAGCTTATTCCAGAAGTCAGTTGTTACCGGATCAAGGGTATGTGCCTGGTTTTCGATGTTGTCTTCTCCCAGTGCGGTAGCCAATGGCATGCCATGCATATTGCCCGATGGGGTAGTGTATGGCGTATGCAGGTCAGCATGGGCATCTATCCACACTACGCCGAGCTTGTTTTTGGGTTTGGCCATTTTCAGGCCCGCTATAGTGCCACCCGCACTGCTGTGGTCACCTGCCAGCACCAGCGGGAAGAGGCCAGAGCGGACGGTATCTGACACGCATTTCGAAACCCTGTCATACATAGTATATACACCCTGTATACGGCGCGCGTAGGGTGAGGCTATAGGCTCGTATAAGAGCTTGTTTTCATCGGGTACTACCTCTGACGGAAAATGGACGAAAAAGCTGCTCATAAAATCGAGGGCGGCTACCTTTATCGCGTCTATACCCAGGCTGGCCCCACGGGTACCGGCACCTATTTCAGACCTTACCTCTATGATCTTTACATTGCGCATACTGGCTCAAAGATAAACGTTTTAATTAGCAGGAGTTATGTGGGATTACACTCCATAAATACTCCTAATATATATTATATTTGATTTATTGCTAACAATTGCAAGGATAATGTCGTCAAATGATAAGTAGGGATATCTGTTACACCCTTAATGATTCTATATGAAAAGCACGATCTACATTTCCATTATCATTTTATTGTTTTCTTCAAATGCGGTAAAAGGACAATTGCATGGCGTTGAAAATATAGGTAGTCCTTACAAAGAACATCAGGAAAGATTAAGGAATGTGAGGGTTATAGGTGATCCTAATAAGTTCGCACGAACTACAGGAATCGGGCCAATATTTGATACAAGCAGATGGAGCAGATTAGTAGATTCTACCTGGGGAGCCGGATATACAGACAGCATTAAGCTACAGTTATTCAATGAATATTGGAGCCATTTTGATAGTACCTATGCGTGTTATGTAGGATTACCGCATTATAACTGGGATTCGATAGTGAATGCAATGAGGAGTGAGATAATGGCAGGAACAAGTAAAGGGAAATTCACCTCCATAATAAATGAGCTATCAAGGTATATTAATGACGGGCATTCTTTTTTTAATGATGGAGCAGTAAATTACCCTTCCAGCCTATACCCAGGATTACCACTATTCAGGGGAGAATCAGGTGTATTAGGTGCATGTGTTACCACATACAATGATTCATTAGCCCTGGTTTATAATTCAGTTGCAGGGCAACCATTCGGTCTGGTACCAGGGGATATTATATTGGGATATAACGGAATACCGTGGAAAAAGCTTGTTGATATTGTCCTGCAGCATAAGCTTCCTAATTCCTGTTATAAAGGCTCGACAGAGGAAGCTACCTACCACCGCTATATACAGGCGGCCGGAGAGAACTGGTACTTGTTTGATACCATCAATATTCAAAAGTGTGATGGAAGTATTGTTAATCTGCCTACATCACTCATGAATGGAAGATACTATCCTACTTTTTGTACCGAGCAAATGCCTGTAATTGGAGCGCATATTTTATCTGCGTATGAATATTATACATTGCACAAGACTGTATCTTATGGATTATTGAAGGGTACAAAAATTGGCTACGTATATATGTATGATTGTTCTGATGGAACAGGAACCGCATTGTATAATGCAGTTAAAACCTTAACCGAAGATAGTGCAGCCGGCGCTTTTATAATAGATATTCGTACAAATTTTGGGGGAAGTATTTTAGCATTCATAAGTGCTTTTGAATATTTAAATAATGGGGACGTATCATGGGTGGGATATGGAGAAAGAGTTAGCCCCACTGATAGATATACAATGCAAAAAACAGGGCCGCATGAATGGTATGATATCTATGATACATCGGCTCATTATTTTACAGGCCCTGTAGCAATGTTGTGCGGCCCTAATGCTGTAAGCGCAGGAGATCTTATGCCCATCCTTTATAAAAGATATCCATTACTAAAGCTTTTCGGCAAAAGTACTGCCGGTGCATACGGAGCATCTCAAAAAGTATCATTGACCGAAAGTGGCTTTTACGCAAGTATGCAGGTGGCCAATTTTTTTGATGTAAATGATCCATCTCATTATTTGTCACATACCAATGTACCTATTGATTATCCTGTATGGTTTGACAGGGATAGTGTATGTACAGGAGTAGATAATGTAGTGACAGATGCTAAAAAATGGATAAATGGGATATTGTCTGTTAATTATACGGCAACAGCAACATCAGCTATACAGGTATTCCCTAACCCTGCAAACAAAATACTGTACATACAAGTAGATCCGGCGATAACAGTACCTGTAGAGATAAGTATTTATGATATAACGGGGAAGCTAATCATCAAACAAACAGAGCCCAGTTTGAATGCAAAGACAACGTTATCTGTAAACATACACAACCTAATTGCAGGTATGTATTTTTTAAAAGTGCTTACTAATAAAGAATACATGAGGAAATTCACTATAATCAGATAGCTAAAACGGATATCCAATAGCCACACTAATATCAGATTATTGCTATGCCAGCCTGCGTCCGTCGGCAAGCACTATATTGTCGAAGACCAGACAGTACGGATAAGTGCTATAAATCAGCATCGAATAATCTCTCCATTTCATATTATTTTTTGATTGGTTTTAATAACATTATCCATATCTTTGCAGTCCTAAAAATCTACTTAAAAGGAGGAAAACAAATCTTGGAAGAAAATCAAATCCAAAACGAAACAGCCGGAACACCTCAGGATGAGTCCGTACAAACCATTGCCGCACCTGCAAAGCAGGAAGCTGCACCCGCAATAGAAACATCGCATGACGATTTTGACTGGAGCGTGGACAAACGTAATGTTGCTGCCTATTCAAACGAAAAGCGCCAGCAGCTTGACGACATTTACAACAGCACATTCAAATCCATTGAGGAATCTGAATTGCTGCATGGCACCATTGTAGGCCTTACCAAAACAGATGTTATCATCAACATCGGGTTCAAATCTGATGGATTGGTATCGCTCAACGAATTCCGTGACATCGCTGACGTAAAGATCGGCGATGAAATAGAAGTAATGGTTGTTGAAAAAGAAGACAGGAACGGCCACCTGCACCTGAGCCGCAAAATGGCTCGTGCTACACGTGCATGGCAGCAGATCGTTGACTTCTACAAAACAGGCGAAGTGGTTACCGGTACCATTACCAGTAAGACCAAGGGCGGCCTGATAGTAGATGTTTACGGGCTGGAAACATTCCTGCCGGGCTCACAGATAGATGTGAAGCCTGTAACAGATTACGACCAGTACGTAGGTAAAACTATGGACTTCAAGGTTGTGAAGATCAATGAAACTATCCGTAACGCCGTGGTAAGCCACAAGGCGCTTATAGAAAGCGATATAGAACAACAGCGCAGCGTTATCATCAGCCAGCTTGAAAAAGGACAGGTACTGGAAGGTACTGTTAAGAATGTTACCGACTTTGGTGCATTCATAGATCTTGGTGGTGTAGATGGACTGCTGTATATAACAGATATAAGCTGGGGCCGCATTTCGCACCCAAGCGAAATATTGCAGAATGGCCAGAAGCTGAATGTGGTGGTTCTTGACTTTGATGACGAGAAGAAACGCATAAGCCTGGGCCTGAAACAACTGACCCCGCACCCATGGGACAACCTGCCAGCAGAAATAACAGAAGGCAGCCATGTAAAGGGCAAGGTGGTAAACATAGAAGACTATGGCGCATTCCTGGAAATAATGCCTGGAGTAGAAGGCCTGGTACACGTATCAGAAATTACCTGGTCATCGCAGCCGATAAATGCTAAGGAGTTCTTTAAAATGGGCGAAGAGCATGAAGCGGTAGTGGTAACACTGGATAAGAATGAACGCAAAATGAGTCTTTCTATCAAACAAATGACAGAAGACCCATGGGAAACGATCGAGACCAAATTCCCGATTGAAAGCCGCCATAAAGGTGTTGTGAAAAACATAACTCCGTACGGCGTATTTGTAGAGCTGGAAACAGGTATAGGTGGCATGATACACATCAGCGACCTGAGCTGGATAAAACGCTACAACCACCCAAGCGAATTTACCAAAGTAGGTGATGATATAGATGTTGCAATACTTTCTATAGATAAAGAAAACCGCAAACTGGCGCTTGGCCACAAACAGCTGGAAGAAGATCCGTGGAATACATTTGAAACCATCTTCCCTATAGGTTCTATACACGACGGAAGTGTAACCCGTAAGGATGACAAGGGTGCTACAGTACAGCTGCAATACGGCCTTGAAGCCTATTCACCTGCACGCCACCTGCGCAAAGAAGACGGCGGTAATGTAGAAGTGGAAGAAACGCTTCCTTTCATGATCATCGAATTTGACCGCAATGATAAACGCATCATGGTTTCACACAGCCGTGTATGGGAACAAGGCAAAGCGGAAGAAAAAGAATCAGTGAAAAAAGAAGCTGCCGCTGAAGGTGAAAAAACCAAGAAAGCAGTGAAGAACATACAAAGCAAAGTGGAAAAACCAACACTTGGTGATCTCGGCGCGCTGGCTGCTCTTAAGGACAAAATGAAGAAAGCAGAAGAAGGCGACCAATAAGCCCGAAACTGAATGAATAGGTACCGCCCGATGTAATAATCGGGCGGTATTGTTTTTAGTAAAGTCATTTACTGCAAGCGTTATCAATACATTAGCATTCTCTATTTGGATAGGGGATGGGGTTTTGGTAAATTTGTTTAATAATAAATTATTAAGATGGAAGCAGTAGCAAGTAGTCCGGTAAAGCTGACAGAACATGCTGTAAGTGAAGTGAAAAGACTAATAGGAGAACCAGAATTTGTAGATGGCCAATACCTGCGCATAGGGGTAAAGGGTGGGGGATGCTCTGGTATGACGTACATACTGGGGTTCGATAATAAGGAAGAAGACGATGAAATATATAATATATCCGGCGTAGAGGTCATCATGAAAAAATCGCACGAAATATATCTGTTTGGTATGCAGGTAGATTACCAGGATGGCCTGAATGCAAGGGGATTTGTATTTAACAACCCCAATGCCAGCAGCACCTGTGGCTGTGGTACCTCGTTTGCCGTATAGACCCTGTAACTGAATGAAGCTGATAAAATTTATTTTACTGCTGGCTATATTATATATTGCAATGGATGCCACTGCACAAAGCCCCGGCACCCAAAAGCCTACCGGTAAGATAAACCTCGCAGATGCCAATGGGTACCCGGATGGTACCTGGCTGCTAACCACAAAAGCAAAGATGGGCGAGCCCGGCATGAATGAATTTGGCAGCTATGAACATGGGCGTAAGACAGGGAAATGGTGTAAAATGGATGCAGAAGGCAACCTGGTAAGCATGGAAACCTACCAGAACAATATGCTGGATGGTGAGGTGAAATATTATGAGGAAGGAAGGCTAAGCTGCATAGGCCACTATAGGCGGGCGGGTGGCAAGACCCTGTGTGATACGGTAATAGTTACAGACCCCGAAACCGGGTTAGAAAGCATAAAATATGCTCCAAGAGAGCGCAATTCGCAAAAGCATGGCCAGTGGCGTTTTTATGACCCTGAAACCAAAAGACTGATAAAAGAGCAGGAATACCAGGTTGATAACCTGATATACGAAAAGAACTATCCTATGAGCAAGCAGGATAGTGTGTATCTGGCTAAACGCATAAAGGCCTTGCCGCATAACAGTAAGCAAGAGTACACTCCCCCTAAAGGCAAGCAGGTAAGCTATACCAATTTTTAATTTGCATTCCGCTGGTATCAATTTTGTCATCTTGTTTTATAACAAGTATTCAACATGATGAAAATCACTCGGCAAATAACAATATCTATTTCATTGATAATCTGCATGTTAATGCATGGCTCCTGCAGTAACGATGTCAACAATAACTACTCCAATAAGACAGTACAGGATACCAGCCTGCATACCCAACCCCAAATGCACAGCACAGCACTTGTGAATACAATGCGCGGCAAGGACCTCTTTATGAACCGCTGTAATGACTGCCATGGGCCGACGGGCAGCGCTCGCGAAATGAATGCCGCTAACCTACAGGTAAGTGTGCTGGATAGCATAGGAATGGCACAAACCATACGCAATGGGCGGGGAATTATGCCCGCGTTTAAAGATGTATTACCGGATAGCGATGTAGCGCAGGTGATCTTATATGTAAGAAGTATGCGGCAGTAATCAAGTCAAAAGTCAAAAAGTTGAGCACGGCTATTGTTTTGTAGCGGACATACACCACTAATATTATATAATCAGGCAATAGAAAAAATCTTTCTTTGAGAGCAGGAAATAGATTTAAATTTCGGAATAAACTTATAACATGAAGAAAATTGGTATCATCGGGTCAGGAGTAGTTGCACAAAGTTTGGGCAGCGGTTTAATAAAACATGGGTATGAAGTGCTGCTGGGCTCACGCGATGCCGGCAAACTGGAAGCCTGGAAAGAAAAAGCAGGCAAAGGTGCCCATATCGGCTCATTTGAAGATGCAGCAATGTATAGCGACGTACTGATACTTGCTGTAAAAGGCTCAGCTGCGGCTGATGCTGTAGAAGCTGCCGGTCCGCAGAATATGGTAGGCAAAACAGTACTGGACACTACCAACCCTATAGCAGATGCGCCACCCGACAATGGGGTGCTTAAGTTTTTTACCAGCCTCAATGAATCCCTGATGGAGCAGTTACAGGCGCGCTTTCCGGAGGTGCATTTTATAAAAGCATTTAATAGTGTGGGCAATGCTTTTATGTGCGATCCGCAATTTAAAGACGGTAAACCAACCATGTTCATCTGCGGTAATAATGATGGTGCGCGTAATACTGCAAAAGAATTGATAGAAGAACTGGGATGGGATGTATCAGACATGGGGAAGGCCGCCGCCGCCCGCGCCATAGAACCGCTTTGCATGCTCTGGTGTATACCCGGCATGCTCCGTAACGAATGGAATCATGCATTTAAGCTGGTGAAAGCATAATAAGCTATAGATGGTTATTTTATTTTCCGTATTCCTTCAATACCTTGTGTATTGAAGGAATACTAATTTCAGCATATGCAGCCGCTTATAACCATTAAGCACCTTAGCAAAAGCTATGGCGCCAAAAACGTTTTAAAAGACATATCACTCGATATATATCCCGGGCAGATAATAGGATACATAGGCCCAAACGGAGCCGGTAAATCTACCACTGTAAAGATACTGACCGGTATCATACAGGACTATACGGGCGATATAACAATTGCTGGCAAGGAACTGCGCAGCAATGTGCTGGAAATAAAACAGATGATGGGTTACATACCCGAGCTGGCAGAGATCTATGACCTGCTGACACCAAGGGAATACCTGACATTTATAGGCAAGCTATACCATCTTACAGATACTATAATAGAAGACCGCTCGCGCAGGATGCTAGAATCGTTCGGGCTACTGACCAATATGGACCAGCGCATGGATTCGTTCTCAAAAGGAATGAAGCAAAAAGTGCTCATTATATCGGGACTATTGCATAATCCCTCCATAGTAATACTGGATGAGCCACTATCGGGCCTCGATGCCAATGCGGTTATCATGATAAAGGAGTTGATGCAGGTGCTGAAACAGGAAGGCAAGACCATATTTTACTGCTCCCATATGATGGATGTCGTGGAGAAAGTATCGGACAGGATAATGCTCATCAGCGATGGAAGAATAATAGCTGACGGTACTATGGAAGAACTAAGGCAGAACAATGCAGACACCCTGGAGCAGATATTCAGCCGCCTTACCTCTACCGGCGACCAGGTGAACCGGGCAGATGATATAGCGATGGCGCTGAATGATAACCCTAAAGCAACCCTATAACCATCGGGTATGAACAAGCTATTTTTAAGACTGGTGATGTTGCCAGCAGGTTTGTGGAGCAGTATGGGGGCAGATACACAGCAACTACAGGCTATACTGAAGGCAAAGCTGCTGATGGATGACCGCAAACCACTTTCATTCGGCAGGCAAAGAAGCAGCAAGAAACCAAACAAATGGACCACAGTAAAGAATATGGTCTTTTCTGCGGGCATGGGTATGCTGTATCTTATTTCATTATTTACGATCCCAGACCGTTTATTGGCACTAACCGTACTATTTACAACATTTCTGTTCCTGCTCACATTCATGCTGATAACAGACTTCAGCAATGTGCTGTTTGATACGCGGGACAAGACTGTAATATTTCCCCGGCCGGTAAATGACAGCACAATTTTCCTATCGCGCATGCTGCATGTATTCATTTACCTGCTGCGCATAGTACTGCCTATGTCATTGCCCGCATGGATATATCTGGGTATACTAGATGGATGGAAAGGAGCATTGCTTTTTCCCGTACCACTATTGCTTATGGTATTCCTGGCATTATTCCTTGTAAATGGATGTTACCTGGTGATGATGAAGCTCTTTAAGCCGGAGAAATTTAAAGAAGTGCTCAGTTCATTCCAGATAGCTTTTACGATAATAATAATGATCGTGGGTTATTTTGGCCCACGGGCACTACAGAGCGCTTCTTTCGCACAAATCAATCCAAAAGAGATTATCTGGTTGCCATATTTGCCCTCTTACTGGCTGGCTGCCTGCTGGACGTGGATAGGTGTGCCTGCTGCTATAGTGTACACCAAGTGGCTAAGCCTGCTGGCTATAGTGGTGCCACTGGTATGTATGTGGATAACGGTAAAAGTATTAGCCCCCCAATTTGCACGGTATATAGGCGCTATTGACGATGTGAGTGATGGCCCACGAACTGTAACTGCAAATGGAAAACCCACCCGCTCACAGCTATACAAAAAGCTTGCTGTACTGTTTAACCGGAACAGTGCAGTACAGGCAGGCTTTATGATCACCTGGCTGCAAACATCGCGTAGCCGCACGTTTAAGATGCGTATCTACCCTATGCTGGCATATGTGCCTATTATGTTCGTTTTTCAATTAATGAATAACAGGCGAAGCACACTGGCAGAAACATGGGCACATCTACCGGAGACAAAGCTGTACCTGTTCCTGCTGTATCTGTCATCTATATTAGTGATAACAGCTGTTACTTACTTAACAGTTTCTGATCAGTATAAAGCTGCGTGGGTATATTATGCAATGCCGCTTGATAAGCCAGGGAAAGTAATGATAGGCGCCTTTAAGGCTATGTGGGTAAAATATTTATTGCCCTTCCTTTTTATCGTCTCCATTGCTATCGTGTATATCTGGGGTACTGGTACCATATTGGATATTGTGTTAGCAGTAACCAACATAACTATGTTTGCAATGGTAATGCTGCGGGTATCGTTCAGGAATTTCCCGTTCTCCTGTCCGGAACAAATGAGCAACTCTGGCAACAAGTTTATGAAAATATTTGTCTCTTTACTGGTGCCTGCCATACTTGGGGCGGCTCATTATTTTGCACTGCAATTCTGGTGGCTAAAGCTGATATTGCTTGGATTATCTGCTATGTTCCTGTGGCTGGTAGCAGACAGCTATGCAAATACCAGTTGGGCGGATATGCGTAAGATGGAAATGGAGTAAAATATCTTTAATAATAGCTTATAGTAGTGATCATGAAAAAGTATGTAATAGCAGCAGGGGTGATAACACTGGCGTTTTTAGCAGCCTGCAACAATAATAAAAAAGTGACATCCAGTACCACACAGGTGATAAAGGATACGATAGAAAAAGATATCCATACTTTATCCAATGCGGATAGTATTAAGGTAACACACCTGGACCTGGATATACAGGTAAGCTTTGATAAAAAACAAATAAGTGGCAGCGCTACCTGGACGATCAGCAATACAAACAAGCTGGGCGAACTAAGACTGGACACCTATGATCTTACAATTGATAGTGTACTGGTAGATGGGCAGCCAACCAATTACAGAAAAGATGCACAGATACCAAACCTGGGCAGTGCCCTGCACATACCTATAACGGCTGATGCCACACTGGTGCGGATAGTATATAAAACCGGCGCCAATGCCCGCGCGCTGCAATGGCTCGATCCGCAGCAAACACTCAGCAGGCAGCACCCATTCCTTTATACACAGTCTGAATCAATATATGCGCGCTCGTGGATACCATGCCCTGATGGGCCCGCGCTTAGATATACCTATAATGCACGGGTAACGGTACCAAAAGGACTGATGGCGCTGATGAGTGCAGAAAATCCGCAACAGGTAAGCGATAGTGGCATCTATCATTTTAAAATGGAGATACCGGTGCCGGCATACCTGATGGCGCTGGCAGTAGGGGATATAGCCTTTAGAAGTATAGACCAGCGTACAGGCGTATATGCAGAGCAGGGAATGATAGATAAGGCACGCTATGAATTTGAAGATGTAGGCAAAATGGTAAGCGCCGCTGAAAAGCTATATGGGCCATACAGGTGGGGCAGGTACGATGTGCTGGTACTACCACCCGGATTTCCTATCGGGGGTATGGAAAACCCACGCCTTACATTCTGCACTCCTACAGTGATAGCAGGCGACCGTTCGTTAGTAAGCCTGATAGCGCATGAGCTGGCCCATAGCTGGAGCGGCAACCTGGTTACCAATGCCACCTGGGATGACTTTTGGCTGAACGAAGGCTTTACTGTTTATTTTGAACGGAGGATAATGGAATCAATGTATGGCAAGAGCTATAGCGACATGCTGTGGGAACTGGGCTACCAGGACTTGGTAACAGAAGTGGACGGATTAGGAAAAGAGAGCAAGGATACCTGGCTGAAGCTGGACCTGAAAGACCGTGACCCTGATGCAGGGCTTACAGATATACCTTATGAAAAAGGTGCCCACTTCCTGAAACTGATAGAGACGAATGTAGGCAGGGATACCTTTGATGCATTCCTGAACAAATACTTTAATGACCATGCATTCAGTACGGTAAATACGGAGCAATTCGTCAGGTACCTCAATGCTAACCTGATCAAAGACAATAGTACGCTGGAAGAGAACATTGGCATAAAACAATGGGTGTATGGCCCCGGCATACCTGCTAACTGCCCACGCACCTACCCGGAGAGGTTTAAGAAAGTGGATGCCGAGCGTATGCGTTTTACAAATGGGACACCTGCCGCACAGATAGACACTACCGGATGGACAACGAATGAATGGCTACAGTTCCTGCGGGGAATGCCTAAGCCAATGGTAGTGCAGCAAATGCAACAACTGGACGATGCGTTCCACTTTACCCAGAGTGGCAATAGCGAGATAGCAGACCTGTGGTATATAATGGCTGTAACCGCTGATTACCAGCCTGCTTACCCGGCTATAGACCTGTTCCTTAGTACAGTAGGCCGCCGAAAATTCCTGGAGCCGCTGTATAGCGCAATGATTAAAACAGGAAAGGCTGCAATGGCAAAAACGATGTATAAAAAATACAGGCAGAACTATCACCCCCTGGCACAGGAAAGCCTGGATAAGATAATAAAGTGATAGAATAGGGAATGTTATTTAATGCACAAAGCGCGCTCCCGTGGGAACGCGCTTTGTGCATTAAATGTTGCAATACAATTACGCTTGTACCAATGTATCCAGTACCGCATTCATGCTTCGCACGGCATCTGCCGATTTATTAAATTCCTGCTGCTCATCGGCAGTAAGCTTGTAATCTATTATCTTTTCCCAGCCATTGCTGCCTATAACTACTGGTACACCCATACAGATGTCCTTCTGGCCATATTCACCATCTAGGGCTACACAGCAAGGAAATACCTTCTTCTGGTTACGAACTATGCTTTCTACCAATGCAGCACCTGCGGCGCCCGGTGCATACCATGCTGATGTACCTAACAGTTTGGTAAGTGTGGCACCACCTACCATAGTATCAGCCGCTACCTGCTTTAGCTGGTCAGCGCCCAGGTAGTTGGATACAGGCAGGCCGTTAAGTGTAGCAAGGCGTGTAAGCGGTATCATTGTAGTATCGCCATGACCACCTACTACTACAGCATGCAGGTCATTGGCAGAACAATTGAGTGCTTTCTGCAGATAGCACTTAAAGCGTGCGCTATCCAGTATGCCACCCATACCTATTATGCGGTTTTTTTGCAACCCCGTAGATTTTAATGCCAGGTAGGTCATTGTATCCATAGGGTTGGAAATAACCACTATAATAGCATTTGGCGAATATTGTAAAATACTTTTACATACTCCTTCCACTATTTTAGCGTTGGTGCCTATCAGTTCCTCGCGGGTCATACCGGGCTTACGTGGCAGGCCCGATGTAATAACTACCACATCAGAATTGGCTGTTTTGCTGTAATCGTTAGTAACGCCTGTAACACGGGTATCGAAGCCGAGCAGGGCAGATGTCTGCATTATATCCAGCGCCTTGCCTTCAGCGAAACCCTCTTTAATATCCAGCAGCACCAGGTCTTCTGCAAGCTCTCTGCGTGCTATATTATCAGCACAGGTAGCGCCTACAGCGCCGGCACCCACTACAGTTATTTTCATAATAATTACAAATTTTTTGAAGTGTTGAATTGAAATTACGCCGCAAATATAGCCAAGAGACAGGGTATGGCAAATGTTTTAGGGCAATATTTGATCTTTGTTATCATACAGTGCTGGTAGGTAAATCTTTGGAGAGAAGTGTATAAACATATAAATTCGCCGCTATTCAGCGTTATTCCCACTAAATGACCAAAAAACCTTATCAATACCTTTCTTTTTGTATTTGCTGCATTATTGTGGTGTTCGTTACCGGCAGTACATCCGCCCAAAGTTTTTATGGTTTGGTGCAGGATAAGAATACGATCACCGAGGTATTCTATAATCCGGCGTTTGCCATATCGAATGATGCATACCAGGTAAATGTTGGTGGCTTTAGCGATGTGGCTGGCAACAATGCCTATTCTGTGCAGAAAGCAGATTTTAACAGCTATAATAAAATAAACAGTACCACTGCCCGTGCCCTGTGGATGAATACGGATATACTAGGGCCTGCGGTATCATTTAAAGTAAAGAAAAAATACAGCTTTGCCATTACAACGCGTGCACGCTACCTGCTGAATGTTGATAATTTAAACAACCAGGTTTTCAAGTTGATCAATAACAACCCTAAGGATTCCTCTATAAAATATACCCTTGATAACTTTGCGGTTTCTACGCAATTGTTCAGCGAGCTGAACCTTGTGTATTCGGGGTATATCTATCAGTCTGAAGATTACAGCCTTGAAGCCGGTGTGGGTGTAAAGGTATTGATGGGCGTGGCTGCTGTGGGCATTGGCGTACCGCATGCAGATTTTCATGTTTACCAGGATAATACGATCAATCATGCGCATGGCAGCGCCAATGTGGCCTTTACCCCCTATGCAAATGAATGGCTGAGTGTAGGCCAACCCAATAACGCACTGAATAATGGGTTTAATAATTCCAGCCTGGGATTGGATATAGGCGCTGTGTACCTCTACACGCCTACCAATGGGGTGTACGAGAATAAAGAAGGATACACCTTCCGGCTTGCTACCTCTATTACCGATATAGGCAGCATTAACTACACCGCATCTAGCACTACGGGTAGCTATACCGGCAATATAGACACCTTCGATGCATCGAAAATCAATAAGTCTTCTGCCCGTACCTATGGCCAGTCTATAGAGCAGTATGTGAGCGATAGCATTGTGAAGCAAACCGGATTGCAAAAGAAATTCAAAGTAGGGTTGCCAACGGCATTGCGCATTAATGCCGACCTGAAAATATCAAGCGGGTTGAATACAAGGGCCTATATAAATGGCAGTCTGCTACTGAACCTGCGCCGCCCATCGGGTGATAAATATGCCAGCCATTACGTGACCACCTTCAATGTAACGCCGCGGTACATGTACAAGCAATTCGGGCTGGGGATACCCTTTACATTTAACGAATACAAACAGGGCTACCTGGGGATGGTGTTGTATGCCGGTCCTTTTTATATCGGTTCAGGATCATTTGGCAATTATCTGGTACTGAAAAACATTACCGGCGCAGATGTGTATGCAGGATTATCGATACGGATAAAAGGTAAGGTGAAGGAAAGAGGGGAGTGATGAGCTGATTTCTTTGCAATTCATTTTGATGTGCGGTAAAACCACATAGTATAATAATACTCCAAACAAAAACACCTTAACTACTCATACATTTTTCTACCTTCGCCCTGTTATAATAAAGCTGATTTTTATGGAACGCGTTTACGATAATATCCTGCAAACAATAGGGAATACACCACTGGTGCGCCTTAATAATGTAGTGAGTGACCTGCCCTGTACGGTATATGCCAAGGTGGAAACCTTTAACCCCGGCAACTCTATAAAAGACAGGATGGCGGTGAAAATGCTGGAGGTAGCCGAGAAAGAAGGTAAAATAAAGCCGGGCGGTACCATAATAGAAGGTACATCGGGCAATACAGGGATGGGCCTGGCTCTGGCTGCCATAGTAAAGGGATACAAATGCATCTTTGCCACTACTGATAAACAATCGAAAGAAAAGGTAGACATATTAAAAGCACTGGGAGCAGAAGTAATAGTATGTCCTACAAACGTGGAGCCTGAAGACCCGCTGAGCTACTACCAGGTAGCCCGTCGGCTGAACAGGGAAATACCTAACAGCTGGTATGTAAACCAGTACGATAACCTGGCTAACAGGCAGGCACACTATGAACAGACAGGCCCTGAAATATGGGAACAGACAGGTGGTAAGATAACGCATATAATAGCTGCTGCAGGTACCGGTGGTACCATAGTAGGCATAGGCAAATACCTGAAAGAAAAGAACCCCAATGTGCAGGTATGGGCAATAGATACTTATGGTTCGCTGCTAAAGAAATGGTTTGATACCGGCGAGATAGATATGGGCGAAGTACACCCGTATATTTCAGAAGGTTTCGGAGAAGATTTTGTACCAGAGAATTACGACCGCACGTGTATAGACCTTTTTGAGAAGGTAACGGATAAGGATGGTGCAGTAATGGCGCGGCATATAACCAAGGAAGAAGGAATATTTGTTGGCTATTCATCGGGATCAGTAGTAGCCGGACTGAAGCAGCTGAAGGATAAGCTAAAAAAGGAAGATGTGGTGGTGGTCATATTCCACGACCATGGCAGCCGTTATGTAGGCAAGATATACAATGATGAATGGATGCTGGACCGCGGCTTCCTGGAAGTAAGCACGGTACGCGACCTGATAGGTGGCCTCGGGCACCGCAGGCTGGTAACTATAGATGAAGATGCAAAAGTGAGCGATGCGCTGGACCTGATGAAGAAATACGATATAGAACAGGTACCGGTGATGAAGGATGGTACCGTTACCGGGTGCATTACCCAGGGCGGCTTATTTAAAAAGCTGATAGAGGATGCTAATGTGCGCGACTACAATATAGCAGATGTAAACGAAAGTGGCCTGCCAGTTGTAGAGATGGATACGCGCCTGGATCGGCTTACACACTATATTAATAAAGATAATGGCGCTGTATTAACAAAGGATGAAAGCGGCCAGTACCATATACTCACCAAGTATGATATTCTAAATGCATTCTCTAAAGGATAATGCGCAACCTGAAAACATTTTTTCAAGATGTAACGCATAAGCCACCGTTACTGTTTCCGCTGGTAGCCCTTTTTCATATAGTGCTACTGGTTTATGTTTTTTACAGCAATATCACTGAGCCCTACCTGTGGGTACAGATAATATGGATGCTGGCTTACACCATCAGCTGGATATATGTTTGCGATATGCGTAAATGGGCAGCACTTACCTATTTGTCGCTTACCGCTATTAATCTGATATTATACTTTGTACTGAAAACGCAATCAATGCGTGATATTTATATCAGTTCTATGTTCATACTGGATGTGCTATTCAGCTTTTTTGTATTTTTCTTCTACAAGCGTTTTGAATAGTGGCACAGCAGGCATTTACCGATATGATGGAAAGGCAGGTAATGATCGATTACCCACCCCAAAGGATCGTATCTGTAGTGCCCTCGCAAACGGAGCTGCTGTACGACCTGGGTCTTGATGAAAAAGTAGTGGGCATTACTAAGTTCTGCGTACATCCTAATGAATGGTTCCGAAATAAAACAAGGGTGGGGGGTACAAAGAAGCTGGATATACAAAAGATCCTGGCACTGAAACCAGATCTGGTATTGGCGAATAAAGAAGAGAATGATAAAGCCCAGATAGAGGAGCTGGAGCGGCATTTGCCTGTATGGGTAAGCGATATACATACTGTAGATGAAGCTTTTGATATGATAAAGGGTGTGGGCGCCATTACCAATACAGAAACAAAAGCAGCCCAATTATTGGCAGATATCACTAACGGCTTCTCTCAATTAAATAAAACCAATACTCCTAAACACGTCGCCTATTTCATTTGGCGTAACCCGTGGATGAGTATTGGCGGCGATACTTTTATCAGCGATATGCTGGCCCGAATAAACTGGCAAAATGTGCTGGCTGATAAAACACGCTATCCTGAAATAGAATTAGCGGTGCTTAAAGGCTACGATCCTGAATTAATACTCCTTTCATCAGAGCCATATCCCTTTAAAGAAAAGCATATCGCAGAAATTAATGCTGTATTGCCCGATGCGCAGGTAATATTGGTAGATGGGGAGATGTTTAGCTGGTATGGTACCAGGATGCTTAAGGCAATAGAGTACTTAAAAAATCTGGCAGAGCAATATTAAAATACAATTGTATTTTTAAGGCATGCCTTCCAGTAGCAGATATTCCTCACTGACCCTAACTGTTTCCTTAGGTATTTTCATTTTCCTGTTTGCTATTACTTATTCCCATTTAAAGTTTTACATAGATCCTGATGCCACTTCTTACCTGACCATTGCCAGGCGGTATGCGACCGGCGACTATGCGCGTGCAGTAAACGGGTTATGGAGTCCACTGCACCCATGGCTGGTAGCATTATTCATAAAAGCTGGCATCAATGCATTGCCCGCAGCCCAGCTTACCAATGCTATTGCCTGTATGATGATACTATGCGTAATGTATATTTTACTTACAAGGTATCAACTGGAGTTTGGGTACATAACTGCTATCATGTGGGCGCTGCCAGTGGTATTGCTCTATTGTATGTATAAACAGTTATTCAACGATCTATGGCAGGTTTTCTTTCTGCTGTGTTATTTGCAAATAGTAACCGCCGACCACTTTATTACAGACTGGAGAAAATGGCTGGTATGTGGTGTAGTTGGTGCGCTTGGCTATTATGCCAAAGCCTATAGCTTCTACTTTGTGGTGTTTCATATGATAGTATCGCTATTGGTAATTACAAAGCGAAACAACACAGCACGGAAGGCAATTATAAAACCCCTGGTCGTTGTCTTTCTTACCATGGGGATATTGATAATGCCATGGGTTTACCAGCTCTATAAGAAATATAATGTGGTAACAATAAGTACGGCAGGCGCATTGAACACATCATGGTTCCTGACCGGACATAAGACCCTTAAGAAAGAATTTACATACCTGGTTCCCCCAAGTTATTTTGATTCTCCCTCTAATATGGAGGACCCCTATCTGCACGAAGGTCATCTATACAAAATATGGGAAAGCAGCCATTTCGTTACAGTGCAGATAGAACGTACAGGTATAGCTATACTGCAGCTAATAGAGGGGTTATCGCAGATCAGTGGGATATTATTCATTGTACTGGCCGCTACACTTATTGTTGTTGTATATAAAAAGAAGCAAACCATTTTCAATACCAATCACATTACCCTTTTGCTTGCAGCATTAATAATGCCTTTAGGTTATCTCTTAGTACATTTTGAAACACGCTATATATGGCTAGATGGATATATAGGGATATTACTGGCAGGCGTATGGCTCAATACGCTGAAACTACACATCCCGCCGAGAGCCATGAAGATTATATACCTGATTATTGCATGCTCATTTATAGCCTACCCGGTCTACGATCTAAAAAGCTTGTGGGATAAAGGAAAGGATATTGATATGGAAGCAACGCAAATAAAGGCCTTGCATATTACCGGCAGTTTTACTTCTAATGATAACCCCAATAGATCATTCATTACCGCATACCTTGCAAACATGCAGTTTTATGCACCTGAAAAGCCTTTCCCGGATACTGGTGAACTGCTGAAGGAACTGCACCGGTATCACATTCACTATTATTTTTGTTATGCCCAGCCGCCATATAATTGGAATGATCAGTTCCCTGATGAAAACGGGCATCCGCTACCCGAGGTGAAGGGTGTAACAATAAAGGGATTGAAAATATTTGCTATAGAGTAGCAATTTTTACCCATTTACATAACATTTTTTTCCTTTAATTATTACCTTTGCACCACTTCAAAAACACTTTACCTACATATGGCCGCTAATAAAATACAGGAATTACTTGCAGACAAAGCTGAATATTATCTGAACCATACAAGCAAAACCATTGATAAGTCTTCGCTTCATTTGCCATCTGCCAGTCATGTAGATGATATATGGACACAAAGCAACCGCAATCCTCAGACATTAAGAAGCATCAATACGCTTAATAACCATGGGCGCCTTGCCGGTACAGGATATGTATCTATACTGCCGGTAGATCAGGGGATAGAGCATAGTGCAGGTGCCTCATTTGCCCCTAATCCAATATATTTTGACCCTGAAAATATAGTAAAGCTGGCTATTGAAGGTGGCTGTAACGCTGTAGCATCTACTTATGGAGTACTTGGTTCCGTAGCCCGTAAATACGCCCATAAAATACCTTTCATAGTTAAGATCAACCATAACGAATTCCTTTCTTACCCCAATAAGTTTGACCAGATAATGTTCGGCACAATAAAAGATGCATGGAACATGGGGGCGGTTGCCGTGGGTGCTACTATCTACTTTGGCTCAGACGAGAGCGCACGCCAGATAGTGGAAGTGGCTAAAGCATTTGAATATGCGCATGAACTGGGAATGGCTACCATACTATGGTGCTATCTGCGCAACAGCGGTTTCAAAAAAGACGGGGTCGATTATCATGCTGCTGCTGACCTTACCGGGCAAGCAAACCACCTGGGTGTTACTATTCAGGCAGACATCATAAAGCAAAAGCTGCCTGTAAACAATGGAGGCTATACTGCAATGAACTTTGGTAAGACCCATAAGAATGTTTATGAAAAACTTACTACCGATCACCCGATAGACCTTTGCCGCTACCAGGTAGCAAATTGCTATATGGGCAGGGTAGGCCTGATCAATTCTGGTGGGGAATCTAAAGGCGCATCAGATATGGCCGAAGCGGTAACTACTGCTGTAGTAAACAAACGTGCCGGTGGTATGGGCCTTATCAGTGGCCGCAAAGCATTCCAGAAACCGGTAAATGAAGGGGTCAGCCTGCTGCAAACCATACAGGATGTATATCTTGATAGCTCCATAACTATTGCCTGATCTTTAATTTCCTATAATAACAAAGCCACTCTTAAGAGTGGCTTTGTTTATTTACTTAATATCAACTACTGTACTGCGTAATCCTTTTCTGCAGCCTTCCGTTCTTCTCGGCGTTCCTGCCTTTTCAGCTTTTTATACGCTTTCCTATCTACATCTACATATACCCTCTTTACTATTACATGTGGGTCGTCCACATCTGTAGCAGCTACATGATCCACTTCTTTTTCGGATATCAGTATTTTCTTTTCCACTATTTTACTGTGTTCTCTGTTGTCTGCAGTCATCATATCATCGCCAAATTCTTCGCAGCAATGGCATCCTGTATTCTTTTTGTACCTGGCATATACTTTTATTTTCATGTTCACCTCTTCCTTAGGTTCTTCAACTGTGTTCACAGCCAAAGGCGCCGCTGCAACCGGAGGATTTGCATAGTAAAATGCATTCCCGCATTCTGACATGAAATACATATCACAACCATTACCGTTATTAGGCGTTATCTTCCAGCATTCTATATTTTCTTTTCCGGGCAGGGTCAGTATTGCATAGTTGTATTTATTACCAGCCTGGCCCAGCATACCTATAGCGCCAAATGGTATGGTTGTTTTCTGCACATGATCCTCTGTAAAGGCAGGATCAGATACACCACTGTATCCCATAGCCATAAACAGATCATTCACATCCTTCCTATACCTGGGCATATCACCCATAGATCTGAGCTTTGCATAAAAATCTGATGTGGAATGAAGATGACATAACGGACCAAACTGAGGATCGGTGCCCAACTTATTTATGGTATGAGGTGTCTTGCCTTGTGGTACCATAAATATCTGATGTTTATGGGCACACATGCTTTGAGCGAATGCTGCACCTGCAACACAAGCTGTTAAAATGGTTAATGTTATTCGTTTCATAGCTAAGCGTTTTTATGTTCTACTGTTCCCAAATGGAAACTGAAATATGATATAATAAAAATGTGCCATAGTGCCCCATAATTACGGATATTACAGCGACTGACGTCCTGAAATGTCCTATTCTGGCTATAATCTTAACCATTTTTTATATTGCTAACCCCTTATATTTACATAGATAAACCCGGTTATGAAACATATTCTCCTATTTGTATGCTGCTTACTAGTAATTGATACTCAGGCGCAAACAAAAGCCAATGACCTGCAGCGATATGGACTGAAAGGACGGGTGAAAGAAATGGAACAGCGATTGTACCCGGTAACCGAAACCAGGAACGGGAAAACGTCAATTACCGACACTAATATCTACATGGTGGAAAAATATTTATACACTAAAGAGGGTTTGCTGACCTCAAAAATAGATATGAAGCTCCGCCGTAATGAGAGTGGCAAATCTGTTATGAATACAGTAATTATGAATTTTTCGTACGATAAAGGACGTATAGCCTCATCAGAATGGCATGGAGAAGATGCCGCTGCTTTGGGCACATCTTCTGTCACCTGGCAAAACGATAGCACATATAGAGATAAAGCACTTGACAACACGAAAAATATGAGTACTGAAACCATCCATATACTGGATGAAAATGGGAGGAACAGAAAAGTGCAAATGATAAGACGCGATGCTGATGGTAAAGTAATAAATAATGTACTAACTGATTTTTATTATGATAATACCGGTGCGGTGGCAAGGCAGTACGTATACGACTCATTGTACAGCATAACACGGGAATATAAGATGGAAATACTTAAAAAAGACAAAAAAGGTAATATCTTAAATTCAGTTTATAAATCAGTTGGTGGACTGGATCAGCCGGCACAAGTGATACGGTATAAGTATGAGTATTATTGATCTTCACAAGCATTAACAACATCGTAGTAATATTACAAGTACCTTTATAAAATGGGGACAAAGGGCATTGATAAGGGACCTATTAACTATAAAATGATCATTCTGTTTGTATCAATAATCCTAATTATTTTTTTCCTGGGTTATAAAATATTGCACGGTTAATACATCACACGACACGATAGATGTGATTAATGTTGCGGGCTAGTCCTGCCAGTTTATTCCCAATATTGATTTACTTGTATTTTTTTGTTTAACTTTATTTAGATCATATGGTGTTCCCATTAACAACTATCCATTCATGGTACGGTCGTTTTTTGAAACTGTACATATCGATGTACTCCCGTGAACAAACTAAAATTGAAAGGCCGGTCTTTTTTAAGACTGGCTTTGTTATTAATACTAAATGTTTTTCCTGAATTGAATAATACAATATCGAACCTAACAAATTGCTCGTAAAACGCTATTACCATGTTCCACTTAACTAAAGCATTCAGCGGATTTTCTGTTAACAACCTAGAGAAGGCTAAAGAATTTTATCAGGGCATACTTGGTATCGAAGTTACGGAGGGAAGTATGGGGATTTTAAAACTACATATTGCAGGAGCGACACCTATTATTATTTATCCCAAACCTGATCATACTCCGGCTACGTTTACCATCCTTAATTTCCCGGTTGATAATGTTGAAGAGGCCGTAACAGAACTGAGTAAAAAAGGTATCATATTTGAGCAATACCAGGGGCAACTACAAACTGATGAAAAAGGTATCTTTCACGGTGGCGGGCCTAAAATAGCCTGGTTCAAAGACCCTTCAGGCAACATCCTTTCAGTGCTGGAAGAAACTACTAACTAGTCAGCATTTTCATTAATAACATCCGCGCTTATTATCTTGAAATAATTCCTATTATCAGGAAAATTTATCTGTGGTTATAAACTTCAAATAAGGTTATAGCGATCATATCCCTAATTTAATGCAATGGAATTAGGCATTAGTACCTTTGGAGAGATCCCCATTGAACATATATCCGGCAAGGCTGTAAATGCGCAGCGGCGAATGGAAGAACTGATACAGGAAGCAATCCTTGCTGATGAAATAGGGCTGGATGTTTTCGCCCTTGGAGAGCATCATCGCCCCGACTATGTGATCTCCGCCCCTGAGGTAGTGCTGGCTGCTATAGCTGCAGTTACTAAGCACATCAAGCTTTCCAGCGCAGTTACTGTGCTTAGCTCTGCAGATCCGGTACGGGTTTTCCAGAACTTTGCCACACTTGATCTTATTTCAAAGGGTAGGGCAGAGATAATGGCGGGCAGAGGATTGTTTATAGAATCATTCCCGCTGTTTGGTTACAACCTGGATGATTACGATGAACTGTTTGCCGAGAAACTTGACCTGCTTCTGAAAATAAATAACGAAGAAATAATATCGTGGCAGGGAAGGCATAGGGCAGCGGTAAATCATCTCGGCATATATCCACGCCCATACCAGCAGCAGCTACCGATATGGGTTGCAGTAGGTGGTACTCCTGCCTCTGTGGTTAGGGCTGGTAGCATGAACCTGCCACTTACTATAGCTATATTGGGTGGTAACCCTGCACAATTCCTGCCATTAGTGAATCTTTATAGGGAATCAGCTGCTAAGACGGGCCATGACAGCACCCAACTCCAATTGGCTATCAATGCACACATGTATATAGCGGATACATCAGAGCAGGCTGCCGACGAATTTTGGCCCATGTATAGCAAGCTAATGACCAGGGTAGGGCGCGAGCGTGGCTGGCCGCCAATGACAAGGCCCCAGTTCGAAATTCTTCGCTCGCCTCATGGACCACTACTTGTTGGCAGCGTACAGGAAGTAGCTGATAAAATCGTGAATCAATACAAACTGTTTGGTAATACGCGGTATCTGGCCCAAACAATAGCAGGCGACCTGCCACACGATAAAATGCTGCATTCTATAAGGTTATTTGGTACAAGGGTAGCCCCACTTGTAAGAAAACTAGTGGAATGATTTATGTATATTGACGATAAAACATACTTATGCCCCTTGATACAGTTGCAATAAAAGATGAAATAGAAAAAATGAAATGTTCTATTCATAATGAATCTATTAAAGTGCACCTAAGTGGACGCATGATGGATTTTGAAAAACCATGCTGCGAGCAATTTATGATAGAAGTAAAAGAAAGGTATAAGGAACTGCTCAGGAACCAGACAGAAGACGACAGATCTGGGCGCGACGAACGTCTATAATTGCAAACAATTATTAGTGTTAATTTCTCTACTCATATACTATCTGTATTGGGCTGAGGTATAATCCAGATGGATTGTACTATACAATATAGTTTTCCAGACTCGTCAGTATTATGTTATAAATAAACCTATTATGCTTTTATCTTTGATACGTTTGAGTTTGCTATATTCGCGCTATAAAAAACTGAATATCTATGGATGATCATCAATTGTGCGATAAGATCATAGAGTATTTAGCCAGTAGGGGGCATGAATGGGAAAACACCTCAGATATCCCTTTTTTGGCAGGTGAGCCATTAGAACGTCTTAGCCGACTGGATGCTATAATAAATAGTAATGGAAAAAAGCTAGTGATGTTCATCCCTAATAATGATGGCGTCAGTATGAATTTACGTAGTCGCATACCTCCCAACCATACTATCAGATCGCACGTATTCGAGACGGAGAATAAAAAACATATAAAGGAAAGTAAGAAGCCGGTTGTTGAAAAAGTAAAGACTGTTGGCGGCAGAGTCAATATTCTCAACGACCCCCGATTTTGGATTGGCGTATTAGTAGGCTTAATACCTATTATTGTGGAGTATATTATGCAGCACCAGGGTAAGTAATCTGCGGGTAATCAAAGGCATTTATAGCACTATCTTATAGTATTCTTTGTTTTTGCCCTTTCCATTTCTTCCTTAATCCTGTACTTAACTATCTTTTTTATAAGCATTTTGGGTATTGGCATCCCCATAGGTAATTGAATGGCACCCTTGGTGGTCTTATATTTCGCCAGTTCATCTTTAAATACTTTGATGGGAGTTGCAGTAGGGTAGAGGCCTATATGGTCTTTGGCAGCTGCATAATATACCAGTACATTATCCAGTTTCAGTGCAGGCATATTATAACTGATTACTTCCTCGCCTTGCGGTGCTGCTTGTTTTATTGTATCTCTCAGTTCTTCTAATACTTCCCTTACATCTTCAGATTGGTAATTGAGGTATTCCTCTACAGTTTTAAATTTTATTGAAGGTTGCATACACCGGGCTTTGGTGCAATAAAATAAGAAATTTATTATTTTAAGAAAATGGGAGGATCTTATTAAAGACAATTAGATGTTCTTTAATTAATATCTGCGTAGGAAAGAGAGAAGAGAGAAAAACTACAGGAATGGTTTGGATATGATATCCTTATATCATATAATGCCAATAAGATAATATGGGTGGGTATTGATGATATCTTGCCACCGAATAGATAACTATTGCAGCCAGGATCAATGCAAAAGCATATATTCCATAGCCAGGGGCCTTTAAGTTGTTGGTAATTGCGGTACTCATAACTACTCCTTTTTACCCTAATATGTGAATATCGTACCAAATAATGCTAGCCAACCTTGAAAAACCTTTTATCGGCCATAAATACCCTTCATTTCCTATTGAAATGTAATCCTGTGGCTGCTTTTAAAAAATTAGTCAAATTGTTATCAGACTTCATACCTGTTATAAAAACAGCACATTGATTCCATTTAATGGAGTAATTTCCACTAAGCGAATAATTTCTCATATTGAGAATCTGAAAAATATCTATTAAGATGGTGGGATCTATATAGCGTAATGCCAATAGGCAATAATAGGGGAGCAACTATAAAACCCTATACCAAGGTGATTTAGAATACAAGTAAGGCTTATCGCTAAATAATAATTACAGTTACCAAAGCCATTAAACTGGCTCATGAAATTTATTGTTTCCATAATTTACTGATTAACAGCGTTATTTATTACCTGATTGATGTATAATCTATATACGGAAACGGGCGTTATATTGAGAAGCATATCCTTTTTTTCTTTTTCCTCCTGTAGAAAACGGGTGTATAAGAAAATGAACACGGTATCAATCGCTGTTCTTATCTCCTGGTCTCCTCTTCTATATAGGTTTTCTACAAGTTGTAGGGCCTTTTTAACCGTTCTGTAATCATCGGCTACAATATGCTTATTTGTAAATAGATACAAGCTCTGCATGAGTGAAGTAATGTCTCGGCCCGCATGGTCACCAACTGGGTGGGAATAAAATTCTGGAATTGATTTCTCCACAAAATCGTGTACCTCTCTCTCGTTCATCACTGATTTTTTAAAAATGTATTTAACCCATACATTAAAAACCTGTGCCACTCCTTTTTTCTATGTTTAATGTCATCATTCAGTAATTCAATGCACTACATTGCAAATATTATCTTATATGACAATTTATTTGGTGGAAATTAATGCCCATATAAATTAATATAACATTTTATAATTTCATTATTTGAATAGTATTTATTTTATCTTTTATAGAAAATTTAATATATAGATGAGCTGGTAACCAACTGACGGTGCGATTGTATTAGCATACGTATTATTAAACAAACAAACACAGAATGAAAATTTTATTATTATCTGCGGTTCTTTTTAGTTGCTTTACCATTTCTGCCAATGCGCAGTACCAATATAATCACGACCAGGAACACCATCGTATGGTACGCCATACCACCCATCGTTATGGAAATGGTCGGAACTATAATGGCCATAGAGGTGATAGGGGAGATAGGAACCATGAAAATGGACATGATGACAACCGGGGCAATAGGAACCGGTATAATAATAATAGGGGAGAAAGGGATCGTGCAAATGGACGTGACGGCAATCGCCGCGATAGAAACCATGACGATAATGGTCACAGATAACCAGAACTCTATAAAACTACAAACCCTTACTCTGGTAAGGGTTTGTAGTTTTATTCACTGTAAGATGCAGACATATATGAGCGGTTACTTCTTTAGGTCTTTCAATTCATCTCCGCTATCAGCTACCAGTTCGTCAAATAATTCCTTATAAGTTTTAAATAGCTGCGGATGATGTTCATTTAAGGCATGTTCCAGCGCCGTAAATTTTAAATGCTGGATAGATATCGCCTTGGCAAAGCTTTTCAGCGCCACCAATTGCGATTCGCCCATTTCTAATATCTTATTCGATAAGTTGTCTATCTCTGTATTCATATGTGCCTTTTTGCCTTTGTGTTTAAATCAGGGCTACTTCATTATTAGCATCTTACAAGTAGTAGCACTATCCTGGTGCAGCCTGCATTGGGCATAGGCATTTTGGTCAGTTGTTTTTCCCAACGGATAGGTCACAGTAGTATCCTTTGTGCTGCAGATGCAGGTATAAACGCTTTCGTGCTGGCACGATGCCAGCGAAACCATCATAACAGCAGCTATAACAAGTACGTTTTTCATATCCTTATAACGAATATAGTTAGATTTTATTTTTTAATAACATCCAACCCATAAACTCCCCATATCCTTTCTTCTTTTACATTAGCTTTGTTTCCGGGACTGGTCGGTTCTTATAAAACAGAAAACATGGATCTGAAAGAAGAGATAAAGGATTTTTTCAAAGACCCGTTCAGTAATCAATTTTCCTATATCATTAAGCAGATAGATTCCTTGCACGATAGGATCACAGATCTGGATACCAGGGTATCTGCTATGGCCGACAAGCAGGATGAGATACTCGCTGCTTTGAAGGATACTAAAAAACAGTAAAGCGCTATAAGGCACATTTTATCACAATTCCTATATGCTCATTGCTATGGCAGCCGTTCAGTAAAGCGTAGGGTTTTCTTGATATTAAAAAATAGTTATTATTAAGTAGTAATTAGCGGTAATGCACCACTATTATAGTTATTATAATAAGAATTACAATTGCTAATATAGTAAGCCATATTCCGCCTTTACCGTGTGGGTTGCTTGCGTAGTTGTCGCTCATACAATACATTGATTAACACAAAGTTAATAACATAATTGTACCAGTAAAGCAAAAGACCCACATTTACTTTGCAAAGAAATAGTATGTTCAAGGAATTACTAATAAAGCGCTTATATACCTCAACAAGTTTTTAATTGTTGCTATAATACTGCGTTATGTTACCGCAGGCCTGAGTATCGGAGTGGCTTAAATTTTCCTTTAAGCCACGTAGTACTTAACGATAACGGCAATTATAGAACAATGCCTACAGTTGCAGCGTGGCCTGCTGATAACAGTACGAAAGTAGGGGTTTGTTCTAATATTACAAAGTGGTTATTGTTAAGTAGGAAATTGCTAACTTTAGGGTAAAATAAATGCGATAGGGTGGAAGCTATCGCACAATCATTTCTTGGGGAATGACATAACAAAGTTAACAAATTTCTATGTCTAAACCTGCATCTGCCAACTTCATAGTCCCTTTAGTAATTTACCCTTACGATGTAATGGTGTCAGTTGCAGAAACTGACGAACAATTAAGGACGCGCCTCAAAAGGTATGGCTTAGATAAAGAAGATAATTTATGGATGTATAGTTCAGCCAACAAAACAGGAAAAGCGGTTGCCTTCCCAGGCGATCAATGTCTAATACGCATTAAAAGCCTTCCGAAAACACCATTTGATTTTGGCAACCTTCTACATGAAATATTTCATGTAGCCAGTTTCATTATGTGGAAAATTGGGATGAAACTTAAAATAAAAAATAACGATGAGGCATATGCATACCTCATCGGTTATTTAACCAAAGTAATTTATGAAAAACTACTTTGATGACTTTTTTGCTGGGGCTGGATAGTGGATTTTTTCCACTTCTGTTGTTTTTGGACGTTTAACGGTTTCTTTAATAGGCACAAATTGACCGTTGCCTGAATCTCTTCCAACTTTCCTTACTACTTCTTTTTTACCTGACATAGTTATAGTTTTTAATTATTGTAAAATTAATCAATACGACAGCAAATTTAGCTGCAACTTATACACGTGAAGTGTATAAGTTTTTTGTTATAATTGGCAATAATTCATTAAATGTTATATATGGAACTATGGCCAAAACACTTTATTGTTAAGTAGGGGGAGTGTTTCAGAGAAATGGTATGGGGAAAGTAGGGGTTGATAAAAAAGCGTAGAACTACGCAATGTTATGTGTAAGATTTGCTATACTTTCGTTATAATAGAATTTGCAATATAATTCTATTCAGCGAAGCTGAAAACTGTATAGAGTAGGCATTCATTGAACAATATTTATTTATGAAATCAAAAATCTTGATTTATTTTATGGTATGTGCGATTTTTAGCGCCTGCTCCAATAGCACTACTAAAAGTGAAAGTTCTACCGATTCTACAGCAGTAGCAAAGAAATCGCTGACATCACAAACTGATTCTATAATAGTTGCAAATGCAACTGGCGGTACTGCAACATTTATTGTAGATACAAATACTTTAAAAAGCGACTGGCAAAATTTCATGAACACACAGCCAGAAACATCACCCGCCGTAATAACACACATTGAGATAATCTACGCGAACAGCCAATATTATATGCGTGCCGAAGGTACGGTGAATGGTGTATTTATGGTATCAACAATGTACACACATACCGACCCTGGTACCGGGCATGAGTGTCTTGTAATAGGCGGCAGTGATGGTTATGTAGTTTCCTGTACAACTTCGGCTTGTTCAAGTGAAGCACTGGCGTGTTTTCCTAGCTTATCCCACTGCACTCCTTGTAGCAATAAAGGCAAATGTACCAGAACTGTGAGTAGTAGTGCAGCATTGGTATTCCCATCAATTACACCTACTGCATGTATGTAATTCCAAAATATTAAATGCGGCAAACCAAAACAAAGCCCAGCGTAACTGCTGGGCTTTTTGTTATATCGGTTGCATCCTATAGATGTGTTGAGTAGGTTTGAGGTATGAGAAAGAGAAAGCAATAATTGCATTAACAAGGCAAATAGGGAAACTGTCTGATAAGGATATGCTTTTTGGTGATTTATGGTTCAACCAAACCAAATCTTTCATACGAGATTCGCTGGGAGATGACTCAATTGAGTACCAATATTTCTTTAGGCAATATGAACGCATAAGAGGGTCAAAGGAAGAATATTATAATACGCCTGATAAGGTAAATTATCTAAATGATCTCGTAAAAGAAATATCGCAATGTATTAATAACTGCATTGAAACGATTGAACTAAAAGGAGTACATAAGCCTCCTAAATATAATTTTCTACAGGGGTTTACAGATGCGCAGTTGATCGGAGGCATGTTTACTGCAACCTTACTAATATTTGGAATTGGGGTTGCAGCAGCAAAGTTATTTCACTTGAACGGCTAATCCTTCTTATACCTTAATCTTCCAAACAAATAGCCAAAGGCCATACCAAACCCAAAGACAAATATGAGAACCAAACAATCTCTCATGGTAGCTGCACCGCACAGATATGTGATTAATCATTATAGCCCAATAGTACCCGTGCGGTGGCCTTAATAAGCCTCTTGTTCTATAATTTATATTATGTTAAGTAGATTAAGATTAAGTAAGGGTTTGTATATTTATGTCCTATGAAGTCCTTTCTCTTGTCCCTACTATTATTGCCATTGTTTATACCCGGCTTTACTCAGCCCATCCATAAGCACCTTGCCCACCTGGCCAATGGCAATAAAAAGCAATTATCTGTTCCATTGCAAACTGATCCTGCGCTACTCGATTCTGCATGGATAGTTACTCATTACACCAAAAAAGAAGTGTACATAACCATGCGCGACGGCGTAAGATTGTTCACGGCTATTTACGCGCCTAAAGACCTTTCACAAAAGCACCCGGTATTGCTCAATCGTACACCGTATTCCATAGCGCCCTATGGCGAGGGCAATTTTCGTCTTTTCTGGCGCTGGTCCTCCGGCAGTTCGCACGCATGGATGCAGTATTTCAGGGACAATTATATTATGGTCATTCAGGATGTTCTCGGCAAGTACATGAGCGAGGGCGATTTCGAGAACATCCGCCCCTTCCATCCTAATAAAAAAGGCCGCGAAACAGATGAGGCCAGCGATGCCTACGATACTATAGACTGGCTGGTAAACAATGTACCTGGCAACAATGGCCGTGTGGGCTGCTTTGGCATCTCCTATCCCGGCTTCTACGCTACTATGGCCGCCATGAGCGGTCACCCCGCGCTCAAGGCCGCAAGCCCCCAGGCACCCGTTACAGACTGGTACCATGGCGATGATGTACACCACAATGGCGCCTTTATGCTGATGGACAATTTCAGCTTCCACGCCTTCAATCTGCCGCGCCGGGAGCTGACTCAGCACTCGCCTGCCGGATTTAAAACAAATATTAAGGATAATTATAAATTCTACCTGCAGGCCGGTACAATGTCGCAGATCGCATCTTTAATTAAGGACAGCGTTATCTATTGGCAGGAGCTTTACCAGCACCCTGACTATGACCAATACTGGAAGGAACGAAATGTATGCAATTATGTGAAATACATACCTGATTCTGTAGCCATGCTTGTAGTAGGCGGTTATTACGATGCGGAAGATTGCTATGGCGCCCTGCATTTATATAAGAGCCTGCGGGATAATAGGAATCTAATTGAGACCCCCAATCTTGATAGGCGGTTGGTTATGGGCCCCTGGTACCACGGCCAGTGGGCTAGAGATAGCGGCAGCTACCTCGGCAATATACGCTACGGACAGAATACTTCGTACCAATATCAAACCCGCTTTGAGAAGCCCTTTTTTGACCTTCATTTAAAGACATCGGTTGATTCCAATAAAAATGGAATTTGTTATACTGCACAGTTCTTTACAGGTTCCAATAAATGGAAAGTACGAACCGGGCCTGAAATGCTGCGAATGAACAATAATAAATATTTTCTACAAAATATTGATAGTCTTGCTATTATACCTTCTACTAGTATTAACAGTTCTAACAACTACATTAGCGATCCCGCACATCCTGTACCCTATACAGCAGCGGTTCACGATCACCGAACACGGGAATATATGAATGATGATCAGCGTTTTGCAGAGCGCAGGCCTGACGTATTGACATATAAGAGTGGAATCCTCACCGAAGACCAGATCGCATGGAGCCCTATAGATGTTGACCTGTTCGTAAGCCTCAGCACTACCGATGCCGACCTGGTAGTAAAGGTAATAGATGTGTTCCCTGACGATTTTTCGTATGATGAACATATATACGGAAAAGGAAATGGGAAGGACTACCCCATGGGCGGATACGAGATGCTGGTACGTGGCGATGTGATGCGGGGCAGGTACCGCAACAGCTTCTCCCATCCCCAACCTTTTACTCCCGGCGAGATAACTGAAGTGAAATTTACGCTTAATGATATTGCACATACGTTTAAAAAGGGTCATCGCATCATGGTGCAGATCCAGAGCAGCTGGTTCCCATTGGTCGATAGGAACCCACAGCAATTTGTAAACATCTACACCGCAACACCTGATGATTTTATAAAATGTAAGGTCAGGGTGTACCACGATGCCCGGCACCCCTCCTCCATAACCATGTATACAATCAGGGACAGCGATAAGTTCTTCGAAAATTGATAATGTCCTAATGTGGATATCTTCATTTGTAATTTCCCCCTTTGCAATAGTATCTTGCACCAGCCGCTTTATTAAATAGCAAGGGGCGATTGTACTGATTATTCAAACTTCCGTTTCATACTGCACCGGAAGTTTGGAGGCAAAAAGCCCGCCTGGCAGCCATATTACTAATATGACAATGGAAGTTTGCGGAAGTTTGGCCGAAGTATCAATAGGGTTCTACCCTACCCATCACAGGTCATAATTCATAAATCACAATTATATGATGGTATAGTGATTTATTAAAAGTAAATTTGCACCCTCCCAAAACACACAACATGCCGGGCTTTACAGTAGCCATAATAGGAAGACCAAACGTAGGAAAATCGACATTATTTAACCGGCTGCTGGAACAGCGCAAGGCAATAGTTGATGATGTAAGCGGCGTAACCCGCGACAGACAGTACGGTATATCAGAATGGAATGGTAAAACATTTAATGTAATTGATACAGGTGGTTTCGTAAACCGCTCTGAAGATATATTTGAAAAAGAGATAAGAAAGCAGGTTATCATCGCTTTGGAAGAAGCCAACCTTCTGCTGTTTGTATGCGATACCACCACAGGTATCACCACGCTCGATGAGGAAATGGCCGATGTGCTGCGCCGTACCACCAAGCCGGTGCTGCTGGTAGTAAACAAAGTAGATAATTCACAGCGTGCTCTGGCAGCAAATGAATTTTACTCACTTGGTTTCGACAAGACATTCTTTTTATCTTCCATATCAGGTAGCGGTACCGGCGAGTTGCTCGATGAGGTAACAAACTACATACCCGAGCAGCCTGAAGAGGTACCTAACGATACTCCTATACCAAAATTTGCTATCATTGGCCAGCCCAATGCAGGTAAGTCTACCCTGCTGAATGCACTTATAGGCCAGGAGCGTACTATAGTATCAGACATACCGGGCACTACCAGAGATACGATACATACTAATTATAACTTATTTGGTAAGGAATTTACACTGATAGATACAGCGGGGCTGCGCAAAAAGAAGAATGTACACGAGGATCTGGAGTTCTATTCAGTGATACGCGCCATACGCGCCATGGATGAAGCCGATGTATGCCTTATAGTAGTGGATGCAGAACAGGGAATGACCGCTCAGGATGTAAATATCTTCAGCCTGGCCGCCCGCAAGGGTAAAGGGATAGTGCTGCTGGTAAATAAATGGGATAAAGTAGAGAAAGAGACCAATAGCGCCAAGGAATTTGAAAAGGTTATAAAGGAAAAAATAGCGCCCTTTACCGATGTGCCGATAATATTTATATCTGCAAAAGATAAGAAACGCATCTTTCAGGGTATGGAAAAGGGCCTGGAAGTTTACGACAACCACCAGCGTAAAATACCTACCTCAAAGCTGAACGACCTGCTACTGCCCGATATAGAACATTACCCCCCACCTATGGCGCGTGGGCATTCGGTAAAGATCAAATTCATCACCCAGTTGCCAACCAATACCCCTGCATTTGCATTCTTTTCCAATTACCCGGATGCAATAAAGGATTCTTACCGCAATTTCCTGGAGAATAAGGTGCGCAGTTATTTCAATTTCAACGGGGTTCCGATCAGGATATTTTTCAGAAAAAAATAATGTGAATTAGTGAAGACGAGAAAGCTGACGCGTGATAAGGTGAACATTATAACACTGGGTTGCTCTAAAAACCTGGTAGATAGTGAAGTGTTGAGCGGGCAACTGCATGCCAACGGTATCAATGTGATGCACGAGAATACCCGGCTGGATCATAATATAGTAGTAGTAAACACCTGTGGCTTTATAGATAAGGCCAAGGAAGAAAGTATAGATACCATACTGCAGCAGGTAGAGCTGAAACGGAATGGCAAGCTGGATAAAGTATATGTAACGGGCTGCCTCAGCGAACGCTACCGCAATGACCTGCTGAAAGAAATACCGGAAGTGGATGCCTGGTTCGGTACTATGGAGCTGCCATTGATACTGAAACAATTTAATGCAGATTACAAGCAGGAACTTCTAGGCGAAAGGTTGTTGAGCACACCCAGGCACTACGCTTATCTTAAAATATCAGAAGGTTGCAATCGCACCTGCTCCTTTTGCGCCATACCGTTAATGCGCGGTGGGCACATATCCCGTACTATCGAGGATATTGTAAAGGAAGCAAAGCACCTCGTTAGTATCGGGGTGAAGGAAATAATGCTCATAGCACAGGAGCTTACCTACTACGGCCTGGACCTTTATAAAAAACGCGCACTCCCCGATCTTCTTAAATACCTGTCTGATGTAGAAGGTTTGCACTGGATAAGGCTGCATTATGCCTACCCATCAAAATTCCCGATGGAGATACTGGATGTGATGAAGGAGAGGGATAATATCTGTAATTATCTGGATATGCCATTGCAGCATATATCAGACAATATGCTAAAGGCGATGAAAAGGCAGATGACCAAACAGGATATCTACGACCTGGTACATGCCATAAGGGATAAGGTGCCTGGTATATGTATGCGTACCACACTCATAGCAGGTTTCCCGGGAGAAACTAGGGATGACGTAGAAGACCTGAAGGCATTTCTCGAAGATGTAAGGTTAGACCGGGTGGGTATATTCACCTATTCGCACGAGGAAAATACAACTGCACATGTGCTTGCCGACACGCTGACTAGCGAAGAAAAGGAAGCCAGGGCACAGGAAATAATGGAGGTACAGCAGGAAATATCCTATGAGAAGAACCAGGAACGCATAGGCAAAGAGTATAAAGTAATAATAGATAAAAAGGAAGCAGGCAAATATCTGGGTCGCACAGAGTTTGACAGCGTGGAAGTAGATAACGAAGTGATCATACAAAGCGAGCACGAGCTGCCTATAGGCGATTTCGTGAACGTGCGCATTACCAAAGCCTACGATTACGATCTGGAGGGTGAGGTAATACTTTAATTCATTCTGTAATTTTTACCTGGCAGTGTTTTTATCAGTCCCTGCATTTCCAGTTGTAATAAAGTAGCTGCAAGCTGGGAGTTGTTCATACCGCTACCATGATACAGTTCATCTGCATGTACAGCGTCTTTTGCCTGTAGCAGGTCCACTATCTTTTGCTCATCTGCCGATAAATTCAGGAATAGCTGTTTTTGCACTGCTTTTGGCTTTGCGTCCTGGTCCCAGTTCATTAAGGTAAGCAGGTCATCAGCACAGGTTATCATTGATGCTATGTTGGTGCGTATCAATTCATTGCACCCGGCCGACCGATCATCTATGGTACGTCCCGGAAAAGCAGCCACCTCCCTGTTATAGCGTCCTGCCATATGTGCTGTTATCAGTGCTCCGCCCGATATGGGGCTTTCCACTACTATGGTCACATCGCTGATGCCGGCCACTACCCTATTTCGCATCGGGAAATTACTGCGGTCAGGTAGGGTACCATTACGGAATTCTGTAAGTATGCCGCCACCCGCATGTATCATATCATTCGACAACTTTTTATTAGTAACCGGATAAATCCTATCCAGCCCATGCCCTACCACGCCTACTGTTCGTATACCATCTGTCACACTGCGCCGGTGTGCTATCGCATCAATACCATGTGCCAGTCCGCTGGTTATAATAATGTCTTCCTGCCCCCGCAGCCCATCTACCAATTCCTCTGTGATCTTTTCACCATAATCAGAGTTTTTTCGGGTTCCTACTATAGCTACGATCTTTTTTGCGTTCAGATCAGCAGTACCCTTGTAGTAGAGGAGCATAGGCGCATCGCTGCACTGGTGAAGGCGTTGAGGGTATAATGGATGGGTAACAAACAATACCTGAATATCATGTTTTAATATAAAGGCTAGCTCTGCTTCCGCTTGGTTAAAAATTTCAGGATCTTTAAAGCCCTTTGCTTTCACTTCAGTTATCCCGTCTATATGTATCAGTTTCTTTAAAGGCGCCTTGAATATAGCTTTTGCACTACCATACTGCTCAATTAGCAATCTGGTAATTTTGATACCGATCCCATTAACAAAAGTAAGTGCGAGTTGGCTAAATATTTCTTCCTGATCTTCTGGCAACATAATTGTACAAATTAACAACAACTACACGTTAGCATACTTACCTTTATTACGGAAAATATAAAAAAATGAATAAATTTCTTGCAGCAATATTGTTACTGATAATAAGCACAGGGTCGGCCTCTGCAATGCGTAGAAAAAAAATGCAACCACAACGAAACGATGAAATTGTTTCCGTTACATTCCATCGCACTGCCTGTTTTGGAAGATGCCCCACCTACACTATCGAGCTGCGTAATGATGGTACTGTACAGTATACAGGTATTATGTTTACAAAAGATATAGGCGTTTATAAAAAGAATATCGGTATAGTGAAGGTAAAGACCCTATTTCACCATTTTAATGAGCTAAGGGTAGATACCTGTAAGGAAATGTATGTTCCCACAATAACTGATGTACCTGGTATTGAGTATGTTATTAATTATAAAAGCAGGACCAAAAAGATACATAACGCAAATTTTGGCCCTGATTATTTAAGAGAACTTGGTAAGGAGATAGATGCTATGATAACAGTTGACAATACATGGAAGAAAATTGCCGATAAAGCTCCTGGTTTGTAAAACCTTATAAGTGCATTTTTTCTTTCTTCTGTAGTAACTCCTCTACTGTTTCGCGGTACATTTCATCGGGTACACAGCAGTCAACAGGGCATACAGCAGCGCATTGTGGCTCTTCATGGAACCCCTGGCATTCAGTACATTTATTTGGAGTAATATAATAGACGTCCACAGCTACCGGTTGATGCCTCGCAGTAGCATCCGTATGGCTGCCATCCATAAGGGTAAATTCGCCCTTTACATTGGTGCCATCAGCTACAGCCCATTCTACACCACCCTCATATATAGCATTATTAGGACATTCAGGTTCGCAGGCTCCGCAGTTTATACATTCATCTGTGATCTTTATAGCCATAAGTAGTTGCTTTATTTTAGATTATATGGATGCAAAGTTACAATTTCGCTTACAGAAATTTAAATCGGATATGCTTTCTTTAGAAAGAAGAATAGAACTACTGGATTTACTAAGCAGATATATGCTGTCTGATGATAAGAATTGGATAGATGCTAAGCTAAACGCCACAAACCAGAATGCCTGGTTTAAGGAAGAGCACATAGACATGGCTGTTCGTAATATAGCAATTGAATACCTGCAAAAGCATAAGTTACAAAACTGGACAGCCGCATACGAATTACCTACGCATTTTGTAATGGTAGGCATTGTTATGGCCGGCAATATACCATTGGTAGGTTTTCATGATTTCTTATGTGGTTTTATCAGCGGACATTTTCTTTCATTTAAATTATCTTCTAAAGATTCTGTCCTCCTGACCCATCTTATCAATAAACTATCTGAATGGGAACCACTGGTAGGTAAACAGGTTGTAATAGCTGACAACTTAAAAGGTTGCGATGCCTATATAGCCACAGGTAGTAATAATACCGCACGGTATTTTGAACAATATTTTGGTAAATACCCGCACATTATCCGAAAAAACAGGACTTCGGTTGCTATTCTGGATGGAAAGGAAACGGATAAAGACCTGGATGCCCTTGCATTGGATGTATTTTCTTATTATGGACTTGGTTGCAGAAATGTAACACAGATATACGTACCCGAAGGATATGATCCGAAGAGGTTACTTACCGGTTTTTCAAAATATGAAGAACTATCTAACCATCATAAATATAGAAACAATTACGATTATTATCTGGCAATATATCTATTGAACAAAGTTCCTTATATAACCAATGGCGCGGTATTGTTGGTAGAGAATAAATCACCCTTCTCTGCAGTTAGCATTATACATTATCAATTTTATACTAATAAGGTTGAAGTTAATCAGGAGTTAATAAATTCTATTGATATTCAAGCTGTTATCGGTAATGGTTATATCCCATTTGGAAAATCCCAATCTCCAACTTTATCAGACTACGCTGATAACGTTGATACGCTTGCATTTCTTTGCAATGTCAGCAGCTAATTTCTTTACTTTTTATTAACAAAACCCAACGATTTTTAAAAAAAAGTCGTCTATGTTTGTAGTATAATGCTGAATTTTTTGAAAACAATTTAGTATCTGCCCTTGTAAAAGAATTGAAAACGCTTCTATAAAACTACCCGTATGACCAGAACCATTACAACCATCACTTTGGTGATTCTATTATTCTGCCCTTTTATTTCAGGCGCTCAAAATTATTTATCAGAAGGCTTTGATGGATCCACTTTCCCTCCCAGTGGGTGGTCTGTTAATACTCCATATGGCTCGAGCGATGGCGGAGGGTGCGGTTGTACTGATTGGACCACAGCAGCGCCCTATGGCGGCGCAGAGCCTGTAATTGATTGCCATAACAGCAGCGCCGGTATGGCATGGTATAATAGTTGGGATCTTTATTATGGTGAATCAACCCTAATAACTCCCGGAATTGACTTTACAACATATTCAGGAGGTAGTAACACGCTTAGCTTTTATATGTACAGAAGTGCAGATCCATATTGGAGTTATGGAAATGAATACGACTACATAGATGTATATGTGAACACGACAAATTCTCTTAGTGGGGCTACCTTTTTGACTGAGATCCATGATGGCATCAATCAATCTCCGACAGTGTCGTCAGAAGGATGGTATCAATACACTATCACATTACCCAATTCTTTATCTACATCTTCAAGCGTATATGTACTTTTTGATGCAAATTCTGCATATGCTGTAGATATGTACCTTGAAGATGTATCAATGGACCACATACCCGATGCACCTACTATTACAGGTTCTTCAACTGTATGTAGCGGTAGTACACTATCCCTTACAGCATCAGATGTTGAATCAGGCTTAAGTTATTCATGGACAGGGCCAGGTGGTTTTACTGCCAGTACTGCAACCATTAACATTTCTAATGCGACAGCATCAAATGCGGGAACCTACACAGTTGTAGCGTATTCTGGTGTGGATTCATCACCTGCTACAACTATAAATGTAAGTGTTAATACTACCCCAGACATAACATCAATATCATCGAATAGCCCCGTATGCGAAAGCACCACGCTGACATTTAATATAACCAATACTGCGGTTGCAGGAACAACATATAGATGGATAGGGCCTAATGGATTCAATAGCACTACTCAAAACCCTACTATCAGTAACGCACCAGTTGCCGCTACGGGCAGATATTATGTGTATGATACATCGGCCGCAGGGTGTTATTCTTCCGATAGTATAGATGCAAATGTTATAGGAAAACCTGTTATATCCAGTACTTTAGCTACTCCCCCTACTACTTGTAATTCTACTGATGGTGGTGTGAAGTTATTTGGATTGGCTCCATCAACTACCTATACGGTTACCTACAGCAGAAATGGTGCAGCACCAGCATCTACTACATTAACTACTGATATTTTGGGTTCTTTAGCACTATCAGGTCTAAACACAGGAAATTATAACATTTATGTTACTTCTCCTTTAGGTTGTGCTTCAAGTGCAGTATCTACTGCTGTTTCCAGTCCGCTTTCACCGGCAGCACCTACGGCTAGCAATTCCAGCCCCGCCTGCGAAAATACTGCGGTTAACTTATTTGCTTCCAGTGCCAGTTCTGGTGTAACCTATCAATGGAATGGGCCTAACGGATTTTCTTCAACAACCCAAAACCCACTCCTTCCTTCTGTAACCCTGGCCGACGGAGGTACCTATTATGTATCCACAACAGATGGTGCCGGTTGCATCTCTGTTCCTGCTACTACTACGGTAACTGTTAAGCCCTTACCACTTGCCCCCACAGCCAGTAGCAATACCCCTGTTTGCCAGGGTGCTACTCTTTTATTAAACGCATCTTCTAATACAGCCGGAGTTACTTATAGCTGGACTGGCCCCAATAGTTTTGTATCCACAGCACAGAACCCGAGCATAACTAATGTGCAGCTAAATGCTATAGGCACTTATACCGTTTATTCTGTTCTAAATGGCTGCAATTCTGCCACTCCAGGTACAACAAATGTTTATATAAAGTGGACGCCAGGCACACCTACTGCCAGCAGTAATAGCCCTACATGTACCGGCCTGGGAAACTCTATTAATTTATTTGCGACAGATACCTCTGCCGGAGTATCCTATAACTGGAACGGCCCCGCAGGAACTTTTACCACTCAAAATCCTGTTATTCCTAATCCAACGGCTTCCTATGCCGGAAACTATACTGTCTATGTAACGTTAAACGGGTGTAATTCAGCAACTAACACAACTAATGTTATTGTCAACCCTACCCCTGCACCGCCGGTGCCAACACCTACACAAGTAATATACTGCCAATACCAGCCTACTGTGGCACTCACTGCCACAGGTAGCAACTTGTTATGGTATGCTGCTCCTTCTATACCTACATCAACTGCCGGCGGAAGTACCACAGCACCTGTGCCTAATGATTCTACAGCGGGCTTTAAGGTATGGTATGTGACTCAAACACTTAATGGCTGCCAAAGCCTGTACGCCACAGATACGGTAATTGTGAAAACCAAGCCGCAACCACCTTTTTCTGTAGATTCTAATTATATATACTGCCAGGGCGATGCTGCTACTATACTTGGAGTTGTGGGTGTAAATACACTATGGTATCCAACACCGACAGGGGGAGTAGGCAGCTCCATACCGCCTAAACCTTCTACCAATTCTGCAGGAGTATTTACCTATTATGCCACACAAACCGTGAACGGATGTGAAAGCGACCGTTTCCGCATAACAGTTACTGTTAAGGTGAAACCAGCACCTCCCGCAGTTAATCCGGTTATCTATTGCCAGGGGGCTACCGCTATTCCCTTATCAGCTGGTGGTGCTAACTTGCTATGGTTTACTACATCCGGCGGGGGTGTTGGCTCTCCTGTAGCACCTACTCCTATTACGTCTTACGCTGATACATTCTATTATTACGTATCGCAAACCGTTAATGGTTGCCAGAGTGATAGGGCGAAACTTCCAGTGATCATAAATTATACACCCAATGCATTGATAGTTGCCAGCCAACCATTTGTTTGCCAGCACGATACTATGAGCTTTACTTACTTTGGTAATGCTAAACCCGATGCATCTTACGATTGGTCATTGCCTCAGGGTGCCTCTGTAATTAGTGGTGGTGGTCAGGGTCCGTTAGTAGTGCGTTTCGATTCATTTGGTCGCCAGAATGTACTGTTGATTGTTACTAACCATGGGTGCCATAGCGCTTCTGTGTATTATACAGTGGATGTGCATCGTTCACCAATTATACCAATAGTGATTAAAAACGATGTATGCCAGGATGAGGTAGCCAATGTATCGCTTGGATATGCTAATGAACATGTAGATAAATATGTATGGAATTTTGATGGTGCAGATGTAGTGTACGGCGCAAGTGGTGGTGGTCCTTATGGCCTTCGCTGGCACATACCAGGCCCTAAGGTGGTGCAGTTGATCGCTTACACAAGCGATTGCCCTTCATTGCCAGAGCGTGATACTGTTAACGTACATCCGCTTGCAGATGCCCATATAGGTACTGTTAGCAACAATAACGTATGTGCAGGCGATAGCATCAACTTCACTGCCGAAAATTATAACGCTGCCAATTTGTACCAGTGGATGCCGGCTGTTTACTTCGGTGACCAGACCAATCTGGGCCAGGTACATGGTTTCATAGGCCAGTCAGGCTATGTGAAACTGATGGTAACCACACAGTTTGGTTGTACGTCGGTAGATAGTACTTTGATTATGGCTCAGCCATGTTGCGATATGTACTTCCCTAATGCCTTTACACCAAATGGTGATGGCAAGAACGATTTCTTCCGTCCTATCACACAGGGCGCTCAGCAAATTAAGAGTTTCCGTGTCACCAGCCGTTGGGGTCAGGTGGTATATGAAACTGTAGATGTGCATGCAGGCTGGGATGGCAAAATGAATGGAGTAGCTCAAGACCTGGGTACTTATTTTTACTACATCAAGTATGTATGCGCAAATGGCAAAACATACGAACAGAAAGGTGAATTGATATTATTACGATAAACAGAATCACTTTGCATATTAATAGAATGGCTGCCAACTGGCAGCCATTCTTATTTTCTTATCTGCCTTATCAGAAAGTCAACATAACCAAACGACCTACCTGGCTAATTCATCAGATATCAAGAGATAATATCGTAGTGACTATTTATGATGTGTTGAATGTTAGTTATTTCCTCTTAAAAAATGTAAAGCCATTTCTGGAACCCAGGTCCTGCAACTGAGGTAATACCCTGTACTTATCTGCATTTTGGATCTTGCAGATAAAATAAACAGGCTTATCCACTTTCCCGTTCAGAAGCCATTCCTCATTATGAGACATGGGGTTAGTAGAAGGCTTTTTCTCTGCATAAAAAAGCTGTGCATAACTTTTATAACCTAGTACCTGTATATATACATCCTGACCCTTTAATCCTCTGAAAAAATCTATAGCAGCTCTTTGTGAATAAGCCTCTACTTTGGGCGTGAAATGGGCTACGGCTATCTGAATTATTATTATTTGCGTACAACATAGCATTATCATCCCCTTCTTAAAGTTTTTCCTGATCCAGATCCCTGCTACTATTATACCAACCAGGTAAGCAAATCCCCAAATACATTCAAGATAACTCCAGGAAACATTTGCCTGTAGATTACCCACAGCAAAGGGATCATCTATGTATGGGATTATTTTTTGCTTGTAAATACCAACTAGTGGCAGGCAGCCTATTGCAATAGCTACTAATACACCTAAAACAACCAGCAGTGGTACAATAGATCTTTTGAGCTTTATTTCCCCGGTAGAAAGGCGATATACCTGTAATGCAGCCAGGTAAGTTAGCGGGAAATAACACAATGATGAATAATGAACAATTTTTGTCTTAACGATAGAAAACAGCAATAGAACTACCCAAAATAATATCCACATCAGCCGGGTAAAGTTACGGGAGGGTTCATTTCCTGTTACCCGTTTGCGGGTGTATTGAAAAAGAAAAATAGAAGCCGGGAAACACCCTACCAGCAGGATAATAAAATGGTAGAAAAATGGACCGCCGTGATCTGCATCTTCTGTCCGGAACAAGCGCACCTGATATCTGAGAAACTCGTTCACGAACCAAAAGCCATGGTTGATGATCTCTATGCCAAACCATATGGAAAAGGTAACTACTGTAGCCAGGGCTATTACAAGCAGATGTTTTAACCGGTAGCCCCACAGGCCTTTATTAATGATCAGAAATACGACAAATGATAAAGCCACTATCAATATAGCCACGGGCCCTTTTGTAAGCACCGCCAAACCCAGGAATAGTCCACTTAAAGTAGCATGGAGGTATTTTTTTTCTGAATACCGGACAAAATGAAGCTGTAGGAATGAAAGAAAAATAAAAAAATTGAAAGTAGGGTCAATTATGCCCGATTTGAAATAAAAGTGTGGTAACCAGCATGCAGCATATATAGCTACCCACCACATACCCATCCTTTCATTAATAATCTTTTTGCCTGCATAGAATAAGGTAAGTAGTGTAGCAATACCAATACAGGCATTGGGAAGGCGGGCTGCAAACTCCCCTACCCCCAAAAGCTTCATTGTCAATACCTGCATCCAAATGAACAATGGCGGTTTTTCCCAGAAGGGCATATAGTCGATCTGTACACGCAGATAATCCTTGGTGACAATCATTTCGCGTGCGCATTCCGCAAAGTTGATCTCATCCCAATCAAAAAGATGCACATGGCCTAAAAATGGTATAAAAAGCAATGCTGCCAGTATAGCAATGAGACTATATTTTATATAATTAGGCATTGTTTGGTTTTGAAGATGATACAGCTACCTTTCTGAAAAACCGTGGTTTATAGTGGTTCATAATAGTAAAAATTATTAATGCTGCAATGCTACCAAGAATGCTACCGGCATAAACATCAGCAAAAAAATGCGCTGCGAGATACATTCGCGAATATGCTACTGAAAGTGCTATAACAAAGAAACATAAACCCAGCCATCTGTATCGTAAGGGTAGCAGCATGGATAGAAAACACAACATGCTGAACGCACCTGTTGTATGCCCCGAAGGAAAACTATTTTTTATCAGGTGGGGCCACGCAGGAATTATATGTATCCAGGTTGCTTTTTCGTACATACCTAACGGCCTTGAGACATTATGGTAGTACTTGATCCATTGCGATATTAAGGTGGGCACAACAGTGCAAAGCAATGCTGTAAGAAAGAACCACCAATTTCTCAGTGACCTTACCAGCAATAACAATGATATCAATATAACTGTAATAACGATCCCCTCACCAATCCACGTGGTGTAATACATCAGTATATTTCCCCCATCACTATAATGACCATTTACCGCAAAAAATAAAGTTCTTGCGTCATATAGCTTAAGTAAGACAGCGCCACCAATTACCCATAAAATAAATGGTACGAGGAAAAAAGGATTATAGTTTGTATGTATTTTATTATACAATGGCTACTATTTATTTCGTAAAAATGGTTTCCGTACGGCGTTCCATAATCTCACGTATAATTCCTTATTAAAGAGTTGCGAATCATTGCGTGCCTGATTGATCAAAATAAAAGCAATAGGAAGAAGCATTCCTGTTGCCATCCACATACCCATCCACACAGGTAAAGAGCCAGCCTTTGCTAATTTTTCTCCGGTGACCGAGGTAATATGGTAGATAACAAAAAAAGAAATTGCAATCACAAGAGGCATACCCAGGCCGCCTTTACGTATAATAGCGCCAAGCGGAGCACCTATAAGGAACAACAAAAGACAAGCAAATGATAAGGTAAACTTACGATGCAGTTCTACCTTGTATTTAATAAAATTCTCCTGTTGTATTGTAGCATCTGAGGCAGTTGGTAATAGTAAGGCACAAATATTCCTCACGTTATTGGTAACAGTTTGTACCACCTTACCTCTTACTGAATCCTTTACCACCTGTAAGAAATTAGTATCGTAGGCAATCACTGTTTTCTTATCAGTTACCATTTTGTGAATAAAAGTATCCTTGTCTTTTTTGTTACTGTACAGCAAAAAGTATGGGCTTAAATATGTGTTCACATTTTCTGACAATCTTTTTTCAGTATGCGCCACGCTGTCTATCCCATCGCGCAGCTGCGATACATTCATCATCTGGTAAGCGTTCTTAAACAAATCTTCGTTAGTACGTGTTAGCTTGAAGGAAGAAAGATCAAATACTTTGTCCCATTGTTTAAAATACATCCGGGTCTGTACGTGCTCCTGCGTATTGCCATTGTTATTTTGCTCTTCATATCGCCACCCATCCCGCAGGCGGAATATGAGCAGCTGCTTATCTGGGGATGGTATCATTTCCCCCATATTAGCCAATACTACCTTATCGCTTCCTGTACCTCCGCTCTGGTCATAAATTATGATATTGCGAATGGTACGCCCATCCTTATCCTTACTGCCTACGCGTATTGCAAAGCCTTCTATGTCTTTATTGAACTGGCCGGGGCGTATATTAAGTGCAGGTTTTGAATTGCGCAGGTCATACAATAAAGAGAGTGCTTTAAGGTTTGCAACGGGAATTATGTTATTATTAAAAAGAAAGGCAAGCCCGCTTATCATAAAAATAAATAACACAAGTGGCCGCATAAAACGTAGCAGGGAAATACCGGCAGACTTAATAGCAACAAGCTCAAAATTCTCGCCCATGTTGCCAAACGTCATAATGGACGCGAGTAATATGCCTAAAGGCAATGCCAGTGGTACCATGGTTGTAGACATATATACCAGGAGCTGAAGTATCATCCAGATACCAAGCCCCTTTCCTATCAGCTCGTCCATGTACAGCCAGAAGAACTGCATAACGAGTACAAAAAGGGTAACAAAAAAAGTAACGATAAACGGTCCTACGAAACTTTTAATAATAAGTATGTCCAGTTTCTTTATCAAAAAATCCTCTTTTTTATTAATACAAACCTACTAAAACAATAGTGTTTTATATAGGTAATGAAGAAGCATTAACCTTTTGTTTATTTATAAAAACATTAGCCTGGCTTATGAAATAAGCCAGGCTAAATCTATAATAAAGAAGGTATATTAGCTACCTATCCTATGCTTAAGGTCACTTACCTGCGAGTTCCAGAGCTGCTGCTGATCTTTCAGGTCTGTTTTATCTGCAAAATCGGTTATCCTTAGAATGGTTTCATTAGTAACAGGGCTCTGCTCTATACGAAATTCAAAAAATTCATCATCGGCCTGGTAATCCCAGCGATACATGATCGATTCATTCTCTATCTCTTCTACTATTTCAGCTATATCAGTACTACCATTCCAGTTAAAGTGAAATGTATTGTCTTTTTGATCAACTTTATCGGCAAACCATTCTTGTAAACCAACGGGTGTAGATAAAAATTCATATAATATAGTCGGGGAACAACGAACCGGAAATTCCAGAGAGTACATTTTTTTCTTAGTCATCGCAGATGCTTTCACATTGTCTATTTGCTTGCAATAATAAAAAAATAGACTAATAAACAAAATTTTTTTCTCCCAATTCTTCAAATAAACATTTTTTGGCTCCAAAATTGTTGCTGGGCGCGCTGTTAATAATTCCTTAATTTTTTTTGGGTGGTGTTGTGTATAGCCTTAGTTTTGTTTCACATTACTCATTTAACGCCTTTAGTAGAGCCATCTATTACTAACCAAAAAAGTTTTTTGCCCATGTCGATGCGTCAACTTAAGATCACGAAATCAATTACAAACCGCGAAAGTCAGTCCCTGGAAAAGTACCTACAGGAAATTGGCAAGGTAGACCTGATAACTCCTGAAGAGGAAGTGCAGTTAGCTATCCGTATAAAGCAGGGTGATCAAAAGGCGCTGGAGAAACTTACTAAGGCAAATCTTCGTTTTGTTGTATCTGTTGCAAAGCAATACCAGAACCAGGGCTTATCGTTAAGCGATCTTATCAATGAAGGCAATCTGGGACTTATTAAAGCAGCACAGCGTTTTGATGAGACACGTGGTTTTAAATTCATCTCTTATGCTGTGTGGTGGATACGCCAGTCTATACTGCAGGCATTGGCAGAACAATCGCGTATTGTACGCCTGCCGCTGAATAAAGTGGGATTGTCTAATAAAATAAGCAAAGCCTATTCACAACTGGAACAGGAATTTGAACGCGAACCATCTACCGAAGAACTCGCAGAACTGCTGGAAATAGGAAAGGAAGAAATAGAAACTACACTGGGGGTAGCTGCAAGGCACGTATCGGTTGATGCACCATTTGTAGACAGTGAAGATAATACACTGCTGGATGTGCTGGAAAATCCTAATTCTGAATCTGCAGATGCAGCACTGGAGCACCATGATTCACTACGTTGCGAAATAGACCGTTCCTTAAGTACCCTTACAGACCGCCAGCGCGATGTTATAAAACTATACTTCGGCATAGGGGTGGAACACCCGATGAGCCTGGAAGACATAGGTGAAAAGTTTTCCCTTACCCGCGAACGTGTACGCCAGATAAAAGATAAAGCTATTACCAAGTTGCGTACAGCGACAAGATGCAATTTGTTGAAATCTTACCTCGGTAATTAATATATTTACATTCATAACTATTAAAGCCTCCTTATTGGAGGCTTTTTTTATAGCAAAATACTACTGAAATGAAATACCTGCTGGCCGGACTTGGCAACATAGGAGCGGAATACGACAGCACACGCCATAATATAGGCTTTGATGTGGCCGATACTTTTGTTATAAAACATGATGGCAAGTTTAGCCTTCAGCGACACGCGTTTGCAGCTGAATGTAAATGGAAAGGAAGGACCTTTATTGTAATAAAGCCGACCACCTACATGAACCTGAGCGGCAAAGCGGTAAAGTACTGGATGGATAAAGAAAAGATAGCTGCAGAAAATATGATGGTTATAGTAGATGAACTGGCACTACCGCTTGGTACGTTGCGTATGCGCGGCGCTGGCAGTGCAGCCGGTCACAATGGCCTTAAAAACATAGAATTGGTATTGCTGGGCGATAATTATCCACGACTGCGGTTTGGTGTAGGAAATGATTTCCCTAAGGGTAAGCAGGTTGATTATGTACTGGGCAAATGGACGCCATCTGAATTACCTATGGTAAAAGAGTGTGTGGTGAAAAGCGTAGATATGATAGAAAGCTGGGCTACACAAGGGATTGATAAGACCATGAGCTTGTATAATAAGGGATGAGATATTTCATACTAAATATTGCTCTTCTGTTACTCGGAACATCTTGTTTTGCACAAGAAATGTTGAGTAAATCAGAAGATAAGATACTTGATATGATTCTAAAGCTACCTGAGGTAAGGAAAGATGCACTTTATACAGATTCTATCAGTTTAGGCAAACGTGCTTTAATAGCAATAATTAAAAAAAAGCCCTCTAAACAAAATAATTATTATTGGATAGCTGTAATGGATATAGGAAAAGAAGCTTCAGATACCAATGACATGGCATTTACGCACCTTCATTTTTACGTTTATCCCAAAACATTAGAAATAAAATTGTACGACCCTGTTGATGATAAAATATTAACACTTAAAGAGTGGCGAAAATTAAGAAAAAAGACAAATACTCATAATGATTAAACTAGTGCCATAGCGTAGCGCTCTGTAATTTCCTCAAATATCTGCTCTATCTCCAGAACGTTATCCGTAGAAACAAGACGTGTACGAAACTCCTTCACATGAGAAAGCCCCTTCAGGTAATTAGCATAATGCCTGCGCATTTCTAAAATACCCAGCTTCTCCCCTTTCCATTGCACGGAGCCATACAAATGTTTACGGCAGGCATGGAGGCGTTCTTCTATGGTTGGGGTTAATAATATACTACCCGAATGGAGATATTCTTTTATTTCCCGGAATATCCAGGGATACCCTATCGCTGCCCGGCCTATCATTACCCCATCTACTCCGTACCTGTTCCTGTATTCCAGGGCTTTCTGAGGGGTATCTATGTCTCCATTGCCAAATATGGGTATATGTATGCGCTGGTTGTTTTTAACGCTCGCTATCAGGCTCCAGTCTGCATCACCCTTATACATCTGTACGCGGGTACGGCCATGTATGGATAATGCCTGCACACCTACATCCTGCAGGCGCTCTGCAACTTCTTCTATGTTTTTAGTGCTATCATCCCAGCCCAAGCGGGTCTTAACTGTAACTGGCAAGGTTGTAGAGCGTATTACCGCTTTGGTAAGCCTTACCATCAGGTCTATATCCTTAAGTACAGCAGCGCCAGCGCCTTTGCATACCACTTTTTTAACAGGGCACCCAAAGTTAATGTCTACCAGATCAGGGCAGGTAGCATCTACTATTTTAGCAGCAAGGGCCATCGCTTCCTCATCGCCACCAAATATCTGTATCCCTACAGGTCGTTCATAATCGAAAATATCCAGCTTCTGGCGGCTTTTTATAGCATCCCTTATAAGGCCTTCAGAAGATATGAACTCGGTATACATAAGGTCAGCCCCCTGTTCCTTGCAGACTGCACGGAAGGGAGGGTCACTTACATCTTCCATTGGTGCAAGCAAAAGTGGAAAATCACCTAATTCTATATTTCCTATTTTAACCATTTAACAGGTACATGTATTGAAAGTTCGCAAAGTTACAGTTATGTATCTATTGTAATGTCATAAAATTGATGCTAATGAATTATAAGTATTTTCTTAAAGTTAACTATGAATAGCTAATTTTGCTTCCTGAATTTTAAAGCCCAAATAAAGCTTTGAGTACAAATCTCAATAAGGCAACCACTGCCGGTATTATCATAGCACTAGGTATCATTTACGGAGATATAGGTACATCCCCTCTCTATGTTTTCAATGAAATTTGTAATGGTAAGGTAATCAGTGACCTTTTGATAATAGGAGGGCTCTCCTGCATTATCTGGACATTGACCCTACAAACTACCGTCAAATACGTAATACTAACTCTGAAGGCAGATAATAAGGGCGAAGGCGGCATATTCTCTCTCTTTGCATTGGTAAGGCGGCATGGCAAATGGACCGTATTCCCGGCCATGGTAGGTGGTGCGGCGCTGCTGGCCGATGGCATGATAACCCCGCCCATATCTGTAGCGTCAGCAATAGAAGGCTTAAAACAAATACCGGCATTTAGTAACATACATACCTACACCATCATTTATATAATACTGGGTATCCTTACCCTCTTATTCTTTTTTCAGCAATTCGGTACAGCTAATCTGGGTAAGTTATTTGGTCCCATTATGTTCGTTTGGTTTACTATGCTGGCGGTGCTAGGTATATATCATGTGAGTGATGACTGGAGCATTTTCAAAGCGCTGAACCCTTATTATGCTATTAAATTACTGACTGTATATCCAAAAGGTTTCTGGATACTGGGGGCTGTTTTTCTATGTACTACTGGAGCTGAGGCCTTATATTCGGATTTGGGACATTGTGGAAGGGGCAATATCCGCGTATCGTGGATATTCGTACAGCTCTGTCTTATATTAAATTACTTCGGGCAAGGCGCTTACCTGCTTGGCCATCTGGGAGAGCGCTGGAATGCCAATAAATCAAATCCGTTTTACAACCTGATGCCCCATTGGTTCATATTGATAGGTATTGTTATAGCTACAATTGCAGCAATTATAGCCAGCCAGGCACTGATATCCGGTTCTTTTACCCTAATAAGCGAGGCTATAAAACTGAACTTATGGCCTAAGATGAAGATACAATACCCATCTGTAGAAAGAGGCCAGTCATTTATTCCTGGTATTAATCTACTGTTGTTTCTGGGATGTACCGGCATAGTGCTCATCTTCCAGGAATCATCCAATATGGGCGCTGCTTATGGCCTGGCAATTACTATATGCATGATAATGACCTCGTGCCTGTTTGCCTATTATATGTTTATAAGGAGGGTTCCGATCATATGGATTGTTACCTATCTGCTCGTATTCCTGACGATAGAAATCTCCTTCCTTTTCGCCAACCTGGAGAAATTTCCACATGGTGGCTATGTAACCCTGATAATGGGTGGTGTGTTGTTTATGATAATGGTTACCTGGTTCAAGGCGCGTAAGATCAAAAACCGTTATGTGGAATTTGTACGCCTGGAAGATTATGTAAGCATCATGCAGGAGCTTAGTAATGACCATAGCATACCAAAGTATGCTACCCACCTTGTGTACCTTACCAGTGCCAATAACCCTAAAGAGATAGAGCATAAGGTCATATATTCCATACTCTACCGCAAGCCTAAACGGGCGGATATATACTGGTTCGTACATGTGGATGTACTCGATGAGCCTTATACAATGGAATATTCCGTACACACCATTATTCCCAATGAGGTAATAAGGGTCGAGTTCAGGCTAGGATTTCGTATAGATCACCGCATACAGCTGATGTTCCTGAAAGTGGTAGAAGAGATGGTGCACAATAAGGAAGTGAACGTTGTGAGCCGCTATGAATCACTTAGCAGGAATAATGTGATGGGAGATTTCCGTTTTATTGTAATGGAAAAATTCCTCTCTCGCGATAATGCACTGCCTCTGTGGGAGCGCCTGATGATGCGTGGGTATTTCCTGCTTAAAAAGTATAGCCTCTCTGAAGAAAGAGGCTTTGGACTCGATCCATCAGATGTGACTCTGGAGAAATACCCGATCATTGTATCTGCTGTACCGGAAGTGCAGTTAAAAAGGATAGAGGAAGCTGATTAATAATTTTAATCCAGCATTATCTCCTGGTGCAATGCAGGGATCTCTATATTTTTAAACCCTTTCCCCAATAGCCTTTCTCTAAAATTAACCTGTACAGGATACTCTCCATGTACCAGGAAAAGCTTTCGGACGGCACCGGCATCCTGGCATCCAAGCCAGTGAATAAGATCTTCATAGTCGCCATGTGCGCTCATGCTTTCAATAACCCCAATCTGCGCATTTACATTATACTGCTCACCGTAAATATTTACCTGTTTGGCGCCGTTCTTCAATTTTCCACCAAGCGATTGTGGTTCGCAGTACCCTACTATAAGTATCGTATTTGCTGCATTACTGATGTTATTAGCTATATGATGCTTTACCCTACCCGATTCTGCCATGCCGGAGGCAGATATAATAACGCATGGTTCTTTGATATCGTTCAATTTGATAGAATCTTCAGATGTCACAATATAGTCAAGCCCGTTGAAACCGAACACATCTTCATCCTTTAATAATAATGCTTTTACCGTTTCATTAAAGCATTCCGGATGGCTTTTCACCACATTGGTTGCCTGTACTGATAGCGGGCTGTCTACAAAATATTTTATCTTGGGTAATCGCTTCTCAAGGTCCAGACGATTCAATATAAAAAGTAATTCCTGAGTACGACCTACGCTAAAAGCAGGAATAATAAGTTTACCACCCCGCGCTATTGTATCCTCTATATATTGCAGCATTGTATCACCCGCACTTGCTACCTTATTGTGCAGTGTATCGCCATAAGTCGATTCAATAAGAATATAGTCAGCCTGTGGGAAAATATCGGGCGAGCGTAGTATCAGGTCATTATACCTGCCTACATCTCCGCTAAATGTTATTCTGGTATTCTTACCACCATCATTAATAGATAAATGCATTGCCGCGCTGCCTATTATATGGCCGCAATCAGTATACTGGAGGGTTATGTCTTCATCTATCTTATAGATTTCACCATAATCAACGGTATGCAATAAAGGCAAAACCATTTGAACATTATCTGCATCATATAGAGGTTCCACTGGCGGGCGATGCTGTATCTCCCGCATTTTATTTATGTGATTGACATCCGACTCCTGTATGTGGGCAGAATCAAGCAGTAATATCTTTGCCAGGTCAGCAGTAGCGGGTGTACAGAATATTTTTCCATTAAATCCGTCTTTAACGAATTTTGGTAGCAGGCCTATATGGTCTATATGTGCATGTGAAATAACTACATAGGTAACTTCAGACGGGTTGAAGCCCCAGTTACTATTCAACTCTAAAGTGTCCTTTCCCAAACCCTGGAACATTCCGCAATCAAGCAATACCTTTTTGCCTGAATCTAAATGAACAAGGTGTTTGGACCCTGTAACGGTGCGCGCAGCACCATGAAATGCTATTTTCATGTGTGGTTTATTATTGATGAAGTTTTTTGATTAAACAGAAACACCTATTTTTTGCATGGCTTCATTTGCTTTAACCTGTGCTATGCGGCGTTTTTTATGGTACCACCACTCGGGGGCCATTTTAATAAGCATGTTGTTAAATCCGCGCATACCAAGGAGATGGTAAATAGTATTTACTTTTGGCAGTACACCTGCAGGCAGCGCCCGAAGGCTCATTGCAAATCCACTGTCTATATATTGCATATGGTGCCAGTAACCTGTGGGCATAAAGAGCGTTTCTCCATGTTCCAGTATGGTCTCATAGGCTTTTGCATATTTTAGTCCGGGAAATTTTTCGGTATCCAGGTGCTCATGCCAATCTACAAAAGAAGCAGCGCTCTCTACTGTATAAGGCATCTTGTATATAAGCGGCGACTGAGAATTATGCAATAGCAACACCCTTTTACGCCCCAGAAACTGGGTATGGAATATATGGGAAAGATCCAGGTCATAATGCATATGGGCAATAGAACCGGATCCACCTACAAAAAGCATCGGATATTTTTTCAGAAACCCCTTAAGTATATGCTCGGGAAAAGTAAAGTCTTCTACAATTTGAGGCGCATATTTAAAAACATTAAAAAGGAATATTCTTAATTCTACCGGGCCTTTCTGGATCAGGTCCAGGTACTCACCAAATAACATTTCACCATCAGAGCCGTTTACAGGCACCTTAGCGCCGGCCCGTATATTATTATACACCCCTATTTTCACATTCCCTACCAGCTTCTTCATGTAATCCCACGTCCATTTATTATAGGCAGGCCATGCTTTTGCAAGGTCTGTTATTACAACTGGCTTCATTGGTAATAGGTACTTATCCCGAAAGTCTTTTTCGCTTATATTATTTACACGGTCTATCTTGGTCAATAGCATAATCTCACTTTAATAATATCATTCCATAACCCCAATATAGTATCATAGATAGTATATACTCTATAAATGTATTGCGCCCATCCGGTATTCGGAAAGGCGCAATACATATTTTTAATCAAATAGCTAGTTTTTTACCATGCTGTCAAATACAGGCTGATTGACTGTAAGCGGGTATTTACTGCGCATTTGCTCGTTCCATTTCTTTTCCAGATAATCCTGGTATTCCGCAACCACGTACCCACGGGCTTCATCAAGCGATTTTACTACCGGCTGGGTGTATAATTCATCTGCTTTCACTACAGTGTAGCCACCGGTAGTGTTTTTTACAGCTACAGAGGCTTTACCCTTTACAATATCATTTTGTGGCACTTCAGTAAATCTGGAATACTCAAAATGGCCATGTTGTATTGATACTGCATCAGGATGCCCCTCTGTATTCAATTTCTTAGTCATATCTTCATCAGTCATGCCCTTCTTTGCCAGCAGCTTTATCCCTTCCTTCATAGTGGCTTCATCCTTGAATTTATAGACACTTCCTTTAAAACCAGGCTCCCATTTATATTTCTCCTTGTGCATTTCATAAAATTCCTGCAGGCCCACAGTATCTTTCGATGCCTTGCCCCATACATTCCTGTCCATCAATTCAAATAACAGGATACCAGCTTTATACTCTTCCATCAGGCTTTTAAATTCCGGGTTCTCATCTACCAGCTTGTGCTCCTGGAAATCATTCACCACTGTACTCACATACATACTGTACAATTCTTTTACAACGGTTTGGCGTTGCCCCATCAATTTACCCCGTGTAAGAGATACTGCATACGAAGCAAAATCAGATTGCGTATAATTCTTGCCACCCAATGTAAATAATGGAGCATTCATATTCCCAAAATCTGATGCCCTGAAGGTGTTAGCTTCCTTACCTGTATCAGGTATTCTATTAAACCGTGCTTCTACTGCCTTAAGATTTTCAGGATACTCCCTGAAGCCATTTTTTTCCTTTATCTTCTGTACATAAGCATCTCTTGCCACTTGTGCACGATAATCATTCTCAATGCGCTTTTTTATTTGTGGCTGCATACTGTCATAAGACTTCAGGTTGGTCTTATCGATCAACTTTATGATGTGAAAGCCATATTCCGTTTGTATCGGCTTAGATATTTCCCCGGGTGTTTTTAATGCAAACGATGCATGTTCAAAAGCCGGTATCATCCTACCTGTACCAAATGTAGCCAGTACCCCATTATTATTTACTGAGTATTTGTCTTCAGAATATTTTTTTACCATATCATCAAAAGAAGCGCCATTTTTTAGTGCAGTTTCTATGCTATCTGCACGTTTTTTGGCTACAGCTATCCCTTCCTCTCCTTTAGACTTAGGGGTTGCTATCAGTATCTGCGCTACAGATGCTTCTCCGATATCAGGGCGCTTATCCAGTACTTTTACAATATGGTAGCCAAACTGCGTACGGAACGGGGCAGAAACTTTTCCCACAGGCGTAGTGTATGCAGCATTCTCAAAAGGATATACTGTTTGCAATGCGGTCATATAGCCTACATCGCCACCATTATCTTTTGTGCCTTTATCATCTGAATAAAGCCTGGCCATTTCAGCAAACTCTGCCTTTTTGCTTGTAACAACACGGTATATGCTATCTATTTTATGATAAGCAGCCACTGTATCAGATCCTGCACGGCAGCTGATAAGTATATGCGCTATATGTACATCCTCCCTCATACGGTCATAGGCTTCATGTATCAGCCTGTTATTTACCTGCTCATCCGTGAGGTAATTCCTTGCCAGTTGGCGCCTGTAGTTATCCAGCTCTCTTTGCACACTTGTAATTGTATCAAATTTTTCTGCTTCTGCTTCTGATACCTTCATCCGGAAAAGAGAGTAAAGATCCAGGTATTCTTTCAGCGCGGCCCTTGAATAGTCAGGCTTCTTATTAATATTGTTCTTTTCATAGATCCTTAAAAATTCCTGCTTTGTTACCGGGGTATTGCCATAGGTAAATAATGTCTGTGCAAAACCGGTGGTACAAATAGTTGCTAAAGTGATACAGGTTAAAAGCAATTTTCGCATTGTGTATGAATTGTATAGCTGTTTATGATTTTTTATTAGTCAGGTTATTTTTTTGTTTTTGATCTTTCCTTTCGTTCCAGCAACTCAATAACATCTGCAATATTGGTATGATCAATCTTTTTACCGCGTATTATTTTATTCTCATCCAGCAGGTACATTATTGGAGTAGAATATACATCATATTTACGCCTATAGTCCTGGCGTGTATGGTCAGGGTCACTTACATTTATCCAGTCGGTAATACCCATTTTCTTTATCATTTCTTTCCATTTCGTATCATCACCTTCAGTGCGCACTGCATATACTTTAGTGCCCTTTGCCTTCAATACTGCACGATATACAGAGTCTACCAGCGGAATTTCTTTCTGGCAATGGCTGCAATCGGGCGACCAGAACAACAGCAGAGTATATTTTGCTTTTACAGCCATCAGGCTTTGCTCCTTACCATTCACATCCGGCATTTTTATCTCTGGCGCCAGGTTGCCCAACACATTGGGTGCTATTTTAGAAGCATAATCAATGTATTTATTAAGGTCTTCATTGCTAAGCCATGTAGCATCCCCCTTCATGTAGTAGTTCTCTACAAGGTATACTACTACAGCATCCATACCCATTATTTTACTATCCTGCGCATTGTGCTCAAGCCACCATAGGGTATATTTGAATAATTCTTTTGTCCCTCTGGTTTTAGCAAGCAGCTTATCGCCTTCGACTTCTATACTATCGGGATAGGGCAATACCAGCTTATTAAAATACTCATCCAGCTTGGCATCATATATAGGTGTATAAACCAGTCTGTCATCTCTGAAGTTAAAATGGTCCCAGTAATGGGCCTTGTAATATTCATACGTGAAATTAGAATCAACTGTGCCATCTGGTAGCAGATGTTTTCCTTCGGGTACTTCCGGCAGTTCTAATGCATTGAAAATATTTGCGAGCAATGTATTGGGATGGGCACTTGCATAATTTCTACGGTAAGTAGTAAGGGCCAATGAATTCTCTTTCAATTTCTTACGAATATCAGAAGTATCTGTATTTGTTCTGGCCGCGGCATACCGGTCTACAAGTTCCTTTTGTTTGGTACCAAAATTCTTGAGGAATCTTACGTAGCCCATGAACTGTTCATTATCAGGCGAATTTTTGAAAACAATACCATCAGGCAGATTCTTGATACTGGTGGAAATGCTCATGTTATCGCCGTTATTTAGCAGTAGCTCGAAGTAAGTTTTATGGTCCGAGAGCATAATAATATATATCCCGCCCACTAATGGTTGCTTACTTTCTATTACAGCGACGCCATTTTTATCAAAAGTTGCAGAATCAGCCTTGTAGATAGCGCTGGGCAAAGGCTTGCCATAATAATGCGCCAGGTACACTACCCCTTCTTGAACTTCATCGATTTTTATCTGGATACGATACCCGTCCCGGGCAAAAATAAGCTGCGCCATGCCCACCATTAGCAGGGCGAATAGAGATATACGCTTCATAGGTTTTTAAAAGTAGATTGAGCCTTATATCCACCGGTGGAAACTCCGGCGGATCGGGTTGAGCCAAAAATAAAGCATATAATTCGTGTATCCCAATGTATGCCTGTAAATTTGTGGCTCCTAACTAATTTTAAGAAAATTTTGTCTCGCAAGAAAAAACAGCCTTTATATAACGTAAAGATAGATGCATATGCCGCTGAGGGGAAAAGTATAGCCCATCTTGATGATGGGAAAGTGCTTTTTGTAGAAGGTGCTATACCCGGCGATGTGGTAAATGTGCGCATAGTAAAAGACAAGAAGAAATGGGCTGAAGGGAAAATTACCCAACTGGTAACGCCGTCAGAAAAACGGGTAATACCATTCTGCCAGCATTTCGGACTGTGTGGGGGCTGCAAATGGCAAATGCTGCCCTACCCTATGCAACTGGAATATAAACAGCAGCAGGTGGAGGATCAGCTGAAAAGAATAGGCCAGATAGAACTACCTGCTATGCAACCAATTGCGGGTAGTGATGCAGATAAATACTACCGGAATAAGCTGGAATTCACCTTTTCAAAGTATAGATACCGTACCACAGAAGAGCTGTTACTGGCCGGCGATGATATATTACCCATTGAGCCGGTACTTGGGTTTCATGCGCCGGGGTTATTTGATAAGGTAGTGGAGATCCATACCTGCTATCTCCAGAAGGAACCAACCAATATCTTGCTCAGTACCCTGCGCAACTATGCTGAAGCCAACCAATTGCCCTATTACGACTACAGGGAACATACAGGCTGGCTGAGAAATGCCGTAATAAGAATAGCAACTACCGGAGAGATTCTTATAAACATAGTATTGCAGCATGAGGACAAGGCCAAACGTGAAGCACTGCTCGATCATGTGCTGGCCAATGTTCCGGGTATCACATCGCTTAATTATACGATCAACCCTAAGATGAATGATAGTATATATGACCTGGAAGTTATATGCTATAGCGGTAAAGAGTATATAGAAGAAAAGCTGGAAGGATACACATTTAAAATATCACCAAAATCTTTCTTTCAGACCAATACCAGGCAAGCGGAAGTATTATACAAAGCAACACGCGATTTTGCGGGCCTTACGGGAAACGAAGTGTTGTACGATCTCTACTGTGGTACAGGTAGTATTGGTATTTTCTGCTCAGCAAAAGCTAAGAAGATAATAGGGATAGAAGTGATAGGAGATGCAATAAAGGATGCATGGGAAAATGCACGCATGAATAATATTGAGAACTGCCATTACTTTACCGGCGATGTGATAGAAATTTGCACCGATGCGTTTTTTACTGAACATGGCAGGCCTGACGTAATTATTACAGATCCGCCACGGGCCGGGATGCATGAAAAGCTTATCAACCAGTTATTAAAAATAAGGGCACCAAAAGTAGTGTATGTAAGCTGTAACCCCGCCACTCAGGCTCGCGACCTACAGTTGCTGGACTCCGCCTACAAGGTAACAAGACTGCAACCGGTAGATATGTTTCCCCACACCCATCATATCGAAAATGTGGCATTGTTAGAATTAAGATAAAATACTAATCGCCCATAATGAAAGGCACGATATGTGCCTTATTAGGACAAACAATGGATATGCTAAATATAATATGCAGGAGTTCAGTAAAACATCTGATCGTTATCGCCCTGATACTGCTTGGCTCTATGCCCGCGAATGTTTGGGGCCAGGAACTCACCAGAAAAGAAAGTATACATATGGAGGATGATATTCTCCACTATATAAATAAATACCGTGCAAAAAAGGGGTTGGATGCGTTAGAGATGAATAATACAATAACAGATGCAGCTATGGTACATAGTAAACGTATGGCACGAAAAGCAATACCTATGGGGCATGATGGCTTTGATGAGCGTATGCATAAGCTAATGAGCGAAATAAAAGGTGTAAATGCTGCCGCAGAGAATGTAGCCTTTGGAGCAACCAGCGCACGCGAAGTAGTAGACCTATGGATCCATAGCCCCGGGCATAGAAAGAACATAGAAGGTAATTATAACATTACAGGGATCGCTATTGCGAGTGCAGCAGATGGCTCATTATACTTCACGCAGATTTTCCTTCACAAGAGATAGTCAGTTAATTATCCAGCTTTATTTCAAATATTTTAGGCCAGAATTTACCAGTGATAAAGATGCGATTGCCTGTAGAATCGTAAGCAATGCCGTTCAATACTTCCGGTGCATTGGCTGTAGTCATTGACATTTCTGCTATTCCGCCTTTTTGCCTCAGGTCACTAAGGTCTGCTTTGGCAACTACTTCACCGGTGTGTGGATCTATCTTGTAGATAATGTCTGTCTTCCATCTATTGGCATATATATAGCCTTTTATGTATTCCAGCTCATTGATGTTATCTACCGCTTCGCCGTTATCTTTTACCGGTACTCTTTTCACTTCTGCAAATGTTTTCGCATCCAGGTATATAAGGTTGTTATCTCCATCATCATATATCAGGTAGGTACCATCGTTGGTCATCCCCCAGCCTTCCTCAGTATTAAAACGGAAAGTATTTTTTACTTTTAAATGGATTGCATCATATACAAACCCTGCATTTTCCCTATAGGTCAGTTGGTACACGTTACCATTGAGTACAGTAAGGCCCTCACCAAAATATTTTTTATCCATTTTATTTGCAAGCAACACCTTACCTGTTTTCAGATCGGTGATACGTACATCAGATGCTCCATACTGGCCGGTGCTTTCATATAGCTTACCATCTATGTACTGCAATCCTTCAGTAAATGCCCCGGCATCGTGCGGGTACTCCGCCACCAGCTGGTAAGATATTATTGCAGGCCCGCTCGGCTGTGCAGTAGGCGCTACAGGTTGTTTTTCCTCTGTGCTGTTATTGTTGCAGGCTGCTAAGAGCAGGCATACCACTAATAAAGCTTTAATATTCCTATTAGTAATCATATTTCTCTTTCCAGCAGTTGCGAAGATAATCACGAAGCCGTGCTTCTGCTGCATTATTTGCAGGGTCATACAATTTTGTATCGGATATCTTCTCCGGCAGAAATTCCTGCGCTACAAAATTACCCGGAAAATCGTGCGCGTATTTATACCCCTTCCCATAGTCCATTTTTTTCATCAGGCCGGTTGGTGCATTTCTTATGGGCAGTGGCACCGGCAAGTCGCCGGTTTTTTGTACCAGCGCCTGCGCTTTATTTATAGCCATATAGGCAGCATTACTTTTGGGCGATGATGCCAGGTAAGTGGCTGTTTGTGATAGGATTATCCTGCATTCAGGATAGCCAATAATTTCTACAGCCTGGAAACAATTAGTGGCCAGTAACAACGCATTAGGGTTTGCATTGCCAATGTCCTCGCTGGCAAGTATTACCATGCGCCGCGCTATGAATTTTGGATCTTCCCCACCTTCTATCATCCGGGCCAGCCAATACACTGCTGCATTGGGATCGCTTCCCCTCATTGATTTAATAAAGGCGGAGATTATATCATAATGCTGTTCACCTGATTTATCATAGAGCGCCATTTTATTCTGCACAATATCCACAACCAGTGTATTGGTAATATCCAGTTGCCCATCAGGCATTGATGCAGCTATCAGTTCTACAAGGTTCAGGAGTTTTCTTGCATCGCCCCCGCTTAGTTGTATCAACGCTTCCCACTCTGCAATCTTAAGGTTTTTGTTCCTTAGCCATTCATCCTGCAGCACCGCCTGGCTCACCAATGCCTGCAGATGGTCTTCTGTAAGTGGTTTTAATACATATACCTGGCAACGACTTAGCAACGCGCTTATAACCTCAAATGATGGGTTCTCCGTAGTGGCGCCTATCAATGTTATTATTCCCTTTTCTACTGCTCCAAGCAGGCTATCCTGCTGCGATTTATTGAAACGGTGTATCTCATCGATAAATAACAAAGCATGGCCTGCCTTGCGTGCCATTTCTATTATGGCGCGTACTTCTTTTACTCCGCTATCTATGGCGCTCAGCGTAAATATGGGCATATCCAGCGAATGGGCTATTATTTGTGCAATAGTGGTTTTGCCCACACCTGGGGGTCCCCAGAATATCATAGAGTGTACCCGGCGGGAATGTATCATTTGTTCCAATACCTTACCGGGTCCTACAAGGTGCTCCTGCCCTATAAATTCATTTAATGTTCTGGGCCGCATACGCTCGGCCAGTGGTATATGAGATGTGGATAGAGATAAATTTGATGTAGGTTTCACTGTAATTATTTATTTTAGCTTTATGTTACGCAATTTACTAATGATAGCGCTGCTATGTATCAGCACAGGGGCAATGGCGCAGGCTGATAATGCCGGAGAAACAAAAATAAATTATAGAGACAATGGGTCAGATCTGCCGCCTATTAAGATAGTTACCCTGAAGGGAAATACTATTAAAAATAAGGATGTACGCTATAATGGAAATCTTTTTGTAATGATGTTTAACCCAACTTGCGGCCATTGCGAGGATGAAACTGATCTGCTTGAAAAAAATATCTTTCTTTTTAAAAAATCAAAGCTGGTATTGGCCTGCGCTCCTTCAATGAGAACTTACCTGGAAACATTTGTAGCTACGCACCATACCGATGAGTTCCCAAAGACTATAACTGTAGGGCTTGATAGCAGCGGGCTGATAGATAAAACTTTCCGCTACGAACAGATGCCCCAGATAAACATCTATGACAAAAATAGAAAATTGATAAAGGTATTTACGGGCAGCACTGCGATAAAGGAGCTGAAAAAGTACATACAATAAAAATGCGCCGGCTTTACCGGCGCATTTGTTTAGCAGTCTTTTAAAAGTTATACTGCGCTTTGTGTTTTAATAAAAGCGCGGATCTTCCGCACATAATCGAAATAGCCTGCCTGCATACGCATCCAGAAAACGGAAAATAACAGTACGCTTATAGTAAGCAGAGTGTACATTATAGTAGTAAATTCTTTACTGCCAAAAATGTAGAATAAAGCTGCACCAATAAGCATACAGGAACAAAACACAACTATCAGTATAGGACCGCCTGAGTCTATCTCACGCATCTTTGAACTGATGACCACTTGTGTATTATTACCATCTCCATCCAGCTTCACACTTGTTATAGGTAGGGTCTTGATATTAGTTACTTGTTCAGCATGGGGTATGATGCGTAGCATCTGGTCATTTTCCATCACCTCGAAATCAAGGTTATGTATCTTAACATGATTGCCGAGGAGCCGATTTTTAATGTCGTCTACTGGCATTGATGTTTGATACCGGCACGTTCTTGTAAAAATCATTGGCAAAGATTTAAAGTGAATATGAATAAGAGCTGTCTCACATGAAAGATAATATTAATTATTTGTTTTTGCAAATATGATCACTGCATTGTTAATAACTCAATGTATTATCAACATATGAAGGATTGTACCCAAAAACTGAAGGGATTTGGTGATAGTATATTTTATATAATGCAACTACTTACTTGTTGCCAATATGCTGGTAATATTGCTCTACCATAGAACGGTAGTAAGGTTTTAACTGAGGAGGAACTGTTTTATATAGTTCAAGCATTTTTGATCTGTCCTGTATATATTTCTGAAGCTCTGGAGGCACAGGCCTGCTTATATCTTTTGCGCTGTTAGAGCTGCGTTTATCATCTTGCTGCTGTTCGCGGAGCGATTTTTCTGCTTCCAGCAAGCGGGTCAGTATTTCTTTCTGGCGCATTACCATTTCACTGCTCAGCCGCTTATTAACCAGATCTGTTTCATTCTTATCCATTTGCTTCTGGATATCCTGTATCTGTTTGCTGTTGCCAACTCCATTGCTATTCAACAGGCTATTGAGTTCCTGAAGCTGGCGCCTGATAGCTGCCTGCTGTGCAGCGAGGCGCGCCAGCTGCTCTGAATTTCCATTTTCACCCTGGCTCCCTTCTTTACTATTTTGTCCTTTCCCGCCTTCTTTGCCTTGTTTCCCCTGTTGGGCTTTTTGCATACCCTGGCCAAGTTGCTGTTGCTTTGAGATAATGTCGCCAAGCTGCTGTCCCATGCCGGGTTTCGGTGTCTTTCCTCCGGGATTGCTGCAACTACCTTTTTGCCCTTTGCTCTTCATTGCCTGCGCCTGTGCCTGCATTAATTTAGATAATACCTCGTTCAGCATCAGAGCCAGGTTGTTGGTATGGGTCATTACATACTGCTGGTTAGTGGCGGCATTATTTACTTTTCTGTCTTCCAGTGCATCTGCGGCTGCACCCATATTCCTTTCCAGTTCCGATGTTTCTTTATTAACGGTAGCAGATAGCTTCGATACCCGCTTACTCAATGAGAAAAGGCTGTCCTTTATCATTTGTGAATTACTGTGCAGCCTGCTTTGTTCCTGTATGTTCGTTAGGTAGGTTTGGCTGCTGATAGGTGTTTGCTGCACACTTTTCATCAGGTCTTCCTGGTCAAAAGATAAACGGATAAGATTAGTAAGTACCTGGCGGGTGGCCTTTATATCTATTTGTATCTGCTGAATGTTCATGCCGCTTGCCTGGTCGCGCATTGCCTGTGCCATGTCCTGTAGGTTCTGAGTTGCCTCATCCTGCGCTTTCGATGCCTCTTTATTTTGTTGTTGCTGTAGTTGTTGCTGGCTCTCCTGCATATTTTGCTGCGCCTGCTGTCCTTTCTTTTGTGCATCCTGTAAGGATTGCTGCTGATTAGGGGCTTGTTTGTTATTCAGTTGCTGTAGCTCCTTCATATCCTGCTGCATTGCCTTATCAAGCTCTTTTTTTATATCATCCTGTTTTTTGCCAAGGGCTTGGTCGGCTTTTTTATCGCTTTTTTCTGTTTGCGCTTTCAGGTTATTTTCTTTCTGCGCCAGGCTATCCATTTTATTGGCCATATCTTCCAGGCGCATCTGCATTTCCAGCTTCTTCATCAATTCCTGCATGCGTTGCAGGTCCATATTAAAAAGCTTATTTTCTTGCTGCATTTCCTTCATCGCCTCGAAGGTATTGTCCTTATTCAGCTTCTTCATTAGCTCCTGCAGCTTTTTCATCTCTTCTTTCAGCTCATTATTCAGCAGGTTATCAAGCTGCTTTTCCATATCACTTTGATTATCTTTCAGGTCATCGCTATATTGCTTTTGTTCGCTTTGCTTTTTTTGCTCATCAAAGCGTTTTTTTACATTCTCTACCTGTGTTTGCAGTTGTTGCTGTTGTTTCAGCATATCCTGCAGCGATTGTTGTTGCTGCCAGTCCATCTTATCACTTTGCAGCATCTTCGATTCCATGTCCTTATACGCGCTCTGCAATTGGTGTGTTTTCTCGGCGCTATTGCTGATTCCTGAATTGATCTGCTGGGAATTGGCATTGATGGCAGAATCTATCTGCTTGGTATTATACATCTGGTAGCTCATTACCTCGCTGCGCGAGGCCTTGCTGCCGTGCACCCCGTCATTATCCCATGCTTCTATATAATAGCTTAGTTTTTGGCCTGGCTGCAGGTTTATTGCTTCCACATCAAAATAATACTGAAAAGATGTAAGCGTACCACCGGCTACTTTCAATGCAATGCTTTTGTGGTCTATTGCCTGTCCGTTCTCATTGCTAATATCATAATGAAACAATACTCTGGCTATGCCGTAGTCATCGCCTGCAGTACCGTTCAGCAATATTTGCTTTTTAGAAACGGTGTCCCTGTACTCCTGCACCTGCACTACAGGAAACTGGTCTGGTATTACCTGTACAGTATAGCGGTAGCTATCGGCATAGCTGCTCTGTTTGTTTCGCAGTGTAATGGCGTAGGATGTATCGTTCATAAAACGATAGCGATAGCCAAACATCGAAGTGGTTTTTGGAAGTATTATGGCTTTGCCATAACCTAATTTCAAGGTTGCCTCATCTGTATGCTCCGCTACAAAAGCCCATGTTACTATAGTGCCAACCGGCAATGTCATGTCACCCAGGCTATTGCGCACTTCATCCTTACGGCCAGTATACGCGGGATAATCTAACTGTACTTTAAAAGCTTTTAAAACCGGCTTTTGTACCACCGCTAATGTATAGCCGTGTGAGTAATAGCCGGCAGCATATAAACGGAATGATACAGGCTCAGTAACATTCCGGAATGTGTATTCAAATACATGCTTTTCCAATGCCTGCATTGGTACCTTATCATTACCGGTCACTAAATACATTTCAGCAGGCAATGCATTTCCATTCACCTGTATGCGTAGTACAAAATCATTGTTCCTTACCACCTGCATAGGCCCCGAAACGACCAGGAACTGGAATGGAGCAGGTTTCTCAAATGTGCGTGTAGGCTGTAGCAACCGCGAAGACGCATCGCGGAATACATTGGGTGCGGCAACCAGGATAAAAACTCCTATTAAAAGTAAAGGCAACAGATAAGTAAGAAAGCGCCTGTTCCTGGTAAGATCTATTGCTGATGCGATAGGAACAATAGATATCTGGCTAACCTTTTGATTAATACTTGCTGCTACCAGTTCCCGGCTGGCATGGCTATCATCATTCTTTTTTAGCTGCAATATATTCAGCAGTTTATCGCTTATTTCCGGAAAGTGTGCTCCTATAATAACAGCCGCCTGCTCATGTGCTATCAATTTGCCCAGCCTGGCCATTTTGCCAAGGGGAATTATGACCCATACTATAAGTGAACCGATACCAAGGCTGACGAAAATTGAAACAATACTGATTCTTAGCCATATCGGCATGTATAGGAAATACTCGCCAACACTTACTGTCAATATGTAAAATAGAGCACATATTAGGAAGACAAGCCCACCCCGTATTACCTTATTAGCGTAATACTTACGTATAAATGAGTCTAAACGAGAAATTAGCCAGTCATAATTATTCATACCACAAGGTGTATATGCAATTTACTGTAAATATTGATACACCTTTAGTTTGTAACGTATATGTAAATTTGCACCAGATAGGGAATTAAAATGATGAATCTGTACCCGGCGCATGCCGCCGAAGCACTGGAATTTAATAAGGTCTGTAATTTATTAAAACAGAAATGCCGGACTGATGCCGCTCGCGATGCTGTAGATACAATACGGTTTCACACACATATAGATCATGTGAAGAAAAACCTGCTGCATACCCATGAATTTAAAATGATACTCGAGGGCGGCGATCATTTCCCAAATGATTTTACCCGCAACGTACAAAAGGAGTTAAAATTATTAGCGGTACAGGGTAGCGTGCTCGATGGGGAGCAGTTATTGACCATACAGTACCTTGCATTTAATACAAGGGATATTTTGGTATGGTTCAAAAAAAATAATGACCTGTTTCCCAATTTGCGTTCACTTTCTGCTGGCATTATCTATGAAAAGCAGATAAATGATATTATAGCATCTGTAGTAGATGAGCATGGCAATGTAAAGGATACAGCATCTGCAGAGCTGTTAAACATCCGTACAGAATTAGCCGCGCTACGACAAAAAGTAAGGAGGACATTTGAAGGCGTATTAAGAAAGTTAAGTAAGCTGGGGTACCTGGCTGATATTGCAGAGGGGTTTCTGAATGGCAGAAGAGTGGTAGCGGTTTTAGCAGAGAATAAAAGGATAGTACGCGGCATCCTGCATGGAGAGAGTGATTCCCAACGCACAGTATTTATAGAGCCGGAAGAAACAATAGAGCTGAATAATGATGCTGCAAGCCTGGAACGTGCAGAAAGAAAAGAGGTACAACGTATATTGGCAGATACAACTGCAAGGCTTTCGCACTATCAGCCGCAACTGGATGCCTACTACCAGCTATCAGGAACGTACGACTTTATCAGGGCCAGGGCACTGTTTGCAATTGATATGAATGGCATCATGCCGATACTAAATCCGCATCCGGGTATTAATCTTGTTAAGGCATATCATCCACTCCTTTACCTCAATTACAAACAGGCTGGAAAAACAATTGTTCCACTTGATATTACACTGGACCGGAAGGACCGTATACTTATTATCAGCGGGCCAAATGCCGGAGGCAAAACTGTTTCGATGAAAACAGTAGGTTTACTACAGCTCATGACTCAAGCTGGATTGCTGATACCAGCTGCCGAAAATTCGGAGATTGGCATTTTTAAGCAGCTAATGATACATATAGGCGATACACAGTCTATAGAGCATGAATTGAGCACCTACAGCGCACATCTGCGCGACATGAAATACTTTATGGATTTTGCCAATGGCAAAACATTGTTCTTCATAGATGAATTGGGTAGCGGGTCTGATCCCAATCTGGGTGGGGCTTTTGCCGAAGCCATTGTAGAGGAGCTTGCATCCAAACATGCTGTAGGTATTATTACAACACACTACCTCAACCTGAAAGTAATGGCAGGAAAGGTGCAGGGTATAATGAATGGTGCCATGGCATTTGATGAAGCAAGGCTGGAACCACTATATCAGTTAACCACCGGCAAACCGGGAAGTTCATACACCTTTGCTATCGCACAGCGCAGCGGCCTGCCGTACAATGTAATAGAGCGTGCAAGAAAACTAACGGAGAGAGGCCATTTTAAGCTGGATAAAATGCTCCATCATACAGAGCAGCAGGCCGTGCGGCTTTCAGAAAAGGAGAAAGAACTAGATATACTCCTGAAAGAAAACAAATCACTTAAGAAAAATTATGAGGAGCTTACCGATAAAGAAAATGTACGGCAGCAACAGGATACCCTACGACTGCAGAATAAAATAAAAAAAGAGGAGCTTGATTACCTGCGGGATACAGAAAGGAAATTTAAACAGATCATTAACGACTGGCGCAAAACAGAAAATAAGCAGGAAGTAATAGATAGTGCCGAAAAAGTACTCTTCAAAAAGAAGCAGGTACAGGTAAATGCCGCTGCTGCTAAAAAAGCAGACAAAAACTATGATATACTTGGTGGCCTCCCAAAAACCGGCGATCTGGTCCGCAACAAAACCAACCACCAGGTGGGCACATTAAAAGAAGTACGCGATAAAAGGGCTATAGTCCTTATAGGCCATATGCCTTTTAATGTTGAACTCGAAGACTGGATAGTCGTAAAAAAGAAAGAGAAAAAATAATATTAGAATCAACTATTTCATTTCCTTCACTAAAGCGCCTAATTTTTTTAATGCTCTTTCTACTTCAGGTTTCCATAGCATTCCATAGCTAAGGCGCATGCAGTTTTGGTAGCGGTCCTGCAGCGAGAACATTGTGCCGGGCGCTATGCTTATCTTATGCGCTATGGCCTCCCGGTATAGCTGGTAAGTATCTATATTCTTTGCCAGTTCCAGCCACAATATAAATCCTCCTTTCGGGTTACTTAGCTTTACATTATCAGGAAAATGGTCTCGTATGGTACGCGTAAACTGTAGGCTATTTGAATGCAGTGTTTGCCGCATTTTACGCAGATGATTTTCATAACGCCCTGTAGCAAGAAAATTCCCGATAGCAGCCTGTTGGGCTGTTGCAGACGTAATGCTGTGATATAGCTTCAGGCGCTTTATTTTATCCATATACTTACCGGGGGCTACCCACCCCACCCTATATCCCGGTGCCAGCGTCTTAGATATGGAACTGCACCACAGCACATTGCCTTCCTCATCAAAACTCTTACACGTCTTTGGACGGTTCTTACCAAAATACACATCCCCGTACAGATCATCCTCTATAAGAGGTATACCATATTGGGATAGCAATTTTACTGTAGCTTCCTTCTGTTCATCCGGCATACAGTATCCGGTCGGGTTGCTGAAGTTGGTAACCAAAAAGACCGCTTTTATAGGATGCTTCTGCAATGTTTTTTTTAAATCATCCGGATCTACTCCTGTATCCGGATGGGTAGGTAACTCTACAACTTTAAGTCCTATGCTCTGTGCAAATCTAAGCACGCCAAAATACACTGGGCTTTCCACTGCTATGGTATCTCCCCGTTTTGTAAGCGCCATCAGGCAATAAGCTATGGCATTCATGCAGCCGGCAGTGGTTATCAGGTCGCTGGCCTGCATATGCCCACCCCAGTGTATTGCCCACCTTGCTATTTGGCGTCTAAGCATTTCGCTGCCCTGTACTGTTTCATACGAGGTGCTACTGGCCGGCAGGTCGCGTAGTGCCTGCATCATTGCTTTGTTTAGCTTGGCAAGCGGCAATAGTTCCGGCGCAGGTACACTCAGAGAAAATCGCGTATTTCCCTGCATCCCAAAATCATCATATACTTCTGTGATGATAGCCTCCACATTTTTTGCCTTGCCCGATTGCAAGGGATTACTCTTCTCAATTTTCTGCGGGAACCGCGAGGGATTGAAGCGAACATAATAACCCGATTGTGGTCTCGATTCTATAAGGCCTTTACCCTCAAGATGATAGTAAGATTGTAATATGGTACTTACGCTTATCCCATGCTCCTTGCTAAGCATCCGCACACTGGGCAGTTTATCCCCTATATTCAGTACGTTATCCATTATCTGCTGTTGTATATTGTTGGCAACATTCAGATATATATGTTCGTTTTTCCCGTTAGTTAATTTTGCCATAAAAAAACTGTTATGGTCAAAAATACAAAAATTGTATCTGTTTTGTTTTAAAAATAAGTTTCATTTTTGCATCAGCATAACAACAAATCGCATGACCAAACAAACGAAGGCATATATAGCATTACTGTTTGTATGTATAGTTTGGGGTACTACTTACCTGGCATTACGGATTGGCGTGCAGCACTATCCTGCATTTCTTTTTGCAGGGATTCGGCAAACGATAGCAGGGATTATTTTAGGCGGTATTGCTTTAATCGTAAATAAAAAAGTAGATCTGTCTCTCAAAAATATTTTGCATCAGTTACTGGTTGGCTTTCTGTTACTCACAATTGGTAATGGTATGGTTACATGGGGCGAAAGGTTTGTAACCAGCGGAGTTGCCGCGTTAATCTGTTCTATGATGCCCATTTTTGCTGTTTCATTCAATTTGCTGTCCTCCAGGAGCGAACGGTTCAATAGCTCTATTATAGCAGGCATGGTATTAGGTATTTGCGGAGTAGGCCTCATATTCAAGAACGATATTGCTGATCTTACTAACGGAAACTATCTATTGGGCATGGGCGCTATTTTATTGGCTACATGCTCATGGGCGCTTGGCAGTGTGCTCAATAAACGAAAGAAAGTATCTGTAAACCCCATGTTCAATTCAGCTATGCAATTATTTTTTGGGGGTATCATCATGCTGGCAGGCAGTCCATTAATAGATGACTATACCAATATGCAACTCGGTAATAAAGACGCAATAGCAGCTTTGGTCTATCTTATCATCTTTGGGTCTGTGCTTGCCTATTCAGCTTATATGTACGTCCTTAATGCACTGCCTATGGGCATAGCCACTATCTATGCTTACATTAATCCGCTCGTAGCAGTATTATTAGGATATCTCATTTTAAAAGAGCCGCTGACCGTTTATACACTACTTGCATTTATAACCATTATAGCAGGGGTATATCTGGTAAATAAGGGCTATAGAAAACAACATAAAAATCTATCTGCTGAATAATAACATTAAAAACCAATTGTATGGATTACACTATCAATGTCACGTTGCAAACAGAAAGAAATGTAAAGGATACCAGTAAGATCCCGTTCGGGGTTCAGCCTACTGAGCATATGTTTATGGCCGAATATAAAAACGGCAAATGGCACAATACACGCATTGTTCCATTTGCTGATCTTACACTTAGCCCATTTACCCTATGCCTGCACTACGGACAAACCGTTTTTGAGGGAATGAAAGCTTTTGCAATGAACGATGGGAGGACTAATATTTTCCGGCCATACAAGCATTACCAACGCTTTTCCCTTTCACTGGAACGTATGTGCATGCCACAAGTGCCAGAAGATCTGTTTATAGAAGCATTGCATCAGTTGGTACAGCTGGATGCTAACTGGATACCGGACGGTGAAGACGGCGCCCTGTATATTCGCCCGTTTATGATCGCATCAGAGGGTCGTATTGGTGTTAAGGTTTCTGATGAATATTTATTCATGATCGTATGTTCACCCGCACACCAATATTATGCTAAAGCGCTGAAGGTAAAGGTAGAGGACAGGTTTGTACGGGCTGCAGATGGCGGTACGGGCGCAGCTAAGTGTGGTGGTAACTATGGAGCGGCGTTCTACCCTACTGAGCTTGCCAAAGCTGCAGGCTATGATCAGGTACTATGGACCGATAGCAGACATCACGAATTTATTGAGGAATCCGGAACAATGAACGTAATGTTCTACATAGATAATACACTCATAACACCACCCTTATCAGGCACCATACTGGATGGTGTAACGCGGGATTCACTATTAAAAATTGCAAAAGAAAGAGGTATAAACATCGAAGAAAGATCTATCAGTTACCGCGAGATACAAAGCGCACTTGATGATGGTAAGCGCGTTGAGGCATTTGGTGCAGGAACCGCTGCTGTCATTGCCCCGATAGAGGTAATAGCTATAGGCAATAAGGATTACAATTGCTATATCGGAAAGGATGCCATAATGTATCAGTTACAAAAAGACCTGCTCAATATCCGTAACGGAAATACACCTGATAGTCATAACTGGAATTACATTATCTAATATGACACCTATCCATTTTCAGTTTGGCGACTATACAGTAACCACTGATAAGACAATATTGCAACCACGAGCCATACACGAGTGGCTATCTGTTCATTCGTATTGGGCTATGCACATCCCGTACAATAGTGTAAAGACATCATTTGATAACTCTTATACGATAGGTGTATTGTTTGATGGTAAACAGGTGGCTTATGCCCGGTTGGTTACAGACTATTCCTCATTTGCCTACCTGGCAGATGTGTATGTAGTACAGGATCATAGGGGCAAAGGCCTGAGTAAGATAATGATGCAAACCCTGATGGACATTGATTGGGTAAAAAACTTACGGCGTATTCTGTTAGCTACCGTTGATGCAAAAAAGCTCTATGAACAATATGGCTTTGTAGCTCCTAAATATCCTGATAGGTTGATGGAAATAATACGGCCTGCCATATATGGCGATGATAAAAACCCTTGCAGTTGATATTCAATCAGATAACTTCTAAAAACAATTATCATGGCAACCCTACAATATGTATCAGGTACCAAACGCCTCTTCCAGGTGTACAAGCTTCTCGGAGAAAAAACAATGCAACAGGTTGATGATGCAGCACTTTTCTGGCAGCACAATGAAGAAAGCAATAGCATTGCAACTATCGTAAAACACATGCGGGGTAATATGCTCAGCCGCTGGACCGATTTCCTCACCACAGACGGTGAAAAACCGTGGCGCGAACGTGATTCGGAATTCGTAAATGACTTGAAGGATCGCGAAACATTACTGGTTAAATGGAATGAAGGTTGGCAATGCCTCTTCAACGCACTTGATAGTATTACCGATGATGATCTGGATAAGATAATATATATCCGCAACGAAGGGCAAACAGTGTTGGATGCTATTAACAGGCAGATAGCACACTATAGCTACCATGTAGGGCAGATAGTTTACATAGCCAAGCTGGTAAAGAGCAATGAATGGCAAAGCTTATCCATACCCCGCAATAGATCCAAAGCATATAACCAGGAAAAATTTGCTCAGGATAAGCAGGAAAAACATTTTACTGATGATTTGCTTGAAAAGAAGTAGATGATTTATTAGCAAGTATTTATTTATACCATCTTCAAGTCCCTAACCATAATAAATAAATCTAGTCTATAAATTTTTTATCATTTCCATATCCAGTTGCTCCAGGCTTTTCAACTTAGCATCTGCAAGCGCAAACCTGGGGTCATCAAAGTGCACATTATCGGGCACAACAATTACTTTCATGCGTGCTGCCTTGCCGGCTATCATGCCATTTACAGAGTCTTCCAGTACCAGGCATTCACCCGGTTTCGATCCTAAAGCAGCAGCACAATGCAGGAATACAGCCGGATGAGGCTTTCCTAATTCCACTACATCAGCCGAAGTGATACAGTCGAATTTCTCGCGCAACCCGAAATGATCTACAAGTCCCTCTATCATTTTTGCAGGCGAGGAGGAAGCTAACCCTATTTTAAAGTTATTAGCCCTTAATAGGTCTAGTAACTTAATCACTCCGGGTAGTATGCTTCCGCTTGTCTTGGATGCGGCTATTATCTCGTCAAGTATCTCTTCAGCTACCTGTTCTGCGCTGCTGCCATCCCACGGGTATTTTACGGCCCAGTGGTCTGTTACCTCATATATCCTCAGTCCGGTTGTTTCTTTAAATTTTTCCCTGGTAATAGGAATATTATGTTTTTGGGCTATGCGAAGCATACTTTCGCCCCACAATGGTTCTGTATCAAGCAGCAGGCCATCCATATCAAACAACACCGTATTTATCATTCTAATATTTATAAGGTGCAAATATCCATCGCTCAGGTGAATTTCAAGGTGATTTATGAATAAATAATGAAGGATTAGATGGTAAATATTATTTTTGCCGCAAATCCACACATTCTTATGAAGCGAAATGCTTTTTATGCGATGCTTTTAGGCGCATCGCTGTTAGCTACAGGCACAAAGGCGGGCAACATTAATTTTGTTGAATACGATCTGCCTAATGGCCTGCACGTCATTCTGCACGAAGATCACACTACTCCTATTGTAGCAGTCTCTGTTATGTACCATGTTGGGTCTAAGAACGAGGATCCCACGCGTACAGGTTTTGCGCACTTTTTCGAGCATCTGCTATTTGAAGGTAGCGATAATATAAAAAGAGAAGAGTACATGAAGCTGGTGCAGGCAGCAGGTGGCGAGCTAAATGCTAATACCTCTCAGGATCGCACATTTTATTATGAGGAAATGCCGTCCAACCAGTTAGAGCTTGCTCTGTGGATGGAATCTGAGCGGATGCTGCACGCAAAAATTGATTCAGTTGGTGTGGAAACGCAACGTAAAGTAGTAAAAGAAGAAAAGAAACAATCTTATGATAACCGGCCTTACGGGCAGGCACAAATGATCATGTTCGAATATGCATATACCACACACCCTTACCGGTGGACTCCTATTGGCAAAGAACAATATATAGACCAGGCTAGCCTATCAGAATTTACCAATTTTTATAAAACATTTTATGTTCCCGATAATGCGGTACTGGTTATTACCGGCGATATAGATGCCGAAAAAACAAAAGCACTCATCAGTAAATACTACGGAGATATTCCTAAAAGTTCAAAACCGATTCCTCGCCCTACAGCTGTAGAGCCAGTACATACTGCCGAAAAAGTAATATCATTTTTTGATAACGTACAACTACCCGCTGTGTACATAGCTTATCACATACCTAAATTGGGTACCGATGATTATTATGCCATGCAGTTATTGACCCAATTACTATCACAGGGAAAAAGCTCACGCTTTCAGAAAGAAATTGCAGACAAGCAGCAAAAGACTTTAGCTGTAGGTGCTGAAATGGCTGGTCTTGAAGATGCCGGATTAGTAATTATGTACGGCATTGCAAATGCCGGTGTAAAAGCTGTAGACGTGGAAGCAGCCATCCTGGACCAGATAGAGAAAGTAAAAAATAAAACCATTAGTGACCTGGAATATATAAAATTGATGAATCAGGCAGAAAGTGATTTTATCTCTCAAAATGCACGCCTGATAGGTGTTGCAGAAAATCTTGCTACATATTATACTTTCCTTCACGATGCTAACCTAATTAATACTGAACTGGAGCGTTATAAGAAAATAACAAAAGATGATCTGAAGCGTGTAGCTAATCAATACCTTACTAAAGAGAACAGGTTGGTTCTATTCTATTTGCCAAAATCAGAAAAGAAATAACAACAACTTTTTTAAAAATTCAGCGCAAGCTTCAAAAATATTAGTATGAAAAAAATAATCACATCTGTAATAATAAGCGTACTTGCAGCACATGCATGGTCGCAACCTCTTGATCGTAGCGTACGCCCTAAACCAGGCCCCGCCCCTGTAGTTAAACTGGGTAATATTGAGAGCTTTACACTTGCTAATGGGTTACGCGTATTTGTGGTAGAAAATCATAAAGTGCCTACAATACAATGCGATATCCAGTTTGATATTAAACCAGCATTGCAAGGCAATGAAGCCGGATATAAATCTATGCTTTCCGAATTATTGCTCACAGGCACTAAATCGCGCTCCAATGACCAGCTGAATGAATCGATCGATTTTGTAGGGGCCAGTATCTTTGCTTCTGATGATGAAATATATGGCGGTGCGCTTACTAAGCACGAAGATAAGTTGCTGGAACTGTTAGCCGATATTACTACAAACACGGTTTTTAAACTGGAAGAACTTGGTAAGGTAAAAACACGCCTGGCCTCCGGCCTTGAAGCACAAAAAAATGATCCGGATGCTATGCTGCGAAATGTGCGTGCTGCATTGGTATACGGCCCTGCACATCCATATGGCGAAGTAATAACACCCGCTACTGTAAATAATGTTACTCTTAAAACACTCGATTTCTATTACAATACCTACTTCCGGCCAAATGTTGCTTACATGGCTATTGTGGGAGATGTAACCGTTGATAAAATAAAGCCGGTAGTGGAGAAATACTTTGGCAAGTGGCAAAAAGCAGAGGTCCCTACCATATCTTATGCTTACTACCCTGCCCCACAGGCCACTAAGGTTATTTTTGTACCGCGCGAAGGCTCTGTACAAAGTGTTATCAATGTCACTTACCCTATAGATCTGAAAAAAGGGACTGATGATGTTATTAAAGCACGTGTAGCAAACTCTATATTGGGCGATGGTTCTCAGGGCCGCCTCTTTTTGGATCTGAGGGAAAAACATGCATGGACTTACGGTTCTTATTCCATTCTGAGAGACGATAACCTGGTAGGTAGTTTCCTTGCAATCGCCAAATGCCGCAATATAGTTACAGATAGTTCAGTTGGTGCCATATTGCACAATATGGATAGCATGCGTAATGTGCCTGTACCACAGGAAAATCTCCAGAATTCAATAGTTTATATGTCTGGTAATTTTGCATTGGCACTTGAGGATCCAAATACTATTGCACGTTTTGCTATTAATACAGAGCGTTATCATATGCCGAAGGATTATTATAGTAATTATCTCAAAAATCTGGGTGCTGTAACACCTGCAGATGTACAACTAATGTCTCGTAAGTATATCGCTCCAGACAATGCTTACATTATAGTTGTTGGCGCAAAAGAAGAAGCGGGCAAGCTGGCAAAGTATAGTAAAACAGGGGAGATCAGTTACTATGATAACTATGGAAAACCTATTAAGGTTGCGGAGATGACCGCAGCCCCCGCAGGTATGACGGCCAACGATGTAATGCAAAAATATATCGCAGCATTGGGTGGAGAAAATACCATTAACGGTATAAAAGACCTTAAAACTGTATATAGCGGCCTTATGTCTATCCCTGCTCAGGACATGTCAATGGTCATTACTCGTACAGAAGTAAGAAAAGCACCAAACATGTATGTAACATTGACCGAAGGGACACAATCGAACCAGACTACACCTATGGGAAAAAGAGTCTATAATGGTAAGACTGGTTATTCAGAGTCTGGCGATAAGAAAAAAGATATAACAGGCACAGACCTTGATGATTTAGCCATTTCTGGTGATCTCGCAGCATTTCTTCACGACGATAAATATGGAGTAAAACGATTGTTGAGAGGTATCGAGCCAATTAATGGAAGTGATGCTTACGTGGTAACAGCTGAAAACAAAACTCAGACAAATACGGAATATTACGATACAAAGACAGGTTTATTAGTAAAAAAAGTACAGGCTTACAGTGATGGCGCCAAGGTATATGAATTAAGTAATTACAAGGAAGTAGCCGGCACTAATGGGTTTAAAGTACCATACGTTATAAAAACTTCTCTACAGGGAACGCCAGTAACGCTTAAAGCACAAACCGTTGAAGCTAATAAAGGTATATCTGATGCCTTATTCAATTAATATTTATTAGTAATTTGTTTTAAAGCCGCTCATTATTGGGGCGGCTTTTTTCTTACAAATGCTTTCTTGTAGTATTTCAGAAAGGCCATAATACTTACCTTTGCACAAATTCAAACTGAAATTATGGCAGAGACCCTGCTTAAAGATATTAATGACGTACGGCAGGGCGAAGCATATGCTCCTTTTGCTGAAGACCCCAATACCTACGGCAAAAAGTTTTACATAGAAAGCTATGGTTGCCAGATGAATTTCAGCGATAGCGAAGTAGTAGCTGCCATTTTGAACGAAGAGGGATATGGTGCAACACGCAATTTTGAGGACGCTGATCTTATATTATTAAATACCTGCTCCATCCGGGAGAAGGCAGAGCAGACAGTGCGCAACCGCCTGCAAACATTTCGCAAGCTGAAAGATCGACAGCCCGGAATACTTATCGGCGTGCTGGGCTGCATGGCAGAACGTTTAAAAGCTAAATTCCTGGAAGAAGAAAAGCTCGTAGATCTTGTAGTAGGCCCCGATGCATACCGTTCACTGCCCGGTTTAATAACAGAAGCGGAAGGCGGGCAAAAAAGCGTTAATGTGCTGCTGAGCCGCGAAGAAACCTATGCAGATATAGCCCCCATTAGGCTTGATAGCAATGGAGTTACCGCTTTTGTAAGTATCATGCGGGGGTGTAATAATATGTGTACTTTTTGTGTAGTGCCTTTTACCAGGGGGCGCGAGCGTAGCAGGGATGCACACAGTATAGTAAATGAATGCCTTGACCTTTTTGCACGTGGGTATAGGGAAGTAACACTATTGGGACAGAATGTAGATAGCTACTATTACATGGGCCCTGCCGGCGAAGAAGTTACATTTGGCCGCCTGCTGGCGCTTGTTGCGCACGTATCGCCCTTATTAAGGGTACGTTTCAGCACCTCTCATCCTAAGGATATAACAGATGATGTATTACTTACAATGGCAAAATATGCTAACATCTGCAAATACATACACTTGCCGGTTCAAAGCGGTAATACACGCATCCTGCAATTAATGAATCGTACCTATACACGCGAATGGTACCTGAGCAAGATAAATCGCATACGGCAGATAATGCCTGACTGTGGTTTAAGCACAGATGTCATCAGCGGCTTCTGCACAGAAACGGAAGAAGAGCACCAGGATACCCTAAGTCTTATGGAAGTCACCCGTTTCGATATGGCCTACATGTTCTCTTATAGTGAGCGTCCCGGCACCCTGGCAGCCCGGCGTTATCAGGATGATATTGATGAGCCCACAAAAAGAAGAAGGCTCGAAGAAATTATAAAACTGCAAAACAACCACTCCCGCAAAAGTTATACGGATGATATAGGTAAGGTATTTGAAGTATTGATAGAAGGCGATAGCAAGCGCAGCAGCAACGACTGGTGCGGGCGCAACAGCCAGAATAAAATGGTGGTATTTCCTAAGGGCAACGGCAACCTGCAAAAAGGTGAATATGGCCATGTCAAAATCAATACCGCCACATCTGCAACGTTAATAGGCGAGATGATATAGCAGCCAGGTTAACCCAATCATTTTCTGAATTTTATGGACATTCAAAGTATTAAGAATAGGTTTGGCATCATTGGTAATTCACCCGCACTTAATCATGCTTTAAATACGGCTATTCAGGTAGCTAATACTGATCTTTCTGTACTGATAGTAGGAGAAAGCGGTGTAGGTAAAGAAGCCTTTTCCAATATAATACACGCATTATCACCCCGCAAGCACAATGCATTTATAGCAGTAAACTGTGGTGCTATACCGGAAGGCACTATTGATAGTGAGCTTTTTGGTCATGAAAAAGGATCGTTCACAGGCGCAGTCGATAGTCGTAAAGGGTATTTTGAAACTGTAAGCGGGGGTACTATATTTCTCGATGAGATAGGCGAGATGCCGCTCGGTACACAGGCAAGACTATTGCGCGTTTTGGAAACAGGTGAATTTATAAGGGTTGGTTCCTCTAAGGTGCAGAAAACAGACGTACGTGTTATAACTGCTACTAATAAAGACCTTCTGGAGTATGCGCAGCAACGCAAATTCAGGGAAGATCTCTATTACCGTTTAAGTACGGTACCTATCCGGGTCCCATCTTTAAGCGATCGTAAGGAAGATATCCCGCTGTTATTTCGCAAGTTTGCCGGCGATTTTTCTGAAAAATACAGGACACAATCAGTTCAGCTCGATAGCAATGCACAGCAACTATTGGTCAACTATACCTGGCCGGGCAATATAAGGGAACTAAAAAATATTGCCGAGCAGATATCTGTTCTCAGCACAGATAAAATGATCACCCCTGAAAAATTGCTTGGTTTTTTACCGCAGCGCGAAGGGGCACGTTCTATGGCGCTCATTACTACCGGCCATAGTACAGCAAATGGAGACTTCAGCACAGAAAGAGATATATTGTACAAGCTCTTCTTTGATCTCAAAAAGGATATGAACGATCTGAAGCAGATGATATTTGATGTTGCTCATCACCAGGGTTATTCACCATCATCAAGTGGCGATAATCTTTTGCCAGTATATAATAATCACGCTGAAAGTGTAATAACCCCTGCGTATAATACATCCACCCCTATCCTCCTTCCTGCTAATGACCAGCACGAGGATGTGGAAGAAACATTATTGCTTGCCGATAGGGAAAAGGAATTTATTGCAAAAGCGTTAAAGAAGCATAAAGGGCGCCGCCGCGATGCTGCCAATGAATTAGGAATTTCAGAAAGAACATTGTACAGGAAAATAAAAGAATACGATATCAACGAGTAACTTTACGGCGGCAGATGAAAAAATTGTTATATCTTTTTTGTATTTTAGCTTTGGCTGCCTCCGGCTGCGGCGTATATAGCTTCACCGGTGCCACTATTGAGGGAAAGAATATTTTTATCCATGTACTGGAAAATCACGCCCGCAATATAGTGCCTAGTTTAGCCCCTGCTCTTACCAATAAGTTACGCAGTCGTATCTTATCCCAAACCGGCTTATCTCCGGTTAATAATGATAACGCAGACTATGATATGTCTGGAAATATTACCGCTTATGATGTTACGGTTTCAGGCGCGCAAAATATACAGACTGCGACTAAGAACCGGCTAACAATAAGTGTGGAAATAATCTTTAAGAACAGGATAAATGACAAAGCAAGTTTCAGGCAGACTTTCACACGTTTTTCTGATTTTGATGCTTCTCAAACGCTGCAAAATGTAGAGACAGCATTAATAGATGACATAGGAAATCAGTTATCCGATGATATTTTTAATAAAGCATTCGTAAATTGGTAGCAATTTCAGATTTGATATGACTAACCCGGCACCCCCAATAGAACGTATTACCCGCTTACTTCACGATCCGAATGCTATGACGGATGCTGATAGAGAAAATATTTCTGCAGTAATCAACACCTATTCTTACTTCATTCCTGCCCGTTATATACAGGCAATTTTACAGCATAAGAAAGAGCCATATTCCCAGGCTATGATGGCTCGCATGCAGCTCTATACAGGCAACTGGCTGTTATTTTGGGAAAACATGGAGAACAGCACTCCATTATCAGACGACCATTTATCGGTAGTGCCGCCCGTGGTTAAAACTTCACCTGTAGCGCACATTGTTAACGAAACGCTTGTAGTACCAGAACATGTGGTACCGCTCACACCAGTATCACAGATCATTGTCGAAGAAAATACCCTGATACCGCACATTATTAACGATACTATTGTAATACCCGAACATGTAGTACCACTTACACCCATACCACGAATTATTGTCGAAGAAAATACCCTGGTACAACCCGACATTCCTCCGGAAAATTTTCATATGGTAGAGAGCGTGGTTTATATACCTGCATCTTCTCCACCAGAGATGATAGTCGAGTCAATGGACCATATACCTCCGCTGGCAGATATACCGCTTCCCACAGTACCACTCCCTCACCATGTTGCAGAAGTGCCGTTTTTGTCTGATGAAGATATTAAGGCACCTGTAAACGTCCCCAAGGCAACCGGCCACATACAGGAAATGCATGTTGCAAAAGAAGAAGTTATTCCGGAACCGATCGCACATGACAACGTAGAGCCAAGAGAAGAATCTATTATTTCTCCTGTTTATACTGAGGATTATTTCCTGCATCAGGGTGTGCCTGTATCAAATGATTTGCCGCCCGATGCAATAGAGGTGGACGATGATGATGAAGCTGCAAAATCACTGATGGTGGTAATGAGTTTTGGCGAATGGTTGATGCATTTTAAGACGCACAGTGCTAAATCAAAAGAAGAGGAAAAAGACCAGAAGGCATTGAGGAGCATGTGGCAGAAAGAAAAGTTGGCAGCCGCTATGGAAGAGGAGAATGAGGAAATACCGGAAAATGTATTTGAAATGGCAATGAATTCTATCGCCAATGAAGAAGACGTGATAAGCGAATCCCTTGCCGACATATATATAAAACAGAGGAAATATGACAAGGCCATTGAGATGTACAGCAAATTAAGTTTGCGCAATCCTCAAAAAAGTACTTATCTTGCCCGCAGGATAGAAGAAGTTAAAAAAGAGAAAAATTCATGGTAGCCTTAATAACGATAATAATATTACTTAGTTGTGTAGTACTGGCGTTTTTTATATTGGTACAGAATCCTAAAGGTGGTGGTTTATCCGGCTCATTTGGCAGCATTAGTTCCCAGGTAATGGGGGTAAAGCAATCTACCGATGTAATGGAAAAAGGTACCTGGACGTGCATCGGCATTATAGGCGGTCTTTGTGTTATCTCTATTATGTTCTTTGAGAAGCCAAAGAGCTTTGATAAAAATGGCGGTAAGGCGCAGAGTTCACAAAGCGCTCCAAAGCAATCTGCTCCTAAGACTAAATAATTTTTTATAAACTTTATACGATACCTGCTCTTTATAGAGCAGGTATTTTTATTTTAGTGCCATGACTGCAAAGAAAAATGGAGGGAAACATATAGGCACATGGGTTTTTATAGGGATTTTACTCGTTTCCTGCTACCTTTTGTTTGTGGTTTTTGGCTCCAACACAGGTTCCTTCTCAGAGGGTGAATACCTTTATATCCACACAGGTTCGCCTTACTCCGCGGTACTGAAAACCTTACAGATGGGTGGCTATATACGCGATATCCATAGTTTCGATCTGCTGGCGAAGCGTAGTGGTTATCCCTCACAGGTTCGGTCTGGTAAATACAGGATTACTCCCGGCATGAGCAACTACAGCATTATCCGCCTCCTGCATTCAGGCAGGCAAACGCCTGTAAAGCTTGTTATTAATAAGCTCCGCACCCGGCACGATTTCATTACTCTTGTCAGCAAAAACCTGGAAGCCGATTCGCTTGTGTTGAAACAGATGTTCTCAGACCCTGTCTATCTATCGCAGTTCGGTCTGGATACAAATACAGCAATGTGCGCCGTAATGCCCGATACTTACGATTTCTACTGGAATACCACAGCAGATAAGGCATTTAAGAAGATCCAAAAGAATTATGCTCGCTTTTGGAATGCTGAGCGGGTCAGGCAGGCTACTGCGCACGGCCTCACACCACCTCAGGCTATTATTATCGCCTCTATTATAGATGAGGAATCAAATAAAAATGATGAGAAACCAAATATAGCCAGCGTGTACCTAAATCGTTTGCGGAAAGGTATTCGCCTTCAGGCCGATCCCACTATAAAATTCGCGGTAGGTGATTTCACCATTCGCCGTATCACTGGCCAATACCTTCATATCGCCTCTCCCTACAATACCTACATGAATACCGGCCTTCCACCGGGCCCTATTTGCACCCCATCACGCGCCTCTATAGATGCGGTGTTACAGTCCCCCACTACCAGCTATCTATATTTCTGTGCTAAAGAAGATTTTAGCGGATATCACCGTTTTGCATCTTCTTATGATGAACAGGTTAAGAATGCACACCTCTACCAGCATGCACTCGATGCAAGGGGTATTCACTAAAATATAACACCCTTGCTATTTTATTACCGTAAAATATTTTCTATTTTTATATCTCAAACCATAAACATTCGGAACTTTTTTAAACCGCAAAATTTCCTTGTAAAAGCCTGATTTTACGGGAACAGAGTTGAGTTTTGCCAGAAAATATCTTTTTGCAGGTCAGGCGGTTTAGGTCTCACTCTGC
>JACDGL010000016.1 GCA_013815385.1 Taibaiella sp. | reverse complement strand
TAAACTCTTTCCGACATTTCGTTTTCTCAATAATCCCCCTGAAAATCGGCTGTGAATCAATCCCAGCGCAGATTTTGCGCCAAAATATCCATTCTTTATAAAATGACACTTCGTTTTACCCCCCTTATTTACCTTTTCCTATCCGGCAACAGAAGTTTGCGGAAGTTTCAACGCAATTAACGGAAGTTTAAAAACATCCTTTAGTGCATGCCGGGGGGCAACCAACGGCGGGGATTAAATTTTTTTCTTAAATTGTATAAGTATGAAATTTACAATAGACAAACCCTATGAGCCCGCAGGCGACCAGCCCGAAGCAATAAAGGAATTGTCGGATGGCATAAACAGGGGCGAGCAGTACCAGACACTGCTCGGGGTTACCGGATCGGGTAAGACGTTTACAATGGCCAACGTGATACAGGAAGTGCAGCGCCCCACACTGGTGCTCACGCACAACAAAACACTGGTGGCCCAACTATATGGCGAGTTGCGCCAGTTCTTCCCCGATAACGCGGTGGAGTACTTCGTCTCCTACTACGACTACTACCAGCCCGAGGCCTACATGCCTGTATCCGATACCTACATAGAAAAAGACCTGTCTATAAACGAAGAGCTTGAAAAGCTGCGCCTGCGGGCTACCAGCAATCTGCTCAGCGGCCGCAGGGATATAATAGTGGTGGCGTCCGTATCGTGCATATACGGTATAGGTAACCCTACTGAGTATGCCAATGGTATCATCCGGTTCAATAAGGGCGATAACATGGGCCGCAATGGTTTCCTGCACAAGCTGGTAAATGCGCTGTACAACAGGAGCCAGGGCGAGTTCAAACGCGGCACCTTCCGCGTGCAGGGCGATACGGTAGATATTAACCTGCCCTATGTAGACTATGGTTACCGCATCACTTTCTTTGGCGATGAGGTGGAGGAGATAGAAAGCTTTGAGACCGAGACCGGCAAGCGTATAGGCACTATGGAGAATGCGGCCATATTTCCCGCCAACCTCTACATAGCCCCGCGCGACCAGATGATGAAGGTCATCTACGAGATACAGGACGAGCTGAACGCGCAGATAGAATATTTTAAAAGCATAGGCAAGCCCCTGGAGGCACAGCGCATAAAAGAGCGGGTCAACTACGACCTGGAGATGATACAGGAGCTTGGCTATTGCAGCGGTATCGAGAACTACTCACGTTTTCTGGACCGGCGCAAACCCGGCACGCGCCCGTTCTGCCTCATCGACTATTTCCCTGACGACTTTTTGCTGGTGGTAGATGAGAGCCATGTTACCGTACCCCAGATAAGCGGTATGTATGGGGGCGATAGGTCGCGCAAGCTCACGCTGGTCGATTTTGGCTTCCGCCTCCCAAGCGCGCTCGATAACAGGCCGCTCAATTTTCATGAGTTCGAGAGCATGCTCAACCAGACGGTGTTTGTAAGCGCCACACCCGGCAAGTATGAGCTGGAGCAGACCGGCGGTGTGGTGGTAGAGCAGATAGTGCGCCCCACAGGCCTGTTAGACCCGCCTATAGAGATACGCCCCAGCATCAACCAGATAGATGACCTGCTCGATGAGATAGACAAGCGCGTCAAGATGGGCCACCGCGTACTGGTAACCACACTTACCAAGCGCATGGCCGAGGAACTGGATAAATACCTGAAGCGCATCAATGTCAATTCGCGCTACATACACTCCGAGGTAGATACGCTCGAGCGTGTGGAAATACTGCGCGATCTGAGGTTAGGGAATATAGACGTGCTGGTAGGTGTCAACCTGCTGCGCGAGGGGCTCGATCTGCCCGAGGTATCGCTGATGGCTATACTGGATGCAGATAAGGAAGGCTTCCTCCGCGATGAGCGCTCGCTCACACAGATGGCGGGACGTGCCGCGCGTAATGTGGATGGCCTCGTAATATTCTATGCCGACCGCATCACCGATAGTATGCAGCGCACAATAGACGAGACCGACCGCCGCCGCGAACGTCAGGTGAAGTATAACATAGAACATAACATAACCCCCAAGACGATATACAAGAGCAGGGAGCAGATAATGAAGCAGACATCGGTGCTGGATATAAAGGGCTATGACGAAAAGAATAAATACGCTGTAGCGGACGATAACCTGCTGCTGGCTGCGGAGAGTGAAGTGGAATACAAATCGGCCACCCAACTGGATAAGCTGATAGCGCAGACAAAGAAGGGAATGGAGAAGGCAGCCAAAGACCTCGACTTTATGGAAGCGGCCCGCCTCCGCGATAAAATGCTGCAGCTACAGAAAGAAAAAGAAAAACTGAAATGATCCCTATCAATCTCAAGAATATTTTTATAACAGTGCTCCTCTGCCTGGCAGGGGGCAGCATACAGGCACAGCAGCCTACTGCCAGTGAGATTGAGAATACCGTTTGCCACTATCTTCAAAGATTAAAATATTGGCAGGCGCAAAAAGCTGATTACAGTATCGATTCGGCATACGAGGTCAATTTCAAATTGCGCGATTACATGAACCTTATGCAGCACGAGGCGCTAATGCTTACCGCGCCTTTTAAAAAGATGGCTGCAAATGGCATGGTCATGCAGGCATCAGAAGATGGTAAGTGCCGCACCTTTGTATGGCTGGTAACCAAAAGCGATGCTATGGTGTATCGCAATAGCCTGCTGGTATATAATGCCACTACCGAAGTAGATGGCATACTCCATAAAGATGGGTTTGTAACCGCCGGGGTACACTCGCTCAGGACCACTACGGGCAGTACAGTGTATCTGGTAAACATCCTCAACACCTACCCTAAGGAAGACCGCTCATCGGGCATTGGCACCTATGTTATAGACGGTACCATCTTTGCCGATAAGCTGTTTTTCTATGGCAGTGTAGATTCGCAGGCATACATCGGTTATCGGTACGATATCCCCACTTACAAAGCGCCGGTTAGTAACCTCCCGCTCACCAGGTTATCCCCCGGCAATAAAAGGGTATGCGTTCCCATAATAAGGAAGGGCGGCAAGTACGAAGGGTTGAATATCTATTACAAGTACGATGGAGATAAATTTGTTTACGAAAAAGTAGGGAAATAGATGATGCGAAGCATATTATTATTCTTATTGGTTTTAGTAACGACTAGTACACATGCACAAACCATGGATAGTATTGAAGACCAGATATTGCGCTATCTGGATACAATAGAGCAATATCGCAATCCGAGTTACCAGATAAATGATAGCAGTATATCCAACGATGCCAACTATAATTTAATGATCTATCTAGACGATGTTTGTAAAAGGGAACCTAATACTCTGAATGAAAAATTCCAAAAGCTAATAAAGAGGGGAGTAGTGTCAACGTCTAATGATCATAAATTCCGAATATATTCCTGGGATAATCAACGAGGAGGCACCATGCGTTGCTATAACAGCATCCTACAGTATAGGATAGGAAAACTAACGCGAACTAAAATTCTATATATCGATACTGGAGAAGCATCTGAAAGAGGTATAGGCGCAGATTATAACATAATCCATACAATTACTACCAATACCAATCGAACTATTTATTTAGTAGAACGAGATGGAATTTACATGAGTAGTTATGGTTCCGTTGGAATAAAGGCATTTGAAATTACTGCAATGGGAATTAACGATTCTGTAAAAATATTCAAAACGTCTAAAGCATTTTTAAACAACATTGATTGCTCCTATTATTACTCAGATACGATCCCCAATAAGCTATATTTGAGCAAGGATAAGAAAACCGTTTATATACCATTGACAAATGCTAATGAGCAGCTTACAGGGAAACATCTTTTATACAAATTCGACGGCGAGAAATTTGTCTATTCAGGCGTATCGAAGTAACTATTAACAAACCCTATTACCTATCCATCGTAACTTTATAATCCATGTTCAGAAGCGCTCCTATCACCCGGGTTGTACAAATGGCACTGCTTTGTGTAGGGCTTTTTGTGGCTGCCCCTGTACATGCGCAGATGGGTGGCGGTATAGAGCCGCCTAAGGTTGCTGAACAGAAAACCCCGCTGGAACAGGCACGTGAATACGTGATGAGCAAAGAGCTGGATAAGGCAATAGCCCTGTTTCAGAAAATGTATGAACAGAATCCCGCTGATGCCACTATTTACAATGATTACCTGAATACACTCCTGCTCGCCAAAAAATATAAGGATGCGGAAAAGGTAGTAGAGGCGCAGGACCGTGTACGTCCGCACTACCCGCTCAACTATATGGATATGGGCCGCGTGTATATAGCAGAGGGCAAGGAAAAGAAAGCCATCCAGCAGTTCGATATGGCTGTCGAGGCCATGAACGGGGATGATATGCTTACCCAGCAGATGGGCAATGCCTTTATGGTTATGGGTCGGGATGGGTATGCTATCAGGGTCTTCGAGCGTGGTAAGGAAATGATCGGTAACCCATATGTATATGCGGGCGCACTGGCAAAACTCTACGCGCGCACCGGGAATATGGATAAGGCAGTAGCTACCCTTATGGAAGGCGGCAACCTGCAGTTTGTAGGCATAGACAATACAAAGGCTACGCTGCTGGAATTGATTGGCAGCGACCCAAAGAAGATACAGCTTACCCAAAAGGCACTCATTAAAAAAATAAACGAGCAGCCGGAGAATGATGTGTATCCTGAATTACTTACATGGCTCTACACACAGAAGAATGATTGGGATGGGGCGCTGTTGCAGATAGAAGCACTGAACGAACGCAACAGGGAAGATGGCAGAAGGCTTATTGATTTTGCGCGGTTGGCGCTTAAAGAGAAACAATACGGCATAGCAGTAAAGGCATATGATGAATTAACTGCAAAAGGAAAGGATGCGCAGCTATACACCCTGGCGGAAAGTGAAAAATTATCGGGCAAGTTGCAGCAGCTGGAAAATGATCCCGCATACAAGCCACAGGATGTAACAGCGCTGGAAACTGAATATGATTCATTCTTTGCTGCCTTTCCTAAATACTATGGTGTTGAAATGGTGCGCGACTACGCACAGCTCGCAGCACAGTTTGCAGACGATGTACCCAAGGGCATACACATCCTGCAGCAGGCGTTAGACCAGCCCGGCATCCAGCGCCAGGTGGCAGGCAGGTGCAAGTTGCAACTGGGCGATTATTACATACTACAGGATAAGGTGTGGGATGCATCGCTCACGTATAGCCAGGTAGATAAAGATTTTAAAGAGGATGCTATGGGCGAGGAAGCCCGCTATCGCAATGCCCGGCTGGCTTACTACCGCGGCGATTTCGAATGGGCGCAGCAGCAGTTGTCCGTGCTCAAGGCATCTACCACAGAGCTGATAGCCAATGATGCACTTTACCTCTCTGTATTGATAACGGAGAACATAGGCCCTGATAGCAACTATGTGCCCTTGCAGCGATTTGCTTACGCAGACCTCCTCCTGTTTCGCAATAAGGATAAAGAGGCCGAAACACTGCTCGATAGTATAAGCACCACCTACCCAAAGCATCCGCTCAATGATGATATACTCATGCTGCACGCGCGCATAGCAGAGAAGCACCGCGACTATGCAAGGGCGCTGGAGTACCTGCTGAAGATACACGAGCAGTACAGCAAGGATGTGCTCGGCGATGATGCAGTGTACCGGATGGCCTATATCTACGAGACCGCCCTGCACCAGCCCGATAAGGCAAAGGAGTACTACGAAATGCTCATAACCGATTATCCCGGCAGCACCTATGTACAGCAGGCACGCAAGCGCCTGAGTGATATAACCAATCCGCCGCTGCCGTAATTATGTTCCCATTTTTTTTATCTCCCTTAGTTGTATTTTGTCCCCGTGCAGGCATGGCCACGCTATAATGATCTCTTCTGGGAGCGTACCCCGTTCTTCCGCTTACTGCTGCCATTGGCAGCAGGGATAGTAAGCTATTCCTCGTTTGGTAATGCAGCAGTAAATGCAATGCTGGGTATCTCGGGGGGCGCGTTTGTTCTTTACATCATAGCTGCATTGGTCAGGAATAATACGGGCGGTATCAATCTGCTGCGCACGGTATTATTGTACAGCATGCTGCTATCGTTTGGCTGGCTTATCTCTTATAGCAATGATATAAGACATGCTGCTACCTGGTACGGCCATACCATGAATACTGCCACAGGCTATACCGCGCGTATCACTGATGAGCCCGCAGAGAAAGAAAGGACATGGAAGGTACAGGCCAATGTCATCGATGCAATAGACGCTCATAAAGTTGTGCCGGCTACCAGCAAGGTATTCATCTACGTCTATAAAGATGCTGCTGCGCTGGGGCTGCACAAGGGCGATACCATACTGCTGCCAAACAAATGGGTACCTCTCAAAAACTCCGGCAATCCTTACGAGTTTGACTATGCACGCTTTTGCAGGCATAACAATATTTTCCACCAGCAGTTCCTTGCAGCAAAGGATATAAGCCTGTACAGCGTAGGCAGTACTAAGGATATAACACTGGTAACGAAAACACACGATTGGTGCATCAGGCAACTGGCGCTATACATACCCGACAGCGCTGCCTCCGGCCTGATACAGGCAATGCTGCTGGGCGATGAAGTAAATATGGACCCGCACATGCTACAGGCCTATGCAGATACAGGCATAGTACACATCATAGCTATCTCAGGGGGTAATGTGGGTATATTTTTCCTGGTCATTTCGGCATTGCTGTTCTGGCTGAGTCATAAAAAGTATCATTGGATAAAGTACCTCATTGCGCTGCCGTTAGTTTGGTTTTACGTGGTCATGGCCGGCGCTCCGCCGTCTGCTATAAGGGCAGCGCTTATGTTTAGCCTGCTGGGTATCGGGTACGCATTGCAGAAAGAGCACAATAGCCTTAACCAGCTTTTTGCAACTGCCTTTGTATTGTTATGTGTGCAGCCTATGTGGCTTTATTCGGTGGGTTTCCAACTATCTTTTATAGCTGTTCTTTCACTGATACTGTTTTATTATCCCATCTATAAGTTAGTTAAGCCTTCCAATATTATTCTACGTAACCTATGGATGGCGATAGCTGCAAGCCTTGCTGCAGAGATACTGGCTGCACCTTTGGTCATTTATTATTTTCACCTGTTCCCGCTGTTATTCATAATAGCTAATATGCTGGCTTATATATTCATGGGTATAGTGCTGGTGCTGGGTATGCTGGTGATAGTATGCAGCCCGCTCCCCATGCTTGCAAAATTTTTAGCGATGTGTACTACCGGCCTGGTAACAATTTTCAATAAGGTAGTATATGGCATGCAGCATATTAACCCTGCATCTTTTCATTTCCTGGTCCTGAATAACGCGGAGCTTATGCTGCTGTATATCACTATAGGTAGTTTAGCTTTTTTCATAATGAAGAAGAAAAAATCGGCAATATTTATCAGTGGCATTGCGCTTATATTTTTACTGTGCTCCTTCTGCTGTAACGAATGGATAGCCGTGCACCAGGACAGGCTGGTAGTGTACAACATCAGTAAGATAAATCATATAGAAAGAATAACCGGCAAGTACCATACCCTACTAAATAGCGATACACTGGCCGATAGTAAAAAAAACTACATACTGAAACCAGCCCATACCTACTGGCATGCCTGGAAGCAAAAACAACCAACACTTAATAAGATCATTCAGATAGGTAAATTGAAAGTATTGCTGCTGGATGGGCCGGTAATAGCAGCCGATGGCCAGCATTTCCCGGTCGACTATGTAGTGGTGAACTATACAAACACGATAGACCCTGAAAACATAAAAAACAGCTTTGCCCCACGCGATATTATTTTGGGCAGCAACCACAGCCGAAAGGAAACGGCTAAATGGATAGCGGCGGCAAATAATGCCGGACAACCTTTGTTTGCTACTGCAAACGACGGGGCATTTATATTAAACAGCAATTAACAACTTTATACAATAATCCTGATTTTACCAGAGTAATACTCATCTATGGAGCATATAGAATATACACTCGCCACTTCATTGCACGCCACTCAGCTTACTGAAGCGCGCATTACTTTTCTCAAAGATCTACAGGGAAAGCAATCTGCTGAGAGGATTAATGAATTAAGGAGTAACCTTATGGTTTATTTTAGCGAAGTATTAGATGATAAGAAATTTCTGTGCTGGATGGCGAAGGCAGGCGATACTGTGGTGGGAGTAGGAGGTATGGCTATCCGGCAAAATCCGGGAAGTTTTAAAAACCCATCGGGCAAGATGGGTTATATAATGAATATGTACACTTCACCTGCGTATCGGCGTATGGGTATCGGCAGCACCATAATGAAACTGCTAATACAGTCTGCGAAAGCGATAGGTATTCGTTTCTTTGAGCTGCACGCAACAAAAGAAGGGGAGCCTTTGTACAGGAAACACGGTTTTGAGTTGCATAATGAACCTACCTACCGGCATCTTATACCGGTAACAGACTTCTAAATACCCTTTGTATTTCCACTATATAAAACCTTAGTATCTTCGCGGCTCAAAATCGTTTTTAGTATGGAACGCACTATAAAATCTGCACTTATCTCTGTTTTCTACAAGGATGGATTAGAACCTATTGTCCGCAAGCTTCATGAGCTGGGCGTGCTGCTCTATTCTACTGGTGGCACACAGACGTTTATCGAGCAGCTCGGCATTCCATGCACTTCTGTGGAGAGCGTTACGAGCTATCCCTCTATACTGGGTGGCAGGGTAAAAACACTGCATCCAAAGGTGTTTGGTGGCATCCTGGCCCGCCGCGACCTGGAGGAAGACCAGAAACATGTAGCAGAATACGGCATTCCGTTACTAGACCTTGTTATTGTGGATCTCTACCCATTCGAGGAAACATTGAAACAAACCAATGAAGAAAAAACGATCATCGAAAAAATAGATATCGGCGGCGTATCACTGATACGTGCTGCCGGTAAGAATTATAAAGATGTATGCATTGTAGCATCACGCAACCAGTACCCGCAATTATTATCATTACTGGAGAGTGGCAATGGCAATACTACACTGGAAGAACGCCGGGCTTTTGCAGGAGCAGCATTTACAGAATGCGCACACTATGATGTGGCTATTGCCGATTACTTTAACCGGGATTCAGCAGCAGAAAATTTCCAGCTATCCTTTGGCCATAAGCAGTCGCTGCGCTACGGCGAAAACCCGCACCAGTCTGCCGCTTTCTACGGGGATTTGGATTCGTTGTTTGAAAAACTGAATGGCAAAGAGCTATCCTATAACAACCTGGTGGATGTAGATGCTGCCTGCCAGATCATCTCCGAATTCAGCAACCCTGCGTTTGCTATCATCAAGCATACCAATGTATGCGGCATTGCAGAGCGGGAAGATGTAGCCACTGCATGGCGCGATGCGCTAGCCGGCGATCCGGAAAGTGCATTCGGCGGCGTACTCGTTACCAATCAGCACATCAATGCCGCTGTTGCAGCTAAGATCAGCGAACTTTTCTTTGAAATACTGATAGCGCCTGCGTATGATGAAGATGCACTAACGATACTCAAGAGCAAAAAGAACCGCATCATACTGGTACAGAAAACAGCATTTTATCCTACCCGCGAATACAAGCGAGTACTAAACGGTGTACTGGTGCAGGATGCGGATACCAGGAACTATGCAGAGTGGATAGAAGCAGGCGCGCAGAACACAACTGAGCCGGAAAAGGAAGACCTGCTGTTTGCCAACATTGTTTGCAAGCACCTTAAATCAAATGCAATTGCATTGGTAAAAGATAAGCAGCTGGTAGGCAAGGGCTGCGGACAGACCAGCCGTGTGGATGCCCTTCGGCAGGCTTTGGAAAAGGCTAAACAATCGGGTTTCAGCCTGCAAGGTGCGGTAATGGCATCGGATGCGTTCTTTCCTTTTAACGATTGCGTGCAGATGGCGCATGAAGCAGGTATCAATGCAGTGATACAGCCGGGAGGCTCCGTACGCGACAGCGATAGCATACAGTACTGCAAGGATAATGGCATGGCGATGGTGATGACGCAAACACGCCACTTTAAGCACTAATTATTTATATTACAGTCGGTGGTTTCCATTCTCATAGACGAACATATTGCCATGCGCACCTACCAGCTGGAGGATGCGCCGGAGCTCTTCCGGGCTATACAGTCGTCGCGGCAACATCTGCGTCCCTGGTTCGATTGGGTAGACCAGACAAAGAAGGTGGAGCACTCGCAACAGTACATACAGCAGTCGATAGTGCAGATGCAGTACCAGGAATCCATCTCAATGGGGATCTTTTATGACCGGCAGCTAATAGGCAGCCTCAGCATGCACAAGTGGGACCACTCCGTAAAGCGTGCCCAGCTCGGCTATTGGCTTTGTAAAGAATACGAGGGCAAAGGGATATTGCAGCAATGCATTACGCGCTTCGCCGATTTCCTGTTTGATAAATGCGGCCTTAATAAAATTGAGATTCACTTTATTCCTTCCAATATCCGCAGCGCCAAAGTAGCTGCAGGCCTGGGGTTTAAGACCGAGGGTGTGCTGCGCCAAAGCAGCCTGCGCAATGGGCAACTGGAGGATGTGGTAATAACAGGATTGATGAAGCAGGAGTGGAAGAAACGATAGTATCACTTCAGCTTCCGCATCCAGTGATAATCTTTTATTACCAGGCTATCTTCATAGCCATTGCATGTTACATGGATGTAGTACGGTTTACCTGTCTTATCTTTTAGTGGTTTCCAGTTCCCGTTAGCATACGTTTCAGCCTTAATGGTCATGTGGTTTTTCTGTGTGTCTGATATGAGTTCTGCCGGGTATGATACACCATCAAATTTTAACCTGTCAAGCTGGTGGTCGTTATTAAGATCGCCATAGAGCATCACATCCCTCACATCGCACCAGCTATTTTCATAGATATCCTGACGAAAGGGTTTTGAAAGATCGAAGAAGTAATTGAAATGGATACGGTCACCATAGCCATTATAATCGCGTAGGGCTGCCGTAAGGGTAATATACTTCTTGCCAAAATAAGTGAAGCGAACTATATGATGAAAGAATGGATCTGCACCAATGGTATCGGCAGGCATCCTTTTACCATTGATGATAAAATAAAATTTCTGCTTATACATAGAACCAATATAGGTATAGGTCATTTTCACATCATTAAAAGGAAATACAACAAAGCTATCGGGATCATCGCCAGCCCTGGGTATACCTATGTAAACAAAGTCACCATCACCTTCTTCTATTGATGAGCTATCCATATTTTGTTTCCATGATGAATCAATGATGATATTGCGCTTATCGATCAGCGTATCGAAGAATGTAAATACAGAGGACTCGCGGTCTGCATCAGATTGAGGACCGGAGGACTTGATCATATTACGAGCTGTAACTGCTGTATGCGTAGCTACGGTCTTTGCAGTATGTGCCTGGTTGCAGCCAATTACAAACAGGAGGATAACTGGCAATACGAACCGCATATAACTAAAACGATAAATTGAAAAAATTATTTTAACTCTTCATCACTTTATCCCACAGCTCAGGGATGCGTTTGATCCAGGTTAGTTCTTTCATTTTGGCTTTGGCATCTGTAACGGGTGAGCCAAAATAGGTTTTGCCGCCCTCTATGCTGGATGGTACGCCGCTCTGCGCCAGCACTATGGCGCCCTTGCCTACTACCAGGTCTTTGCTCACGCCCACCTGTCCCCACAGTATTACTTCATCCTCTATTATGGCTTTGCCGCCTATGCCTACCTGAGCGGCAAAAAGGCAGTTCTTACCTATCACAGCCCCGTGGCCTATGTGTATGTGGTTATCCAGCTTAGTGCCACGCCCTATTATGGTATCGCCGCTTACGCCTTTGTCTATAGTACATCCGGCGCCTACCTCTACATCGCTCTCTATTATTACACGTCCGCAGCTCACCATTTTGTCGTACTGCACTTCCTTGTCTTTACGGCGCTTAAAGTAAAAGGCATCAGCCCCCAGCACAGTGCCCGCGTGTATTATTACATTATCACCTATTACGGTATGGTCGTAAATAGTCACATTAGGATGTATCAGGCAATCTTTACCAATGGTTACATGGTTGCCAACAAATACGCCGGGTTGCAGGTGTGTACCCTCCCCAATAGCAGCGCTATCGCTGATCATTTTACTCGCCGGCTCAAATGGCCGGAAATGATTTACCAGCTTTATGTAGGCGCTGAAGGGATCATGCAGTACCAACAGTGTCTTTCCTACGGGACATGCCACCTCTTTATTGATAATGATGATAGTAGCAGCGGAATTAAGAGAAGCGTTGTAATATTTTTCAAAATCTACAAAGCATATATCGCCGGGCATAACTTTATGTATCTCATTGATGCCCGTTGCTGTTTGGTCTTTGTCACCGATCAGCTTTGCGCCAATAAATTCTGCCACCCATTGCACCGGAATACCCTTAGCGAATTTCATACGTTGTAATTTGCCGCAAAAGTACAACTTTGCATTTGTGCATACATACGTTAACCTGAATGGAAAGATAACTGCGGCTGAAAATGCCGGATTGCCGGTTGATAACAGGGCATACAGGTATGGCTATGGCCTGTTTGAGACAATGCTGTGCCGCGATGGGGCTATAGCACTGGCAAGCTACCACTGGGAGCGCCTATATGCAGGAATGCACCAGCTTGGCATAGCTGTACCTGCACTGCTGACCCCGCAGATGCTGGAAAAAGAGGTACTGCGAACTGTTCAGAAAAACAATATGGAAAACCTTTGCAGGGTGAGGCTACAGGTAGATGCCGGCAATGGCGGACTGTATGATCCGGATAAGTACACTGCAAGCTCTCTGATAGAATGCTACCCGCTGGACGAGCAGATAACACGCCTGAATGAAAACGGGCTGGTTGTGGGTATAGCTGGCTTACAGAAAAGCGCGGACAGCATTGCCAACCTCAAAACCAGCAATGCACTGGTATACGCACTGGCGGCAAGACAAGCACAGCAACACCATTGGAATGATGCACTGGTATGCAATACAAACGGTAATATTATAGAAAGCAGCATCGCCAATATATTCTGGATAAAGGAACGCAGTGTATATACCCCACCGCTTACTGAAGGATGCATAGCGGGCGTAATGCGCAGGCACGTGTTGGCTAGGCTTTCTGAAAATAATATCCCGGTTATTGAAAAACCGCTTCTCCCCGAAGAACTATTGCAGGCAGAAGAAGTATTTCTGACCAATGCAATACGGGGGATAAAATGGGTAAAGCAGGTGGATAACAGCAATTATATTAACAAAATGGTCATAAAGCTATCTCAATTGGCACAAACATTTTGAAATCTGGGTTTGTGTATTATTTTTATAGCTAAATTATAACCGTATGAAAAAAGTATTATTGTCCATTGCTTGCTTATTATCTATTACCGCTGTGAAAGCTCAGATAAGATTTGGTCCGGAAATAGGGCTGAATATGGCTACTGCAGTCGAAGCCGGATACTCTTCGTCCTTTAAATTTGGGGTTCGTGCAGGTGGTATTGTAGATATTCCTCTGGGTGACCATTTTGCGTTACAGCCTGGCATATTTTATACAATGATGGGGTCTAAATATACTGGATCCATTGCATTAGGGGGTTCAAGCGGAGATCTAACCCTTAATTATATTTATATACCAATAGATGTATTGTACAAATTTGGAGAATCAGGGGACGGAAGATTTTTTATTGGACTTGGACCGGAAATTGGTTATTGCCTCGGCGGTAAAGAAACTTTAGGTAGCGCCAGTTATACATTAAAAGTGGGTTCAGGAAAGGATGCAAATGTTAAGCCACTTGATTACGGTCTCAATGGCCTTGTAGGATATGAACTACCTATGGGACTAACTTTTAAAGTAGGATATTATGCGGGCTTTGCTGATATACAAAGTGATGCAAGTAAAAGCCTTGGTGCTAGTACTACACTTAACTACGCTCTCCAGATATCCGCAGCGTGGTTGTTTGGTGGCAGCAGTTATTAATTATTTCACACTATTAAGAACTAATACCAAGCATTTTTATACATTATAATTCAGGCTGCTACCTACGGGTGCAGCCTGAACTTTTTTTATAGGTTGCTAAACCGCTAACTTTGCCGCCTATGGCTAACGAGGTACGTGTACGGTTTGCTCCCAGCCCCACAGGCGGCTTACACCTTGGCGGGGTACGCACAGTATTATACAATTATCTTTTTGCGCGCCAGCATGGCGGTAAGTTTATACTTCGGGTAGAGGATACTGACCAAAACAGGTTTGTAGCAGGTGCAGAGCAATATATAGTTGACTGCCTGAAGTGGTGCGGACTGGAACCTGATGAAAGCCCGGAGAAAGGGGGCCCTTTTGCACCTTACAGGCAAAGCGAACGCAAGCACCTGTATTACCAATATGCCCAGCAACTGGTGGATAAGGGACATGCCTACTATGCATTTGATACGCAGGATGAACTGGAAGATATGCGCAGCAGGCTGAAAAACGACGATAACCATAATCCCCAATATGATTACAGCACACGCATGCATATGAAAAACTCGCTGGCTCTATCGCGCGAGGAGACCGTAGCGTTGCTGAATAAGAATACGCCCTATGTGATACGCATAAAAATGCCGCAAAACGAGACCGTAAAATTCACGGATATGATACGCGGTGAAATATCTTTTGATACCACCATTACCGACGACAAGGTATTGCTGAAAGCAGATGGTATGCCTACCTACCACCTTGCAGTAGTAGTAGATGACTACCTGATGCAGATAACCCATGCCTTTCGCGGAGAAGAGTGGCTGCCCAGCGCTTCCGTGCATCTATTGCTTTGGGAATACCTGGGATGGAAGGATAGCATGCCGCAATGGGCACACCTGCCGCTGATACTAAAACCAGACGGGCATGGTAAGCTAAGCAAGCGCGATGGCGACAGGCTGGGCTTCCCGGTATTTGCTATGAACTGGAAAGACCCTAAGACCGGAGAAACAATTGCCGGTTTTCGTGAACTGGGCTTTCTGCCGGAGGCATTTGTAAACCTGCTAGCCGTGCTGGGCTGGAATGACGGCAGCGAGCAGGAAATATATTCCATGGAAGAATTGATACAACACTTTTCTATAAGCCGTGTGCATAAGGGAGGGGCTAAATTTGATTACGAAAAGGCAAAGTGGTTCAACCACCAGTACATACAGCAAAAAAACAATGAAGAGCTTGCACACCTTGCACGCCCTTATATAGAAACCTATGCTGAGATACATGAGCCACAATACCTGGTTGATGTAGTAGGGATGATAAAAGACCGATGCACATTACTTTCCGATTTCTGGGCACAAGGGCATTTCTTTTTTATTGCACCTGCATCAACAGATATAGCTGCCATAAAAGAAAAATGGAACGATGCTAAGAAACAATTCTTTGCGAGCTGGATACCTAAACTAAACTCCCTGCCTGACTGGACCCATGCATCGATAGAGGCAAGCTTTAATGAGGAGGTGCAGCTGCAGAACATAAAGAAAGGTGAGGTAATGCTGCCGCTACGCATAATGCTGGTAGGCGGCAAATATGGGCCTGGTGTGTTTGAAATAGCAGCTATGATTGGCAGGGAAGAGACCGTACAGCGCATCTCAGATACTGTGGCAAAATTATAACCTAAAAAACTTCGCCCAGATTCACGAAAAAGCCTTGTGAGCCGCCTGCGCCAAAGCCATAGTCAATAGCTATATTGGTTCGGGAGAATTTATTGAGCCTGAACCGCAGCCCCGCACCATAGCCGGGCCATACCATAGTAAATTTATTAGTGCCTTTATCTGTTACCGATTCTGCATTTAAGAAGACTACGCCTCCTATCAGCTCGTTGCGCATTATATTAAAACGGTATTCCGCTTCGCCATATACAAGGTTCATCCCGCGCAGGCGCGATTGTATATAGCCTCGTCCCGTATTGCTGTAAGGGTCGCCGCCGGTATTGGGTAGCAGCAGGTATGGGGGTGTGCCATTTACAGTAAACCAATCGTAGGTCCAGAAGGCAAGTACATTATCAGAATAGGCCGGAAATTTAAAGTAGGTGCGTGCATCCACTATTAGCGATTGCCATTCATTATCGCTGCCAAGCCATGTAAATGTAGGGCGGTAAACTACATTAAAGAAAACTCCATTCTGTGGATTGATCGAGTTCTTACGGGTATCTATAAGAAAATTGGCAGTTGGACCTGATCCTACTTCTTTCTCCTTAAGTCCGTAATTCTGGAAGTCAGTTTTGGCATTTGCAGGCGGGTCCACTTCTCTGATCCCCCAGAAATAATCAAAGTCAAATCCTACCCCCAGGTATATATTCCTGTATAGTTCTTTTAATATTCCCTGGTGAAGCCGAAGGCCCGAATAGTCAATAGTATATCCGTCAGAAAGATTGGTATGCCCGCCAAGCCCATACGTATAGGACGGAAATTTCAGATAGCGCCAGTCTGTGGAAATATTGTATTTATTATCCTTGGTCCAGATATTACTCTGTATAGGCAGCAGTATCTGTTTGTACTGGCTATAGGTAAGGTTGGCCAGTATGCTCGATTGTTTGGCATCTTCGCTACGGCTGGTATAGAATGCTATATTACCGATCAGTATGCCCGCAAATCCCGTTTGTAGGGTATAACCGGCCGCAGGCAACCCGGACAAACGTGGCTTGCCCGACCTTACCCCACCGGTATCAACCCGCTTAGGTGCTGATTTGTCAAATATTTTTTGCCCAAGATCTATAAGGTCTTCTTCCTTATTTACATCATATACCCGGTGTTGGTAAGGATGGGTAACAATTGTATCAGTTACGTTAGTTTGCTGTGCAGGCACACATAGCGGTAGCAGGGATAAAAAGAATAATAATGATATAGAAGCGCGGTTTCCTGCCAATAGGTGATAGTTTCTACTTCAAGCTTAATTTCATACTAATGCCGAACATATTCATATGCTTAGAGCATTTTTCCGGTGCAAAGTTTAACCGATTTATTTATTTGAAAAGGTTAATTTATATAAACTGGTATAAACAATCATTATAAGTACGCCAATGTGAACATTATTTGAATCCGTTACGTTTATACCTGTATGAAAACTTTTACGCTGGAGCGAAGCCAGCTGATAAATGCACCAATTGACATAGTATGGCAATTTTTCTCCGACCCACGCAATCTAAGGGAAATAACTCCTACGTATATGAATTTTAGGGTTACCAGCGGGCCATTGCCACCGGAAATATTTAAGGGCCAACTCATTAGCTACAAAGTATCCCCTTTATTTGGCATCCCGCTAAAATGGGTCACTGAAATAATGGATGTAGTGCCACAAACAATGTTTATAGATGAGCAAAGGCAGGGACCATACAAGCTATGGCACCATGAGCATTATTTTGAAACCCGGAAAGAAGGGGTGATGATGAGAGACAAAGTAGCATACGCATTGCCCCTGGGCATACTAGGGGAATGGGCTAATAGCCTGTTTGTAATAAAACAACTGGATGCTATATTTGAATACAGGAGACAAATAGTTGATAAACAGTTCAACTACAATACTGTATAATTATAAAAAATTTCTGTATATTAACGCCATTCATGAACACTTTTAGCATAAAAGATATTGAGAACCTGACGGGTATCAAAGCACATACCATACGTATATGGGAACAACGCTATGGTATTTTACAACCAAAACGTACCCCAACCAATATACGCTTCTATGATGCCGGCGACCTGAAGCTGGCACTTCGAATAGCGCTACTGAATGATTATGGCTACAAGATATCGCGCATTCATAAAATGAATGATGGGGATATGGATTCATTGATACAAAAGATCAATGACCGTGACTTTAAAATGCACCTGCTGGTAAATGAACTGCTGGAGTGTACCTTCTCTATGGAGATAGATCATTTTGAGCAGTTGTTGGATATGAATATCAGGAAGCATGGTACTGAGCACACCGTAGAGCAGCTAATATTTCACTACCTGGAAAAGGTAGGACTTATGTGGATGACCAATCGAATATCCCCGGCACAGGAGCACCTGGTAAGCAATGTTATATACCGCAAGTTGGCTGTAGCAATAGAAAACCTGCCCAAGCGCGAGCGGACTACTATGGGCCCAAGCATATTATTATTTCTGCCTGAAGGGGAAATACATGACCTGGGGCTCATCTATATCTACTACCTGCTTATGAAGTATAATAAAGATCCCATATATCTGGGGCCTAACTCACCTGTAAATGAGGTGAAGTACATATACGAGGTAAAAAAGCCTAAGTATATGTATGTGCACCTTACCTCTGTAGCCAATGAATTTGATGGGGTAAAGTACCTTAACAAACTCTCACAGAATTTCCCAGGTAGCACTATCTATGTATCTGGCAGCATGCTTAAGAATAAAAAGTATGTAGCGCACGACAACCTTCGTTTTTTCCATACCCTACAGGAAGCTAAGAACGAAATGATAAACCTGTAAACAAGGAAGTTTATAAAGTCGTATAATCAGAATTGATAATGAGGAGGGTCTTTTATTGTTTACTTTTACGCCGTAAAGATTAAACAATGACCGCTGCCGATTTTGATAGCCTAATAGTTTCGCATAGCCAGTTTCTGCACCCATACGCCATTACTTTGACGCACGACCAGGAAGATGCCAAAGACCTGTACCAGGAAACAGTGATGCGTGCTTTAATAAACAGGGATAAGTATCAACTGGGTACTAACCTGAAAGGATGGCTCTACACCATCATGCGCAATGTATTTATCAATAAATACAGGAGAAGCAAGAAAATAAAGTTCATAAATCCGGATGGTGAGTATGACGATGTACTATACCCGATACAACAACAGGCACAAAATAATGGCTGGCAGCAACTACGGCTGCGCGAAATATGGACAGCAATAGAAAACCTTCCTCATGCCTTTCGCTTATCTTTTGAGCTGCACTATACAGGCTATAAATATCATGAAATAGCAACCATGCTCAGCGAGCCATTAGGAACCGTAAAAAGCCGGATACACATGGCCCGGAAAATACTGGCCAATAAAATAGATCGCTGATATACTACTGATAACAGCCAATAGTGGGCGGGTTTTTTACGAAATTTCCATCCAGATCTGTAAAAGGTGGTAGAGTACCCAATGTGCCGTTATTTAGCAACGGAGAACCTGCTAACGGATGGTAATTAAAATGTGTATAGTCTGTAAACTTAGGATCCTGGTTCAAAATATTACCACTCAAATTAAGTATGCTGTTAGGCAAGGTATCCACGCTTTTCATCAGGCAGTTATTAACGTATACACTATAGCTGCCACCTGTTTTAGCGTGAAAGAACACCTCATTATCAAGCGACCCATAAAACACACAGTTGGTAAGTGTAGCATTCATATTGCCGGGGATATAGCCTGTTTGGCTGGTATCATAATAGTTCAGTACAGCCAGTGTTCCATTGTCAGAGTGGACCACATGATTGTTTGTATAGGAATAAGTTGCAAAAGTAGAATTGCTGATAGTGTAGCTGCCGCCCTGTACCAATCCTAATGCCTGCTGTGTACAGTTGTTTATGAGGCAGTTGCTCGCTATCACCGTACCACCCAGACTTAGTAAGCCATAGCCTATAGAATTCTGCACAATGGTATGGCGTAGCGTAAGCTGCGGATTAGAGGCATCGTGCTGTGAATCAATTGCAACATAGATGCCGGCATTAGGGCCGCCACCTGGTGGAGTATTACCACAGTTCAGCAGTATTACATGGTCCAGCACGCTGCCCTTGCTGTTGGGTGCAAAGTAGATACCGCCCCACTCGCCCGGATAGCCCTCATAGCCAAAATAAAAGCGGTCGGTCCTATCTCCCTGAAAGGTAATGGAGTCATTTTTGGTTGCGCCTGTTGCAATAAGTGTACCGAGTACATATAGCCATGAATCCTGGTGCATATATATGTGCGCCCCGCCCTTAATAGTAACTTTTTGCATGGGGGCTACTTCGGCACCGTGGATGATAACGTATGGGCGAACATTATCGAATATATAGTTAGCCGGTAATACACTATCTACAATATAGATTGCATCCTGCCCATATGCCCGGAAGGGAAGCACAAAGCTTTTACCATTCATAATAGCTATAAAGCTGTCTTCCACTACGTAAGGTGTGTTCTTATCTTTCGGGTCTATATTCACCGTCGCAAACACATAGATGCTATCGTGCGGTTGTATGGTGATATTGGTGGCTGTAGTACCAGCGAACCCATCTACATTCAGGTGAAAGTAAGAGGTGCCGCCGTGCTGCAGGCGCACACTGCTGATGACCACCTTCTCATTTTGCGGATTATATATTTTAAAACTATTGGTAAAGCTGCCCTGTGCTGTAAACACAGTATCGAACATAAGGGTATCTACCGAAAACTTAATTGTGCCCCCTGTGGTCAGTGTCTGGTCTTTCTTGCAGGAGGTATAGGCCAATCCTGCAAGCAATAGCAATAATATATATGTAGCGTTGATCTTCATTTTATTCCTAAACGAGCGGTAAAGTTAATTAAGTGCACTAATAACGGCTGCAATAAGAAAATATTTTACGCTGGGGTTATTTCAAAACGTATTAATGTGGAGGAATAGATAGTTTTGCTGGTCAGTAATGTATTTTTGCTGCACGGTTATTAGCATGAGTTGTATTACATTGTTATCAGATCTGGGTCTTCGCGATGCTACCGTAGCAGCGGCCAGGGGTATATTGATGCAGGCCATACCCAACGTGGTACTTACAGATATTACACACCTGGTGGAGCCTTACCATATGCAGCAGGCGGCCTACCTCCTGGCATCGGCGAGCAGACATTATCCGGCGGGTACCTGCCATATTGTACTCTTTGATATTTTTTCGGAAAAAATACCGCGCCTTGTTCTTTGCCATAAAGATGGCCAGTATTATCTGGCGCCCGATAACGGAGTGTTGGCGCTGGCATTTGGTGCTGCTAACATGGATGTGTGGATATGCCATGAATTGCAGCCTCCCGGTACTTTTAAAGACTGGATAACTGAGGCAGGGAAGATAGCGGCCAGCCTGCAATCTATAATGCCAGCCGATCTTGGGGTGAAGAAATGTGAACTGAAAAATGCACCACAGAACTGCAGGCCCTTAGTAGAAGCAAATTCGGTGGAATGCCAGGTAATACATATAGACCGTTTTGAAAATATTGTGATCAATATAACTAAGCCGCAATTTGAATCCATAGGGCGCCACAGACCTTTCAGGATCAGCTTTATGCGGGATGAGGAAATAACGGAGATCAGCATGCACTACTACGATGTAAAGCCGGGCGAGAAACTCTGCCGCTTTAATGATGCCGGATACCTGGAAATAGCGATTAACCGTGGTCCTGCAGCCAGCCTTATAGGACTGCAGATAAATTTGCAGGGACACACAAAGGCAGCGCACCAGTTGTATAATGTGATAAAAATATTTTTCGAATGATAGTACGAATCGTAAAGATGACCTTCTTGCCGGAAGCAATAAATGATTTTACTAAGTTATTCGAAGAGAGAAAACAGCAGATAAGACATTTTGAGGGTTGCAGGCACCTGGAACTCTGGCAGGATGCACATGAGCAAAATGTATTTTTTACTTACAGCCATTGGGAGAGCGAAGCACACCTGGACCATTACCGATTTTCTAACTTCTTTAAAGATACCTGGGCGCGTACCAAAGCATTATTTTCTGATAAGCCACTGGCGTGGAGTGTAGCGCAGAAGGTGATCGTTATTTGATGCTCAGCTAATTTTCCAGTACTCTAAAGTTGGCTATTACCGGCCGGTGGTCAGATAAATAAAGTGAGGGGCACTCAAACCCTTCTGTGTGCAGCAGCCGTGGATCATATAGTATATGATCTATGCGCAGAGAAAAAATGATTGCATTATACGTTCTTCCTAAACCCGATCCCTTTTCTATGAATGCATCTTTTAAGTTTCCCTTCAGGGTCATATAGGTATAGGATGCAGGCAGGTCGTTAAAGTCTCCACATAGCAGTACGGGGTAAGGGCTGTCTTTTATTATCTGCGCTACAGTATCTGCCTCCGCTGCACGAATGCTGTAGGCGTAATTAAATTTCCAGATAAACATTTCGGGCCTTTCGGTGATAGCCGAATGGTTACTTTTCACTTCCTCAATATAACGTTTATCGTGATCGCTGAAGCCGAATGAATGCAAATGCAAAGCTATCATTCGCATCACTTTTTCACCCGGCAAATGCAGGTCTGCAGTTAGCACATTTATCCGTTCGTTGCCGATGCTGCGAATGTTATAGTTGTCAACCGGAAAGCGTGAGAATAAGGCACGACCCGAATGAATATTTTTTCCTAACGGGTTATCATAACAAAAGCGATACTCCGTATAGCCATTATTTTTCATGATACGGCGTACATATGGCGTTAAGGAATCATTCCGAAAAGTGCAAAATTCTGTAAGGCACAATATGTCTGCATCCTCGCCCTTAATAATATTTATTATTTTATCCGCGGTATCCTTACCTCCGTGTATATCAAAGACGCCCATACCATGCACATTCCAGCTCATTATCCGTATGGTACCGTCTGAGTGCGCCATATTATTGACACTAAAAAAGTGCAGCCCGAATATGGTAAGAAATACTTTATACCCAGCTGCAATAGTTATAAGGGGTAATAGTGCCCGCCACTTATGCGCAGAAAGAAACAGCCAGAAGAAAAAGAAAGCCACCTGTAGCAGCAATACAAAAGGTGTAGTAAGGCTGAAGATAGCCAGGTACCTGGTGTGAGCCGGACTTACGATAGCGGCGGCGTAGCATAGGGCTGCCCATATACATAAAATGATATTGACCAACAGCAGGATATTGCTGAGGGCACTCCTCACCACATTTGTTTTTGCTTTGGCCAATTGGTGTTATTTATCTTTACCTGCACGCGTAAGCAGGTCTTTTTCTTCTGCACTCAGAGAATTATATCCCTTCTGGTTTATTTTATCTAATAATTCATCCACCCGTTTCTGGCTGATGCCATTTTTTATAGAATAAGTGTTTAAGACCTGGTTGCGTTTTTTGTTGTTTTTGTTCCAGCCAACATTATTGCCGGGCGTTACCATTTTTTCCATTTTTTCCAGCAGGTTGTATGCCCATTCGCCGGGTTTGTAACCGTTGCGCAACAGCTTAATGAATACAAACCCACACAAGGCACCACCTAGCAATAAAAAGATCAGTGGCAGCATCAGGTGTGTATTCATTAGCATCAGCAAAGCAAATACGCCTGCTATTACCGGCAACGGCAGGCTGAATGTGGGGCCGATATAAAAACGGTAAGTAGGGGTAAGGGTTACTGCCGCTGCCGCAAGGCCCATTAATCCGGCCTGGCAACCTAATAGAGATAGGCCTCCTACAGGTGTCAGTCCCGGTATCAGTTGGCAAAGAAGATAAAAGATACCGCCCGAAATAAGACTATAAATAAACAAGGGTATCACTTGCTTATAGCCTACCATTACCTGCACCAGGTTGCCAAAGCAGTAGAGCCATATCATATTGCTGAATAGCTCCCAGAAGCCCAGGTGTACCCAGCCATAGGTAAGCAATGTCCATACCTTAGTTTTATACAGTGGTAGGGCAGGCAATGCAAGATCGGGGATGACTATCTGGTAAAAAGCATCGTATTTATTGGTGAACATAAGGATGCATATGCGTACCAGCTGGATGCTTACATAGCCTACGCCTGATGCCACTATTAGTTGTATTACTGAGTTCCTGCTATAGCCGGGGATATATGATAAAGGAGACCGGCCTGAAAATGGCTTCATACTAATGCTAAGTTATTTAATTAATGCGGTTGCGGCTTTTATTGCTCCATATCTTTAACAAGAGGAAGGCGAAAAGCATACCGCCCAGGTGCGCGAAGTGCGCTACATTATCGCCTGCTGAATTACGTATGCCGCTGAAGAGTTCTATTGCTGCATAGATGGTCACCGCCCATTTGGCCTTGATCGGAACCAGAGCAAAGAAGTAGAGAAGCGCATTGGGGAATAAATACCCAAATGCAAACAGCACACCGAATACTGCACCCGAGGCTCCAACTGTAGCTTCGTTATACAGCTCCAGCATATACTTATGTATCCAGTAAATAGATTCATTCGATTGCAGGACAGACGAAGGATCATTTTGCCACACAGAATGGACCTCAATGAATTTCGGTATCGATTCCATATTGTGCTGGGTAATGAACAGGTTGTAATGATCCAGAGTAGGGCTTTGCTGGTATACCTGGAAAGCCTGCTCCAGTGTATGAAAATGATATCCCATCACAGCTAGATGGCAAAAGGCTGCACCCAGGCCACATACCAGGTAGAAGAACAGGAAGCGCTGTGCTCCCCAGTAGTTTTCCAGTATCCGCCCAAACATCCACAGAGCGAACATATTGAAAAAGAGGTGCTCCAGTGTCTGGCTCACATCGTTATAGCTGCCGTGCATAAACATATGCGTAAACGGCTGCCACCATTTGAATAACGGTGATTTCCAGTAGTGCAGCCCCAATGTATCTGCCAGGTCTATACCCTGCTTGCCTAATACATATTGTATCAATACCATAAGGGTATTGATAATGATCAGGTTCTTTACCACAGGGGGCAATGCCTGCCTCCCCGACGTCATATCTGTCATACTTATTTTTCTTTATCCTGCTTGCTATCGCGCACCAAAATTATGCATTTACATACCAGCTACGCCAGTTTTTATGGATGAGTATATAGTTAAGGATTATTTAACTGTGTTACGGTGCAGCAGATCTATTACCCCTTCTTTTTGAAGGATCCGGTACCCTATGCGGTCGTCTGATATGCCCGTCTTCAATTCATAGGCAAAATCGTAGCTGTCATCTTCGTGCATCCTCGTTACGAAGTAAGCAAATAATATATCACTACGATCTTTAAAGTGTTGGGCCACCTCATACAGGTGGGTAGATAATATCATGACCTGGTCAGGGCGGTTTAGCAGTCCTTCCACTACAGCACGGGTGCATTCGTAGGCATCATGCACATTAGTGCCTTTAAAAAGTTCGTCCATGAGCACCAGGTGCCCCTCACTTTGCAATAATTTTTCTGCTGTCACCTTCATTCGCTGTACCTCTGCAAAAAAGTAACTTTCGCCCCGCATCAGGTTATCTTCCACCTGCATATTGGTAATGATGCCCTGAAGGAAGGTGATGCGCAGCCGCGCAGCCGGTACACCCATACCCAGATGCGCCAGCAGGACACCCACGCCAAGCGCCCGCATAAAGGTCGTCTTGCCCGACATATTAGCCCCAGTAAGCAAGAGGAAATTTTTCTTATTGCTAAAATTGATAGAATAAGCAACAGGCTTGGTTAGCAATGGATGATATAATCCTTCCGCATCCAGCACCAGTGGCTTTCCCGGTATCAGCTCAGGATAGGTCCATTTATTATATTTAGTAGCAATAGCCATAGAGCGCCACGCATCCAGCCTTGCATAATGGTGCATGAGGCGGTACACCATGCTTTTCATTTCCCTCCTGGCTTTGTAGCTGATGGTGGCCAGGCCTGCAAAAGGGGTATCCGTATTTATCTTTATTACTTCAGCTGTGAGGCGTTGCTTTAACTCATCCTGTAGAAATTCTAACTCCTGCTTTAGCAGAGCAGGGAGGGTTGTATCAGACAGTAATGCACTAAGGTGCATGCAGCCATTCAGGAAATCAGATAAATGGGAAATAGAAAACTGGGTGAAAAAAAACTCGTTCTTATTAAGCGCTTTCTGCAAAAACGAACTGAATACCCGCATCATTCCTGATGGCGGGGCTGTAATATTATCCGCACCTTCAAAAAATTTGACCAGCATCACCAGTGTACCGTTTGATACAGCAGATGGCCATTTGTCTATATGCTGTTCCCAATATTTTATCACATCCTGCATTTGTTGCAGGCGCTCGTAACTATCGGGTGGGTTGTAGATGTATTGGCGTAGTACATCCCTGCCTTGCTGTGTAGTAGTATGGTCAAGCAATGCAAACACACCGCCCCCATCGGCAGTAAAGATAGATAGGTCGTTCAGTGTGGTTTTGTCGTTTTGCATTACCGGTTAAATGAGAGCCTTTGGCCGCGTACGGTATCATTAACATTGCCGTGCTCATAGGCCACTTCTCCATTCACCAGCGTATAGATGATACTGGCAGGGAAACTGTGACCTTCAAACGGTGACCAGCCACACTTGTATAAGATGTTCTTTTTGGTTACCTCTTGCGGCCTGTTGATATCTACAAGTACCAGGTCTGCAAAATAACCCTCGCGTATATATCCACGCTCTGCTATACTGAAGCATTGTGCCGGTGCATGACTCATCTTTTCTGCTACCTTTTCTATTGTTATTTTTCCTTCTTTTACATACTGGAGCATCAGCGGCAGGCCATGCTGCACCAGGGGCACACCTGCCGGTGCCTGCTGGTAGGGTAGTTGTTTTTCTTCCCAGGTGTGTGGTGCATGGTCGGTGGCAATTACATCCAGCCGGTCATCAAGCAGCGCTTCCCACAGGGCAGTTTTATTTTCAGGCGCTTTTATTGCCGGATTACACTTTATCAGGTTGCCATACCGCGCATAGTCATCGGCTGTAAAGTGCAGGTGATGCACGCACACTTCAGCTGTAATGCGTTTATCTGCCAATGGCAGCATATTGCTGAATAGCTGTATCTCCCTGGCAGTGGATATATGAAGTATATGCAAGCGGCTGTTGTGCTTCTTGGCTAGCTGCACTGCTGAAAAAGAACTTTCAAAGCAGGCTTCCGCATCCCTTATCAATGGATGGTAGGATACATTATCTGCATCAGGGTATTTTTCTTTGTTCGCTTTTATTATGCGTTCATCCTCGCAGTGAGTGGCTATCAGCAGCTCTGATTCAGAAAATATACGGTTCAGAGTCAGGTAGTTATCTACCAGCATATTGCCTGTGCTGCTCCCCATAAATATCTTTACTCCACACACATCCCGCTTGCGCGCGTTGGTACGCAGCACCTCATCACTATTATCGTTGGCTACACCCATAAAGAAGGAGTAGTTAGCTACAGAGTTATTGGCAGCTATCTTATATTTTTCTTCCAGTATTTCCTGTGTCAGTGCCGGAGGATTTGTATTTGGCATTTCCATAAAGGAAGTAACTCCGCCTGCTACAGCAGCCCTGGCTTCTGTAGCTATTGTAGCCTTGTTTGTAAAGCCCGGCTCGCGGAAGTGTACCTGGTCATCAATAGCTCCGGGCAGCAGGTGCAGCCCTGTAGCATCTATTTCCCTGTAGTTGCCTGGTAGCGTTATGTTTTCGCCGGTCCTTTCTATGCGCCCATTTTTTATAAGTACATCACCTTCAGTTGTACGGCCTTCATTTACAATGCTTGCATTTCTAATGAGTATTTGTGACATAAGTATTTCTTCTGTAGAGAGCGCTATAAAAGCTATTTTTACAGCAATTTACCACATACACTATTAGAAAACATATTTCTATGCTTAAAAAAGCATCAATTCTCAGTATCCTTTTATTGCTTACGTTAAATACTATCTGGTCGCAGACAACATACCTTCCTCTTAATACTGAGGACTATCATGTACTGGACAGGCTGGAAACCCGTTCCGGTAGATTGTCTGATAGTTTGTTCAATTCCACTCGCCCGCAAATGCGCAGCAGGGCAGTTGATTTTCTGGAGGCGCAGGACAGCACCAATACAGGGCTAAGCAAAACAGACCATTACAACATAGACCGCATGATAAATGAAAGCGGTGAGTGGGCACCGGGCGAGAATGGTGAAAAAGATGCTAAACATCCGTGGTTCCATACATTTTATAAAAAACAGTTCGATCTATTTCAGGTACATACCAACAATTTTTTTCTTGTAGTTAATCCAGTTATCAGTGCAGAGCTATATAGCGAGCGGGGCAATAAAGCAGGCACTCTGTACTGGAGTGGCAGGGGATTTGAAGCCCGCGGATGGATTGCAAAGCGGATAGGCTTTTATACGTATGTAACAGATAACCAGGAGCGCGATGTATCCTTTTATCACGATTGGGTTTTTAAGCACAATGCAGTGCCTGGCGCAGATTACTACATAGGTAAGGGCGGAACTCATTACGATTATCTGCTGGCCGCCGGATATTTTGATATCGCAATTATAAAAGACCACCTCAATGCCACCTTTGGTTATGATAAGAATTTTATTGGTGATGGTATCAATAGCATGTTCTTGAGCGATTTTTCGGCCGGTACACCTTTTCTACGCCTCATAACCCGTATCTGGAAACTGAATTACGAGAATCTGTATACCGAATTAACGACGCAGCACGGCACGGCATCTGATCAGCTAATGCCGCACAAGTATGCTACTATGCACCACCTTAGCTTCAATGCTACGCGATGGCTCAATTTGGGTGTATTTGAGTCCGTAGTATTTGGCCGTCAAAATCAATATGAGCTGCGCTATCTAAACCCGGTTATATTTATCGCCTCCCTTGAGCAATCGGTGGGCAGTCCGGACAAGAAGCACATAGGCATTGACTTTAAATCCATTGCGGCAAAACATCTGCAGTTTTATGGCCAATTCCTGCTGGACGAATTTAAATCTTCAGAATTTTTTAGCAACCGTGGCTGGTGGGGCAATAAGTGGGCAGCGCAATTGGGAGGTAAATACTTTGATGCATTCAGCGTACGTAACCTGGACCTGCAACTGGAACTAAATGTAGTACGCCCTTACACCTATACCCATTCAGACACGGTAGCTAATTATACCAATTATAACCAGCCATTGGCAAACCCGCTTGGGGCTGATTTTATACAGGTGATCGGTATTGCAAAATATCAGCCCAGCAACAAATTATATCTTACTGTAAAAGGCATGTACTATGTGCAGGGGGCGGATACAGGCAATGCAGATTACGGCAGCAATATATTTGCCAGTTATACTAATAGAAGTATGGAATACGGTGTAAAGCTGATAAATGGAGTAAAGACCAATTGTGCCCTCCTTAACCTCGAGATGTCTTACGAATTACGTCCTAATTTCTTCATTGATCTTGGTGCTACACATCGTAGGTATGTATATAATGACAATCAATTCCCTGGTGCAACAACCACCTATGTATATGGCGGTTTCCGGCTAAATATCAGTAAAAGAAACATTGACTTTTATTAATTGTAAATTATTTGAGAAGTTTTTATTTGTCAATATTTAATAAAATAGCACCGAATTATATAGGTTTGCAGTTTTAAATTAATATTAATTTCCTATGTGTTTATTTTGTTATTTCAATTTCACCATTCTATATTTGCACGACAATTACCGGCAACGGTTATTGTAAGTTAAGGGTCACTTTTTGAAGAGATAATGAGAATCATTAGTTTGGATGTCCGACAGTTTCGAATAAAAAAGTACTTGTTAACGAGAACAGATAGTCATGTTTTGATGGCTTTAAAATATTAGCGGAAGGCTAATAATCCCGGTTCTCTAAAACAGCCAATTTTTACACCACATCGGGAGGTTGATTACTTCTGCTTAAAGAGAAGCGCAGGCGTAGTTTATATGATGTTGGGGGTGCTTGGCTGTACCTTGAGGGTCTATATTCTGCTAACCTGCGCCCTTTTTTGTATTTCTTTCCCCGCATGTCTTTTACCAAAGTTTTATACATGCGGGTATCCTATACTGTTTTCATTTAGTTATTTTTGCTTTGCTCTAATCTGCTCCCTGTGAAAAATTTCCGTTTTACTGCCAGCACAGCCATATTGTGCATTAGTATATTTTGCATCGTCACCTATACAGCCTGCACTAAGAATGATTGCGGGAATACTACTTGCACCAATGGTGGGGTGTGCGTTAAGAGTATATGCCAGTGCCCCACAGGGTACAGGGATGCTAACTGCGCCACAGCATGGACCACAGAGTTCCTGGGTTCTTACGTGTGTACCAGCACCTGTGCATCAGGTACCTTTACAAGTGTTGTAAAAGCTAATTCCACAAATAATCAGGATACTCTGGTCATCACTAATTTTGGCAATAGCCCTGGTTCTAACGTAGTAGCAGGGGTAGATACCAGCCATCATGTATTTATATCTTCCTCTAATGGCGGTGTCACAGGGCACGGTACTTTGGCAAATGGAGTGCTTACTATGAGTTATGTGATTGTAACCAGCGGCGGTGGTGGCCAGACCTGCACTATGACTATGACCAAGCAATAATATATATAATAAAGGTCACGTATTCAGCGCCTATACATTTTTTACAGCCTGTTATAGAAAAAACAGGAAATTAACCCTATTTTGCCAAATATATTTGTAAGGGATTGATTTAACCCGGGTGCTTATATTTGCACCTGTAAACCGTGCTCACATTGTTATGAAGTATTCTGGTCTTATATTAATAGTTTTCTTAGGTACAATGATTGGCGCCTGTAAAAAAGGTAATTATACCGGCAACCACGTTATCAGGTACAGCGCCAGCTCAGATACTTTTAATCTTGCTGCATCCTATACAGATACTAACGGTCTGCAGTCAGATACCATAATCGTAAACGGGTGGAAGAAAAGCATCAGTACTGATAAGCACGGCTTTAAAGCGCAACTTATACTCAATTCCGACTCTGGCAAGCACCTGGTGGGTAATATATATGTAGACGAACAACTGGTAGCTGACTCAGTATCAAACAATGGGCATCTAAGTGTTACCTACATACTTCCTTAAATATATGGGGTAACAGAAAAAATTAATACCAGCATTTTATAAAAAAAAGAGACTGTATAAAACAGTCTCTTTTTTTAAATCGCTAAAGGTTAGAATTTTATTTCTTCTTTGCGACAGCCTTTTTCGGGCCAGCGTTCTTTTTAGGAGCTGCTTTTTTAGGAGCTGCTGCTTTTTTAGGCGCTGCGGCCTTTTTCGGAGCAGCTTTCTTAGCTGCTGCTTTCTTAGGAGCTGCTTTCTTAGGAGCTGCTGCTTTTTTTGGAGCTGCTTTCTTAGCTGCTGCCTTCTTTGGGGCAGCTTTTTTCGGAGCTGCTTTTTTTGCTGTTGCCATAACTGTGAATTTAAGGGTTAAACAAAAAATTTAAATACTAAAAAAAAGCCGATGGGGTTAGTCATCGGCTTTAATATTATGCGGTTAGTTCCTTTACTGATATCAGTGTTTTACTCCTGGTCTTGCGAAACTCGACTATACCATCCGTAGTTGCGAATATGGTAAAGTCTTTTCCCAGACCAACATTGTTACCCGGGTGGAATTGTGTGCCACGCTGGCGTACTATTATATTACCGGAAATAGCTGGCTGGCCACCAAATATCTTAACTCCAAGGCGTTTGCTTTGTGAGTCCCGGTTATTCCTTACACTACCTTCACCTTTTTTATGTGCCATTATTTACTTATTACTATTTACAAATGTATGTATAAAAAACAAATTAAGCAATATCATTTATTTTAATCCTCGTTAGGTACTGGCGATGACCATTTGACTTCTGATATCCCTTACGGCGATTTTTCTTAAACACGATCACTTTATCACCTTTCAGGTGATCCATTATTTCAGCCTGAACTTTCAGACTGCCACCAAGTGCTATGTTATTTTCTGCGCTGCTCATCAGCACATCAGAGAATTCTACTTTATCGCCGGCGTTACCTTCCAGGCGATGAACGAACAATTCATCATCTTTTTTAACTTTGAATTGCTGACCGGCTATACTTACTATTGCAAACATGACTCTACAAAAAATATTTGCGCAAAGGTAACATTTCTTTTCAATTATTTAATAAAATATTTTTCTCTTTACGATTTAATATGGTTATCCCCCTTATTTAATCCTACGTTATTAATGGGGTATTGTATCTTTATCCTCCCGCATATGGGGGTCGATGAAAATAAAATCTTTTCTTGCCAAGCCTTACGCATCTATAGTACAGAATCGTGTACGCAAAGGAATGGCTACAGCCTTAGCTGACCAGCAGGCGATACTACAGCAATTATTAAAATACGGCGCACGTACCGCATTTGGCCGCGATCATCACCTGGCCAATGTCAAAACGTATGAAGAATATAAGCAGGCTGTACCAATAAGAGACTATGAAGCTTTTCGTGGATATATAGATAAGATTAAGGAGGGCCAGGCCGAAGTGTTGTGGAAGGGAAAGCCCATGTATTTTGCCAAGACCTCCGGTACTACCAGCGGAGTAAAGTACATACCTATTACAAAAGAGTCTATCCCTAATCATATAAATGGCGCCAAGGATGCCTTGCTTTGCTATATGGCCAATAGCGGAAATGCAGCTTTTGCAGATGGCCGCATGATATTCCTTACTGGCTCACCCGAACTGGAGCGTATTGCAGGTATACCTACGGGCAGGCTAAGTGGCATATCCAATCATTTTGTGCCACGCTACCTGCGTAGCAACCAACTGCCCTCTTATGAGAACAATTGTATAGAAGACTGGGAAACAAAACTGGATAAAATAGTAGAGGAAACTATTAACCAGGATATGACGCTGATAAGCGGCATACCCCCATGGATACAGATGTACTTCGACTGGCTTACAGAACGCAGCGGCAAGAAGATAAAAGAACTGTTCCCTAACCTGCAGGTAATAGCTCATGGGGGCGTGAACTTTGAGCCCTACAAAGCAAGATTATTAGATAGCCTTGGAGGCCATGTAGATACTATTGAAACATTCCCGGCATCAGAAGGTTTTTTTGCCTTCCAGGATACGCTGGATGAGGAGGGTTTATTACTTAATACCAATGCAGGTATATTTTACGAATTTGTACCGGCAGGCGAAATATTTAATGATAATCCTGCACGCCTTTCTCTTGCAGATGTAAAAGTGGGCGAGAACTATGCACTGGTAATAAGCAGCAATGCCGGCCTTTGGGCTTATAATATAGGGGACACTGTGCGTTTTGTAAGCACAGAGCCGTACCGGCTCGTAGTAACAGGGCGTACCAAACATTTCATTTCGGCATTTGGCGAGCATGTGATAGGAGAAGAAGTGGAACAGGCCCTGCTACACAGCGCTATGGAACAGCATGCGCATATCACCGAATTTACCGTAGCTCCACAGATAAACACCAACGGTGAATTGCCCTATCATGAGTGGTTCATAGAGTTTGAGAACGCACCGGGCAATATAGAAGCATTTGCAAAAACAATAGATGAGGAGCTACGCCGAAAAAATATTTATTACAACGACCTGATAACCGGCGGCATACTGCAACCGTTAAAGATACGCCAGTTGCAAGAGCAGGCATTCATTTCCTATATGCGCTCAGTAGGCAAGCTTGGCGGCCAGAACAAAGTGCCTCGACTCAGTAACGATAGAGCCATAGCAGATGCACTGCTGGAATGGACTAAATAGATGTCCTTATTAATGACTATAGGTGGGTAACTGCTTCATTGCTGCTCCTGCTTTCATTCCATGTCCTGTCGGTGGCGGTAACTATATAAGTACATTTCTGATACCTGTTGGCAGTAGCATCCAGGTATTCACTGCCTTGTGTTATAGCAAGTATCCTGTCTGCGCGTTCAGTATTCACAGGTTCATCATTTACAAAACGATACACTACATAGCGCAGGGGCTCTTTCAATATATTTACCTGCTGCCATTGCAGCAAAGTACCTTGCGATGAGGGTATGGCTTTCAGCACAGGCGCCGCGGGTGGTATGCTGTCTATCCACCGCATAGCGGGCAGCAACGCAGGATAGATACAATACTTATGCAAGCTATCGCGTATGGCTGGCGTTACCTTATCAAAGCTTACAGTACTGTAGAAAGCATATCCCGCATCGCGGTAGCGGCGTATATCCCGCACCTGCGATAGCAGTTCACTTGTACCTGCCCACGGGCCATTGCGTGCGCCTACCATACGGTATACGCCCAGCCCGTAATATACTCCCCTGCCATAGCGGTGGGCATTCCACCAGGGAAGCAGTACATTAAAAGGGGCAGCATGGTTATTATGCTCCCAGTATATCTGCGGCAGCAGATAGTCTACCCAGCCATTACGCATCCATAGCACTACATCTGCATATAGGTCATCGTAGTCGGTTTGTCCGCCATGTGTTGCGGAGCCTTCAGGGTCTTTGCTTTGGTTGCGCCACACACCAAATGGGCTTACCCCCAGCTTCATGTAGGGCTTTATCCGTTTTATATTCTCATTCAGGGCTTTTATAAAAAAGCTCACATTGCCGCGGCGCCAGTCTTCCTTATTCTGGCCCTGACCGTACTTTGCATAGCTGCGATAGTCGCCAAAGTCCTGTCCGGCAATACGGTACGGGTAGAAATAATCGTCAAGGTGTACTGCGTCTATATCATACCTTTTTACCACATCGCTTATTACACTTATTACATAATCCCTTGCTGGCCACATGCCGGGGTCTATGTAAGATTTGCCCCCGTAGCTAATAATCCAGTCAGGGTGCTGAAAAGTAACATGCGATGGCGGATTGGGATTTTTTTTGCTATCCACCAAAGCACGGAAAGGATTGAACCATGCATGGAATTCCATATTGCGTTTATGCGTTTCTGTTATCATAAACGTAAGCGGATCGTAATAAGGGAATGGTGGCGTGCCCTGCCTGCCGGTAAGGTAGTGGCTCCAGGGCTCTATCTGCGAGGCATAAAAGGCATCAGCAGATGGGCGTATCTGCACTATTACCACATTGCATCCTATAGCTTTAAGCTGATCGAGCCTGCTGATAAATTGCTGTTGCTGCTCTACCGATGGCAACCCCTGCTTTGATGGCCAGTCTATATTCCCTACAGTAGCTATCCATGCCGCACGAAATTCCCTTTTAGGAGGTTGCGCACGAAGAATGGATAAAGACAGCAGGAGAAATATAATCAGAGCAATACTGCGAAGCATTGGGTAAAGGTATAAAGTGGAGGGAATATAAAAAATGACAGCAAATTTGTGTAATGCTATACACCAGGCGAATCTATAAAATAATCATTTTCATTTAGTTGTGCGTAATTATTTTTTATAGATTGACAATGAAAATCATGCAATTTTATAACCATACCATCTTGCATTTGTCATGCAGGGTAGTATCTTTGCTCTTGTAAAACGATACTTTCTACTCCGGTATATAAGATGTTTTCATGGTGATAGGGTTTATAGGGGCTGGCCTGTTCTCAGGCTGGCTTTTTTATTAAGTATAAAGTCTATCAATTCCGCTTTTAATGCCTATGCAAAAAGTGGGCTTGTACCTTCTCTACCAATTCCTTTATTTTTTAGGCTGCTTTAGATCCCTGAGGGTCTTCGCGGTTTTTTTCCGGTTGTTGCTTATTGATACTATACATAGCACGCGGTTTTTAATAAAAAGATTTGTTATAAAAACTTGCTTACAACCTTAACCAAATAGACAGTGTTTAAATTATAAAGTGCTATCCGCCACTGCCCATGAAGATTATTGTAAAATAGGTAACCTATGCCTTAATTATTTCTCCATCGATTTTTTGTGGAACCGGCGGTAGTCAAACATCGCCCAACAATAAATTGCTACTGTATCATCAAGCGCATTTATTATAAATAAAAAAACCACCTCTAAATTGAGGTGGTTTTTGTGGAACCGGCGGGTTCCAAAGTGATCCCGCTGGGTTCGATTTTCGCATTGAAAAACACCCTATTAAGTATAAGATTAGACAATATATGTAATTGGTACCCTTATTGGTACCCTCATTACTTGTTATTGTTTAAATAGTTTTAATCAAAGAACTGCATCACTAAAGTACAAACAATAATAATATTTATCAAATGTAAGTATCAGAATATTCACAACCTCTTTTGGTTCGCACATAATTAATCTTATTTTTTTTCAAACAAGTCAAACAACTGAACTTCAAGCGCCAGCGCTAATTTTACCAATGTAATAAATTCAATATTCTTATGACCATTTTCTATTCTACTAATCTCGGTACGATTGATCCCACAAAGTATTTCCAGGTCAAGTTGTGATAATTTTTTGCTTTCCCTCAATTGCCGTAAACGCGCTCCAAATTCCCTAATGTCAATGCGGTATCGGCTTTCAATATCCATTTTTACTGTTGTAACAGGAAAAATGACCTTAAATCAGCTAATTAAAAGTGAGTTATAACACAACTTATCAGATTATGGTATAAATTCGTTTAGTGAACATTAAAAACCTTGCTCCCTGTATGATTATTTATAAGCAAAACGGTATTAGTACCAATATTGATCAAGGCATATAAAAATATATTCCACTAAAAAAAACGTAGTTCTACGCTTTTTTAAACCAACAAGCCCTATTACTTTTATCCCACAGCTAGGAGTTTCACTACAGAAAAATTGCACGAACCGAAGATTGGCAGTAAGTATAGCCCATTATATTTTGTGAATTAGCCGTATCAGAAAAATCTTCAAGGTTTTAAGTCTCAAAACGATTTTCATTTTTTAAAAACAAATAATAGTAGCATGAACACAAAACGCATTACCAAAAGAAGTTTCGGCAAGCAATGGAGGTATCTATTGCTGCTACTTGTTTGTATCACTTCGGTACATACAAAATCATTCGCGCGTAAGACATATATTGATACCCCAACCAATAAAACTCTTTTCGACTTTGCGTTAACAGCGGAAAGCACTACTAACCCTGCCCTTGGCGGAAAAATATTCGATGATTCAAGTAATGGTGGCTGGTTCTGTTATAAACGGTTTCTAATGTCCGATTATACAAATGACACAATTGTATTTCGTTTCTCGTACAGCTCTACTTACGGGGTTCCTACACCTGCATATCATAAAATCCTGATTGTACGAAACGGGGCATTGTACGATTCAATACTTAACCAGCAAGACAGCGTAGACCTGAAAATTGCCTTCCCCTTAAGGGGAGTTTACACACTATATTACATATATCCAACAGGGCACATAGACCTACACGGCGACGTGACCATTGCCCCAAAGATCACAAAATTCTGGATAGAGGCCAATCCTATATGCAGCAATTTCAGCGATACGGCCTATAACTTTAAAATAAAGACAGAACCACCTATAGACAGCTTAATGTCTTTTGATGCACTAGCTGTTGTGGACACTCCATCCTGTACAAATGAACGATCGGCATTGAATATGAAATTAGATATAACTGGCCCTGTATTACCCTTGCAGATATATGACCGTTCCGGCAGTACACTCTATTTTAAAAATTTTGTTGGTGCGCAGCATAATTTTTTTTCTGCATGGAACTGGGGTGGTACGCCAAACCTAACTGACTACTATGTGAAGCTACATGATTCTGTAGCAGCAAGCCTTAAAGACTGCTACGATCTGGCTGCCTTTCTGCCAGGTGGATTTGCATATGGATATGGGATACAGCCAGTAATTTCAGCCACCTTTACTGATAATCTCGGCGCAACCTGGACTTGTAATGCGCCTATCATCATTAACTCAAACGATTTTAGCCATTACGACTCAGTGCACAATGTACCAGACATGGAGTTTGATCTGTACGATTACACGGTAACGGGAAATGAGACCTGGACACCTACCCATAACCCGGCAACCGTACTTTTCGGAGTGGGGTCTAGGAAAGACACCATACGCATAGAGCATAGCATAAATATACCCCAGGGCGACCTGCTTTACCTTCAGGGAGTAACGGTAGAGATGGGGCCGGATGCGCTTATCAATGTAAACCACTCCACCAGCCCATCAACCCTGGGAGGCGCATTCATCGTTGATAACAGTACTGTAACAGCTTACAGGGGATGCGATGGGACAAGCGGCCTAATGTGGGGCGGCATACAAGTGCTGGGCAACCCCCACTATTCGCAAATGCCGATACCCGGGGTAGGCTTTTCAGGTGCGCAAGGCTTTTGTAATATCAAAAACAATTCTACCATTTCATTCGCCCATAATGCGGTGACGCTGGGCACACAAGCCGATTATAATTCCTTCAATAGCGAGGGCGGGGTATTGCTGGCAACTGGCGCTAACTTTTTAAATAACTCCCGGAGTATCGGATTCCCGCTCTACTACAATCATGCGATAGGCTCAAGTGCCATACTGCCGAACAGGTCCTCTATTGTTAATTGCAACTTTACAACTACGCAGCAACTGCTACCGTACAAGCTATTCTCCTTTATATACGGAGAATTTAACAGTGGCATACAGATAGCAGGATGCACCTTTGACGACCAGGCTACAGAGCCCGCGATAGGATATGGCGTATTCGGGATAGACTTTAGCGTAGCTATAAGCAACAGCACTACCCGCCCATCTTATTTCCACCACCTGAAGGCGGGGGTACGGGAATCGTGCATACGCGGCACCGAAACAATGGACGTGCTACGGTCTAAATTTTCTGAAAACTATGTAGGCACCTATATGGAGGCCAACTCTTACGCGCGGGTGATGAGCGATACATTTGGCGTACCATACTCGCCCTATTCCACTTCGGCTGTGAGCCCGTATAACATAGGCGCATTATTCCTGACCAGCAGCGGGTACACAACAGGCAATAATACATTTTTGGCCAACCCCTCTTTTATAAGCCATAATATAGGCCTGGTAACCTGGAACAGCGGCAGCAGCGATAACTATGTAATGGGCAATACTTATAACTACTTAGGCGCAGGCAATGTTGGGAATTATATAAACAGATCTCCGGCAGGTGCAAGTTCAATAACAGGTGTATTGTTTAAATGTAATACACATACCGGTAGTCCATACGATATAGTAGCCAGAGGTTCGAATTCAACAACAGATGGCATTAAAGGAACTCAAGGTGCAAGTGGTGATGCTACATTGAATAGCCTGACAATATCGCCGGCCTATGCAAACCTGTACAACCCAGGTAGCGAGGTAGCACCCATTACCTATTACTATACGGGAGCTACGCCATCGTATAGTGGCACCGTAACAATAATTCCAACGACTTATACAGCTTGCCCTGATTTAAGCAGTTATGCAGGCCCTATAGGAGATATTACGCACGCTACAGGTACCGGCAGCAGCACCCTGAGGCCACAGGCATTAGTGATGCACTATATGACCGATACCACAGGTATAACGCACAGGGACAGCCTCTACTACTGGGCGGGTCAGATAGGTACACCCACCTCTATGCTGCTGATAGCCAACCTGCTGGTGCAAGACAGCCTGATAGACAGTGCTAACCATGTATATAACAGCATAACCGCTAATACAGGCATCACCAGCACCGAGGCTACCGAGTACACTAAATGGGGCCGCAAACTGATGAACCTGCTGATAGCTGTGCGGCAGAACGATAATAATATAAAGCACCTGACTAGCGCGCAGATAGATACCCTGCACCAGGTAGCCGACAGTGGCAAAATGTGGGCGCATGTGCGCGCCGAGAACTGGCTAAGCCACATGCTGTATGCCGATACTATGCCCTACACCGACAGCGTGCTGTACCCCAATACTGGCAGCCGCCCATCAGCACCTGGTATAGCGCAACCCCTGGTAGTGAACCATGTGTACCCTAACCCTGTGCACGAGCTGTTGGTAGTGGACTATACTACGGTAGGAAAGGAGGGCGCTGAAATAGTGATAACCAATATAGCGGGCAAAACCATCTATAACGGGCAACTGAAGGATAGTGGCCGCAACGAAATAGATACACACCGCCTGATGCCTGGGGTGTACCTGTACCGGATAATAGAGAATGGCAAAGCCATGATGGATGGAAAGATAACTAAGGATTAGCTTAACTTTACAGCAGTGAGGCAACGTTTAATATTACTACTGATACTGTGCCTTTGGATGCTACCATCCAAAGGCCAGTATTATTTTAATGAGCGCAACACCGTACATTCCTTTACCTCATTATTTACTTCAGTAGTGCAGCTTAATGGTAAATATTATTGTACCGGAATAGGAGTAGACAGTATCAAATTAGATACTGCTTATTATGGTGTAAAGTTTGTTGTCTTTGACAACGTTGGAAATAAAATAAAGGATACTGTATTTTTAATGCCGTACAAGAATATTTATACCTGGGGCAACAATCTGCAAGTAACAAAAGATGGCAATCTGTTATTAGCGGCCTATGATATTGATAAGGATATTAACAACCGCGCCTTAATTATAAAATTTGATACAGCAGGGCATGCACTTTGGTACAAGGAGTATGACCAACCTTTTTGTAATTCAGTAAAGTGGTACCAGACCTATGATTTAAAGGCAACAGGGACTGGTGAATGGATTATGTTATTGGATAATGGTTGCAATCCACCTGCATTACGAAACAGTTTTGTCCTTACAAAGCTTGATTCCAATTTTAATTTAATGTGGGTCAAGTCAATTAATCCCTACGGCCCTAGTGATGATCCTTACCACATACTAATAGATAATGATGGCAACTATATTCTGGCCGGATGCTGGACAGATGCTGTATATAATATTCAATCTTCTTATTTATATAGAGGAGAACTTATAAAAACGGATACAGCGGGCAATATAGTGTGGGTATGGCGCAGTGACAGTACGCGTGAAATGTTCACCATACAGGATGTAATAAGGACAAAGGATAGTGGCTATGTATATTGTGGTACTATTGGATACCAGGATGTATCAAGCGGTTTTTCAGAACTATACTGGAAAGGCTGGATAGAAAAGCTGGATAAGAACAGGAATGTTTTGTGGAATGACAGCATCAGTTATTTATATTCTAACATTGATTTTGAACAGAAAGTATTAAAAGAATTGCCGGATGGAGATATAGTAATGGCCGGTACAATGATAGGAGGATTTGACACAGCACTAACAGCAGTTCCCGGTTTAGAAAATTATGCAACATTAATAAAATACTCGCCTAACGGTATCAGAAAATGGCGAAGGCACTACCAGATACCAATTGATAGCTTCCAGTATCGTGTGTATGATATGAAGCAAACTGCTGATAAAGGCTATGTGCTGGTAGGCGACGCAAATAACCTGACCCCCAACCGCATTTCACCAGTAGACAGGAGCTGGATAATAAAAGTAGACAGCAATGGATGCAATAGCCCGACAGACCCACAATGCCAGCCAGTCTCTACGACGAATTGGCAATTACCTAATGTCTATGTAAATGTGTACCCTAATCCTGCTCATGACATAGTGAACATTCGCACTACGGAGCTACAGAATGCACAAGTAATAATTACTGATATGGCAGGGCGTATATGTATGCAACAGGCTTTTAGTAATAATACATATATGCAAAGCATCAGGATAACCTCGTTACCCTCAGGAATGTATTTTTATAAGATTATGCAGGCTGGTTTGGCAATCGCGATTGGTAAGTTGGTTAAGCAATAAAATAAATCATAGATAAATCATCTGTAAAAAAGGGAACTCGATCATCTTCAATTCAATCTTACGTGCGATTAATTACAGAAGAACCTGATTGACTTGGCAGCGGCTTATAATCTACTTTTAACTTACGGCTATTTATAGTTGACGCGGCCATTAGTCTTAAATTCACATAGTGTTTTATTTTACTGTAGTTTAATAGTCATATTCTGATTGAATTTTATATTTATTTTATAATCATATTCCTTTTCAATCATAAGCCTCAATTTACTGGTATTATAACCAATGAACTTACATTGAATATTATACTTTCCAGGAAGTAACTCTATACCAAAGTCTTCATCTGTTTTGGACAAAAATTCAATATGATTAATTGATACGATAGAACCCTGGTTCATTATTTGAATGTTTTTTCCATCAGTAAAATGAAAAGATACAGCACTCTTTTCCGGCTCATGTACTAATCTTTTTTTGTCCTTGAGTTCTTTTACAATAGAAACATCTTTTACTCCTATAACATGCTTGTTTACTGAGCATTTTATAAAACAGGCACAACAGGTAAATAAAAATAACATTCTGAAAATACGAATATCCATTATCTTAATTATTTGCATAGTAGTCCTTTCCCATCCGGAGATTCTGTACTGAAAGATTTATTTGTCTGTTCGGCAGATTCTCTATTCTGTATCCTCATCTGGTCGTCCTCGCTTAAACTTTTATAGGATTCCGTACCCTGTAGACCACCCCCATGCCATATCGCTAAATACGTGGTCATCAATGTTTTCATAACCCAAACTTTGTGCTATTCATTCATAAACCTACTTTCAAAACATCCTAAGCGTTTTCTTACTTTCTCACCAGTGTTATATTTAATGGCAGATTTAAATTTCTATCGGGATTTATTCCTTCACCTCGTTGCTCGCTTAAATTTATTTTAATACTGTTTTTATCTATTAATTTGACAACGATCAATGTTGCTTTATTGGTTTTTTCATTTGTAATTGAAAGAGTTAACTCGTCATCTTTTCCTTTAGAAGTTCCGTACATTGGTTTTGTCTGTAACGTATTTGCAATGATTTTTCCTTGTTTTATATATTTATAGCCCCCATTAATTAATTCCATTTCAATATGTTTCGGACCTGAGCCTAACGTTGATAATGTTTTATCTAGGATAATGGTGACCTCCTCTTCTCCATTATCATAGACCCATGTTCCAATAAATTTAGCAGAGTTACTGTCAACTATACGCGCACCGTCAACCGCATGTGCTGTAGATTTTATATTTTTAATGTCTACTGATTTCACTTGAGCAAAACTGCTATAACTCATTGCAAGTATGCCTGAAATCGCTGTTAAATAAGTTACTATTATTTTTTTCATTATTTTTTAATTACAATTTACATATTGAATTGTTCCATTTGTATTTACAACTTTTACCCATCCGCTAAATGAAGATGTGTTGCCTTTCATGAGGGTTAAGCCAGGGTCACTTCCGCCATTTGTGAGAAATGTCATTAGGGTTGTGAACCCTTGTTCATTTTGATCGGGTGTATTGCTTGAATTGACATAAAGGTTATAAAGATTATTAAATGTATTTAATTGATTTGGATTACCGGGACTAAATAGGTTGCTGGCGAATGATTTAAATTTTCCCAAATCATTAATCGATAGTAGGTACGTTGTGCCTTTTGCAGTAACCAATCCAAATGTATAATTAGCTTGATGATTTGCGGCTGTGGCTGAAACTGCTAAAAATAGCGTTCTAAAATCGTCTGCTGAAAATATTGAAAGGTTATTAGGGTTGTTTTCATGATTATGAATAAACCCTGTGGAATTAGCAAAAAAGGAAGCTGTAAAGTTAAAACTTGTACCACTTACCCCACCATTTAGAGCCACAGATGAACCATCAGCATTAAGTTTGTAGGCACTTTCGTGAGGTTTAGAAATACTATCGTTCAAAGATGTCATTTTGTTTCTAAAATCCGTGTTATTTGACAAAAGCTTTCCTTGTGAACACGGATCCATAGTTGCACATGGCTGTGGCGGTGCATCTACAATACAGGGGGTTTGAGCTGGTGGAGGAGGTACACCACCATCAGGAGGAGGCGCTGGCAGGTTATTAACGGTTAAATGTCCATCATTAATTGCACTCTCTACTGGCACGGTGCAAGGATGGATAACTGGGGGGCCAGTATGGCTTCCAGGTGGACAAGGAGGTGGCGGTGGTGGAGATGAATTACCGCCAGTGTTGCTGGGATTACCATCGTCAACGTTCTTACACGTTGTGCCTAAATAATCTGCATCTTGGAATACACCATCAGTAAAATAAGCTATATACCAGTCGGTACACACCTGTACAATAGCCTCCGGCCTTAATTTATTGTTATTAACGCTTTGTATGTGTTGGCTCCCCGTTTGTTGGGTAGTGGTTGCAGGCGCAATAAGCTGTCCATCTTTATAGGCATACCCACCTAAGTAATTTCCTTTTGGTGTAAAATAAAGTGCTACACCACTAAAATCGGCATCATGTTTCCGGTAAGTATTATGTGTTAATTTGCTCAAATCATTTTTTACATAAGCAGAATCTGCAACTATGGTCAGGATATAGGCTTCATATTTTTTACCATCATTCATTAACAGGTAATAGCTGCGGCTATAGGCTTTGTTTAACGACTTATTACCTATTTTAAAAGTTGAAGCGAATTTCGCACCAGGATCAACAGGCATTTCAATTACATTTTTATTGTTTCTAATATAACTAATAGTATGCTGCCAGTCAGGTTTGATCCTCTGGCTTAAATCATGGTTCCCACCTGTACTTTGGGTTATTAATTTACTATTGACGCTGTTATTAACCGGATAGGCACTTTCATACCAGGATTTAGCAGCGGTAACTGCTGGGGAAGATTGTGCATCGCTTTTGCTGTCTTTCCGGCAGCTATGGATAACAATGGCGACAAGTATTAATACAAACGAAAGAGCTAATTTAAATGCGATAGGTTTTAGGAAATATTTTTTCATACATAGATTTTTCTAAATATGAATTTAATCTTCCATAAAACGGGCAAGAAGTTTACGAACATGGCAAATTACCTTGTGAACATACTGTTTTAGCTTGTGAACGAAATTGGCAGCTTCTGCGTAATCATATTATTAATTCTATTCGGCTTTTTACCCTTATAGCCTGTTGCAGGAAAATGATTGCCAAACTATTGAATAATTAATTATTCATTTTCCTGCATCTGGCTATTTTTTCTCACGCAACCTGTTCCGCAGGAAGGGGTTGCAATATTTATTTTTTATGGTTGGCTATTCTTTTGGGTTTTAATATCCTCTACGCTATTCAATAATAACCATTTGCGAAAATTCTCTGCATTCTCAGGGGTGTGATGAATAACCCTTTTATCTTTCAGCATCATAGTAAACAAATCCGTTGCATTAATGAATTTACTTAATTGGCTCGCTGGAATATTAAAGCCGGGATAATAATTTTCTTCAGGCATGTAAATTCTCTTTAATTGTTATTAAAGAAACCATGCACAAAAAAAGCGCAGGTCTCTACTTACCGTCCTGAGGCACTGGTATGCCTGACTACGAATAAGTGAGCGCCCACGCCTTTGGCGTGAACGTTCCTACTTATTGTCTCGTAGTCTTAAAAATTACCAGTTTTCAGGACGAGACTTAAAGCAAAAACGCTTCAAGAATTTGCTGTAAAAGTAATTCAAGATTTTTATCTATGAGATGAATTTATTTCAGTTGAATTTTAATATCCTCTGATGAGATCAATAAGGCATTACCTTTTTCTTAGTTTTTCTACCCTTACTTTTGCCCTTTCTGCATCCAACTGTACTTGCCTGGCATTAGTTTCTGCCTGCTCAAGCGTCTGTCGGTCGGCTTCTTTCTTCCTTGTTATTTGCTCGGCTGCTTCGGGGTCTTTAAAATAAACGCTATCAGCCCAATGGGCATTTGCAGGTCTTACCACTCTTATCATTCGGAATTTTAAAGCATTTTCATGCAGTAGGCTATTTTCCGACCATAGGCTTAATGATAACCCGGACGATATGGCTATAACAAGTAAGAGGATAATACCTCCGATGATAAATTTCTTTGAATCTTTTTTATCGAAATGGTGGTGGTGCTGTACAGGTATGACCTGCGGGATTTTCGCAAGTATCTCCGCAAACTTTTCCTGTAAAGTATTTTCAATAGGTGTAACATCTGTACTAACTGTTATCGGCTTTTGGGTATCTAAAGCACTTTTAATAGCATCGACCTTACTATTTAAAGTATTGACCTCCCTGACAAGATCGCTGTTTACCTGATTAGCGGATTTTAGCTCCTGGTTAAATTCTTCCAGTACCAATGTCATTGTTTCATTTTCGATTACTTCATTTTTTTTGTTCGTTTCCATATTGCTTCATTTTAAAAATTATTACTCAAATGCTGTTTTTTCTTCTTTTTACGTTTGTACCCTTCGTTTAAATCAGGACTTACATAATTGGCACCATATTCCGGCTTTAATAATTGATCAATGATATTTGAAAGTTGGGTTTCAGTAGACTTTCCGGCTGGTTCATATCCTGAATTTTGCATTAGCATTTGTTGACCTGAACGGCTGTAATTGCCCGTTTGACTTTGCTTCCGCATAGCTTGTTGCACGTCCAATTGTTGTTTGAGGTCTAATATCTTTTCGATCTTGGCTAGCGAAAAACCAACCTCGCTGCCTTTTATTTTTACCTTTTTGTCATCTATAAAACAGATACCGCGAGCCTTAATTACTTTGTAGCCCAATGCTTTCATGTGCTGTTCAAAGGCAGGATATTGGTTAACTTTTTCTAATGTCTGCCGAATGTCTGTCCTTAATTTATCCTTACGGATGTCCTGACGTGGCAGCAACCTTTCTTTGGGAGAAAGGAACTTACGCGGGCTTAATACTTCCTTTAACTGGTATTGTTGTTCTAACCTTCTGCATAGGGCAGCCATACGTTTAAAATCGTTTTTGTCGCTGGCTACCTTGCCGTCAAACCCAACCCTGTTAGCGGCAATATGGATATGTTGATGATCGGTATCTTTATGCAGAACAGATATATATTGATTGTCTGCAATGCCAAATTCCTTTGCGCATTCCTGGCTTAGTTCTATCAGTTGATTTTTGGTAAGGTTATCTTCAGGAGCAAGGCTGAGGGAAATATGCAGTACAGGTTTTTCAACCCGCCTGCTCAACTTTTCAACTTCCTTAAACTGATTTGCCAGCTCCCTTGCATTACTGCCAAAACATAAGTTATATTCCAGTACTTCTGCGCGGTCTTTGTGCTGCAAATGGCCTATAGACATTTCCTGTTTCTGCTCTTCGGAATATTCCTTTTTATCCTCGAGGCAATAGCGTATCGCATAATAGGATGACATTCCTTTTTTCACTTTCCCGATCATTGGTAATAGCTTTCTATTTTGTCTGCAAGCTGTTTTAATTCACGTGACCGCTGCATTAGTTCTGCGCGTTGCAGGGGGTCAAAATCCTCTCCGCTGTTTCTTCTTTTTGCTATCTGGTTGAAGTAAGCAGCCACTTGGCGGAGCGTTGCCGTAAGGATTAAAATCTCAGGCGGTATCTTCTTTTTGCGCCTGTCAACTTGTCTGTCAACAACCGTTTCCCTGATATATTCAGATACCAAAAGGTCAGCGTTTTTTGCCTTTGCCTCAATGACTTTCCGCTCAAACAGCGTACATTTAAAAGCCATTATCTTGTTTCTTTTTACCGCTTTTGGGGGTCTGCCCCCTTTGTTTTTTGTAATTGCTTTCTGCTCCTCCATATCCTTCCCCTCTTTATTTTTGAATGCGATAGCATGAAAAAACACCTCACCGAATGCGATAGCATGAGGTGAGCCAGCGTTTTGGTTTTACCAAAACATAGCTGGCTACCCTGACTAAAAAAAATACCTTAACCTAATGCCCTGCTTCTGCTTATGACCGTTACCATCCTGCTTATTAACTAACCAGTTGTTAAGGTCTTTATAGCCCTGGTATAAATTGCTCTTGTCCT
>JACDGL010000037.1 GCA_013815385.1 Taibaiella sp. | reverse complement strand
GTATCCTAACGTCTAAGTACATTCAAAAGTAATAGCATAGTAATTTAATTTTGCGTTTAGCCGTTGGTGATAGGTTTTCAGTTTTGTGGCAACAGTTCAGATATTTTATTGATCGGATGGTTATCGATTCTTTGCAAAACATCTCTGAGCCAGATGAAAGGATTAATGCTATGCAGTTTACAGGTGCCCATCAGCGAGTAAAGCATGGCGCTTCTTTTGGCAGCATCGTGGCTGCCGGCAAATAAATAATTCTTCCTTCCGATAGCAACAGGCCTTATAGAGTTTTCTACCGGATTGTTATCGATGTTGAATTTGCCGTCACTTGCATAAAGCATTAGCTCGGGCCATCTCTTAATACTGTAACCAAGAGCTTTGCCAATAGCACTTTTAGGCAGTGCTTTCAGGTAAGCTTCTTTCATCCAGGTGCCTAATGATTGTAATACAGGAACAGATTCTGTTTGACGAAGCACCAATATTTGTTCCGGTTCAAGCTGCTGCTGTTTGGCTTTACGTTCTATATCATAGAGCAGCCCTATTTGCTGTAAGGCATATTCAGCAATAGCTTTATCATTGTCCCTTGCTTCATAAAACATACGACGTGCATGTGCCATACAATGAAGCACTTCAATATCTTCTTTATCTTTAAAATAATCATACACGGCGTAACCATCCGTTTGCAAGTACCCTTTAAAATCTTTGAGCATTTGCTGTGGCCCTTCTCTTCCGCGCCCTTCCTGGTAATCAAATAATACCAGGCCTTCTATGCTATTTTGATACACCCAATAATAGCCTCTGTGTGTCGAGCCCTTTTTGTCTTTATCCAAAACTTTTATCGGGCTTTCATCTGCATGCAGATAGCTGCTTTGTAAAATCAATTTCTTTAACGCTTCATACAAAGGGTCTATTAAAGCGCATCCATTTTTTATCCAGTCGCTGATGGTGCTGTAAGGTATATTAATGCCTTCTCTTTTGAAGCGTTCCATCTGGCGATACAGAGGAAGATGATCCACATACTTATCAATGATGATCTGTGCCAGTAAACCTGTTCCAACAATGGCTTTGGGCAAAGGGCGATCTATCATGGATGATATGATAATGCCTGCATTATTAGCTTGTACATATTTAGGGCGCACATACCGGTTCACAAACAATTTGCCTGGCTCATAGTCTAACTCTTCGGTTATTTCTTCACCTATCTTTTTGCAGCCTTCTGTAACTTCTGCAGGCTCAATAATAATTTCCCTGCGCTCTAAATGTTCAGGAAGCTTTGTACGGCCGGGATGTTCTTTGGTAATTTGGGTGGTGTTGCGGGTGTACTCAATCTTCTGCGCTTTTGTAACAGAACAAGCCCCAACTGCATCAGCCTGTATATCTAAACTGAGTTGGGAAAGAGAACCATTTGCGGGAAGGAAGCGCTCATTTTTGCTGCCGTAAATCAGGCGTCTCAGGTTAGCAAGTTCCTGTTGTAAAGCATTTATTTGGAGAAGATTGTTTCTATTTGCATCAATAGATTCTTCATATAAAGTTTTATAATCAATGGCGTTTTCTATCACAGATCAAAGATACTGTAATGCAGTGGTATCAATACTTTCAGCGATTAGTTTATCCACAGATTTAGGCCGGTTGTTGATATCTTTTTCGCCTGCGCACACTCTGTAAAAATACGCCCTGCAAAATATGTTGCAACGCTTCATGGCTTATAGAAATATCTTTATCATTGTGGTCGCCTGCAGGTATTTCGTAAGTCCCTTTTTCTAATCGTTTATAATACACCGCCAGGCCATCTCCTTCCCATAATAACAATTTTACCTGGGTCTGTTTTTTATTAATGAAGATGAACACCGATCCGCTGAGAACATTCATCCCCAACTGCGAACTAACGATGCCGCATAGACTATCAAATCCTTTTCGCATATCCGTTGGGCCGCGATATAAATAATACCGGCATGATGCAGATAAATGAAGCATGATTAACTGATCAGCGCTTTTAAATAACTGCTGCTTACAGGTTCATGAAAAATGATGCGTATGCCACCAGGAAAATTAATTTCTACGGGAGCGGCTGATGAAGATTTTGCAACTTGCAGCTCAACAAATGAACCAGCATTATCATCCACGCCGGATTGTTGCATTTTATAGCGTTTATACCAATAATGAAATACATAATAACGAATGGAGCGCTGTTCGCAGAATGCTTTCTGCGTAAGGCCGCATGTGCGCCATTGCTCTATCATTGCAAACATTTGCTGACGGGTCTCGGGTTGTAATTGCATGGGATTTTATTGAACAGCAAATCTATCTTTGTTTATGTTCGCTGACAATACGTACTTAGACGGAGGGATAC
>JACDGL010000036.1 GCA_013815385.1 Taibaiella sp. | reverse complement strand
TTATCACAAGCAAAGAAAGGCGTACCGGGGTTTGCACTTGCGTATGGTAAATTTATAGAAAAAGTTACCCTTGGGCAAAACAGTAAAAGCCTTATTGTTAATTACAGCCGCAGCCTGGCTTACATAGCGCTGCATTTTAGCAGGCCACCGCACCAGGTAAGTACAGAGGAAATCAATGGCTATTTGTATAGCATGATGGTGCATGAAAAGTGTTCACTCACTTATTTCAAACATGCAGTGTTTGCACTTCGTTACTGGTTCCGGTTGTTTGATATGGAAGACAAAGCCATACAAATGCCGCCTATTAAAAAAGAAAAGAAACTGCCCACCGTTTTATCGAGGCAGGAGTGTAAAGAATTATTTAAAGCGCCTGTTAATTTAAAGCATCGCTTTTTATTAGCCTTTGCCTATGCAGGCGGCCTGCGTATGAATGAGCTCCGGCTCATAAAGATCAGCGATGTAGATCTGCAACGCCGGCAGGTGCACATACGCCATGGCAAAGGCCGCAAGCAACGCTGTGTAAGCTTATCTGCACTCCTCACTCAAAAATTGCCTTTTTATTTATCTGAGGTTAAACCGGCGTTGTATTTATTTGAAGGCCTCACTCCCGGCCAGCCGATGGGACAAAGAAGCATTCAATACATCATCGGCGAAGCGCTGCAAAAAACAGAAATACAAAAACAGGTTAGCATGCATACACTGCGCCATAGCTTTGCCACGCATCTGCTGGAAGATGGAGTGGATATACATACCATACAACATTTACTAGGTCATGCAGACTTAATACAAACGCTGGTTTATTTACATGTGGCACAGGTAAAAACCAAACCTGCACATAGCCCGCTGGATACCTTATATGATTTGATAAAACCATAATCATCATGAATAAGCCAGTCTGTGAACTGGCGGCAGTGATAAGGCAATACAAAACATCTTTCATAGCAAAGCATCAGCCCTTAAAGCAACATCTGTCTGTATTCAATGCAATAGAAAAATGCCGCACTGCTGCCCTCGGCGGACATGTGGATGCATGCGATAGCTGTGGACATGTTCGTATTAGCTATAACTCCTGCCGTAACCGCCATTGCCCCAAATGCCAGGGCACTAAGCGTGAGCAATGGATAGCAGCACGGCAACAGCAATTGTTGCCTGTTACTTATTTTCATGCAGTGTTCACCCTGCCGCAGGAGCTTAATACCTGGTGCATGCATTATCCTAAAGAAATGTATAACCTTTTGTTCAATGCCAGCAAACAAACCATCACCACCTTTGCACAGGATGCAAAACACCTTGGCGCAGCACCGGGTATGATAAGTGTGCTGCACACATGGGGGCAAACTTTAAGCCTGCATCCGCACATACACATGATTGTACCCGGTGGTGGTATCACGGCTGCAGGCTATTGGAAAAATGCTAAATGTGAGGGCAGGTATTTGTTTCCTGTAAAAGCAATGAGCATAGTATTTAAGAACAAATACATGCAGGGCTTTCTAAAATTTATACAAACCAAAAACCGCGGCATAGAAAAAAGTGTACGGGAAACATTGTACGCCAAGAGTTGGGTGGTGTATGCCAAACAACCATTTTTAGGCGCCAGCCAGGTGATAGAATATTTAGGCCGCTATACCCACAAAGTGGCCATCAGCAACCATCGCATACAATCTATAGCAGATGGCAAAGTAAGTTTTAAGTATAAAGATTACGCAGATGGCTGCACCCAAAAACAAATGACATTGGAGGCAACAGAATTTTTAAGGAGATTCTGTTTGCACATACTGCCGCCCAGGTTTATGAAGATAAGGCACTACGGATTTTTGGCTAACAGGCACAAGCCGCTGCTGCAACTGCAACAAAAAGAAATGGGTGTAACCGAAGCAATACCTGTTGCCAAAGACTGGAAAACGATACTTAAAGAGAAAATGAATTTTGATGTGGACCAATGCCCTTGCTGCAAAAAAGGCAGGATGACAACCATACTAAACTTTGAAGCCAATGCACCGCCGGCCATCGCATCACTAAAATCAAACACACAACAAAACAAAACAACGGCCTGATTTTTTTTAATTAAAACAACGGGCATGAATGCTATTGCCCCTTACCAAAGAAACCAACAAAAACAACAACAAAAAATGATACAACAACACTTACATCGAAGCTCAAAGTGTTTAAAGTAAAAGTATCGCTGCCAACATCAGCTAAAAAACTGCAAAGCTGTTAACCTCACAGCAACACAGCGCACGGCTCTATACATTGAAACTCCATAACAATAGCCCGGCTACCGAAGCTTCATTCAACACAGGATTAAATCGAACCTCCGCTGCGCTACGCTTCGTTTAATCCTTATTTGTTG
>JACDGL010000008.1 GCA_013815385.1 Taibaiella sp. | reverse complement strand
GTTGTTCTTTACTTTTTTGCTTGCCCAAAAAAGTAACAAAAAAGGGCAGCAGGCCAGCGATTACCGCTTGCTGCCTGCGGGGTTCCCTGATTGGGCTTGGGTGCTACTGTGGTGCCGGGCTTTCTTGTGTTATGGCGAGATTGCCTGCCTTCGGTAGGCGGGCTTCGTTGCAGATCCTCCTCGCAAGGACGTTATGTGTTTATGTTATGTGCCCGAAATCTATTCAGTTATTTTCCGTCGTTAATAATACACTTGGCTGATCTAAGAAGATCTTAAACTGAACGTTGAAAAAAATATTTAGATCATCAATTTTGAAAGTAGCCTTTAAAAAGGAAACTAACTGCTCATCAGTTCGTGTATTTTGTAAGGCCTCCTTCAAAAGCAGCATTCCACCTTTCTTTAGTAATGCGTTACAGATAACAGCACCGAAAATATATATAGGTGAAGTAACATCATCCACATAATTTATATTGTAAAAATCATTAAAATCGGCAGGATGATCTTTTAAATATTTTAAATATCGTTTAAGGTGGAATTTTTCAGATTCCCCTGCCTGCCCATCATCATCAATATATGCGGCAATACCAGCTAATAAATATGAATTTGCAGTAGGGTATAAACGATTGATCTGATGAATTAGTTCATGCTTATAGCACTCGCCGCTAATTGCATATGAATAAACTATATTATTGGTAGGATCATAAAAACCGCATAAATTAAGCGTTTGACCTTCAATTAGATAATATTCAAAACCAGCCATTTTTAGTCCCTCACTACAATTAATCGGTATATAATAATTTATAGTGTCAACACTGAAATTGAACCACTTTTCTAAACTATCAAGGAAAACATTGGCCTTCTGAGCGTTAAAAATATTGAATGGGTAAATGGCCGGGTAGTGGTATTTTATTATTCCTACCCGTTTTACATTCCAATTGGCAGTAGAATAATTAATATAGTTAGAGAGCTTAAAGTTTCCGTTTTCCTTTTTTGCCAGTACATTAATTATTGCCAATAAACTAAAGCGGTTTTTGATTGCACTGTCCTCTTGAATAAAATATAAGGCGCTTTTTATTATGTAGCCCTCTCCTATATCCGTAATGCTAAGTACGTTACAATCGAATTTAAATTTATATAGCCCGCCATTAAAGCCTACATTATCTTTTAGCAGATCAATCCCTTTATAAGTTTTTTTATCATAGGAACTCCAAAATGTATCCAAATGATCTTTTTGAGTCAAGTATTGATTCCATAATTCAAATACTTTTTCTTTTTCACCTTCATTATGCCAATTCATGTAAACATGATGTCTCTGGGCAGAAACAGAAAGATGAAGAAATAAAAAAAGTATTAGGATTTTAAATTGTCTTTTTTTCATAACATTTACATTGCTATAAAAATACCTTTTTAATACAAATATTTTTTAGTGAATAATTGGACCATCTAAAGCAAGTATAGATGCATTTTCTTCCAATCATAAAATCTAAATAAGTTATAGTCATTCCGGAAAGACCCGTTAATAAGCTGTACTATTCTATGTTGCCTAGCAACGAGCCTCCATGAATACCAGCTTGGAAATATTTAATCTCCAATCCAATCTCCGATCATAATCGTAATTCCATATTTTTTAATCAGACTTTGGGAATTCAACTTTGTATCACACCTTGGGATAAACCATTCATAACGATTACGATTGGCGGAAGCAATATCTGTTTTGGCTTTTTCAAAGGGTAAGTTGAAGATGATATTTTTTTCTGAAGTATTCTCGATATAGGTAGTTATATACACAGGCTTCTCTTTTCTATACTTGCATATCCGATATTTTGAAAAGATAAAAATTTCAACTACTTCCCTGGGATTTATTTCTCCTGCATACATTGCTTTTGTTAATTTATTCCTTAACAAATCGTACCCATAATTAAAGTGCCTTAATGAAACGTTTGCCATTGCGGATGCAAACTCACATTCATTATTCGCTTTGATAGTTATATCCTGACTAATGGAATTCATCAGTCCAGCTATTTGTTCGCCTGGGTATATCTGTAAATTCAGGCATTGCTCAATCCACGCTACATTATTGTCTATTACCTGATAATATGTTTCCCCGCCTATGTTTTTTGCTTCTTGTTCTATTTTATAACGGTGCGATAATTCCAAATTTATTTTTACATTTATCCTGGTTATATATTTTTTCCAAAGGGTAGTCCGTTGAGCGTATAGTAGTTGGTAAAATGAGGAGGTTTTAAATTTTTCAAAACTACTATTAACAAATAAACATTTAAATTGAATCCCTCCTTCTATGCAATAGCACAAATACTTATAGGCTACGTTATTCTTTTTCATTACAGCAGCAATTTGAGCGGCTATATAACATCCCGTACGAACTTAAAATCATAGTCTTTAAAAGCAGAATCATAATGGCTAAGTGCTAATTCAAATTCTTCGTTTAACAAAGATTCTTCTGCAAGTTGAGTCTGACGATAGTAGAAAGAATAGTCGTTAGAATAGACTTTCGAAAAGCTGGCCAATATTAAAATGAGTATTGTTACTTGTTTGTATCCTATATGCATATTAATGAGAAGGGATTAATGGGCCTACCTGAAATTTATTTTATGTAAGCATATAGTGCAGAAGGAATGTAAGTATCGGGATAGAACGATAGGTTGAATGATTTGTAAAACCATGAGGTTAAATAATTATGGGAAGCTATAGTTTTATCCACGCTATTTGCAGATTCATTTTTTTGCCATTTTTATGAAGCACTACAGTCGCGTAAGTATTGGTTTTATCATCAAAACAACCACATTGAATCATACCTGATATCGTTTCGTCATTTGAAAGGTGGTCGAATATCCTTTGCTTAAACACTCTGCCATCATCGTTTACTTTATATACAAACAAATCAGTCTCCTCAAAAGGGTTATTGAAATAATTTTGAAATACCGGTATTATACTATCTCTGGAGCGTTTAAAATTATCGGGGTAATCATTATAAATGATGTATAATGAACTATTTGCATTGAAATAATCGAAGCTAGCATACTGATTGATGTATTCCTGAGTTAGAAATTCTTTATTCAGCATAACGGAAGAATGCTTGTTTATTAAGTTTGCAGGAAATATTAAGGCATTTAATTTTTGCGTAATTGGTAATGAAACTGTTGGGCGTTGATTAGCAAATCCGGATATTATTATATTCCCTAAATATCCATGTGCATCAACAAAGACATCCTCCTCTGATATGACATATGGTGAACTGCAACTTCCACTAAACGCAAGCGGAAGAGTATTGGCACCGGAAGAGGAATCATTGACAAATACAGGGTTTATTGTAAAGTCATTTTTTCTAAAATCGATATTAATAAGATAGGAATGGTAATCTGAATTGATAGAAGATGTTTTGGCTATTTGATAATAAAAGACTTTAGAACTTGTTAGCAATAACTTTAATTGACCAGCACTGGAATCATAAATAAAATGAGTATAAAATGGATAAATGTTTTCTGGTAACTTAAATCTGGTTTGAATAAATTCATCTCTTTTCTTATCCAATAGGTAAGTGTATAGCGCATTGTCATAATTCTCATATTTATCGTCTTTCCAACTTTTGTAAATTGCTTTGTACCGTTCTACCCGCTGATATATATCATAATATGAAATTTTTTTTAAATTCTTTTGTTTGTCAAAAGGTTGTTTTTTTGAAAGCATAATACAGAAACAAACCTCACCAGATCTATCAATTTCAGCATTAAGAGAATTGATATTATCAAAATCTATATTATCAAAATTTGGTGCATAAGTCTTTATTAGTTTATAGTCATCGCTATACTTAAATATTTTTACTGTGTCGTTATGTTGATCGTTAATGCACATGGTCACTACATAACAGAGATCATTCCATTTTAAAACTGTATAAGTATTGTAGCTAAATAATTGAGACACCATTAAAGTCGTTTCTTCTATTAGTACACCACTGTAAATGTTTATTCGCAATCTTAATAAGACGTTTTTATTATCAATTCTTTGTTCAATGAATAATACAGCCTCTTTATGGATCTCATAAAAGCCTCTAATAGCATTTACAGCGTGGGGATTAAACAGTTTGCAATGATCTTTCTTTGTAGCATGTAATTTGTGATTTTTATCAAATGTGATAACAGTCAATTCAGCGCTGTTTTCTTGAAAATGAATTAATACGGTGAAGCTATCACTAGTAGAAAGTATCCTGTTCCATCCCTCGTTCCGGATAGGTAAAGCCGAGCTAAGCTCACTAGGAATAATAGCGGCAATACATTTGTGGCAGAATAATACCAGGATGAATATTAAGTACCTCATCTTTTAAAGAAACATAATATAAAGTTAGTGCGGGACAGCTAATAATAATTCTTCGATAATTTTGTTGTTTTTCTAAAGTTATGTTACCTTTGCACTCCAATATTTTATATTACTAACGGTAAGCAATGCCTACAATACAACAATTAGTTCGTAAAGGTCGTCAGCAAATACGCGCAAAATCAAAGTCGCGCGCTTTGGATGCATGTCCTCAGCGCCGCGGTGTATGTACCCGCGTGTACACTACTACCCCTAAAAAACCAAACTCTGCCCTGCGTAAGGTAGCCAAAGTGCGCCTGACCAACAAGATAGAGGTGATAGCTTATATACCCGGTGAAGGCCATAACCTGCAGGAGCACTCGATAGTGCTGATACGCGGCGGCCGTGTGAAAGATCTGCCAGGTGTACGTTACCATATAGTACGCGGTGCGCTGGATACTGCGGGTGTAAAAGACCGCAAACAGAGCCGCAGCAAGTACGGTACGAAGAAAGAAAAAGCTAAAAAGAAATAATTTTCATTAATCTTAATAAGTAAAGCCAATCAATAATAGATGAGAAAGGCACAGGCAAAAAAACTCCCGTTAGCTCCGGATCCTAAATATAACGACAAGCTGGTAACGCGCTTTGTGAACTGCCTTATGTGGGGTGGTAACAAGCCGATAGTACTAAAGGCATTCTATGACGCACTGGATAAAGTAACCCAGACGAGCGGAGAAGATGGCCATGAAGTATGGAAACGCGCACTGACCAACGTAACACCGGGTGTAGAAGTACGTAGCCGCCGTATAGGGGGCGCTACCTTCCAGATACCATCGGAAGTGCGTCCTGACCGTAAAATATCCCTGAGCATAAAATGGCTGATACGCTACTCACGCGACAGGAACGGTAAAACCATAGCCGACAAGCTGGCCGCTGAAATAATAGCTGCAGCAAAGGGCGAAGGTGGTGCTTTTAAAAAGAAAGAAGATACACACCGTATGGCAGAAGCTAATAAAGCATTCAGCCACTTTAAAATATAGTTTTTCAGTAGCCTGGCTACTTTATATAATTGAAAGCCGCTCGGAGAGCGGCTTTCTTTATTTTGTCACAAAATGTGGATATCTTCTTGCAAAAAAATGCAAAATGTAGTTTCTTTTCCAGTATATTTGACAAATAGTTCATTAAAACTAAATACTTAAGAAATGGCAATAGACGACAAATTGAAAGTGCTGAAACTAGCAATTGACAAGATCGAAAAGGACTACGGTAAAGGCTCGGTAATGATGCTGGGCGATAAGCGACAGGAAAAAATAGATACTATAAGCACCGGATCGCTGGGGCTGGATGTGGCACTGGGCGTGGGCGGTTTTCCGCGCGGACGTATTATAGAGATATATGGCCCTGAATCGTCTGGTAAAACAACGATAGCTATACATACTATAGCAGAGGCGCAAAAGAAAGGCGGTATCTGCGCTATAATAGATGCAGAGCACGCATTTGATGCAGGCTATGCCCGCAAGCTGGGTGTGGACGTGGATAACTTAATTATATCGCAACCGGACTATGGTGAGCAGGCGCTGGAAATAGCTGACCGACTGATATCATCGGGCGCGGTAGATGTGGTTGTGATAGATTCTGTAGCGGCACTGGTGCCAAAAGCAGAACTGGAAGGAGAAATGGGCGAAAGCAAGATGGGCCTGCAGGCAAGGCTGATGAGCCAGGCACTGCGCAAGCTGACCGCTACCATAAGCCGTACGGGCTGCTGCTGTATATTCATTAACCAGCTGCGCGAGAAGATAGGCATAATGTTTGGTAACCCCGAAACAACAACAGGTGGTAATGCGCTGAAATTCTACGCCTCCGTGCGCCTGGATATACGCCGCATAAGCCAGATAAAAGATGGTGATGTAGCCAGCGGTAACCGAACGCGAGTGAAGGTGGTGAAAAATAAAGTAGCGCCCCCATTCCGCCAGGTAGAATTTGATATTATCTTCGGTGAAGGCGTAAGCAAAATAGGCGAGATAATAGACATGGGTGTGGAACTGAATATATTACAGAAGAGCGGCTCATGGTTTAGCTACGGCGATAGCAAAATAGGGCAGGGCAGGGATGCTGTAAAACAGTTCCTGCGCGATAACCCGGAAATGATGGAAGAAATGGAAGGCCGTATACGGGAAGCATTGCAACCCGCAGAAGCATAAATACTATTTAGTAGGTACAGAGTACAAACGCCGCTTATCGCGGCGTTTCTGTTTATATAACACGCTGAAGCGATAAAATATGGCGCAGAAATCCTAATTTTAAAAACGTTGCCTGGTGCGATCAGCACTCTCAGAAAGGTTCATTGAAAATTGCTAATTGGGTATGATTTTTATGCAATCATATGGAATTAAAACTCTTCTACTGAACCAATAGTTTATCCCTCAACCCCCAAAACCGAGTGACCGAAAAAATTATTGAAAACGCACACGCCCCGCTGGTATTCAACCATTTGCCCGGCTATGCCCGTTTTTTAAAAGATGAACAGCTGATACCCTTTATAAAGGAGCAGCTGCGGCTTACAAGAATGCTGGATATACCGCTGATGCGCTATATACCAAAGATGACCGATGACGAACTGATAGCAATGTCGGTAATAACCACAGGCCAGTTCCTGACCTTTATGGTAGAAAACAGGCTGGAAGAGCAGGTGCAGACAGCAGTAAGGCAATGGCTGAATGATGAGATGGGCATCGTTAGCAAAGACCAGATAAGCGCTGAGGATATAACCCTGGTGAGCTATATGCGCAGGCAATCGTTCCTGAATTTCTTACCACTGTACACTAATAAACCAGAGGAAATAATAGGGATAGTAAAAGAGCTGGATGACTACTCATTATATAACGATACATTAGTTACAAATACCTATATAAACATACTACGGGAGAAGATCAATGCCAATATACACCTGGTAGAAACCATAAACCATACTGTACCCGGTATGACCTACATCTACAACCTACCAGGCAATACTATCAGCTATGCAAACGAGAACTATCTGAAATTTACAGGCATTAATGCCGCCGAACTGAACAGGAACGGAGGAGAAATAATCCGCAGTATCATACACCCGGATGACCTGCAAAAGACAGCGGACATGCTGCACAAAACGCTGAGCACAGAAAACGGTGAAATAATATCGCTGGAATTCAGGATAAAAAACGCAGATGGACAGTACCGCTGGGTGCGTAACTACACTACTGTGTTTAAAAGAAATGAACAAAGCAAAGCCGAGGAAGTGATAGGCATAATGCTGGATATTGAGAATGAGAAGGTGATAGAGCGGGAGCTGATAAACAGCCAGCAAAAATTGCTGGAAGCGCAGGAAGTAGCTAATATGGCCAGTTTTGAACTGGATATAGCTACTGATGAACTGGAGGTGAGCCCTCATTTTTATAAAGTGCTGGAAACAACACAAGGGTTAAAAAGAAAGGACCTGCTGGCCAATATACATCCCGGAGACCGTGCCCGGGCCGAAGCGAACATGACGAAGGCGGTGAATGAAAGAAGCATATACGATATGGAATACCGCTACCTGGCGAATGAGAAAGAGAAAATGATATGGGCCCGTGGTACAGTAGATGAAACAGAGGGCAGGCTGGTAATGAAAGGAACAGTAACTGATATGACCGAACGCCAGCACCTGGTACAGCGCCTGCAAAGCAGCGAGATACTGTACAAGCAGGCACAGGCAATGAGCCATATAGGTAACTGGGTAATGGATGTAACGACAGGCGAATTGGAATGGAGCGATGAATTGTACAGGATATATGGAATGGCACCCGGCGCTACACTCACGTACGAAATAATAGCTGATCATAACCACCGCGATGATGCTGAAATGGTGGCTACCGTGATAGCCAATGCGATAAAGAATAAAGAGCCATATGATTTTTATTATCGCATAGTAGTGCAAGGGGACCAGATAAAGACACTGCATGTAAAAGGTGAATCATTACCGGGCACAGATGGGGAGACCTACAAACTATTTGGTACGGTGCAGGATGTTACACAACAGAAACTGGTAGAAAAAACACTGATAGAGTACCGCGAATTCATAGAAAAGATAACCGATGTAACCCCATCGATAATAGCCAGCTATAACGTACATACCGGGCAATACTCTTTTATAAACAGGGCGGTAGAGAACCTGCTCGGCGTATCGCAGGAGGCGGTGATGAATGGAGGGGTGGCCGCGATGAGCGCATTGGTACACCCTGATGATATGGCGCAGATGATGGAGAAAAATACCAGGGCACTGGAAGCGGCAAATGAAAGTAAGCCCAAAGTGGGATACGAAGAGATAGTAGAGTTTAAATACCGGATGAAACGAAGCGATGGAAACTATAGATGGTTCAACACCTATGGAACTATCTTTGAAAGGGATAAGAATGGCAAGGTGGAAAGTGTACTGAACATATCTGTAGATATAACGGAGCAGGAGGAAGCGGAACAAATACTGGCGCAGAAGAATATAGAGCTGCAACAATCGAACAGCAGCCTGGAAGAATACGCATTTATAGCCAGCCATGACCTGAAGGAGCCACTTAGGAAAATATCTACATTTAGCGACCGACTATTGAATACACAAGCCCAGGTGCTCAGCGCAGACAGCAAGGTGTACCTAAACAAGATCATTGAATCGACAAGGCGTATGCAGACGATGATCAATGACCTGCTGGCCGTGTCGATAATATCAGGTAACAGGGAGTATGAAGAAACAGACCTGAATGAAGTACTGAGCGAGGCACTGCAAAGCATAGAGCATACGATAGAAGAAAAGAATGCAACGATAAAAGTGGATAAGCTGCCTAGGGCTACTATTGTGCCATCGCAGTTCAGGCAACTATTCCAGAATCTGATATCTAACTCGCTGAAATTTACCCGCGAAGGGGTTGCGCTACGAATAACCATTACCCATGAGTATTTATTGCCAAAAGATGTAGCGGAGTTCCATCTTATTAAAGCAAGAAAATATCTACGCCTGCAATTTGCCGATAACGGAATAGGCTTCAATAATGAGCACGCGCAAAAAATATTTACAATATTCCAAAGGCTGCATGACCGGAATGCTTATGAAGGTACGGGTATAGGCCTGGCCATATGCAGGAAGATAACAGAGAACCATAAGGGGACCATTTTTGCATCGGGACATCAGGGTGAGGGTGCCACGTTTACTATTATCATACCTGCCTGATCACGTTATCTGAACAGATATGAATGAAAAAACCGCCCTTAAAGGCGGTTTTTTCATGAGCATAATAATAAAAATTAATTGCTGGAACGATCAGTAGGAGCGCCTCCTGCTTCGGGATACAGAACAGAAGTCATCTGATTCTTACCGTTGAAAAGCTGATTAGCTGTCTGCTGTATATCCTGAGGGGTGAGTTTGTTTATCCATGCTTCGTACTGGAAAACGTGGTCTTTGTCTTTGCCCCAGAATAATACATCTTCCATCTTACCTGTCCAGTAGCCATTTTCTTTTACGCTGGTCAGGTATTTTTCGCGCCACTGGCTTTTTACTTTGTCCAGGTCTTTAGCGTCAGGGCCATTCTGCTTCAGCATTTTTATTTCATCACCGGCAGCGTTTAAGAGCTTAGTCACATTTTCAGGACCGCAAGGCAGGTTGAGCGATATGCTGTAACGTGCGTACGGTTCTTTGGTAACTGATGCACGGAAGCCACCTGTATAGATGCCACCCATCTTTTCGCGGAGGTCTTCTATCACTTTTATATTCAGTACTTCGGCTAGTGCGCGGGCACGCAGATCAAGGTCTTCAGAATAATTAACTTCTCCATAGTAGTTAGAAATTATGATGCTTTGTTTTTCCTTTCCTTTTTTCAGATCTAAAGTATGCACACCATTAATAGGACGTACACCATTGTCTTTAAACGCTGCTGTTTTATTAGCAGCAGGTATGCTGCCAAGGTAGGTTTCGAGCAATGGAAGCGCTGTTTTAGGATCAACATTGCCTACTATAAAGAAATGATAACCATCGGCATTACCAAACTCATTCTTATATATCTGGAGCGAACGATCAAGATTGATCTTATCAAAATCTTCCGGCTTAGGTATGATAGTGCGCGCAAGCGGATTATTGTTGTACAGTGTTTTATACATCGTATCTGTAATAGCTGCCTGCGGATTGGCAGAGATAAACATTACCTGAGACTTCTGCTTTTCTTTGAATGCATTGAAGAGTGCTTCGTCTTTACGTGGCTGTTCCATATTCAGGTACATTAACTGCAGGAACGTTTCAAAATCCTTTACAGTGCTGGAACCAAAAACCATATCATTGATATCAGTCATTGTAGAACGGAAACTAATGTTCTTACCGGCAGTTACCTTTTCCATATCAGAAGGTGTGAAGGAAGCAACACCCATAGCGCTAACTACACTGGTAGCATAATTGGCGTTGCTCTTATCGGCTACACCGTATGAATTGGTACCGCCTTTCTTGATACCTTTTACCTGTATCTCATCACTTTTAAAATCTGTAGATTTTATGGTAACCTTAATGCCATTGCTGAGTGTATAGGTAGTAGCGGCAAAATCAGGTTCATCTTTGTGTGAAAGAACCATACCTGGTACGGGCTTAGCATTCATTAAAGAAGAGGCTATAGTTTTTTCTTCTATTGGCTTCACTGATTGCTGGAAGGCCTTTGCAGACATAGAAAGCAGCATGCCATCATCAGGGAGCGCAGCTTTTTCCTTATCCGGAGCAGTGATGAGCGTAAATGTATTTTGATTAGGCATCCACTTTGCAGGCAGCTTATTTAAGTTGCTAAGCTGGATAGATGGTAGCATTTCTTTGTAATATCCGTATTCGTTCTGAAGGCCCGGTACCGGTTCTTTATCAAGGAAGTTGCGTACAAACTCTTCTACATAAGCTTTACTATCGGTAGTAGTGCGTTCCTTGTATTGTTTCTCCATACCACTCATCATATCTTTTTTAGCAATATCGAACTCAGAAGCAGTGAAGCCGTATTGCTTCGCACGGAGCAGTTCCGCAGCTACTGCATCCAGTGCCTTAGAAGCTTCCATTTTACCCAGCACTGCCACCGCACCAAAGCTCTCGTAACCTTGTACCAGGTCATCAAAATATACCTGACTAAATACAAAAGGAGGATTAGTTCCCTGCGCCAGATCGCTCAGGCGTGTATTGATCATTGTCAGTACCAGGTTACGTTCCAGGTCGTGTTTGTAATCTTCTTTGGTAAATGAATAGTTCCTTTTATTATAAGGATATAATACCTGCAATAAAGCAGTAGTAGCTTCTATATCGGTTACCACCATGGCATCCGGTTTGGTACGGGGCGCTATAGAAATATACTCACGAGGCTTTTCTTTCTTAGGATTTTTAAGGCCTTCGAAATGCTGGCGTATGTATTTCATAGCAGTAGCAGTATCTATATCACCCACTACGGCAACAGCCTGCAGATCAGGACGGTACCAATCGTGATAGAAATTGCGGATAGTGCTATATTTAAATGACTTCAGGATATTATCCTTTCCGATAGGCAGGCGCTCTGCATACTTGGAACCGGAAACCAGGCGAGGGAAATATTTATCACGCATACGCAATCCTGCGCCTTTGCGCAACCTGCTTTCCTCCAGCACCACACCACGCTCACCATCTATATCAGAATCGGTAAGCAATGCATTGTGTGCCCAGTCTTCTATGATCTGAAAACCTTTCTCCAGGTTTCCCTCCTTATCTGTTGGGATGGGGAGTATATATACCGTTTGATCGAATGAAGTGTATGCATTGAGATCGGCACCAAACTGCACGCCTATAGACTGCAGGTAGCTGACCAGGGCATTTTTTTGAAAATTGGTGGTGCCATTAAAGTTCATGTGCTCCATAAAGTGCGCAAGACCCTGCTGGTCATCATCTTCCAGGATAGAGCCTGCCTTGACCACCATGCGCAGTTCTACTTTGTGTTCGGGCTTGTGATTAGGGCGTACATAATAGGTAAGGCCGTTGGCAAATGTGCCCTTTATAGCACCTGGATCGAAGGGCAATGCTGCATTATCCTGTGCGGATACGCTGGTGAATGAACCGGCAGCAATGACACCTATAAGGGCCATGCGTAGCACGCGGCCTGAATATAACTGCATATATTTTCTGGATTTGCTGCAAGATAATAAATAAGAGATATTACCAATGGATGTGGAGCGTAAAAACGATAAAATATTGTTAGAATGGGAGCGAATGATGCAGGTGATATGTTTATCTTCGTATTCAGAAGATATATATGGCACTTATTAAATCCATTTCCGGAATACGAGGAACAATAGGAGGAAAACCCGGCACATCACTCACCCCTATAGATGTTGTAAAATTCACTGCTTCTTATGGCGCATGGATAGACCAGCAGGGAAGCAATAAGAAAATAATAATAGGGCGCGATGGCCGCATATCTGGCGAGATGGTCAGGAACCTGGTGGTATCGACCCTGCAAAGCCTTGGATTTGAGGTGACTGACCTGGGGCTGAGTACTACGCCTACAGTTGAAATGGCTGTAAAAATGGAAAATGCGGGGGGCGGTATCATACTAACTGCGAGCCACAACCCCAAAGAATGGAACGCGCTGAAACTGCTGAATAAAGACGGCGAATTTCTGGATGCAGCTGCCGGGCAATGGATACTGGACCATGCTGAGAAAGGCGAACTTGACTTTGCCACCATTAATAAGATAGGTACTGTAACTGCCAATGATACTTATATACAGAAGCATATAAATGCTATACTGGCACACCCGCTGGTAGATATAGCGGCTATAAAAGCAAAGAATTTTAAAATAGTGTTAGACCCCGTAAACTCGACGGGTGCCATAGCTGTACCTGCTTTACTGACCGCGCTGGGAATAGAGGAAATAACAGTAATAAATGAAGCGGTTACCGGGCAGTTTGCCCATAACCCCGAACCGCTCCCGGAGAACCTAAGGGAACTATGCTCGGTAGTGGAAAAGAAAAATGCTAACCTGGGAATAGCCGTAGATCCTGATGTAGACAGGCTCTGCTTTGTATGCGAAGATGGCAGCCTCTTTGGTGAGGAGTACACACTGGTGGCTATTGCAGACTATATATTATCACATAAAAAAGGGAATACAGTATCCAACCTTTCCTCTACCCGCGCACTGAAGGATGTAACTATAAAGCATGGGGGAGAATACTATCCGAGTGCAGTAGGCGAGGTAAATGTGGTAAAGAAAATGAAGGAAGTAAATGCGGTGATAGGTGGCGAAGGCAATGGAGGTGTAATAGTGCCGGAACTGCACTATGGCCGCGATGCACTGATAGGGATAGCGCTATTCCTTACGCACCTGGCAAAATCAGGTAAAAGCGTGAAAGCACTTCGCAGCACTTACCCTAACTATTTTATCTCTAAAAATAAAATAGAACTGGGAGAAGAGGTGAACGTTAAAAACATTTTTGAACAGATAAAGAAGAAGTACAGTAAGCAGCCAATAAATACAGAGGATGGCCTGCGTATAGAATTTGATAATGACTGGGTGCACCTGCGTACCTCTAATACAGAGCCGATAATAAGGATATACTCTGAAAGCGGAACAGAAACAACTGCCAACAACATAGCCAAGCGTATAATGGCGGATATAAAGGAAATGATGATGAGCGTAGGCAGCGAAGCCTAGACGATCAATACTATTAAGATATGCCGGTAACTATTGGTTATAGTTGCCGGTTTTTTTATCTATTATCTCCGTATATGTATCTGCGGGATAGGATATGTCTTCCAGATATAGCCCATAGCCGGGTACGCTGAAATCAGCCTTAGTACAGTCTCTCGCATCAAGAATCTGGCGTAACGCAGCCGGGCCATCTCCCCCTGCTTTTGCCAGTTTTAACTGTGTACCTACCAACCCCCTTACCATGCCCCGGAGGAAGCGATTGGCTTCTACTACATAGTGCAGTTCTGTACCCACCTGCTGCCAGTAAGATTGCTTAATAGTGCAGATAAATGTGCGAGACTGTGTATTGCGCTTGGAGAAACTTTCGAAATGATCGTATTCTTTTATAATGTCAGCGGTTTGGTGGAGTATCGCTATATCTATAGGGTATGGATAGTACATGGCCCTGTGGTAAAGAAAGGGCTCCTTACGTGCATAGATACGGTAACGATACCTGCGTGACCGGGCATCGAACCGCACATTGGCCTCATCGTTACCGGCCTTATATAACTTCTTCACTGCCAGGCTGTGGGGCAGTATTGCATTCAATTTATAAAGGAATGCATCGTGCAGGGGTAATGGGGTATCAAAATGATAAAAATTGCAAAGCGCATGCACGCCCTCATCGGTACGGCTGGCGCCAAATGAGGGTGTTGGGGTACGGAGCAGGGTAGTGAGGGCATTATTAAGCGCTAACTGTACGGTAGGCAATTGCCCCTGTAGCTGCGAGCCATGAAAAGCAGTGCCAACATAGGCTACCTCGAGAAAGTATCTTGCCATGCTAAATGATCACGTATGAGCGGTAGTGTTTTTTTTAATGAAGCGGGGCTTTTTTATCTTCTTGTTCTTTTCTATCCACCTGCCCAGGAACCAGAAGGTAACCGCAAGCACCAGGAAGAAAATACCTTTGTTCATCGTATCCCAAAAGTATTCGAAATAGCGGGTATAAAGATTGATGAGCAGGAAAAGCAGCCCGAAATCGCGTGCGGTCTCATCCTTATAACGGATGCCCATAAATAAAGAAAGACCTGCCGCCAGCCCAAATAGGATGGCATAAGAGAGCACATGCGTTTGCCTTACCTTCTGCCATTCATCCAAATAATTGAAATTGCCAAATATGGATACCCCCCACAGCGCTGTGAAGAATACTATCATGCTAAAGGCATAGGTAATGCTACGGGTATAATTCATGAACCCGATACGTAGCTGCAATGCGGCAAATGCCAGGAGGAGTAAGCCAAGCACGGTAAACCGTACCGGATAATTCATGCCCAGCCAGAGGTATTGTACGCTGTGCAGGGTAGTGTAGTCGCCATACCAGGTGACGAATGCCAGCATGCTGCCTATCCATAATGCACGGGAACGGAAGGCGGTGCCCAATAACAACAGCACCAATGCAGCGCCGCTAAAAAAGTAGGTGTACGTAGTAAAGCCAGCTACCTTGCACACATATAAAAGAGCGGTGAGTGCAGCCAGCCCGCCAAGTACCATGTATATTTCATAGGCAATAGTATGTAAGTGTATCCTGCGGCGGCGGATATACCAAAACCAAACAACACTGATCAAAGCAGTGATACCTGTGATAACCATGTTACTGAGCGAGAAATAGCTTTTCAGCTTCTCCAGTAACTTATCATTAATAAAGATAGCACCGAAAGCAAGCAGGATGCAGGATAGTGCGATGATAAAAAGATACTGTGCCAGCTGCTGGCTATCGGCCCGCCGAAAGGTGACGCTTTTGCGCAGATCGGTAGCCTGACGGGAAGTAAGCCTTCCTTCACGCTCCCATTCATCCAGCGCATGACGGATCACTTTCCATTCGTTTTTATCGGCCTGCATTCAAAAAGAAATAATTTGGAGTAAAGTACCGAAAAATGCGGCAACAGTAAAAACAACAAAGCCCGCACATGGCGGGCTATAAATATATTTTATTAAAAAAATTACGCTATTGCGTTGATCTTCTTAACGATACCTGATTTAAGGTTACCTGCTTTATTTTTGTGAATGACGTTGCGCCTTGCCAGCTTGTCTATCATAGACATAACCTTAGGAAGAGCTTCCTGTACGGATGCCTTATCGGTATTAGCCAGCAGATCGCGGATAGCGTTACGGGTGGTCTTACCATAGTAACGGTTGCGATCGCGGCGTTTTTCGCTTTGGCGGATATCTTTGCGGGTTGCTTTATGATTTGCCATCTATTTTCTTCTTTATACTTTGAGGGTGCAAAAGTATGCTAAAAATTATGTTTTTGCAAAAAAATATGAAAAAACTATAAGTTCATATCATTGAATATCTGCTTTGATTTCTTAGCGAGATATTCTTTTTTCTGTACAAAATTGTCCACTTTATCTTTTGGTATGCGCAGGCTGTAATAATCGGCGGGGTATGCGCTGTATTCAAATACCTCGTAATCGGAGTTCCATTTATTAAGTAAAGACATGTCAACACCCAGTTCGTGGGCTATAAGCTCCATGCTTAATGGCTCAGAAAGATGCACTATAGCCATATTTTTTAACTCTTCTTCTGTAAAAGGTGATTTTTTAGCAATTGCCTTATTTACAATTGCAGGCATGACCGCCTTGCCATGGTCATCCAGCCTTAGTTCATCAGGGATATTGCCCAGGCCTATAAAGCTGCTTAAATTTTCGAAAATACTGGCTGTGGCTATAAAAGCAAGCACATGGCCCTGTGTTTCGTGCGGCAGATACGGTTTTATATCCCAGAAATTGTGGCTGCCTGTGCGGGCTATAGCGCGCCTTACCGGGCCGGGGCCACTATTATAGGCGGCTATCACTAATAACCAATCATTCAGTTGGCCGTATAGTATAGAAAGGTATTTAGCGGCTGCGTTGGTAGACTTATACCAATCGCGGCGGTCATCACGGCCATGATTAACTGTAAGGCCCATTAATTTGGCTGTTGACTGCATTAACTGCCAGGGGCCTACAGCGCCCGCGTGCGATACAGCATTGTGGTCTAGCGCCGATTCTATAACAGCAAGATATTTAAGCTGGGTAGGCATTTTATTCTTCTCCAGCACATTATCCAGCAAGGAGAACTGGGTATTGCCCCGGCCTTTTACGCAATTAAGGGTTTGGTTATGTGCTTCAAAGTACTTGCGCATAAACTGGGTCATATAATCGGTCTTATCGCCGAAATATTCTTTTTGGCCGGCAAGCGGCACTTTTTTGTAACCTTTTTCCTTAACCGGTAGATTGGCAGCCAGCTTAGCCTTAACAGGCATACGGGAGATAATAGTATCGACACTTACCACACGGGTAGGGATATCCATGCGGTGCTGAGCATACGATGCATAATATCCGGTTAACAGTAGAATTGATAATATTAAGCGCTTGCAGTGCATGTTTTTATCGTTTAAGAGAAAATGATCCATGCAACCCTCAGGGGCTGTACTAAAGTAAATGAAAAAGCTGAAAAGTAATAACCGGCGTTAGGCGTTAGGTGTTTTTTCCACTTCTTTTGCAGGAGGTACGGCAGTTGTAGCATTAGTGCCTGCATTCACATTGGATTCTATTTCCTTCTTAATACCATCTTTAGCTTCATTGAATTCGCGGATACCTTTACCCACACCCTTGGCCAGCTCCGGTATCTTTTTACCACCAAATAAAATGATGATAGCAAGGATAACCCAAAGCCATTCGCCACCACTAGGCATAGATAATAGTAATTGCGGTTGAATGCTTAATAAAGACATATGGAACAAATTTAGTAATAAGACTAGGACAAAAATAGTTCTTTTATTGCTATAAAGTACACATATAGCGCATTTTAACAATCAACTGACTGTGTAATTACATAGCCAGAAGTTCTGCTGCAGCCTTGGCAAAATAGGTAGCAATAAGGTCTGCCCCGGCGCGTTTAATACTGGTCAAAGATTCGAGTATCGCTTTGTTCTCATCAAGCCATCCCATTTTAGTGGCAGCCTTTATCATAGCATACTCGCCGCTGACATGATAGGCGCTTACCGGCACCTGCACCACATTCCTCACCTCGCGTATAATATCAAGATAGGCCATGGCAGGCTTCACCATTACTATGTCAGCGCCTTCTTCTATATCCATCAGTGTTTCCTTAATCGCTTCGCGGCGATTGGAATAATCCATCTGATAAGTTTTCTTATCACCAAAGCCTGGGGCGCTGTCCAGCGCATCGCGGAAAGGACCGTAAAAGCAGGAAGCATACTTGGCGCTGTAAGCCATAATGCCAGTATTGGTAAACCCACTACTTTCCAAAGCATCGCGTATAGCCCTTATACGGCCATCCATCATGTCGCTTGGTGCCACTATATCTGCGCCTGCCAGTGCGTGGCTTACGCTCATTTGTGCCAGCACTTCTACCGTTGGGTCATTCACTATCTGGTTCCCTTCCACTATGCCATCATGGCCATAAGTAGAGAAAGGATCTAAGGCCACATCCGTCATCACTACCATACCCGGGCAGGCATCTTTAATCGCTTTTATGCTGCGCTGCATAAGGCCATCAGGGTTAAGCGCCTCGGTACCTTTATTATCTTTCAGTTCATCTTTGCACTTAATGAAAAGCAGCACACTTTTGATACCCAGGTGCCACAATTCTTTTACCTCGGCAACGGTAGTATCTATACTCATGCGGTAGTAATTCTGCATAGAAGATATTTCTTCTTTTATGCCTGTACCTTCTATAATAAACAGGGGCGCAATAAAATCAGATGGTGTAAGTACAGTCTCAGCTACAAGGGAACGCATAGCGGGTGACTGCCTTAATATCCTGTTCCTTCTTAGTAAATGCATAAAGTTATTTTTAAGATACCCAATCGCGCGGATGAAGGTAGGCAAGCAGTTCCGCCTCCCTGGTACCCGGTTCAGGATGGTAATTATATTCCCAGCGAGCCCTGGGCGGCATACTCATTAAAATGCTTTCTATGCGGCCGTTGGTCTTTAAGCCAAACAGAGTGCCGCGGTCATGTACCAGGTTAAACTCAACATACCGCCCACGGCGTATCTCCTGCCATTCTTTTTCATGAACAGAGTAGGGATAGTCTTTTCGTTTTTCGACAATTGGTAAGTAGCCAGACAAAAAGCTATTGCCATTGGCCTGCTGGAACCCTAACAAGTGTGCTGCATCAGCATCATCCTTTGGGCGTAGGTAATCATAGAAGACCCCCCCAATGCCGCGGGCCTCATTGTTACGGTGCTTATTTACAAAATATTCATCGCACTGCTGCTTATACTTAGGATATAATGATGTATCAAAGACATCCATAGTATTCTTCAGTGTGTTATGGAAATGCCTGCCATCCTCTTCGAAAATATAGTAAGGAGTAAGGTCAGTACCACCGCCAAACCAACTATCCAGCCTGCTGCCCTGCTTATCATACAATTCAAAGTAGCGCCAGTTGGCATGTACAGTGGGTACATACGGATTGACCGGATGCATGACCAGTGATAGGCCACATGCAAGAAAATCGCTCTCCGGTACATTGAATGCCTGCTGCATAGCAAGCGGCAATATACCGTGTACTACAGAAGTATTAACTCCGCCTTTTTCAAAAACATGTCCATTAGAAATAGTGCGGGAAATACCACCGCCACCTTCGGGTCGCTCCCAGCGGTCTTCCGCAAAGTGTGCATGCCCGTCAATACCCTCCAGCGCAGTGCATATGGTGCTCTGGAGGGCATGGATGTATTTTATGAACTGTTCCTTAATATCCATCTAAACAGTAGTATAGTTTGGGGCCGGTTCATATTCTTTTACTGCGTCTACAAATGCACGTGCATGGTCTACAGGAACATTGGGCAGTATACCATGACCGAGGTTAGCAATGTAGCGATCCACACCAAACGCGTCTATCATTTCGCGTACACTCTTTTTGATCTCACTTATGGGAGCAAGTAGCCTTGATGGGTCAAAATTTCCTTGCAGAGTAATGCTGTTATTTGTGAATTCGCGCGCCATTTGCGGGGTTATGCTCCAGTCTATACCCAGCCCGGATGCACTGGTATTACATAAGTCCGGTAAGGCATACCAACTCCCTTTCGGGAACAGGATAACCGGGGCATGCGGGCTAACCGCATCTGCTATCTGCGTGAGGTAGGGGAGTGCAAATATCTTAAAATCAGCGGGGCTTAGCATACCGCTCCAGCTATCGAATACCTGTATCACATCGGCGCCTGCTTTTACCTGTGCTATTAAATAGTGGATGGTAGCATCCGTTATCTTCTGCAAAAGGCTATGCGCAAATGCCGGTGTTGTAAAGCAGAATTGCTTTGCTTTATCAAACGATTTGCTGCCCTTGCCTTCTACCATGTAGCAAAGTAATGTCCATGGAGCACCGGCAAAACCTATCAGCGGCACACGGCCATTTAGCTCCTGCTTCGTTAACGACAATGCTTTTGTAACGTAGCTTAAACGATCCTCTATATCATCAATGTGCAGCGCATCAATATCCTGTTGTGTGCTTATTGTTTTAGGCAGCAATGGGCCCCGGCCTTCTTCCATCAGTACTTCCATACCCATAGCCTGTGGTATCACCAGGATATCTGAAAAAATAATGGCTGCATCTACGCCTACCTGGTCTATGGGTTGTAAGGTTATCTCGCAGGCCAGTTCGGGGGTTTGTACCCTTGTGAAGAAATCATATTTCTTGCGGAGCTTAATGTAATCGGGCAAATAACGGCCTGCCTGGCGCATCATCCATACAGGAGGGCGCTGCACCTTCTCGCCTTTAAGGGCACGGAGAAGGAGGTCATTTTTTAAAGTGGTCATATATAGCTATTAAGTTAGTTGCTGCTGAAAATGAGCGAGCAGCGTATTTATCAAAATGTATTTACCTGGCTTATAGCCCGTAATGATATTGTTAGCGGTTGTGTATTGTTTTATGGTATCGGCTGTGGTGCTGCCAATAGCAAAAAGTGTGGTTGTGTCAGGAACACTATTTAAAGAAAAAAAGCTTTGTACACCACTGGGGCTAAAGAATAGTACTGCATCATAATATTGCTGGATGCGCTGCGGGGTAAGCTCGGTATGGTAAACAATGATCTCTTTTACCGCAATGCCTGCATGGGTCAATGCGTCAGGCAGATCATCACGACGGATGTCTCCGCAGAAAAAAAGGATATCCTTGTCTGAATTATCGTCAATAATTATCTGTGCTAATTGCTTCGCATTGTCTGCAGTGCCTGCAATGTGCGCGCCGGGGAAAGTTACATTTACTGCATCCAGTGTTGCATTGCCGATGCAATAAATATCCCAAGCTATACCTGCAGCATGTGGTAGATGAATAACTGACTGTGCGCTGGTAAATACTGCCCTTATAGGATGGTCGTAGAGGCTAAGTACCTGTTGAGACAGGGACTTGCTAACCAGGGAATTTATCTTGATAAAAGGCACTACATCTATAGCAAGGCGGTTTAACTCAACCAGCTCTATAAGAGGCTGAGGTAAAGAAGCTGTGCTTAGTATGCGATGTTTAATTGCCATTCTTTATTTTATCCAGTATTTCCTGTCCGCCATCTGCAAGTAATGCAGCGCCGACCATAGTACCTAAATTCTTTGCATTGCCGATGGTGGCTATTTGCGTAATCTCTTTTTTCTGTTTCCCATCCATGCTTAGCAGATTGCCTGTAAGGAGGATATCATCTTTACGGCGCTGTGCCAATGCGCTGATGGGTGTTGTGCAGCCACCCATTAATGCCCTGAGAAAGTCTCTTTCAATGCCGGTGCAGAGTGCTGTATCTATATCATTAAAATGACGGATGGCCTCATAGCAATAAGTATCATCCTGCCGGCATACCACCATTATAGCGCCCTGCGCGGGTGCAGGCAGCATCCATTCTAAATCGACCGCATTGTCAGGTCGCAGGGATATACGCTCCAGGCCCGCGGCTGCAAAGATAGCGCCCTTCCATTTCTCTTCCCTCACCTTACGTAGCCGGGTATTTACATTTCCCCTCAGGTTCTCAATAGTGTGATGCGGATAACGGTGAAGCCACTGCGCCCTACGGCGGGTGCTGCTGGTGGCAATGGTTGCCGTTGCATCGTATTCATCAAGGAATGATATATCGTCCTTCGGTACAAAAATATCCTGGTAGGATGCACGTGGTAATACCGCTGCCTGTACTATACCCTTAGCTAACAGGGTGGGTACATCTTTCATTGAATGTACGGCTATATCTATCCGGTCATCCAGCAATGCTATATCCAGTGCTTTTGTAAATATGCCCTGCACACCAAGTTCATAAAGAGGCGTTTTCAGGTCGGTATCGCCTTCGCTTTTTATATAGATCAGCTCACTATCGAACCCATGCTGCTTTAATAGCTCCCTCACCTGGCTTGCCTGCCATACTGCAAGCTGGCTTTCACGTGTGCCAATGCGTATGCGCTTATCCATTATGCTATCCTATAAACTCATTGATAGCCTGTATGTAATGGCATCCGGGCTGATTATCGTGGCGAACTTTAACCGCTAAGGTGTTAATAACCTTCTGTATCTTTTCACCTGCAGCATCCTGTTCCGGCTGTTGCTTTATATTTATCTCGTGTAGTTTGTCTTTCACAACCTTTAAGAGGGGCACATGGCGGCGCATCTCATACCATTCCCTGAATTCTGAAATATGTTCGTGGATAATGGCCATTGCTTTTGGTACTTCATCTTTGCGCTTCAGCAGTGTCTCATCTTTAACGCGCGACAATTCATCTACATTAACGCAGGTAATACCCGACAATACTTTTGCTTCTTCAGCCACATTGCAGGGTACAGAAAGGTCTATTACTAATTTCTGGCCTTTGCCTGCTAATTGCAGTTCTGTAATAGTTGGGTCCTGGGCATTGGTAGCCACAAGGATAACATCGGCAGATGCTATATGCACATCAAGGTCTGAAACCGGCGCATATTTTAATTGCAGGTCTGTAGCCAGCTGCGATGCTTTCTCATCCGTACGATTAATGAGCGTTATGTTTTTTGTATCCAGGTAATCAACAAGGTTCCTACAGGTATTGCGGCCTATTTTACCAGTACCATAAATAAGTATGTGCTTGTCTGCAAGCTGCGAAACATGCTTTTTTATATATTGAATAGCAGCAAAAGAAACGGAGACAGTACCACCACTTAATTCGGTACGTGTTTTTACTGCCTTTGAAGACTGGAGCACTGAATTGACTAAACGCTCCAGGAAGGGGCAAACAACGCCATGTTCCTTTGCAAAACGTGCTGCGTTCTTTATCTGCCCTAATATTTCATAATCACCTAAAATCTGGGAATCAAGGCCGGCAGAAACGCAAAACAAATGGTCTATCGCTTCCCATCCACTCTTGAAATAAGCGATCTGGGAAAACATTTCGTAAGTTCCTTCTGTTTCACTGCAAATAAGCTCTAAGAGAAGATCCGTATTATCACTAAGTGCGTATATCTCTGTACGGTTGCACGTTGACAGGATAAAAAAGTCGCTTAACCCCTGTGCCGGTGCTTTTTCTAAAATACGGGCGTACTGCTCATTATTTATAGCAAAGCGTCCGCGGGCAGCAGCGTCTGTTTTTTTGTAATTAATTCCGGCAACTTTAAAATCAGGTGTATTTGTCAGCCTATGGTGCATCCCTTTTGTTAGGTGAGGTAACTTTCTGCTGCAAAGGTAACTGCCAAAGCCCCGATGAGATAATTTACACGTCATTCATTTGTCATTTTACTTGCACAACTTTGCACTGCCTTTCATTGTGTGTTTTTTTGCATGCAATTGAAACTTTTGCAACACCTTTGCTGCAAATTTTTTCTGCTATAACATATGCCGGATGCCGTAAAAAGAGCCATACTGTTGATGAATCTTGGCTCACCTGATTCTTTAGATGTAAAGGCTGTACGCACCTACCTTAGGGAATTCCTCATGGATGAGCGGGTCATTGATTCTCCTTACCTGGTAAGAAGCCTACTGGTAAAGGGCCTCATAACCCCTTTCAGGGCTCCAAAAACTGCTGAAGCATATAGTAAGGTATGGACGGAAGAGGGATCACCGCTAATAACGATCACCAAACAATTACAAAAAGCGCTACAACAGGTGGTAGATGAGCCGGTAGCCATATCTATGCGCTATGGCAGCCATCCACCCAAAGAAGCCTATAACCAGCTGCAACAGGAATATCCTGAACTGGAAGAGGTGATTTTTATACCTCTTTACCCGCATTATGCCATGTCGAGTTACGAGACAGCGGTAGTATATGCTGAAAAGCAGCATAAAAAAGGGAATTATAAATTCAATCTTACAATCCTAAAACCTTTTTACAATAACGAGCAATACCTTGATGCACTGGCTGATAGTATGCGCCCTTACTTACAAGCAGATTATGATCATGTATTATTCAGCTATCATGGGCTGCCTGAACGCCATATATTGAAAAGTGATGTGACGGGTAAGCATTGCCTGCAGGTAGCTGATTGCTGCAATGTACCCAATGCTGCTGCGCATGCCCACTGCTACCGGCACCAATGTTTCACCACTACACATATGGCTGCCGCGCGTGCGGGGATACCCAAAGATAAATACAGCATTTCATTTCAGTCGCGACTGGGTAGGGATGAATGGTTAAAACCCTACACCGCATTATATCTGGAAGAACTACCTAAAAAGGGGATCAAAAAATTGGTGGTAGCATGCCCGGCCTTTGTGAGTGATTGCCTGGAAACACTGGAAGAGATGGTAATGCAGGGACGAGATAGCTTTATAAATGCCGGGGGAGAAGAATTCACTTACATACCCTGCCTGAATACACATCCCCAATGGGTAAATACACTGAAAACGTGGATTGAAAGCGTGAAAGGCGGAAACCGGGAAATGTTGCTGGAAACTACAAACAATGTATAACTACGTAAAGGCGCTCCATATAATTTTCATTGTTACCTGGTTCAGCGGTATGTTTTACATAGTGCGGCTGTTTATCTATAATACAGAAAGTAATGAAAAACCGGAACCTGAAAAGAGCATATTGCAACGCCAGTTAAGTATAATGATAAAACGCCTTTGGCTGGGCATTACCTGGCCATCGGCAATACTAACCCTTGTATTTGGCCCCTGGATGTGGTATATGATGGGCACGTTGCCTGCATGGCTTGCCGTAAAACTTGCCTTTGTAGTGGGGTTGTATGCCTACCATTTTACCTTGCATAGTTTATACAAACAGGAAGCAAAGGGAATATTCAAGTATACCTCGCAGCAATTACGAATATGGAATGAGGTAGCTACCATATTCCTGGTGGCGATAGTAATGCTGGCAGTAGTGAAGCAAAGCATGAGTTGGTTCTGGGGCTTAGCAGGACTAATACTGTTCGTTGTATTACTGATGTCAGCTATCAGGATCTACAAATTAGTCCGCAACAAGAAGACTACATAACCATATGTGTACATTTTTCTACAACAATTGTGGTAGAGCTATCTTTTTTAAAATGTCACGTTAACTATTGCTTAATGGATGTGCTGCTCTTGTAATTCGATGATTTATAATACGTTATGATGCCCAGCCTTCTCTTTGTTTAATTGTTTTGTCATATTTTAATCAATAACGTGACTTTTTTGCGTTTTAGTGCGGTTTTTGCATTGGTAAGGTGTATTTAAGCTAAGGATATGTACCAGTTTAATAAAGTCAGGAACGGAAGCGGTGGTTGGAGGTTCGAATTAAATGGGATCCAGATACTATTAGAAGGATATACGATAAACAACGACAAACACCAATTAATCAACCCCGGCAAAGCCATTGCTTTTTTCAGTATCAATGATAATTTGTATGGGGTATTGAATGAGATCAGAACTTACAATACTGCTGAAGAATTCTATGATAGCATGTATGAACAATACATGATCTTTAAAAAAGACGTTTCTACATTTATTCCGTACAGTACCCACTACAAGCCTGCTGCCAATAATAGCCTGCGCAAATCAGCATAAATAAAAAAATCTTTATTGAGCCACATACAGAAATGTATGTGGCTTTATTTTTATGTTTTAATTATGCTTGTAAATGTGATTTATTAGCCTATAAATTTGTGTATATCTGCAAAATATGATCATTCCACCATCATCGAAAAGCAATTATGGGTTCTATAACAATTACGTATTTAAAGTGCGTGATACGGACCTTATATCTTCCCTGGCACTGAACTGGGAATACCTGAAGGCATTAATGGTGAGACTGGATGAAGAGCAACTAAACTATAGATACGAGGAAGGAAAGTGGAGCATAAAAGAAATATTTACGCATCTTATAGATGCCGAACGTAATTTCTGTTATCGTATCATGCGTATATCACGGGGCGATCAGAGCCATCTGCCTATGTATGATGTGCATTCATTTGTTGCGAATGCACATGCCGAAAAACGGGATATCAGGAACATGATCAGTGAAATGGAATTACTGCGGAAAGCTACCATCAAAATGTTTGAGGGGATGGCCGAAGAAGTACTGGAAATGACCGGACCGGCAAGAGATGTAACAATATCAGTAAGGGCACTGGGTTATGCTCTGGTAGGGCATAGCTGGCACCATATAGATATCATCAACGAAAAATATCTTCATGCAGTTCGTGGGTAACTTTACTTACCGTGAAAGTCTTTGGTAAGAATGCCCACCCTTGCGGTATTGAAGCACTGTACGGGTAATATATCCATACATATTATAATCGTTCATGGAGCGGGCCATTGGATACGACGGGCGGAATTTACGTAGGTAAAGATTCAGGCTATCGCCTTGCAGGCCTGTGAGCCTGGTGACGGTTTCATTACTGAACCGGTAATCAATATATTTCTGTTGCTGGGCATTATCATACTGGCGTTGAAATTCCCATATCTCCCTACTACGGCTGCTCATAGCACTAAATGGATGCTCAATAACATCCAGCCCTGACATTTTAGGAAATTCCAGTTCGGTTCTATAAAGCTCATAATATTTAGTGCTATCCGTTTTCCAATCGTGTTTGTTATTTGCGTATTCCTTAGATATATCAGTAACCCCTTTTTGCAATAATATTTTAAAATAGGAAGGTACTGTTCCCGCAGGTATGCGTACACTGGCCGTTTTATAGCCATTCTTTTTAAACAATATTAACTGGCCGCTGGCTGCGGCTATAAGGAAACGCCCGGCCTTGTCGGTAACCACACTGGCATTATTGTGAATATTCTCTATTTGCACATCGCTTATCGGCTCATGGCTATCAATATCCTGCAATTCGCCCATGATGGATTGTGCCTGGACCGTACCGAATAGCATGCTGAAGAAAAAGAAAAAAGAGAAGATACGTAAAGGCATAGGCGCGCTAAAATTACATTTTCGGCTGATTGTTTTGATGGATATTTTGTTAAAAAACTTTACTAAGTCTTGTGTATGTTTGCGCGGATGTACGGATTAATACGCTCTCTTTTATTCATGGTAAGTCCTGAAAGTGCGCACAGGATAGCCATGCGCTGGCTTAAAATTGGTTGGAAAATCCCATTTTTGCGCCAATTGATGAAGCACAATTACTCTGTAATCCACCCTTCACTACAACGTACTTTATGGGGTATCACATTTCCCAATCCCGTAGGGTTAGCAGCAGGTTTTGATAAGGATGCAAAGTATACAGATGCATTGGCATGCCTTGGGTTTGGATTTATTGAAATCGGCACCGTTACCCCAAGGCCGCAATCAGGAAATCCCAAGCCGAGATTGTTCCGTGTAACCGAAGATAAAGCGCTGATCAACAGGATGGGTTTTAACAATCAAGGCGTTTTTGCAGCATCAGCAAGACTGCAGGTAAGAAAAGACAGCATAATAATTGGCGGTAACATAGGCAAGAATAAGGATACAAGAAATGAAGATGCTGTTGATGACTATGAAAGTTGCTTTAATGAGTTATATGACCATGTAGATTACTTTGTGGTGAATGTAAGCAGCCCGAATACGCCAGGGCTACGTGCACTGCAAAGCAGGGAGCCGCTGACTCAATTGCTGACACGACTGCAGGAACTGAATGCACAACGTGGAAACGCCAGGCCCATACTTCTAAAGATAGCCCCCGACCTAAGTACGGAACAAGTGGATGATGTAATAGAGATAGTACAGGAAACAGGAATACAGGGAATAGTGGCAACCAATACAACAATAGATCGCAGCAACCTGCATGCACCCATATCGAAGCTGACTGATATAGGTGATGGAGGACTTAGCGGAAAGCCCTTACAGGCCAGATCAACTGAAATTATTAACTACATCCATAATAAAACAGGCGGCACTATCCCTATTATAGCCACCGGCGGCATATTTACCGCAGAAGACGCTATAGAGAAGCTGAATGCCGGCGCATCTCTTGTGCAAGTGTACACAGGTTTCATTTACGAAGGCCCGGCTATTGCCGCCCGTATTTGTAAAGGACTACTGGAAAGCAGTGGTCATGCTTAATGCAGATCCTTATTGATTATCCAGTTTTTCTTTTAATTGCTTAGTCATACCCGTAGTATAGGTACGCCACTTCTCAATTACCTGTTGGATATCTTCCGGTATTTCAGAATTGAATTGGACCCACTCACCGGTTGTTGGATGTTTAAAGCCGAGTTCTTTGGCATGCAATGCATGGCGCGGCAGTAGCGCGAAACAATTATCTACAAACTGCCTGTACTTTGTAAATACGGTACCTTTTACTATCCTATCGCCACCATAAGTACCATCATTAAAAAGCGGATGGCCAATGTACTTCATATGTACCCGTATCTGGTGGGTGCGTCCTGTTTCCAGCCGCATCTCTGCAAGGGTTACATAATTAAAACGCTCCAGCACTTTGTAATGGGTAATAGCTTCCTTTCCATGGTCGCCATCGGGAAATGTGTCCATTATTTTACGCAGGCGAAGGTTGCGTCCTACATGTGCATTTATGGTTCCTTCTTCTTCTGCAAAATCGCCCCATACCAATGCTATGTAGCGGCGATGCACTGTATGTTTTTTAAATTGCGCAGCCAGGTTACTCATAGCTAATTCGGTTTTAGCTATTACTACCAGGCCACTTGTGTCTTTATCTATGCGATGCACCAGGCCTACACGTGGCAGGGTTTCCTTATCATGATCATTCCTGCTTAGATACCAGGCAAGGCCGTTTACAAGAGTACCTGAATAATTGCCGGTTCCAGGGTGTACTACCATGCCTGGTTTTTTGTTAACTATCAGCAGGTCATCGTCTTCATATATGATATTAAGCGGCAACTCCTCCGGCAATACTTCTGTACTTTCCGGCTTACGGGTCTCCAGTATTACCACCTCATCGCCCGGCCTTACTTTATAATTCGATTTTACGATTGCGCCGTTTACTTTAATGAACCCTTCTTCCAGCGCCTGTTGTATTTTATTACGGGTAGCGTTCTCTATCCTGTTCATCAGGAACTTATCTATACGGGTAGGCTCCTGGCCTTTATCTGTTATAAAGCGCAGGCGTTCGGCGGGTTGGGCATCTTCCTGCTCTTCTGTTTCTTCTTCTTCCCAAAGATCTTCTTCTATATTATCTGCCATGTGTATGCATCAATGCGCAGCAAATTTAGTGCTTTATCCACAGCTCCATGTTTTCAGGGTCTATCTGGTAGTATGTGGATTGGAATTCTATATTGCTATTGTTGATCCAGTAGATAGCTGGCACTCCGTTACCGCCGGCCATCTTTAAAAAGTCTGGGGCGTTATGGAAGATCATGTGGGGGATATTGCCCGCATGGGTTTCATCAAAGAATGTTTTGATAAAGTTGTCATTCCCAGCAAGGACTAAATACATGGAAATATCAGGATGTGCCTTACGGATAGACTGCAATAAATAGGCAGCCTTTTTGCAATGAGGGCAGGTAAGGCTCATAAAAGCAATGATATGTTTCCCATTTCGCAACTCTATTGTAGGGGGCGGGTTATATTTGTAAAGGGGGGTAAGATCAATAAGCCTGTTGACGGGGGTAGGCGGTGTGATATCTGTACGTAACGGCGCCAGTACAAAAGGTGCTACAATACCTGTCATGCCTATGATGAGGGCTAACCATTCCTGGTTTTTGTAAGGTTTTATAGGGTACAGGTACATTAAAGCTATTATGCCAGCTATCATAATAACATTTTTAAATATGGCTGCCAGTGGCTTCATGCTTATCTTATTGCCAAAGCAGCCACAGTTGCCATTGTTCCCTTGTTTTATCAGTAATAAAATAAGATAGAGAATAAAAAATACAAGTAACCCTATGATGGCAGGATAGGTAAAAGCCTTAAGGAAGATATGTGCTAATAGAAACAGCCCAAGTGTAAATTCAAAACCTATGAATAAACGGGCAATGACGCCTGCGGTGGTGATGCTACTAACGCCGAGGTCCAGAAATGCCCAGCGAAAAGAATCAAATGCGTTGGGATCATAAAGTTTGCTGGCTGCCGAGAATATGAATACGCCCGCCATGGCCAATAATAGTATAACACCAAAAATGCGTTGAAAGTAAAAGACGGGGGTGTTCTTTTGCTGCAATATACCTGCCATAAAGGAAGTGAAATGTGCTCAAAATTAAGCTAAGGAACCAATAATGTAAGCAGCCGGAGATATTAATATATATGACAAGCCTCAACAGTATGGATACCTGCCTGGTCTATGGTCTTCGAATTGCTTTCGCATTCACTCTGCGCCTTGCTCTTGGTATCTGTTATGGTAAATGTCTGTACGGTGCTATCAGGCAAGCCGGGCTGGCCGGTATAGGAAACCTGACACTGACAAGTATATTTACGTACGCAGGAACTCATGCCAGCCATAACTATAATTGCCATAACCAACACAAGAGAAGGGCGTAATTTCATGCAACGATTCATTTGAACGGTTGAAGATAACAGGAATTTTTTAAAACCACAAACACAGGAAAGGAAAGTTTTTTTAGCCGTAGCATTTTCTATTCATGCCAACCTTTCCACTAACTTTACTTTATGTTGCTGCAACAACCCCTTACAGATAACCTGGAACTACTGGCAAAGCAGGTAGTGGAAGGATTTATAATAGGCCTTCATAAAAGTCCTTTTCATGGCTTTTCCGTAGAGTTTGCAGAGCACAGGCTGTATAATCCCGGCGATCCGCTCAGGCATATAGACTGGCGCGTATATGGACGTACAGATAAACTTTTTGTTAAAAGATTTGAAGAAGAAACTAACCTTAGGTGCTGCCTGGTAGTAGATACCTCCTCCTCTATGCAGTACCCTAAGGATGAAAAGAAGATATCTAAATTACAATTTAGTTGTGTAGCAGCTGCCAGCATGTTGCAGTTGCTAAAGAGACAACTGGATGCCGCCGCTCTTGCACTGTTTGATGAGCAGATAAATTATATCTCCGATTGCAGGTCTGCCAGCAGCCACTACCGGATGCTGACTAATGAATTGCAGAAAAAAATATCTTATACTTCTGAAAATAAGCATACAAATGCTGCGGCTGCACTGCACCAAGTAGCAGAGCAAATGCACAAGCGCTCACTGATAGTGATTTTCAGTGATATGATGGATGACGCTGAAAATATTGAAGACCTGTTTGCTGCCATACAACACCTGAAATACAATAAACACGAAGTAATATTATTTCATATTATAGATGGAGTACAGGAGCTCGCATTTGAATTTGAGAACCGTCCGTACGAATTTGTAGATATGGAAACCGGTGACCGTGTAAAGCTCCAGCCCCAGCAGATAAAAGATCAATATATAGCTGAAATGCAGTCCTATCTGCATATGATAGAGGATAAATGTCACCAATACCAGGTAGAGCGGGTGGCAGTAGACCTATCGGAACCGGTGGAGCAGGTACTGTACTCTTTTTTATTAAAGAGAAATAAATTGCTGTAATCAGGAGATTTTTGTACTTTTGCAACCCGTTTTGCCTTACCCATAAAGGTATAGGTATCAGAAGGGTATAACCCTTCCGGCAATGGGATGATACGATGAAACACAACCGGGAATACGAAATAGCATGGCAGGGGCTGAAGGAGGGTGTGCATCATTACCAGTATGATATTAACGATGGGTTTATGGAAAAGCATAAGCCCGAAGGAGAATATAAGAACTGGGACGCACAGGTAAATCTGGCTTTTGATAAAAAGAGCAATTTTTTTCTGCTGCATTTTGACATCGACGGAAGTGTAACAGTGCCTTGTGATCGGTGCGGCGATGAGTTTGCACTTAGGTTGTGGGATGAATTTGACCTGGTAATAAAGCTTGCAGGTGAGGATGTAGAAGAGCATAATGAGGATGAAGTAGTATTTATCCCCAGGAGCGAGACGGTGATAGACATCAGTAGCTGGGTATATGAATTTGTGATGCTGAGCATACCCCTGCAAAAAGTACATCTTGATAAGCCCGATGGCAAGCCAGGATGCAACCCACAGGCGCTGAAACTGCTGGATAAGCTTTCAGAACCTGCTGACATAAAGAATGACATCTGGAAAGGCCTCGAAGCCCTGAAGGAAAAAGATAAGAGTAAACGTAAAACAAAATAAAATCTAAAGAGAATGCCTAATCCTAAAAGACGCCACTCCCAGCAACGCAGTGCCAAACGACGTACGCATTACAAGGCTGAGGCTGCTACCTGGAGCGTAGATACCGTAACCGGCGAAACTCATCTGCGTCATCGCGCACATTGGGTAGAAGGTAAGTTGTACTACCGCGGTAAAGTGGTAGTAGACAATGCCCCCGCAGCTACAGAAGGTGAACCTAAGCAATAACGTTATATACACACTGAATGAAGATAGGGCTTGATATTATGGGAGGCGATTATGCCCCCGCTGAAGCCATAAAAGGTGTGCAACAATTTTTTGAGCAAGTGCCCGATCCATCGGTGCACCTGCTCCTTATTGGTGATACTGAAGCCGCCGCACCTTATCTGTCATTGCTGGAAACTCACCAGCATAGGTACACCCTTGTTGAAGCACCACAGGTAATAGGAATGCACGAGCACCCTACCAAGGCGCTTAAAGAAAAGCCGCAATCAAGCATTGCCGTTGGTTTTGGCATGTTGCAGCATCATAAATCCGATGCCTTTATAAGCGCGGGAAACACAGGGGCTATGATGGTGGGCGCCATGTATTCTGTAAAAACAATAGACGGTATTCTTCGGCCCACTATAGCATCTCCCGTACCATGTCTTAACGGCAAATTTAACCTGCTGCTGGATGTAGGTATCAATGCCGATTGCAAGCCCGAAAACCTGGTGCAATTTGCACAGCTTGGATCTTTATACGCCCAACGGGTATTAGGCTGCGAAAACCCCAGGGTTGCATTGCTGAATATTGGTGAGGAGGAAGGGAAAGGCAATATACTGGCACAAGCCACATATCCATTGCTCAAAGAAAGTACAGACCTGAATTTTGTTGGTAATGTAGAAGGCCGGGACTTATTCATGGATAAGGCGGAGGTTATAGTTTGTGAAGGCTTTGTTGGCAATGTGGTCTTAAAAATGGCAGAATCGGTGCACCAGATATTTGCCGTGCAGCGGAATGTGCAGGATAAGTTCCTCGATGTATTTGACTACGAACTTTACGGCGGTACGCCTATACTTGGTATTAACAGCCCGGTCATCATTGGCCATGGCATATCTCACGCCACTGCTTTTAAAAATATGATAGATGTGGCGCGCCGCATAATAAGCGCTAATCTAATAGATGCTTTTAAACAGCACTTCAGCCCGGTAAAGGGTACTGAAGAAATTGAAGCTCCTACAGCTTAATACCCCTTTTTAATTAAATCCTTATAATAAAACCTTACTATTTACCTTTAGGTAGATGGACAGGAAGATATATTGCATCAGTGGCCTGGGAGCAGACCACCGTATGTTTCAGAAACTTTCTATTGAAGGAACACAACTGGTGCCGGTGCCCTGGCCCCCATTTGATAAGCACGATGGATTGGTTTGCTATGCACAAAAGGTAGCAGCAGCTATTACGGATACAGACCCTACCATTATTGGCCTTTCGTTCGGGGGAATGATCGCTACAGAAATTGCTAAAATGATGAAAGTGAAGCAAACCTTCCTTGTATCGAGCGCAAAATTCAATATGGAACTTGGGAACACATCGGGCATTCTAAGCCTGCTTATAAAAGGAGGATTATTACCCTATAGCTTTCTTAAAAAGCCTAACAAAATAATATTTGATCGCTTTGGGGCAAAGACAGAAGAAGATAAAGCGCTATTAACAGCAGTTTTGAATGATACGGACAGCGCTTTTCTGCGATGGGCTTTCAAAGCCATACTGGAATGGCAGAATAGTGTGCGGCCTGAAAGATTGATTCATATACACGGCACCAGTGATAAGATAATAGCCAGTGAAAATGTGCAGCCCGACTACTGGGTAAAAGATGGTGGGCACTTAATGGTATATAACCATGCTATGGCTGTAAGTACAGTGATACAAGACAACCTGATACACTAAACCATATTGCCACTATCAAAAACTGGAGGTCATTGTTCGTCCCTTCTGTTATTTGCGGCACGTATGGCCTGCACGAGGTCTTCCAGCGCAAAGTAAATGCCTGCTGTGTAGCGGCTGTTGCTGTAGCCCCAGTGTACAGAGGGCCCTGCACAAAATACCAATTGCAGTTGTGCTTTAATAAATCTATAGCCACCTCTTACAGTAAAAGAAGGTTCCAGAAAGAATGCAGATCCGTCATCTATTCTACGTCCGTTATAGTCTATTAGTTTATAACGAAGAAGGTCGGAATTCGTTAGTCCTTTAGGATCAAAACTGGTAAAGGTGAGATCACTGAAACGCATATTAAATATAGCATCAATGTAACGGCTGCGCATACCTATTCCATATTGAAGGAACGCACGATTAAAGCCCAGATTGGCAAATGAATATACATTGCCATGCCCCGCGCCTGCATATAGTTCATTTACCAGCTTGTATCGGCCCGTGGTAGCAATATAGCCACCTATAGCCCCTTCTGTAAGGTCCGAATTAGTGATATACTTGTTAGACGTAGTGCCATTTGAACTGTAATCCGCGTTCGTATAGGAATTGGCGCTGTAATTAAATAGTATACCCACATGATCTATTGGCGAATAGGATGCCTGTATATCTGCAAAGCTTGAACTCTGCCCATAATTTTCACCAAACCCTACGCCTGCAGATAAGTGCGCCTGCCCACCGTGCGTGAACATGGGTGTATTTACAGCATTGGTCTTGTAATAAAATGTACTGCAACTACAAAACAGAATGGTGGGTAATAATAGTATAAGATTCTTTTTCATAAGGTGGGTAATGATTTATTTGATAAATGTAATGTTTACTAAACTATTTTTTTTTATTGTACATACAGTGCGCTCTCATCTAAAGATATAGCACTGGAAAATAGTGCAAATAGATGAAAATCAATGGAATACGTTGTTGTCTTTTTTGCTTAAATTTGTATTGACTACGAATACTGGGTTATCGCCCTGTTTCTACAGGGAGGAAAGTCCGGACAGCACAGAGCAGCGCACCACCTAACGGGTGGGACTTTGGGAAACCAGGGGACAGACAGTGCCACAGAAAATAACCGCCTTGCTTCGGTAGGGTAAGGGTGAAAATGTAGCGTAAGAGACTACGTTGGATATGGGTAACTATATACAGGGGTAAACCTTGCGCGCTGAAATGCTAAATAGGCGGATAATTGAGGGCGGCTCGCCCGAAGTCCGCGGGTTGGCAGATACAGGTGCTGCGCGAGCAGTATCGCAGATAAATGATAACGGCCCTGATGACCATCAGGGTGACAGAATCCGGCTTATAGGTTGAGTAGTTGTTTTGGTTAAATGATGTGGGTGCCGGTTCTCCGGCACCCTTTTTTTTTGTTAAATGCCTGCTAAATAATAAAGGTCATTAAACCGGGCACGATAATATTAATCCTATCTGTAATCAAAAAATTTTGAACCATGGAACGTTTTAAGAAGATCTTTCTAATGCTCGCTTTAATCAGCTGTGCTGCTTTTCAAAGCCATGCTCAGCTAATAGTGAATTTAAGGCCTGCACGCCCGGTATATGTGCGTACTGTAGCCCCTTCTCCACGGCATGTATGGGTGGAGGAAGAATGGGAAAACCGTGGCGGCCGCTACGAATGGGCGGGTGGCCATTGGGTAGCGCCACCACGCGAAGGTGCGAGGTTTGTACCCGGCCATTGGCGCCGCAGGCCCGGTGGCGAAGTATGGATACCCGGCCATTGGAGATAATATTCTGAAAACATCGCGCAAGCGATGTTTTTCTTTTCTATCTATTTCGGTGAAGTGGCATGCTTTTATAGAAGATGTAATAGGATATTTTAATTCAACCATTGGCTATGAAGGAGCAACTCGACAATAAGAAAGAAATAAATACCCTGTACTTCAATGTAGCGGCCGATGTGTGGGGTACTAAAGATATTTTTGTGAACATGTACATGATTCGCAACCCTGCGGATAATACATGGGTAATGGTGGATACAGGGCTTAAATCTTCTGTAACAAAGATCAAAAAAATGGCCGCTACGCTCTTCGGGCCTGATGCAAAGCCTGCTGCCATCATTCTTACCCATGGCCATTTCGACCATACAGGTTCTTTGTGCAAGTTGTTAGAAGAATGGAATGTACCTGTCTATGCCCATTATCTCGAGATACCTTACCTCACAGGACGCTCGTCTTACCCTCCGGCTGACCCATCAGTGGGTGGTGGTTTAATGTCCAGTATATCATGGGTATATCCTAAAAAGCCAATTAATATAGAAGACCATTTACAAATATTGCCACCCGATGGCAGCGTACCCCACTTACCTGAGTGGCAGTATCTATACACCCCCGGCCATTCACCAGGGCATATAAGCCTTTATCGCAGCAAGGATAAGGTGCTAATAGCAGGCGATGCTTTTGTAACAACCAACCAGGAATCAGTATTGTCTGTAATGACACAGGCTAAAAAGATATCTGGACCACCTAAGTACTTTACCTACGATTGGGAAGCCGCGGGCAACTCTGTAAAGCACCTTGCGGCGCTGGAACCGAACGTAGTGGCTACAGGGCATGGAAAACCTTTAAGTGGGGACAATATGCGCATAGCGCTTACCAACCTGGCAGTACATTTTGATGAGGAGGCGGTTCCGAAGCAGGGGCGCTATGTAAATGACCCTGCTGTAGTAGATGCAACAGGTATTATGTACCTGCCTGAAAAAGAAAAAAGGCCATCTTTATTTCTTCTTGTGGTAGGGGTATCTGTAGTAGCTGCAAGTATTGCCTTTCTGTTATTAAGAAATAATAAAAAACAATCGGGATAGTAATCTTTCTCTATTTTTATGCAGCAAGCTGCATAATTGAAAACTAAGCGCATAGTTAAGAAGCATCCGTTAGCCATCAGGTGGTTCCACTGGGTCAATTTCCCGGTGCTTACTATAATGATATGGAGTGGGGTGCTGATATACTGGGCTAATGATGTATATCGCCTGGGCTGGGGGGATAAGACAATATTGAAATTCTTTCCTGATTCATTTAATAAAGCATTGCATATTCCTTTTAAGCTGGCCGAAGGCATGGCATTCCACTTTGTTTTCATGTGGGCCTTTCTGCTTAATGGTTTTTTTTATGTTTTGTACACAGTAATATCCGGAGAGTGGCGGTACCTGATGCCTGATAAAAATTCATTCGGCGAAGCATGGCAGGTAATATTGCATGACCTTCATATAAAAAAGTATACACCGCCCCAACTAAAATATAATGCTGCCCAGCGTATCGCTTATACGTCTATTATTATCATGGGCTTTGGATCTATAATAACAGGTATCGCAATATACAAGCCAATACAATTCGGCTGGTTATGTGCTATTTGCGGTGGCTACGAGGCTGCACGCATAGAGCACTTTATACTAATGATCGGATATGTATTCTTTTTTGTGGTGCACATAATACAGGTGATACTTGCAGGTTGGAATAACTTCAGAGGTATGGTAGCAGGGTTTGACGTGGAAGAAGTTGAAAAGAGAAACTCCACAAACGAGCCCGTATGAGTAAAAAAGAGTTCAAAAAAGAATTAGCAACTGAAAAACAGATACGGAGACGTACTGCAATTTCATTTTTAATATTCTTCCTACTGCTGGCTGCCGGATATGCTGGCTGGCGGTGGCTCTATACGCAGCCTGATTCAGATGGTGTGCAGAAGCCTTTGCGATACGGACTTCAAAAAGATGAAGAGATATTTGGTAGTATATTCAGTAAAAAGACCATTGCTAAAAATTATCCCAAAGAGAAAGCAGCGAAATCAGTACGGGTAAATGGCAATATAGGGATGAGCAATGACTTTGATTACAAGAACTGGCGGCTGAAAGTATTAAAAAAGAACGGCGATACATTAAGAATAAGCCTTGATGAAATAAGGGCTTTGCCTAAAACAGAAGTCATCTTCGATTTTAAATGTATAGAGGGATGGAGCCAGGTTTCGCACTGGGGTGGGGTAAGATTTAGCGACTTTGTAAAAAAATATGGGCTTGATAAAGAAGCAGGAATGAATTATGTGGGCATGCAAACGCCCGATAAGCAATATTATGTAGGGATAGATATGGAAAGCATGATGCAGTCACAAACTATACTGTGCTACGAAATGAATAGTAATTTTCTGCCACTTAACCAGGGTTTCCCCTTGCGACTGATAATACCGGTAAAGTATGGCATTAAGAACATTAAGCGAATAGGAACGCTATACTTCAGTAACCCGAAACCACCTGATTATTGGGCAGAGCGCGGTTATGATTATTATTCAGGTTTGTGATCTTCCGATAGCTTCATACCTGTTTTGGTCAACTCTATTTTTTTCTGTTTATATAGGGTGCCAATGGTCATCTTAAAGGTCTTTTTGCTCATCCCGAAGAATGCATATATTTCATCCGGAGTGGATTTGTCATGATAGGGAAGATAGCCATTGTTTTCCTGAAGCAGGCGCAATATCTTATCTGTTTCATCCTCTACCTTTTTATAGCCACGTTGTCCCAGCACTACATCTATCTTGTTTTCGGGTAGTATTTTTTTAATGAAACCTTTGGCTTTTTCTCCGTATTCCAACTCTTTGAATACCTCATTAAAATGTACCACACCAAGGTGCTTGTTATTAATAATGACCTTGTAGCCTATATCTGTTTTTTTATACACAATAAGATCTACAGGGTCCAGTTCTTTAATAGTTAATTCATCATTGCTAAAGTATCTGCCCAGGCGTTCGGTAGCGGCTACACGCCCTGTTTGCTCATCGCGGTATATCATTACCAGGTAGGTGTATCCTTCTTCCATTTTCGATTCCTGCTGCGATAATGGAACAAAAATATCTTTCATCAGGCCCCAATCCAGAAAGGCTCCCTGCGGTGTAGTACTTACCACTTCCAGCAGTACCATCTCATTTACAATACCTTTTGGCCGCTGGGTGGTAGCTATAGGCCGGTTATCAGAATCATGGTATATAAATACTTCCAGTTCATCCCCATCCTTCGCATTTACAGGCGCAAAGCGTTTTGGCAACAATATCTCGTCACCTTCTCCACCATCAAGGTATAATCCAAAATCAACTTTCTTTATAACCTTAAGGGTATGATAAATGCCAGCCTGAACCATAAGAATGCTATATTATCCGGCAAAGATAATAGTTTGAGGGCGGTGAATAGCTATTATGCAGGTCGGTAGATTAGGGCATGTACATGACTTCTTGTCTCCTTATGATCCAATACCCTAGGTAGGCGAATGGTATATAGATCACCAGGCTCAGGCAAGTAAATACAAGCGGCTGATAAATAGAAACAGCATCGTAAATACCGCCAATAGTAAGTATAGCCCCGGTTACAATTGCAGGAAATACTCGGTACCGACCAGAAAAGAAAGTAGCAACCAACCCGCCAAAAAATGCTGCTATTGCATAGGAGAGGAGGATAAGCAAGAATGCAGGCATAGGTGTAGCCGGTGTCATCCCATCGGGCATAGGGTAAACGCTGCCTACTATCTTTTGGCTTGAATAAATGATACCTGATGCTGATAGAACACCAAGAAGAATACTGATAAAGTAGATCAATATTGTCATAAGAATGTAGGATATAGTTGTATCAAATATATAACAAACTTTTCTTTTGTTATAGTATCTATTGAATAATAATAATTTTATGCCAACTTTTTTATTTATTTACTGGCCAATAATACATGTTTTATAGTGAATATCGGTATGTGCATAGTATTTAAGAGTTGAAAAAGATCGATAAAGCTAAAAGAATATGATTAAGTTTTCCAGTAAAATCCTGTTAATTATTTGTGTACTGATCATATCATCAGTTGCTGGAGCGCAGGAAACAGATTATCTCGCAATAGCAGATAAATATAAAAATGAAAATGCAGTAATTACAAATAACACAGAACACCTGGTAATAAAATACGAGAATGGGGAGTTCAGCGCCATAAGCTATATAACAGAGGAACGGTTGCTGATAAGCAGTATGTCTCCTGGTATGTACAATACCCAGAATATTTATCATAGCTATTTTAACAAGCTCGGGGATTTAGACGGAGTATCTATGATACCCGATAAACGGGGTTATAAAACACTTAAGGCGGTTGGTTATAAAACTACTGCATCAGAAAGGGAAAATGTTTTTTATGATGATGGCAAACAAACAGAAATTACTTACAAAGGCCTCACCAGGGGGGCGCTCACAAGGCTTACCTACACTATAATACATAGGGACATACATTTCCTTACCCCTTTTTATTTTCAGAATTACATACCGGTCATCACTAGCACGTTTAAGGTAACAGTGCCAAAATTTGTGAAGCTAAATAATGTAATAAAAGGGCATGATAAAAATAGAATAAAACAGGAGGTGAAAGCAACAGACGATAACATAACCTATACCTGGACTGCTAATGATATTCCGAGCCTTAAGTCATATACAGATGCTCCGCCGTTCTGCTATTATGCATTACACCTGTTGCCCTATATCAGTAGCTACCAGGCAGATGACAACCCCGCCAAGCATGTATTAGGCAATCCGGACGATCTGTATCATTACTACTACAAGTTCATTAAGAATGTGAACCAGAAAGATGAGGAGATACTTACCAAAACTGCTGAAGAAATAACACATGGTGATGCCACCCCAAAGCAAAAGGCACAGCATATATACCAGTGGGTGCAGAAGAATATGCACTATGTGGCTTTTGAAGATAAGTTGGGTGGTTTCGTACCCCGCGAAGCAGCCGATATTTGCATGCGTAAGTTTGGGGATTGTAAGGATATGACCAGCATACTGGTAGCCTTGTGCAGAAAGGTAGGCATAGAAGCATACTTCACCTGGATAGGCACCCGCGATAAGCCCTATACTTATGAAGAAACACCCTTACCCCTTGCAGACAACCATATGATCTGCACCATAAAGCTGGATGACCAGTGGGTATTTATGGATGGTACTGACCCGCTTATACCATTTGGTATTCCTCCCTATAGCATACAAGGCAAAGAGGCGCTAATTGGCATAGATGCTACCAACTATAAAATAATTAAGGTACCCGAAATACCCGCAGCAAATAATTACGTTTGCGACTCTACCGTGCTTACTTTCAGTAACAATACTCTTACAGGTACGGCAAGGATAGGGTACAAGGGGTATCGCGCATGGTACATAGGTGCGGTTATGATGTACCGCAACGACAACGAAAAAGAAAAAGCGATACAATCTATTACCACCCGCGGGTCCAATAAATTCCTGCAAAACTCTTTCGATTATAATATTGCTGCTACCGATGATAAGGACGCAAAGCTCACTTCCACCTTCGAGATAAAGGATTATGTACAAAACCTTGGCAAGGAATATTATGTAAATATGAACCTGTTGCGCAGCTACGAAGGGGATTTTGCAGATAGGGACAGGACTGTACCCATAGAGCACGATTATAAGAACCGGATAAAACAGGTAGTGACCCTGCAAATCCCAAAAGGCTATAAGGTAACTTATCTGCCACCCAATAAGGAGAAAAGCGTAAATGGTTTGCTAAGCTACCGGATCGCCTATACCAAAAACGCAAAAGAAGTGCAGTTGGTAAAGGAATACGAACTGCAAACACTCTATGTTTACCCCGAGCAATTTGCCGCGCAGAACCAGATCGTTGAGGAATTGAAAAAACAATATAAAGAATCGGTAGTGCTGACCGCTAACTAATAGATAATGGGCAAGAAAAATATAATAATAGCCGCTATGCTGCTAAGCTGTATTGCTGCTAAGGGGCAGGACAAAAAGGTATATGAATGGGAAGCAAAGCCGGTGATGCACAAGATTTCATCAGTCTATGCAAAGGAGTCTGCAGTGATAATACTGGATGAGGCAAATATAGAATACAGGGATGAAGTGAAGAGTATATACGTATACCGCTCTGTGCACCGTATTGTAAAAGTGCTGGACGATAAAGGCATTGAGGAGTTTAATAAGATCACATTGCCCGTAACCAATGGTAAAACACTGGAGTATATAAAAGCGCGTACTATACTGCCCGGTGGAAAGATCATTGAGGTAGGCATGGACAAAGTGAAAAAAACCAAGAATGAAGATGGTACACAGGCCTACCTCTTTGCTATGGAAGGGGTTGAAAAGAATTGCGAAGTAGAGTTGCAGTACACAGAGCGGAAACCAATATCACTGTTTGGTGCCGAACTGTATCAGTATGGCATACCAGTAATGCAGGGTAAATTTAGCCTGTCGGTACCGGAGAAGATGATCTTTAGGGTGAAAGGATATAATGGCTTTCCTGTAGCAAATGATACGCTCATCGATGGCACCCGTTACTACAGTGCTTCGGTTACATCGGTCCCTGCGCTGCACCAGGAAGCGTATGGCAACGAAGAAGCCGCGCAAATGCGTGTAGAATACAAGCTGGAATACCTGGCAAATGAAAACCCGGATCTGCGTATGCTTACCTGGACAGACCTTGCAAAACAACTCTTCACCAACTATTACAATATATCCACTAAAGAAGCCAAAGCCACAAGGAAATACCTCGATCAGATAGGTGTAAAGAGTGATGATGCGGAAGAAGATAAGATAAGGAAGATAGAGGATGATATAAAGAACAACATTGTATTGAACAGGAGCCTGAGCGGTGAGGATGTAGCCATGGTAGATAAAACCCTCATCAATAAAACAACTGATGAAGGCGGGCTTGCCCGTTTGTATATTGCGTGCTTTACCCTGGCAGATGTCAAGAATGAATTTGGCTTAAGCACCAATAAATTCGAACATCCGTTTGATGAAAGTTTTGAGAACTGGAATTATATGGATACGTATGTTTTCTACTTTCCGAATCAAAAGAAATTCCTTACCCCATCATCTATCTATTATCGTTATCCGGTGGTGCCGGCAAGCCTGTTAGCTAACAAAGGGGTGTTTTGCCGCATTGGCACAGACGGCGATACAAAAGTGCATGCGGATATAAGGGAAATTACACCATTGCCGCTAAAGGAAAGTGAGAACAATATTTATGCAACAGTATCCTTTACCAATGATGATCTTGACCCGCAGATAGAAGTAATGCATACCTTTTCAGGTTACTGCGCTATGGGCATCAGAGAGGCGTTTGTATTATTGCCCAAAGAAAGGCAGAAAGAAACAGTGTATGGCATTGTGAACCTATCTGATAAAGACGAAGATGTGCTGAATTATAAAACAGCCAATTCTGCTTTTCATAATTACTATGATAATAAGCCTTTGAAATTATCGGCTACTATCAAGGCTTCCCAGCTTATGGAGAAGGCGGGGCCTAAGTACCTCTTCAAAATTGGTGAGGTAATTGGCAGGCAGACAGAACTATACCAGAGCACAAAACGGGTACTGCCGATAGATATCCCATTCCCTCATTCAGAAAAAAGGATCATTACGGTAAACATTCCGCAGGGATACAAAATATTGAATCCTGAAGCAACTCGTAAAAATGTGTCTGACAAAGATGATAACATCCAGCCAACCATGGGCTTTACATCTGATTATAAAATGGAGGGCAGCCAGATGATAGTAACCATCAATGAGTTTTATTCACAGTTGCATTATCCAGTAAGCTTTTACGAAAACCTGCGTAAGGTCATCAACGCCTCTGCCGATTTCAATAAGGTGGTGCTGGTAATGGTAAAAGGATAAAGCTATTTAAGAAGCTCACATGGTTTTAACCCTGTTGCTTTCTTAAAAGCAGTGCTGAAGTGTGATATGCTGCTGTAGCCCAGCAGGTCTGCCACTTCAGATACTGAATGTGCCTGCTGTTGCAGCAATGCTCTTGCCCTGGCTATACGCAGGTTCAGTTGGTATTCGTGTATGGTCTTTCCTATTAATGCTTTAAATCCTTTCTTCAGGTAGCATTCATTCATAGCTACTCTGCGCGATAGTTCCTTTATAGTAAGCGGGTTGCTCAGTTCTTCTTCAATTATTCGTGCCGCGTCAAATATTTTGGTGCGTTCGGTATCGTAAGCCAGAAAACGGCAGGCAGGTACATGGCACGCAGTAAATGGCTGGGTAATGCACTCCAACGCCCTGCGGAGTAGCTGCATGGCTGCTTCGGTATGCTGCAGCGCCTGTAGCATAGGTGTAGCTCCTGTCTGGTTCAGCTGTTCCAGCAGCATACGTGCCTGTGGGCAGATAGTAAATTGCTGTTCGGTGGTCTGGTCAAAACGGAATGGCTGGTTGGCCATCAGGGTTTCCGGCGCAAACTGGTCGAAAAATCCGGGCAGGAAACGCAGGGTAGTTACTACTGCATTTGTGCCGTCATTATTCTCCTGTACATAAATAAGCTCCAGGCAAAACCTCCCGTCTTCTATTGGGTAGAGGAATAACCGTCCATTATCTTCCGGCAGTTCGTTATCCCCAATGGCTACGTTCAGCCATACTGCCTTTATATACTGGCTTATCGAAGATTCCTGGCTCAGAAGTACCTGTGCCTGTTCACCGATGACCCTTTTTACTGCGGGGCTTATTAGGTCTACAACTGCCGTCTTTATCATTTGCACTTTGCAAAGTTAACTATTTCAGATGTTATACTATTTATACGCACTATCTGCTATTAATGCAGTTTCCCCTTCCATAAAACGAAGACTTGTCATATAAAGTTATTTTTTACTGCCATTTAGTACACATCATCAGTATTGGAACATTTTTTATGCCTTACTGTAAAGAGGAAAGAACATTATGAACTTGAACAATTTTACCATAAAAGCCCAGGAAATAGTGCAGCAGGCACAGCAACTGGCATTTAATAATCAAAACCCAAATATAGAAACAGCACATCTACTGCGGGCGCTGCTTGATGATAAGGAAGGCCCTATTCCCTACCTCCTTAAAAAGAACAACGTTAACGTAGGTTTTGTAGAAGGCAAGCTGGAAGAGCAGATCAAACGCCTGCCTAAGATGCAGGGCTCCGAGCCGGGACAAAATGTAAGCCGCGAAGCGAATAATGCCTTGCTGCGTGTGGGCAATATACTAAAGGTATTCGGCGATGAGTTTGTAACGCCGGAGCATATACTCATAGCATTGCTACAGGTAAATGATGATACCGGCAAGCTGCTGAAAGATGCCGGATTGAATGAGAAGGGTCTGATAGCCGCAATAAAAGAGCTGCGCAAAGGCAGTACAGTTAATTCACAGACCACCGACCAGCAATATAACTCGCTGCAACGCTACGGCAAGAACCTGAACGAGATGGCCCGTAATGGCAAGCTGGACCCCGTAATAGGCCGCGATGAGGAGATACGCAGGACACTGCACATCCTTTCGCGCCGCAGTAAGAATAACCCCATACTGGTAGGTGAACCCGGTGTAGGTAAAACAGCTATTGTAGAAGGCCTGGCGCATAGGATAATGAACGGCGATGTCCCCGATAACCTGAAGTCCAAGATCATATTCGCGCTGGATATGGGTTCGCTGATGGCAGGTGCCAAATATCGTGGGGAATTTGAGGAACGATTAAAGGCAGTAATAAAAGAAGTGGCCGAAAGCGATGGCGAGATAATCCTCTTCATAGATGAGATACATACCCTTATAGGTGCCGGCGCTATGGAAGGCGCTATGGATGCAGCCAATATATTAAAGCCCGCCCTGGCGCGTGGCGAGCTGAGGGCTATAGGTGCTACCACCCTTAATGAATACCAGAAATATTTTGAGAAGGATAAGGCTTTGGAACGTCGGTTCCAGAAGGTGCTGGTAGATGAGCCTACGCCCGAGGATGCCATATCCATCCTTCGCGGTTTGAAGGAGCGTTACGAGCATCATCACCAGGTACGGATCAAGGACGAAGCAATTATAGCAGCGGTCGAACTATCCACCCGGTATATTACAGACCGTTTCCTGCCCGATAAGGCTATAGACCTTATAGACGAGAGCGCAGCCAAGTTGAAGTTGGAAATGAATTCAATGCCCGAAGAGCTGGATGAGCTGGAACGCCGCATACGCCAGTTGGAGATAGAACGGGAAGCGATAAAACGCGAGAATGATGAAAGTAAGCTCAAAGAGCTGGGGCACGATATATCTATGCTCACCCTGGAGCGTGATACGCTGAAATCAAAATGGCTGAACGAAAAAGAAATTGTAGATAAGATAAACAACGCCAAAAATAATATCGAGGACCTGAAGCTACAGGCAGAGAAAGCTGAGCGCGATGGGGAATATGGCAAGGTGGCGGAGATACGCTATGGTAAGGTGCAGCAGGCAGAGGCGCAGATAGAAGAGTTGGTGAAGCAGCTGGATGATATTGATACTCAGCACAAGCGCCTGCTGAAAGAAGAAGTAGATGCCGAAGATATAGCGCAGAATGTAGCCCGTGCTACTGGCATACCTGTGCAGCGCATGATGCAGGGAGAGCGCACCAAACTGCTGCACCTGGAGGAAGAGCTGCACAAGCGCGTAGTAGGGCAGGAGGAAGCAATCACCGCTATAGCCGATGCCATACGCCGTGGCCGTGCCGGCCTGCAGGATCCCCGGAGGCCTATTGGGTCATTCATATTCCTCGGCACTACGGGTGTAGGCAAGACGGAGCTTGCAAAGGCGCTGGCCGATGTCCTCTTTGATGATGAAAGCATGATGACCCGCATAGACATGAGTGAGTACCAGGAAAAGCACAGTGTCAGCCGCATGGTAGGTGCCCCTCCAGGCTATGTTGGGTACGATGAGGGAGGGCAGCTCACCGAGGCCGTGCGCCGTAAGCCCTACTCGGTAGTGCTGCTCGACGAGATTGAGAAAGCGCATCCTGATGTGTTCAATATACTGTTGCAGGTGCTGGATGATGGACGCCTTACCGATAATAAGGGCAGGGTGGTGAATTTCAAGAATACCATCATCATTATGACCAGCAATATGGGCAGCCATATAATACAGGAAAATTTTGCAGACCTTGCCGGTAAAGACCTGGAACAGGTAGTGGAAGCTACTAAGGAGCAGGTGATGGAGATACTGAGGCAATCATTGAGGCCCGAGTTTCTGAACAGGGTAGATGATGTTATCATGTTCCACCCACTCATGAAAAAAGAGATCAAAGGCATTATCCGCATACAGTTGCAGAACCTTCAAAAGCAACTAACACAGCAGGGTATAGACCTCCAGTTCACCGACTATGCACTCGATTACCTCGTACAAAAAGGCTTTGATCCCCAATACGGAGCACGCCCTTTGAAGCGGGTGATACAGAAAGACATAATCAACCTCTTAAGCAAAAAGATAATAGGCGGAGAAATAGATAAAACTAAGCCGGTGCTGATAGATGTATTTGACGGACTAGTAGTGATGAGGAACGAAACCAACCCGGCACCTGAAGGACACAAGGTATAGTTATATTATACACTGTTTCAAGTCGTGTCCTAGTTCAAGCGTAATTGCTTGAACTAGGATACGGCTATTCTCTCTTGCTTCATCGTCAGGTAGGAGTGATCTTACGATATAAGATCGGTAGCGGACTTATTCTGCTTATTTTATAGTTGTCAATACGACGAACGATACTGCCTCAAGTGAGCGTGTGGTTAGAGATTTGCTTCGCTACGCACGCAAAAGTGTGGGTCTTGTGATTTTGCATGAACTGCCAAGTCCTGAGTCAGAGGCTCCGTGAAACTAAAATTTTTAATTATATGTAGATAAATTCATTCTTGGGTGTAGTTTTTTTATATATTTAGCTATGAATATTATTTTTTAATTTTTATATTTTAGTTGCACTCATGGGACGAAAAAGTGGATTTACAGGACTTATTATGGCTGCAGCAAGAGCTAGTGCTACTGCTGCAAGACAAATGGAAGTTCAGCAGCGTAAAGAATATGCCATGCGAATGCGTCTTGCGAAAGATAAAGTCCGAGAAATGGCAAAATTAGAAAAAGATAATGCAAAACGGATAAAGCAAGAATATATAGAGATGTGTCAAAGCGAAGCTTTAGAGCTTACGCGTAACTCGGTAGTATTATTTAATTACTTAAAATTGGGAATTATTTCTGAAGGGTTAAGAATAAAAAATCCATTTAGCTTTGAAATTTTAAAACCAAAATATCAAGCTCCCACATTTGCTATATCTGAAGAACTCAAATCTCCGTTAGTTGAACCCAATGAATTGTCTTTTATAGCGCGTGCAGGCAAAAAACCTAAATTAGGATTTTTACTTCCTTTTTTAAAAAGGTCATGGGAAAAAAAAGTTGAAAATGAAAAAAAGTATTTTTTACAGCAACATGCAAATTGGCATCTTCTTCTCCAAGAAAGAGAAACTAAGATTGAATTAATGAAGAAAAAATTTGAATTAGAAAAATCTGATTACGAGCATGCATATAATATAAAATGCCAAGAAATTGAAGAATTTAGGAAGAAATACTTATCGGTAGAAGATGAAGCTGTTAAGTCATATGCAAGTTTAATTTTGGAATATTGTCAATTTGAATTTAATTGGGATATTGAATATGAAATAGCTTATTCGTCTGAATCAAAAGAATTACTAGTTGAATATAAATTACCTACGATTGATATTGTACCGAAAATTTATGAATATAGATATATAAAGACTCGAGATGAAATTGAAGAAAAGCTTCTAAAGAAATCAGAAGTAGATTTATGCTATAAGTATTTGATTTCTAGTATTGCCCTAAGAATCCTACATGAATTAATTACTAGGGACGACATTAATGCTTATTCGATAATTTCTTTTAATGGCTTTGTACAAGCAACTGATATTAGCATTGGGAAAGCAGTGACTCCAACAATTATAAGTCTGTCTGTTTCGAAATCTTCATTTGCAATTTTGAATTTAGAAAAGGTGGATGCTATAAAATGTATTCAAACTCTTTCAGCAAGAGTATCTCCTTCTCCGGCGGAGTTTATTGCAGTAAAACCGATTAGAGAATATAACATGGTTGATAAGCGTTTTGTGTTAGAGGAAGATATTATATCTGGCCTTGATATTCGCGATAATCTTATGGATTTAAATCCATTTGAATTTGAAAATTTGGTAAGTAATCTTTTTACAAAACTGGGATTACAAACCAAACAAACAAGAACTACAAAAGATGGGGGTGTAGATGCAATTGCTTTTGATTTAAGGCCAATTATTGGAGGGAAACTTGTTATTCAAGCTAAACGCTATAAAAATACAGTTGGAGTTTCAGCTGTAAGAGATCTATTTGGAACGATGATGAATGAAGGTGCTAGTAAAGGTATACTAGTATCGACAAGTTCATATGGACCGGATACTTATGATTTTTCGAGGGATAAACCAATTGAACTAATAGATGGACAGGGGCTCCTTTATTTATTGGATAGTGTTGGAGTGAAATGCAAAATTGTTATGCCCGACTAATTCACCCACTGGCGCAAGTTCCCCGCTCGGCGTAGTGTTTCACTACGCCGCAGAGGAAAGCCAATCTCCTGATTTGCGAGCTTACACCGCGCCAGATTTAGCACGAGCACATAACATAAACACATCACGTCCTTGCGAGGAGGCTTTGCGACGAAGCAATCTCGCTATAACACAAGAAAAGCTCGGTACTACAGCAGCACCACAGCCCAATCAGGGAACCCAGCAGGCAGCAAGCGGTAATCGCTGGCCTGCTGCCCTTTTTTGTTACTTTTTTGGGCAAGCAAAAAAGTAAAGAACAACACGAGCACATAATATAAACACATAACCCCTCTATTGTGGATATGTTTATTTGGAAACCCCTCCCCCGCAACCGTATATTGCATGCACCACAAGCTCTTTGAAATATTGCACACGAACAGAATTCGTAAATCCCCCATCAGCTAATTAGCACATCAGCTAATCAAAAGAACTTACCTTTTATGCACCCAAATGGAAGTTTTATTAACCCAAAATGGAAGTAAAACCGATCATAATTAACCTTTTCCCGCAGCAAATTACCATATTTATAAAACTAATAACAGCCACGGAAAAGACATACAGCCTGTGCTATCCACAAAAAGGTTAAGAATGCAGCATTTATTTACATTTTTCTACCAACGCCCAGGTTGGTGTCCCCACCAACCTGCCCGCGATGGACAGGAACCACGACCCAATATTAGGTATACCAAATGAAGGAAATGTTCTACGCTCAAACTGTTTTTCATGCTGCACCTCATTCAAACTTCCATTCCCGTTTCAAATTTCCACTGGAAGTTTCAACTCCCGATCCGCTGCCACAAACTATATGCTATTAAATGACAATGGAAGTTTGCGGAAGTTTGAACCTTCGTTAACTATATTTACTAATTGACTTAACCAACCCCTATGGAAACATTTCCCTCAATACTGAACCTTCGGATAGACTGGAGCGAGATGGACCTCTTCGGCCATGTAAACAACGTAATGTACTTTAAATATATACAGGCTTCCCGTGTCAATTACTGGGAGCTTAGTGGCCTGGCACAATGGTTCAAAGAGAATAATATCGGCCCCATACTGGCTACCACCTCCTGCCAGTTCATGAAGCCATTACACTACCCAGGAGATATAATAGTGCAGGCTAAAGTAGAGTTCATTAAAAATACCAGCTTTGGCCTGCACCACCAGATAGTAAATGAGCAGGGCGAAGTAGCCGCAGAGGCCAGGGATGTAATTGTCTATTATGACTTTAATAAAAATGAAAAAGCAATGGTACCCGATGCATTCCGCTTATCTGTAAGCAAGCTGGAAGGGAAGGCCTTTTAGGCTTCCCCGGCTTTCTCTTCCCCGTGCTTCATATCCAGGCTGAATAACCGAAGCATAGGCGCTGCAAAGTAAGTGACCCCCACTACCACCAGTGTCATACAGCCGCCAAATATAACTGCGGGTACTGTACCCATCCATTTGGCAGTAAGCCCGCTTTCGGCAGCCCCTAATTCATTAGACGAACTTATGAACATAGTATTTACAGCCGCCACGCGGCCCCGCATTGCATCAGGTGTTCTTAGCTGTAGTATGGTGCCGCGTATCACCACGCTCACCGCATCAAACATGCCACCCGCTATCAGCATGATAAAGGATAATATAAAATTAGTAGAGATGCCAAAGATGATGGTTGAGATGCCAAAGCCACCTATGCAAAGTAGTAACTTACTCCCCGGGCTTTTCTTTAGCGGCATAAAGGATAAAATAAATAGCGTCATTACCGAGCCTATGCCTGGTGCCGCGCGCATCCAGCCATATCCTACCTCGCCTACTTTCAGTATGTCGTCTGCGTACACAGGCAGCAATGCCACGGCGCCACCAAACAATACAGCAAACATATCGAGGGATAAGGCCGCCAGTACTATCTGGTTACTGAATACAAAGCGGAGGCCTTGTTTCAGGCTTTTTAATATGGGTTCCTTTCCCTTTTTCAATATAGGCTGCCGGGGTATCAGTAGTATCGCCACAAGTGATACCAGTTGCAGGATAAATACACTGGCCAGGCTTATCTCAAAGCCGCTCATAGCTATCATTACTCCGGCAAGCAGTGGGCCTGCCACAGCGCCTATCTGCCATGCCGTGCTGCTCCAGGTAGTGGCGTTGGCATATTCTTCCCTCGGTATCAGCATTGCCTGTAGCGAGAAAGTGGCCGGGCTTATGAATGCACGCAGTGCCCCGCCAATGAATATGCAAACATATATCAGGTGCACAGTGCCGCTAACACCCGCATACTTATAAAATGAAGGCAATGAAAGAATTACATAAAAGAGGGAAAGCAGCAGGTACCCGGCCACACACTGCAGCAAAAGCATTTTCTTCTCGCGCAGGTCCACAAAATGACCTGAAAAAAGCGAAAAGCCGATAGCGGGAATCACCTCCCATATGCCTAAAAGGCCCAGCGCCAGCTTATCATGGGTAATACGGTATACAAGGTAGCTGATAATAGCAGTTTGCATATTCAGCGCCATTATCAGGGAAAAACGAAGGGTAAGGAACTTGCGGAATTGGGGGTAGCGCAGGGCTTTATTCTTCAGTAAAAACTTAATGGCGAACGGCAATGCTTGGGTTACTTTGTACAAAGCAAAAATACCCCATTGAGAGATAACAATCTAATGCATGGAAATTAGCGTGCAAAAGGTAAATTTGCTTATTCATGACCAATTCTGCCCGTATTATTGTTACCAGCATATCACAAGCCATACAGGAGCTGCGGGTAAATAAGCTGCGTACATTCCTGTCTCTGCTGGGCATAACGATCGGTATATTCTGCATTATCGCGGTACTTACCGTGCTGGATAGTATGAAGAATAATATAGAAACAGAAATGAATACCCTGGGCAGCGATGTGCTGTACGTGAACCGCTGGCCGTGGATGGATGAAGGGGGGGAGTATAAATGGTGGGAGTACTGGCGCAGGCCCAGCATGTCTCCTACTGAGGTGAAAGCGATCAATAGCCAGGTGCCTGATGCAGCATTTGCCACTATCTGCCTGCCCGATGGGAACCTTACCCTTAAGCGGTATGACCAGGAGATAAGTAACATTACGGGCTATGGGGTGATGAATAATTTTGATAAGATCCAGAACATAGATATATCGCAGGGGCGCTATTTGAATTCCTCAGAGCTGGATGGGGGTACAGAGGTGGTGGTAATGGGCGATGAGGTTTATAAAAGCCTTTTCCCCGGCAATGTGAATGCTTTAAATAAAAGTATCAACCTGCTGGGTAAGAAGTTCCTGGTGGTTGGTGTGATGAAGAAGGTTGGGAAAAATATGGCGGGCTTTGATTTTGACAACGCAGTCATATTCCCATATTACGCTGCCGCCTCAGTAATAGATACCCGCTCACTCAGCTTTGACCCCATGCTGCTGGTGAAAACGGCTAATAATAAGAACGTAGATGAGATGAAGTATGAGGTGGAAGGGGTATTGCGGCGTGTAAGGAAGGTAAGGCCCGGACAGGCAAATAATTTTGCCATCAACCAGTTAAGCCAGGTATCGCAAAGGCTGAATATTGTATTTGGCACTATAGATATGATAGCAGCAGTAATAGGTGGCTTCTCATTGATAGTAGGTGCGTTTGGTATAGCTAATATTATGTTCGTGACAGTAAAGGAGCGGACAAAAATAATAGGGCTTAAAAAAGCAATTGGCGCGCGCTCGGGTAGCATTATGATGGAGTTCCTGATAGAGGCAGTAACACTATGTATAGTTGGTGGACTGATTGGAATAGCTATTGTATTATTGCTAAGCGTGCTGCTTACTTATGGACTTGATTTTAAGGTAACACTGTCTATAAAGAATTTCTTATTGGGTGTTAGCATATCAGCTATAGTTGGGGTGCTGGCAGGGTATATACCGGCCAGGTCGGCATCGCGCCTTGACCCTGTAGTAGCTATACGATCAAATTAACTTTATGAATAAAGACCGCATACTGATACTGGATAAGGAAAGGATAGCTCGCAAGATACACCGCATGGCTTACCAGGCATGGGAGTATAACAGCAACGAAAAATCTGTTACACTTATAGGAATAGAAAGCGCCGGCGCGGTACTGGCCAATAATCTTGCAAAAACGCTGAGGGAGATATCTCCATTGAATGTGGAGGTGATCTCTATAAACATTAATAAGCGCAAGCCACTGACAAGTGATACAATAGTAGATACTGACCTGACAGGCAGATCCGTAATTCTGGTAGATGATGTGGCCGACTCAGGGAGGACGCTTCTGTATGCACTCCGCCCTTTGTTATCTTACGAAATGAAGAAAATACTAATAGCAGTATTGGTCGACAGGAAGCATAAATCTTATCCGGTATCCGCAGATATAGTAGGGCACAGTATAGCTACCACATTGCAGGAGCATATAGAAGTAGAGCACGAAAATGGTATTATAACTGCAGCTTACCTGCAATAAATTTACTTAACTAAATATAATGGCGATAACATTAGTGATACATGGCGGGGCTGGTAATATAACGCCGGCCATGATGACAAAGCAACAGGAGGAACAATATAATGATGGCCTGAAAGCTGCTCTGGATAATGGCTACGCAGTGTTGAAGGGTGGTGGTAAAGCAGTGGATGCTGTGATAGCATCAATAGTAACGCTGGAGAATAACCCCATCTTCAATGCAGGGCGTGGTTCTGTATTTACAAAGAAAGGGCTTAATGAAATGGATGCGGCAATAATGGATGGCAGTAATCTTGCCGCGGGTGCTGTAGCAGGGGTCAGGAATGTAAAAAATCCTATAGTCCTGGCAAAAGAGATCATGCTGCATTCAGGGCATGTGTTTCTTAGCGGCAGTGGTGCAGCTGAGTTCGCGCTGAAGCAGGGTATAGAAATGGCGCCTGACGAATACTTTTTTAATAAATCCAGATACGACCAGTGGGTGGAAATACGCGACAGCGACTTTTACCAGCTTGACCATAAAGAAGATAACCTGAAAGGCCCACTGCCCAATACCGACCATAAATTCGGTACTGTAGGCGCGGTAGCCTGCGATGAACAGGGAAATATTGCCGGAGGCACATCTACCGGCGGTATGACCAATAAACGCTTTGGGAGGATAGGGGATAGCCCGATAATAGGGGCAGGGACCTATGCTAATAATGCTACTTGTGCTATATCCTGTACGGGGCATGGTGAATATTTTCTTCGAGCAGTGGTAGCACATGATGTATCATGCCTCATGGAGTATAAAGGCCTAACGCTGCAGCAGGCCTGCGATACAGTGATAAAAGATAAGCTGGTAAAGATGGGTGGCGAAGGTGGGCTGATAGCCGTTGATGCAAAAGGCAATTATGATTTCTGCTTTAACTCTGCCGGCATGTACCGTGGTATGCGCAATAGTGAAGGCAAAGAACTAATAGCGTATTACGGAGCATAGTGTTATTTTACAGCTTCATAAAAAAGATAACACAGAGATAATGAAGCGCCTGCCAGTAACACTTAAATACCTGTTTCCTGTTTACGTGGCTGGCATATTGTTCTTTACTCTGTTCCGTATTGTATTGATATACAAAAACCGGGCAGTATTTGCGCATATCCCCGCTCCGGGCCTGATACTGGCGCAAGCCCTGTTCATGGGCTATCGTTTCGATACTGTTATCAGCGGGTATATATTGGCGCTGCCCTTAGCCGTATTGACCATTGCAGAACTAGCCGGCTTCCTGAGACGAAAATTATTACTGGCAATACATGTATTGCTGTGTATTATATATTCATTTGCCTTCTTTGGTTGTGCGGCTGATATTCCCTTCTTCCTTACCTACAATACCCGCCTGAATATTACCATCCTCGACTGGACAGATTCGCCCATGTTTATGATAAAAATGGTGGCAGAAGAGTGGAGTTATCTTGCTTATTTTTTACTTTTTCTTATTGTTTCCATTGCTTTCTTCCTCATCTTAAAGCGCATCTACAAAGTAAATGTGCAGCGGGTACATGCATTGGGTGCTGCACATGCAAAATTCATCTTTCAGAAACTGCTGATATCTTTCCTGGCTATGGGTATCCTGTTTATTGGCATCAGAGGCAGGGTAGCACAAAAGGCATCTATAATGCTGGGTACCGCCTACTTTAGTAAATACGATTTCCCTAACCAGGCGGGGCTTAACCCACTTTTTACTTTTATAAATAGTGCCATAGAGGAGGCGAAACCGGAGAATAAACACCTGCACCTGATAGATGATAAAACTGCTATAGCCAATGTGCAGGCATACTTTCATATACCACCCGATAAGCGGAATGCTGCATACCCCATAGCCCGGCAGGAGCGAAGCGAAGCCGCACCCTTAAAATACAATGTTATCATAGTGCTGATGGAGAGCATGAGCGCTTCCTTTATGCAGCATGGTGGCAACACATTAGGCCTCACCCCCGTGCTTGACCATCTTGCGGATAATGGTATTTATTTCAGCAATTTCTACTCCGCTGGCATACATACATTCAACGGCATATTTTCTACCATGTATAGTTTTCCTGCTTTGCTGGCGCGGCACACTATGGTAGGCATTACCATACCCCACTATACAGGCCTGCCGTATATTATGAAAAAGAACGGCTATGAAACTATGTACTTTACCACCAACGACCCGCAATTTGATAACGTGGGCGGCTTTGTGACGGCTAACAATGTGGCACGGGTAGTAAGCCAGGACGATTACCCATCATCAGCGGTGGTGAGCGGGTTGGGTGTGCCAGACCATTATATGTTCGATTATTCGCTGCACCTTTTCAATGAACAATACAATAGGCATACACCGTTCTGCGCGCTAATGATGACCGGATCTAACCATACGCCATACGTTATCCCTGACAATATACCATTTATGCCAAAGCACCGCGATGTGCGGGGTGGATGCGTGGAATATGCAGACTGGGCTATAGGCCACTTTATGGATACTGTCGCAAAGCAGGCATGGTACAAGAATACCCTGTTTGTGTTTGTGGCTGACCATGGTACATGGGAGGGCAATACCAGCGACGGGTTTAGCAGTATGGCCTATTCATTGAATCATATACCGTGCATTATCTATGCACCCATGCTGAATGTGCCTCGTGAAAGAGTGAACAACCCCGGTGGGCAGATAGATATATTTCCTACAGTAGCAGGGCTGCTGCACCTGACCTATACTAATAATACAATGGGAGTAGACCTGCTGCACGATACCCGCCCCTATATGTACTTCAGCGCAGATGACAGGGTGGGGGTAGCGGATATCAGTCATTTTTATGTGTGGCAACAAGAGGGTAAATCATTTTACTATTCGTTCGCTAACCGGGAACAAGATATACTAGCTGCTAATACACACGCCGCCGATAGCATGCAACGCTATGCTTTCAGCATGCTGCAGGCCACCGAATGGCTGCTACAACATAAAAAGACAGGCATAGTAAAATGATCACTTTCGGATAGTGGCCAGTTTTTCGAACAGATCTTTTTCTTCTTTAGTGAGGTTCTTGGGTGTCTGTATCATTACGCGTACATAGGCGTCGCCGCGTTGTTTAGTGCTGTTGTAAACAGGCATTCCCATTTCCTTCAGCCTGAAAGTTTGTGCGCTGTCGGTACCGGCAGGTATATTAATATTTAAGGTTTTCCCGTCTATAGTACCTACCGGCAGCTTGCCGCCCAGTGTAGCGGTATAGATATCTATAGGCTGGTCAAAATATAAATGGTCCCCTCTGCGCTCATATTGCGCATCATTCCTCACATGTATAGTTATGAACAGATCACCGTTTTCACCACCATTAATTCCCTGTCCCCCCTTACCTTTCATACGTAGTATCTGCCCATCACTAATGCCTGGTTTTAATTTCAGGTTCAGCATTTGCCCACGCAGATTTAATTGCCTGGTTGTTCCATTAAAGGCTTCGTGAATAGTAAGGTCGGTTTCTGCCTGCAAGTCTTCACCCCGTGCCTGGTACGACCGTTGTTGCCCTCTACCACCACCACGTCCACGGCCAAAAATTGTTTCAAAAAAATCAGAAAACCCCTCTTCTTCACCCCCATAATATTCAGTACGATGCCCTCCTGCTCCACGTCCCTGTTGCGCCCACTGAGAGAAATCATAATCACTCGGGTTGCCTCCTTGTTTCTGATAATTTTGCCAGTTAGCTCCTAATTCGTCATATTTTTTTCTCTTGGTGGCATCACCAAGCACATCGTTTGCTTCATTGATCTCTTTAAATTTTTCTTCCGATTTTTTATCATTAGGATTTTTATCAGGATGGTACTTTACAGCCAGCTTACGATATGTTTTCTTTATCTCATCCTGAGAAGCCTTTTTATCTACGCCTAAAACCTTATAATAATCTTTATAGTCCATGATAATATATAATGCCTACTAATTTACTAAAATCCTGCCTTATAGTCAGTATCTATACAGAAGGTATCATTTAAAAAATAAACAATTCCTACTTTAGCATCATACTACAAGCAAAATTTGATCTATGATACATAAGATACTGAATGATAAACCTACCAGGCTATTCGTATTGCTTTGTTCTTTTTTTGTGGCCAATGCTTTGATAGCCGAATGTATAGGGGGGAAATTATTTTCGCTCGAGCGCATCATTGGTATGATACCGCGTCCTTTTTCTTTGTTAGGAGAAAATGGTTTGACTATCACGCTTACGTGTGGGGTTTTGCTATGGCCATTAGAATTTGTAATGACCGATGTTGTGAATGAATACTATGGTCCCAAGGCGGTAAAGCGAATTTCATTGATAGCTGTAGGGTTAATAGCATATGCTTTTCTAATGTTCTATCTGGCAATCAAGGTCCCTGCTGAAACTTCGTTCTGGATCGGTAGCCAAAAAAGTGAAGGCGTACCAGATATGCAAGCGGCATTTAATAGTGTATTCGGCCAGGGAATGTGGATAATTGCTGGTAGCCTGGTGGCATTTCTGGTGAGCCAGGTAGTTGACGTATGGATTTTTCATAAGATCAAGAAAGTAACAGGCAATAAATGGGTATGGCTACGTTCTACCGGGTCTACAATAGTATCTCAGATGGTTGATAGCTTTGTTGTATTATTTATAGCCTTTAAGATTGGAAAGGGCTGGTCTTACCAACGCGTATTAGCCATAGGGTTAGTAAACTACCTATATAAATTTACAATGGCTATTGTGCTTACCCCATTGATCTATGTTATAGAAGGTATTATAGAAAAATTTCTTGGCCACGATGTAGCCAAGGAAATGAAACGTATTGCTATGAGCAATGAAAAAGGTTAAACTAATCTTCCGGTAGTATCTGCTTTTTATGATTGAGTCTGTAGATAATAGATAACTGCATAGAGGGGCTCTGATACAAGGTGGTAGAAATCTGCTTGGCGCCCTGTGTTTTAGTATTATCCCACACCATTTGAGTAGCCCGCATATCTACCAGTATTGATGGTGTAAATTCGTAAGAAAGACCTAACAGGTAACCTAAACCAAATATGGAAGAGAAATCTGTAGCAGATACTTTAGGACCACTGGCGTATTGTGCCTGCCAATTGAAGGATGAAGGAACATGTGTAGCAGGTTCTACGAGATTTATCTGCCTGTTGATCTCTTCCGGTGTCAGTCCGAAATTGTAGATGAGGTCAACCCCGCCGAATACATAGAAATTACCGATCTTATATCTCAAAGAGATCGGTAGTTCCAGACTATGGAGGTTGGAGTAGTTAAAATAATGCTGGAAGGTATCACGATGAAGGTAATTTCCTGTACCAGTGCCATCAGGTGTAGCTGTCCACTGATTGTAATTATCATTAAATACCCCATTTGTAAATCTCTGGAAGTATTTTAGTTCAGCTATAATACTAAAGGCATCGCTGATCTCAAACTCTGCTGTACCGCCTAAGTGGAACCCACCACCAGTAACTGGGCCAAAGAATGTTGCATTAACACCCCCTATAAGACCCGGATAAACTTTAACTGTACCAATGTTGTATTCAAAATCTTTTATTTTCTGGCTAATGTTCGCCCAGTCCCATCCATTGGTATGATGCCCCTTTGCGCTTTTCCAGGCATTGGTTTTATCATCCTTTGCAGCTGTGCTATTATCATTTTTAGCAGCATTCAGCATGGGTGAGGCCTTTACTAATTCAGTATTATTAGAAGACACAGAATTAGCTAAACGCATATTTGTATTGTCAGGAAGATTGCCAGTCTTTTTAGTATTGTCAGCAAGGTAGTTTGGTACTTTTCCTTTGCTCACCGTATCTGCTTCATACGCATGCCGGCGGTTATCAGCATCGTATGTAAGGTGCTCCGCCACTGTATATTGCTGTATAGAATCTTTATTAGCAAGTGATTTCTTATCGTTCCTGGTATTATCTTCTTTTACAGAAACCAGATTGCCTGTTTTTGAGTTGTCTGGCTTCAATGGAGTTAATGAAGAAGTGCCTGATCCGTAAGTATTTTCACTAAGTGCTGAAGAAGATGTCGACTGAACCTTATTAAGATTCTTGTCTTCTCTGTTGTTAACAGTTGTTGCTGCTTGATTATTTGTCAGCATGTCCTTGTTACCAGCATCTTTTGTGTTGTGGGTATTTTTAACAGATGTAGATGTGCTATTGTTAGTAGCTATATTAACTGTAGTGTTTTTTGTTCCGGCATTCTGATCAGTAAATTCTTTTGTGGCCTCTTTATCTTCATTTAAAGGAGTAATAGTCTTAGAACCTCTTGTTCTGGTTACAAGTGTGTTACTGGCAAGTAAAGTTGAAGATGATTTTTTATTGTGGTGAACCGGGGCTAAATTATTATCTGTATTTGCAAGGTGCTTTTCAACAACTGAAGTGATGCTTGATACTACTGCAGGGGAAGATGATGGAGTTTGTGATGAGTTAGAGCCGATGTGAGTGATACCTGCAGAGCCAGCTACGCCACTACCGTTATTTGATGCTACGGCCATATTGCCGGGAGAAGAGGTTGTATGTTCTGCATTGAGCATTTCGTACCCACCTACACTAACCCCGCCAAGTATTACTAAGCCAGTCAGGTAACCCATCATGCGGCGCCAACTAATACCTCCCGGTATCTTTTTGCCTTCTTGTTCATCAAGGAGTGCTTTCATGCGACTCCAGGCTCCGGAGCGCTCTTTCTCTTCGCCGCCTCCAAGCCTTTGCCTGAACAGATCATCAATATTTGTCATGTTTTTATCCACCGGATAAAGTTTTTATTTTGTAAGATGTAATTGTTGTTTCTCTATTTTATCCTTAAGTACCCTTCTGGCTTCAGAAAGGTGCCATTTTGATGTTCCTTCACTAATACCTAATCCTTTACTGATCTCCTTGTGCGAAAAACCATCCATTACGTACATATTAAATACCATACGGGTAGCGCCTGGTAATAATTGCACCATCTCCAGCAACTCGTTGTAATAAAGCCTGTCTGCATGGTCTTTATTTACATACTGATCCTTCTCTATCAACAAGACCTTTTCTTTATACCGTATGTTTTGTTTTACATAGTCTGAAACTGCATGGAAAACAATTTTGCGCAGCCAACCTTCAAAAGACCCTTGAAATGTATATTGCCCAATCTTCTGAAAAGCCCGCAAATAACCATTATTCAATACTTCCTCTGCCTGCTCTTCGTGATCAATATACCTGCGTATCACCGCCATCATTCTTGGGTAAAAAAGCCGATATAATTTCTCCTGCGCGCTTCGTTCGTTACGAATGCACCCCTGAATAAGCTCTTCGAGCTCACTGGTTTGACCAGGTACTGTATATGCCAAAGCTATAGGCAAGTAACGGGTTATTAATTAATGTCCGATTAGAAAGACTGTGCTATTTTACAAATAGTTGGGTAAACAGCCTTAATATTTTCTAAATTAAGATAAATAAGGCATAAATGTATAAAGCAATCACTATATATTGTTTTATTGTTATGCGTATACTTGAAATATATTAGGAAATAAAATCATTGTATTTGCAAATATTTAAGTATTAGTTATCCATTATTCATTTATATTTGAATATACCAATTCACTGCAATGTTCAGAACGTTTACCCTCACATTAGCATGCGTGCTATTGAATAGTTATGCATTTGCGCAATCTAAGGTATGGAGCACAGATGTTGCGCCAATAATCTATAATCATTGCGCCAGTTGCCATAAGAGCGGGGGTATAGCCCCCTTTGCATTAATGAACTATAGTAATGCATTTGCTAACGCTACATCAATGCTTGCAGATGTAAAAAGCGGGAAAATGCCGCCCTGGCCACCTGATCCGAAATATAGCCGTCTGGCCCATGAACGGTTACTTAGCTCTGCTGAAATAAATACTATTGAAAACTGGGTAAATAACGGTGCAAAAGAAGGTGATCCGGCACTGGCACCACCACAGCCAATATTCAGCAATAAGGGTGACCTGCCAGGCACCCCCGATCTTATAGCCAAAATTCCTGCCTATACCAGTACAGCGAGTACAAATGACGTTTACCAATGTTTTGTGCTACCAAGCGGTACTACAGTAGATAAATATATAACAGCATTTGAGGCAGTACCGGGAAATCGCGGTATTGTGCATCATGTATTAGTATTTGCGGATACTACAGGCATATGCAGGCATCTTGATTCCCTGACACCGGAGCCCGGATATGTAAACTTTGGCGGGGTAGGGACGAATAAAGCAATAATGTTAGGTGGCTGGGTGCCTGGGGGTGCTCCGGTACAATCACCATTGGGATTTGGCATAAGGTTGCCTAAACATGCAGATATAGTACTACAGATACATTATCCAAAAGGCACCAGCGGACAGACAGATAGCACTGAAGTACATTTCTTCTTTTCTCCCACCTCAACTGGTATACGCAATTTGTCAATACAACCGGCACTGAATTATGTAACCAATATTGATTCACCATTATTTATACCTGCAAATACTACCCGTACCTTTACAGAGCATCTTGTAGTACCTCCTATAGATATATCATTACTGGGTATAGCACCGCACATGCATCTTATTGGCAAAAACATAAGAAGCTGGGGTGTAACTCCCGCGGGCGATACACAGCGGTACATAAGAGTTAACAACTGGGACTTTCACTGGCAAGGGTTTTATTCATTCAGAAACCTGATAAAAGTGCCAGCAAATTCCGACTTATATGCCAGCGCCTACTACGATAATACTATTGGAAACCTGGACAATCCAAGCAGCCCACCAAAAGATGTATCGGGAGGTGAACAAACTACTGATGAGATGATGCTGGTGTACTTCGTTTTCACCCCTTATATGCCAGGCGATGAAAATATAAAAATAGACAGCACAACACCGGTGGGTATTACCCCGTTAAATTACTATCGAGGTTTCCAGCTCTTTGATCCATATCCTGATCCGGCTAACCAATTATTAGCGGTTAAGTATTATTCGGAATCGAATACAGAGGGGATGATAAACCTTGTTTCTACAGATGGCAGGGTAATGCATACCATTAAAAAAGGAATGATGCAGCAAGGCTACACTGCTGAATATTATAATGTTGCGGATATACCAACTGGCATATATATACTGAGTGTAAACATAGCTGGTGGAATGCTAACAAAGAAAGTAATAATAAAGCATTAGAAGACCAATAGAGTAAGGGAAGAACAATGAAGTGGAAGAGGATAAAATGGCTGATCAGATATTATTTTCAATATTTCCCGTTTACGGTCAATACATTGTTTTGTATAGCGGCAGCCTATGGCGCTTACCGGTTACTATATCAGCAAACACCCAAAGATACACCATCACCATTCCTGCCTTTTATACTTTTAATGAGCAAGATGGCATTCTGGTTCGCGCTGGCAGTGGCAGGGCTCTCCGTACTGAGCACTATTGTAAGCTGGGCCTATTACTTATGGCTGCGGCATAGTAAGAACTATAAGCTGAATGTGGCATTTGCAACCGAAGCACATAAAGGCAAAGAAGCAAGGCTATACATTAATGCTACCCTACAAGGGGTGATAAGGCCAATATTGGGATTTGTGAAAGGTAAACTGGTATATGATAATGAAGAAATGACCAGCACGTTTACCTTACTCTCCAACAAACGTAAAGACCGCAGTATACGCAGATTGGCGATAACAGGAAAGAGCAGGCTGCTACTGCCCGATATAAAAGAATATGAACTGAAAGGAGGTATCCTCTACTTCCAGGATATGCTGCATCTTTTTTCGCTGGCTGTGCCGCAACAAATAACAGGTCATTTTTATCAGCCGCCTGTACTTCAAAAAGAAGAGGATAAAGAGGTGTTTCCTAAAAAAACAGAAACAACGGATGTGCGCATAGAGCAAATGAGAAGGGTAGAAGGGGAACACCTTAACTATAAGGATTTTGAGGCTGGTGATGATGTAAGAAGAATAGTATGGAAGGTATATGCCAAGAACCGCGACCTTGTAGTACGTACTCCTGAATTATTTGAACCCTATGCATCGCACTTATATTTCTATGCTTCCTTTCAGGCAGATATAAAAGCAAAGTGGGGAAATGATGATTACCTGAAGGAAATGCTTAACTATTATAAGAATAATATATGGACGGTATATAACACACTCTCAAAAAAAGAATGGGAGATGCGCTATATACCCGACCAGGCTGTAACCATTCCGGAGCAGGCTACTGTAGCTGAAAAAAGCGCAAGGATCATTAGTAACAGTAACTGGCATAAAGATATGCCGGTATCAGAATATTTTAACCCACGGCAAGGAGCTATATTGTGTATCTCTTCCATTACCGATATTAATGAATTGAGCGCAGTACTGGAAAAATGTGATGGCTCAACAGTTGTTTATTTTGTAAAGCTGTCTCGTGTTTTCCGTCATTTTGTGGCATGGAACTGGATAAAAAGAATAATTTTTTTACCGCCCAAAGACCGGCTGAATAAAGTGCGTACCAAATGGGTGTTTTCGCCCATGCGCCTGCAGATACAGAAAAGAGAAAAAGAAATTGAAATGCTACTGAAGAAGAGTAGTGTGGTTTCAGGGATTTTGTAATTACACATGCCTCTTCCAGCGGAGCGCATAGGTGAGATAAAAATTAAAATCAAATATACTGTTCTTATCACCGCGGCCATAGCCTGCTACATATACAGGAGCCAATGTCTGGAATGCTTTCTGGCTTAACAAAAACTTCCCGCGGATATTATATCCCACAAAAAAATTCTTTGCCAATTCTACGCGCATACCACCTGTTATTTCTGCCCAGTACCCTACGAAAGAAGCTGAAGGTTTAGTGCCGGTCGTATTGCCCCATAAACTATCAACTATAGTATAGGTAGCAGTGCTGCGTTGTACAAAGCCCATAGCATAGCGCAGGCCTATGAATACCATATCCCAATCACTTTTTGTTACTCTGGGTAGCAGGCTTTTATTAAACCCGACACGAAAGAAACTATTGCTGCTTGTATAGTCCAGTTTGTCACTTTTAAAATGTGCGTTACCCCAGCCACCTTCCACTACACCATATACTTCATTCTTTACATAATAATCTGCTTCGAACTCATAGCCTTCCCGATAATTCAAAACGTGATTCATTATAGGCTGGAAAATATCTATGGCACCACATAGCTGGTGCGAAGCGCTATCCTTTAACTTAATTACAGGGGCATCAGCGGCTGTATCTGTTGCATTTTGCCCATATGCTGAATTCAGCATCAGCAGTAAGCTACAGGTGATGAATATATATCTTAAGATGCTCGACATTTGCGTTACTGGTTACACTGGCGTTCACAATAATTACCGAATCTATGCTATTGTGTGTGGTATTTACCTGCCTGATGTTGTAATTGTAGGAGTATCCACAAGAATTGGATATAAAAGTAAGCTGCCGCAGATAATGGAAGACCAAGGTATCTGGAGGTAATATTGATAGTAGGGTAGTGTCGGGGGTGATAGTCCAGACTGTGCTATCAGATACTGAAGAAAGATTAATTGAAAATTTATTTACCGGTGGTTGTGTATATATGTACCTGATAAAGACTCCTGCCGTATCTCTTACAGATAATACAGGATGTGGTAGCGCGGTATCCCCAAAGATTTTTACATTATTTGTGTCTGCTATAAGATGATAGCACCCCAATTTCACTGATACTATGGTAGGTTGGGCACAGGGTTGTTTTTCCTGGTTACACGCTGCAACAAGAAGCAACGTGACCAACAATAAATAGAAATATGCTTTGCCTTTAATCATTCAATGTGTTCAGAATTTTATCAATGTCACTTATCACTGTATCCAGCTGTTTTCGCATATTCTCTTTATCGTGGTCATCTGTTGCAATACCTTGTGCTATGGCTGCTGCACCTGTCTGTTCCTCCAGCGCTGCCAGTTTAGCATTAAGCGCTTCGATTGATGATATCTGTTTGGAAACTGTCGCTTTTAGGCGCGTGTTCTCGGCCTGCAGCGATGCATACTTTTTCAGTAATACATCTAGTTTCTCGCTTAGTAGATATAGTGCCTGCATTTATTCGCGTATATGTGCCAGTAATTTAGTTTTATAAGCATTCATTAACTGCTGCATCACCTGGTCTGTCTCGCTATCGGTAAGGGTCCTGTCCTGTAGTTGCAATATATAACTAAGGGCATACGATTTTTTACCCGCACCCAACTTCTCATTTTCAAACACATCAAAAAGATCGAATGACCTTAATGATTCAATTTTTAGTTGCTTTGTCACTTGCTCTACCTGCTCATAAGTAACTGAACTATCCAACACAATAGCTATATCACGAACTACGGCCGGGAATTTAGGCACTTCAGCAAATCTTATTGTTGACGCACCCATTGCTTTTAACCAAATATCCCAATTGATGGCAGCAAAGTAGCAATCCTGTTTCACTTCAAACTCTGCTGCTCTGTCAGTAGGCACCAGTTGTGCAGTACACAATACCTGGTTTTTCCACTTCCAGGTAGTTGCATCTGTATTGGTGGTGCTATAGTTTTTAATCCCGCTATGCAGCAATAACTTTTCCACGACACCTTTCAGGTAATAAATATCCGTTTTTTGCGCTTTTTGATTCCAGTTAGTATCTATGATATTACCTGTGATCCATAAGGCCAACTGCGGCTGTTCAATATATTTTCCATCCGCTATTGAATAGATACGGCCAAACTCGAATAATAGTAGATCCTGGCTTTTTCTGTTGCAATTGTGAGCTATTACCTCCAATCCGCTTTCGCACATGGATGGCCTGAGAATATCCAGTTCACTGCTAAGGCTATTCAGCATTTTTACAAGCCCATCATGTTGCGGATAATATTTGCTGTTAGTAATTGAGTTGGTAACTATCTCATGAAAACCGCTACCGCAAAGCAGACCAGCAATATGTTCCCTTTGTTTCCTATCTGACGCCATAGGAGGCACTAATGATATATTCAGGCGCTGTGGTATATCAATATTATTCAGGCCATCTATCCTCAGTATTTCTTCTACAATGTCTGCAGGTTGGGTAATGTCTCTTTTGTTAGAAGGTACCAGAAGAGTTATTTCTTCATCTGATTGCTCCTGTATTATAAATCCTAGTGACAGTAATATACTATTGATGGCATAATCACTATAGTTTTTACCACTTAGCTTGCGTATAAAACTGTAGGTGATATTTACAGTTACAGCTTCAAGTGGTGAAGGATAAACATCTGTTATTGCGGAAGTGATGTTGCCACCTGCTATTTCTGTTATTAGTTGTGCTGCCCGCATCAAGGCAGGACGCACATTGTCCATATCCACACCTTTTTCAAAGTGCGTAGCAGCATCAGTACGCAAGCTATGATGCATAGAGGTACGACGAATATGCTTCGGATCGAAGTATGCGCTCTCTAAAAAAATATTGCCGGTAGCTTCTGTTACTCCGCTGTTTATCCCACCAAATACACCTGCTAAACACAGGCCATTTTCTTTATCACATATCATCAGATCATTGCCTTGCAGCGTTCTTTCTTTGCCATCAAGCGACAAAAAAGGTGTACCTGCAGGAAGAAACCTTACGTTAATTTCATTTCCTTCTATTTTATCAGCATCAAATGCATGTAAAGGCTGGCCATACTCGTGCAGCACATAGTTGGTAATATCCACAACATTATTTATGCTACGCACCCCTATGGTATTAAGACGTTGCTGCACCCATTCAGGAGATGCGCCAACTTTTACATTACCCAGGCTAATGCCGGTATAGCGTTTACATGCCGCTACCGCTTCGATGTTTACTTTTATTTGGTTATCTGTAGTTGTTTCCGATAGTTCTATTACAGGCAACTTTACAGAATAGCTTTTATTATTGTGGTGAGAAAGATAAGCGCAAATATCGCTCGCTACACCTATATGGCTCATAGCATCAGCCCTGTTAGGTGTAAGGCCTATATGTATAGCGTGATCGGTTTCCGGTATTTTATAGTATTCCTTTGCGGCTATCCCCGGCTTTACATCATCTGGCAAAAGTATAATACCTGCGTGGCTGTTGCCCAAGCCTATTTCATCTTCCGCGCATATCATACCCTCACTGTCTTCGCCCCGGATATTGGCTTTTTTTATCAGAAATGACGCTCCTTCAGTAGGATGTACAGTAGTGCCTACTATGGCAACGATCACTGACTGACCTGCGGCTACATTTGGTGCCCCACAGACAATATGCAGCGGACGGTCTTGCCCTACATCTACTGTTGTTACCTTCAGTTTGTCGGCATTAGGGTGCTTTTCACAGGTTAGTATCTTACCGGTGTACAGCCCTTCCAGGCCACCTTTTACAGCTTCAATACTTTCTATGGCTTCAACTTCCAGCCCTATTGATGTTAATATATCACTCAGATCAGCAACCGGAACCGTTTCCGGCAGGTAATCAAGGAGCCATTTGTACGAAATGATCATTAAAATCTCTAAAATTTTTGTAAAGATAGTTTATCATTATAGCAAATCACATCGGTATTATAAAATCCAATGGCCTTGCATTTACACACAATTATTTGGGTATTATGTGTGGATAGATGTGTATAGTAAGTTAACTTTGTGGATAAGTAAATATTTATACGGTATATAGGCAGGTAATAGGTGTAAAAGATGTGGATATGCTCAAAATAAAGGTTTCAAACTATATTCCTCCCGGAACGTTTGCGTTTCAATTTTTCGCCCGTTATTCGTCCTCCCTTACAGTTCGCTTAACCTTCCAGTAATATTTGAATAACATTGGGAAATAAATCCCTTATTCAATATTCCGGTAAATATTTCGCGATCTTAAAGACAAAAAAATAATTGTTAGATACTAACCTGCATGGCATTAAATATTAAAAAAGATTTTGGTAGTACCAGGAACCGGAAGCCGGATCTTACTACCCTGGTGTATGGAAAAGTACCACCACAGGCTCCGGAACTGGAGGAGGCTGTGCTTGGCGCTGTGATGCTGGAAAAGGATAAACTGGCAGAGGTGCTGGAAATAATACAGAGTGATGAATGTTTTTATGTAGATGCTAACCAGAAGATATACGCTGCTATCCGTCGATTATTTGACAAGGGGATGCCGGTAGATCTGCTTACGGTAACTGAAGAATTACGAAAGGGAAATGAACTGGAAATAGTCGGGGGCGCCTACTACCTTACCCGCTTGACTATGAGCGTTGTATCGAGCGCACACGTGGAAGCACATGCGCGGATAGTGATGGAAAAGTTCATACAAAGAGAGTTGATACGCATATCAGGCTCCGTGATAGGAGATGCTTATGAGGATAGTACGGATGTTTTTGACCTATTGGACAAAGCAGAGTCGAGCCTGTATGAAATAACCGATAAGCATCTTCGCAAGAACTTTAAAAGTCTTAAAGAAGTATTAGTTACTACCATACACGAGATCGAAGAGAACAAGAATAACAAAAGTGACATTACAGGCATCCCTTCAGGCTATGTGCCTTTGGATAAGCTGACTGCCGGTTGGCAAAAGACCGATCTTATCATATTAGCTGCCCGCCCATCAGTTGGTAAAACTGCCTTTGCGCTGAACCTTGCCATGAATGCCAGCATGAATGCTGCCAAACCCTTTCCTGTGGCTATATTCTCATTGGAAATGGGTGCAGGCCAGATAGTAAAACGTATGCTGAGCGCCATAACGGATGTGAGTATGGATAGCATAACACGCGGGAAAATGGAAGAACATGAATTTGTTCAGCTTACCCAGCGCATGAATAAGTTGGCCAAGGCGCCCATATTTCTTGACGACCAGGCTGCACTGAATATATTTGAGCTACGGGCTAAAGCCCGCAGGTTAAAGCAGCGTCATGATATACAATTAATAATAATAGATTACTTACAGCTGATGCAGGCTAGTATCGAGAAGGCCGGTAACAGGGAACAGGAAATAAGCAAAATATCCCGCGATCTGAAAGCACTTGCTAAAGAACTGGATATACCGATAATTGCCCTATCGCAGCTAAACCGTGGTGTGGAATCGAGAAAGGAATCAAAAGTGCCCCAACTAAGCGATCTACGAGAATCGGGTGCGATAGAACAGGATGCTGATTTGGTAATGTTTCTTTACCGGCCTGAATACTATGGCATCAACAATGATGAGATGGGCCAGCCGTTAGTGGGTGAAACCCATATACACGTTGCCAAGCATCGTAACGGTAGCACAGATACAATAAAAGTGCGTTTCATAAAGGAATACCAAAAGTTTGTAGACATAGAGGACAATACCTTTGGAAGTATGGCAGGTGGCGGCTTTACCCCTACAAAGGATAACCCTCAGGCGGGTATAAGACGTGATCCGGGTGAATTTGGCGGGTCTAAAATATTTATTCCAGGAGGGTTCCAGACCATGCCTTCAAAAGCCAATAATATTAACTGGGACGACGAGAACCCACCGCAGCAGCCCAACAGCAATAAAAAAGGGGATGAGGATGATACCCCGTTTTAGAAAATCTTACTAAGGATTGCATGACTACCTCACATAGTGGGTTTCCCATGCAACTATATCTGTATGTGATATAGGCATTTAATTTCGTAATTTTGCACGGCAAAGTACCATTTACATGCCTCGTATTTATCTAGACAATGCTGCAACTACTGCACTGGATCCCAGTGTATTGGAAGCTATGATGCCATTTTTGACCGAAAAATTTGGCAATCCGTCATCTATTTATTCCTATGGAAGGGAAACTAAGCTTGCAATAGAGAATGCCCGTAAATCAGTAGCGCGTATATTAAATGCTAACCCCGGTGAAATATTCTTTACATCCGGTGGCACCGAAAGTACCAATACAGCCATACATGCATCCATAAAAGACCTGGGTTGCAGGCATATCATTACCTCCTCAATAGAGCATCATGCTACGCTGCATACAGTAGAATGTATGGAGCACAATGGCCTTGCAAGAGTAAGCTATGTAAAAGTTACAAAAAATGGCCATATTGATATGGCCCACCTTGAAGAGTTGTTGAAGGAAAGCGGGGTGAAAACCCTTGTTACCCTGATGCATGCAAATAATGAGATAGGTAACCTGCTGGATATAGTGGCTGTTGGTGAACTGTGCCGTAAATACGATGCGATCTTTCATAGCGATACAGTACAAACAGTAGGTCATTACCCTTTTGACCTTAAGAACACCTACGTACATTTTATAAATGGTGCAGGTCACAAGTTTCATGGTCCTAAAGGTGTAGGTATACTTTACGTGAACGAAAATATAAGCATTAAACCATATATACAGGGAGGCGGGCAAGAACGCAATATGCGGGCAGGTACTGAAAACCTTTATGGTATCGTTGGTTTTGCAAAGGCCCTGGAAATAGCTACCCAAAGCTACAAAGACGACATAAGCTATATAAATGAACTGAAACATTATATGGCAGAGAGATTGGAAAAAGATATTCCTGGTGTATCTTTTAATGGAGATACAAAAGGCGATAGCCTTTATACCGTATTGAATGTGGCATTCCCTATGAATGACCGCTCTGATATGTTACTATTCAACCTGGATATGGCGGGCATCTGTGTGAGCGGTGGAAGTGCCTGCAGTAGCGGCGTTAATTCCGTAAGCCATGTAATAAAAGCTGTTTGCAATGGCACTGCCGACAAGATAGTACCTATAAGATTTTCTTTTTCCCGACATAATACAAAGGAAGAGATAGATATGGTATTAGATACTTTAAAAGATCTGGTATAGCTTTTCCGGCAAGGATTTTTTATCCTTTTTACTTCGCTGCATGGAAAAGCTTCCATAAAGGTTATTTTAGCTGTTATTGGAGATACCGATAGAATGTTTTTCCATTACCTTTGGCAAGTAACATTGTTTATTCATGAAGAAAAAAATTGCCCTTGTTGCCGGGGGTTATTCAGGCGAATATGTTATCTCCATACAATCGGCTGATACTATAGAAAAGAATCTTGATGCTGAGCTTTACGATATCTACAAGATAATTATAACCCGTGATGATTGGTGGCATGAAACACCTACTGGCCAAAAGGTTGCGGTAGATAAAAACGACTTTTCACTACTTCTCCATGGTACCAGAGTTACATTCGATGCGGTATTTATAGCTATACATGGCACACCCGGAGAAGATGGCCGGCTGCAGGGCTACCTTGATATGCTGCAGATACCATACACATCCTGCAATGCAATTGTTTCCGCCCTTACGTTCAACAAGAGTTACTGTAATAAAGTTGTGAAGGCCTTCAATATCGTAAACATTGCTAATTCAGTTCATCTTATAAAAGGGGAACCCTATTCTGTAGGTTCTATACTGGACCAGTTGAAGATGCCAGTATTTGTGAAACCAAATGAAAGCGGGTCAAGCCTTGGTGTAAGTAAAGTGAAATTGGTAGCAGAGTTCCTGCCCGCTATAGAAAAAGCATTTAAAGAGGATAACCAGGTACTAATAGAAGAATTTATAGAAGGCAGAGAACTAACCATAGGTGTATATCGAGTGAATGGCTACATGCATACGCTCCCTGCTACCGAAATTGTAAGCAAAAATGAGTTTTTTGACTTCGAGGCGAAATATACTCCCGGTGTATCTAACGAAATCACCCCAGCTCAGATAGAAGATAACATTAAAGAACAGTTGGAAACAAAGGCCGCTTATATATACCGCCATCTTAATTGCCGTGGTATAGTACGGATGGATTTTATACTACATAAGCAAACTAATAAGTTATACTTTCTGGAAGTAAACACAATGCCCGGACAAAGCGAGAACAGTATAGTGCCCCAGCAGGTAAGGGCATCGGGCAGAGAGCTAAAAGAATTTTATGGTGAATTATTGCAGGATTGTTTTAAGGCAGATGTTTAAAGTATAAATTAATAGCGCATAGTGATATGGAGAATAGAACCAGAAGGTCATTCTTATTTAACCTGTTGATAGTACTGCTGCTGTTCGTCACACTGTATATACTATTCTTTATTAGTTTACGGTTTATTACCAGGCATGATAGCGCTACGAAGGTGCCTAACGTGACTGGCCTAACAATGAAAACTGCAATGGCGCAAATGGAAGCCATGGATTTTGACGTGTATGTAGATTCTTCTTACGAGCCCAAACAAAAAGCTTTTACAGTTTTAAAACAATTGCCCGATGCCGGATCGGTTGTGAAAAGAGGGCGTACCGTTTTTCTTACTGTTAATAAGTCATCTCCGCCACTTACTGCAATGCCAAATCTGATAAGCCTGTCATACAGAAGCGCGGAAATGATATTGAAAAATAATAAGCTGGTACCTGGCGATACTACTTATAAACCAGATATAGCTAATGGGGCGGTACTTTCACAACTGTTTAACGGGCAGGAAATTCGTCCCGGGCAAATGCTACCGCAGGGAAGCCGGATAAACATGGTATTGGGCGATGGACTTGGAAATACACAATATAATGTACCGGATGTAATAGGAATGGCCTTTGATGAGGGTGTGGCCGCATTATCTGGCACAGGCTTGCAATACACTGCCCTATGGGATAGCGATATTTCAGATTCCTCCACAGCTATTATTTATGATGAAACGCCTAAACCAATCAATCCTTTAGGCGCAGCCAACAGGATAAAAGAAGGGGATATTGTGGATATACGTATTAAGCAAAACCCCAGTACAGAAGAAATGGAGAGCAATAGAAAGGGGAGATCTGGAGTTAATAATGCTAATACAAATGATGTCACCAATGACCCTGCTGCAACTCCATAAACAACGGCATTATTTGATGCTTTTTATCGTCTTTTTTGCTTTTTTAAAAGCAAATGGACAGGAAAGTATAGCTCCTGTCAGATATAATCCTGTTGTAAAGAATGCGTCAGCAACTAATAGCAGGGCGAAATTCTATCGTACCACTGCACTGGCATTACCTTTTTTTGAAGATTTTACAAATCCAGGACCTTATCCGGATAGCAACAAATGGATGGATAATGAGGTGTACGTAAACAATACAATGTGCATACAACCTATAGCGCGCGGCGTAGCTACATTCGACCTCTTAAACAATATTGGATTGCCCTATGATACACTGAATAATTTCACATCCATATCAGCAGACAGTCTTACCAGCAAGCCCATAGATCTTTCTGCTCATGTTGGGAGCGACAGTATCTATCTGAGTTTTTTTTATCAGCCGGGCGGATATGGTTTTTACCCGGATAGCACTGATTCCTTGTCGTTATATCTGCACACGAGTAATAATGACTGGATAAAAGTATGGTCAGTGAATGGTACCAAGGTGCAGGCATTCAGGCAAGTGATGATCGCGATCAATGATACAGGTTATCTGAATGCTAATTTTCAATTCCGGTTTATTAATATTGGCGCTAACCGGTTTAGCGGTTCTACCTGGAATGTGGATTATATACGGCTTGCCGCTAACAGAAATAGGAACGATACAGCCGTTAATGATATAGCCTATACCACCGACCCGTCTTACATGCTGAATGATTACACGTCTATGCCTTACAGGCAATACTTAGCTAACCCTGCAAAGGAACGTGCTGCAAATATGACAGATACAATCAGGAATAATTATGCTACCTCACAGGCCGTACCTTATTCTTATACCGCGCGAGAGGTAATTAGCAATACACTATTATCATCAGGCGGTGCGAGTACGCTAACAATACCTGCATATACCCAGCAGCAAATAACATTTCCAACTTATACTAATGCGGTACCTATAGCTGCGATAAATGATAAAGTGGTATTTGAGAACAAGTTCTATTTGCAGTCACCTCCTTCTGAACCAAAGGCAAACGATACGATTATCAGGGACCAGATATTTGATAATTATCTTGCTTATGATGATGGTACAGCTGAACAGGCATACTATCTAAATCTATTTCCCTCAGCGCCTGGTATGCTGGCAATAGAATACCATCTTAATCAACCAGATACGTTAAGAGGTCTTGCCATTTATTTTAACCGGCAGGTGCCTGTTGCTACCTATAAAACGATCAACCTGTTTGCATTCAATAAGCTGCAAGGCATAAATGGTGCCTTCAATAATGATACCGCTTACTTTGATAGGTATTATGTAAATGCGGGATATGCGGATACAATAAATCATTTTTATAATTATCGTTTTTCTAAGCCGGTACCACTACCAGCGGGTACTTTTTATGTAGGAGCTTTTTTGCCGGCCTTTAGTGGTAGTGACAGCTTGTATTTTGGATTGGACAGAAACAGGATTGGTGGTAATCATGCATATTTCAACGTATTAGGTAGCTGGGGACCTTCTGTTATAAATGGCGCTATTATGATAAGGCCACTATTAGGCCAGTATTTTACAGGAACAGGCGTACATACCGTACAGCGGGTGAGTAAGTGGTCTGTGTCACCTAATCCGGCCAGTAATGTGCTATATGTAGATATAAAAGCCAATGAAAATATCAGTTACCTGATAAGCGATATACAGGGCAGAATATTACTGACCGGATCGCTTAATACGGAACATCATGTTGATATTTCATCATTGCATACCGGTATGTATTTTCTGCAGATAACAGATAATGGTGCTGGACAAGCAGTGCAAAAATTTATAAAAGAATAGCATGCAAAACATAACAGTTGAACAATTAAAAGAACTCCTGGATGCCGGTGAAAACCTGCATGTAATAGATGTAAGGGAACCAGGCGAATACGCCACCTATAATATAGGGGCGGAACTGATACCCCTTGGTAAAATACTAAGCCTGCAACTGGATGACCTTGAAGACCGGAAAGATGAGGAGCTGATAATACACTGCCAGGGCGGCAAGCGTAGTATGCAGGCGTGCATGATGCTGGAACAGGCAGGATTTACCAATGTGAAAAATGTAACCGGCGGGGCTGTGGCATGGCAGGATAAATACGGCAACCAAAAAATTAAATAAAGTTTTTAAGTTAGATATTAAGAGGATAGAATGCACGAAATAGAACCATATTATAACTGGCGGCACTTGTATATGGCTGAGGAAGATGAAAGATCTCCCTTTTATGGTCGGGAGTATAGTGAATTTGAATATGCCAATACTGTTTACAATTATTATATCCATCCGCAATGGGATGAATTTGGATCCAAGACGCTTTATCTTAAAGAATTATTTGCAGATTATGAGCTAAACTTTGTGATACTGGAGATGATAGGGGAGTGGAATGATGCCATTGAAAATGATATAATGCAGCTAAAAAGGTCTGTAATCGATGAGATGCTGCCAAGAGGTATTAATAAATTCATACTTATTACTGAAAATGTACTCAACTTTCATAGTGATGGCGTGGACTACTATGAAGAATGGTATGACGATATAAAAGACAAGGGCGGATGGATAGTAGCCATTAACATGCCTGCGCAGACACAATATGATTTTAAAAGATCGCATATAGACAGATATATACATCTGTTTGACAACGCTGACTGGCGAACTTTTCAGCCGTTACACTTTTTTCAGGCCATAGATAATACTATGCTAAGACTGGATCAATAATATCCCATAGGTTCTAATTTCCGCTTCCCGTACAAATAGATGAAAATAGGATTGTGTTTTAGTTGATTGGGGGTTATCTTTGCAGGGATTTTTACAAAAAGTTACTTTCTTAATACTTACCGGAGAATATGAGCTGGAAACATTCTTTTTCTACTTCCATTGGTAAAAAGCTGCAAATGAGCTTTACCGGCCTTTTTCTAATCCTGTTTCTTTTAGTGCATTGTTATGTAAACGCCCAGATATTCTGGAACGATGGCGGTGCGAAGTTTAATGAAGCGGCTCATTTTATGGGTAACAACTTTCTTATCCGTACTACAGAGATCGGCCTGTTTGCATTTCTGATACTGCACATAGTACAGGGATTGGCATTATGGGCAAAAAACAGGTCCCGCCGCAGTGTTCGCTACCAGGTAACTGCCGGTAATAAGACCAGCCCGTGGTATAGGCGATCTATGGGATTGCTGGGTACTTTGATTCTTCTATTCCTTATAATCCATCTTTCTAAATTCTGGATACCTAACCGTTATGCGCAAACCTTTGGCAGCGGCGAATTGAATTTATACACTCGTATGCGCGAAGAATTCAGCATCACATGGGTGGTGTTATTTTACCTGGGCGGATGTATCGCATTAGCATGGCACCTGGTGCATGGCTTTTACAGCTCACTACAAACATTAGGGTTGACTACACATAAGTATAAAAAAATGATCAACGGTATAGGGATAGGTTTTTCAATAATAGTGCCGTTAGTATTCGCACTAATGCCTTTGGCATTCTACCTGAACTGGATCATCTAATCATATTTTTAATTTTTAAAGTCCCTATAGGGATTTAGGTTTATGATACTTAATTCCAAAATACCTGCCGGCCAGTTACAATCTAAATGGGAGGATTATAAATCAACTTGTAAGCTGGTAAATCCGGCAAACAAACGCCAGATAGAAGTAATAGTAATAGGCACAGGCCTTGCCGGCGCTTCTGCGGCCGCTTCACTGGGTGAAATGGGGTATAAGGTAAAAGCCTTTTGTTTTCAGGATAGTCCCCGTCGTGCGCACTCTATAGCCGCACAGGGTGGTATCAATGCAGCAAAGAATTATCAGAATGATGGGGATAGTACTTATCGTCTGTTTTATGACACGATAAAGGGTGGTGACTACCGCTCTCGCGAAAGTAATGTGTACCGCCTTGCAGCTGTAAGCGCCAGTATCATTGATCAATGTGTAGCTCAAGGTGTACCTTTTGCACGTGAATATGGCGGATTACTCAGTAACCGTTCATTTGGCGGTACGCAGGTGCAGCGCACCTTTTATGCTGCAGGCCAGACAGGCCAGCAATTATTGATCGGGGCTTACCAGGCGCTGGAACGCCAGATAGCACTGGGCAATGTAGAAATGTATGCCCGCCATGAAATGCTGGAACTGGTAAAGGTAGAGGGTAAGGCAAGAGGTATTATAGCGCGCAACCTGATAACTGGCGAGTTGGAAAGGCATTTCGGCCACTCTGTATTATTATGCAGTGGTGGTTATGGTAATGTATTTTATCTCTCTACCAACGCAATGGGCAGCAATGTTACCGCAGCCTGGAAAGCACATAAAAAAGGTGCCTTTTTTGGCAATCCTTGTTTTACACAGATACATCCTACCTGTATACCCGTTACAGGCGACCATCAGTCTAAGCTTACACTGATGTCTGAATCACTGCGTAATGATGGCCGTATATGGGTGCCTAAAAAACAGGGCGATAACCGCAAAGCGAGCGAGATACTAGAAGAGGAACGCGATTACTACCTGGAAAGAAGATACCCTGCCTTTGGTAACCTGGTGCCACGCGATGTAGCGAGCCGTGCTGCTAAAGAAAGGTGTGATGCAGGCTATGGGGTAGGCACATCTAAAATGGCTGTTTATCTGGATTTTGCTTCAGCAATCATGCGTTATGGCAAGGTAGAAGCACACAAGCGTGGCCTGGCACATGGCGATGATAAAGCAGTATACCAATTAGGTAAAGATGTGGTAAAGGAAAAGTATGGCAACCTGTTTGAAATGTATGAAAAGATAACAGGGGAGAATCCCTATGAGATACCAATGCGCATATATCCTGCGGTGCACTACACTATGGGTGGCCTGTGGGTCGATTATGAATTGATGACCACTGTGCCCGGCCTGTACGCGCTGGGGGAAGCCAACTTCAGTGATCATGGTGCTAACCGCCTGGGTGCATCTGCATTGATGCAAGGCCTCGCAGATGGCTATTTTGTTATCCCGTATACATTGGGTAACAATCTGGCTGACGATATACGTACTAAAGCGATGCCAACTGATCATCCTGCATTTGCAGAAGCAGAAAAAGAAGTAAGCGACAGGCTGACGCGCCTGATGAGTATAAAGGGTAGCGAGAGCGTGGAAAGCTTTCACAAACGCCTGGGTAAAATAATGTGGGACAAGTGTGGTATGGCCCGTAATGCAAAGGGGCTACAGGAAGCTGTCACAGAGATACAGGCACTAAAAAAAGAATTCTGGAGCAATGTGCGCATACCGGGTGAAATAAGTGAATTTAATCCTGAGCTGGATAAAGCAGGCAGGGTAGCAGACTTTATAGAGTTGGGCGAGCTGATGTGCCTTGATGCACTGCAACGCAATGAAAGCTGTGGCGGCCACTTCCGTGAAGAATACCAGACGGAAGATGGGGAAGCATTACGCCAGGATGACCAGTATATGTTTGTAGCTGCATGGGAGTATAAAGGCGATAGCCGGTTTGAAATGCACAAAGAGGTATTGGATTACGAAGTGGTACATCCAAGCCAGAGAAGTTATAAATAATGAATGTAAATTGTCATACTTGATGGAACATCATACAATAGGCTTGACACTGAAAGTTTGGCGTCAGAAAAATAACAAAGCAAAGGGCCAGTTCGAGACGTTCAATGTAAAGAACATTTCTACAGAAATGTCTTTCCTTGAAATGTTTGATGTACTGAACGAACAGTTGGTAGCAGAAAATAAAGAACCTGTCGCTTTTGACCATGATTGCCGTGAAGGTATCTGTGGCGCTTGTAGCATGTATATCAATGGCCGTGCCCATGGTCCGTGGCACAACACTACTACCTGCCAGCTACACATGCGTGAATACAAAGATGGAGATACTATAGTAGTGGAACCCTGGCGTGCAAATTCATTCCCTGTGCTCAAAGATCTGATCGTAGATCGTTCTTCATTTGATCGTATCATCCAGGCCGGCGGTTACATATCTGTAAATACCGGCAATGCGGTAGATGCAAATTCACTCCCAATAGAAAAACATAGGGCAGATGAATCATTTGCAGCAGCAGCATGTATAGGCTGTGGTGCCTGTGTGGCTGCATGCCCTAATGCCTCTGCTATGTTGTTTGTTTCTGCAAAGGTTTCTCACCTTGCATTGCTGCCGCAGGGGGACCCTGAAAGAAAGATACGCTCGGTGAATATGATAGAACAGATGGATAAGGAAGGCTTTGGTAGCTGTACTAACATTGGTGCATGTGAGGCAGAATGTCCCAAAGGTATATCTCTGGAAAATATAGCCAGGTTAAATCGTGAATATCTCGGTGCAGTGTTCTCCGGTGATTCACAGAATGCTTAAGTTACCCGATATAAATAGAAAGGCTGCTATTGCAGCCTTTCGCTATTATAACTATGTATAAAAAACTGATCACCGCCATCTGCCTGTTATTTATCACCCACTTGTCATTTGCACAGGGTGATAGTAGCCATCTTAGAGTAAGCCTGCTTACCTGTGGGGCAGGCGAAGAGATATGGGAAACCTTCGGCCATACGGGGGTGCGTGTTATAGATAGCAATCATCATACTGATATTGTATACAATTATGGAACTTTTGATGGGTACGATAAGGATTTTGATATTAAATTCATGAAGGGTAAGCTATTGTATTATATCTCCTACGAAACCTTTGCCGGTTTTATGCGCGAATATATAGAAGCTAAAAGGCCGGTGCAGGAGCAGATACTGCAAATAACTGGCAAAGAAAAACAACAGATCGATAGTTTTTTAAAGTGGAATGCCCAGCCAGACAACAAGTATTATAAATACGATTTCTACTTTGATAACTGTGCAACCCGCATTAGAGATATATTTCCTACCACCCTTGGCCCGTCATTCCATTATGGCAATATATTACCTACCGGTAGGTCTTTGAGCTTTAGGGATATTTCTGACCAGTATCTTTACAAAAGACATTGGGAGCGCTTCGGGATAGATATATTGTTAGGTAGCAGGGTGGATAAAATAATGAGTAATGCAGATATCATGTTCCTACCTGATTTTTTAAGGAACGGAGTAGCCAGCGCTACTGTTAATGGTAAAAAAATAGCGGCTGACCCACAAACTATACTACCCGGCACTGATGAGCAGGCTGGAGGAGTGAACCAGGCATTTATCGTTATGCTTCTGGTTTTTTTGTTAACATTGGCTGGTTTGATGGTACCGTCCTTAAGGGTATTGGGGAAAATAATGACTTTTCTGTTGTTGTTCATCACCGGATTGCTGGGGTGGCTTATCTTATTTATGTGGTTTGGAACTGACCACCAGGCCTGCCAGAATAACTACAATGTACTATGGGCACTGCCTACAAATCTTATCCTTGCTTATCTCAATAAAAGGAATAAAAATAAATATGCTGTTTTGGGTATTATCCTTATCCTTATTTCGTTATTACTACACGTATTGCACATACAGAAATTGCCTTTGCTGGAATTGATGCCTTTGCTGTTATCTCTATTAATGGTATATGGCACGATATATAGGAAGAATTATAAAAATGACATTGCATCTTGATCTATACGCAGACAAACAATTTTCCCAGGATAGCTTACAATAAAACTGGAAGCGGCCCCTCCGTGATGCTGATACATGGCTTCCCGGAAAGAAATACCCTTTGGAGAAATTTGGTGCCCCTGCTCGCAGATAGGTATATGCTCATTACGCCCGATATACCCGGTACCGGAGAAAGCCTGCCAGGAAGCGAACAAACATCAATAGAAGGTATGGCCCACTTTATTAAAGCCATTATTGACAATGAGAAGATAGAAGAGATAATTATTGTTGGCCATTCTATGGGTGGTTACATCGCTTTGGCCTTTGCAGCGTTATATCCCGAAAATGTTGGTGGCCTGTCATTGGTTCATTCTACAGCCAATGAAGATTCAGATGAGAAGAAGCATACCCGCATGAAAACCGTGCAGTTAATAAGGAATGGAGCGAAAGATATGTTCCTTAATCAAATGGTACCCAATCTTTTTGCTGCGCATTTTAAAGAATACCACCCCGACCTGCTTGACGAACAAATAACAAGGGGTAAGGAAGTAAATAGCGAAAGTATGATGGCCTTTAATATTGCAATGGCCGAACGGCCAGACAGGAAGCAAATATTAAGGGATGCTACATTTCCTATACAATGGATAATAGGCAAGGAGGATATGGTGATCCCCTGTAAAGAGACGTTGGCACAAAGTACCTTAAGTAATACTACATTTGTATCTATATATGAAGAGTGCGGCCACATGAGTATGCTGGAGACTCCCGGCAAGCTGGCAGCAGATTTAGATAGGTTTTTTAATTATTGTTTTAAAATATAGTACTGATAATTTATAATGTATCGTTTACTTACAGTTTGGCTTATTACATTGCTGGTATTATCCATACCTGCAAAAGCCTCACATATTGTAGGCGGAGAAGTAACTTATAAATGCCTGGGTGGTAATTCATACGCAATAACTGTTTCTATTTATGAAGATTGCCTCACTGGTCTCCCGGAAGCTATAGCGCAGGACGATCCGGCTTTTCTAAATATTTTTGATGACATAGATAGTAGTATATTTAGAGACCCGGTAGGTAACGCTGTATATGACTCCATTTACCTGCCTGTTGAAGGACGGTTATTGGTTCCAGCTAATTTCAGTAACCTATGTATTGATAATCCCCCTAGTACATGTCTTCGACGCGCCAGGTTCACAAAAATATATACACTGCCTAATAATTTTTCAACGTTTACAGTTGTGTATCAGCGGTGCTGTAGAAATGCAAGTGTCCTTAATATATTTAGCCCTGCCACTGTTGGGGCTACCTACTATTGTATTATTCCGGCAGCTAAAAACGCGGCGTGTAATAATAGTGCAGTTTTTAAAAATTACCCTCCCCAGATAATTTGCATTAATAATCCTTTGTTTTATGATCACTCTGCTATAGATCCGGATGGGGATTCGCTGAGCTATGAATTCTGTACGGCATATGTAGGCGGTAGTGAAAGTCTTGCGAAACCCATACCTAAACCACCGCCATTCGATATCGTAAGTTATGTGCCCCCATTTACTTCAAAAAACCCCATGGGCGGATTTCCAAAGATTCAAATTGACCCTATATCGGGTTTAATAACTGGTACCCCAAATGTGATAGGAAGATTTGTGGTTACAGTATGTTGTCATGAATGGCGGAATGGCAAGATAATAAATACGGTAAGGCGTGAATTCCAGTTTGTAGTAACTAATTGTTCTAAAGCAGTGGTTGCCGATATACCTATATTATCATCAGAATTTAATACCTATATCGTCAATTGCGAAGATTATACGGTACATTTTATTAACAATAGCAAAGGCGGCTTTTCTTATAACTGGGATTTTGGCGATACTAAACACCCCGGCGATACTTCTAATCTCTTCCAACCAACCTACATTTATACAGATACTGGAACTTTTGTATTGAAACTAGTTGTTAACAGAGGCTCTACTTGCCCCGATAGTATTACAAGGTTTGTAAAAGTATATCCAAAGTTCAAAACAGCATTCGATTATTCTGGATTGCAGTGCCCGGGCATGACGTTAAACTTTGTTGACTTATCCAGTTCTACATACAAGCCAATCAATTTCTGGTATTGGAATTTCGGCGATAGTACAATTTCGAATATTGAAAATCCAACCCACTCCTTTTCAAACGGGGGTACCTATAATGTACTCTTTGTCGCGCGCAATTTTAAAGGCTGTACCGATACCGTCATTAAAAAGATAGTAGTAGAGAAATTCAAGCCGTTTGCAGGCAATGATACAATAATAGTAAAAGGAGAAAGTATATACTTCGATGCCCGTGGTGGTACCCAATATACGTGGACGCCCGGCACTAACCTGAATGCAACTACAATTAGCAATCCTACTGGTTACTATCCAGATACCGGTAGGTTTTCTTATACCGTACATGTAGTAAGTCCATATGGGTGCGTGGGTAGTGATACTATCAATGTATCCGTAGTTAACCAGGCAGCTATATTTGTTCCTTCAGGGTTTTCTCCTAATGGTGATGGCAGAAATGATGTATTAAGACCTGTGCTGATTGGATATAAAAGTATTAAAGCCTTTAATGTGTACAATAGGTGGGGTCAAATGGTATATCATACAAATGAAATAGGCGAGGGTTGGGATGGTACTTTTTATGGAAAAAAGGAAGAGATCGGAACCTACTACTGGATGCTGCAGCTTACCGATCGGCTTGGTAAAGATGCTTTCTTAAAAGGTGATGTAACACTGCTAAGATAAGTGTAATAGAGATGCCGTTGTATTAATTTTGAGGCTGGAAACTTAGCGCACTATCTTTGCCTTAACGAAACTCATTCATGAAAAAAACGATTTTAATTACCGGAGCTACCTCTGGCTTCGGAAAAGCAATAGCAATAAAATTTGCTCAGAACGATTATAATATAATCATAACTGGCCGCAGAAAAGATCGCCTTGATGCGTTGACTAGAGAACTTGAAGAAAGTTGCAATGTAATAGTTACTCCTTTGCAATTTGATGTGCGGGATAATGATCAGGTAATACAGGCCATTGGTGAGTTAAAGAAGAGCGTGCCACAAATAGATATACTGGTGAACAATACAGGGCTTGCATCGGGTATGTCTTCCATAGAGGAAGGGGATATTACAGATTGGGATAAAATGATAGATACGAATGTAAAAGGGCTGCTTTATGTAACCAGGGCTATAGCGCCGATGATGAAGCATCGGGGAAGTGGCCACATAATTAATATAGGTTCCACAGCAGGTAAAACGGTCTATAAAAATGGCAATGTATATTGCGCTACTAAGTTTGCTGTAGATGCATTAACACAGGCCATGCGTATAGACTTGCTTCCATACAGTATAAAGGTTACCGCTATTAATCCGGGAATGGCAGAAACCGAATTTTCTGTTGTAAGGTTTAATGGCGATGAAGAGCGGGCTAAAAAGGTATACGAGGGTATAAATCCGCTGCGCGCAGAAGACATAGCAGATGTTGCTTACTATTGCGCCACATTGCCGGCACACGTATGTATCAATGATATCACGGTTACCTGCTTAACACAGGCTAATAGTTATTATTCTATTAAAGAGGCAGATCGTCAAAAATAATTTGTTCTTGATTCATGTATACATCCACTACACAGATACGTGTGCGATATGGCGAGACCGACCAGATGGGTTACTTGTATTATGGGAATTATGCGCTCTATTATGAAGTTGGAAGAGCAGAGGCGATAAGGACCCTTGGCTACACCTACAGGGAAGTGGAGGAAATGGGTGTTATGATGCCTGTTGTGGAGCTCAATTCGCAGTATTTACGCCCTGCATTGTACGACGATCTTATAACAGTAAAGACCTCGCTGAAAGAGCTGCCGACAGATTCTAAAGTATTGTTCCATTCGGAACTGTATAATGAAAAAGGAATTCTGCTTAATAAAGGTATTACTACGCTGGTCTTCTATGATCCAAAGCACAAAACAAAAGTGAATATGCCGGAAGAGTTATTAAACCGGCTGGCACCTTATTTTACCAAAGAAAATTTATGAGCAATACAAGGGCGAGCATCATTACAATTGGAGACGAATTGCTGATAGGACAAACTATTGATACCAATTCTGCATGGATAGCACAACGCCTTAATGAACAGGGAATAGATGTAGTAAGAAGAGTGGCTGTTGGGGATGATAAGGATGCTATTAAGAACGCGCTTAATAATGAATTACAACAGGCGGAAATAATATTGATAACTGGCGGCCTTGGTCCTACTGCTGATGATATTACGAAACCGATCCTATGCGAATATTTTGGTGGTAAGCTGGTAGTAAATGAGCTAGTCAGGGCTCACCTGTTAGCGATGTCTGCTAAACGCAATAGGCCCATCCTGGAGCGCAATATGAAACAGGCGGAGGTGCCTGATTGCTGCACTATACTATTTAATAAAATGGGCTCAGCGCCCGGTATGTGGTTCGAAAAAGATGGTAAAGTTATTATAGCTATGCCAGGCGTGCCTTTTGAAATGATGGGTATAATGGAGGATGAGGCGCTGGATAAATTACGGCAACGGTTTGTAAGTGATTCCCTGTTGCACCGATCTATACTGACGGCTGGGGAAGGAGAAAGTTTTATAGCTGAAAAAATACTGGATATAGAAGCAGCACTGCCTCCATATATAAAATTAGCCTACTTACCTGGTTCTGGCACGGTGAAGCTGAGATTAACTGGAAGAGGTAAAGATGCCACTCCATTAGCAAATGAACTTGACAACAGGAGAAATGAAATTGCTGGGAGGCTTGGAGATTGTGTAGTAGCGCTGGATGATGTGCCAATGGAAACTGTTATCGGTAAGCTATTTATTGATAGGAAATTGACCCTCGGACTTGCTGAAAGCTGCACTGGAGGTGATATAGGCCACCACATTACCCAAATGCCGGGTTCGTCTGACTATTTTACAGGCGGAATTGTTTGTTATCAGGAAGAAGTAAAAAGAAAAATACTTCACGTAAAGGAAGCCACTATTGATGAACATGGCGCTATCAGTGAACAGACGGCCATAGAAATGGCACAAGGTGCGCTGAATATATTGGCATGTGATTGTGCTCTTTCCATTACCGGGTTATTAGATGCTACAGGCGCAGATGATAACGTGCCAGCAGGAACTGTATGGATGGCAATTGCGGATAGGGAAAATGTAAAAACGAAGAAATTCAGGTTCCACTATGATAGGATACAGAATAAAGAAATGGCAGTACAGATGGCATTATTAATAATCTGGAAATTTCAGACCGGTAAACTATGAGTATGGTATTTCTCATAGGTATGCCAGGAGTAGGGAAAACTTATTGGGCCAGGCAAATAGCGGATGCTTTTGGCATCAATTGTATAGATCTGGATAACTATATAATGCAAAAAGAAGGGGTATCAATACAAGCCTTGTTTGATACTAAAGGCGAAGAGTATTTCAGGGATGCAGAACTAAAAGCATTGCAGCAGATCATCAACATATCAGAGAAGGAGCCAGCAATAATAGTTGCAACTGGTGGCGGAACACCTTGCTATTTTGATAATATTAATTTACTCAAGAAAGCTGGCAAAGTACTATGGCTGACGGGTACTAACGATACTTTGATAAATCATTTGAAAAAAGAACAGAACCGGCCTCTATTATTGCCACAAAATGATCTGCAACAATATTTAAGCGATATTTTGGCAGAAAGACAGCCTTATTACCAACAGGCACATCATATTTTGCAGGTCGAAAACATTTCCATTCTTACCTTTGACCAAATTCTGAAAGATGTATAAACCGGCATTAGTAGCGGGCGCTTTACTGGGTGGGCTGGCGGTAATATTGGGCGCGTTTGGCGCACACAGCCTGAAACAAATATTAACGCCTGACCAGGTACAGGTTTTTGAGACGGGGGTACGTTATAATTTTTATCACTGTTTTGCATTATTGGCAGCAGGTATCTTATATAGCTCCTTCCCTTTTGCCAATATCAGGTGGGGAACGTTGTTCTTCATAATTGGTATTATCCTATTTAGTGGTTCATTATATCTTTTCCCTGTGCTTGAAGCGAAAGGTTTTGGCATACCTGTCATTGGCCGGTTAATAACGCCCTTAGGTGGGTTATTTTTTATACTTGGCTGGTTAGAACTATTTTTAAGTATCATTAAGAAGAAATAATGAAGGCAATAGCACTTATTCCTGCACGTATTGGCGCAACACGTTTTCCAGCCAAGTTGCTGGCTACTATAAAAGGAAAGAGCGTAATAAGACGCACCTACGAATCTACAGTTGATACTCATTTGTTTCATGAAGTGTTTGTTGTTACTGATAGTGATGAAATAGAGCAAGAGATCGTGGCATTTGGGGGTAAGGTGATAAGGAGCAAAAAGGAGTATGAAAGTGGCACAGACAGGATAGCAGAAGCGGCAGCTGATATGGATGCAGATGTATTTGTGAATGTACAGGGTGATGAACCTTTCGTACAGAAAGAGCCATTGGAAAAGCTTTTAAATGTATTTCACAATACCGGTGATATTGAGGTTCAGGTTGCCTCATTAGTACAGGAGTTGAAGGATATGGCCCTTGTAAATGATCCCAATTATGTAAAAGTGGCCCTTGATAAAAAAGGGAATGCACTTTTCTTTTCCAGGAGTATCATTCCTTATCCTCGCAATAAGGAAGTTGCTATTATTTACTATGAACACATAGGCGTATATGCTTTCAGAAAGCAGGCATTAATGGATTTTACAAACTGGCCAATGACCCCGTTGGAAGTTGCAGAAAAAATAGAATGCCTTAGGTATCTCGAAAACGGTGTGCCAATGAGGATGGTGGAGACTACTTATATGGGTGTAGAGATAGATACTCCTGAAGACATACTGCGGGCCGAAGCATTGATGGAAAAGAACGGCTGGGAATAGAAATACAAATCATTATTAAACTTTTAGCTTTTTTATGAAATTCAGGAATTTTAAAATGGTTGATTATGTGGTTTACGGCCGCGGTTGTTTTTCACAGCTTGATGAGATCATAGCTCCGCATAGAAAAGAGGACGCACCAATGGTCTTTTTGCTTGATCATTATTTTATAGATAATACTGCATTTAAAGCCCGCATCCCGCTTATGGGGAATGATGTGCTCATAGATGCAGATGTAACCCATGAGCCCAAGACCACCTATGTTGATAAGATAGCTAACGGACTGAAAGAGAAATACGGAACAGTATCCGGTGTAATAGGCATTGGCGGAGGATCTGCTATGGATCTTGCAAAGGCGGTAGCGATCATGATGAACAATCCGGGGCAGGCACACGATTACCAGGGCTGGGACCTTGTGAAGAATAAATCTGTTTATAAAATCGGCATACCTACATTGTCTGGCACAGGTGCTGAAGTGTCTCGTACTACGGTGCTTACTGGTCCTACAAAAAAGCTGGGGATGAATTCCGACTTTACACCTTTTGACCAGATAGTACTGGATCCTGAATTGACAAAGGATATACCTAGAAATCAGCGGTTTTATACGGGTATGGATTGCTATATACATTGCATAGAATCGCTGCAGGGCACTTTTATTAACGCGTTTAGCCGTTCTTATGGGGAAAAGGCATTGGAGCTTTGCCAGGAAGTGTTTTTGAATAAAAAAGCATGGGATACAGAAAGTGATGAGCAGCTTATGATGGCATCGTATGCCGGCGGAATGAGCATTGCTTACTCGCAGGTGGGAGTAGCACATGCTGTGAGTTATGGGTTGAGCTATCTGTTGGGTACCAAGCATGGAATAGGGAACTGTATTGTTTTTAATCATCTGGAAGAATATTATCCGGAGGGTGTTAAGGAGTTTCATAAGATGGTGGAACAAAATGGTATTGATATACCGGTAGGCATTACTAAAGGATTGACAGACGAGCAGTTTGATACAATGATAAATGTTTCGTTGGGTATGGCACCCTTGTGGGAGAATGCACTGGGTAAAAACTGGGAAAGCATAATGACACGGGAAAAACTGCGCGCACTTTACGAAAGGCTTTAATATATTACATCTGACTACCTGAATGAACAATTGAAACTTCCGCAAACTTCCGTTAAGAGAAATTTAATATAAGCCATGGGTAAGGATATTAGGCAAACTTCCGTTGACCTTTGAATGTAGCGAATGGAAGTTTGATAATAATTCTCATAATACCGTTAGCGGTTTTTACCTGATACGCCAAGGGCAATATACGACCAGCAGGGTAGGGTTTCCAAATAAAGATATCCACAGCAGGGACAACTGAAGATAGTACTCCCGGTATCTGTTATAACAAGGTACGGATAGAAGAAGGGAAAGCTAAATCATCTTCGCCTAAGCTTTTGTAATTTTAGGCTATGAAAGTATTTTCGGAGCATAAAGAGACTTATGGTCGGGCTTATGGGATATGGGTAATAATAGCTAACGCTTACTTCCTGCTGCTGGGTGCTGCATGGTTTGCGGAGGTGCTGCATGTGGCCGGCACGTTCAGCTATACAGCCTTTTTTATGATGGCGGTTTTCTTTTTGCAACTAATGTACCGGCACAAACTACTTAACACTATACTGGGCATACTGGCCCTTTTCTTTTCGCTATGGCAGTTTATTGAGGTTATAACCCTGTATCCCCATATAAGCCAGGGCAGGGGGCTATACCGAAATGTATTTATCGGTGAATTCTTTGTCTTTTTAACGGCTATCGTGTTATCGATAGTTTTGGTATTCTCTTACCTGGCCGCCTTTAAGAAAAACGAAAGCTATTAATAACAGCTATCAGGTAAAGGCATTGAAACCCGTTACATCCATACCGGTTATAAGCAGGTGTATATCGTGGGTGCCTTCATAGGTAACCACCGATTCCATGTTCATCATATGACGCATGATGCTGAACTCGCCGGTAATACCCATGCCGCCCAATATCTGCCTTGCCTCGCGCGACACTTTCAGGGCTATATCGCAGCTATTACGCTTAGCCATAGATATCTGTGCAGGTGTAGCACGGTCTTCATTGCGGAGCACGCCCAGCCGCCAGTTGAGCAACTGACTTTTAGTTATCTCTGTAATCATTTCTGCCAACTTCTTCTGGGTAAGCTGGAAGCCGCCGATAGGCCTGCCAAACTGTATGCGTTGGGTAGCATAGCGTAGCGCAGTATCATAACAATCCATAGCGCAGCCTAATGCGCCCCATGCTATACCATAGCGGGCGCTGGACAGGCAGCTTAATGGGCCTTTAAGCCCCTTTACGCCGGGCAATATATTTTCTTTAGGCACTTTTACATTGTCAAATACCAGTTCACCCGTGGCAGAGGCACGCAATGACCATTTGCCATGTGTTTCAGGCGTAGTGAAGCCTTCCATCCCGCGTTCCACTATTAAACCATGTATCTCGCCCTGTTCGTCCTTAGCCCATACCACCGCCACCTTTGCAAATGGGGCATTTGATATCCACATTTTAGAGCCGTTGAGCACAACATGGTCGCCCTTATCTACATAGCTGGTAATCATACCCGCCGGGTTAGAGCCATGATCTGGTTCCGTAAGGCCAAAGCACCCCATCCATTCACCTGTAGCAAGCTTTGGCAGGAATTTCATCTTCTGCTCTTCGCTGCCAAACTTATATATGGGGAACATAACAAGAGAGCCCTGTACAGAAGCCGTGGAGCGTATGCCGGAATCTCCGCGCTCCAGCTCCTGCATCATAATGCCGTATGAAATATAATCAAGCCCTGCACCACCATATTTCTGAGGTATAAATGGCCCAAAACATCCCAGGTCGCCCAGCTGCATTATTACCTGCTTAGGAAATTCAGCCCGTTGAGCGTAATCTTCAATTATAGGAGAAATATCTTTTTTTACATATGCGCGTATAGTGTCGCGTATTAATTTTTGTTCATCCGTTAACAGCTCATCTACAAGGAAGTAATCAGGATGCTGGTATAGATCTTTATACATAATGTTAAAATAGAGAGAATTGATGCCACAAAGGTAGCAATTTTGACATAGTTGGATTAATTTTGCAAGCTCTTTCAGGATTATACCCGTAAATTAATACTGTTTATACCACTATAAGTTCTATCCATAACCATAGAATGCAATATAATAGCGCAGATGCCCGTTTATCAGTCAATATCTGCTATTTCCCCACTTTTGTGGAACGTATTTTGTGTTATATATGGTAGGATACCCCGGCACTAACCTTTTTTGGATTTTAGCCGTCTATTATTTGTGTAATTAATAAATTAAATATTTTCCATTATGAGGCAGCTGAAAATTGCCACCCAAATTACCAATCGCGATTCCCAGGCGGTAGAAAAATACCTTCAGGAGATCAGTAAAATTTCCATGATATCTCCTGAGGAAGAAACTACTCTGGCACAGAAGATACACATGGGTGACCAGCGTGCATTAGAAAAACTGGTAAAGGCCAATCTTCGTTTCGTAGTATCAGTAGCAAAGCAGTACCAACACCAGGGACTTTCCCTTAGTGACCTTATCAATGAAGGTAACCTTGGTCTTATAAAAGCTGCCCAGCGCTTTGATGAAACAAAGGGGTTTAAATTTATCTCTTATGCAGTATGGTGGATACGCCAGTCAATATTGCAGGCTCTGGCAGAACAGGGCCGTTTGGTACGCCTGCCACAAAACAAGATAGGGACCTATAATAAAGCCAACAAAGCATTCATAGCCTTTGAACAGGCCCATGAACGCGAACCATCGACCGAGGAACTGGCTGAAATACTGGAAATGAGTGAAACTGAGGTAACTAATATATTTACCAGTAACTCACGTCATACTTCACTTGATGCACCCGTACACGAGGCAGAAGATGTAGCCATGGGCGACCTGCTACAGGGTAGCGCTGATACAGATGAGGATGTAATGAAAGATTCACTACGTGCAGAAATACGCAGGATACTGAAATCTTTAAGCACCCGCGAAGCTGAAATACTGGCCGCATACTTTGGGCTGGAAGGCGATAACGGACCGAGCATAGAAGAAATAGGTGATAAATATGACCTTACCAAAGAACGCATACGCCAGATAAAGGAGCGTGCTATAAAACGGCTACAGAAAGCCCGCTACAGCAATGCCTTAAAAGTTTATCTGGGTTAAATAAATATAATTAAATATAAAGCCGCGTGGTACATCCACGCGGCTTTTTTAATTGCTAAATTTTAAGCAGGTCTTATACGATAGATCAATTTTCCATATAAGCCTTCATGAAAGACCTGGTAATAGGATCTTTTGTATTGTATACATGCACCAGAAAAGGCTTTGACAGACCTTTAATGGAATGCGCTATTGTTTTGAGTGTGTTTTCACTTGTTCTTTCATTAATAAAAAATTGCTTGTAAGGGATCTTATAAGTGGCAAGCCATTTTTTCTCGTTCTTATACTGTTCACTTATCTGGTCATCGCTGGTATCGCAAAGGGCTACTATCTCCTGGAAGTTGGCCGCTACTATATAAGTGATATATTCCTCTTTTGTAGGCATAGGGGTAAGATAGTCGTACTGCAGATCTAAGCGGTAAATAGGTCCCCGTTCAAAATCAGTCAGATTATTAATAGAAGGCAGTATTATCTCCTTATCTACATATATAGGAGCTTTGCTTTCCTGCAATATTATGCGCTTTACGACGTTTGCCCTATCCCTTCCCAGATAGCAATGTATATAGTACTTACCCTTTCCTGTCCTTACCAATTCGCGTATGCGTTCTATAGCATCTTCATTTTCAGCTATCCATGGTAGTAAGGGTATATTTATCATTTGTATACCCGCAGACTGGGCATTTTCGGTCTCTTCACTAATCAGCTTGGGTTCAAATGGTATAATAGCAGGGTGCAGCAGTGAAATGATAGCTGTATAGCCCTCTTTTTTTAATTGCTCCATCTTTTCCAGATCAGGATAGGGGCCGATAGTGAACTGGTAATTCACCTTAGTTATGGGGGTATTCCTATCTATATAAGCGGGGTGAAGGAACAAGAAAATTGACATTGCTGTGCATGCAAGTGGAATGGCAACTATCAAAGTCTTAACCACAAAGCTAAAACTGGACATGAAGATGCGTGTAAACAATAATGCAAACAGAAAGGATATAACTATTAGTACACCTATGGTACTTAGCGCCACAATGCGCTCCTGCTCATAAGTCCATGATTTGGTACGTACAAAATCTATTAATTGCCTAAGCGGCCCGAGTAGAATAAGCGTTCCTAATGCATATCCCCAGCATATCCATAACATCGCAAAGACGATGAGCTTCTTCATTGCCCTAAGATAATATTTGTTTGCAATTAAATGGTTCTACCATTAATAAGAGGCAATAGGTATGGTATAAAAATGATGAGTCCTGCTACCGCTGCAATGACCGCTGCAAATAAAACTGCCGCTGCGCTTATGTCTTTGATGATCTTGATCTGCGGATGATACTCAGCACTTATCATGTTGCATATTTTTTCTATAGCAGAATTGAGCATCTCGAGGCTGATGATCATTGCAATAAAACCGAGAATAAAAAGCCATTCGGTACGGGAAATCTTAAGGAAAATACCACTTATTATTACCAGAACAGCGATAATGCCCTGGATTTTGCCATTCTTTTCTGTTTTAAAGAATACGCGAATGCCATGTGAAGCGAATTGTACATTTTTTATAAATCCCGGCATAACTATAGTAGGATGCAAAGTTATTGATATTGCCTGTATTTTTTATCAATAGCCTTGCGAACAGCCTATATTCAAATAAAATTGAATCGCTCTACTTCTTACTTAACTCCTTACTTATATTTTTCAGGGAATCATAATACTGGTAAAGTTGCAGGGTGCGAACACGCACGATATTTATCCTGCTTTCTAATCGAAGTATGGTCCATTTATCACCAGGACGATTGAACATACTGTTGTAAGCGGCAAACTCCGCATCCCTAAAAGTTTTCCAGGAATTCTGCGCTGTAGTAAATAACGATTTATCAGCAGGTTTTTTTAATAATTTAAGTATCCTCTGATAGTTCCTGTTCATCTCGCTGTCCCATTTGCCATATGCAACATAAGCGCATTGGGACATCCCAGGTGCTGTATTATGTTCGATCTTACATTTATTATAATCCTGGTCAATAGCATCAATTGACTGTGCCTTTGCATTAATAGCCAGAATAGAAAGAAGTAATAAAACGATAATAATGTGTTTTGTGTTACGCATGAACAGGTTTGCCGGCGGCATTTAGTTTTGCTATAGTAGTTATATCCAGTATTAATGTGGCTGCCTTTGCCAGTTCCTGTACTTGTTCGGGCTTAGATACGCTTGCAATAGGCGCGGTAATACCTGGCTGCACCAATAGCCAGGCCAGCGCTATTTGTGCCGGAGTGGCATTATGCAGCACCGCAACTTCGTCAAGAGTGGCAAGTATCCTGTTGCCCTTATCATTCATGAATCTTTTCACACCACCGCTGCGAGCACTTTTTTCAAAGTCTTTTTCTGTGCGGTATTTGCCTGTCAGGAAACCACTTGCCAGTGAATAATAGGGAACTACACCTATCTGCTTATCAATGCAAATTTCCTGAAGCTCTTTTTCAAATCCTGAACGTTCGTATAGATTATACTCCGGCTGAAGGCATTCGTAGCGCGGATAATCATATTTCATAGAGAGTATTAATGACTCTGTTAGCCGATCTGGGCTAAAGTTAGAGGCGCCTATGGCCCTTACCTTACCTTCTTTAATAAGCGTAGCATATGTATCCAATGTTTCCAGAAGAGGAGTATCGAAATCATCCTGATGACTGAAATAAAGGTCTATATAGTCTGTTTGCAATCTTTTTAATGAGGCTTCCACTTCCTGTATTATGTAGTTTCTTTTCAATCCTTTTTTGTCAGCCCCCATTTCCATACCCACTTTTGTGGCAATAATTACATCGCTTCTTTTGCCGGTTTTCTTCAGCCAGTTACCGATTATAGTTTCTGATTCGCCACCTTTATTTCCTGCTTTCCAGCGAGAATAGACATTTGCCGTATCAATACAATTGAATTCAGCGGCTACAAACTCATCCAATATAGCATGAGATGTCTTTTCGTCTGCCGTCCAGCCAAATACATTACCACCCAATACCCAAGGGGCAATTCGAAGTGAGGAATGGCCTATTTGTCTTTTTTCCATCATGCAGAGGTTGATCTGATCATGCTAATAAATTTGTGCCGCTATACAGAGTACAACTTATATTACACCTATTAGTACAGATGCTAAAATACAGAATATGCCAAATGAAGAGGTTGTTAAAGCTATACGCGCTTTTTTGCAAAAGCAATATATGCCTTTTATAAAAGCGAAGAGTATAGACCGATTGGTAATGACGGATAGAAAAGAACTGATATTAAACATACCTAATGTTACTACAGAACAGCTTGAAGAAGTACTAAAAGAAATGGATAACGCCGGATATATAACAGACGATAATGGTATCCTTATCACATTCAGGCTGTTGTTTATTTTATAATTTCTTTGCACCTGCATACATCTGCTCTATGATGCGCACTACTTCACGTCCTTCTTCGGCGCTTGTCATTACTGGATGGCCATGATGGAGTACATCCACAACATTTTGTATTACCATATCGTGGTTGCTCATAGAACCCTGATATAGCCCATAATCGTTAGCCCTTGCCGATATATTTATCTGTGGCAGGTACTTACCATCAAGGTGCTGGTATTCTATTGTATTCAGGTATTGCCCGCCTATCTTTAAAGTTCCCTTTTCGGCTAGTATGGTTATAGAGCCTTCCATATTGCATTCGTAGGCGCAAGTTGTAAAGTTGAAGCTGATTGTGCTCCCATTCTCAGCGATCAATATAAAGCTGCCGCTATCCTCTACTTCGGTATTATGCCGGTGTGCATAATTATGTATGCTGCCTGTGGCATTGGCTATTTTACCATTCAGGTAATACATAATATCCACAAAATGGCTGAACTGGGTAAAAAGGCAGCCACCATCTTTATCTTTTTTGCCCCGCCAGCTACTCTCTGCATAGTAAGCATCGCCACGGTTCCAGAAGCAGTTTACCTGCAGCATATATATATTACCGATCTCTTTATTGTCGATTAACTTCTTTACTTCCTGTACCGGTGGATTATACCGGTTTTGCTTTACCGCAAATATGGTTTTACCAGTCTTTTCTGCAGCAGCTATCATGTGGTTACATTCCGCCACACTCAGCGCCATTGGTTTTTCAACAACTGCATGCATTCCCTGCTGTAGTGCAGCCACTGTATGCAACGCATGAAGATAATTAGGCGTACAGATACATACTACATCAGCTACTACATGGGCAAGCATATTATCCACATCTTCATAAAAGGTGACATAGCCAGGGAGTGCTTCTTGTACACCATTATTGATATCACACACGGCTACCAACTCAGTGTCAGCATTGTTGATAATGTGCTCTGCATGCCTGCGGCCTATATTGCCATATCCTATGATGGCGAAGCGGATCTTATTATTCATTCGGTAATAAATAGGTGAGTATTATTTCTTTCTGATCAGTCGGTTGGTGTGTACCAGGATACCCTCATCCGTCAATTCTGATAACAACGCCAATACCTGTTTGTGTATTACATCCGGAAAGCTATTAAGTATATCCTGCAATGCTATACCTTTTTCTGTAATTCCGGCAAATAATTGGGCTTTAAGGTCTGCTGTCCTTAATGGCTTTGCATTGTGCCTGATACATACATCACACTTTCCACATTCTGTTTCAGGTTGCTCTCCAAAATATTCCAGCAGCAAACGCTCACGGCATATAGTAGTGTTTTGCAGGTATTTTATCATTGCTTCTGTGCGTGCTATATGCTGGTCACGCAATATCCTTATACGGTCCATATCAAGCAGCAGGTGCCTGCTGTCTGCCCGGCGGTGATGGAAGAATAACTGCGGGCCTTCTCCCGGCTTATTGTACTCCAATACTTCCAACCGATGCAGTTGCTCTATCCATGCCTCTGCTTCTTGTACTTTGCAACGCATTTGTTTAGAGATAACCTTCAGGTTGACCGGAGTGGGGTAGTGAAAGATAGTGCTGTATAATCTCAATAACCATGTGGCGGTATAGGAAAGGTCGGGGTGAGAGCGTTTCAGACCGTCCAGCACATCCCTGCTGGTATTAAAATGAACAGTAGTCGGGTGCAATACAGATTCTGTAAGTGTCCATAATCCTTCCTGCTGAAGCAACCGCAATGCGTAAGAGGCGTTGGTAGCTTTCAGTCCGAACCTTACTGCAAATTCAGTAAGGTCAAAATCGTAATATCTATCCGGTGTATTGCCAACAGGTACCTGAAGGTATTCCGCTACTGCCTGGTATACCTGCTTCAGGTATTCCTCTCCCGGGTATTGGAGTGCGGTACTTTCGTGCAATCGCTTAATATCGGTTGCATTATAGAGCGTTAGTGCCTTAGCCGGGGCACCGTCACGGCCTGCGCGGCCTGCTTCCTGATAGTAGGCCTCCAGATGTTCAGGAGCATCGTAGTGCAATACTATCCGTACATCTGCTTTGTTTATTCCCATCCCGAAAGCGGTGGTAGCACAAATAACTTTTATAATACCTTCCATCCATGCGGTTTGTGCTTCTTCACGCTTTTCACGGGGCATGCCAGCGTGGTAAGTAGTGGCTAATATGCCGTGCTGGCCCAGCATTCTGGTAGTGCTCTCGGTTTGCCTGCGGCTCCGGCAGTATATAATGCTGCTTTGGTTCAGGTCTATAGCCTTTGCAGCATCTGCCGGTTTATTTTCACTGTATCTGACCTGGTAAGTAAGATTGTTTCGTGCAAATGATTCTTTAAATATCTGTGGCTTTGCCAGTTGCAAGTGTTTAATAATATCTGCCTGCACCGGTGTTGTTGCCGAGGCGGTAAGGGCCAGCACCGGTATATGAGGGAACACACTTCTCAGATCAGCAATTTTGAGGTAATCGGGCCTGAAATCGTAACCCCATTGTGATATGCAATGCGCCTCGTCAACGGCAATCAGGTTCAGATCAAACTCCGGAAGATATTCCCTGAACAGGTCTGTCTGCAACCTTTCGGGAGATACATACAATAGCTTGTATGGCCCATGCAGCATATTCTCAAGTGTTCTTTTTACATCATTATAGTGCATGCCTGCATGCAGGTACACTGCTTGTATGCCCAGCTCCTTTAGCTGCATTACCTGGTCGTGCATTAATGCTATAAGTGGGGAGATGACCAGCGCAAAACCATCGTTACCTAATGCAGGTATCTGGTAGCAGAGCGATTTTCCACCGCCTGTAGGCAACAAAGCAAGAGTATCCTTTTTAGAGAGTACACATTCTATTATTTCCCGCTGGAAGGGACGGAAGCTCCGGTGCCCCCAATACTTCTTTAATATTTCTTCAGGTGTTGCCAATAGATTATACAGCTACACTTTTATCAGCAAATACAGGCTTCAGCGCATTATTCCATAACTGGGCTTTCATTTCCGGTTTCTTTTCCATTTCTGTTGCGGAGAGGGCGGGGATCCAGAGGCAGCCGTTATAGTGGTTGTATTCATTCAGCTTCAGCAAAACCGTAACACCCAGCTGTGCAGGCAATATACCTATCAGCAGCACTATCTTTATACCCAGGGTATCTCTGATCTTGTGCCAGGCTATCTGCCATCCTTCGGAGAGGTATAATATATTATACTCATCGGCATTCAGTTTGCAGGCATTAATGATATTCTGAACCTGCTTTTGCTCTGCGCTGTTTTCAACTAACGGAGCTGTAAGGACCAATATGCTTTTTGGTGTCATAGCTGCGGTTTCTGATATGGTTTCCCAATAGTCATCGCAGGCAGCAGGTATCAGTAAAGTGCTGATAATATCGGGTGTTGCATCCATCCTGTTTCAGTTGATCGGGTTATTTAACATATAACCCGGATTTTTCGTTTCTTTGCACGAAATTAATCTTTAGCACCCAAACAGCAGCTTATGAGTGTTTCCGCGTTAGATATTCGTGTGCAGAAAACAGAGAATAGCAGGATAAGTGAACTACACCCGGATAATATACATTTCGGAAAACAGTACTCTGATCATATGCTTGTTGCCAGATATGAAGATGGTGAGTGGCACCAGGCAGAAATAGTTCCTTTTGATAATCTGAGCCTTAGCCCCGCTACCACCTTTATGCATTATGGCCAGGCTATATTTGAAGGCGTAAAAGCATATAAAGACCCCCAGGGCAATCCAATAGTTTTTCGCCCGCGCGATAACTGGAAACGAATGAACCGCTCTGCGGTGCGTATGGCCATGCCCGAAGTACCTGAAGAACTTTTTATAGATGGTATAGCCCGGCTTATAGATATAGACCGCGACTGGATACCTGACCAGGATGGCACTTCCTTATACATTCGCCCATTTATGATAGCGACAGATGAATTTATTGGTGTGCGCCCGGCAGAAAAATTCTTGTTTATCATTATTACAAGCCCGGCAGGCCCTTATTACAGCAAACCGGTATCAATATATGTCCAGGATGAATTTGTGCGTGCTTTCCCTGGTGGCATTGGCTTTACAAAAGCTGCAGGTAACTATGGAATGAGCATGTACCCGACCCAGCAAATAAGGAAGATGGGGTACGACCAGATACTATGGACAGATGGTTTTGAACATAAGTATGTGCAGGAAATAGGCACCATGAATGTCTTCTTTGTAATAGGAGACAAAGTGATAACCCCCGACCTAAAGCAGGATGTGATACTGGAAGGTGTAACCCGCGACAGTGTGATAACCCTACTGAGAGAAAAAGGGATCATTGTAGAGGAGCGGCTGATCAGCATTGAAGAAATAGAAGTTGCCGCTAAAGCAGGCCAGCTAAAAGAGGCATTTGGTACCGGTACAGCAGCATCTATTGCGCCCATATCCACACTTACTTATCATGATGATAAGATGGAGCTACCACCTGTGGAGCAGTGGGAAATTACCAACTGGCTGAAGGAAGAACTCGCCAACATCCGCTATGGCCGCAAGGCTGATACGCATGGCTGGATATATAAAGTATAATTCACTCAAACCTTTGATAAAAAAATCCCGCTATTTACTAGCGGGATTTTTTTTAACCAGAAGTCCGGGTCAGGCATTACTCTTTAATGATCTTCTGGCTATATGTTTTTGTCTGTGTCTTCAAATTCAGGAAATATGTGCCCGCAGGTAACGACCTGATGCTTATTGCTATGCTATTACCGCCCTTTACTTGCTGCCCCATAGCCAGTTGTCCCAATACATTGTACAGGCTGATAGCTGAAAGCTGCTCTTTACTATCATGCAACTGTATGTTCAATATATCTGTGGCAGGGTTTGGATATACATCAAATCCATTGTTCGGCTGTGTATTAGCTATTCCCGCTATGCCGGGTTTTACTGTTAACGTTATATCTTTTGTGGTCATGTGCAGATCATCAAAAGCACGGAGCGTGAAGGTATAGGTGCCCGGTACCGTTAATCCCGAAACATTGCTCACCGATAAGCCCTGATGATTAAATAATGGCTTAGCGCCAACAGGGGTAGATTTAATAGCCCACCAATGCCTTAATAATAATCCTCCCGGATCGCTTGTAACTGCTGTGAGCAACGTAGCGCTTACCGGTAAGGTCATTGTATCCTGGGCAGGAGTGATGGACGTAATCATGGGCGGCAAGCTGGCAGGGTTCACTGTGCAGATGATCCTTGTTACCAGATCAGGATGGCCGGGATTGGTAACATTCACCTGAAACACGTAATCGCCGGGTATCGTCATCCCGGTTACATTTGCACGGATGCTTACATATATATAAGTGGTGGCGCTAATCGATACGCTGGCACCAGCCGGCTGGCTTACCAGGCTCCAGGTGCCACGGCCGGTAAAGTCGCTGTTGGCAAGGTCGGAAATACCTACCTGCAGGGTAACAGCGGTAGTAGGGAGTTCTATGATGGCATGTGTGGTATCGCCTGGATTACCAAATACAAGGCCGTAAGGGGTATTGATCCTGAAGCCTGCGCCGCCCAATACCGGTGGCGGATTGGTGCTATATACGGTCAGGTAGGCTTTCTTCGAAGATATATTTACACCGTCACTTACGCTTATATTAAAAACATAGGTTCCGGGTATGCTAAGCCCGGTTACAGAAGTGGTAGTAGCAGTAGGTGAAACGATTACCGGGCTGCTGCCTGCAGGTTTGCTGCTTACAGTCCATTGGTAGGTAAGTGTGTTTAATTCCGGGTCGCTGGCCGTCACTGATAATGTAGCGCTGGTAGCAGGGGCCACTACATAGCCTGGGTTTGTTCCCCAGGTCATAATGGTAGGGGGCTGGTTAACAGCAGTACGTGGGTACACCGTAGTAATAGCCGATCCACCGTTGGCAGATACGGTAAGTGTGCCGCCTGCGGTAACCGTTTGTGTTCCCGCCTCAGTGAAGAAGGTTGCCCCTGCTGTGGCTTTCGATACACCATACATTCCGGCTGGCAGGCCGGTGAGTATTACTGTTTTAGCAGCGGCGTTCTTATTTTCAAGTACCGTGGTCACGGCACCACTCTTAATGAATGAAAGTACATTAAGCATCGTATCATTAGGAGCAGCAGCTATGCGTGTAGCGCCCGGGCGTACATAATGCATCAACTCCCGCAGCCTGATGTAGGTTGCGGATGGGGTAAAGGAAGTAAGCCCGCTTGATGGGACAAGGGTACTGCTGGCGCTGTAAGCAACCTCCCAATAGGATACCCCACCCAGTGTAAGATCACTATACAGATCATCGAATGTAGGGTTGCCCATTTCTGTCTGCGCTGTGCGGATGCTTTTGGTGAGCCCCAGGTCCCTGATGTAGCTGCGGTAAGGGTCGGCAGTGCCATAATTATGGTAGGAGATACGGCCTACGTAGCTCCACATGGCAGTATCATTTTGAACAGGGGTGATGAAATTCCAGTCAGTTAGCGGAGCCACTGCTTCTGCAAACTGGCTTTTGGTGGATAGGCCATTGCTGATAAATCGTGGCCCTAGAGCTTTTATATCATCGGCCAGTATGGTAGATGTAATAAGCCCTCCCGGCTCATTATAAATAACTGCGTAATTGATGTTGATGCCATAGGTGTTCTTCATATACAGCGCGTTTGCCCATAGTTGCTGGGCACGCTCTCCCGGGTGGTACATGATCCAGGGCTTCTGGTCTGTAGCGTGGGTAGGGTAGCCGGGGCTTGAATAAAATGAAGGCTGGATACCCTGAGCCAGGACACGGTTTTTAAAATATATGAGGTAGTTAGCAAAGGTGACCGGAAGTGTATTGGCCTGGAATTTAGACCAGTTGATCACATCGCAATCGCCGTCGTCCATGCCTGTACCATCTACCCGTGGCCCTACTTCCCATGTACGGGAGCCTGTAAGACCCAGGTCATCGGTTACAAAATCGAGTATCTGGTAGTTAACAGGATTAGCAATGGAAGAATCCAGCATGCTCCAGGCGCCTCCGGTAAAGCCTAAGATGCCCCCGCCATGCCCCCAGCCCTCAATGGTCTGGTACGAGATTGAGGAATTAACGGAAACACTGTCCTGGGCAATAACGCTACCAGTGGTAATGCCAAACAGAGTAATAAAGAGGAAAGTTTTTTTCATAATAGGGTTTTGACAGTTATATGAATTAATATAATTTGAGTGCGTTCAATACAACCAAATAATTATTCCTTTACCAACTTCTCCATTTGCATGCCGTCTGCGCCAGCTACCTTTAAAAAATAAATACCGGAAGATAGGGTGGTAGTGGAGAAAGAAAATTCTTTACCGGAAGATTTAAATTCATTTACAGTCCTGCCTGTTATATCATACAATGCTATGCGGTACATCCCTTCCTTATTAAATGCAATTGTTACATTGTTCACAACCGGATTAGGGTAAACAGAAAAGATACTATTGGAATAAAAAGGTTGGGCAATACCAGTACGAACTACATTGCAGTTAGCATGGCCCGATGCATTGCCGGTTGGGTTGCGGCGATAATATACTGCACCACTATCGGTCCATATAGCATGCAATATAGAGCAGGTATAAGCTATAAAAGGCTGCCCGCCATGGCCAAGGTTCACAGCGGTATCCCAGGTAACTCCACCGTTTGCGGAGTGCAGATATGTGGGGCCTGTGTTGAATTGCAGATACACCATATGCAGGTTCATACTATCGCGTACCAGGTATGGATATGCTTCATTTACAGGGCTGGGTGTACTGGTAAGCTGTTTGTCGGTACCAAATGTATTGCCAGTATCAGGTGACTGTTTCATGTGTACATCAAATTCGCCGCCAATAGATTCGCCGCAAGGCACGTCCACATAAGGGCCGTTCACGGATACCATAGTAGTGTAGCAATTATTAGGCGCGCCACCTGCTGCTACTACCAATTGCGTTTCCGGCCCCCATGTAAGTCCTGAGTTTGCAGAATGGCGATAATACGTTTGCATATTGGCGCTGTTGCGGTTATCGTTCCACGACAAGTATACATTCTTGCCGAGCGCTGCTATAGCAGGGTCTTCTGAGCGGCCATTGGCGTTAGATATGCGTTGCAGGGTATCCCAGGTAGTGCCGTTATTAAGTGAGCGCCTGAAGTATACTTCTGTATTGCCGGATATTATTTCTTTATTCAGCGAAACCACTACAAGAGGCCCTGATGCCGCAAGGCCGGGCCAGAATTTCGTGTCACTGTCGAGTACATAAGTAGCTCCCCAGGTATTACCCCCATCCAGCGAGCGCTTGTAGAATGAGGCTTTGCGGTGCAGCGAAGTATCCATCCAAACCACATGCACGGTAGCACCCGATACCGCTATAGCAGGAAAACTGGCGCTGCCCATAGTATCCGTTATAGGCTTGGCTGTGTTCCAGGTCAGCCCGGTATCTGCAGAGCGCCTGTAGTAAACAGCCGATCCGGCAGCATGGCGGTCGCACCAAACCACATGTACCGTATCGTTGCTGACTGCAAGGCATGAGGCCATGTTTTCATTCATAGTAGCAGCGACTGAATTGGGGGAGATCTTTACTTTTGGAGCCCATTGCGCATTTACCAGGGCAGGTGCCAGGCATTTAAACACCATTACCATTAAGAAATGCACTGTTGTTTTCATACCTATATTATTTTATGACTCTATATAAACAAATTTAATAAAAATATAAAGAATAAGGTTGTGTTTGATTGGAAGGTGCAACTCTTATTGTCGGGAATTTCTATAGTTAAGGTGCTGATTAGTTTCACAAACCTAAAACAGATATTAGGGCAAAGAGTATTCCAACGTTCCTGATGTTTGGAGGCAAGGTCGAAGAAGCTATCAATTGCCCTTATTATAAATGAGAACAATGTGAGTAAAAATACAAGCTCAATTGTTAAGATAGGCTAATTCCTCAGTTTCCAACCTAAGGCTATGAACTTCTGTTCCAAATCACTTATTTCTTCATGATCATATGGCCTTATTACTTTTGAAAATCCAAAAGTGAAATCGTCGCCGGTATCAGACATTCCAAGAATTCCCAAATCGAACTCCTCAAAATTTCTTAGATATTTATAATGGTGTGCTCTCCAATACAAGAATGAGTCTAGTAGTTCTTTATCAATATCATTTCGATAGTAGACAAATAACATTCGAATCTCATTGACTATAACGCTCTGCGCATTTATAGTTAATTCAGGATCGCGATTGCAGTATTTATCATGGAAATTTAAAAATGTTCTAGCGAAAGCAGCGCGTTCTATACGGCCCAATTTTAATAGCATTTCTGCCAATAAGTATCCATCGGTATTGCCCGATAATGCTTTCATCATCAAATGATCTAAAAAATAGCTTTCTCTTTCTTGATCTTCTTTTAAATTGGCGGCTTCTGATTTTGAGTAAGTTTCGAAAGTACCGTCTAACCGAAAAAGGAAACTTTGATAACCTTCCCTAAGCATGTCATTTGGGAAGCGAAAACCATGTATAATATAATGTGCTATAAGATCCATTTCTGACCCCAAAATCAGAATAAGCCGGTCTCTTTGATTTGCAATTGTAGAAATTTTTGCAGAAGCACTTTGAGCTGCAAGTTCATCAAAGTCATATTCAGATCGCGGAAAAATGACAGCGGGACATTCTGCAAATAGTTGACATCTTGCCCTTAAGTAGTCAATAAAGTCTGGCAACGAATTTAGCTCGGACATTGCCCACGACCAAGCGTCAGCGTCCATAACGATGTAGTGATGATTATCTAAAAAATAGGAAGTTTGGAAATATTTAATAGACGTATTTAGATTGACTATGATCCTGTAAACCTCTTTTATTTTATCTTTTTCGAAAATTAAGTCTTTTTTATCCGGATGTTTTAATAGTATTGGCCGGTCTCCAAAAAGTTTTTTTTCTGCTCCACTTATTTGTCTTATGGCTTTATCTGTAGTCCGTTTAAAGTATTTTTCGTAATCGTTCTTAAAGCTATAATTCTTTACTGAAACAATAATACAAATGGTGTTAAAAACAACAAGTAGATCACATATCTCTTTACGATCGCCTGTAATATCTAACGGTCCTGTATAACACCAGTACCGCATAAAATTAATAAAAGAAATATGGTTGACGAACTTCTCTCCCATTTCGCCTTTTTCGTTTGAGTTTATTTTTTCTGTCATAAAATGATTTTTTTCAATTCAATTGGATGAGTAAACTGAGTGTATTGTATAGTCGCTCTCTTTCCACATTCATATACTCCTAGCCGAAGTGTCTTCTCTTGAATCGATCCTAAAAATTTCACATTTGTTCTCACTAGCAAGGTGCACAGTAGCACCTCTAACTAGCTATAGCATTAAACCAATTTTTGTATTTTTTAAGTTTTCTGCATTTTTCCGATTGCGATCCATCCTTCGGGCGTGATGCCCATAATTTCGGTGGCAACGCCCATAGTTTTGTAGGTATCGAAGAAAGCCATGCGTGCAATTGGATGGTCTACTTCGCTCATTATCGTATAACCTTGTTCGCGCAAATCGCCGGTGACCCGATCGAAATCGCTGACCGGTAAACGGAACGCAAGGTGCTGTATGCCGCCTGCAGGATACCGGGCGAGGTAGTCATGGAACATACTTTGGCCGGAAAGAGGCTGAATGAGTTCAATGAAAGTACCACCGTTATAAGTTTGGGTCGTGAGCCACTCGCAGTCCACGACTTTGCCATAGTAGGTCATAGCCAGATCCTGCGCCCGGACAAGTTCGGGTTTGGGGAAACCAGCAATGCCCAAAGCACTTTCCAGGAATTTTACGGCAGCGTGAATGTCAGGGACTACCCATCCGATCTGTGCAAGTTCTAGTCCGGAGATGGTGTTGTTGATATTGCTCATGGTTCTACTGTTGGTTAGTGGTTAAGCAAGTTAAAACGGATTGATTTCTTACCCCCGGCATTTGTGCAATATTACTGCCGCACCAACTCCCACAACACTACTCCCACACTAACCGATATATTCAGCGAATGCTTGGCGCCCCATTGGGGTATTTCGAGGCAGGCGTCTGCTGCTTTTAGTATTTCATTGCTTACGCCAGTTACTTCGTTGCCAAATACAATGGCTATTTTATTGCCATCCCATTTGTAGGCGTTTAGCGGTATGCTGTTATGCGTTTGCTCGGCAACCAGTATGGTATAGCCATCCTGTTTTGCAGACGTTATGGCTTCTGCTATAGTAGGATAATGTTTCCATACTACCGTTTCTGTAGCGCCGAGTGCGGTCTTGTGTATATCGCGGTGTGGAGGGGTGGGGGTGTAACCACAAAGGTATATGGCTGCGGCAGCAAAGGCATCGCAGGTGCGGAAGGCGCTGCCTACATTGTGCATGCTGCGCACATCGTCCAGTATCACTATGATAGGATGCCTGGCTACTTTCATGGCCTCGGCGGGTGATGTCCGCCCCAGTTCCTCCATCGTCTTTTTTGTAAAAACCTGCTCCGCCATCTCTGCTATTAAATATTTTTGCAATAATAATGCTTCATCCTTAACTTTGCTCAAACCTTTATTTATTACAATGATTTCGGAGCGCGAGGCCCAGCCGGGTATACAATGGGAAACGCAGGAGGATGAGGATATAGCACTGCTGGTAGAGCAGGTGCATAGCCTTATAGTATGGAACGATGAGATAAATACCTTTGACTGGGTAATAGAAGCATTGGTGACTGTTTGCGAACACTCACCCGAGCAGGCGGAGCAGTGCGCCATGCTGATACATCACAAAGGCAAGTATGGGGTAAAGAGGGGCAGCTTTGATTTTCTTCGTCCCCGCGCAGAAGCGCTTATAGGCCGTGGTATCCAAGCCACCATAGATTGTTAGAATATATTAGAAGAAAGAATAATTGACCAGCGTACCATGCCTGAAGAACAGGTTGAGCGTGTATTCTTTAAACGCGTAGTGCATTTGCTGGTTAGCGCCTTTTATGGTCATATCCATTGGGGTGCCTAATGTCTTTATTACCTGTGCTATCTGTGATTTGCCTTCTTTCAGGCATTTACCTTTGTCGTTATTCCAAACAGGTTTTTCTGTACCGGTAGATGAAAAGACGAGCTTCTCCATCTGTGAAGCCTTGTTCCAGTATACACGCATCTTCATAGCGTCATCATGGTAATACCAAACTTCCTTCCTGCTGCCCTCTATAAGGGTTGGGCTCCCGAATATAGAGGAGATATTATCAGGGGTAGCAGCGCCATCCTTAATGCCCGAATATTGGGTTATTTTCTCCAGGTAATCATCACCCTCTTTACAAAAAGCATTTCCACCTATCAATAAAAGTAATAATGCCAGCCAAGTTCTCAATCCCGTTACTTTCATTCTTTATATTTAATAAATATCATACCACAGAACGTTACAATATAAGCATTTATTATTTGCTGTCTTTAATTTAACGTTAATTTTCACGTTATATATATTTCCCGCTCTGCACTTTACATATTACTTTTGAACGCACAAACCGTTTGTATATGCGCTTTTTATGGTTGTTCATTGCCCTGCTATCTGTACAAATGGTACAAGCCCGGCAAGGGGGCAAACAAATTACATTAGAAGACCTGTGGCAGAATAGTACTTTCCGGGTAAAGAATGTTCCCGGCTTCAATGCAATGAAGGATGGCAGGCACTATACCCAGCTAGACCAGCAGGATAAGAAGCAATACATCCGCATCTATAACCTGGCTACCGGTAAGCAGGAAAAAACACTCTTTGATGGCAATACACAGACATTCAGCGGCAATCAGCTATCAGTAGAGGAATATGCATTTAGCGCCGATGAGCAAAAAATGCTGCTCTATACCGAGAGCCAGCATATCTACCGCCGTTCCGTACTGTACCGTACGTATGTGTACGATATAGCTACTGGCACTATACGCCTGCTCGACTACGATAAGGTGTTGCATGCCTCATTTTCGCCTGACGGGACTAAAGTCGCGTTTGTAAAAAATAACAACCTGTATGTAAAAAATCTTGAAGCGGACCAGACAATTGCAATAACGACTGATGGCCAGAAGAACCGTATAATTAATGGCAACTGCGACTGGGTATATGAAGAAGAGTTTGAATTTACAAAAGCCTACGATTGGGCACCTGATGGAAAATACATAGCCTGGTACCGTTTTGATGAAAGCCTGGTGCCGGAATATACAATAGCTCTTTACAATGGGCTGTATCCTGAGCAGTATACCTACAAATATCCCAAAGCCGGGGAGCGTAACTCTGTAGTACAGGTGAAGATATACGACCTGGCTGCTAAAAGTACCATTACAGCGAATGTGGGTAAGGAAACTGATCAGTATATACCGCGTATAAAATGGTCGCTTGATGCGAATAAATTATGCATTTACCGTATGAACAGATTGCAGAACAGGCTGGAGCTGCTGATGGCGGATGCAAAAGATGGCCATTCCCACACTATTTATGAGGAACATAATAAGTATTTCATTTCTGTTAATGACAACCTGCAATTTCTTCCTGATGGGCATTCTATGATATTTGAAAGCGAGCAGGATGGTTACAACCACCTTTACCGGTGGGACTGGCAGGATAAGAAACTGACCTCCCTTACCGATGGTAATTTTGATGTAGAAACACTGGTAGGTGTGGACAAGGAACACAAAACAGTTTTTTACACCGCTGCCCCGTCGCCGGTGGAACGTAAGCTATACGAGGTTCGGTGGAATGGTGATGATACCCGTTGCCTTACGGCAGAAAAAGGTACCCACAACATTACCCCTATAGAAGGGTTTCATTACTTCCTCGACAGGTATTCGACACTTAACGCAGTACCTGTTTATTACCTGCGCGATGCTGACGGTAAAATAGTGCGTACACTCGAGGATAATAAGGACCTGGAAAAGAAAATGGCTGAATATGAGCTTGGCAATATTCACCTGATGAAAATAAAAGGCGTTAGCGAAAAACTGAACGCGTGGATAATTACTCCACCCAACTTCGACAGTACTAAAAAATACCCGGTATTAATGTTCCAGTACAGCGGCCCGGGCTCGCAGCAGGTTGCCAACCGCTTCCCGATAGCCGATTTTTTCTGGCATCAGATGCTGGCTGAGAAAGGATACATAGTAGTATGTGCAGATGGTACCGGTACAGGTTTCCGCGGAGAAGAATTCAGGAAGAAAACCTATCTGCAGTTAGGCAAATACGAAAGCGATGACCAGGTAGCAGTGGCCAAACACCTTGCGCACTTTTCTTATGTTGATAAAGAACGAATAGGTATATGGGGCTGGAGCTATGGCGGATTTATGAGCAGCACCTGTATTTACAAAGGCAATGATATATTTAAGATGGCTATAGCCGTAGCGCCGGTCACCAACTGGCGATACTACGATAATATATATACCGAACGCTATATGCGCACCCCGCAGGAAAACCAGAAAGGCTATGATGATAATGCCCCCGAAAAGATGGTGGATAAGCTGAAAGGCAAATTTCTGTTCATACATGGCACTGCTGATGACAATGTGCATTTTCAGAATTCTGTCTCCATGGCTGATGCTTTGATAAAGGCTAATAAGGATTACGATAGTGAATATTACCCTAATAAAACGCATGGCATATCCGGTGGCAATACCCGCCTGCACCTCTACCGCCGCATGACGGACTTTATTTTAAAGAACTTATAGACCATTAATGACAAAATTTGAGGCGGCTATATTGAGGAACAAGCTGGTGCAGTCCATTATTATGGGCAGTAAACATACTGTATTGCCGGGTTTTCAGGGTTTGTCATTGTATAATGTTACAAAGTTTTTTGTAAAAGAGGCTAAGAATACTAAGCTGATAGAGTGCGCTGCAGCGGTTACTTACAATTTCCTGATGGCAATGCCTCCTTCGTTCCTGTTCCTATTTTCATTGGTGCCGTATTTGCCCCTCAGCAATGTGGAGCATACTATCCTGCAGACATTGCATTATGTGACACCTAACGAGCACGCTTACAAGGGTATCAGCAGCTTTATTGTTGATTTTATGCATACCCGTAGGCGCGATGTGCTATCCTTTGGTGTGCTTCTGGTCCTGTTTTTCTCCTCCAATGGCATAATGGGCCTCATGCGGAGCTTTGACCGGAGCCTGGCTGTTGAGAAAAAGCGCTCCGGCCTTTCCCGCCGGTGGACGGCAATAAAACTCACTTTTGTAATGATGGGAGTAGCTGTTGCCTCATTGGCTGTATTGGTAATACAAAACAAGGAATTGAATGTGATAGTACTTAGTGTATTTCATAATATAACAGCAGTTAAATTGTTGAGTGCCATTATTTTAGTGGTTATATCATACTGTGCTATTTCCATCATTTATATATATGGCCCCCGTCTGTCCAACAGGTTTAAGTTCATCTCTCCGGGTGCAGTATTGGCAACAGGGTTAAGCATATTAGCAACATCTGCTTTTTTCTTTGTGGTCAATAATATTATCAATTACAATAAGATATATGGCTCTATTGGTTCACTTATAGCATTCATGGTTTGGGTATGGCTCAATACGCTTGTGATTCTTATTGGCTATGAGCTGAATGTTAGTATCCTGCTCGGAAAAATTTCAACTAGTAAAGATGTTGTCAGGAAAAAAGTGTGATCGTTATATCCTGATAGGTATTGTGGCAATATTTTCAGCATGCCATACAAAGGATCGTATTCCTGATAAAATAACCTTTACAGAGCATATAGCGCCGGTGCTGTATAGCAACTGTACCATATGCCATCGCCATGGCGGTAATGCACACTTTGCTTTGGTTACCTATGCCGATGCAAGGGCTTATGCATCTTCAATTGCATATGTAGTTTCCCAACACCTTATGCCGCCATGGCCCGCGGATCCTTCCTATACCCATTTTGTGGGGGAGCGCTTGCTATCTGAGCACGATATACAACTAATCCAATCCTGGGTAAAGCAAGGTGCTCAGCAAGGCCCTACAGATAGATTGCCCACACTTCCTGCATATCCCGTTGGCTCAACAATTGGCACGCCAGATATGCGCATTCCGGTGCAGCCCTATTTTTTAAAAGCCAATAGCAGCGATCGCTTCCTCCTGATAAAGGTTCCTTACGAGCTGCCGCACGATACTTTTGCAGCTGTTATAGAGTTTATGCCTGGCCGGCACAATGTGGTACATCATGTTAACGGCGATATGGTCAAATACCAGTTTGATAAGAAAACAAATGTATTTACAGGTGAAAATGTTGCTGATATGGTAGAGGATACTACCATTTTACAGGCATACAGGCGTATGGGCTTACCTAATGATGATGGTTCCTATCCGGTATTACAAAAGTCAGTGGTCAATTATCTTCCTGGGGTTTTTGCCCAGCGCTATCCTGATGGAATAGGTGGATTTATGCTTCCTCGGAAAGGTGCGTTTTTGCTGAATGACTTACACTATGGTTATACATCAGGTAACGATGTATGGGATAGCTCTTATATAAATATTTTTTTCACCAGATTTCCTCCGGATCGGCCTGTACAGGAGTTTCAGTTAGGAACATTGGGTATCGCTCCCGTAGAGCCGGAACTGGTGATACAGCCCAATACTACCAAGCACGTTACCAGCCGCTTTACGGTGCCAACGGATATCTCAATACTTACAGTCAACCCCCATATGCATCTGCTAGGTAAGGCATTTAAAGCGTATGCACTAAAGCCAGATAAGGATACTATCCGCCTCATATACATACCTCGCTGGGATTTTAACTGGCAGTATTTTTATACCTACAGGAAGATGGTAAAGATACCCTCCGGAAGTACAATTGTTGCAGAGGGCGATTATGATAACACAACAAATAATCCTCAAAATCCGTTTCATCCACCACAATTAGTCCGCGAGCGTAATGGAAGTATGAAAGCTACAGACGAGATGTTCCAATTCATTGTTACCTATTTACCCTATAAGGATGGCGATGAAAATATAAGTCTTGAAACACATAAATAGGGTGTTTTATATAAACTTTATCATTTTAGTAATATCGTAATGCGTAATTTTAAAATAAAATTTATGAGGAAAATTGTTCGTAGCGTGGCTGCCATAGCATTATGTGCATGTACCCTCACCACAATAGCTCAACAGGTTCCAAAACCTAAGACTGTTGTTAAGACGAAGACAAAAACTATAGTAAAAACAAAAGTTGATCCAACGATTAATAACACACAATCTTCTGCTACAGCAGAACGTGTTATTATGCCAATGGGTATCATGGGGCATTTGCCAACTGTTGATATGAAGCTTCCAAATCCAGGTGGGGCTGATGTTCGCATAGGAGATATGATCGGTGCCAATGGTCTTTTAATAATGTTTTCCTGCAATACCTGTCCGTTTGTGAGAAAAGCAGAGGCGCATACATCTGATATTATCAGCTATGCACAGGCAAAGGGCGTAGGCATGATCATCGTTAATTCGAACGAAGCAACGCGCAGCGGAGACGATTCGCCTGAGCAAATGGTCCATTATATGAAAGAACACAAATACACGGTACCATATGTTATAGATCCAGGTTCCCATTTCGCTGATATGCTTGGGGCCACACATACACCTGAAGTTTTTTTATTTAATAAAGCTGGTAACCTTGTTTATCAGGGCGCTATAGAAGATAATCCATCCGACCCTTCTCAGTCACAGAGGTTTTACGTAAAGGAAGCTATTGATAGCTTGCTTGTTAATAAATTCAGTGCACCTCCTATGAATAGATCTATTGGCTGTTCTATTAAAAGAATTAAAAGTTGATATGTCTTGTTGTTTATTCAACCGGCTAATTGTTTAGCCGGTTTTTTTATTAATATACCTTGTGGGTACTATCTTTATGTGATAGTTAACTATTTTCAACACTAATAATTTATAATCTTTAATGCCTGCCGATCTCAGACAAATTTTTTTAGCAAAATCACCTACGCGCTGGCAACGCTTTAAGTGGTCTATGCGGATACTTATTTTCTTACTGCTTGCTTTGGTAGCTATAATAGGCATATCCTTATGGAAATTGTATACGCCTGGGCTGCCACAACTGAAAAATGATTCGGAACAATATAAGGCCCTCGCACCGGGCAAGCGGGCTGCCGCAGATGAATTAAATAAAAAATATGCCGGCTTCAGCAAATTTATTAATTCAAAACCGGGTAGGGGTAAGCATATCAGGTATGTTAGCAAGGCCGATAGCCTGCACCATATAGCATGTCCTGTACGTGCAGCATTCTTTGTACAGTGGGATCTTCAGTCTTATCTCTCTTTGAAGGCCAACATCTCCAAGATAAATATGCTATTGCCTGAGTGGATATTCATTGATTCCACAGCAGATACAGCCATTATCCATATTGATTCGCGCAATGCCGGTCTAATAAAAGCGTCGGGTATCAGGGTAGTACCTATGCTGTCTAACTTTATGGGCAATGATTTTAATGGCAGGGTATTGGGCCGTATCCTTCATGATTCAGTGAAGCGGGAGCGGCTTATAGCCCAGGTATTGCGCATCGTTCAGACCAATCATTTCGCAGGTGTAAATATAGATTTTGAAGAATTAAAAGAAGAGTCAGATGAATATTTTCTTGCGTTTGTGAAAAGCATGAGTAAAAAATTTCATGCAGCCCATCTTCTGGTTACACAGGATGTTTCACCTGATAACATGGACTATGATCTTAAGGCACTTTCGCTCTACAATGATTATATATTCCTGATGGCCTATGATCAGCATAATAGCGATGGTATGCCTGGGTTTGTTAGTGGCGATAAATGGATAGAAAAGGCGGTGGATGACGCTGTAAAATATGTTCCTAAAGAAAAGTTGATACTAGCGTTGGCTGGGTATGGCTATGACTGGCCTGAGGGGGCAGTCGGTGAGAACCGCTCTTATCAGGAGGCATTAAGCGTAGCATCAGAAACAAAATCTACCGTTGATTTCGATAACAACTCTTACAATCTTACTTATAACTATACAGATGGCAATATAAAACACACCGTATTTTTCACTGATGCAGCAACCAATTTCAATACAATGCGCTTTGCGGCTGAGGATAATCTTGCGGGTGTTGCACTTTGGCGACTTGGCTCTGAGGATAGCAGGATATGGACTTTTTATAACAAGGACATAAGTGCACAGGGACTGCTGGATAGCTTTAATTTTACCAAGCTGGATAACGTGCCTGGTAGCAACAATGTGGATTATATTGGTGAGGGAGAAATACTGGATGTACTAAGTACTCCAAAAGCAGGGCATATAAAAACTGAACTAGACAGTACCGAACTCCTCATTAGTGAAGAGACATATGTCTCTATGCCATCTTCCTTTGTTGTGAAAAAATATGGTAAGAAAGACGGGAAAATGGTGCTGTCATTCGATGACGGCCCTGATCCTAAATACACACGCGAGATACTGGCCATACTAGAGCACGAGCATGTACCCGCAGTTTTTTTTATGATAGGCATCAATGCGGAGTATAATATTCCATTGGTAAAAAGAGTATACAACGAAGGTTTTGAAATAGGCAGCCATACATTCACACATCCCAACATGGCAGAAGTAAGCACTGGGCGGGCCCGTCTTGAATTAAGTGCCACGAGATTATTGCTGGAATGTATTACAGGGCACTCAACTATCCTCTTCCGAGCTCCTTTTAATGCGGATTCTGAACCTGAAACAATGCAGGAATTGATACCTGTTGCTCTTTCCAAACAGTATAACTACCTGACAGTAGGGGAAAATATAGATCCTAGCGATTGGGAGCCGGATATTAACGCAGATTCAATATACAATAGGGTAGTACGCACGTATGACAGGGGCAGCATTATTCTGCTGCATGATGCCGGCGGTAACCGGGAGGCTACTGTAGCTGCGCTACCGCGCATTATAAAATTCTTTAAAAATAAGGGCTATACATTCACCACAATTGCAGATCTTATTAATGAAAAAAAGGAGCACCTGATGCCTGCAGTGCCTAAAAGCAGCGGTTACTACCTGGTTCAGCTTAATTACTATACGGCAGAATTTGGCTTTTGGGGAGGTCATGTACTTTTTACTTTATTTATAGTTTGCATTGTTCTTTCGCTGGCAAGGATATTATTTATTGCCTGGCTGGCTTTTAAAGGGCATCGTAAGGAGAAGCGCGAGGCATTGCCTGTGCTGGCAGGTAATCCCCTGGTCAGTATCATTATCCCGGCGTATAATGAAGAGTTGAATGCAGTAAAATCCATTCGTAACCTACTTCAAAGTAACTACGCCAACTTTAATATTGTGTTTGTGGATGATGGCAGTAAAGACGATACATACCGGAGAGTATCTGCAGCATTTCAGGGTGATGATCGCGTAAAAGTACTTACGAAGGCTAATGGTGGCAAGGCGTCTGCACTCAATTATGGTATAGCTAATACTGAAGCGGAGTATTTATTGTGTATAGATGCAGATACCAGCCTGGCACCAGATGCTGTATCATTAATGATAAGGCATTTTGCCGATGCTAAGGTTGGTGCTGTGGCAGGTAACGTAAAAGTAGGTAATGAAGTAAACCTGCTTACACGGTGGCAGAGTATAGAATATATCACAAGTCAGAATTTCGACCGAAAGGCATTTTCATACATTAATGCTATAACTGTGGTACCCGGTGCAATTGGTGCCTTCCGAAAATTGGCTATTGAAGTTGCGGGCGGTTTTACCAGCGATACATTTGCGGAAGACTGTGATATTACGATACGGATACTTCGTATGGGATATGTTGTAAAGAATGAGAATAATGCAATAGCTTATACAGAAGCTCCTGAAACAATAAAAATGTTCCTGAAGCAACGTTTTCGTTGGAGTTTTGGTGTGATGCAGTCTTTTTATAAGAATCGGAATGTTTTATTCAATAACAAATACAAAACATTAGGCTGGATTGCTTTACCTAACATCCTTATATTTCAGATATTGATACCATTGATAGCCCCACTTGCAGATTTTTTTATGATCGTAGGATTGCTTACTGGCAATGCAATGGAGATATTCCAGTACTATGCTGTTTTTATGCTGGTTGATGTATTGGTTGCTTTCATGGCCTTCCTGTTTGAGCGGGAAAATATGCTGAAGCTGGTATGGATCATTCCGCAACGCCTCGTATACAGATGGCTTATGTTATTTGTTTTATTCAAGTCCATACGCCGCGCCATCAAGGGGGAGCTACAAAGTTGGGGGGTGCTGAAACGTACCGGTAATGTAAATGAAAATCCTCGTATTGCATAAAGGTACTCTCCATTGCTATAGAGAAAAAAGATGGACAATCTTTATGACAACAATTAACATGTATTCAAAATAAACGGAACAAGTTAACAGATAAGTGTTCTAGATTTTTTTTATAAATTTTAGCAGATATACCGTGCCATAGGATGCTATTTTTATAAAATATTCACCACTTGCAAGATTAGTAATATTAATTTCTTTGTTAATGATCCCATTGGTGATTCTGGCTTCATCCGTATATACTATACTACCAAGCATATTACTTACAAATATTTGCGCGCTGCCATCAACATTCATTCTGCCATGTATAATAAAAGACCCATTATTGGGATTTGGGTAGATGTGAATGCTACTATTCGAAACTATTGGGTTAATGGAAGTAGGAATAGGACAGGAATTATCAAACTTAGCTAAAAATGCTTGTCCGTAAGGGCTAATACTACCACCTGAAGATTGAAAGCTCCCTGTTGTTGCAATGCCATTAGCGCTATTAGTCTGACCGCATAAATACACGTTTTTCCCATCAGAGGCACATCCTATCCCTTTATCTTCCCCTTTTCCGCCATAGTATGTGCTCCACAATTGTTTACCTCCCTCGCTATTGTATTTAGCCAGAAATGCATCAGAAGAACCACCACCATACCTTTTTTGCCATGCACAGGGAGAAGCAATTCCAGTATCACTTGTAGTAATGCCAGTTATAAAAATATTGCCGGTATCATCCATAGCCATCCTGCTAAAGTCAACATGCTCTTCACCCGGACCGCCATAATAAGTACCCCACAGCCTAAAACCTGATACAGGCTCAAATTTGGCCAGAAAGGCATCTGTTCCTCCACCTGATATAGGCTGAAAACAGCCGGAAGAAGCCATTTTTGTATGGCTGGTTGTTTGCCCAAGAAGATATATATATCCTAACTTATCGCAAATCACACCACCGGGTTGTTCGTCTCCCTCACCTCCATAATAGGTACCCCAAAGTCTATTCCCTAAAGAATCAAATTTTACCAGAAAGGCGTCCGAACTTGCTAATGTTGGCTGATAACAACCCGAGGTTGCTATTCCTGAATTGCTATTGGTATTGCCAATTAGATATACATTATTGTATAAATCGATACTTATTGCCCCTGAAAATTCAGATTTAGACCCGCCATAATAAGTCCCCCATTTGCGTACTCCTGTACTATCATATTGAATCAGGTAACAGTCGGTAGTATCAACACCTTCTTTTTTATACGACTTAAAACCACTCAGGGTTGCAATATTACTTGTATCATCTGTAGTACCTGAAATATAAACATGTCCTAACTTATCAGTAGCTACCCCTAGTATTTCAAGATCAAAACCAGAACCAGGTGATCCTCCAACGTATGTAGCCCATTGCCTTACCCCTGCGTTATTAAATTTTACCAGATACCCACTCCACAAGCTACCCGCAGCAAGATAATATGGCTCCTGGCTGCCTGGAGTTGTTATATCCGTTGTGCTATTTGTTGACCCACCCATGTATATATTGCCTGAAGGATCTAAAGTCATGGCGCTAGCCCAGTCGCTTCCTGTACCACCATAATAAGTCCCCCACAATCTATTCCCTAAGGAATCGAACTTAACTAAAAACGCATCTGCATTCCCTTGATAAGTAGATTGGTAGGTTCCTGTAGTAGCAATAAAATTTGCAGACCAGGTGAGACCACAGGTATATACATTTGCAAGACTATCACATATTGCGGAATATGCAATGCTGGTAATCCCTGAATCACCATAGTAAGAACCCCATTGCAACACAGGGTCAATTACCAGTTTCCCCATATAATCATTCACATCATAAGTTACAATGTTATTATTACTCAACTTATAAGCTGATCGTATTTTTCCCCCGTGAGTATCATAGCAAATAGGTGCTTGTTCGCGTATGGAACCTAGAGGAGTACTAGCTGTAATACTTTTATCTTTACCTATGATAAGGGAGGTCTGCCCATTGTATTGAAGTTGTATATCTGAAACTTTCCCATTAAGGCCTACTATAAATTCATACTCCAACTTATCATCTACAATTTTAATAACCCAATCTATATCTGGATACACATCCTTATAAGTGATCTTTTTATAAGTGTGTGCCTGCATTCCCGCGATAGAAAAGCCAGGTAAATAAAATCGCTCTGAATAAGACAATGGCTCTTCTGCTAATACTGATCTGTTTTTTCTTGCGCCCATTAATGCAACATCTACCCGGTAAGTTATAACACTGGATGATTGAACATTTGCTATTCCTGCATTTAGAAATGGTAAGTCCTGATAGGGCAAATGAACGTCTGGTACCTGAGAATGTAAAAATTGATAATGCAATTCTCCATTACTTATAAAAATATTCATATCCGGCGCCTGCACTTCATATTGTATATCGTTGCGAGGATTAAGGAACTGATCTTTTATCTGGCCTTTATTTTCTATGAAGTAAAGATGATTGTGAACAGTAGATTGTGAATTGCCCTTTGCCTGTGTATCTGCGTTAGCGATAAGATACAAAAGAAAACATAATACGGTGATAGATGATTTCATAACATTTTCATATTAAAGTACTAGCAATGAAGTGGGGCAAACGCATTAATAACGGCAACAACATATTCAAACGGGTATAAATTATATAAGAATAGAGCCCCAGGAAATCATAGTAGTAATATTAAAGTTACGCAAATTTAACCTTGCGTGTTTTTGTATGTCTTATAGACATCTTGAACCCGTCAAAAACCAGCCATGGCAAGTATTATGTTTTTCAAAAAGCGTAAGATATTTGTATTCATTTCAATATTAGCGCTTACTGTACAAAGTTGTAAAAAGGAAGTAACCACTCTTACTTCCACTATAGTAGATACAGCTCAGAATATTTATAAAATAAACGTTCTTAGTAATCCCGAGCCAGGCAGGATATACCTTTCGCCATCCTTTCCTGGTAATCATGTGGACGGGCAAATAATGATAGTAGATGAGAAAGGCCATGTAATACAGCAAAAGACAATGAATGGTACCATTACCAATTTCGAATGCTGGAAAATAAATGGAAAAACAAGGTACAGCTACGAAGTATATAATGTGAATGCTTCAGTAATGCCTGGAATAGGATATTGGCCTGGGTACGAGCTTATCACAGATTCGAATTTTAATGAGATTCGCAGGGTATGGCTTTCTGCTTATAACGATGTGAATACAACGCAGCAACCCAATATTGATGGCCATGATTTTATATTGATCGATGATAACCATTATATATTGGAATCGTTTTATGAAAAAACAGTTACCAATATACCGGCCAGCCTTAATCCTGTGGCCGGAGGAGTAAAGGTTATATCAGATGTGATACAGGAAGTGCAGAACGACAGGGTAGTGTGGCAATGGGAAGGAACAAATGACACTACCTTTTACCTCGCAAGCCTTGAGGAAAATAAATTCAACGATACTACTACCATATTTGATTACCTGCACCTCAATTCCATGTTTATCGATCCGCGGGATAATAACCTGATATGCTCCTTCCGTAATCTTGACCAGGTAGTGAAGATCCAGCGCGGAACCGGTAAGATCCTCTGGAGGTTAGGTGGTACCAACGGTGATTTCCCACTAAATGATGACCAGGTATTTTTGCGCCAGCACCATGCTACACTTACCGATAGTAACCAGACATTGCTCCTTTTTGATGATGGGCTGGCTCTTCAAAGGCCGTATTCCCGTATCCTGGAGTTTAATGTGAATGAGATCAATAGATCAGTAGTTAGTTTTTCGTCATTCAATATACCGGAGCCATTTACACAATACATGGGTTCTGTGCAGAAGCGTGGCGATACTTATTTCATTGGTGGCGGCACCGCTAACTACGTATTGGAGGTCAATTATCGTACAGGTGATAAATTGCTGGAACTGCAATCGGGAGAAAATTTTTACAGGGCCTATAAGTATTAGCAAAGTTGGTGTGATAAATACATGTCTCTACGTATTATCTTCGCATTAATACTGCTATTTACATGGATCATTCACAGCTTGTTGCCAATATACGTCACAAACGATCAGTGCTTTGTGTAGGGCTCGATACAGATATAAGTAAGATACCCAGGCATCTGCTTAATGTAGAAGACCCTGTTTTTGCTTTCAATAAAGCCATCATTGATGCTACAAAAGATTATACTGTAGCCTATAAGATCAATACAGCTTTTTATGAAGCACAGGGCATACCGGGTTGGGTAAGCCTATCTAAAACGCTTGACTATATACCTAAAGATATTTTTACCATTGCCGATGCAAAGCGTGGAGATATCGGGAACACTGCGGAGCAGTATGCCCGTACGTTCTTCTATACTTATCCGTTCGATAGTGTTACTGTAGCGCCCTACATGGGTAGCGATAGCGTACAGCCCTTCCTCCAGTTCACGGGTAAATGGGCTATAGTGCTTGGGCTTACCTCAAATGCCGGCAGCGCTGACTTTCAATTACAGGATTGTGGTGACGAATTGCTGTATGAAAAGGTATTGAGAACGGTTGCAGAGTGGGGTAATGCCCATAACCTTATGTTTGTGATAGGGGCTACCCGGCAGGAGGAGCTAAGGCATGTACGTTCTTTATTGCCCGATCATTTCTTTCTTGTTCCCGGTGTAGGGACTCAGGGCGGTGATGTAGATACCGTCTGTGCCAATGCAATGAATAAAGATGCCGGAATACTTATTAATGTATCGCGTGGTATTATTTATGCCGGCGCCGGAGAAGACTTTACAGCACTAGCGGGTAAAGCAGCTAAACAATATCAGCAACAGATGTCTGCCTACTTATAATGTTTATCGTATGACCGAAGCCCTGCTACAGCACATATGGCAACACAGTCTTTTCGATTCCGCAGGGATGCGGGCTGTTACAGGCGAAGAGGTTACTGTTATATTTCCGGGTGCAATTAATACCAATTCAGGCCCTGATTTTTCTGCTGCACGCATACGTATTGGTAACACAATACTGGTAGGCAATGTGGAGCTGCATATCAAAGCAAGTGATTGGTACAAACACCGGCATGAGCATGACCCTGCTTATCGCAATTTGGTGTTGCATGTTGTTTACGAAAATGATTCAGCCCCGCTAAGCCAACAGGTACCTACCTTGGTGCTGGCCCCACACATAAAGCCGCATGTATTAGCCCAGTACCATTCTTTACAGCTTTCGGGCGCTATACTTCCCTGCCATAGCCAGTTGCATACTGTAAAGGATATAACACGCAGTAGTTGGCTCACACGCCTGCTTGCGGAGCGTTGGGAAGAAAAACTGGCCGATTGGGACGATCTGCTTAATAGTTCTGCAGGTGATTGGCGCAACCTGCTTTATTGGCGCATGGCAGCCAACTTTGGGTTCAAGGTAAACGCTGATGCTTTTTTAATGCTGGCCCGCTCCCTGCCATTAAATATATTGGCAAAGCACCATGAAAACCTGTTGCAGATAGAGGCATTATTATTTGGTCAGGCAGGTATGCTTACCGGGTCATTTAATGATGAGTATCCGCAGCAGCTTCAAAAAGAATATCAATACCTCAGCCAGAAGTACAGCCTTACGCCTGTACCCCTACACTTATGGAAATTCATGCGTATGCGGCCAGCTAATTTCCCAACTATACGCATTGCACAGTTTGCCGCATTAGTGCATAGGTCGGTTCATTTATTTTCTTCTATCATTGAGGCCGATCCGGTTAAGAAAATAAAAGAACTGCTACAGGTAAAGGCCAGTGGGTATTGGGATATGCATTATCGTTTTGATGATGCGCAGGAAGCGCCATCTGTAAAGTATCTTGGTCAGGGCTCCGTTAATAACATTATCATTAATACGGTTGCTCCTATTAAATTCCTGTATGCACAGCACCAGGGAAACGGACACCTGCGCGAGGCGGCCCTGCAATTACTGGAAGATATTCCAAGTGAAAAAAATAAGATAATGGATATCTGGATTACAGCAGGGTGGAAGCCTGTCAGTGCAGCGCAATCGCAGGCTATGATACAGCTATACAATAAGTATTGCACCTCCGGCAAATGCCTTCAATGCGCAGTAGGGCACTCAATACTCAGGTTAGCCCCACTTGAATGAGGGGTCTTTCTTCATATCCGGGTGCAGGCTTACATGCACAGGGCAGGTGAGCGCGGCATGCTCCAGTATCTTTTTCTGTTTATCAGTATAGTTTTTACTTGCCGGAAAGTTTAGCTCTATTTGTATCTCCGCTATTCGTCTTGGGTTAGGAGCCATTACCTTTTGTACATTGCATTCCAGGCCATCTATATTTATTTCATGGGTCTGTGCAGCTATAGCCATTGTAGTGGCCATACAGGCAGCCAGCGCGGTTGCTACCAGGTCCGTAGGCGAAAACCGTTCACCCTTACCCTTGTTATCTGTTGGCGCATCGGTTTCTATCCTGGTACCGGATTGCAGGTGTGTTGCTTCGGTTCTTAAGTCTCCCTTGTATATTACTTTTGCGGTCATTTCAGTGGATTATATTTAAATTTACGAAGCATTGTTCTATCAACAATAATTTGTAATTTTATTTAGGTAATGATAATACACTATCATACCATATGTCTATAGTATGAGAAGCCCTATAAAAGTTTCTGTTTTTACACTCTTATCAATATTATCCGGTGTCTGTGGTTTTTCACAGAGCCTTCACTATTCTGATAGCACACGTTTTCGTACCGTTACTGGCAATACTGCCCACAGGCCTGTAGTTAAGAAAATAAAACCGATACATACAGAATTGAGTGTGGGGTTTAGGCTGCAAACAGATGGCTGGAGCTTGTATGTGGATAGGGGCAGGGTAAAGAGTGACGATGAAAAGCGCAGCGATATGTTCTACAATATAGGCCTGTGGCAGGCAGAATTGGGAGAGCGTAAAAATCCTAAAGAATATAAAAGCACCAATAGCAACCTTGATCCCTTTGCCGGTGTTAAGCCAACTCCTTTTATTTTTGGCAAGATCAATAATTTCTACACATTCAAGCTGGGTATAGGTCGTAGGGTTATGATCGCTGGTAAGCCCGATCCTGGTTCAGTTTCTATTCACTGGGTTTACCTGGTAGGTCTTTCAGTAGGTATGCTGAAGCCTTATTACATTAAAACAGATAATGAAGCCAATCCTATTAAATATAGTGATGCCACACGTAGTAAGTTTTTAACGGAATCTAATATTATTGGATCTGCAGGCTTTACCCAGGGACTAAGCGAAATTACTTTTATACCCGGGTTCCATGCAAAGACCGCATTGCATTTCGATTTTGCAGCCAATCGCAAAACTGCTTTGGCGATAGAAACAGGGATGAATGTAGAGCTTTACAGCCAGAGCATTCCCCTTATGATCAACCAGGATGCGAAACCTTACTTTTTCGATCTGTTTGCCGCATTCCAATTTGGCAAACGTTGGTGAGCATCGTATTTTTGTACCTCTCTTATGCAGGAATTGCCAGTAGTCAGTACCGTAGATACAGATGCCCGCGTTAAAAAGCCAAACTGGCTTAGGGTAAAATTACCGACAGGGGAAGGTTACCGTCATGTACGTAACCTGGTCGATACCCACAAGTTGCATACCATTTGTGAAAGTGGCAACTGTCCTAATATGGGAGAGTGCTGGGGCGCTGGTACTGCTACCTTTATGATATTGGGTAATATATGTACCCGTTCATGCGGTTTCTGCGCTGTGGCCACTGGCAGGCCAGAGCCGGTTGATTGGGATGAACCCCAGCGTGTGGCAGAGGCAATACACCTCATGAAAGTAAAGCATGCGGTTATCACTTCTGTAGATAGGGATGAACTAAAGGATGGCGGCTCTATCGTTTGGTCCAATACAATAAAAGCAGTTCGCGCGCTGAATCCGGATACTACATTGGAAACACTTATACCCGATTTCCGGGGCCAGTGGGAAAATCTTCAACGCATTATAGATGTAGCTCCTGAAGTAGTATCGCATAACCTGGAAACCGTAGAGCGCATGACGCGCAAGGTACGTATACAGGCAAAATATCACCGCAGCCTGGAGGTTATCCGTCGCCTCAAGGATGGGGGAATGCGTACTAAAAGTGGTATTATGCTCGGGTTGGGCGAAAGCCAGGATGAAGTATTGCAAAGCCTTCAGGATCTTGCAGATAATGGATGCGATGTAGTCACTTTAGGCCAGTATCTTCAGCCTACCCAAAAACATCTTCCTGTAGTTCGTTTTGTTCATCCTGATGAATTCGCATTCTATCGCGAAAAGGGGTATGACATGGGTATTGATTATGTAGAAAGCGGCCCGCTTGTTCGCTCTTCGTACCATAGTGAGCGTCATGTTTTTGCCGGTCAGGGCAGAAAATAATTCTCCGGACCTCCATATGTTTTATAACAACCTATCTACTAAGAGGTTAGAAAAAAAATGGCATGGTTTTTATACTTTAAAATCCTGTACGGTTACGAGTTGTAACTGGTGCGATTTTAGTAAAGTATTGGCCCATGGATTTTAAGACCTACCTGAAAAGAATACAATACGACGGTCCGCTACAGGAGGATTTCCAAACGCTTACTGATCTCTATCACAAACATCTATTTGCAGTTCCTTTTGAAGATTTAGATATTTATTATGGTATTCCTGTTTCATTGGATAAGCGGGATATATACAATAAGGTGGTTAATAATAACCGCGGTGGCTATTGCTATGAACTGAATACACTTTTCTGTGAACTTTTAAAGTATTGTAATTTCCATGCATGGACTATCTCTGCGCAGCTTGTAAATGGCAATAAAATATCGCCTCAAAATGACCATATGGCTATAGTGGTGGCCTTAAAGGATCAGTTGTGGTTGCTAGATGCAGGATATGGAGATTTTGCTATCAGGCCGCTTTGTATTTCATCGGCGCTTGTGCAAAATGATACGCGTTGCAATTACAGGATATCAGAGGTAACTATAGCAGGTATTAATTATTATGGTGTAGATAAGTGGAACAAGGGGTTAAATGCTTTTAAAACCGAATATCTGTTTACTTTAGAACCTGCTGAAGTATCAGCATTTATAGAACGGCACTACTATCAGCAATCCGCTAGTGAGTCTCATTTTGTACGCAATTTGGTTTGTACGCTGCCCACACACAATGGCAGGGTAAGTATTATAAACAATAAGCTTATAATTACACAGGACGATATAAAGCGCGGCATGTTGCTTAAAGAAGATATTCGGATACTTTCCCTTAAGCAGTACTTCAATATAAGCTTCTCAATTCCGGTTGAAGCGGTATAAATTAACCATATCCAGCTTTTCTGCCCTCATCATACAATCAGGTTTTATTGTTTGATCCTGTTTCACCTTATAGGTTTCCTGTATTAATTATCAGAAAATATCGCGCCTATTTTGCTTATTTTGTAGCATAGGGATGCATAAGAACAACTTTGATTTTTTACGGCTGATATTCGCTATACTGGTTATAGTAACGCATTCCTATGTTTTAAGTGGTTCGGGAAAAGCCGATTGGTTGTCTGATATAACGCAAGGACAAATAAATTTTTCCTCTTTAGGAGTTAAAGGATTTTTCATCATAAGCGGCTATCTGATTTTTCAGAGTGCATTGCGCAGTCATAGCTGGGGCGATTTTATGATTCGTCGCCTGCTCCGTATTTATCCTGCATTAATAGTAGTACTTATTCTTACTGTACTATTAGGCGCTATGGTTTCGGATTTTAATGCAACGCAGTACTTTGCATCACATTCCACATGGCTCTATGTACCTGTCAATTTAGGAATGTTTTTTCCCCAGCCCGACCAGTTACCCGGTGTATTCATTGCTAATCATTATAAAAATTCAGTCAATGGATCATTATGGACCATTCCCTATGAATTCCTGTTTTACATACTTTTTTCCTTTTTGTTATTCATCCAGCGTTTTCCCCGATTTATTAAGGCGACTGTGTTTATTGCTTTGCTCCTTATATGGATATGGATTTGGCGGCACGAGGATACACCAGCCCGGTATATAATAAACAACAGTATAGAGTTGCACATGCTCGCTCATTTTGGATTATGTTTTTTGGGTGGGGCTTGCCTCTATATTATTTCCATTGCGCAGAGCAGGTATAAAGCATACATTCTTTTTTCAGCACTTGCGTTGATCGTATTTTTTATAGCAATAAAGCAATTTTATTTTACGCAATTCATTTTATTGCCTGTTTCTATCATTTGTATTGGCACCTACACTACACGGGGTATTTCCCTTATCAGTAGCAGAATGGGCGATTTTTCTTATGGTATTTATATCTATGGTTTCCTTGTTCAGCAAACACTAATGCACTATTTTAATTTATATGCATTTCGGTTAATGGTTTTATCTGTTGCCATTACTTTTATATTAGGTGCGGCATCGTGGCATTTTATAGAAAAACGGGCTTTAGCATTAAAGCGGTATTTCCCATGAGATTACTGATACTCCTATTTTCATCTTTCCTGTGTTCTGTGTCATTTGCCGGCAGCAGGGATACTGTGAGTATTTATTTCGATCTCGGCATCCCCACGCTCAATAGTAAGGCCACCGCTACTATTGATACCTTGTTTTATAATGATAGGCTTTATACGGGGGCATCCGTACTCATTATTGGCTATGCTGATTTTCTTGGTACAGAAACTGCTAACAAAGGTTTATCGTATGCACGGGCTGCTAATGTACAGAGGCAATTGCAGCAGTTTGGTATAGATACCGGTCATATAAAGCTTTGTATAGGCAGGGGAGCCATAAAAAGAAAGGTGCATACGCCCGATGGTTACCCCACTGATCGCAAGGTGGATATAGTGATCTTAAAGACCCCGGTAAATGTCTCTAACCCATCTGCCTCAGTATCTCATTTACCGGCTGTACATAAAGGCTACGCCATTACGGACTTGGCAAACTACAGTCCGGGAGAAACAATGTTGCTGCGCAACATCTATTTCCCTGCCCAAAGTCACGATATAAAAGCTTCGCTGCGGGAGCTCGATAAACTATACAATGTACTCTATACACATCCCCGCCTCAGGATACAGGTAGAAGGGCACGTTTGCTGCATTACAGGCTACACGGATGCTTATGACATGGATACACATGAAAATATGTTGTCCATCAATAGGGCAAAAGCAATTTATGACTATCTTGTAAACAGGGGCATTAATGCAGATCGCCTAAGCTATGCGGGGTTTGGTAAGCAGCGGCCGGTAGTAGCTATAGAGCACAGTGAAGAAGATGCCGCAAAGAACAGGCGTGTAGAAATAAGGATACTCGAAAAATAAATGGTATGAAAAAAATAATTTGTACGCTTTATCTCTTAATGATTGCATTTTTTAGCTACTCACATCGGGCAGATAGCTTTAATGTTTACTTCCCTTTAAATGTGCGTACCCTTACTCCATCCGCACAGCAAACCATAGACTCGCTTATTTATGAAGATCTCATCAACACGGCTCAGCGGCTGGTGATACTTGGCTATGCTGATTATCTGGCAGGGGCTGACTACAATCTTCAGTTGTCAAAAGATCGGGCAGAGCGCGTAAAGGAATATCTTGTCCGCTCCGGTTTCAAGAATGATAACATCCGTTATTGCATCGGGAAGGGGAAAATAGAGCGCTCACATGTGAACGGAAAGGCAGGTTATGCCCCTGATAGAAAAGTACAGATAGCAATTGATAAAGAAATACCACCCGTTCCACCTGTTAAGGCGCTGCGGCTACCTGTTGCCGCTTCGCATAAAGTGGATATTACAGAGCTGAAGAAGAATGAGACCCTGGTGCTCGAAAATATTTACTTCCTCCCTGGCAGGCATACGGTACGTGAAGAGTCACTGCCGGAAGTAGACAGGCTCTGTAAGCTTTTGGCCGATCATCCGGCTATTAGTGTACAGATAGAAGGTCACATTTGTTGCCAAAACGATGGGCATCCTGATGGCTTCGATTATGATAACGGAGATTGGGGTTTATCTACCTACAGGGCAAAAGCTATCTATGATTTCCTGATACAGCGGGGCATTCCTGCCAATCGGCTTAAATACAAAGGTTTTGGAAAAAGTCATCCATTGGTAGATCCCGAGCGGACTTCTGAAGATGAAAATAAAAACAGGCGGGTAGAAGTACGCGTATTGTAAATTCTTATTTTATATTGGTACAATTTTTATGTCATTTACATCAAATACATCTATATAACCAAAAACACGCCCTGAAAAAATGAAAGCAACAATTGGAGTTTACGATGACCACGATAAAGCGGTAGAAGCAATAATAAAATTAAAAGACCAGGGATACCCTGTTAAGCAGCTATCCATTATAGGCAAGGGCGAGACAGAAGTAATGGATAATGAGTTGCACGTGATGCCTAAAAGCTCTGTAAACATAGCAGGTGTTAGTACCGGTACAGTGCTGGGGGCTACTTTAGGTATCCTTACAGGCGTAGGCCTGTTTGCTATACCCGGCTTAGGGTTCTTATACGGTGCCGGCGCACTGGTTGGTGCCATTGCTGGGTTCGATTTTGGTCTTATTGGTGGTGGTATTGCATCTGTGCTTACCACAGTGGGGGTACACGAGGATGCAGTAAAAAAATACCATACTGAACTGGAATCAGGTAAATTTCTTGTGGTAGCACAGGGCGATGATCAGCAGGTGCTTCACGCCAGCGAGGTGCTAAATGCCCATGGCACACATTCAGATCTCACTATGCATTAATTATTTTATTGCTAATTTTACACTTTTTTACGAAGTTCAGGTGGATACAGTCCTATTTTATTCCTTTACACAGCAAATAATGGTTTTGTAACCGTTTTGCTCCGCCTCTTATTGTTCATGCCCGCGAAAATCTTCTCCTTCTTCCTCGTTTCTTTTTGACTTTCTTCGGCCATTGATTCTGTAAATAACACAAAGGGCTACAAAGGCAACAAAACAATATAGTACAAGGTCGTGGCCGGAATGCTTTGTGTGCGGATGTGTGGAGTCCCAAAAGAAAAAGATAACAATCAGTAGAATTCCTATGATAATAAAATTTTTCATGCGCTGGTTTTTGTTGATATAAAGATACTAGGTAAATTGAAAATACATTAAAGAAAACATACTTATTATAAAATATTCTGTGATACTGTTCATGTAGTATAATCGTACCATGCGCTAAGTGTGGATATCTTCTTTTGGAAACACCCTTAGCTGTATCGTATCTTACAAGATAGTAAATCATTAATAAGAAATTCAAACTTCCATTTTATATATACCGAGACAAGCAGAAATTTGCCAAATAACATAGTATTGTAGGCTATATTAAGTTTATCGAAATGGAAGTTTGCGGAAGTTTCAGAACATTCGCGCCGATCTAAATTAAGTACCACTACTGTACTTATGTTACGAACATTTTTTACATTTGCTACCTGCAAAAATCCCAACAACATGAGCGAGGCACTAGACCATATTACCAGCGATACGTCTGAACAAATGAAAAAGGCAATAGAACACCTGGAGGTGGAGATTAGTAAGATAAGGGCAGGCAAAGCTACACCCATGATAGTGGATAGCATATATATAGAATATTATGGTAATCCTACCCCTATAAATCAGGTAGCCAATGTAACGGTATCTGATGCGCGTACCCTAACCATACAACCCTGGGAAAAGAATATGATAGCGCCTATAGAAAAGGCAATAATGGCATCTAATATTGGCCTTACACCACAGAATGATGGTAATACTATACGTCTGTTCCTTCCTCCGCTTACTGAGGAGCGCCGCCGCGATCTGGTAAAAAGGGTATTTGGCGAGGGTGAGCAATCGAAAGTAGCTATACGCAGCATACGTAGGGAAAGCATTGAACATATAAAGAAATTACAGAAAGAGGGTACCAGTGAAGATGAAGCTAAAGATGCTGAAGGTGCTATACAAGGTATAACTGATAAGCACATACTGCTGGTAGATCATCATTGTAAAGAAAAAGAAAAGGAAATAATGACTGTATAACCGTGGCTGGAGCTATTTTTTAACAATAGCAGAGCCATTATATACATTAATTTTACACGATCATGGACCAACTGCACAGGCATATATTGCTGCTGTTATCCATTCCCATATATGCTATACTGATACCGCTGGAGATAGTGCTGAGCCACCTGAACCACTGGAGATTCTATAGCATGAAGGAAACGCTGGTAAATATTTACCTGAATATAGTAAATATAGGGGTGGACTTATTGTTGAGGGGAGTGGCTGCCGCCGTTTTAATATTCTTTTACAACTATCATTTCAGCAATACATTGCACCCGGTAGCTTACTGGTTGGTATTGTTTCTTTGCGAGGATGCGCTGTTTTGGCTGGAGCATTATATAGACCATAATTGCAGGTTATTCTGGGCGGTGCATGTTACCCATCACTCCTCCGGTGAGTTTAATCTTAGTACAGGGTTCCGGTCGTCCGTATTTATGCCATTTTACAGGTATCTGTATTTTGTACCGCTGGCACTTTGTGGCTTCCGTCCGTTAGATATTTTCTTTATGTATGCTATTACGCAAACATATGGCATTCTGGTACATACCCAAAAAATAAAGCGCTTACCCCGTTGGATAGAATACATATTGGTAACCCCTAGTCATCATCGCGTACACCATGCCAGCAATATCCCATACCTGGATAGGAATATGGGCATGGTGCTGATAATATGGGACAGGATGTTTGGCACCTTTACAGAAGAAATACCCCAGGAAGTACCGCGATACGGGCTTACAAAGCCATTAGAAAAACCAAATCATCCCGTCAGTATCATTTTTCACGAATGGAAAGCAATTGGGAAAGACTTGAAGAAGAAGATACCGTTTACAACCAAGCTTCGTTATCTGTTCAGTCCTCCCGGTTGGAGCCATGATGGTACTACCAAAACTACCAAGGAATTACAACACACCTGGAGTGCAGAAAACAAATAAAGTTATGCAGGTTTTTTGCTCATCTCTATTATGCGCTTATACTCAACTTCAGTAACAGGTCCCACAGACAGTCGGGATAGTTTTATCAATGCCATCTCAGCAAAGAAAGGATCTGCTTTTAAGGTAGCAAGTGATACAGCATTAGGTAGTTTCTTAAGTGGTTTCAGGTCTACTACCACCCAGTTTGTATCCTCAGTAGTTGGGTCTTGGTAAGCTGTTTTAGCAACCTCTGCTATCCCAACTATTTCCAGGCCCTCGTTGCTATGATAAAAGAATACCTGGTCGCCTTTTTCCATAGCACGCAGGTTATTGCGCGCAGTGTAGTTACGCACACCATCCCAAGTTGTTTTCTTATCTTTTACAAACTGTTCCCAGCTATATTTAAAAGGTTCTGATTTTACGAGCCAGTATTGCATATAATGACAAATGTATCTGCAAGATACAATGACCTGTTTCAATCAAAAAATCATTTTTATAAGTGGAGTTTAATGGAGAAAAATAATAATTCAGTACAGCTATTTTAAAAAGCTTTTAAGTTTATGAAACAATTAGTATGTTTATAATTGGTGGGTCGATTATTATAACTCATTAAACGTTCTATAGTTTATTGAAAAACGATATAATCATTTGGATAACACACATGAGTTAGATACCGATTTTAATAAGTTTTTTCATTCAAGCTCCTGCCCGATGTGGATCGTTGATCCGGCTACATTAAATTTCTTGGATGTTAATTCAGCAGCAGTTTCACAATATGGTTTTAGTCGGGAAGAATTTTTAGAGAGACGTCTCGAGGATATCCGTGTTCACGGAGCGCTATTTCATGAAAAGAATATAATAGATATTGTACAATCACGCAACCAAAATACGTTTTCTGATGTTGGTAGCTCTCTCCATCAAAACAAAAATGGCGATACATTCTATATGCATGTATGTGCACAAACCATAGAATACAAGGGGGGAAAAGCCAGCCTGGGGCTACTAATCACCGATAACTCCAGAGCATTATCAGAAATAAAAAACAATGAACTGAATGAAATAATAAAAAAACATAAAGAACAACTGGAAAATATTCTTTCATCTGTTGATGAGGTAATATGGTCGCGCAGGGCACATGATCTTAAACTTGTTTACATTAACAACGCATCAATTGATATATATGGTTATACTCCAGAAGAGTTACTTGGTGGTGAGGAAGTATTACATACTCTGGTACATCCGGATGATAAGGAACGGCTACAACAGGAAATAAAGAGAGTAATTGCAACCGGTATAGGAAATATAGAATACCGCGTTTATCATAAAGATGGCACCTTAAAGTATATTGATACCCATGCTTCAAAATACACTACTGCTGAAGGGGAAGTAATGATAAATGGAAGAGCTGTAGATGTGACTCTTTTACGCCAGACCGAAGAGGAATTAAGGAAAAAGACAGAAGAAGTAGCAACTATTTTGGAAAGCATCCAGGATGGTTTTTTTGCCCTGGATGAGAACTGGAATTTCACTTATGTTAATAAAGAATTTGAAAAAATATACCAGCAAAATAGAAAAGAATTCGTCGGTGTGAATTATTGGGAGATGTTTCCTAAAGCAAAAAATCAGAAGTTTTATAGTGAATATAATAAGGTTGTAAAAAAACAAAAGAATGTATATTTTGAAGAATATGCCCATTCATTAAATAAATGGTAGCAGTACATGCTTACCCGGCACAGTCGGGCATTACGGTGTATTTTACAGACATTACGGAGAGCAAAAAACTACAGGAAAAAATAGCTATTCATGAGCACAACCTGAGTGCATTAATAGACAATACAACAGATATAATATGGTCTGTAGATAAAGATCTGAAGCTAATTTCTGCAAACCAGGCGTATAAAGATGCATTATGTGCTATAATAGGAAGACAACCTGACGTTGGAGATTATGTAATGGACACTAAAATTTCTGAAGATATTATAAATGAATGGAAAGAAAATTATCAAAAAGCATTATTAGGTATAAGATTCAAAATATTCGAAGAAACTATTTCGGAGGGTGACACCGTTTACAGAGAAACTTATTTTAATCCTATAATTGACAAGCAGAATAATATCATTGGTGTAGGGTGTTTTTCCAGAGATATATCGGAAGAACGGCGGTATCTGGAAAAAATCCAAACCCAAAATAAAAAGTTGCAGGATATAGCGTGGATACAGTCGCACAAGGTACGTGCTCCTGTAGCAACAATTCTGGGTTTGATTGAACTGTTCAATCCCGATGACGGTAGCAATTGGGAGATATTAAAAAGGGTAAAAGAAGCTGCGGAAAATCTAGACAAAGTAATAAATGAAATAAACCAGAATACTATTGAAGATTAGTGATTCTGATACATTTCTATTAAATAGTCCCTCCTATAAAGTCTTGCAAAGGATAAATAGATGTAATACCACTGTTCCCGAAAAATAATAGATTTGATACAACTTTTTATAATGATCTAATTATTTTAGTGGTTGGAATAATTATAATGAGACAGATCAAATCATTCGCAAAAGCAATAGGCTTAAAAGTACTATTTGAATTTACCCAAAATATTATATTAAAATTACGCGGTTACAACATCCTTGATAGGTCGCAGACAATGTCGTTCATGGAACGCTTTCAGATTTATTTTTCACCTATTAAAACTGTGATTATACCTGAAACATTAAACAGCGCAAACAATACTAAAATTGTTTTTTTTGAAAACCAATGCGAGGCAGATGCTTTTTCTATATGGGACTACCACGATCCATCTCAAAATGCGTCATTGTCACGCTATGGGTCCGTTATCTTAAGACGCAAAGTTTTAACTACAGATAGTAATGCAAATAGTTTTATGAAGGACATTTGGTCACCCGATAAACGTCCTGTTCAACATGCATCGGTAGTTATCGCACCTTTTAGCCAATATCAGGATGGGATATGGTATGGCGGATATTGGGATTACCTTTTTCTTGTCGCAGTAAAATTGAGCAGGATTCGTGATCATATACCTCTGGAGGTTTATTCAAAGGCATTAATAGCCTATCCTCTGTTCGATACACCATATGAACGTGAGTTAATGGGGATGTTAGACATCAGTTCTGAAATGTTAACTGACACAACTAAAACCAAATACATTACGCCAAGAGTTATTACTGCAAATTCTACAACTGGGTATCCCCATCCAGATGACATTGCCTCATTAAAAAGCAACATACAAAAGAAATTTAATCCCGTCAGATCATCTTATGACAGGATTTACATCAGCCGCTCATGTCGTCGTAATATCATAAATGAACACGAGCTTATTACTATGCTTAAAAAATTTGATTTCAAAATCATTGAAGATATACCAAGGTCTATAACGGAACAGATAACGATATATCATAACGCCTCCTTTATTCTTGGTCCACATGGTGCTTCGTTCTCTAATATCATTTGGTGTGAACCCGGCACACATTTGATGGAATTATTCTCCTGTAATTATGCCCCGGACTTTTTTGCCTACCTGGCCGCCTTAAACAGAATGGAATATTCTGCCTATTATGAGGGAATGGCTGACCCAAGTGTGGATTACCTTGATGGGCTGGTAGAGGATATTAGTATCGACGTCCTAAAACTAGAGAAAGTTTTACAGGGCATTCTAAAATCAGTTTGAGTAATCCATATAGACGATGAATAGTTTGGTTAAACTATTAGTGAACATTTCTACTCTAGTATTAACAAGTACAAAAATGACCAAAATCTGCTCATAATACTGAATTAATTAATATATAATGTGTTTTTTATTTTTGAATATTTGCAAATTGTTTGAGCAATAAAAAAGGTTTCAAACTAAATCGTCTGAAACCCTTTACTGTATTGTGACCTCGTCAGGATTCAAACCTGAAACCTTCTGATCCGTAGTCAGATGCTCTATTCAGTTGAGCTACGAAGCCGTCCCTTTTGTAATTAGGACTGCAAAGATAAGTATGCCGATTGATTTTACAAAGTGATTGCTTAATTTTCCAAAAAAGTAGTAGTGAATTTCATACATAGGCATTATAAAAAAATACTCTTACTTATACCCCTTCTAAGCCTTGTTATGCATCTTCATGTTTTCAGGCTCGATCTGATCGGTTACCATGTATGGCGGCAAACACAGACGCAAACGGTTATCAATAACTTTTATAAAGAGGATAATAATATCCTTCATCCCCGCATCAATGATAGGGCTGATACCAACCGCATATTCAAAATGGAGTTCCCTGTTATGCAGTGGCTTTTTGCCCTCTTCTATAAAATATTCGGCAACTATATCATTATCAGCCGTATTCTCACGTTTTTAATTGGCATAGGTTCAGTATTTGGTATGTTTTTCCTGTGCAATGCTATCTTTAAAAATAGGATTTTAGCAGTAATAGCAGCATGGACGTTCAATTTTTCGCCGGTATTTTATTACTACACTGTCAATCCTTTACCCGATAATTTTGCATTGTTCTGTGGAATTTGGAGTGGTGTGTTCTTATTTCAATATAAGAACAATGAGAGGATTGTATATATACTCTTAAGTGCTTTATTATTAGGCTTGGCAACACTCACAAAACTTCCTTTTGTTCTTTATAGTGTGGCATTTTTTGTCTTTGGGATCATATTATTAAAGAATGATTCCAATAAATATAAACAAGTGTTGTTAGTATACAGTTTGTATTTGGTTACACTCCTGCCCGCATTTATTTGGTATATCCAGGTAGTGCCGGGATGGGGAGGGAATGGTATTGTCAGGGGTATATTAGGCAATAAAGAAACTTTTGCTACTCTATTCGATATTCTTCAATTTACCGTTGTATCTACTTTGCCTGAGCTTCTTATTAATTATGGTTCAGTATTGTTTTTCATTGCAGGAGGATATTTTTTACTAAAAAGAAAAGCTTTTAATAATAGTTACTTTCCCATATTTCTGCTGTGGGGATGTGCCATTGTATTCTATTTTCTTTTTGAAATGAATATGATTGGTAAGGTGCATGACTATTACTTGTTTCCTTTTTTACCATTGATATTTATTCTTGTTGCTTACGGTTGTTATCATTTGCTAAGGGGTAAACAACGCTTTTTGCAATATCTATCCTTTTTCGCCTTGCTGTTATTGCCAGTAACTGCATTCTTAAGGGCAGATGCACGGTGGAATACTGAGGATCCGGGCTTTAATGCGACTTATTATAAATATAAAGATCAACTTCGGCTACTTACTCCCCAAAATGCCTATTGTATTGTAGGCAATGATGATTCTCATTATATACTCCTTTATTACATTGACAGGAAAGGCTGGGCGTTTGACAATAATGGTTTAAATGAAGAAAGGCTATCTTACTATATATCAAAAGGTGCTTGCTACTTATTTACAGATAGTCCTATTGATAATGACCCTTCAATTAAAAAACATCTGGGAGATAAGATATTTGATAAGGAAACATTACGCGTATATAAGTTGCAAGCAGACTTGAAATGATCAAAAAGATAACATACACTATCATCCTATGCCTGTTACTTACTGGTTGTAAGAAAGATCTGCTGCATTGGCAAAAAGTATCAGAAATTAATAGTTTTACAGCTTCCCGGCTAAACCATATTAAGTTTATTAATGACAGTGTTTGCATTATAGGAGGTGGAGAGAAATTCTCAAGAGCTGAGGTCTTACGATCGGTTGATAGGGGATATACTTGGGAGTTAGATTCTTTTCCAGTTGCTGGCAAGGGCTTATATGGGTTAGGAACTACAAATGATGGTAGAATATACCTATCAGGCATCAACGGCGAGGTGGTTTATTCTTTAAATTATGGTAAAACCTGGCAGATAAGGCAAGTCAATCCCTCTATTTACTATGTAGGAATTTCCTTTCCTGACAAAAATAAAGGTTTGCTTATCAGCACAAATGTTCAGACAGATGGGAGTATCTCGGTTACTGATAGCAATCTGAATGTATTAAAAAGTACTGCTTATCCTTTTGGCCTTAACAATATTATTATGGCAAATACAAGCATAGGATATATCTCAGGTTATGGAGGGGTATTAAAAACAATTGATGAAGGCCAAACCTGGTCTTACCTTACCCCGGTTGGGAATGATAACTACACAGGTATGCAGGTATTAAATGAAAATGAGGTATGGATATGCGGGTATGGCGGAAGTATACTACACACTTCTGATGGAGGCGTAAGCTGGCAGAGATTACGTAATGGAAATGATATTACCCTTGCCAGTTATCATCTTTATGATATTGTATTTAAAGATAACTTAAATGGCTGGGCTGTAGGTGAAAATGGCAAAGTGATACACACAGATGATGGTGGGCACCACTGGATGGAATATGACCATTTTACAGACAATGCATTGCTTAGCATAGCCATATGCCCCAATGGAGATCTGCTGACGTGCGGGGAAAATGGTGCGTTATTTCGTCTTTCTGTAAATTAATTGCCTGTTATTTTACTATTGAGGCTAATGTCTTTCTACTACGCAGTTAATCAGCTATTTTTGCACACTCCAAAGTACATAAAAGGTAATACATGCAATCAACACTTAGCGAACAGGAATTAGTACGCCGTGAAAAACTTAAAGAATTACAGGCAATGGGTATAGATCCGTACCCTGCGCCACTCTTTGAAATAACACATACTGCACAGGAAATAAAGGACAACTATACTGAAGAGTATAAGGATGACTATAAAAATGTATCCTTTGCTGGGCGTATTATGAGTGTACGTGATATGGGCAAGGCCAACTTTGCTGTATTGCAGGATAGCACCAGTCGCATACAGATCTATATACGCCGCGACGATATATGCCCTGGAGAAGACAAAACCTTATATAATACTATCTGGAAAAAGCTGCTTGATCTTGGTGACATAATAGGTATCAAAGGATTTGTTTTTACTACAAAGACAGGTGAAATATCTATACATGTAGAGCAGTTTACTTTGCTCACTAAAGCACTGCATCCTATGCCGGTAATAAAGGAAAAGGATGGAGAAGTATTTGATGCAGTTACAGACCCCGAGTTTAAATACAGGCAGCGCTATGCAGATCTTATAGTAAACCCCGGTGTGCGTGATACTTTCATCAGGATAACCAAAATGAAAAATGCTATCAGGGCCTTCCTGAATGAGCGGGGTGGGCTGGAGGTGGATACACCTGTATTGCAGAATATACCTGGAGGGGCTATAGCAAGGCCTTTTATTACTCATCATAACGCGCTTGATATACCCTTGTACCTGCGTATTGCCAATGAGCTATACCTTAAACGCCTGATTGTAGGTGGTTTCGAGTGGGTATATGAATTTAGCCGCAACTTCAGAAATGAAGGAATGGATAGGACCCATAATCCTGAGTTTACTATACTTGAGTTCTATGTAGCCTACAAGGATTACTTATGGATGATGGAAGTCACAGAGCAGATGCTGGAGCAAACCGCCATAGCTACAAATGACAGCTCACTATCCACAATTGATGGCAAGGAGATCGATTTTAAGGCGCCGTACAAGAGGATAAGTATCTACGACGCTATAAAGGAACACACAGGCTATGATATCAGCAATATGGATGAAGCTGGGCTGAGAGATATCTGTAGGCAGTTACATATACAGGTTGATAACTCAATGGGTAAAGGGAAACTGATAGATGAAATATTTGGGGGTAAGTGTGAGGCAAATTATATACAGCCAACATTTATAATCGACTATCCCATAGAGATGAGCCCTCTTACTAAAAAACACAGGGATAAACCTGGGCTTGTGGAACGTTTTGAGCTGATAATAAACGGTAAAGAGATAGCAAATGCCTATAGTGAATTAAACGATCCTATAGACCAGAGGGAACGATTTGAAGAGCAGGCTAAATTAATGGAGCGTGGCGATGAGGAGGCTATGTTCATAGATTATGATTTTCTAAGAGCTTTGGAATATGGTATGCCTCCTACAGCCGGTATAGGTATTGGGATAGAAAGGCTGGCTATGTTATTAACCGGGCAGTCATCAATACAGGATGTAATGCTATTCCCGCAGATGAGACCCGAACGAAATGCTAACTGATGAAGAGAATATTACTGATCAACCTGCTTGCTTTTCTTACTTCTGTTTGCTATGCGCAGCCTTACGAGGATAGTATTGCCGCCTTCAGGAAACATTATAAACAGGATTTTCTTACAGATGCCAGGAGTCCGCTAAAGGCAGATGATACAGCGTATCTGCGCTTTTACGCGCCTGATATCAGCTATAGATTTAAAGGTGCTTTTGTTCCTACTCCTGAGTCTGCGAACTTTCTTATGGCTACGCATAGTGGCAAGTATAAAACCTTCAGACAGTATGGTATTGTCACCTTCAGGGTACATGATACTATGGTGGTGCTGCATGTATACCAGAATATAGGGTTGGTATCCAAACCGGAATATGCTGACGACCTGTTTATTCCATTTACAGATGAAAGTAATTATGGGGAAACCTTTGGTGGCGGCAGATACCTGGACCTTAAGATCAGCGACGTACACGGCAATGAGCTAACGATTGATTTCAATAAATGCTACAACCCTTACTGTGCTTTTAAAGACGGATATTCATGCCCGATACCGCCAAGCGAGAATGATATAAAAGTGGCGATACGCGCAGGTGAAAAGCTATACGGTAAACAAGTAAATGAGAACTGATCTGACCTAAGCTGTATAACAATAAAGATGGGTGCTATCAGCACCCATCTTTATTTAAAGCAATTCATTAAGACTACTTAATAATACCCAATTTTGCTTTTACGAGCGGTAGTATATTATCTGATTCCTTAGCATACAGGAGCGCTCCTGCGCTGCTGTCGAAAACGTAATCATAATTCTTTTCCTTAGCTACTTCTTTTATGGCTTTATCAGCTTTTTCAAGGATGGGGCCATAAGTTTCCTGTTTTTTCTGTGCTATTTTTTCCTGGGCGCTCTGCTGCAGGCCTTCTATACGACCCTGGAGGTCCTGAATTTCTTTTTGCTTTACTTCCTTCATAGCATCGCTGAGCGTCTTTTCCTGGGCAGTATACTGCTGTACTTTTGCCTGGCCTTCTTTCTGCATCGCTTCAAGCGCTGACTGAAAAGACTTTTCATATTTAGACATGATCGTATCCGCCTTTGCTTTTTCGGGCATAGACACCAGCAACTCAGAAGAATTGATGTAACCAAATTTGGTAGCCTGGGCAAAGAGAGCACTTGTGCTACACAATCCTATGGCCAAAAACAGAACTATTTTTTTCATTATCGTATTTTAAATTTTAAATTTTCAGTTTGCAAAGTAAATGCCATTATTTATTTATTCCAAGTAATTTTAAAACATCATCGCTACGGTCCAGCTTAGGATCGGCATAAAATAGTGTTACCCCTCCTGCTTTATCCAGCACCAGGTCGAACCCTCGGTTGGATGCCATCTTCTGCACTGCATTGTATACCTTATCCTGTATGGGTTTTACGAGTTCCTGGCGTTTTTTAAACAGGTCACCTTCATAGCCAAAGCGTTGCTTCTGCATATCTTTGGCAGTTTTTTCCTTGGCCACTATTTCATCCTCACGGGTTTTTCTCATGTCATCAGAAAGCATTGGACGTTCTGCCTGGTAGGCTTTATACATACGGTCTACCTCCTGCATGCGCTTGTCTATCTCTTCCTGCCAGCTCTTAGACTGTGCATCGAGCCGTGTTTGTGCATCTTTGTAATCAACCACCTTATCCAGTATATACTTGGAATCGATAATGCAGTAATGCTGCGCATTTACGGTAATAGCAAATGAGGCAATAAGCATAATGCTGAGAAGTATCTTTTTCATAATAATCACTTTTTAGATAGTTTTCTGCAAACAATATATTATTATTCAGGCTCAAAACCGAGCATGAATGTAAACTTAGCTAATCCTTTAATACCCGTTACACCTGCCTGCGGATTATATTTATCAAACCCTATGCCATAATCGAGCCCCAGAAGGCCGAACATAGGAAGGAAGATACGCACACCTACACCGGCATCCCTGTTTAGTTGGAAAGGATTGTACTGATCGAAGGTGTGCCATGCATTAGCAGCATCTGCAAATACCAAACCATAGATAGTGGCAGTAGGGCTAAGGGAGAATGGATACCTTAGTTCTGCACTGTATTTATTGAATATAGTAGCGTCCTGTATGTAAATATCATAACCACGCTGTGAAATTATATCCCTGCCTATGAAGTAGGAGAAACCGGAAAGGCCATCGCCACCCAACTGGAAACGCTCGAACGGCGAGTACCCTATGGCATTATTATAATAGCCCAAGACACCGTACTTGGTACTCAGTTTTAGCACCAGATTACCGGATATACGCTGATACCAGTCTGCGGTGAACCGATATTTATGATACTCGATCCACTTATATTTCTGATTGGATGTTTCTGAACTGTAATCCTCATTGCTAAATGCACTGTAGGGTGGGGTGAACTGGAACGATAAACTTATATTGGAACCACTACGCGGATACAATGGCTGATCAATGGAAGAACGGGCAAGCGTTATTTTTGCATACAGGTTATTGCTGTACCCATCTGTAAAGTTAGATACCAGCGCATAATTCTTAAGGCGATAATTATTGTAATACAAACCATAAGACAACACAAAGAAATCATCGGGCCATTTGAGACGGCGACTAAGCGAAATACCTCCTCCTACTACACGCAGGAATGAGGAGTTAGGATCGCTACCCACAGCGGCACCGGAATACTTGCTGTAAGTGAAACTGGTAGTCAGCGCATTGGGTTTGTGACCACCTAGCCATGGCTCTGTAAATGAAGAGCTGAATGCATTATAATAGGCCCCATTGGACGAATAATTGAGCGAGAATTTCTGCCCATCACCAACAGGCAATGGATCCCATGTTTTAGGATGGAAAATATTCCTGATAGAAAAGTTGCTGAATACCACCCCTATATTACCATAGAAATTGACCCCACCGCCAAATCCGGCTGATAACTGCAACTGGTCGCTTGATTTTTCTACTACAGTATATTCTATATCCACTGTACCATCTTCGGGGTGCGGTTTAGGCTGGATACCAATTTTTTCCTGGTCAAAGAAACCGAGGCTGGCTATTTCGCGCTGGGAACGGATCAGATCTGAACGGCTGAATTTATTACCCGGCACTGTGCGTAGCTCCCTTCGGATAACATGCTCATTGGTACGCTCATTACCGGCAATGGTTATATTTTTTATAGTGGCCTGCGCGCCTTCGGTAATGCGCATTTCATAATTGATCGTATCGTTGTGAATAGATACTTCAACCGGATCTATATTAAAGAACAGGTAACCATCATCCATATATAGACTGCTGATATCTTCACCACCTTCCGGGCTTAACTGACGGCCCATACGCTTTTCTAAGAGCTCCTGGTTGTAAACGTCACCTTTCTTGATATTCAGGATACGTGATAGTACTTCTGTACTATATTTGGTATTACCCTTCCAGCTAATATCACCAAAGTAATAACGGTTACCCTCTTTTATCTTGATATCGATATTGATATTCCCATTCTGCACTGGGTAAACGGTATCAGCTACTACGGCAGCATCGCGGTAACCCAATGTATTATAATAAGCCACCAGCGACTGCTTATCTTCTTCAAATTTTTCAGGATTGTACTTGGATGAGGAAAAGAAATTTGGGCGGAAATAAGGATTTAATGCCTCTAATGTCTTAGAAGGAGAAAGGAAGCCCCAATCACTCATGTAATTGCTGAATGAATGCCCGTTTTGCTTGTATACACTTTTTTCATCGGCCGGATACAATGAAATACGAGCCATTTCCTTAGTAGATTTCAGTGTTTTCTTTAACCTGTCTTCGGCGGCGTATTTATTACCACTAACATTTATCTGGTTGATGTGTGTTTTATTGCCCTTGTTTATAATAAACGTAAGCATTACAGAATTTACGGCGCTCGTATCCACCTTTTCGCGCACAGTTACCTGCACACGTCCGTAGCCCTTATCCATATAAAACTTCTGGATACGCACTATTGATTCTTTTTTTGTAGCATCTGTTACCACGCGGCCCTTTACCATCAGCAACTTATCTTTCAATTCTTTGGCCTCGCTTGCCTTGATCCCTTTAAAATTGTACTTATTTAACCGGGCACGCTCCTCTACATTGATACTAAGAAAAACCTTATCACCTATATACTTAGTAACGGTAATGCCGACATTAGAAAACAGTTCCTGCTTCCACAGGTTACGGATAGCCTTGGCAAGCGCTTCATCATTAGGTACACGGATCTTTTGGCCAATAGTAAGACCAGTGACCGCTATAAGCAGATCCTGATCGAGATAGCGGATACCGGTAACCGTAATACCACCTATCAGATACTCTGATGGCTTGGCCGCTTCCGATTGCATCATTCTGCTTCCTAACCCTGAACTACCACCCCTGCCCACCTGGGCCACTGCTATATAGGAACTAAGTAAACTGCAAAACAGTAAAAAAATATTACGCAAGTTGTGTTTATGCATGCTGGGCTGTATTCGTTTGTATTTGTTCACTTGTTTTGCCAAAACGGCGTTCGCGCTGCTGATAATTTACCAGCGCTTCGTATAAATGCTGCTTGCGGAACTCCGGCCAATGTACATCGGTGAAATAGAGCTCTGCGTAGGCAAGCTGGTATAACAGGTAATTGCTGATACGATACTCCCCACTGGTGCGGATCATTAATTCAGGATCAGGGAAATTAGCAGTATCCAGATATTGAGCGAAAGTTGATTCGTTGATATTTGCCGCCTCAATAGTGCCCCCGGCAATACCGGTAGCTATCTTTTTTGCCGCATTGATGATCTCCTGGCGGGAGCTATAGCTAAGCGCAAGGATCAAATTAAGCCCTGTATTGGAAGCTGTCATCTCTATAGCTTCGGTAAGTTCTTTTTGGCATATGGCAGGCAGGCTTTGGAAATCGCCGATAACGTGCATGCGCACATTGTTCTTCTTTAATTCCTCGGCCTCCTTGCGTATGGTGTTTACCAGTAGTTCCATCAGTGCATCTACTTCGGCTTTGGGGCGGTTCCAGTTCTCAGCTGAGAACGCATAAAGTGTAAGATATTGGATGCCCAGCTCGCCACAGTTATTCACAACCTCGCGAACACTGATGACACCTTCGTGATGGCCATATACCCGATCCTGCCCACGCTCTTTAGCCCAGCGACCATTGCCATCCATAATAATGGCTATATGTTTTGGCAGCTTAGTGCGGTCAACAGAATCTAAAATATCCATACAAATGGTAAATACAACTTATAAAAGGTGTGCAAAGGTACAAAAATAGGCGGTAGGTCTGTTAATAAAATAGGCTGGGGGCAGTTTAACTCACTTTTAACCACTCCAAAGTTCTGTGCCGTAATTCAAACTTCCGCAAACTTCCATTTGGGGAAATTTAATATGCGCTACAGCATGGGATTTTGGGTAAACTTCTGCCGGGTAATTGTATGTTAGAATGGTGGGTTTGAATGTTATAAACAGGATACATGATTAGCGTTTTAGATCCGATATGGTGTTCGTACGCTATTTGTATTGGACATTTTTAGCGAGCGCATGTTGGTGAGGACGCCGACATGGGCGGAACCACTCCAAACTTCTGTTCTGTAATTCAAACTTCCGCAAACTTCCATTTAGGGAAATTTAATATGGTTGTCGGTGTTGCTTTTGAGGCAAACTTCCGTTGGGGTTGCCCTCCATCAACGGAAGTTTGAAATGTTGTTTCATAGGTAGTGGGAGTATGGTTTAGGGTGATTTGATAAACTGGCAAGATACTATTCGGAAGATCGGGTTTCCAAAAAAAGATATCCACTTTTAGTAGTTGATGACGTATTCCAGAAAAAATTCCATGCAGAGTTAAATTAATTATTTTACTGATTTAATAATCTATATAGAAATTTAGTTAGCTATGCGTAACTATATTGTATTTCCTTTTCTTATACTATTGGCCTTCACCGGTTGTGAAAATCAACTGCTGATAATTATCCAACTGTATCCCAGGATGGGCTAAATATAACCGATTTTTAAAGTAGGGAAACTTATGATTGTATCGGTTACCGTATCAATATGACATCGCCCTTTACTACCTGCTTCTTTGACGAGCCGGCATCTTTGTATACTTCTATAATATAGTAGTAGGCGCCTTCTGCCGCCGGCTTACCAAGATAGATGCCATCCCAGCCGTAATTGATATTATCTGAAATAAATACAATATCGCCCCAACGGTCGAACACCTGCATGTGAAAACTGCGGAGGGAACAAATGGTCTTAGCGTGCAGCACATCATTGCGCCCATCGCCATTTGGAGTAAATGCATCAGGTACCCATACGCATTTATCACACTTCCCCTCATTGATGGTAATACTATCATATGAAGATCCACATCTGTTGGTGCCCTGCAACACATAGGTTCCAAATCCCTTTATAGGAATACAGCAACCTGTATCTCCTGTATTCCATTTGTAAATAAGGTTGTTGTTTGGGTCGCCAATAATAAGGCTGGAAAAATTACATAGAGTAGTATCGTTGCCAATATGGAACGAGGGCAGCGGGGTAATCTCTATATTAACCGGCACCTTATTACTTTCGCAATTAAAAAGGGTTTGTGTAACATAAATAGTTTTGTGACCGCCTATTTTAAGGAATTGAGTAGGGAACGCGCCCCCTGTTTGTGTAGTATCGATATACCAAATAGGATGGACACAAGAACAAGGTAAAATTGTAATCGGATGGTTAGCACAGGTAGAGGTGTCGCTAACTACAGGTAATGGTGTAGGCGGATAAAAATTAATATTCACGGTATCGTAATTATGACAACCATTATAACCGTCTAAAATATAAGTATTGCCAGGATAATGTATTTTTATCGATGACGTGGTATCGCCTGTATTCCATTTGTAACGTGGATATGCCTTGTTGCTGGCAAGTATGATAGGATCTCCAAAGCAATAAGCTGTATCCGGGCCGAGATAAGGACGCGAAAAATATTGAATCTTAAAACGCTTGATAATCACATCAACCGGCGAAAAAATGTTTGGGTTACCGGTAAGCACACATGTGTATACGCCAGTGTCGGTAACTGATATACTAAATGTAGTGTCTCCTGTAGACCATTTGTTTTTCCAGCCAGGGGTATCTGCAGATAGGATTATTGGATAAGTAAGATTGCTTAGACAAATGATGGTATCAATATTTTCTGTATCAACGAGGCTTACGTTTACATTATCAATGAAGTAATAACTTTGATACCAACCTAAAGAATCACCATGAATAACAGGGTTTAATCTCAATTTTCCGCTATCAAAAAAATTTCCTATTACGACCCACTTTTCATGGCCGGTTGCCTTATACCGCCCTTGTATTTTTGTCCAACCACCACTTATAAACTTACTTGTATCAGATATACTGGGCGTAAAAGACAAGTAGAACCTTGAAGTATCCGCAACCATAGTATCAGAAAAATACAAGCCCAGATTTTTTGTGGAGGCTGTACCAAAAAGATTTGTATTTCTGTAATTAGTATATTCGGCATAGAAATACACCTTATAGATATATCCTGCTTGCAAGGAGTCGTTGAGGTTACCCTCTATATATTCTGCATAGTAATATTGATGATCAGCGGTATCGTGCTTTTGTATGCGATCTGTTTCTAGTCCTATATATCCATCACCAGTATAAGACGTAGAATTTGCTACAAAATTTGCCGGCACATTTAATGAAAGCATACCAGGTGGCAAACGTGAACTTGGAGGCGAGCAGGAATTAAAACAATCAGCTGTGGTACGAATGGGGTTTACCCAATATACGACAGTTGGAAATGTGGTAAAATTTGGTGCCGTTCCAATTTCGCCCGGATGTTGCGGACATCCATATAGTGAATCAAAGCTTTGATTTTTCACCAAATTTTGCGCTGAAGCAAATGAATAGTAAAATAATAGGAATAAAATAAGGGTATTTCGCATGGTATAGCGGATAGGTCAACACTAAGATAAAAAAAAGCGAGGATAATATATCCTCGCTTATATATTTAAATAGAGTAAAAACTACCAACCCAGCAGGTAAGCAAATATAAGTGGGGCAACAATGGTAGCATCACTTTCTACTATGTATTTTGGGGTATTGATATCCAGCTTGCCCCAGGTTATTTTTTCGTTGGGTACTGCGCCACTGTAGGAGCCGTACGATGTGGTGCTGTCGCTTATCTGGCAGAAGTAACTCCAGAAGGGTACATCATGGCATTCCAGGTCCTGGTACATCATGGGTACCACGCATATAGGGAAATCGCCTGCTATGCCACCGCCTATCTGGAAAAAGCCTACGCCTTTGCCACCTGAATTAGCACGGTACCATTCGGTAAGCCACATCATATATTCGATTCCGCTCTTCATTGTAGATGACTTCAGTTCTCCTTTTATGCAGTAGGATGCGAAGATGTTGCCCATAGTGCTGTCTTCCCAACCCGGTACTATTATGGGCAGGTTCTTTTCTGCTGCAGCGATCATCCAGCTATGCTTTGGGTCTATTTCATAATCGCCCTTCATCACTTCGCTCAGCAGCAGCTTGTACATATACTCGTGCGGAAAATAGCGCTCACCGCTGGTCTCCGCATCCTTCCATATCTTGTATATATGGCGCTGTATGCGGCGGAATGCCTCTTCCTCCGGTATGCAAGTATCGGTAACGCGATTAAAGCCCTGCTCCAGCAGTTCCCATTCGTCCTTAGGGCTCAGGTCGCGATAGTGGGGTACACGCTTGTAGTGGGCATGTGCTACCAGGTTCATTACATCTTCCTCCAGATTAGCGCCTGTGCAACTGATGATCTGTATCTTATCCTGGCGTATCATTTCTGCCAGCGATATGCCCAACTCAGCCGTACTCATAGCACCGGCAAGCGATACCAGCATTTTGCCATTTTCGAGTAGGTGTGTTTCATATCCTTTGGCAGCATCTACCAGTGCAGCAGCATTGAAGTGGCGGTAGTGGTGCTGTATGAATTGCGATATAGGACCCTTGTTCATTTATAATTGATGATTTGTGAATTATTATTGATTCAATAAAAATATCCCTTTAACTAAAAAGCAAGCAGGAATACTGCATGCTTTTTATAAAAAATGATCCAGTCTTTTCTTATCCTGCTACGGCTTCGCCTTTGGCAACAAAAGATTTTATCCATTCTGTGGTCATAGACTTTGGCCTTTCCAGCGGGAAGCCCAATGCACGATCCCAGCAAAGACTAGCCAGTACGCCCAGCGCACGTGATACACCAAAGAGTACAGTATAGAATTCTTCTTCCACCAGGCCATAATGCTTCAGCAATGCACCTGAGTGTGCATCAACGTTGGGCCAGGGATTCTTGATCTTGCCGGTACCTTCCAGTATGGGCGGCGCCACTTCGTATATATTCCATACGGTCTGTATCATTGGGTCATCGGGGCAATGGCGTTTTGCAAATTCGACCTGCGCAGTGAAGCGGGGATCGGTCTTGCGGAGTACGGCATGTCCGTAACCAGGCACTACCTTTCCTTCAGTTAATGTCTTGTGTATGTAATCAGCAATCTGCTGTTTGGATGGCTGTTCGGTATCCAGTTCTTTACACATTTCTTCTATCCAGCGTACCACTTCCTGATTAGCAAGGCCGTGCAGCGGGCCTGCAAGTCCGGTCATACCGGCTACAAAAGAAAGATAGGGATCGCTAAGCGCAGAACCTACCAGGTGGGTGGCATGAGCAGATACATTACCACCTTCATGATCGGCATGTATGGTAAGGTACAGGCGCATCAGCTCCTGAAAGCTGTGCTCTTCGTAACCCAGCATATGGGCAAAGTTACCAGCCCAGTCGAGCATGCCATCAGGCTGTATATGCTCGCCATTTTTATACTTACGGCGATAGATATATGCTGCAATGCGAGGCAGGCGGGCAATAAGCGTCATTGCATCTTCATATACATAAGACCAATGTTCTTTTTTGCTGATGCCTTCGGTATATGCCTTTGCAAATTTAGATTCAGTCTGCAATGCCAGTGCTGCTGCGCAGAACTGGGTCATGGGATGAGTTGATACAGGTAGCGCTTCTATAACATCGAACACATGGTTAGGTACGTGCGAACGGCGTGCCCATGTAGTAGATACATGATCCACATCCTCGTGCGTAGGTATGTCACCAATCAACATCAAGTAAAATAACCCCTCAGGCAATGGCTCGTCACCACCCTCTATCTTAGGCAGTTTTTCGCGCAGCTCAGGAATTGAAAAGCCACGAAAACGGATACCCTCATTAGAATCGAGCAGTGAAGTTTCTGTAATAAGACCCGGTATGCCACGCATGCCCTGGTAGACCTGCGCTATAGTTACCTCATCCAGTTTTTTGTTGCCGTGCTGCTCAACAATGGTTTTTATTTCTTTTGCCTGTGCGTCAGCCTTTGCCTTAAAGCTGTCTTTTACGTAGCCCATGATTATTTAATGCTTAATGCAGTTTATACAGGTGTATGAATGTTTTTTAACGACCACAAAGGTAAGTATTTGCAACATAGTTTGAAATTGAAAATGATAATGATGCAATGCCTGCCGTTTATAAACAGGATAACTTTATTAAGTTTGCTGAATGAAGTGGTTAAATTATAAATTATTAATATTCTTAATTGGATGTGTATGGGTAGCTTCATGCAGGCAAGGGCAAAATGCGACAGATAAAAACCCCGTTTTTAACCAGCCTGCCGTAAAAGAGATTACAGAGAAAATAAATGACCACCCAAAGAACGCTGAACTGTATTATAGCAGGGGGAACATGCTGCATAAGTTAAATGAAGACTCGCTGGCGCTGATCGACTATAAGAAAGCAGTACACATTGATTCCTCAAAAGCAGAATATTTCAGCGCTATCGGTAATATATTGTTTGACCACAGGGATGTGACCGGATCAGTAGAATGGCTGCAAAAGGCAATACTACTAAACCCCCAAGACCGCACTGCCCACCTGAAGATAGCCAAGATGTTCCTGTTTGTGGCAGACTACCCTAAAGCTATAAGCGAAATAAACATAGTGCTGCGCCAGGATGTGTACAACCCGGAAGGATATTTCCTGAAGGGGATCGTATACCGGGAACTTAAGGATACTGCAAAAGCAATATCGAGCCTGCAGGCAGCGCTGAATGCAGAGCCTAAGTACAAGGATGCCGCCATGGCATTGGGGCAGATATATAGCGCCAAAAGAGATCCCACAGCGCTTACTTATTTTGATAATACCTTTAAGATAGATACGACCGATGTATTGCCCCTATATGCAAAAGGAATGTATTACCAGGATGCCGGTAAATATGAAGAAGCCAAGGCCGAATATAAAAATTGCATCATGCACAATACCCAGTACGGGAATGCTTACTTTAATATTGGATGGATATTGCTACAACAGGACTCTTTAGAGAAAGCCTGGCGACAGTATGACCTTGTTACCAAGATACAGCCAAACAATGCAGGCGCGTACTACAACAGGGGGCTGTGCAACGAGCTGATGCATAAACCACAGGAAGCGCTGAATGATTACAAGCAGGCGCTGGTATTTGACGATAAATATAAAGATGCCATAGATGCGGTACACCGGCTAAAAAAATAACTACGGATATTTTAAAAAATTATAAACATACTTTATGCCCATAATTGCCCCTTCAATGCTTGCAGCCGATTTCCTGAATATGGGGAGGGACTGCGAAATGGTAAACAACAGCAGTGCAGACTGGTTTCACCTGGATGTGATGGATGGCCGGTTTGTGCCCAACATCAGCTACGGTTTCCCTGTGATATCTGCTATAAGATCTGTAGCTAAAAAACCGCTTGATGTGCACCTGATGATAGTGGAGCCCGAAAAGTATTTTGAAGCATTTGCCAAAGCCGGAGCAAATATGCTCAGCGTGCATTATGAAGTATCGCCCCACCTGCACCGCAACCTACAGGCTATAAAGGCATTGGGTATGAAGGCAGGCGTGGCCATAAACCCGCATACACCTGTAAATCTGCTGGCCGATGTGCTTTGCGATATAGACCATGTGTGCGTGATGAGCGTGAACCCCGGATTTGGCGGGCAGAAATTCATAGACCATACGATACAAAAAGTGAGGATGCTGCGGCAAATGATACACGAGCGTGGATGCCATACACTGATAGAAGTAGATGGCGGCGTAACTGTAGAGAATGCACCCACTTTAATAAAGGCAGGTGCCGATGCGCTGGTTGCCGGTAACACGGTCTTTGCATCTGCTGATCCTGCGGGTACTATAGAGCTATTGAAAAATGCTGAAAATAAATAACCCTTCTTTCCGTTTATATATCCATATGGCGCACCGGCTGCTGAGTTTTGTATTGTTATTCTTATTGTTTGGTTGTGCCAGCTATGCCCAGCATGCTACACTTGCCGGTAATGTGAAAGATGAGAACGGCCATCCGCTGGAACTGGTAGCGGTAACACTGCGAGGTACCAGCACCGGTATCAATACGGATGCTAAAGGGAATTTTTCGTTACAGGTACCGGCGGGTAAAAATATTACCCTGTCTTTTTCATTGGTAGGGTACAGCAAGCAAAGCAAAACAATATCGCTGAAGGAAGGGGAGATACATAACTGGGATATAATACTGAAGCCATCTACTGACCTGAATACCGTAACGGTGACAGACCAGCATGCCCGGTACGAGCCCGGTACTATAGCCATTGATGTATCGAAGGCAAACATTATTCCGGGGCAGGGTGGGGTAGAGGGGATATTAAAGACATTTGTGGGCTCTAACAATGAGCTTACCTCGCAGTACAGTGTACGTGGTGGCAACTATGATGAGAACCTGGTGTATGTAAACGATTTTGAAATATACCGCCCTTTCCTGGTAAGGGCAGGTCAGCAGGAGGGGCTGAGCTTCCTGAACCCTGATCTTGTATCTACAGTCAATTTTTCGGTAGGTGGGTTCCAGTCAAAGTATGGCGATAAAATGTCGAGCGTACTGGATGTAGGCTATAAACGCCCCACTGCTTTTGCAGGGTCAGTATCGGGCAGCCTGCTGGGCGGTGCGGTGCACCTGGAGGGTATTTCTAAAAACAAAAAGCTTACCTACTTAATAGGCGCGCGGCAGAAGAGTAACCAGTACCTGCTGCAGTCGCAACCAACGAAGGGTGTATACAACCCGTCGTTCACAGATATACAGGCGCTTATCAATTACCGTGTAAGTACACGCTGGGAGGTAGAGGTAATAGGCAACTACGCACGTAACCGTTTCTCCTTTATACCGCAGTCGCAGACCACCACATTTGGTGTGGTGAACCAGGCTTTGCAACTGAATGTTACCTACCAGGGCGCAGAAATAGACCAGTTCGATTCCCGCTTTGCAGGTATCTCTACTACTTACCGCGCTAATGAGCGCCTGCGGCTGAAGCTACTTGTATCGGGCTTCCAGACCAATGAGCAGGAAGCGTATGATATTACAGGTGAATATTTATTAGGGTTGTTGCAGACCGATCTTGGGCAGAAGAACTTCGGGCAGGTAAAGGAAGCGTTGGGTACCGGCCTGATACAGGATTATACACGCGATTACCTGACGCTGAATGTAGGCACAGCGGCACTGCGCGCCTCCTACAATACAAAAAAACATTTTATACAGGCAGGAGTTGATCTTACCGTAGTAAATATAGATGATAAGCTGCACGAATGGGAACGGCACGATTCGTCTGACTTTAACCAACCGTATAGCGGCACGGCACTTAATCTTACATCGCTCTATCATAGCAGCGCCAGTTTCAGCTACTCGCGCCTCAGTGGCTTTATACAGGACAATTTTCGGTTCCGCGATTCTTCCGGCCTTACTGCCTCGGTGGGTTTGCGATACAGTTACAGTTTCCTGAATAATGAATTCATCCTGAGCCCGCGTATACAGATTGCAGAAAAACCAAACTGGGTCAAAGACATCGTATTCAAGTTTGCTGCGGGCATCTATGCACAGCCCCCTTTCTACAGAGAGATGCGCGATCTGCAAGGGAATGTGAATAAGAACCTGCTTGCACAAAAGTCTTACCACATAGTATTGGGCAGCGATTACAATTTTAAAATGTATGGCCGCCCCTTTAAGATAACCGCGGAGCTGTATTATAAAGGCCTCTGGGACCTTGACCCCTATATATACAACAATATACAGGTGCGCTACTATGGCAACAATAGCGGCACCGGATATGTATATGGCGGCGAGGTGCGCCTGTTTGGCGACCTGGTAAAGGATGCTACATCGTGGGTAAGCATAGGGTTGCTGAAGGGTGCCTATACAATAGCGGGTGATAACTTTAATGGCACTACTCCCTTGCCTAATGACCAGCGTTTTATGCTGGGTATGTACTTCGAGGATTACCTACCCCGCAATAAAAACTTCAAGGTGCACCTGAATATGATCTATAGCTCAGGGCTGCCATTTGGCCCGCCCAATGCGCCTGCATATGCTGATACATTACGCATGCCTGCCTACAAGCGGGTAGATATAGGCTTCTCTGCATTGCTGCTGGATGGCGCTAAGAAACAGCAACCCATACACAGCTTCTTCCGCAACATACACAGTATATGGGCAAGCCTCGAGGTCTTTAACCTGCTGGCCATACAGAACACACTATCCTATACATGGATACAGGACCAGACCAGCAACCGCACCTATGCAGTGCCTAATTATCTTACTAACAGACTTATCAATGCCAAGATCATCTTTAACTTCTAAGGTTTATTTTTATGTTTCTGAAAGGCTTGCCCCGAAAGGCTTTCAGATGATGAGCAAAAAAAGTAGCAGAAATTCTTTGTAGAAAAAGGGATATTCCTATCTTTGCGTCCCGTTATCGAAAGAGATAACGTTTTATTAATGATTCCGTAGCTCAGTTGGTAGAGCAATACACTTTTAATGTATGGGTCTTGGGTTCGAGTCCCAACGGGATCACTTTGGAACCCGCCGGTTCCACAAAGCCACTCTTTAAGAGTGGCTTTTTTCGTTAAATACGCCTAAAATAAAGGGCGTACAAAAAAAAGCAAATCAGATTTAGACAATAGAAAGCAAACTAAACGGGTACCTATT
>JACDGL010000035.1 GCA_013815385.1 Taibaiella sp. | reverse complement strand
GTGTACAACGTATCCCTCCGGCCAAATGCACCTTGGCTGTTTGGTGAAGATATCCTATAACTCAGATTTTGTCCAGCGATGAGGAAGCAGTTGTTCAATTTTATTGATGGGATGATCAGCTATTCGTAGCAACACATCTTTCAGCCAGCCATAGGGTTCGATGCCATGCATTTTACAAGTGCCGAGTAGACTGTATAACATGCCACTTCTTTTGGCAGCTTCATGTGAGCCAGCGAATAAATAATTTTTTCTTCCCAGCGCCACCGGGCGTATGCTGTTCTCCACAGGATTGTTGTCTATGTTCAGCATGCCATTTTCTGTGTACAACGATAATTTCTTCCAGCGTTCGATGCTGTAGCCAAGTGCTTTACCGATCGAACTTTTGGGTATTGCTTTTATATATTCATCTTTCATCCATTTACCAAGTGAACTGAGTATGGGAACCGATTGTTGCTGGCGTATGGTTTTAATTTCATCAAAAGACAAATTCTGTTCCCTGCAATTTCTTTCGATGGCATATAGCTTCTGTATTTCCTGCATAGCATGCTCAGCCAGGGAGTGGTCATTGTCCATGGCTTCGTTGAACATACGACGCGCATGCGCCATGCAATGGATTTGCGTAATGTTGTCCTTTTTATCAAAAACATCGTACGCAACGTATCCATCCGTTTGAAGATAACCTGTAAAGGTTTTTAAAATTTCTGTTGGTCCTTCACGACCCCGGCCTTCCTGGTAATCAAAAAATACGATTTTATCAATACTGTTCTGGTATACCCAATAATAACCCCGGTGCGTTGCGCCTTGCTTGTCTTTGTCGATGACTTTAATGGGTGTCTCATCGGCATGCAGGTAATTACTTTGTAACACTTCTGTTTTGAGGGCTTCAAACAAGGGTGTTATCAGTTTGCAGGTATCGCTTACCCAATCGGTGAGCGTGGAATAGGATAACTTTACACCGCTTCTTTCGAAGCGTTGCATCTGGCGGTACAGTGGCAGGTGATCAACATATTTGTCGATTACTATCTGTCCCAGCAAGCCTTCACCCGCCATTGCTTTTTGTATCGGACGAGAGGGTAGTTCACCTATCAGTACACCGGCATTATCCGGCTTTGCATATTTGATACGTTTGTATTGTTTTACATACAACTCACCCGGCTGGTATTCCAGTACTTCGGTTATTTCTTCACCCATCTTTTTGCAGCCAGTGGTATCCGCAGTTGGTTCAATAATGATTTGTTCACGGCGTAAAGATTCCGGCAGCTTCATTCGCCCGGGATGCTGTAACGGTTGGGCTTCAACAACAACGGTATTCTTTGTGTAAGTAATTTTTTGTGTATTAACGACAGTGCCCGTTGCAATTGATTCGGCCGGTATGCCTAATGATAATTGAGGATGGGCAGTATCTGTTGGAACAAAGCGTTCGTGCTTTGAGCCGAAAATCATTTTCTGGAGTTGCTGCAGCTGTTGTTTCAGCTGCAGCATTTCTAACTGCGACTGCTCGTATAATATCTTGTAATCAGGTGCTGTAGCGGCTTGCATGAGAGGCAAAGATCTGCTTTATACAAAATTTATGCAAGACATTTTATCAACCAACAGCCTGTTGATGTTGATATCTTTGGCGGTATTTTATTGATTGAAGCGATACACCCTGCAGAATAAAATTTAATTCGTTAGCACTTATCTGCATGCTCCTGGCATCCAGGTTAAAAGCGGGTACTTCAAAGGCGCCTTTCTCCAGCCGGCGGTAAAAAATGGTGAAGCCGCCTTGTTCGTATACCAGCAACTTGAGATGCGTACGTGGCTTATTGATAAAGATAAAAGCATCTCCACCCGTTACCTGTCGCCCCAGTTCATTAGCAACGATGCCGCAAAGCAAATTAAATCCTTTGCGCATGTCAGTCTCTTTGCGGTACAGGTGGTAACTGCGTTGGTCGGTAAGGGCTATCATCGAACTCATGACAGTAGTTCTTTAAGATAGGCACCCGTTACCCACTGATAGATTTTAATTCCATTTACTTCTGCAAACAAGGCCGGTTCACTTGTAACAGGCTGCGTAATTTGCAGCGCAGCAAACCCAACTGGCCTGGCAGATTTAACTGAACGCCTGCTGTATTTCTTTTTCCAGTTATGAAAAGTGGCGGAGGCAATATTATTTTGAAAACAGAATTCTTTTACGCTCAGCTTACTTTTCTTATATTCAGTAAGAATATTTAAAATCGTTTCCTCGCCTCTGAAAAGACGAACATTTTTTACAACAGGTGCTTCCATAACGGTTGTTCTTTGTGTTTTTAAAGAACAAAATTATTTAACCCTGTTATTGCTAACAAGACGCATTTGGCCGGAGGGTTACGGTTTAATTACATAGGTGTTATTACGAACAACTACATCACAATCGAGATCATACCTTTTATTTATAATTTTTGGAGATTTAAAGAAATTAGATCCAGAAACTTCTTTTTCAACTGCATATCGGTATTTTCTCACCTCCTCACATTTGTACAGCTTCACA
>JACDGL010000034.1 GCA_013815385.1 Taibaiella sp. | reverse complement strand
GTTGCATTACAACTGCTTTCCGCTGGAACTTGATGCAGAACAGGTGATGGATTACCTGCACCTTGTAAAAAGCCACGGCACCACTTCAGCTACGTTTTTCAAATTCACAGTGTATGGAATGCGCTACGCCTGCAGGTTGCGGGGACTGCAGTACAAACAATTTTCCTTACCTGGGATAGATAAGGATGTAAAGCTGCCGGTGGTATTAAATGGCGCAGAAATAAAAGCGTTATTAAAAGTGTGCAAGCTCTTAAAGCATCGCCTTATCATTGGATTGTGCTATGGCTGCGGGCTTCGTTGCTCTGAAGTGCGCAATCTTCGTGTAACCGACACTGATATAGTACGCGGCATGGTGCATGTAAAACAAGGCAAAGGTTCCAAAGACCGGTGCCTTCCATTGGGAAAGATGCTTTGCAGAGGCATTGCTCAATATATCAGCGCAGAACATCCACGGGACTATTTGTTTGAAGGGGTGGATAGCCAGGCCATGTCGCAACGCGGAACACAATGGGTAGTGGGCGAAGCAGTAAAACGTGCAGGCCTTCGTAAAGAAATACATACCCATACCTTGCGGCACAGCTATGCCACGCATTTGCTGGAGCAGGGGGTAAATATTCTTACCATAAAAGAACTGCTTGGGCATGCGCATATAGAAACCACGATGGTATATCTGCACATTGCAAAGCCGTCGGCCCAAACAGTCTTCAGTCCATTGGATACTTTATACGGCCAGTTATAATGCAGCCGCAATATGAAGTGTCCGGTGTGCTTAATGCACACTGGACAGAGGTGCAACAAAACAGAAAGTACAACACCTGGCAATTGCGTACACTCCATGCCGTCAGACGATGCAGAAGTGCCGCACTTGGCGCACATGTGGATGGCTGCACATCCTGCGGCCACTTGCGCATCAGCTACAACTCTTGTCGCAACAGGCACTGTCCTAAATGCCAGGGCGCACAACGTGAGCAATGGATACAGGCACGGCAAGCAGAACTGTTACCTGTGCCATACTTCCATATAGTGTTCACATTGCCCGGCACACTCAATGCTCTTTGTGTGCACAAGGATAAGGAAGTATACAATATTTTGTTTCAAAGCGCATGGCATGTGCTCAACACCTTTGGCCACGACCACAAATGGCTGGGAGCACAAACCGGAATGATCAGCATCCTGCATACATGGGGGCAAACGATGACATTGCATCCGCATCTGCATTGTATCGTTCCCGGCGGCGGGATTAATAAACAAGGCAAATGGAAAACAGCAAAAAGTGATGGCAAGTATTTATTTAATGTAAGGGCGATGAGCAAAGTGTTCAGGGGAAAATTTATTGCATTATTAAAAGAAAAATTACCGGGACAAATGTCTGTTGATTTTATAAATGATCTCTATAAAAAAGATTGGGTAGTGTATGCCAAACGCCCTTTTGGTGGCCCACAGAGCGTAATAGAATATTTGGGCAGGTATACACACAAAATAGCCATCAGCAATCATCGTATCAAAAATATGGAAGATGGCAAAGTAACTTTTAGCTATAAAGATTATAAGCAGGCAGCGGTAAAAAAAGAGATGACGCTGGAAGCCACAGAATTTATCCGGCGCTTTGCCATGCATATACTCCCCAAAGGTTTTGTAAGGATACGGCATTACGGTATGCTCAGCAGCACTTGCAAAGCCGCATGTGCAGTGGTTATTAAAGAACAGTTGCCCCCAATGCAAAACCATACAAAGCCGGACAAAAAAATATACAATCCACTGCAATGCCCTTGTTGCAAAAAAGAAACGATGCAAACGATCTTGCGTTTCCACCGTCGTGGGCCTCCTGCAGATTGGGAAGATATAGCTAAAAAATTATTGGAATGTCTTGTATAAAAAATCATTGCTTTAGCGGACTGGCGAAGCTATGTATATGCAGAAGAAAACAAGGCGAAACCTTCTATAAAAACAGTGATAAATTTATAAATAACATTCGCAAATTAAAATCAATGCCAGGCTTATTAAAACCTAACGGTATACCTTAAACGAAAACACTATCCTTAACTGCATCGCCCCACATCCTCCTCTCAACTCAAAACCCATAGCCCCTTCAAGATCAATCACCGGTTCCGTACAACATTGGACTTCATCGGAGGCACTTCGTGCCCGACGAAGTCTTATTTGTTGGGCGTAGTGTATTTCAAAACCAATTCTATTCTTCATTTTTTTTGTCAGGGTCAAACCACACAAAATTGTCCATTGATGCTGGGTCAAATTCATTTTCCATAATAAAAAAAGTTGCACTTACAGTATTGTCAATACCATAGTCGAGTCCGATGTTGAAAATATCACCAATTTCTGCTTTGGATAGTCGCTCAGAGATAGTAAATTTTAAAATAGATAAGTCTTCAAGTGTTCCTGCAATATAGTTTTCAGTAATTATCGGTTTGTCCCACGTCATTATTTTTAGATAACTATATGGTCCATAATGTTCATGTTCCGAAAGAGCTTTGTTTGTAGGATTGGTTATGCATACCCCACGACAAGCTGCTAAAGGCATTACAGTTTTACTGCAAAGAAAAATGGGTAGGCCTCTACGTTAGTCGTTGGCTACAAGCCAGTGTAGTGAATGAAGATGGAAGCCCTGTACAACCGCAGAGTGGCACACCGCAGGGA
>JACDGL010000015.1 GCA_013815385.1 Taibaiella sp. | reverse complement strand
ACTTTCCAATTCCTTAATAGTTCTACGATATTCAACAGTTTCCCGGTAATACCCGGCTGCAACTTCATCCAATGCTTTTGAATAAGCCTGCAACTCTACAACCTTAGCTTTCAAATCCCTACGCCAAGGTTTAGGGTGGCACTCATGGGACATGCCATCGGGTATATACCGTTTGCACTCATAACAACGCCAGAATAAATCGCTCACTTCAACCCCTTTCTAAACGCATTGCTTAGTATCCACCGTCTTCACACGTTTCCGAGTCACTAGCAGCCTTGTGGACAGCCTGGTGACTCACCAGGGCCAGCGCCCGCGCTTCTTCTTTGGTGGTGGTGGTGGTGGTCATTACCAGCCACCTTTCCCAAACATAGTTAACTGACCTTTTGGCACATATTCGCTGGTAGATATAGACCTGTCTAAAATTATTTGATTGCAGATTTCTTGCGATACTTCAAAGAAATTAAGCTGACCGCGCAAAGGGTAAAAAGGTAAAGGGTATTGCTTTTCGACTACGAAACCATAAGGGCCAAAGAACCAGGGGCTTTTGCTGTGCCGGACACAATCGGTAATAGTAAAAATCCCCACGACCCCGCCCATCTCGTATTTCTGAGGCAAAACTAACTCCGGGTCATAGCCCATGTCTTCTAGTGTATCTTCGATAAATTCCAAACCGTCCTTGTCAAAGGTTTTACTGGCGTGGACTAAACAAGTACCTCTGAATGATGTTTGCCATTTCCGGTTCTCAATATCCTTCATCGGTATACCAGGTAAACCGTGGGTCATCATCCACGCCCAGGGTTGCATCAAACTGATAGCTTTCATAACTCTCCCTCTCCTTGCCCGTAGGCCGCTCGGTTTTGGGCTTTGCTGGTTGACATATACCATAACCAACCTCTTTACAACCAGGGGTCTTGACCCTGGCTCGTTTTCGGCTGATTATCTCTTTTCCATTCTTCAATTAGACGGTCAATATCAATACCGGATTCGGCTAACCCGATCCTGACCTGTCTAATAATCTTCTCGCCTAGTTGGTTTTGCCCCTCGACTTCCTCATTCTCACCGCTTACGGCTGTGCTGGCCCTGGCGTGGAAATTCATTAAAATACAAACAACCTGGTTTAATGGGTGAACTAACTTCCCTTGTTTATTTTCCCTGGCTAAAAACCGGATAATGGCCTGGCGTATAAAAAAGGCTTCTTCGATTAATTCCTGGATAGTTTTGGTTTTGGACCAACTGGCTAACATTTCCATATTTCCTTCCTTGCTGCTGCTACTGTTAAACTCGGTATAACTCAGGCACCGTAAACCTTGCTCGGTGGGCCTCGAAAAATAAAGGGACTGACCCACGACCGCCGTGACGCGATTTCTCAATCTTGAAATTGATAAGCCCGGACTGGTCCTTTGGCGATCTCACCGGGTCTGGGCCACCCTTATCCGGGGGCAGGGGGTCCAGGGTATAGATATTCTCCGGGGCGTGTCCCAGGTCCATAGAACCGGAGTATTTGCCCTGCTTATTGATCGGGCTGATTACGTTCAAGCTTATTACCGGCAGTCCGTTATCGTCCCGGATGTTATGGGCGCACCGGAGTAGGCTGGCAGCTATAAGGGTAGTTTTCTCATAGATGTTTTCGGCCCGGTCGGTAAACTGGCCGATATGGTCCACGTAAACGTCCAGGGTCTTTTCTTTGCGGAGTAAACTTTTAATAATCCGGCGCACGTCGCTGCTGGCTAAAGTGTCATCCTCGTAAAGATAGAGAGGGACGCGTCCCAGATTTCCCAGAAGTGACCAGACTTTAGGCTTATGGTCGAAATGGTCCGGGGTGGTGAATTTACCGCGAGATAGTTCAATCGAACTGATGCCGATTTCCTGCTGGACCCACCGGTTAAAGACCTGGGCGGCCGTCATATCGCCAATAGTAATCCAGAGTTGCGGCCTCTTTAAAATGAAAGCTCGGTAGAAACAAGCCTGCTGGAAAAGGGCCGATTTACCGTATCCCGGCGGCGCGTAGAGTACGCTTAGTTCGCCCAGCCGCGCCCCTCCAATTGTTTCGTCAAGAACTGAGATACCCCACTCGGAGCCCTCCGGCCGGTCAGGGGCGTTCTTGTAATAGTCAATCATCGTTTCTTTAAGTTTCGCCCCGTCCAGGATGTTGAGGGGGTTGGTGGCGCGGTCAATCGTTTCGGCGCGGGTCATGGAATATGTCGCACAGACATCGGCCGCAATCGTTTCGTCCAGGGCCATTTGAGCGAGTTCCCCAGCCATTGATAAAAACTGGCGTTTCTTGTAGAAGTTAACCAGTTTCTTGACGTAACGGTCGAACCACTCGGTTGTTATCGGCTCGACTATGGCCCGTTTGTAATAGTCATAAATCTGCTGGTCAAAGGGGTCCATTTTCTTCAAGTGGGAAACGAAGTTGAACTGGGCCGGGTGCGCCCCGTTTCCTTCCTCGGTCAGCCTCTTGAGTAAGCCGAAAAGATAGGCGGCCTCATAATTGTAAAAGAATTCGGGGGTTATCCCGGCTTCGTCCAGCTTGTACAGACATTCAGCGCTGTTAAGGGCCAGGTTGACAAGGCCAAATTCACTTTCAGGCGAGCATACTGTGGGGGGTGGTGCAAAGTCTTTCGGGTTTTGATTAGGTTGTGCCACTTTTGACCTCGTTTAAGCTTGTTTAGCCCTGAATAGGAAATCTTTGCCGTACACTCCGTCTTTGGGGTAATCAGGCATGGTACTGGTATCCGCGAACTGGGTGCCGAAGTCCGTAAGTTGCTGCTGTTTGCGGTCGAAGGGCCGGTTAATTGAAATTGGTTTGGCTACTGCCGGGTCAAGCTGATAAATGGATTTAAGGCAAGCCTGGAAAGAACCGACTACCCCACCTGGCCTGCTGCGAATGCCATTAACGGCTGAATCAATCCCAGGCTGGCAACGGTCAAGGGTAAAGCCATCGGCTACAAGCTTGTTAATATTCTTGTAATCCATTGACGATAAAGTGTCCTTGTGGGAGTTGATAGCTTTAGCGAAATAGTCGGCTATCTTCATGCCCTCGGTTGGCCCCTGACTTTTAACAGGTAATGCCGGTCGCGGCGGCGGCATGATGCTGTTAGTCTTTGTAGTAGTCTCTGGTACGTAGTCTCTGGTATTGGCCGCGCCATTTTGGCACGATGGGTCATGACTTTTTGGCACTATGGTTGTGCCATTTTGGCACGATGGCATAGTGCCATTTTGGCACGATGGGTTTTCTCTTAATAATGAAGATTGCTCAAGGGCTGTAACGCCTTCATAGTCCACCGTGTACCATTTGGTCAGGTCGCCCTTCATTTTGTTGAAGTTAGCTACTTTAATAAGACCAAGATTTTCTAACTTTAAGAAAGTACGCTGGATGGTCCTTAATCCCCAAAAAGGAAACTGTTCTTTCCAGCCGGGGTATGAGTTAAAGACCCATTTGGAGCCGTCCCGGTAATTATCAGATTTGTTTAACCAGTAGTGGAGTTGCTGCAAAACAAGGGCTTCATTAAGCCCTATCTTTTCCGCAAGTTTCGGTAATACCTGGAGAGGATTATCAGAGATAAGTAATTTACTAGATGTTGTCATGGCTTGCCTCATGGGTTAATGGGTGGCGAACCAATAAAAGCTTTTGCCATGTCTGACCTTCTACATGCTTATGGCAAGCCCGGCAGACTGGTATGAGATTTGAGAGGACATATACACCACCTTCTTTACCAGGTGTAACACGATGCATTTGGTGACTGGCTTTTGTACGCCATTCCTCAATTCCGCAAAGAAAACACCGCCCCATGTAGAGAAAGAGTATTTCTTTCCTTACAGCCTCGGTGCAAATCACACCTAGCTCCCGTTTATCTGAATATTCCATAATAAACCGCCTGTAATCGCTAATCCTTGAAGTTAATAAAAATCTTAGTTGCCGCTATCTCGTAACTGGTTTGCCGTACCTTGTCTTGAAGCTTCTCGTACTGCCTTAAAAGACCAATCCAGGCCGACTCCCAGTTGGTAACGTCCTGGCCTTTCGCCCTGGCTTCCTCAATCTTTACCGCGCCTATATCCATCCGTTCCATAAGGGCATCGCTTTTCTTTATGAGTTCATCCCGGTCTAGTTCAAGCTGTTCCTCCCCGGTCGGTTCCGCCGTAGTCGCATCATCAAATAGCCCCGGCCCGTCCTGGGTAAAGGGCGTTTTAACCCGTCCGTCCGGTTTACCTCTGTCGTTCATGCCTTTAACCGCCACCGCGCCACCATCCTTTCTTTAAAACTAAACTGCTACCCGGTACTCGCAGCCGGGAGATAAACAACATTGCATCCTGGTAGCAATCCCGTTGCTACCAGTGACCATCTTGAACTTGATTAAATTTGAACCATGAGCAGGGCATATAGCATTTCCAACCGGTGCCGGTATAGGTTGCGCTTGTGTGACCGGCCTGGGAGCCACTTGAGCCGGTGCTGGCGCTTGTGCTGGTCTGGACGGTGCAGGGGCTTGTGCGGGGCGCGGCTGGCTCTGAACGGGTTTCTTAGATGGGGATTGAATGTCGTTTTCGTCTGCTTCCAGATCAACATCGGAAATATGATAGAGTTTCATGAAGATGTTCTTTTCGGCAGCCGTCAGAGCCTTATTAACCCCTTTGTCCTGCTGGTCCATAGCCTCACTAAACCAGAGCCGGTTAAAGTTTTCATCCGGTTTATCGGCATTGGTAACGTAATAGCGCATGTTAAGGGCGGTCCGGGTAGTTTTGCCGCCGCTATCCAGGAACTGGCCGTCAAGGACTTCCAGGTCGACCTCAACCCCATACTCAAACATAATCTCGCGGCAAGTCGCCACGACGTTTGAATGTTCGATAAAGTTATAATTGAAATGTGAGTTCTTGCCGGTCTTTTCAATGTGGCCGATTTCTTTGCTAATCGCCGCCAGCTTTTGCCATAAGTTCAAATCGTGTTTTATAACTTCTAACACTCCTCATCCCCGCTTTCCATTTCAGCTAGCCACTTCTTATGTTCTAATTCCGCCGGGTCAACCTGGCCCAGCTTCGCCCGTTGCGCTTTGATAAGGCCGATAAGCTCAACGCGCCGCACTTCCAGCCGGTCCTTCTCGTTGAGTAGAGCGGCCAGCTTCGACCGTTCGTACGCCTCTACCCGGCCCTGGCAAAGTTCGGCATCTTTGCAAAAGAGAAAGCCGCTGTAATTGTCCTGCCATAAATCCGGGGCATCTATACCAGCGCCGCAATAAGCGCAAATACCACCGGCTATGTTAGGGTCAGGCAAGCGGTAATTATTGGATTGTTTGGGTCTGGTTGTAGTAGTCATAAGTTTAGCCTTCGTAATCTGTTACATTTTCTTGACCACAAGGACAGCTTATAAGTTGGCGGTGACATTTGGGGCATTCTTCAATATCGCACCCGGCATGATGCCAGTAACCTTTAGGAGTGCCGCAATCAGGACATTCCACACTTTCAAAAGGTTTAGGGAATCTCTCCTCGTTACCGTAAACAACCAGGGCGTAATCCATGCCTGAAATATTTATAGGTATAGATTTGCAAGGAATCCCGTTTCTCATTTCATTTCCACAAAGCTCACAAAACATTGGTTTAATCCCTCCCCACTGGTGTTATAGGCGTTCCGTAAGCGTAACAATGACCACATTCCCAGCCGTGAATTTCATTTGACAGGACACCAGCGCCGGGAACATTTTCCAGTCTGCCGCAATAAGGACATTGGTACTCAAATTCATCATCGCACCCACCGTACATGTCCAGTTTGGTGCAGGTGTGGTTTTCAAATGTTTTGAGGGTTTCTTCTGGTGTCATAAGGTTGCCGCCTTTTAAGTAAGTGCGTAGATTTCTTTTTCGATTGCTTTGAGCCGGTTATTGGCATCCCGCCAATTTTGATGGTAGCCCTCTTTCTCCCCCTTAAACTGGTCAGTAATCTTTTGATAACCAGCATTGTCAGATTGCTTGATAATATCGTCACAACAACTCATCATAGTCAGGTAAAAATTCCTATCTTTGATAAGCTGTTCTTCTTCGTCCATTAGCTTGTCTAGCTTGTCTACATCGTTCATTGTCATCAACTCGCCCTCCTTAATCCTTTATCACACTCAGCCCCGTAGCAGTCCCGGCAAAGCAGCACCGGGTCACTTTCCCGGCCCCTTGCGTCACAGATGGTAAAGATTGGCCCCCACTGGCCCCTCACCTCGTCATCGGCCCGGTGGCAGCTCTGGCAATACTTCTCAACTCGGAGCGCACCGAAAACCTTGTAATACCGACCGTCCTTTGAATTGGACTGATAAAGGTACTCAATGCCCCGCCCACGGCCCTCAGTTGCCCTCTGGCGTAGCCTGGCGTGGTGCTGGCGCAGGTTGTAAGCTCGCATTTGTTCAAGTACAACCGCGTAGGCGCAAGGTACGCAATTGACGGCCCGGTGAGAGCGGTGGGAGATGTCGGCTCCACAGGAGAGGCAAGATTTGGTCATTAGATTGCCTCCTCTAAGTCCCAGGTGGCTTGCTTCTCGTTTTCTTCTAAGACAAATAAAGGCATCTGAGTTAAAGCTAATCTTTTTCGCCCGATTTCCGCCCGGTCTGGTTCGATTTCTGAGGCGTAGAAATTGCGCCCTGTTTGTTTGCAAGTTACTTCCAAAGAACCGCTACCGCAGAATGGGTCATAAACCACATCACCGGGTTTACTAAATGTTTCCAGGTAACGACGCAAAATTATCTGGTTTTTCTGCCAGGCGAAGTAAAGTTCGTTATTTGGTTTAATGTCGGCAGGGGCATTATTGATAATCAGGTCAGGGATGTAAGGTTTGGCTTTCCTTCGGCCTTTTGTGAAGAAAAGACAAGGGGTAACTTTGGGTAAAATGCCGTAAAGGTGAAGCATTGTATTGCGGCCAAATTCGGCATACTGGAGCGTCCATTGATAAGTAAGCCCTGTTTCTTCCATTGCTATTTGAGAACGGGCGGCAGGTCGGACACTTACCCAGGCTAAACAGGCTGAATTAGGTTTAAGCACTCGCATGGCCGTTTCAGCAAGCCACCGATAATCATCAATATTCTCATAAATTGGGTCTGTTAGAATAAAATCCACAGATTCAGGTTCTATAGTTTTCGCTAACTCCCTGGCATCACCAGTCATTATTTCATTCAGTATCAAGGTCTAATCCCCCTCCCCATCTCTCGCCCCATCCAGCAACCGCCACACCTTCGCCTTGAACTTGGCTGCCTTCAACCCGTCCAAACTCAACCGGCCAAAGATGTATTCCAGGTTGAGCGTCCGGTCCTCTTCTTCGGGTAGCTCAACCGCATAAATCTTCCTGAATAGGTCGAGGGGGGTTTCTGGTTCGTATTCGTTGGTGGTCATAAGTAATCCCCCACTTCCAGCGCATCTAAAGCATCTCTTAATTCTTCCAGGCTGCGGACAATAATCACGGTGGCTCCAGCCGCTTGCATCTTTGGTATCTCGCGTTTCTGACTATCGGTTAACGTGCCTTTAGGAGTCTTAATTTCAATCCAAACCCTGCCATGTCGCCTACTCTCCAGCGTTAAATCCGGGACTCCTGTCTTCTGGCTACCGTTTTTACCGGGTTTTTGAGCATGAACTTTATAAAACCAACAGCCCGGCAAGGTTGAGAGCCAGTCGGTTATGGCCTTTTGGATAGCGCCTTCGGGTGTCATCTCTACCCCACCCCCCAGAAGAAATACGCTACCAGCATTATTTCCACCAGCATGACCAGGAATAACACCGTCCAAAGCAGGTTATACCGGGCAGTCCTGGTTTCCTCACGGTAACGCTCAAGCATGGGAAATTCACTCGAAGGTTCATCCTGGTAAAGTACGGGGTTTTCTTTCCGGGCTTCGTCCTGCCAGAACTGTTTTAAATCTGAAACCAACTCGGACGTTTTTCGGTCATCAAGGTAGTGCTGTCTCATCTGCTGGCCCTCCTGGTTGGACTTTGGTTTTGCGCTTCGTACATTGCTATTTCTAAACTAAGCCGGTCACGCCGTTCCACCTTTGTACTGTAAGAGAGTTTCCCTTTGGTAGAGGTAGCGTCCCAACTGTCCTGCAACTCATCCAGAAACCCCGCCAAATCTTCGGCCAGGACTTCAATAAAGGCGTGATACCCGAAAAGATAGTTAAGCATCGGGTGACTGGTTGGATATTGAGTGTCCGCTTCCGCCCTGAGCCGGGGTACAACGGTATGCATCCTGGCTACCCTGGACTGTAAATCTTCTAGTATCGATGATGTAAGCCGCGTTCTTACGATTTCCATTCGTTCCATTCGTTCCATTTTGTTTAAGTTCCTCTTAAATCAATTCTATTCAGTTGTATTAGCCTAAATTCGCACTTACCCTATTGTTGGGTAAACTTGTTTTGTCACCAGTTCCAATGGTGATTGGTTAGAAAGGGACCGGTTTGGAACCCCAGCCCCTCTAACGCGGTTGGTAGTCATCTTTAATGGCTACGTGGTGGCCGTGCCACCTACCGAAGCCCATCACAGCAGTTGCCACTTCTTTCCCATAAAAGAAGACCTGCCGGATGGACTCCAGTAGTCGGCGGCCAACACTGTAAAGTGGAGTTGGATAGTGGGCCGAAAAGGGTTAGATTCCGGCCCTGTGTGCTCGCTAACTAATTGGAGGTGGTGCTGGACATTGTTTTCTAAGATGCCCTGGAAGCTACACGCCGGTCCATGACTTTGATTAAAGCCGCTTCTTTTAACCGGCTGCGATGGAGGTCGGCCTGTTTGTAAATTATTCGGGTGTTGCAATCTATCTTTTGCTGGCGGTAATCATCAAAACCCCGATGCCAGCCGGAACGTTGGTAATGTGCCGACATCTGGCTAAATTCATTGAGAAGAGCTTGATACTCACCCTCTAGTTGTTTAGTGATATCCTGTTGACGTTCCAGGGCGGTTTGAGCCGGTGCGGAATTTAAGGTGGGCATAGTGGTGGTGGCCTTTCTTGGTTATGAAGCTAATTTAGTTTCGATGTCCCGTTCAGCAAGTTCAATTCGTTTAGCGGTAACTTCTTTGCGGAGGCCGTTTTCAAGCATCCGGGTAATATCACCCCGGCGTTCTGCAACTTCATTTGCAGCATCTTTGAGGGATATTGGTATCCAAAAAGTTACTGCTACTAGTTTTTCTTTGGTTTTCATTGGTTTCTCCGTAAGTATCATAAAATGGTTCTGATATAACTATTATATTTCTAGTAGAAACACTTGTCAAGGGGTTTTTGGTTCTATTAGTATCAGCGTTTGTTTGGGTAGAAGGTATGGTACTAGAGGTAATAACTTATGGTTCTAAATAAACTATTTCTATTAGAAACAAATATGTATAATAAAAGTATGAATGAAAGAAGATTTGGCGAGTATATCAAAGGTAAAAGACTTGATTTGCATCAAACTAGGGATGTTTTTGCAAATCATATTGGTATTAGTTCTAGTTATTTAAATGCTATTGAAAGGGGTACAAAAACCCCATCATCTGAATTAATAACGGTTATTGCACGGCACATAAAAATGCGTAGTAGTGATTTATTTGGAATACTTAATGATGAAGAAACCGAGAAACCAAAATCCCGCATACCGGATATGCCTGAAGACCCACCGCTAACACAGGAAGAAATAGCAGCCTTAAATGACCCACGCCTGGGCGGTATCTTTTACAGCAAGCCCTATTTAAGCAGGCTGTCTAACCGGCAACTAAGGCAAATCGCTTTAGATGCGTTAACGTTAATCAAAGAAATAGACGAAAACGAGCAGTAGGGACAATGGTGTCACATGGGACTACCGGCGAATTTTATCAAATCTTTACCCAGGATAAATGGTGTTATCAGGTACACCGAGGCGCACCGGGACATAAGGTATCCAGTTGATATAGACCGGATTATTAGAGATTTGATAATTGATATTGAGGTGAAACCGTTCGCAGAGGATGTGTTAGAAGGTTACTGTATGCCGGGTAATATTAGGGGATTGGGCCGAAGGATTTTTATAAATGAAAATAAACCGGTTGAAGTACGGCGTAAAGCAAAAGCTCATGAATTACATCATCTTTTAGAACATTCAAAGCATTTGCCCTTATTCAGCCATATAGGCCATGAGGATAAGATACTGGAAAAAGAAGCTAACTATGCGGCGGCATTTTATTTAATTCCTTCCAAATGTATTAAGTTGTCGAATGAATGGGGAATCAATCACCAGGAGCTTGCCGAACGCATGGACGTACCGTTAGATTTAGTAATGAAGCGATACGAAATTTATTTAGAGTTGAAAGAACATAAAAACGAGTTAGAAACTTTGTAGATTAGGAGTGATTAATGTTAAAAACTATCCCGTTGATTTTCGTATTAGTTTTATTACTAGTGGCCTGTGGCGATAACCTGACTCCAGCCCCTGGCGCTGTCGTGGAAGTTACCAGGGTAGTAGAAGTAACTAAGATTGTAACCGTTATGGTAACGAGTGCTACCACGATTGTGCCAGCTACTGTTGCTGCCACCCCAACTATACAAGCTACCATTCCCCCTACAACTACCGCCGTTAGACCTACGGCTACCACCGTAGCGGCAACTCAGGCCACCGTAACATTAGTTGTAAATGGCAAACGCAACCAAGATGCTATTGAAACCAGGGAACCGAAAGCGGGTTTTACTTACTTCATTCTGGATATTTCGATTACTAATAACTCGGACAAAAAACTAAGTAATGGACTTACATACTTTAAGGTGCTAAGTGATCAGAATTTTTCCTATGGTTATGGAGATGTTTCATTCCTTTTACCTAAGGGGATGAAATCAACTGATTTGGCTAAAAGTGAAAGTACCAGGGGAGAATTGGCCTTTGAAGTCCCGACCGGTGAAGTAATGAAGTCTTTAAGATTTGAAAATTTTTCCGACAAAACTACGATACTGATACAATAATTAGTTCTGGTTTATTCAATTGGACTGGTCAGGGTGGCCGGTTCTTTTTTTTATTCTGCTTATTGACTCAACTGGCATGACTAGATACTATGTATAAATGAGAAAAGCCGCCCCGGTAAAGAGCGGCTTAATTTTCGGTTCCTTTGATACTGACAGGCGAACCTACATTCCCCGCTCGCAAATCCAGCCAGCTAGTGCAATTGCATCTATATTTTACCATATTCTGCAATAGCCTGATTCATGCCTTGATTTATTTAGAATGAGTCGTTACTATTGATGTGAATTAGAAAAGCTCTGCGGCAAACAGAGCTTCTCATTTTCTATTGACATAAACGCATCTGGCCGGTGCGGACTTTTTGTTGTCCTTTATCTATGTCCCTCACATCTTATCAATGTGAGAGCGTACTGTCAAGAGGTTATTTCTTATGGCAACTACCCACCCCTTTGTCATGACCCCCAACAGTGTTTTATTTGATACCACACTACCGGCAAAGGCCCGGTTACTATGGAGCGCCCTTGAACACTTTAGCGGACAGCACAGGACTTGTTGGCCGGGTTACACCGTGCTGGCTCAAAAGGTCGGCTGCTCTGCCCGGTGGATACCAGAACTGCTTAAAGAGCTTGTAAAGGCCGGTCTGGTGCTAGTCCAGTATAGACAGGGTAAAGCTAGTATATACACGCTGCTGGGCCGCGTAGCAAGGCAAAAGCCGACCCTGGAACTGAAAGCGGAAGTACCCTGGAAGCAAGCTTCCAACGAACAAAAACAACCACCAAAAACCAATGATAAAGGGGGTTCAACCCCCTCTTACGGTAAGAAAAAAGAGGGGATAGACTTCTCAAAGTACGGGCCAGGCGGTAAATACCCGGCTTCACCAATCAGTCAGTAGTAAGGAGTCGACATCGCCCCGCTTTGCCCGGTGCTGGGGTTTATTAGCCATTTTATAAAACTCGTGGTCAAAATGGCAAAAAGGTATTGACAATTATCTAAAACGGATGTACAATGGATGTACAGAGATAAGCAATTGAGCCTTATCACAAGTGAGAGGAAAGAAATGATGACCACATTAGAACTAATCCGCGAACAGTCCAAAATCATTACCCGCCGGAACGCTACTCCTGCAGAAAAATACGATGCCAGGAAAGAAGTTTACCGATTGTTGAAAGAAGCTGGTATGCAGGATGAAGACGGGGATTTTACTTTTTCTACCGGTGAAAAGATTGGTTGCCCTGGTATCAGCACTTTAGGCGGTTACAAGAAAATGAAGAGCGACAAAACCGGACGGTTCTATGAGATTTATTTCTACAATGATAACAGCAAATTATACGTTTAGGTTTTAAGTGCCGAACCGGGCGGTTTATCCCGGTCTGAGTGATTATGACAAAAGTAAGAAAGAATTTCCGTCTATCACCTGAAGCGGAAACAATTTTAGACACCCTGGTAGCAAAGTTCGGCCCAACCGAAACGGGAGTGGTCGAGCTGGCATTACGCCGACTCGCGGAACAAGAAGATAATAACAGAAAGGAAAACACCATGAGCGCAACATTTAAGAAAGCCTACCCAGAGATTGAAGGATTTAGAGGTTACAAGCCGAGCGCCGAAAATCCAGAGGTCATGGTATTTTATTACCGGAGCCGTTACGAACCAGGCATAGTCGGATTTGACCATGACCCTATTTTCGATTACATCGGCCACCATATACCGCGCATCCTGGAAGATACCGCAACCGGGAAACCCCTTTCGGAACTTGAAGGCTTAGACCGCTACGGACAGCCCAAAGAGGGTGTTTCAGAGTGGCCGCGCAAAGACCCATTAGAAAATATGGCATCTGATACGGAGATAGAACTGGCAGGACACAAAATTAAGAAAGTCAGTTTTAACCATAATGGTGGTTATTCTGAAACATTCTACATAATTTAGGAAAGATAGGCCCGGATAACCATCGGGCCTTTTGTTTGCCGTGAAACAGTGCGGACTGTGAGTTAGTGGGTACGGTATAAAAAGAGCCCTGGTAAACCGCTAAAGTCCACCAGGGCCATGTTCAGGATACTACTTTAAGTGCAACCTTAAAATTTCTTCCATGACCTCGTATAGTTTGCGGCCTTCTCTTGCCGCTTTAATTTTATACGCCCGGATAATAGCGGGGTCAAGCTTGGCGTTCTCACGCACTATGATTGGCTCTTTAATAGGTTCAGGTGCTACCGGTGCATTAACAGGGCCGGACCCGTTAATTTCCCAGCCGCCACCGGGTAAGGTTTGTAATACAACATTCTGAAAAGGTACTTTAGCCATGCTGGCCTCCTTATGGTTAGAGGCAAGGGGATTTGAAATAATGGTATACTTATTTCGCCTCGACCTGCCAGAATCAGGTTGACGTTAGTAGCTAGATACTTAGGATATTTAGCTACTTTTATTATACAATTATTACCTTAAAAAGGCAATTACTTTATTAAGGGATTTACCTTTTCAATGCAGATTTAATTTCCGCCTCATAAATACTTATTACTTCTTTTACCTTATTAAGGTCAGAAGTCATTGAAGCGAGTAAAGCCAGGGCCAGGTCCACCAATTCATTATCATTTGAAATTAGAATATCAGCGTTTTTAACCAACCCTTTTTGAGCTTTTGCAAAATCATCTGACCGGGTAATGTAAATGGTTTTTTTGACCTTTACCCGGCCTTTAGGTCGCCCGATTTTTTTACTTAATTGGGTTTGGGCCGATTCGGTTTCTTCTTCCACCGGGGCCGGGCCGTAAGTTTTCTTTTGCCGTTCAACCGGGGCTGAATGGATATTGTTAGCAATACCAGGCGGTAAGCCTCGATTCTTTGGGGTAGGCATTATTTACCGCCTTTGCCAATTACAAAAGCTGCCAGGTCAATCCAGTAATCGAATAAATCACCGCTAACCGCCCGGCCTTCTGCATTAGCTCTGAGATATTCCACCCGGTCCGGTAAAGGTGGGCGGCATTTATCACCATAGTCGTTTTGCAGTATTGTGAGTATGTCCTGTTCTATTTTGCGGCTGGCGGTATACATAGTTGGTATTAGGGCTAACACTTCCAGCGAGTCGTTAATCTCGGCCAGGTCTTCCAGGGTCCGGGCGAACAGTTCTAAGCCGCGCACAGCCGCTAATTGGCACTGGCAGGGGATTATAACGTACTGAGAGGCTCCCAGGGCGTTCAAGGTTAAGTAATCCAGGTTAGGTGGGGTATCAATGAGGATATACTCGAAATCAGCCGCCAGGGGCTTAATAGTCCTTTTCAGGATGCTAGTAGGACCGTGTTTATTGTTTTTTACAATGTCGTTAGAAACATCTGCCAGATTAATATTGGTTGGTAAAACGGCTAGATTTTCGCTATGCCAGAGTATTTCAACCGGTTTGTTAGCAAATAACTCGTAAGAACCGCCGATCACTTTGTCCGGCTGAAAGCCCAAGCCTTGCGATAAGCTGCCTTGTGGGTCCAGGTCAATTAGTAGAGTTTCTTTACCGGCTGCGGCTAGAGCGGCTCCCAGGTTGATTACAGTCGTGGTTTTACCCACGCCGCCCTTCTGGTTACTTGCGGAAATTATCATTATTAACTCCATAAGGTAATAACCTTGTTAAAGTATTTACCTTTTTAAGGCAAGGATTATTGTTGGGGTAAAATTACTTTTTACCTTGATAACGTGAGAAGGGGATAATAAATCAAGTCCGCGCAAAAGGCGAATCAGTTAATTGTATTTATTTGCCATTGCCCATGGGCTAATCGTGGTGGTGGAGCTGCTTATGGTTGTCTGGTAGTACCAAACAGCGCTGCAATAAAAACAATAGAAATAGCGAAGGCCACGCCAGTACTGCGAGTAAGAATTACCATTGCGGCAAGTGGGGCAGTCAATCATCGCTATCTTTCCTTTCAAAGAGAATCCCCCAGCGCCGGGCGGCGAGGTGTGGTCATTAGAAGCCGTCTGCTTTAGCTGACGGAGTAATCACAGTTCCACCGCCTTAAACTTCTTTAAGTAACTGGCGGCACGTCCATATCCACGTCTCATATCCTCCTTATTATCAAAGGGGCCATGATAGACATGGGAATTCCAATCGCTCCTCAACCCCATTGTCGTAACCTTAAATTCTTTCTTACCAGCAGGTACATACCCATCACAATCCCCACCGGCAAATTTAACCACAACTGCATCTTGCGGTAACTCTGAAAGTACTTTAACTAAATCACCTACAGTTAAACATTCGGCAAAAAATTCATCTGGTGTCATCCTTTGTACCTTCTTTCTTGAGGCGGTCTATTATTCTTTGGATTAGAACAAATGATTACTACGGTAGCGATAACCTGTATTAAGAAGACCTCTCTAATCATTTGTTCTAATTCTCCACACCCAACCGGGCGGCGGTGCTGGTTATTACCGCTAATGAATTTCAATTTTACCTGTTGCCCTATAATCCGTTAGACCGAAGAATTTCCAGCGATGATGGATACTTCTACGTTTACGAATAGGCCACCTACCTTTATGGCCGGAACTTTCTGTTTGGTTCCACATAGCAAATCCTAATTGGGCATCGCCAGCTTGGGCCAGGAAGTCAGCAACATAAGCTTTGTTGAAAGCCACCCGGCGTAATTTTTTAATCTTGGTTTTCCCCGGTAATTTACTCACTACTTTACCTGCCCCTTCAATTCATCATAAAGTTTAGCCGCCCTGGCATACTTCCTACCGCCCAGGCCGAGGGCTTTCAGGGTGTCCGTCTTGCCCCTACCCCGCTCAATCATGTCTCGCATTAAAGGTAGTAAATCCTGGAAATCATCGGAAATTTCCGAGTTCCCAGCCTCAAAAGTTCCCGCAATTTCCCTTAAAATTTCTGGGCTTTCCAACCGGTCAGCTTCCACGAAGTGGCTGTAATACGCCGCTATAGGCTGCTGGTTAGCCCGTACCGTCAAGTCACGTCCTGGCCTGGTTCTGGTAGTTAGTGGCGCGGGTTGGAGGCCGTGTACAAACTGTGGCGTGGTGGTTATATTGCCCGGTTCAAACCACTGGAACGAGCCATCAGGTAGCCGTGTGACTGGGTAGGAGCCGCCACCGTCAGGATAGATTATATCGTAATCTTTCGATATTCTAGCCAGTTCCATGCGCTGCTGATGCGCCTTCACCCCGAATAAATATACCAGTGCGGCAATGATAATACCGACAATTAGGCATAAGAATATTACCGCCGTCCACTGGAAGAAACTGCTCCTAAAGCTTGCGTCCTGTCCTTCCCGTGCGAGCGCGGCTACCTGGGCGGCTGCCCTGGCCTGGGCCAGTTCTGGCGGCTCTGGGGCTGGGGTGGAAGGGCGGAGGAGTAGGAAGGTGGCGGCTATTAAGATTAGTAGGGTGGCTGTGGCGGTTAGAAGTTTCTTCACTCATCTATTCCTATCAGTATTCATCCGGTCGCAGTAGCGTTTAGCTTCCTCGAATTTGAGATATTGCGCTACTTGCTTGTCACCGGACATAGTTCTCTCGTAGACCTCGTAATTGTGAATATCACCGCCCCTGGTGGATGGGGCAGGCGTGTAAAAGTAAACATTAGCCCCGGCAGATTTCTTGCAGATGTCTTGAAAGTAATCCCGTTCTTCGATAATGGTTTCGGTACAACTGGCATGGGCAGCTTTACTACCTTTAGAATCAAAGATTGGGTCATCGCAGCAAATGCATACAGGGAATTCATCCCTAACAGAATCAGGGAAACATTCAATTACCGAAGTCCCTTCTTTGCTCCACGCACTAGCAATTGCCGCTCCGTTTGAGGCCACACTTAAAAAGTGTTCTTGTAATTCCTGTCCACAAGTTTTGCAAATAAGTTTATCGTCTGGTTCCATATTACCTACTTTCTTTTGATACCAAGAAATACCAATATAATATCTTCTGCTAAACGTTCTTGTTCCCCTCCACCGACAAAGTAACTTGGGCTGGCTTTAATGAAAAAGGAAGCATCTTCAATTCCTTTTTCGTAGCCTTCTTTCCTGACTTCTTCGGCTGTTTCCCTGAGCATCCGTTCAACGGTTTCAAGGTTGTAGGTTATTTTCAAAATATCACTTATTCCCCTTCAAATCGCCGTAAGCTAGAATCATTTTTTCATCGCTGGTTTACCGCCGTCTGGATTTCAACTAAAAACTTTTGCCACTCGGCCTCAAACCGAACCGATTCAGCCCTGAGTTGTTTTACCTGTCGGGCGGCTATCCAGTAGTGGACGTACACATCTATTATTACTGCTAAAACTATTAGTATAAGGAAGTAGGATAAATCCATGTCACCTCAATTAAATCTGCTAGAATTAAAAAGGAATTGGCGCAAGAGTAGGAAGGCGGCTATTAGGATTAGTAGTAGGGTGGTGGCGGTGGTCAGGAGTTTTTTCATGGGCGGTTGCTATTTATCATAAATGCCGTAAGACCCCTTGCTTTAGCTATGGGGATATAAGGCATTCCTTTCTCGCTAAAGCTCGTTAAACCAATTCGCAAGGCAGCACATTTGTGGTATTTAGCCTCGAAATGTGCTATAATTCAAGGGTAGTTCGCACTTTAAGAACCTAAGAGTATTTGCTGGTTGTGAGCTAAATCGTTCGCTCACGTAAAAGTATTCGCGTATTCTTGGACAAGTGCTAGTTGCTAAGTCGTCAAGGCTGAAAGTGCTGGGCGATGATAACTATCTACAACTCTAGTGGCTCAGGGGCAAATGAGCAGCGGTGCAAGACCGTAGATGCCCCCGGATTTATCCGTGGGGAGTTGTCACTCCCCCTCAAATCGCCGTATGCTAAAATCATTTTTTCAATGTCATGGTTAGAAAGGGCATCAATAGCAAAATCCAGTTCTTGCTTAATCCTGGCTACCGCGAAGCCCACGAATACACCGGGCATATTTTGAAGCTCGGCATATTCGATAAGTAGCTGCTGGTCGCGCTTGATTTCGTTTGCCAGACCATCGGCAAGATTAGTTGCGGCGGTACCCTTCATTTTATTACCTCGTTTCTGGTGATTACATTATATGCCACACGACTAACGGCTAATTCCAAAGTTTCAGCTTTAGCAACAAACCGGTACCCGCTCGTTACCCATGAGCAAGTCCATTGGTTATTTCCTTCATCCCAAGCCAGATAAAAGCTTGAACCATGAACTTGCATATATCTTATAAGTATCCTATTGGCATCATAATTAGAGCTAAAATATGGTAAAGTTCGCAATAAAACATTATCGCAAAAACCATCGTGACCTTTGTAAACTTCCTTGCCCCATTCTTCAACATACACTTTTGGGAGTTTGAGAAATTTTTCTGCTATTAAATAATCTAACTCTCTTTCACCATCCATTTTATTACCTCTGCTATACTTTAATAGTGATGACGGGTGCTGACACACCCGCCGCCACGACTATGCTGCCCCCAATCTTTCAAACGTTGGTTGGGGGTCAGCTTTTCCCAGGCGTTCGACAAACTCATCAATGTCAGTCACTTGCACGCCCAACGCTTGGGCAATAGCAAACATAGTCTTAACCGAAAAGTCTTTGTCGTGACCACTTTCTATCCGGCTAATAATACTTTGTTGTACTTTTGCTTTTTTCGCTAGGTCCGCCTGTAGCCAACCCTTGTTAGCCCGCAACATGATTAACTTCATGCTTTAACCTCCAACATAAGAATAACATATCATTACATATAAGTCAATATAACTAAATACATATACAAATCACCGCATAATTTAACCGTTCTCTAATCTAATATGTGGTTTTATGTGTTATAATGTATCTATACAAAGAGTTACAAACGAAACACTAAAAGAAAGGCAAAAACAATGACAACCGAGCAAATCCAGGTAGTAGCAGAGAAAGCTTCCCAGATATACAACTCCAGCGCCGGTTACGAAATGGTTATGTGTATCAGGTTAGCCCTGGCCTTTGAGGGTTACGATTACAAACATCTAACTCGCAAGGAAAGCGACAAATTACACAGAACTTTAAGAAAGTTAGTACCGGAAGGTTACGCAGTAGCAATGTAGGAAGGAACGGGCCGGGTAACACCGGCCTCACGGAATAGTTAAGCAAGAAAGCAGGGCCAGACAATGACCACCACCAAGACCAAAAAGATACCTACCATTAAAGCCACATCAAGCCTGAACTTCTACGATGTTCTTTCTAGTGACGGCTATACCCATTATCCGCTTTTGGTTACTGGCCCTGGTGCTATCCGGTGCGGCTGTCCTGCGGGCGAAATAGGAAAATCGTGCTACCACAGGAATTTCGCTTTGAAGACCATTATCTATATAGACGAAGAAATTACTTACCGGCTGGCAGCCCTGGAAATAGAAATTCAAGAATTGAACCAGACAATCAATAACCTAGCTGAAACCGAAATGGAAAAAGATGCTTACCGCGACCTGCTGGCCCAGGCCGCCTAGAAAGAAAGGATTAAAATCAAATGTCTACAACTCTTTATTTCGAGCATAAACTCCGGCCCATGTGCGTTACTTGCGGTAACTGCCCAGCCTACGGCCAAAACTACAATGAGTGTTGCTACTGCTTGCGGTTGGTTTGCATGCATGGTAGGAACCCGAAAAACCCATCTAAACCGGGCGGTTGTGGGCGGGAGGCAACCCAGGATGGTTATTGCCCTAAACACAATCCGATTGCTAATTGGAAACCGTCCTGGTCTAAATAAATTAGGTGTCTAGTTTTTAAGAAGGGTTTATTTTAGAAAGGATTAGATAGATGTCACATTGTTTTGTATTAGTTTTACTTGAACAAGAGCAAGCCAAAGAGGAAAACTCAGTTGATAATTTACTAGCTCCGTACAATGAGAACTTAAAAGTAGCACCTTATAAGACTTACTTTGATGTTGAAGATGTAACCAGTGGCATCAAACAGTATGGTTCCGAAGAAACTTTAATAGCTAATATTGAGGATTGGTGGGGCGAAGGACCGGGCGGTAAAGATGAAAATGGGATTTACTATATGCGAACGCGTAACCCCGACGCAAAATGGGATTGGTATCAAGTTGGCGGTCGTTACGATGGGGCAATACCTAATAACATTTGTTTGGTTAGAGAATTACCAGAAAATGTAAAATGCTATGCAATAGTTACCCCCAATGGGAAATGGCATGAACGTGGCAAGTTAGGATGGTTCGGTATGATTTCAGAGCCGAACGATACATGGGACCATGACATGCTTATGTTACTTGGTAAACACACTGATTGTGTAGCGGTCGGGATAGATATTCATATTTAGCCAACTAAACCGCACTCAGCGCATAGGAGGATTTGAGATGAAGAAGTTACTTTGCAAGATATTCGGTCACGACTACTTTACCGACGATTTCCTGGACTTTGTGCGAATAATGCTACTGAACAAACACCGCTACTGCTCAAGGTGTGGCTATCATGAGGAGGTTGAAGATGGCGAATGAAACCGATGATTGGATGACTGAACAGGCTTATAATAGAGGCTACTCAAGAGGCGCAAAGGAAACCAAAGAGCGCATACTTATAGCCATCAAAATGGCCGGTGGTATGGCTGAACAGTTCGGTAACAACCCGATAATATCCGCCACGTTAGTTCATATCTACGTTCTAATTGAAGTGTTGCCAATTGATAGCACAACCGACCAGGGTGGGCAGAAAGGGGTTGAAAAGTGAGTGAGATATTGGCCTACGAAACCCAAAAGATAACGGTTGAATACTTATGTACTTGTGATGCTTGCCCGACTCAATATTCCGGCACAATTGATGGTACACCCTTTTATTTTCGGTTCAGGTATGGTCACTACAGTTTGACCCTTTATACCGATTGTGGCGATAGGGAATGGGCAGGGAGCTTTGGTGATGAGTGGGCGGGTGAAATGAGCCATCTTAGGGTTAAAGTGATAATTGCTCATGCGGTAATTGAACTGTGGCCCGGTGTTCAAATTGAATTTTTAAAACAGTAGAAGAAAGACCGCTCCACTTTAGCCAGTTGAAGCGATCTTTTGCTGTGTAGATGTGAATAGATAGGAGGATTTAGCCCCCAGCCCTGCCGGTCAGGGCAAGGCTGGGGGCTGAGTAGGAAGGAGAAGGAGGTGGTAAGTAGTCTAAACAGTTTGCAACCACACTTGAGTAGTCCAAGTTGTGAGCGGATTGTTATTTTTATCCTGGTCTTGAATAGCCAAAATTAGGTAGATTTTACCATCTTCCGATTTGACCCACGTCATGGACCGCTTAGTTAAACCGGCTGCCTGGCCGCTTTCTGGCACAAGGTACTGTTCCGCAGTAAGTACCTCAAAACGCATGCGGGTGGCTGCTTCAATAACCCCTTGCCCTACTGCAAAATTGTTAGGGTTAGGGTTGAAAGCAACTGGATTCGGGCCTTGATTATCAGTAGTCACGTGATTTAACTCCCCGTTATATTCGTTTAACACATAAGCCATATAGCGGTCCCACGGCCATTTAGGGCCGGGGTCTGTGTGATTGTTAGGCGGCGGCACTTCGCCGTGGCCGATAATATTCTGACGGTTGGGTGCAATACCGTTGCGTTTGCAAATTTGAGATACCAGGGCTGCTGAAACTCTAAGCATAACATCCGGGTAAGGCCCGGTCGAAAAAGATTGGTAGCCTTCATGCTCAATCCCGATAGCTTCCTGGTTGTATTTATAATTACCGGCATGCCAGGCTATATCGCTTTCTCGGATTGATTGGTCTATTCGTTTACCATCGGCACTGACAATGTAGTGAGCGGAAACTCCGCTCTTTGAACTATCAATCCAGTTATTGCCGCTATCAAAAGAACCTTCAATGTCGTGGATAACAATTTTGGTTTTCCTAGTTGGCCCCTGATCGTAATTAGGGCTAGGTGTCTGCGTGATGTTAGGTAATGTTACTCCCATATTACTATTCCCTCCCCCTGCCGGTGTAATCCAGCCGTTCATTAATTCGACTACTTTAACTATGTACCCGGCTGTATCGTTGCCGTCTTTGACCGGGGCAAACCTTGTGATAATTTGTTCAATTGTCCGTCTACCTTCCTGGGCGTAAACGTAGTTTTTGACAATTAAGCGGTTGGCTAAATCCCGAAAGCCTGTAGCCCAGTCCGGGTATTTTACAAACACACCCCGGTCTGTTGATATAAGCGGCATTGACCCAATCGTACTTGACCGGCAATTTCCAGGGTTATAATTATTAAATTTGTAAACGATGCTATTAGGGTCGGTCGCATACCTAGACTCGTGCGCGAACAAACCTAATACAAAAGCAGGTGAAATACCCCGCTCCACTATAGCGGCATAGCACGCAGCGGCCTGGCGTGCAGCCGGGCTACCCGCCTCTTCTAAGACAGCCTTGAACTTTAGAAGCGTCATTCTTGGTAGAAAGGCCGTGACCTGGCTGCTCGCGGTTACGGTTGCGGTTGCGGTCACTTATGCTCACCAGCAGTAATACTGGCCGGGACTTCTCCTGTCACAGCCGCTTTCTCGACTGCTTTCTTGGCAACGGTATGGTCAAATGAGGTCACTGAATGTTTGATGAAAGCGGCGGCTACGGCAACCGCTAAACCCCGCCAGGAAAAGGCCAGGTTGTCAATGAAGTATTGCAGTCCTTCCAGTAGCAGGAAGATACCTATCGTTGACCACCAATTTCTGATCATGCCAACGTAATCAGTTAAGTTAAAATTCATGACTTATTCCCCTTCTTTATTTTTCTCAATAACATTAAGCTGTACTTTGTCACCGGAAGTTATAGGGCTACCCGGCAAACTGCCGCCGTTCTTCTGTAACTGAACCTCCTCTCCGCTCACCAGGGCCGTGATTAAGTCAGCACCCACACCTGCCGGGACCGGGTGCTTTTCTAGCTCTGAACGCAGGAAGACATTCTCAGCCTCGGATTTAGCCAGTCTGATTTCAAGTTCTCTAACCCGGCTTTGAAGCATGGAGATTTGCTCCTTGTCCTTAATACTTTCCTCGTTCTGCTTGAGCATGATTTCTTTCAGGCGGTTAATCTCGGTTTGCTGGTTTTTAACCTGAATAATTAGCCCTTCGATTTGTTTTTTGAGTTCAGCCGTTACTAGTTTTGTCTCAGCCCGTTCTTGTTGCAAATCATCGGTAAGATTGTGGGCCATCCGCCCGTAAGCTTCCATGCTTTTCTCAAGCCATGCGTACTTTTCAGCATTAGTATCTACCCGGTCGGAAAGTTCTACGGTAGTTGAAACGGCTTTATCGGCTTTCTTTTCAGCTTTGTCCAGTACTTCTTTTACTTTAGACCACACCCCCGCAACGCCCGCCGCGACTACACTCAAAGTCACGTAAATAGCCGGGTCACTAATGATTTTTAAAGCTGACTTGCTTATCTCGGTAGGTGTGAAGATGAGGAAAGCTAAAGTTACCAGTACTACCAGGCTGGCCAGTAGGATTAGCCAGAATTTCCAGTTCAGATAGAATTGTTTGATAACTTTGTTGTTGCCTTTGGGTTTATCTGACATTAGTCATCTGCTTTCTTTCCTTTTATTGCGTGTCGCGTAAAATGCCGCTTTCATCGGGACACGGGTCAGGGTTACGCCCCTAAAAATGTCATGCTAAAAAACGGGCCGTAATCACTTCTGATTGTCCTACTCTGACCGGCGGCGGTATGATAAGCGTTCAACTCGATATAATCACCGGCAACAAGTGCAACTACATCGCTTAAACACTGCGCTAGACCGGCACAACCGGCCTGAACATTAATTGCTATATTCCCAACAGCTGTAGAAACACCATTCTTCTGCACGTACAAATAGTAACTTTCACTGGAAGTGCTGTTGTTGTATTGAACCATTCCAGTCAGGAGGTATTTCCCGCTTTTCCCGGTCGGTATGGTTATTCTGGTCGGGTTGGTGCTGTCATGGAAACCATCGGTATCAAATAACTCAGTATCCCAGGTAAAAATAGCGGTGTCAGCAGCATATTGATCTGCCGAGTGCCTTAGTCGTACCCCAACATAAGCCCCGCCCCCACCGCTAACTGTTCCCGGTACATACTGAGAAGTGCCTGAGTTGTAGACCAGAGCCTGGCCGTTCGTTGGGGCGGTAGCCGAAACATTAACCCCCTGGATTGACGTAGCGTTAGCAGCGCCTGACCCCCCGGCAGGGCTGGCCGGTTCGTACTGGCTGGTTGTATTGTTCCAGGTCGGAACTTGCCCGGCAGCTGGGGCGGTTGATGCGAAAGCCCGACCATTTACCCTTGCTACTACTGGTAAGGCCGCAGTTCCCGCCAGGTCATTAGTAAGTTTGAGAATACCTTTGGTTGTGGCATCGGCATCGGCAGGTGTGCCGCTCCCGCCACTTCCATTCGCCACCGTTGTAATTAATCCCTTGTTATTTACCGTGATATTGGCGTTGGTATAGCTTCCCGCGCTCACCCCGCTTGTGGCAAGGGTCGGGTTCGGATAAGTCCCTGTCAGATCACCCCCGGCGCTGCCGTTCGGCGGGCGAGCGTTGGTCATGCGGCTATCGGTATCACCTACCGCTATTGGATTCGCCGCGTCAACAGGTGTCCCGGTTATTTTAACCGTGCCGAGAGTTGTGCCAGTGGCAGGGCTAGAACTACCACCGCCACCGCTTATAACTTGCCATGCGGTACCATCCCATATCTTCAGGGTTGGTACAGTAGTATCGTAAGCAAGACGGCCTTTATCGGCGGCGGTAAGCCCGGTCGGTAGCCCCGCAGTTGTAAAATTCTCAATACGAAGTCGTTTAAGGTAATACCCGTTCTGGTCGTTATGATTGGTCGGGCTGTAACCAAAATCAAGCGTTCCAGAACCCGGCATTACCACGATGCCGCTACTGCCGGTAGGGATGCCCTTTTCGCCGTGGTCGGTTGAGGCTGTACTATTAGCGGTAGGTTGGGCAAGTGCCGCCCCGGACGGTACTGTATCAATATTGAAAGTGGCCCCGGTATTCGCGTTTTTTAGCCTGGGCGTGATACTGCCCGGCCCGTCACTGACATACCAGTTAGCCCCGGTGTAACCAGTCGGTAAGGGGGTAATCGCGCTCGGTATAATCCGGGTCTGGCCTGCCGTAAGCACAATGGTGGTAGGCGAACTGGCTAGACTTTCCCCGAAAGTATTAGTCCAACTAAAAGACACATCGTAACTACCTACTGCCAGCGAGCCACCCGTTCCGGCGGTCAGGGTTGGCCCGATAGTGGGGTTAGCCAGAGCGCCGCTACCACTTGCCCCCATGAGAATTTGACCGCTGGAAAGTTTTACCTCGTCACTTAGCACCGCCACGGCTGCGTTAAGACCTGACCAGTCGGTATCGCCGGTCTGAAGAGTGGCGGGGGAGCCAACCGTGCCAAAGACAGTTGTGTAAAACTTCTTTGCGTAGCTTATAAGAGTACCAATTGGAGTAGACATTTAATTAAACCTTTTCGCCACTTTAGGAATTTAGACGGCAACCCGGATGAGCATCCAGGTAGATTTGCATTGCTTCCCGGTCTATTAGTAACGCATCCCAATAGTCATCTTGCCAGATTACCGGGTCTACCACTTCCCCCGTCCACATAGAGTCACTAGAATAAATCGCATCTAATTGAGCTTTAACTGACGGGGCGCTCACAATTGAATCTAGTGTCCGAAAATTGATACCGGAAACATCTACCCCGCATGGTATTAAGTTCCGCCTGATATTTCCGGCGCTATCTTTTGGTAAAACGGTATCGTTATAGCCGAAAACATACTGTCTAGTTAAATCTGGAATAGTGTTCCAGCCATCAGCTAAAAGCGCGTACATATCCGCGAGTTCGGTATACCGGGCGCAAGGAGGCAACGGTGAATTTTCATTCCAGACTAAAAAGCTAGTCCCGCCGCTGAAATACCCGCCAGGTCTAATGATTATTACATTGGCATTGGTATTGTCATTGGTATCTGGTAATTTTTGGGGCAATTCTTCACTCCTTAACTCGTGGTGCCGCTACCTGTAAAACCCCTGGTCAGATATTTAATGGGGTAGTACCTCTTTAACTCATTACCATCACCATGAATGAAAGACGTGTTTAAAGAAGTGTTACCACCGGCTACCGGGTAGATAAGGGCCGGTTTCCCCGGTTCAGGGCGTAAAGAGAAGTCCTGGCCTGGTGGCAACACGTTGTAGTCTGCATTGACTGCCAGAGCGCCGTAAGTAGCTACCCCACTGCCAACCTGTAACATGGTGTAGCCTTTCATGGGTGTAGTTAGAAAGTTTTTCTGGTCAGGGTCGAAATTGTTTACTAACCCCACAACCGGGACACTGGCTTTCCTTTGCAAATTTAACTGCTGCCCGGCCAGAGTTTGTAAGTTCCTACCAGTAGCGGAATCAATGGTTTTAACCTGGCTAACTAAAGTTTTCATTTGCTCGTATCCTGGATAAGCCTGACTGAGAAAGTTGTAGCAGTGGTCCGGTTGGTTGCAACGGCTTTTGACGGTAGCGTGCCATCATCTTTAGTGCTTATCCCTACCAGGCCGTCATTCAAAAGCTCCAAATCGGTGTACCATGTGCTATTATCAGTGGGTTGTTTTACTGCCCCTAATAAACCGTTTACATACTTAGGGGTTTCACTTTTCCAATTGTCTTTATTGGTGGTGACTGCAAGCGAACCGACCGTAATCCCCCCCGCCCCAATCTGGACCGGTCTAATGCCTTCAAAGATCTGGGTTATAAATTTCCTGAAATCGTACTCTCCCGGCATCCCAGAGAGTCCAATAGAGGGCGCAGCATACCCGGCCTTTTCCCCTTCGTTTCTTTTAAAAGAACTTTGGGCCGCGAGTTTTTCCGGCAGGGCGATAGTTGAAATACCGCTAACCATCCTTTTCATTTCGGTCAAGGTGTTACCTCCTCTTTTAGCACTGTAAAAGAATTTGGTAAGATAGCGAGCTGCCCGTCAGAGAAATTAACCACAATCAAGTCATAAACCCCAGGCAGCATCCCACCCGGAAAGGCGTAGGAAACGCTTGTTTCGGAAAAGAAATTTTGAACCTGTGTTCTATAAGGCCCGATAAAAATAGAAGTATAAAAGGTTAGGTTTTGTCCGGTTATAAATCCAATCGGGGAGCCACCGTTATTCGGTAACTGATAGCTAATCGGGTCAATTGACCCAATGACCGGTAGAGTCTCAGTGTTATACTCAACTTTGTGAACCGTACCGTTCCAACCTGCCTCAGTATACGGGTCAGCGTTATAAAGCCTCCGGCCCTGGCTATCTATCGGAAAGATACTTGTAAATTCCTGACCTAACCCCAAACCGCTTGCGGGCGCGAAATCCCCATCATAGCGCTCGTTTACTTGCAAAACGTAATCTTTGGGTTCTTCTCTGACCGACACGTTGTAACTAACCCGGCTAATGGTTGGATTGAAAGTGTGAGCAACCCGCTTTTGAATAAGAACTGTTTCCCCCCTGGTGTACCCATCAGTCGAGGGGCCGGTCCGGGCGATGTTAAAGCCGTAATTACCGGCTCCTGCTTTATCCAGCGCCAGAGCGCCGCCATCCCGGTAAACCGGGCGGTTAACCCCCCCCTTTTGCTGATCTGGTATTATCCCAAGCGTCCCGAAAGTTCCGGCCCCACTCGCAGTTTGAAACATTCTAAGTCCGGTGAAAGGTTTGGTCAGGAAACGAGTCAAATCAATATCGCCTACCCCAATAACGCCGGTAGTGTCACTGGCAAGACGAGCCGTGCTTGTTTCCTGCTGCTCTTTCAAAGCAGATATTTGCCGCGCCGTTGTGGCTGGTATTGAGTTAACTGAACTTTCCCTGTACTTCATCTAAACATTGCGTGGAGACCCCTAGCTTTAGCTATGGGGAGGAAACGCAATTCCTTTTCCTTTCTATACTTGACTAATAGCCTCAAATATGCTAAAATGTTCTTATGAAACTTACTATTTCGATACAACTTAAACCAGATGAAAAACAGGCTAAACGCTTGCTTAACACACTGGAAAAAGCGAATGAGGCTGCTAACGCTATTAGTGAGCAAGCCTGGGACACTCGTACTTTCCAGCAGTTTAAGTTGCACGGCATTACTTACCACTGGGCCAGGGAAACCTTTGAACTTACCGCTCAAATGGTGGTACGGATTATTGCTAAAGTTTCGGACGCTTATAAGTTGGATAAAAAACGGCAAAGGGTTTTCCGCAAACACGGCTCTATCGCTTATGATGACCGCATACTTCGCTACCAGACCGATAAAGTTTCTATCTGGACACTCAAGGGCCGTGAAACTATCCCTTTTGTTTGTGGCGAATATCAACAAAAGCTTTTGCAGTTCCGCAAAGGTGAGAGCGACCTCGTTTACCGGGATGGTAAGTGGTATCTCTTTGCCGTCGTGGACGTGATTGAGCCAGCACCAGACGAGCCGGACGATTTCCTGGGAGTTGACCTCGGCATAGTTCAAATTGCAACCATGAGTAACGGTGAAGCTTTCGCCGGTAACACCGTCAATAATGTCAGGGCCAGGAACGTCAAACTCAGGGCTAAACTTCAAAGCAAAGGGACTAAATCGGCTAAACGGCTTCTTAAGAAAAGAAATTCTAAAGAGGTTTGTTTTGCTAAACAGGTAAACCACCACATTTCTAAACGCATCGTGCAGACCGCAAAGGCACAAGGTCAAGGAATAGCCATTGAAAACCTCATGGGTATTCGTGACCGGGTACGGCTTCGTAGGCGGCAGCGCAGCACTTTGCATTCGTGGTCTTTTTACCAACTTGCAAGTTTTATCCTTTACAAAGCCAGGAAAGAAGGGGTACATGTTGAGGTCGTCAATCCTCGCTACACCTCTCAAACTTGCGCTGAATGTGGATATTCTTGTAAAGCCAATCGTCGTACTCAATCTCAATTCCTTTGTGTCGGGTGTGGTGTCGTTGCCAACGCTGACCATAACGCTTCCAAAATAATTAGTTATTTAGGAAGGGCCGCTGTAAACCGGCCATACGCGGTGTCTTACCAATCAGCCAGATTGGAAGAACAACTGCAATGCCCCGCCCTTTAGGGCTAGGGTAGTTTACTTATTACTCTGCAAATCCAAACCAAATTCAAAATACTTATTTTCTAAATGGCTGTCATTACCTATCAAAAACTGATAATCTTCTATAGACATGCAATACAACTCTTCGTAGGTTTCAAACCCGAACTCAATTTCTTTTTTCGCGTCCAGCTCGTATTTTTTGGTTGGATGCCAGTCATCGTATAAATAGCCACGTTTCAAACCAGACATAATTATTGCCTTTCAGAATTGCCACCCGGTCGCCTTGTAATTAGAACTACCGACCTCGATATTGCCCCCATTATTCGCCACTTCCCACAAGTTACCACCTGGGCTTAACATGGCCGAGGCGAAATTCGCCTGATGCAAGTTGTAAAACTGGACTGTGAAATTCGCTGTACCATCCCCTCCGGCGGTCCCGGTTGGCTCGGTCATAAAAGCCGTGGTGGAACGCCAACCGCCGCCATTGTAGTCTGGTATTGTTACCGTAACCGGCGTACCACTTGAAACCAGCGTGTCGTAAAGAGTGCGAATGGCTATCACTTCACTCGGTAGAATCAGCGTCCAAACATAAGTAAAACTGCTCCGCCCGATGTAACAGGGCGAGCCGTCCAAATAACTATAAGCCAGGGCCGCCGGGTCAAGGTTTGACTTGTCCATATCGGGGCAACGGCTGACTACCCCACCAATTGAAAAAACTATGCCGTCTGCCATTTTAGATTTCTATCCCGCTTAATGAACATAACCAGTAGCCGCCGTTCGGGTTATCAGCATCCGTAAGTTCGCCCGAAACGTCCGTCACAATGAACCGCTTGCCCCCTGAGAAGTTCCAACCCTTTTTAGGGTCTTTGGCTTTTATCAGAATTTCCCGGTTAAACAGTCCTAGCGCCAGGGTTGGGTGAACCATGTTCTTCCAGTTGAAAATAGTCTGGGCATTTTCTTTGTGAAACATCTTGTAAGCCTGGGCCGCTGCGTTCTTGCCCATGTAGTTATCCTGCACGATGTTTGAACCGCTACCACCCAGAGGCGCTCCGGGTGGATAAACCGCGCCCAGCACCATGTCAAAGTTATTACTCATAGGGTCGGTAGTAGCATCGCCAAAGCTAAGAAAAGGCTGGCCCCTGACCGCTACCCGGTTTATTCTAGCCAGGGGGGAGCCAGGCCCGACCTCAATATCCCCTAGAAAGCTGGGACCATCTATGAGCGTCATAGCGACCTTTCCGTCACCACCACCACCATAGTAATCCAGCATAAAGTGAAAGTTAGAGCGGCTATCCCACCAGGTCCGGGCGACACCATGCTGGGCGGCCTGTTGGATTATTGAGTTAATACCCCCGCTGGCCTCATAGTGGAGTAAATCACGTTCGGGACTCTGGTCGGTCCTGATTTCCAAATTGAAAGTATCGCCGATAGGTTGCCCGTTGGCTTTTACGTGGTTGGTCATAATCTCCACCAGACCGTGCCAGGTACTGAGCGCATTGCAAAAGTGCAGGTCGTTTGCGGCTACGGGCTGCATGAGTTCGCCAGCTTTTAACAGGTACTGGTCACGGTAGTTAGCAAACCCGGCGAATGGGTCAACGAACATACCATCGGCTATCCCGCCCTTTCCTGTACCCTGTAGGGGGTAGCCCAGAGCATTTTGAATAGAGGCTTTCCTGGTAACTAGATTTGGTAGCGGGTTCGGTAGCGGGGCAGGTGGGGGTAAATAACCATTGGTTGCTAGATACCACCAGCTAAACCTTTCCTCATTAGCTGGTTTTGCTAGGATGTAGGGCATCTGGGGAAGTTCAAGCTCCGCTAGAAATGCGTTCGGGGTAGCAGACTGGATAGTGACGCTGTTTACGCCGTTACGCCCCTTTTCAAAGGTTGCACCCTGTGGAAGTATGATGCTTGATATGACATGGCCGCCAGAGAAACACGTCCACTGCGAATCGCCCGCATCCTTTAGCTCGTACAGTTCGGTCCTTATGCCCCGTTTGCCGTAAATCTGGTCATAATTAAGAGACTTGCCACGGCCAGTGTGAGTAAACGTACCCCCTAAGCCTGACATTTTGAATGAAGTAAGTTTCAGGTCTGGGCGTATCGTACCGGCCCGGCTGGATAGAAAGCTGGCCCCGCTGCCGCGCCCACCCTCCCAACTGTACCCCAGCGGGTTAGCCGGATTCTGGATACCGCCACCCACGGCCCCGGTGGCCTCGTAAGGGCTAACCCCAAAGCTTACGTACTTTTCAAGAGAAACGACCTGACCATAAGCTATCTGTTGGGCTTTAGCTACTTTTGCCATGCCTAAATGCCCTCCCCCTGGCCCCACGGACCGTAATTCCAGCGGCTACCGTTACCCCAACCGTAAGTGCGTCCGGGAATTGGTGGCGGCAGGGGGTCGCCGGGGATATAAGACGAGGCAGTAGCAAGCGGGGTCGGATCACCACCGTAATAAGTACCCCTGGCCGCATCCGGCACAAAAGCGGAGGTTACTTCTATAGTCACGTCGGGCGAGGCCGCGCCACCCCTGAGACTGTTCAGAAGTTTGGGCAGGTCAATCCGGCCCTTGACGGTTATCCAACTGTCCGAGCGCGGGTCATAAGTTCTAAAGGTTTGGAGATAATTATCGGTGGCGTAAGAACCGATACAAATACCGACTAGCTGCTGGAAAGTGCCGGATGTGGCAAACATCCCTCCATAACTTGTCGGGTCAGAATGGGCTATAGCTCGTAGGGTAATACGAAAGCCGCCCGGTCCAGCCGGGATGGGAGCGCCACTGTTGGAATAATAAGGCTGACCGTAAGCCATGAAGGAATCAAGGTTACTGGCGTAAAAAGAGATTGAGTTGATTTGAAAATCGTAAAGTATGAAGTCTGGTATTGGCATTAAAACGGCCTTCAAGGAATAGTAAATAATTAATTACTATCCAGAAGGCCAAATCCGCGAAGGGCTAGGGGCGCTTTTAATTCTGGGGTTTGGTTATATAACTACTTAAATTATAGCACATGGACGCAAAAATTAATATATTCAGTAAAGTACTATTGACTCCAACATGCAAATAAGTTAAAACTAAAAATATTAACTTTAATTGTAGGAGTTTTACGACAACATTTGAACTACTGGATTTTACCGAAGCTAAAGACCTTGTTAAAGTTGGCCGGTTTAACGAGGCATTGCCAAAACTGTATAAGCTGGCCGGGTCTTATCCGCAAGACGGAGAAATTCAAGACTTGATTAAGCTTTGTTTGGGTATCCAGCCGCCACAGCCACAAGCACCTGCCTATCCCATGCCTTACCCGGTTTACCAACTGCAACCTGTTTACATTACAGCACAACCAAAAGTTAGTTACAAAAAGTGGGCTTACGCTTTACCAGGGATTGGGATGGTTGCTTTAGTAATTTCGGTATTTTTACCCTGGCTAAATCTTAACCTTAGTGCCAGTGGGATTAATATAGATTTTTCATTTAATGGTATTGGGTCAATTAGTGGCCCGGCAATTTTAACCAACAACATTAAACCAACCGACATGGCAAAATTTACAGAACAACTGAATGGATGGTTTCTTATTGGATTGGTTGGGGTAATGGTCATTACTATACTAGCCGGTCTATCTTATCGTGACCCTCGGTCTGAGGCGGGGTCGGTTCTGATTTTATTTGCATTTTTAACGTTAGGTTTTAATGGCTATGAATATTACCAATTACAAAATTTTAGCAACACATCAACATCTAATTTAAAAGCCTGGTACACTTCTACCCTCTCATCAAATGCCGGGGTAATGCAACCAGGCTACGGTTTAATTGTCGCTATAATGGCCGGTGTTTTTACTCTTATTACCAGCATAATAGCTTATCGGTTTATTTCCGACTAACAAAAGTAAAGTTGAATTTTATTGGGGTTTTAACCTCCATAAAAATTCTTTATCATTTCTAAAATGGCATCCTGATTTCTTTTGTCTTGATCGTCAATATATTTCTGTATGGTTACTGTTAAACCAGCATCAAGATTAAAAGTGTTACCTCCGGTTTGAACAACAACAGTCGGTGCAGAACTTCCATTACTATTATTTTTACCGTAGTTGCCATACCCGGCCATAGCCGCTTCATCTGGATGCTCGGATGCATATCTAGCTTTCCCCTGTTCAAACCTGGTTTGTAAATCCTCACCTCTCCCGGTCATATGCCCTGACGGGTCTTTAGCGAAATCTAAAAAATCATGAATGGTATTACCTAGCTGGGAGCCCGGACTTTTATTCGACTGGTTAACCGAATCATTTATCTGTTTTAAAAGGTCTGTCTGCCCGCTCTGCCGGGCATTGGCCGCAAGTGCAGCGGCGAAATCGGCATCCCTGGACCCCAATCCGGCGGCCCCTAAAGGGTCTTTTGAACGGGCATTTCCAGCAAAATCCGCTTCCGCATAGCCGAAGTTCCTTCGCTGCTTGCCGGTTTGTAAGGCAAAATTAACCTGGTCAAGGTTTTTATCATAGGCCATATCAGAACGTTGATTAGCAAAGCCCTCTTTTTGAAAGCCGATAGATTGATTTAGCCTTTGAAAACTAATAGCTAAATCCTGAGTTTGCCTATTTATCTGAGTTTGAAGTTCTAACCCCTCGTATTTACGAGCGTATTCCTGGCTTTCGAGTTCCAACTGCCGCGAAGCAAAAGCTTCTTTAGTCTGTTGCTGGAAATCTTGCCCAGCCCTTTGCTGGCTAATCCCGAAATTGCGGGTATCCCTACCCATGCCAATTCCAAAATCCCTTGTTTCACGGCTTTGATTTAAAGCTTTATCTTGCTGGGCGTATTGTTGGGATTGATTAAAGTCCCTGGAAGCCTGGAGGTATTGAAGCCCGTTTGCACCACCCATGGCCATGTCAAAAAGCTGGTTTTTCCTTCCGGTCATGGCGCGACTTTGACTGATAGCGAAATCTTGGTTCTGGTCAGCGATAGATTTCTTGAAGTCGAAAGTCTTGTCACTCTGCGAGATTGAAAAATCCTGGGTGGCGCGGCCCTGAGATATGGCAAAACCCTGCTGTGCAAACTGGCGGCTTAAATTAAAGGCTTTAGTCGCCTGGTTATTAGCAAAGTTCTCTTGAAATTTAGTTATAGCTATAGTCTGGTCAAACTGCTGGCGGCCCGCTTGTTTTTGCAGGTCAAAAACTTGATTAGCGGTATCAACTTCAAACCTACGCTGGCTTAAATTAAAATCTCTTTCGGTTCTTTGCCATTTGACTTGCTGGGCAGTTCGAGCTATTCCTATATCGGTTTCAAGGTCTTTACCTTGCTCTTTAAGTCGCCTCCAATCCTCGTTACCCTGGCCCAGACCACCCGCAAGTTTTTCTTTTAACGCTTTAGCCCGGTCCGGGGCGCTATCTAAAGTATGAGAAATAGCATCCCCGATATTAGTACTAATATCAGATACAAACTTTTGAAAACCAACTATCGAGGGAGAGGTTGCATTTACATCCTGGGTAATACTAGACCGCTCCATAGAGCTTCTAAGTTGCCCTAGTTGAGATGAGGCATTGGCGGAAGTTGAGGCAAGTTCTCTTGCCCGGTCGCCTAACTTATTAAATTCACTTCCCACAGCGGCAATAGCAGTTGCTAAAGCCGCCGCCCCAATTAAAGCCGCCTTATCGCTTAACAGGTTAGTGCTTGACCCCCCGCCTCCGCCACTACTGCCGCCACCTCCGCTTCTACCACCAGTAGAACGGCCAATATTATTTGCTTGTGCCTGTAATTGGGTTATGGCGGATTGGGCCTGGGCGGTATTAAGTTGTAAATTGACCTGTAAATTTCTAGCCATAATTCGTTTTAAGCCCCCAATTGAGAGAGTAAACTTTCTTCAAATTTAGTATAAACCTTTTCCATTTGTTCATCTGACAAATCATAAAAGGGACGAATCTTATCCAGGGCTTCCATGTAATCGCCTAAAGAAGCATCCGAGTAAGGGGCTTTAGCATCATCGTTGGGGAAAACATCGCCTCGAACCTCCCCGTCTTTAATTTCAATTTCCCGGCCTGACACGGCATTTCCCTTCAAAGTACCTGACCTGACAAGTATCGGAGAAGTGGGGCCGTAACCCTGACCTAAACGCTGTAATTGAGTAGAACGTGCAAGCGGCTTCCATTCGGATTGCCTTGATTCAAAGTTCTCACCTAAAAGCCGTTCTATTTCATCCAGGGCGCTAGACATGGCCTTTTCTAAAACTGAATCGGAAAGAAGTTCCCGCGCCAGGGCTTCAAGGTCTGAGGTCTTAAAAGTCAGGTAACTTTTGCCTAAATCAAAACTCATGTTAACGGCCCCTTAAAGAAATATGCCATACCCTTTGATAAACTCCTGGACGCTTCCTTTTCTGTTTCCGGTATATTCAAGGCTGCCGCTATATCAGTTTTGGTATGCTCACGTTCGTATATTAAAGAGGATTGTTTGATAAAATATAGTCTGGTCATGGTCAGTAGTTCTTCTAACTCACGTGGGCGATAAAACCCCCAGGCATGGTATTTAAGTTCAAACTTCGTGCCTCTTAACCTGCCAAGTTCTAACCCTATAACGAAATCAACTCTACCCTGGTAACTAACTGGTTGGAAACTCTTTAATAATTCACGTGGATTCTCTTTCTTAGTGTTTTTAGGTCCGTCGAACCATTTATCTAAAATATCTTCGGCGGACATTAAACCAAAGGGTTGGGTTGGTCCTCCCCAGGTGCTTCAACAGGTTTTGGTTCCAGGGTTGGATTAGCCTGTATTGCTACTTGATATACTTTTTCAAAACTTGCCGGGTCACTCCTGGATAAAGCCCAAAGTTCCGCAACTGTTTCAAAACAACTATTTTTATCAGCAGCTAAAACCGCTTTTAAATGTGTTATGGAACGGTCAAAGATACCGAACTCACGTTGCTCTTTTAGGGTAGATAATTGGTACTCTTTTTTTTCCTCTGAGTAATTCCATTTACTATCCATAAAATTACGGATTGCGTAATTTGCAAAAGTGATGGCCCCCGGTTCACTAATCGAAGTCAACACCTCGGCCTCATAATCTAAATCCCCCACCTTAACAGAATTTTTCATGCCGCCTCTTTCCCTTTTTCCAGTTCCTTAAAATAGCCTAGATGTTCTAACAACTCCTGAATTGAGTAAGTGCCGCTGCAACCGCAACCGGGCTTGACGCAAAGTAGCCGGACTAAAGGCTCCCCCGATTCATCTACAGGGAAAGAGGCCAGGGTATGTTTATGCCCTGACCTACCCGCTTCTTTTGCTTTTAATGGCGGTAATTTCTCGCTTCTCATATAACCAGTTTCTAAATAGTCATTGAGCCGCCAGCAGTGGCATTAGTCACCGTATGGGTTACGTCATTGCTAAACGATTTAGCAACTATTGTGAGTTCCGACGGAGATTCATTGCTGATCTTGGGGGCGCTCCACTGTAGTGACGGAAACGATGCTCCCAGGCTGAAAGGCGTGGACGTAGTAGGTACAAGAGTATCGGAATTAGCCAGGAAGGAGAAAGCGCCCTGTTTTAATCCAGCAGTAAAACCGAGGGTATTGCTCGCGGCCAGGGTATCCGCTTTGTTCAAAATCTGGTTGTAAGCCTTGATCGAGTTTACGTCCATTTGCATCTTGAAAGTGAGCGTCCAACCGGCCTGAGTAATCAGGGTATCCCCATGCTCCCCGCTGCCAAGACAAGGCGGAGTCTGGACGGCTGTAGCGTTCCACTCAACGTCAATCGTGTTTACGCACACTGTGGATGGGATAAAACTAGGGAAAGTATAAGTATTACCAGCCCCGTTCGGGTTCGGGAAGATGCCAACGATGCTGGCCGGAGGGGTAAACGTCTGGCCGGTCCCCCCTGACATATTTAGACCCATCCACTGAGCCGTAAACTTGATAGCATCCAAACTGGAAATAGTATATTTGAACTGGGTAAGTCTCGCGTCCCGGATGATGTGAACGCCCCCGGCTATACCGGTTCCTGGGGTAGTAGATTCACCGTAAACCATGCCAATAGTTAGATAAGGAAGTCCGCTATTTTTAGCTATCTGAGAATAGGGATGCACAAAAGCAGCGGTTCCGCTACTGACCCCTTTGGTCATAAAAGCGCCCAGTATCATGGCCGGGAACAAATCAAGGCTAACCCAGCCCTCGGCGCTCTGGGTAGTTTTTACGGCTGTGCCAATACTTTGCTGCATGTAGAACCCGGTCGGCCCTAGCATGGGTACGCCGTTCACCATCTCTATTTCCGGGGTATTCTCGAACTTGGTAAAAGCTATTGCGCCTTTTAGAGCGGCTGCCGCCGTGGATTTGGCACTCTGGGCACCAAGATAGATCCCGAGGTCGGCGGCTACGAACGCTTGTGCTGCTGGCATTTCTTAAACCTCTTTCAGTCGTGCTAGATAGATAAGTTGATAGATTATTTCTTGAACCGGACCGGGCCATCAGACTACTAGCATCAACCGGCTTTAGGTTCTTCCACCGGTGCGGCTATTTCTTCCAGGCCAACATCTTTTAAGGTCAGTAGCCCTTTAGCCTCTTTTACCTTTTCGTACAGGGCATGACTTTCTATTCCTTCATTAAGCCACCCGTTTATTTGCTCTTCCATTTTCGGGTGAGCAAAGTTCTCAGTCGCTATAGCCGTTCTGAGGGTCGGTTCATCCCACACCGGCAGGTTAGTAAGTTTGCCAACATAGAGAGCCGGGGAACCCTCTTTAATAGTGCTGCGGTCAAAATTTGCTGCCAGCATATCTTCAAGGCCGAGCGGGTTGCCATCAGCGTCAATAGCGATGCGGCCCCAATCCATGAAGCTTGGCCCCTCGTCTTTGGTTAATCCTTTTCCGATAAAAATTGCTGTCTGTTTAGGTTTAGTCATTGTTTAGTTCTTCCTTCCTTTAAATACCCATACCTCAATTAAAGCGGTGCGGGTTGCGGTGAATTTGCCGTTTGCCCCTGTTACGGGTGTTTCCTGCCCTACGCTACCTATTTGTAAATTGATTACTTTCTCGGTGCTGGCAGTGCCGCCTAAATCAAGCCGGGTATTTAGTCCGGCAATATTACTCTGGAGCTTTTTAACCAAACCTTCAATTGCTAACCTCAAATACTCAGCCCGGTTGACAGCCATTAGAGCGGTAGTACCGAGGGCCACACATTCACAAGTTACCCACTGCTTCTCGTTATAGCTGCCGCCCAGGAAGGTAGCAGTCCGCTCGCGCTGGCCTTTATCCCACACTTTCACATAAGGAGAATCACCGGCACTCGCATTGGAATCGTAAATAAGTACTTTAGTTGTGTTCTGAACCGTTAGCATATCGGACGTGTTTAGTTCTAAAAAGAGTGGGGCCGTGGTATTAGTCGGCTCATGGGCCAGGTATGAGATAAAGTTCTCTATCATGGGGTTATCCTGACCACTCTCAAAAGCAGGTTATCAATGACCGATGAAGCAGTGCCGCCTGTATAAAACTCCGGTTCAGTCGCGACCCGCCACCGTCCGTTATACAATAGTGTGGCCGCGCTTAATCCTGTTACCGTCAGTTCGTCACCTACCATCGGCATTACCATGTTTGTATTCACCAGCGGCCCATCCAGGTAAATGTTGTAAAGGGTTACAAAATCCGGGAACTCCCCACTGGCCGGACCTAACGGGTTTTGAAGGATGCCGGGCAGCCCGGCTGGTTCCATTTGCCCTTTGGACGTGAAAAGCGCTCCCTGACCTTGTGTATCAAAATTGGTGCGAAAAAGGCTCAAAGTTATGTTGTAAATACCAATAGCCATAATTAAAGAGTTCTCCAGCGTTTGAAGCCCGTTATCGACCCAAGTGCTTGATCACAATCTTTAAGGGCTTCCTCGCGCTGATTGACCCACTGCGCTCCTATCCCTCCGAGGTCTTTGGTCACGCTTCCCACGCTAATTGCGGTATCAACTGCGGAAGTTTCCCCTATTGCAAAGTGGTAAGCTATCCGGTAAATAATCGCCGCTTTTAAGAAGGTCTTATCGTAGGAGGTGGCCGGGGTAGTCCCTGCCATAATCTGAACTACAGTGGGGCAATTAGTTTGAACAGCGAGTTTACTTATAATAAAAGCCTCCGACATTGGTAAAAATCCACTACCTTCAATAGCCGAATCCGATAAATCATTGACGGTTACTCCCAGATAATCCCTGACCGCGTCATAATCGGCCCGGCTGGTTAGAATCTGGCCCGGCGGACCGGCGTAGACCTGCACCAGAATGTAATCATTATTCGGGAAACTCATGGGAGCCGAACCGCCAAAAGTCACGACCCATTTGCACCGGTATAGCCCTGGCACAGTCGTGTCAGCCGCTACCCACTGATACTGTAAATTTCCAAGTGTACCCAACCCGTTAAGCGTAGCTGTGCGGATTACGGTTGCGCCTGTGTCGGCGTTCGTGATTAGAAACTGGTAAGTACCCCCGGTCAGGTCAACAATAGAACCATCAGCGTTTTCAAGCGTTGCGCTAATGACCGGTAGAGTATCGTTCTTTGAAATGTAGTAATCGGCTATCGCCACTTTTAATTCCTAACTCCCGGTAATCTTGACCTTTGTAACCCCAGACCTGGAAAGCACTGCAACTGTGTCCTTCGCACTTCCGATTGAAACCTTACTACCGCTACTATTCTTATTACTGGTTATGGCTGTGGTGCTGCTGTTTTTGTTACTTAACAGTATTCTTGTACCAGTGCCGTTTGCCCCTACCAGCACCCTTGTGTAAGGGGTTGCATCTGGTTGAGTGAAAGCCGCTCCTGCATAAACCGAGGTTGCACCCGGTAAAACCAGCACCCCCGGCGTACCCAACCCGGCAACGCCGTTACCGCTTAAAACTACCCCACGCGGCGTTATGGTCAGCATAGGAGCATTCAAGGCTACAACTGTAGCTGAACCGGCTACCACTCCCTGTGCTGCCACTGCCATGCCTGGTACGCCCAGGCTTACCACTACGGAAGTTCTTGCTGTAACACTTTGGGCTGTAACACTTACAGGCTGGGTATTAAGGTTAACCCCGGCCCCGCCCGATTGAGTTGTACCCTGAACTGTGACGGCTGTGTTAGGTACTCCAAGCGCAACTGTTACATTCGTCCCGGCGGCCACACTTACACTTTGCGGATTTACCACCGTAGCCGGGGTATTCAAGTTTGCACTAGCCGCCCCTACTTGAATTGTTGCCAGGGCCGCTACGCTTACAGCCGGGCCATTTAGCGGGACGGTTATATTACCCCCGGTAGCAACTCCTACCGGCAGCGCATTTACAACTGCCCCTGGAGCGCTCAGGATTACACTAGCGGTCCCTGTTTGGGTTGTACCTTGCGCCGCTACACTTAACCCCGAAACTCCTAACGCTACCGCTACACTGGTTGTAGCACTGACCGACTGGGCGCTTATACTCACCACGGGTGGCGCGGCCAGGCTTGCGGTAGAACTACCCCGGCCGGTAGCGGCCTGGCCTACCACATTTACGTTTGGCGCATTCAGGTCAACCGTGCTGCTTATCTGGACCGCTACACTTTGAGCCGAAACAGTGGCAGTTATGGCACTCGTCGTAAACGCGGCTGCACCATTCTGGGTAGTAGACCCAGCGGCTACGCTTAAAGCCGGGGCGCTCAAAGAAACAGTTACATTCCCCCCGGCGCTGACACTAACCGCTTGAGCATTAACACTTGCTACCGGCGTACCCAGTGTAAAGTTAGCCGTTCCTGTCTCAGTAGTAGGTAAAACTGTGAGTGTTACCGACTGGCTATTTAAGGTAGCCCCGGCGCTACCGCTTACAGTTAACCCCTGCGCCCCGGCTGTTACATTAGGCGCATTCAGGTTTACACTTGCATTTAAGCTGGTTGTTACCGTGGTACTTTGGGCGATAACAACTCCGCCGGGGGCATTAAGTGCGGTTGTTGCGCCCCCTGACTGACTCGAACTTTGGGCGGCCAGGATCAGGGCCGGGGCATTAAGCGCGGTAGTTACGCTTATTTGAACGCTGGTACTCTGGGCGGTAGCGGCTATACCAGGCGCGGCGAGGCCGGTATTACTTACACCGCTTTGAGTAGTGGTACGAGCGATAACCGGCGTATTCAGCGCGTTCGTGGCAACCGTTGCCACGCCCGCCTGGGTAGTAGCTTGGGCCGCTACACTTAAAGAGGGCGCATTAGTTGTTAAAGTGCTACTTGCCGATTCGGTAGCCGGTAAAGGTGTGACTGTAACAGCTGGCGCGTTTAGAGCTACGGTTACGTTTACACTACTCCAACCGTTTAGCCACCAGGGGAGCCATGAACCTGCTGCCATTTAATAACCTTTTACCCTGTCTGGGCTGGAGTAGTTTACGGCAGATTTTCACCGATGTCGGCGGCCTTGGTTATAACTGTCGCATTGGTTTGTAAGAAAGTTTGTACCTGTCCTAATAGAGCAACCGCCGCCATTGCGTCCGAGTCAATCGGGTAAGTGCCTTGAATTATCGAGAAATCAAGACCAAGTGCGGTGTTCTGACGCAGCAACTCGGAGGTTGCCGTATGCAAAGCTAGTAGCATACGAGCTACTGACTTGACGTTGCGCCGGATGGTAAGGGCCGGTTTCCCCTGGTCAAAAGCCATGATAGATAACTTCTTTCTTTACCCTACCAGTCGGTAATTAATGCTTGTTGTCAAAAAATATAGATTTCCAGGCGCACCCGTTTTAGTATATCCAATTACAAATTGCGGATTTACCGAGCTTGAATATTGGATACCTAACGAAATGGTATCCAGGTAAGTTGTATTAGTTACACGGCCAGTCTTCCATGAATTTGTCGTAGCTACACTGGTTTCTGCCGCTGCTGTGTCCTGTTTACGAAAATCTAAAACCCAGTAAGCCCCACTAGTATGAGTTGTAACGACGTAACTAAGTGTCTCTACTGAAACCAGATAAATGTCATAAAGAAAGGAGGGATGTTTGCATTGTTGTACATCGTTAGTGTTGGTGGATAAATTATCTGTGGTAATCAGATTACTGGTACTCATGAGTATGATTTTGAGTTCAGACAGCCAGCGTGTGCCATCGTAGTAATATTGAATGCCTCGGTCAGTTCTGAAATAACGCTGGTTGGTGGTAGGCGTACCGGGGAAAGAAGTGCCTTCTCCTTGCCATTCCACCCCGGCTTTGTAGTAAGTTACTCCGGCGTTAATTGACCCGCTTATATTTTCATTGCCGGTCTGCTGAGTGCCGGGGTAAGCCGCTTGCTTTACTATTGCTCCGTAATCGTTAGCAACTACTATGTTTGTCGGTTGTGTTAGTTGCATTGTATTAAGCGTCCTCCACAACGGTTACACTCGCCGTTCCACTGGCTACAATAGCCTGGAATGCGCTGGAAGTGGTATCAGTCTGGAAAGTCCCGCCGTTCGGCTGAATGGCTATACTGGCGTTAGTAGCGGTTGCCGTGCCTGATTTGACGTAAACAACCACAGTCGAGTTATTGATAATCAGTAAAGATTTACGGCTGGCGTTTGAAGCTATTATCTGGGCCGATGTGGTTGTAACACTTACCCCGGTAACGGTGGTAGTGCCTAAAGCCCGGTTGGTTGTTAAAGGGCTGGCTACCGATACCGGTTGAGTTACCCCTGAACCGTCTACCAGGAGGCGATTAGCGGTTGCGTTAATGAGATTACCTGTCGAGTCAGCAAGTACGATCACTTGTTCTAAAACCGTATTAGCACCGACTACCACTGACTCCACTCGTAACTTTTGGCCGTTCCCGTCTGGTGGAACTTGTAAAATTGCCTCCGCCACTATTCGTACCTCTTATCAAACCAATTAGCCTAACGTGAAACAACCATTAGCCGAAAAATTCAATCCAAAATTTCCATTTGTTGAAATCTTATCGGTTACAAAGTCGTAGATAGCCACAAGTTCATCAGCCGTAGCCGCGCCCCCACGTGCTTTGTAAATAGCGGCATACCGGGCCGTAATGGTTGCGTTAGGCCAGGAAGGGTTAGCCGCCGAATACTGCTGGGTCGTACCGGATGCGGTAATTACGGGTGTAATAAGGGTCGCCCCGCCCGCCGTGTAGCCGGTTCCAACCACTTCATTTGTTACATCGCTTCGTTTGGCCCAGGTCGCAGCCGGAGCAGCGGTCGAGGTCAGAAGCATAATTTTGAAGGTGTCGGTCAGCCAACTGATATTAGCTTTGCCGAGGTCGGCCTTAAACGATGTGGGAATCAGGTCAGCCATGTTGTTTTATTCCTCTTAATTTTCTGGTTGGTCTTCGCTGGCTTCGGATTCGGTTGACGGGAATACCATCGGGCAATTGAGTTCTACTTCCACATCTACCCGCTCCGGTTGCTGGTCCTGTTCTTGAGCCTGTTCTTGGCCCTGTGGTTTTTCGGTTGCTTTATGGTTAATTTCACTCAACATTATTTTTCCTTCGGTCCGGGTCAAATAATTCTTGTGCCACCTATATATCGGTCAAAGTATAAATCCCCACGATATTCACGTGAGTTCCCATCCAGCGCCCCAACGGTGCGGTAGTCGTCAGCAGGTCCAATCGGCGCGGTAGTGGTCAGAACTCCGGTTACAGGCTTTCTAAGCTTCGCGTACTGTCGTTCGAGAGTTTGGGCGGCAAGTAGGGCCGCATCGCGCTGCTTCATGTAGCCTGGTACTTTATCGTCCAGTTTTTCGCTTTGAACCTGGCCGACTGCCATGTAAGCCCCGTCCTGGATAGCTCCTATCTTCACATCGAAGGCTTTAGCCAGGACGTAAAGGTATTGAAGCCGGGGAGCAATCAAAGATTTATCCCCGAACATGCCCCACAGCGTACTCATAACGGGCGCAATCGGACCGCCCGTTAGAGGCTCCCCGATTTCCATTAGTATTAGGTTTTGGAAATTCGTTGCTGTGGTCGCTGGCATGATGACTTAACCTTTAGCTACTTACTCTTTTTAGGCTGGTCCGGCTGGCCCTGCGCCTGGGCGGTCAAGTCCTGGTGGTCGGCTTCGGGTGATGCCGCCGGGTCGAGGTCTACAATCTTAGACTGTGTAACCCCCAGCTTTTCAGCCTCGCTTGGAGTAGCCGTGGTATCTGAGCGTAAATCCTGGGTTTCTTCTTTAGGTCCAATTGCGCCCGCTGCTACCAACCGGTCATAGTTTGCTGAATCACCAAAGTGGTCAGGATTGACCACATCGCCCTCACGGTAGGAATCACCAGTTGCCGGGTTAGTAACCCCTAGCATGGTGTGCTTAACCACAAACTCTTTAGCCATTACTTAATCTCCTTTATTCTAAATTGCAGCCTTGCAATAGTCTAAACACTCATAACTACAATACTACCAGGAAAATAAAGGGCGGGACCTCCCGAATGCCCATCATGAACTTCAATCGAAATAGGCACTGTTTCCTCGCCCCGATTGATGACCTTCATGTATGGACCAGGAGCCCCACTCGGATTATTGGCGTTAAATGTCATTAAGTACTCGCCAATGGTCTGACCCTGCGGTCTTTTACCTATGACTACAACTTTGTTATTCGGGATAAACAGTTGGAAAGTACCCGACTCGTCAAGGTATCCTTCATCGTAAATAACAATGCGGGGCAAATCTTCATTCGCCAAAACCATATTCAAGTCATTTGGGGATAACACCGTAGCCAGTCCAGCCGTTCGACGACCTGCCAGGTCTTGCTGATTGTTGTTAGCAATCATCTGGTTAAAGGTAGTCCGGTTCATGTAAGCGGTAGCCTGCCCGCCGAAATTAGCGGACCGACCGCGGCCTAAAAGCTGGATAGCCCGGAAGTTGGCGAGCGGGGTAGCCGTAACCTGAGTAGCCCAGGTAACACCGGCAGTGAAGGTCTGAGTGGTATAGGCATCGGTATGCACTACCGGTCCGTAGGGGGTTGCCACACTGAAAGTGCCGTAAACAAGTAGTGTCCAGATGATGTATTCAATCCGGTCAAGCCTGCGCCCTAAAAGGTGGTCTTGAGCTTCCATAACCAGGTCGTCAACCGCAATCGGCTGGTTCCAGGTTCCATAAGCCCGCCTGGTAGTCAGTTCGTACTCGTCAATTCGCTCGAACTCGCCGTATACGCCTGGCTCCATTTGATAGGTTTTAGCGCCCAGACGTTTAACGCGGGTCGGGTCGCCGTTCAAACCGCGAGCGCCTTGTAGCCCGGTAAAGTTGTCTCTCTGATCCCAGCGAATGAGGGAGGCGCGGGTCTCCCTGATTGGTAAAAGCTGGAAGGCGGGCCGGTCTGCGGTTAGCCGGGGGGTTTTGTCCTGGGCTATCAGCATCAACTCGGCCTGAGTGGGGAAAGTATATATTGCCATGTTGTTTCTAGTTACTCCTTAATACTAACTCAATAGTTGATGCTCAAATTAACCGAACCGTACAACCCCGTTGGTAGTAGTGCCCGTGACCAGACGACCGCCCATAACAGTTATTGCGTTCGTGTCCAGGCCCACCAGATCGCCACAGGCGAAAGTTCCGCAGTAATAAGCCGGGGTATATTTGCGGGTTACACCGAACTCATTAGCAAGCGTGATGTTACCGGCCCCATCGCTTGTTGCCGGGTAGGACAAAATCATTTTCGGTATCTGACTGCCGTCTGTGTTAGTGGAGGCATAAGCCTTGAATACGCCGGGGGTTAGGGTAACTTCACCTAAAAGGGTTCCGGCGGCCAGGGTTAAAGAGTTACCGAGTTGAACTTCCAACTCACGGGCGTTTTCCGGGTCTACAAAGGGCTGCAACTTCAGCCCGGCGTTGTATGTGTTTAAAGCTGTGGTAGGCATGGTAGTCTTCTCCTTTATTTGTTGGTATCAAGCAGGCCACGGCCTACCACGGACATTCCCAAAAGTTCCTTATGCCGCTCTGGGCTAACCACATTCGGGTCTTTTTGCTGGCTACTGTAAAGTACCTGAGAGCCAACCGGGACCGTTTCACCGAACAGCACATGAGCCGGACGCGCTGCATAAACCGCTTTTAGAGCGTCTACCCGGTTGCCGGTCTGACCTTCACCGAAAGTAACCTGCATGGGGTTTTTGGCATCGTCGGTGGCGGCCATCTCAAAAGCCGCTACCAGAGCCGCTTTCTCAGCCGGGACAGCCTTGCCAGTCCTGAGTAGTTCTTCAACCGCCAGGACAGCCTCACTGTGGCGCTTGTCAGCCTTCATTTGCTCAATAGTGGTGTTCTGAGCATCGAACTGAGCTTTCATGGCCTGGTACTCCGGGGAGTCCTTGAAATCAACCTTGTTATCTTTGTCTTTATTCTCGTCACTCATCTTTTTGTCTAACTCCTTGTCTTTATTGGTTGGGTCTTGGTTTGTGTCGCTAAAATATCCGGCATCGTTACTACCTGAACATTTAGCGCCCAGGCTCATGCAGTGGTCATGTATCTTCTGAATAGTGCCGTGGTCGGCGGTGCTGTTGCGCTTGCCCTCAAACTCGGCTTCTTGCTCAATCTTTTCCTGCTCGGCTTCACAAAATGCGGCAAAAAGTATCGCATCGGGTATACGGGGCAAATTGACCAGGGCCAGTTTTTCAAGCTGCTTAGTGGCGCGGTTCCATGTGCAAGATACTTTCCGGGCGGTATCTCCTAAAGCCTTATCCAACCATTTAGGGATAGCCACTTCTCCCATTAAGTCTTTGCCGTTCTCGGAAAGTGACACGCTGCGGAGTTCACCGAGCTTGCCATCAAGCGGCCCCTCGACATGGGAGTAGTCCACCGGGACTGGCTTAAACCCGGTTACGGCAGCCGCAAGTTCCGCATCGTTCAGGCTAAAGTTCTTATCAGGGAAGTCCCCACTATGGAAAATCTTCCCTCGGACAATCACGTAGTCATCGGTTTCTTCGTAGTCACCATTAAGATCGAACTCGGCTATATTTATGGTTTCACTCATGCCTGATTACCTTTATTCTTAGGCTGTTGCTGCTGATTGTTGCCCTGGCCCGGTGGCGGCTGATTAACCTTTGCTTTAGCAATCTCTAACTGCTGCTGCTGCTGGTCCGCCTGGGCCTGTTTTGCGTCCGCTTGTTCTTGGAGTTGTTGCTCAAGGTCACGGGCTGGCAGGTTTAATTTGGCATCAATCCCAACTAATTGACTTGTATGCAAGTACCCGGATGTTTGCAAAGCCGCTACAGCTCCGGCATCAGATGAAAAGTCCTGGGCCGGTCCTTCACTGAATGACACCAGCGGGGCGAAACGGCGGGCTATATCTTCTCCGTAGTTGTAACGGACAAGGTTGTAAATCACGTCCCAGTTGATGCAGTCTGCGAGCGCCTCTTTAGCGAAGTTGATAACCATGTCCTTGACATTCTCATGGGTCTGAGAAGCGGCCCTGGAATCGTGCTGTCCCTCGTTGGTTGAAAGAGTTTGGTACTGGATACCTTTGGTTATTTCAGTGTTGTAGAACTCAAAAGCGCGGGTAAAAGCTGAACCGTCACCGGTAGCCTCAATCACCTGAGTCTGGCTACCGCCTGGTAGTACCATGTAGTACCCATTCTTGAAACCGGCCAGGGCTGTACCCATAAGTTCCTCCGGTGTTCGGTACTGCTGAACGCCATTGTTATCAAGGGTAGGGTTGGCATAACTATCGCTAACCGGGAAAGCCACGCTATCCTCCGGTGTATAGCCAATAAGTGAGGGGGAGCCGAACCGGGCCATGTAAGCCAGATAATCTTTTTTGACCTGTTGCTTGCACCACCAGGGGTCGTAAGCCGGTCTAAGTATCGAAGTGCCGCGTGGGTCACTGTCCTGGGGCCGGTAGGTAAATACCGCAAACTTTTCACGTGGTAGTAAATTGTTAGGGGAATTGGCCGTATCGTTATTAGAAGGATTAGCGATAAGCCCCTGAGTAACTATCATGCCGTTCATGCCGTAGCCGGGTAACAGGCCGATAAGAGCTACCACGTTGTAATAAGCGTCCACTACAAAAGCAGTAGCGCGTTGAGGCTTAACCTTGATTGCCTTTAGAACAATCTTGCCTTTGTCCTCGTCCGCTTCGTCCTGGTCGGCATACTCATAAATCAGTTCGGCTACCTTGTGGCCGCTTGCCATGCCTTCTAAAAGGTCATAACAAATCTGGCGGAAAGGCTGATTTAACCTCTGAGTAAGGTTGCGCTCTACAAAACCGCGTACTTCTTCGGACTGGGCGAATTCCGCCGCTTCGGCATCCTGTACCCGGCCAGGGAAGTTGATACCACTGGCAAGCACCCCCATGCGAAGTGACTCAAAAGCACTTGTTACCTGAGAGTCCTTTAGCATCCGGTCGTAAATCTCAGTACCAAAATCGGCTGTAATATCGTCAATGTACTGAGGTAACGTCCGGTAGTAATCCTGTAGGTAAGTGAGTGCGCCGCCACTAACGTATTCTTTAAAGGGGTTTATATTCGGGGTATTTAATGTCTCAAGTTGCCGGGCTTGCTCTTTTATATCTGCATTTGTAGGTTGGGCTAAAGCGGTATCGCCTTGTAGCTTTGGCTGTGGCATTTAATTCTCGACTCGGAAAGCTTTAAAACGAAAAGGGCGGTATCCGCAGCCATTGAAGACTTTGGATACCGCCCGCGTATTTGTTACGACTATAAGGTGGTATAAATGGTATTAAATTATTATGATTGCCTGTAAACCTGATAGGACTTTAACCTACACGCACAGGGTTTTGCTGATTAGCTTGCCCTGCTCTCTAAAGCAAATATTGAGAATACAGGTTTACAATATTCAATTTAGCACATTACGTAACTACTGTCAAGAGATGGTTATAATTGCTAACTGTCACTCAACATTTCTTTTAGTTTTTTTTGATTGAACAAATAAGGTTTTACTAATAACAACTGCTGAATAGCAGATTCCAAAGTATCAATAAGCACCCCGAAATCGCACTGATTATCATTAATCTCATCTAAACCGCCATTTAAACTATCGCTTAGAAATTCAAAGCGTTCTAATTCTAGTGATATTTGTTTTTTTGCAGACATTAAAATTGCTTGTGCTGTGTACTGCGTCAGAACTAGATCATCACAATTGCTGTTCATAGCCAACCTTTTGCAAATTAGGCGACACGTTGTAAATAAGCTTAATTATACCACCACGGTCTAGCCCCACCAAAAGCTTAAGTTGCTCGAATAGGCGCTGGTCATTGCAAAGTTGTTTTTGCAAGGAGCGGGCCTTTTCTTCAATCTGCTGTTCGGTTTGGTTTTGGTGGCGTTCGATGGTCATCTTAACTCGCTATATCCTCACTTGGCTTTGGTTGGCGTTCGCGGTAAAGACGGAAACGTAGTGCGCCACTTGGAAGGACTTCTTTTAAATCCCAATCACCGGATGGGATGTTATTTTCATGGATAAACCTGCCAGCAGGTATACAAATTCTGTTACCCATTAAACGTACTTCCCGGCACTCGAAAAGACCGATATATTGTAATAGTTCACCGGATTTAGGATTGACTATGTGTCCAGTTCTTGATACTGGTAAAACATCGTAATATCTAATACCCCGACTTGTCTTAAACAAATCGTAATAAGCATACTCAGCATTTTGGGGCCATAAATGGTCCCCTATAGAAATATTAGGTGTTAAAGCATGAGAATATGTCGTTAAACCTGCGGTATTCTTCATGCTCTGACCATGCTTTGCCCAATAAGTAAATGGTTCTAAAAGCTCGCCATCTTGTTGATAAAACTGTATTGCAAACCCTGCCCCATTTCTAAGAGCGAGAATAGGCCGTGATATTTCCAACTGCCTAAGTAATCCTAAATGAATGGTTACTCTAATTCTATGAGATTTATAATCTGGCAGACGAACTTTCTTTGTGGAAAGCAATTTATTTATACTTGGATTAAATAGAATCTGAAACTCAGTTTTCTTTACTACTACCTTAACGAACTGGCAATCGGCAGGCCAATATTTATCGGGAAAAGTTATACTCCTTTCAGTTATTTCCGCAAAATCACCTTTCCTACAATTCGGTTTTGGTATCCTTTGGCCTTTTCCCATTGTCAATAAAGTTAAATCAGAATTAAACTTTGTTATGCCCATTAATATTAGATTTTCTTTATAGATATTGTGGGCTGGTATAGTATGCGATAACAATCTTCCAAAATAAAAACCACAAATTGGACACTGTATACCGTTCGGGTCTTTAACAGATGCCTTTTCTACCCGACTCAGAAATTGCATTTTAGTATTACAATTTCTACATGAAGGATAAATACCAAAACGGTGTATTTTACTTGGGTGAAACTCCCCCCTACTCTTAACCTCTTTACACTTAGAACACCGCTTCTCATCCAACTGTAAAGTTTCCACACTAACCCCCAAAAATAGTTTTAATATAATCAGATAACTCATGGCGAAAATTATCCAAGTCAAAGTTTTGTGTTTCTGATAATATTTCATACTTGGCTTCAAAATCTGATTTAGGTAAAGGGAAAATACTCCGACCATAATTGACTATGTAATCACCCGGCAGGACATTAAGTTCACCCGCATAAGTATCAATAACCATGAAAACCCCAGGCATACCTTCATTCTTGAAACGTATCTGACCGCGCTTTATTGCCTCAACAACCCATTCAGGGTCTTCTGTCTGGTCTTCCCCGCCGGTCCACTGGAAAGCTTCGATTGTTGGAGGTTTCTCTTTGTATTTCATCACTACCTCGGATTATAACTCTGCACTACCGGGCGCTGGCCGCCGACTACTGCCCTGAATACTTTGCCCTGGGTAATAGCATGCCAGCCAAGAGCGGCACCAATAACCGAGTCGTCATGCATGCCTTCAGGCGCCCCGTACCTTGACCGGCCGGTTACGGTGCTAACAGTTCTTTCGTATGCTTCATGCTCGGCCACTATCACCGGATCATTGATTAGCTCAGTCTGCCCCCGTTCGATTGCCAGCCCCCAACTTTCAATCAAGGGCGGCTTGCTGGTTGCGGTTGTGTCAAAGCCAACTATGGGTAAACCCTCACGCTGCAAAGCTTCAATGTTCGGATCACCGATTGAGTTACGTTCAGCCATGCCAACAAAAGGTTTCCACTTGGCAAACATAGTCTTTAGCCGTTCTCGCTGAAAGAACCAGTCAATTTTATTGAACCGGTCAAAATCAACCATCTTACCGTTAGCCTGGTCAAACACCGATATAAAAGTAAAATCGTTGGATTTGCCCCAGTCGATCCCGGCCCCAAACCTACTAGGATAAGGCTGTAATATTTTACCTGTGGCAATCTTACGAACACCTCGAAATACCCCGCCCGCGTCCTCCAAAAATAATGCGAGATATTCTTGCTCAAAAGCTCTCTCCGGTAATTCTAGGCGGGCCGATTCTATCTCAGCAGGGTTAATATAAGGGTTTGTAACTGTCGGCATTTGCCAACTGGCCCATTCAGTTCTGAGTGGGTCTTGACCCAAATTCCATATTACCCTGAAAAATGTCATCCCTTTAGGAGTTGAAAAGAACCAGGCGCTACCCTCATAATCGGTCAGGGTTGGGCGGATTGCCTCTTGCCAGTCCTGTTGAAGCGTCGCAACCATAGCAGCTTCATCTACTACTACTCTAGCGTATTTTCTACCACGCGCAGCATCAGCATTTTCTAGTGACCAGAAATCCAGTATGCCCCCAGTAATTAACTCAATCCGCTTTACCTGAACATTAACCTTGAGAATAACTGGTTTTAGGGCTATTAAAGCATCTCGCCAAACTTCCTCAAGCATTTTGTAAGTCGGACTAAACCATGCTGTTGGTAATCCTTCTAAAGCAATATCGGTTAGTAAGTCAATACCTAGAATAGATTTCCCCCATCTTCTCCCACAACAAACACAATTGAATCTAGCCTGTTCATCAATAACCTTTTGTTGCCCTGGATGATAATTAAGCTGGCTTAATAGGATTTCTGTCACGATTTACCCTAATGACTAATTCGTTACCGTCAGGACCACTAACTTCCTGGCGCTCAACATAACCTCGACTTTTTCCTTGCGTCTTTAGATAAAAACAAATAGCCCAGGCTTCACCTTTGTTAATTGCATCAAATAATTTAGATTCAGCATTATCAGTGACTTCGCCGCGTGCGTTATTGATTGCCTCTTGGATTTCAGGGCTATCTTTAGCATAGTTGTAAATAGTTTTCGGTTCACAACCAAGTTCTTTTGCAGATAAATAAACCATGCCATGATTCTTTACCAGAGCATCAATTATTTGTTGCGGTTTAAATTGTTTAGTTCTTGCCATATCTTTTATAGTTGTGAAATAATGAATTTATCAAATAACTACTCACCCCTCACCCACCATCAATAGTACCGGATCGATCCGGTAAAGAAGCTCGCAGTACTTACCACAAAACCATCCAGCCGGGGCCGCTTGAAACTCCAAACGCACGTACCCGCAGCACTTGCAGACCCAGACCGTCCAACCTCTAAACTTCTCGTTGTGACTAAATTTATATCGTTTAAGCGGTTCTTGCTCTGGCTCTAGCGTTAGCAAGAGTTCCAGGTTCCTGCGTCTTCTTGACATTGTTTGTTGTGCCTGTACTTCCTGAGTAATCACCACATTAATTATCCCCCACCCTACTCTAAAATGCTATCGTTAATTTACTTAACCGGATGGGGAGCCGTAATTCTGAACATACCAGACAGCAAGCCCTACTCTGGTAGCGCAATTAAGTTTAGTACGGGCCATGCGAATGTAACTTGCCACCGACGCTAAACTTACGCCCATCTTTCGGGCTATTTGTTTATCGCTCAAATCCAGGGCAACCAGAGAAGTGGCTTCTAGTTCTCTCAGGGTCAACTGTTGTAGCGGCTCCATATTATTAGGCTGTTGGTGTTGGACGTTTAGTGCGGTCATCTAACTAAGCTGCAATTATGCGGGGCAGAAGTACTAATCCAACCACCGCACATCATGCACGTGTATCCCGATGCAGGAGCAGTTGGGAACGAAGGAAACTGGAACGGTATTAAAACCTTATTCAATTTCTTTAACTCCTCAATTATCTGGCCGAGTAACTCATTGGTCTTTTGCTGCTCGGTTTCAACGTCAATTATGTTGCCCCGAATCTCGTCTAAGTGTTGGCTATCGCTAAGAAAATCGCTCAATTTAACGCCTCCTAAACCTTAATGATTATCTCGAATGTGAGATTGAATACCGGTGACAGTTGGATTAGTCGAGCCGCAAAAGCCACAAACAAAGTCGCCCCCGACTAACAAATGGAATTTATATTCCTTACCCTTTATTTCGGGCTTGATTAAGGCGGCGGCTAAATCGGAATTGGCTTTCTTCAATTCGGCAATCCTCCGCTCACACTTGTCATTAATTTCCCGCCACTCTTTATTACAAGACTCTAAATCGGCCCTGAGTTTACTTTCCAATTCCTTAATAGTTCTACGATATTCAACAGTTTCCCGGTAATACCCGGCTGCAACTTCATCCAATGCTTTTGAATAAGCCTGCAACTCTACAACCTTAGCTTTCAAATCCCTACGCCAGGGTTTAGGGTGGCACTCATGGGACATGCCATCGGGTATATAC
>JACDGL010000033.1 GCA_013815385.1 Taibaiella sp. | reverse complement strand
ACATTAAGTGAAGTAGACGAAAAGCCCCATAAAAAAAGCCCCGATACATTCGCTGTACCGGGGCTTTTTGTTCTACTTCTTGTTGACCGCACCCGGTGTAACCATTGGGTGTATAGTAGCAGATTTATATTGAAGCTTTTGTTGTACGATTAGTACGATCACCCTTTTGCTGTATGACTTTTAGCGTGCTCATGCTCAGTCTACTCTGTTTGTAATCTCTTTTTATTGAGCTTTTTTTATTTTATCCGCCTTTTTGCCGACTTTTCTTTCAGGATAGACATATCTCTTCCTTTACGTCCATCAACGTTTTAAAAAAAGACTGTTATTTTTATCAGGTCAACAGCGCTCTATTCCCTTTGCACTTTTTTGATGCCTTTGATGTCAACCACATAAAGCAGTTCAAGCTTTGCTTTTTTGCACCGGCTGCACAACATGGTATCTGTGCCAAACTTTTCTATCATTCTTATAGCCATGCTTACCTGTGCCTGCTGTGCATGCTGTGGCTTGTCCATCTGCTGCAGGATCTCGTTTACCCGCTCTTTTCGTTTGTAATTGCCCAGGTAACCGTAGTGCCTGATCTTGCAAAACCGGGGTGGCAGTATATGCTGTTCGTACCTTCTTAGAAATTCCTCTCCAGGTAAGGTCATTGATTTTTTCCTGCCATCGTCGGTATAGTCTTTATACTCGAAGGTGACGTTGCTGTCCATGTCAATACGCTTTATACGGTGGTTGCTGATAGCCACCTTGTGCGTATAGCGCCCCAGGTATTCGAGCACCTGTGCCGGACCTCCCATAGGCTCTCTGAAGTCGACGATCCAGTCCATTGCGTACAATGCAGTTCGCAATGTCAGCCAGTCTCTGTGCTGCTCTTTGGTCATCGTGATAATACCCTTGTCTATCTGCTGTTGCAATTGTTTAAGAAAATATGGACGGTATACCTGTGCCACTGCTTTTGTAGGAAATAAGAATTTATGCTTTGCTTTTACCGCTTCCTTCCACCGTTTGTTTGTGTCAATACCGCCACCACTAACTATGCAATGGATATGCGGATGAAAGGTTAGTTGTTGCCCCCAGGTATGCAGCACTGCTATAATACCGGGTTGTGCACCCAGGTACTTTTCATTTTTTGCAAATTGCATCAGAGCATAGGAAGCAGCATCGAACAGCAAAGTGAACATGGCTGTACGATTACCCATTACCAGGCTGTTTAACTGATGCGGTATGGTAAAGACCGCATGGTAATATTTTACCGGTAACAGTTCTTTCATCCGGGCTTCTATCCATTCTTCTTTTTTGCTATTGCCACACTGCGGGCAATGACGGTTGCGGCAGCTATGATAGACGTATTGCATAGCACCGCAATCCCTATCTGTACAACGGTAAGCATGATAACCAAAATCAGCAGTGCGGCATCGTTCTATACGGCTTAGTACTGCATAACTTCCCGGTGAAGTGAGCTCCTTCCAGCCATGCATTTGTTGCAGCAGTTGTTGCACGGTTGCCCTGGAGCCAGTACAATTATTTGCTACCATTAGACTGTTGGTTAGTAAGCTGATCAAGCGGATTAATAATACGACTGCACCTGTGTGTTTGAAGATGCAGGTAAACCATTGTAGTGCTAAGGTTGCTATGCCCCAGCAGTTCTTTAATAGTGTGAAGGTCTGTACCGGTGTCAAGCAGATGCGTCGCAAAGGAATGACGAAGGGTGTGAGCACTAAAACCTTTATCCTTAAAACCAGCCTGCTTCATCGCAAGCTCCACATGAAACTCAATGCTGCGGCAATGCATTCCCTTACCTTTTCTCGTTCCTTCAAATAGATAGGTAATAGGACGATACTTGCGAAAGTATTCGCGAAGGGTTGTTAGCGCGAATGAAGACAGCAAGGTGTAACGGTCTTTTTTGCCTTTGCCCTGAACAACCTTTATCCGCATGTTCTTACTATCAATGTCGGCAATCTTAATACGACTGCATTCCTCCAGGCGAACGCCGCTGCTGTAAAACAATTGTATAATCGCTTGTTGTTTAAGATTGCATGAGAGGTTTAGCAGTTGCCTTATCTCTTCAGTACTCATTACATTGGGCAACTGAAACTTTCTGCGTGGATAGAGTTTCGAAGGAAGATCGTAAGGCCGCTTAAGTATTTGTTTGTAGTAAAAAGATACACTGGAAGCAACCAGCCGGCATTTTGAAAGACCGCTGTTGAAGACTTTTTTAATATAGCAGATATACTGTTCTACCTGCTCGGCTGTAAGATCTGTAGGACTAACATCGGGGTAATACTCGAAGATGAAACGCATCTCTCGAACATAATTGCCAATGCTTCTGACCGAATAACCACCAACCGTCATTACCTGTTGTAGCTTTAGCAGTCCGGCCTCTGCCGCAGGTGCTAATTTTTTTTCTTAACTTTTTTCATAACTTAAAAATTTAGAAGATTAAATTACAAAAGGATTCCCGGTAATTGTTTCCCGAGGTACGAGGGTTCGGTTCAACATTCGGCTTTGTGCAAGTGGGGTGGACGGAAATACAATCGGCTATTTACAAATCCGGACATCAGTTTGGGCTGACGGAAAACGCCGGGCAATAAAACAAACAATGAACATTAAATCATAAATTTGGCTTTGGCTATGGTCGGACGGAAAACAATTCCCCACCCTGCACAAAGCCGTCCTCGTTGGGCGCAAGCTCATATGACAGTCACTCAAGTGCAGATGCTCAATCATAAAAACTTATCTTCGGGACATGACACAGCGATTTTATTTTGACACTTCCATTTTCGGTGGTGCGTTCGACATGGAATTTGAAGAAGAAACGTTTTTACTGTTTGAAAAGGTGAAACT
>JACDGL010000032.1 GCA_013815385.1 Taibaiella sp. | reverse complement strand
GTTATCATACCTTGCAACGCGTATCTAAAAATACAGACAGAAAAAGTCGATAAGAAAAACTTGAATTTTATATATGAATAACAATAGTTAATTTGAATGATAATATAGGTATGAAGATGATGATGATAATAATAATAATAACAATAGATAGTATCTGCAATAAATTGATTTGAGAAAAGGAAAGAAGAATGGTATAAAATATAATATAATATAATGTAAAACAAATTAATATAAATTAAAATGGGCTGTCATATCAAAAAGATGTATATATTGTTGAACGAATTTATTAATCGATGTTGATTATATATTATTATACTAATATATCTTTTATATAAAAAAATCTGTTATTAGTATTTGTGTAAATTCTATATTATTCTAGTTTGTAATAGGTGTTTATTTTCTTACTTTTTGTTGTCTTTTATCTTTTATCTTTTATCTGAACATATGTGTGCGTTGTATGTATATATTCTCGTCTATCTGATCATTTTATATTAAAGTCAGTAAAACACAGATGGATGGATGCAATTCTTTGTCAAAGAGGACTGAGGAGTTATAAAGACAAAGAATGAAGGTGGCGTAGTGAGCAATTAAATTGTTTACAATGATCGTCGTGTATAGGATCAAACCAATATCATAGTTCATATCAATAATATTGATATGAAGCAAAAAAACAACAACAACAACATTATATGTATAAACAAGCAAATCAGTAAAAAAATACAATAACAACAACAACAAAATAATATTAAAGTAGTATACTAAAGAAAAGAAAATAAATAAAACGTTCGCGTAATAACAAAATAATTAACTCGATTTTATTATTCTTTTTATATATATTTATTAAAAAAATATATTAAAACAAAAGAACGAGTACTATATAACGTGATTATCTGAATATCTTTGATTAAATAAAATGTTATTTTGTATTCATATTTGTATTTGTATTTGTATATGTATAAAGTTTGTAAATATATTATGTGGTGTTAATCAAGTTGTAGGCAGTAAATTAAAGATAGTAACAGTAAAAATTTAGAAAAATAACAGAGTATTTTGTCATACGTATATAATCAAATTTACCATTGTGGATATGCTATTATTATCACTATAATGTGGAACTCGATATATCGATCTATTTATAGAAAGACTAGATTTACCATTAAAAAAATAATCTCTCTGTATCTGACCAATACAATAATCAAAATTGGAACTGGTGCAAAGACGCCGATTGGTGGATGACTCGGCTTGATAAGCGAAGAAGGACGTGGCAAGCTGCGATAAGCCTGGGGTAGGTGCATGCGACCGTCGATCCCAGGATGTCCGAATGAGGTCTCTCTTTACACTCCCTTGCTACAAGCTTGGGAGAGCGAACCGTCCGAAGTGAAGCATCTGAGTAGGATGAGGAAGAGAAATCAATTGAGATTCCGTTAGTAGCGGCGAGCGAAAGCGGAACAGCCCAAACTGAATCTGTTATGGTAACATAATAGAGATGTGGTGTTACGGTTATAGCGCATAGGATCCTGTCTTTGGAGCTAAAGTGTACTGGAATGTACCGGAATAGAGGGTGATACCCCCGTAAGCAAATGGAGATGGGATTCTGCTATATCCAGAGTAACTGGCCTTGGCAGTGGCCAGTGAAGATGGGTGAAAGTAGTATCCAAGGCTAAATATTCATCAAGACCGATAGAAAACTAGTACCGTGAGGGAAAGTTGAAAAGTACCCCGGAAGGGGGGTTAAAAGCGCCTGAAACCAATCGGTTACAGACGTGTATGGCTCGAAAGGATTCAATCTAGAGTCATACGTTCCGTCTAGAAACACGGGCCAGGGAGATTGCTGTCATGGCAAGCTTAACCTTTTACAAAGGGAATGCAAAGGGAAACCGAATTTGCGCATTTTTTCTTCACTGAAAAAAGAGGCAATGGATCTGAAAGGGTCTTAAGTCATGGCAGTAAGGCTAGAAACCGGACGATCTAGTCCTGGACAAGACGAAGGTGAGTGAAAACTCGCTGGAGGTCTGCAAGGGTCCTGACGTGCAAATCGGTCCCCTGATCTGGGATTAGGGGTCAAAAACCAATCTAGTCCGGTGATCGCTAGTTCCCACCGAAGTGGATCGCAGTCCTGCCTTAGCTGAGATTGCCTGTATTGTAGAGCACCGATCGGACGGTAAGGGCTCGAAAGAGCTCGCCATCCATTCGAACTCCGAATATACGGGCGTCGTAGAAGCTAGGAGGCGGGTTTATGTGGGGTAAGCCTCATAACCGAGAGGGGGACAACCCAGACTAAAGTTAAGGTCCCCAAATGTCTACTAAGTGTCAAACCAAAGGGTGTTTTCGAGCAGAGACAGCAGGAAGGTAGGCTCAGAAGCAGCCATTCTTTAAAGAGTGCGTAACAGCTCACCTGCCGAGCTCGAAAGCCCCGAAAATGTACGGGGCTCAAGTAGACTACCGATACTTTAGACCACCGACGATGTCGGTGCGTGGTAGGTGGGCGTAGTGTTTGGGTAGAAGCTGGGCTGTAAAGTCCAGTGGACCGAACTACTAGTGCAGATCCTGGTGGTAGTAACAGCATAGCCGGGTGAGAATCTCGGCGACCGCATGGGCAAGGGTTTCCCGGCAATGCGTCATCAGCCGGGAGTTAGCCGGTCCTAAAAACAACCTCAACAGAATTGTTTGAATGGGAAACTGGTTAATATTCCAGTGCCTTGAGAGTTCGTTAACACCTTTTCTGTCGCTTCCGGATAGGGTAAGCAGAACCGTCGTTCTGTCCAAGTATTCGAGCTTTGAGGAGTGCCGTAATGGCGAGAATTAAAGCGAGGTATTAATGGCCTTCCGCAAGGAGGGTTTACTCGAGTCCAGGAGACACTGAAAGCAGAAATAGGAAGATTCTCTCAAGTCCGTACCGAGATCCGACACTGGTGCCCTGGATGAGAAGTCTAAGGTCTATCGGGTATACCGTATGGCAAGGGAACTCGGCAAAATAGCTCCGTACCTATGGTATAAGGAGTGCCTGCAGTTTTTACGAGGAGTAGGGACTGCAGGTCGCAGTGACTAGGGGGTCCCGACTGTTTAATAAAAACACAGGTGGTCGCTAGTCCGAAAGGATGTGTATGGCCTCTGTATCCTGGCCAGTGGCGGTACCTAAAACCTGGG
>JACDGL010000027.1 GCA_013815385.1 Taibaiella sp. | reverse complement strand
TATCAATAACCACTTTTAATAACTAACTTTGAAAACGCTTTTACAGCTCTCGCTGCTATCGTTCGCCAGCTAATCGCCTGGTCACTTTGCCACGGAATCAGGTGGTCAACATCCTCGGAATATCAATGTATGGCAAACCGCTGCAAAATATCAGGACTTAAGAACACGATAAGTAACGCTATATTCCTGAGATATGCATTATTCATTATTTTTTGTACCACGCTTCTAAATTACACAGGAAAGTAAAAGAGATTTTGATTCCCAAATATTTTTGATGAAAGCTGTTCATCAAAAACCAATGCGCTTCAGCATATATTTTCACGTGGATGATTTATAACGGCGAATTTGCACTATACAATTAACAATTCAAATACTTATTAAACTCTACAGCAAATTATGAAAAATCAATTGTTATTTTCTTCGAAATGTGCTTCCAGGTATGTTATTATTGTCACTGCTTTAATTGTATCTATACTTAAAACGAATGACCTGAATGCACAGATATCCTACCATGATATTGTGCCTGATGTAGTCCTTTCCACATGGAATGCCTATACTGTAATCATCGATTCATCTGCACTTGGTTACCTCACAATTTGGGATGAGTTTGGCTCAGAAATAGACGTCACAACGTTCGATTCTACTTGCCAGGTAATGTTCAACGGATCGTATCCTTCTGCGTTAAACGCAGGCGATGTTATCGGGCCATTGGCAACATGGCAGACCCCTAACTACAGTATTCTTAACAACGGTGTATCAGGTCACTGGGTCGGGATGACAAACAAATATTTGGGCGTAAAAACGTTCAAAGCTGGCCAATGGGAATATGGCTGGATAAGATTAGATGTGAATAGTGCAGGTAACGCTGTAACAATTAAGGATTATGCATGTAATAAACATGCTGGCAATTCTATGCAGGCCGGTCAAATGAGTGCGACCAGTGTACAAGGAACAACTGGATATACTAACGCATTTGACATATATCCTAATCCATCAAGGAATGGTTTACTCCAATTTGCACACGACTTTAATTATACAAACTGTACGATATACAATATAAATGGTCTGAAAACCAATTATAAAATATCTAACCATATTGTTGATATATCTGCCTTGCCAAACGGACAGTATATTGTTGAAATTTCTTCAGATGATATCGTTTATCGCAAGGTTATTACATTGGCCAAATAGCAAGTATTGCTAAGTGGAGACTGTAATGAAAAATATCATAAATATATGGTTTGGCGTATGTCTCCGACTACGTCGCAGTGGAACCAAATCTCCTGATTTCATATAAAAGAGCGAAGAAACCTAGCGAGAGCGGAGGTAAAAAGGAGAGCGGAGAAAGTCTGAACGCTCTCCGCTCTCTTTCTCCGCTCTCATTTAGGTGCCCGAAACAGGAATCGAACCTGCACTACCTTTCGATAACCAGATTTTGAGTCTAGCGCGTCTACCAATTCCGCCATCCGGGCTTATTCAGGGGCAGCAAATGTAGCAATTCTTTCTTTTATCCGCAAAAGGTATTTACGCCTGAAGTAATAGTCTTTTACCTTAGTAAGTAATGTCTTCTCTGTAGCCTTGCCATCGGCTGTTTTCAATAATGCGTCCACACTCATTTGCCATGCCTTCAGTTCTGCTTCAATGCTGTTTTCTGCATCATCTCTTAGGGCGCTGTTGTGCGGGTCCGTTTCGTATTCGCTTACTAGCTCATTAAGGTCCATCATTTCCCCGAGGAAGCTTGCAGGTAGGCTATATTTTTGCTCTTCTTCCATCAGCCCTTGTTGTTTTAATATATAAGCCATTGTGGCATCGCTATTGGTAAGTGTTTTATAGGCCGCATTGTTAAGGGCAGCCATTCGTAGCGCCTCTTGCTGTTGTGCATTACCGGCCTGTATAAAACGGTCAGGATGGTATAGGCGGCTTAGCTCATAAAATTTTTTCTTTACCAGGGCAGCATCGGGGTTAAATGATAAGGGCAAGTCATATAATTCAAAATAATCGGTCATGGGGCAGGTTATCTATCTTTGAAACAAATTTACTATAAAGCATGGTAAGGATCGGCTTGCTTAGAGAACGGAAGGTGCCGCCTGATAACCGGGTAGCATTAACTCCGCATCAATGTGTACAAATAATGCAGCGTTTTCCGGTACATATAGTAGTAGAGCCATCACCCTACAGGTGCTTTACAGATGCAGATTATACTGCTATGGGTATTGAGCTATTAGAAGATCTTTCTGATTGCGATGTGCTTTTGGGCATTAAGGAAGTGCCTGCTGCTGCTCTCTACCCCGGTAAAACTTATCTCTTCTTCTCCCACACCAAAAAGAAACAACCTTACAATAAAGGCCTCATGCAGGCGCTCATAGCGAACCATATAACGATGATCGACTATGAATGTCTCACCCATAGCGATGAGCAGCGGATACTTGGTTTCGGCTTGTATGCAGGCATAGTAGGCGCGCACAATGGGCTGATGGCTTACGGCAAAAAAACAGGCCTGTACCACTTGCCCGATGCATACAGAGTGAGCAGTTATAAAGAGCTGCTTGCTTCATACCAGCAGATAATACTGCCCAACCTCAAGATTGCTTTAACGGGTTCCGGTAAGGTTGCTGCAGGTGTGTTAGATATAATGACCCAACTGGATATAGAAGCGGTAGAGCCTCCTGATTATCTTACGCACCAGTACGAGTACCCTGTCTATACCCACCTGAAGGGCAGCGCCCTGTACGGGCGCAAAGACAATAGTCTGTTTTATCGCGATGATTTTCATGCGCATCCCGAAGCCTATAAATGTGTGTTCAGCGATTATGTAAACCAGACAGATATTCTCATGAATGGTATCTATTGGGATAGCAAGGTGCCTCGCTTATTTGATAAGTACGATATACAGCGTAACGACTGGCGGGTAAAGGTAATTGCAGATATTACCTGCGATGTATTCGGTTCTGTTCCAATTAATATTGGTGCTGCCACAATTGGCGATCCGGTATATGGTATTGATAGAAGAACGCTGGAGAAAACTGCACCTTTTTTACCGGGTAAAGATACGGTCGATGTAATGGCAGTTGATAATCTGCCTAATGAGCTCCCTGCGGATGCATCAGAATATTTCGGTCTGCATTTTGAAAAATATGTGTTGGGCGAACTGCTGAAGGATCATAGCGAAATAATACAACGCGCCACTATCTGCAAGGGTGGAAAACTAACTCCGTTATACGAATACCTGGCCGACTATGCATATGCCCATTGATCACCTGGATAGTATATCTTTCACTGCACTTTCTATATCCGCATACTGAAAGCTAAAGCCGCTTGCCGTTATTTTCTTTGCGCTTACAGTACAGCTTTTTAATACCTCTATACTCATTTCTCCCAGCATGGCCTTTAGAACAAATGCAGGCACATGCACCGGTATCTTCAACCCACCTTTTACGCGCGCTATGGTGGCCATTAATTGCGCATCTGTTACAGGTTTTGGTGCCACTGCGTTGTATATACCTTTTATGCCTGTATTATTAAGTGTATAAAGTATCATGCTGCATAGGTCATCAACATGTATCCAGCTTATCACCTGCTTCCCGCTCGCTAATATGGGAAGTACTCCAAACGATGTCGGTTGCGCAAATTTTGGGAATGCACCGCTCTCTTTACCTAATACAATTCCAAATCTCAAAATGACAAGTCGGGAGAACACCGCTGCCTTACCCTCTTCCTCTTCCCATAGTCTGCACGTATTCCCAAGAAAATCCTTGTAGGATGGGGTAGATTCTTCAAAGGGTGCTGTATCTGGTCTGTCTGGTCCATACCATCCCGTGGCAGATGCGCCTATAAAAGTTTTGCAGTTTGGTGCGTGCTTCTGGAGCATTCCTATAATAAAAGCAGTTGTTTTTACCCTACTGTCTACTATTTCTTTTTTTCGTTCATCAGTCCATCGTTTGTCTGCTACCCCTGCGCCTGCCAGGTGTACTATTGCATCCAGCTTTTGCAATGCTGGCAGGTCGCATTCTTCTCTGGCAGGATCCCAGTAGGCATACGTAACATTATCCTTGTTATTTTTTTCTTTTTTGTTTCTGCTAAAGATGACCACATAAAAATTATTCTCCGTAAGCAGCTTTACCAGGTGATGCCCTATAAACCCGGTACCCCCTGTTATTCCTATTACTTTCATAGTGCTGAGCTTTTTAAGAAAACAGTTATGTATCCGAAAATGTTTATCCGTGCCTGTTTATTAATAAATTGTTATTGTCTTCTCCTGTGCAAAAAATCTTTCTGTATCATACAATATTGTATTTATCGTTGCGTTCTTGGATATATAAAATCTCCGGATGAACAAAACTTTACACACCACTTTTAAGTCTTCAACACACAAAATGCAGGCCGCCCACGCGTACCCTGTATCAGAACAGCTTGCCTTATCTGCTTTATCATCTGAAATGAATGATTATCTGCAGGCTGCTGCTAAAGACCTGTTAAAGCCACGGCCACAGGCTATTGCTGCTATATTGAAGAAGGTACATTATTAGCAATGTGGGGACGGTAGTAAGTGCGTACTGCTGCTTCCCATTTTGCTTTTCTAAGCCAGTGTAATAACGGTTATTTCAGGTAGTATCCCCAGTCTGCCGGGGTACCCCAGGAAGCCAAATCCCCTGTTCACATACAGGTATTGTGCTCCTTCGTTATACAGGCCTGCCCATTCTTTATACATATATTTTACCGGGCTCCATTTAAATCCGGGTATATCTATACCAAACTGCATGCCATGGGTATGCCCGCTTAGTGTCAGTTGTATATCGTTATATTGGGGCAGTACCTGCGCATGCCAGTGCGATGGGTCGTGTGACAATAATATTTTGAACGGGATGGATTTTATGTCATTTTCTTCATACGCCTTTTTCAGGTCGCCGTACTTAGGGAAGCTTGCTTTGGCACTCCAGTTCTCCACACCCAGCACCGCTATTTTATCACTTCCTTTTTGCAGTACTGTATTGGCATTATTCAGCATCTGCCAGCCCATTGCGGCATGCAGGTCCTTTAGTTGCTGCAGGTTATTTTTCTTTGCTTCAGGCGTGGGCCATTGCACATAGTCGCCGTAGTCATGGTTGCCCAGTATAGAGTACACACCCATGGGCGCTTTCAGGCGGCTATATATTTCCTTGTATTTTTCATCTACTTCCGCGCTATGGTTATTTACAAGGTCTCCGGTAAAAAATATCACATCTGGCTGTTCATCCAGTATGCGCTGTATGCCTTGCGCTACTGCGTCATGGTTATCAAAGCTGCCGGTATGTATATCCGATACCTGCACTATTTTCAGTCCTTTAAATGCTATCGGCAGCACATCCGGTTTCAATGTTATTCTATGGACTTTATACCGGTACCTGTTGGTAATGCCATATACAAATGCTACAAGCCAGGTGCCGCCAATTATCAGCGCCACGCGCGATAGAAAGGTGGACCGGCTCATTCCGTTTTGTACTGCAGCAACCGCTTTTTCATTACCTGCCGGTATAAAGAAATGGATCACCCACATTATCACGCGCCTTATATCATCCAGCAGCATTATCAGCAGTATAAATATTTTTCCTACAAAGAAGCCCAGCGTAAAGGCTATGTAAATATTACGCAGTAGGTGCGGCACAGAGCTCCAGTCTATCTTGCGAAAAAATATCAATCCCAGCCACGTCACCGCCGACAAGGTAATGTACAGGCCCAGCAGCAGTACACGCCATGCCCCTGGCAATGTGCGTATGGCCGACCTTACTACTATATAACTGTAATATTCTGCTATGGCTATTATGCTCAGTAGTATCACTAACACTCTTGCAGAGCGCATAAGTCTTACGTTTTTAAAAGGATACGAATTCTTCTATTTGCTCATTTATAGCCTGTTCTGTTGCTGGCTGTAGCAATCCACCTTCACTGTCTATTTCCTCATTTATGCGCGATAGCGGCAGTTTATTATACAGCACATGCACTTTCAGGTAGTGCAGTATGTTAGTCATATGCTCCAGCCCGCGCAGGTTACCGCCGCGCCCGTCTGCCACACCGGTTAGCATTGCCTTCTTGTGCCACCAGCATTTCTTTATATCGCTGTTGTCCATCATCAGCTTCAGTATGCCAGGGAAACTGCCGTTATATTCAGGCATTATGAACACAAATTTTTCAGCCGGTATCAGGTATTCAGTTTGTATTTCGTCCAGTTCCTTACCGGGTTCCCACACATTTTTATCTGTAAGCGACAGCAGTTTTACATCATTGGTTCTTTGTGATAATAACTGGTAATATAGTGTTGCTACCCTTAGTGTCATGCTATCCTGCCGGTTAGTGGCAGATATTACGGTGATCATTTGGTAAAGGTACTGGCTTAATTAACGGCTTATTCTACCATTAATTAGAAATTATTTATCTCGTTATAACCTTTCATACCTGTTAAAAGAACTATTAACTAATAGTTGATATTTCTTACCGTTAGCATAGTGTAGACTACATTTATACTATTTCAGGTTGATATATTATTAACTTAATTCAAGAAACAAGTAGGCCTGTTTAAGCTTATATCCTATTAGTTTACACATTTTGAATTAATTAAAGTAATCCGTTGAACAAAATATCAGTATAAACATTATGGTAAAATAAATGTTTAAAAAATTTTAACATAAAAATGTTTTTTATCACTTATACTATGTAATTTCCATCCGATTCAATATTCCATTACAAAGGAGTGTCCCGAAAATCCTAAAAAGAGTAGGGGAGTTTTAGTCATTTGATCTAATAAAATGTTATGAGTAGAAAATTTTTACTTATTCTATCCACACTGGCCCTTCTGTGCTTTGCGTACACATCCAACGCGCAAAATTATTTTTCGCAGAGTTTTGATGGAACCACTTTTGCACCTTCCGGGTGGAGTGTTTCTATAGGGTCCGGCTCCTACAATTGGCAAAGGACCACTGGTGTCATTACCTACCCAACGGCAGGTACAAACAGTGGTCCGGGCAATGCAGGGTATAATAGTTACAATGCATCACCTGGCTCCTATGCCGATATGTTCGCGCCTTCCTACAATCCTACCACTTACAGTAGTGGGTCCGATGTTATATCGTTCTGGATCTACAGGTATAATGACTACGGCTACAACGATAAGGTAGTGATCAAGGCAAATACCTCGGCATCGCGTACCGGCGCTACTACGTTGGGTACAGTGAATGTTGATAAATCACTCGGTACTTCTTCAGTGTCTGCAGATGGCTGGTATCAGTATAGTTTTACGGTACCTTCGTCTTTTAGTTCTTCATCAGCAGTTTATATCATCCTGGAGGCGGTATCCGATTACGGGTATGATACTTATATAGATGATGTATCTATGGATCACTATACCCCTTGTAGTGGCCTCCCGGCTATATCTATTTCTAGGCAGCCGGGTGTATGCTCAGGCCGCTCATTTACTTTAACGGCAACCGGCCCCTCACCGCTTACCGGTGTAGGGTATCGCTGGCAGTCTTCTTCTTCAGCAACAGGCCCCTGGACCAGTATTACAGGTGCCACCGGGCAAACGTATACTACCTCTATTACTACTACTACTTACTTCCGCGCGCTCGATACTTGCCGCACTTCAGGCTATGTAGACAGCTCTATTGTAGATACAGTTACGATTAACCCTACTTCTAAATGTCCTTGTATCCCTACTTATTATTATACACCCCCATGTACTTCCGGAATGATCGCCTCCGATTCGCTGCCGGGGTATTCAGGTACTAAGATCCTGGATAATTCATTCGCTTGTAATGCCAACGGGTATTATGACCACCAGACGGTAGATAGTGTTAAGCTGCAGCAGGGTGCTACATATACAGGCAACGTTACATTTAGTTATGGCTACTATATGTGGTTCCAGATATGGATAGATTTTAATGACGATGGCGTATTCTCCAGCTCAGAGGCTATCATATCTCCTATAGGCCAGTACTGTTGTACTGCCTATACCACTTCGTATAATTATACATTTACACTGCCCTATACCGCTACCGTTGGCTCGCACATTATGCGCATACGGGGTATTTATGACTATGCGAGTACCGAGACGAGCCTCGATCCTTGTAATGCATCAGGTAGTTCAGGAAGTAGCTATTATTATGGCTCGGCAATAGACCATAAGGTCATTATTATTGCTGCCCCGGCCTGCTCTGCGGCGCCTACGGTTTCTATAGCCCGTCAGGCCAATGTATGTAGTGGTATATCATTTACGCTCAAGGCAACTGCGCCTATAGCCAGTGGCCAGGGTTTCCAATGGCAATCTTCTACTACAGCCACAGGCCCATGGACTAGTATCCTCGGTGCTAATGGCCTTAATTATACGACCAGTATTACTTCCAAAACTTTTTACCGTTTTGTGGATACTTGCCGCACTTCAGGTACGCTGGGTATCTCTAATGTAGATACTGTAGATATTAATCCTGCTGCGCTGTGTCCATGTATACCTACCTATTATTATACATCGCCTTGTACATACACCATTAGTTCGTTCTCTATTACAGGATATTCAGGTACCAGCATATTCGATGGCGCCCTTGCATGTAATACCAGCGGCTACTACGATCGTACTTTCGATACAGTTAAGTTGCAACAGGGTAATACCTATTCCGGTAACGTAACTATGAGTTACGGCTACTACATGTGGTACCAGATATGGATCGATTACAATGATGATGGGGTATTCTCCACCAGCGAGAAGGTGGTAGGCCCTATAGGCCAGTATTGCTGCGTATCCTATACTACGTCATGGAATTTTTCATTGCCAGTTCCGTTCACAGCAGTTGCAGGCCCGCACCGTATGCGTGTGCGTGCCATATATGATTACAATGGTTCACAAGGCAATATAGATCCGTGTGCTTCTAATGATAATCCTTCTTATCCCTATTATTATGGGTCTACACGCGATTTTGTAGCTAATATTATAGCCGCGCCACCATGTACGGGTACACCCACAATAAGTGTTACTCCCGCTGGTCCAATTGCTGGTTGCTCCGGAACATCAACTACGCTGAATGCAGTTTATGCTGCAGTCAAGGGTCAATCATTTATATGGCAAACATCTACTGATGGTGGTATTACCTGGAGCAACATAGCAGGTGCTACAAATACCACTTACACATTTACTATTACAGCATCCGCATATTATCGTCTGGTAGATACCTGTCAGAATAGTGGCCTGTATGCTTATTCTAATATAGTGGTGGTAAACCTGAAAAGTGCCGGTGATTGTCCGTGCACACCTGTTACTTATTATCAATATGCGTCATGTTCTTACTATAATTATATCCAGAATGTAACTATTACAGGCGTTACTACATTGTCAGATAATCCGCCTTGCCCCACAACTACTTATGTAGATAGGACGGATGCGGTAGCTGCTGTAAAAATGAACCAGGGCTCCACTTATACAGGGCAGTTCTATACCTACAAATATTACGGTCAGGCATCTGTATGGATAGACTTTAATGATGATGGTACATTTGCAACCACAGAGAGGGTAGCGTATCCTACTTATTATGGAACCTGTTGTTCCATTGGGTATCTTTCATTATCGCTCGCTATACCAGCTACGGCTACCCCGGGTGTCCACCGTATGCGCATACGGAATGTCTATGCCTGCTGCTCGGCGCCTTCTACCATAGATCCATGTACTGCCAGCGGAAGTGGTTATACTTATTATTATGGTGAAGCAGTTGATTATTATGCTAATATCTTAAGCACTGTTGCCACACCAACAGTTAGCCCAGCCGGTACTGTCAATTCATGCATCACCAGCGGTGGTAACCTTACGTTAACTGCTTCCTCTGCTGCGGCAAGCCCTACCTATACCTGGACGGGCCCAAGTGGTAGTACATTTACCAGTTCTGGTAATACGGCTACCATACCGCAGACCTTTGCCAACACTGGTATATATAAGGTTACAGTAACATCGGGCGGGGTGGTTTCTGCGCCTGCCATAGATACGGTTTTCTTCTGGCCTTATCCTGTCTTTGCTAACGCAAGCGGTGTTACCAGCAATAGCCCTGTGTGTACACCAAATCCTATTACGCTCAATGGTAGCGCCAATCCTTCCAATGCTACTTATAGTTGGAGCGGTCCTGGTGGCTATACCTCCACGTCTGCAACTCCGGTTATCAGCCCCAGCACTACTGCCAATACAGGTACTTATACGGTCACGGTTAGTAACCATGGTTGTAACCTGGTAGGCAGCACTTCGGTAACGGTATACCAGACACCGGCGGTTACTTCCAATTCATTGGTTAATCCTACTACATGCGTTAGTAATAATGGCTCCATTACATTAAATGGGTTGAATGCCAGTAGTACTTACAGTGTCAGCTATACTAAAAATGGTGGTGGTACTATTACTACTTCTATTACCAGCAATGCTTCAGGTCAGGTTGTTATCTCTGGCCTTAGCGCGGGTATATATAATAATATCAAGCTTACGCTCAACGGTTGCCCTTCTGCACCAGTTGGTCCGTTAACGCTGAATAACCCGTCTACTCCTGCTACACCGGTTGCATCCAGCAATAGCCCTGTGTGTCTTAACTCTACACTCAGCTTCAATGCTACAGATGCTACCCCAGGTGTTACTTATACTTGGACAGGCCCTGCATTCCCAAGCGGTACCTCTGTACAGAATCCTTCGGTACCGAATGTTCCATTTGCTGATTCAGGCAACTACTTTGTGTATGTTACCGATGCGCTCAGTTGTACCTCCAGCATTGTTACGGTAAACGTAGTTGTGAAACCTTTGCCTGCTAATCCTACTGCATCCAGCAATACGCCTGTATGCCAGGGTAGTACGTTATCGCTCACGTCTTCATCATCTACTGCTGGCGCTACCTACAGCTGGACAGGGCCTAACAGCTTCACATCCACTGCGCAGAACCCGAATATCAATAATGTGCAGCTGAATGCTATAGGTACCTATACAGTATATTCTGTGCTTAATGGTTGTAATTCCGCTGCTCCTGCTACTACCAATGTCTATGTTAAGTGGACACCTGGTACGCCTTCATTGAGCAGTAACTCACCGGTATGTAACGGTGCGGGTTATAATCCAAATGTGCTTACATTCAATACTGCCGATACAAGCGGTGGTGTTACATATACATGGAGTGGCCCTAACGCATTTAGCGTTATAGGTTCTACTGCCACCACACAGACTATTATTAATCCTCCGTTTGTTGATTCAGGTGTGTATTCTATATATGCTACGCTCAACGGTTGTAATTCTGCGGTAACTACTACAAGGGTGGTAATAAATCCTACCCCGGTAAAACCTGCTGTTAATCCTAGCTTTACCGCTTATTGCCAGTATGCGCCGGTTACAGTAGCGCTCACTGCTACAGGTACGGCATTAAGGTGGTACACAGCTTCTACAGGCGGGGTTTCCTCTACAGTGGCTCCCGTTCCTAAAGATTCTGTTGCCGGCCTTAATACATGGTATGTAACGCAGACAATAGGTGGTTGTGAAAGCCAGCCTGGCCTTGATTCAGTATTGATAAAGACCAAGCCGCAGCCTCCGTATTTTGTAGATTCAGCCTTTGTTTACTGCCAGGCCGATATTGCTACTACACTTAGGGTAATAGGGGTTAATACCTTATGGTACACGTCCGCTACTGGCGGCGTGGGGAATCCGGTTCCTCCTACACCTTCTACTGTTGCGGCAGGTATCACTACTTACTACGCTTCACAAACCGTGAATGGTTGCGAAAGTGATCGTTTCCGCATAACAGTTACGGTTAAGGTGAAACCAGCGCCTCCCGCAGTTAATCCGGTTATTTATTGCCAGGGCAATACGCCTATCCCGCTTTCAGCTGGTGGAGCTAACCTTTTGTGGTTTACCACTTCAAGCGGTGGTGTCGGATCTCCTGTAGCGCCTACTCCTATTACGTCGTATAGCGATACTGTGTATTATTATGTATCCCAGACCGTAAATGGTTGTCAGAGCGATAGGGCTAAGCTGATGGTGGTGGTTAACTATACGCCTAATGCGTTGATAGTAGCCAGCCAGCCATTTGTTTGCCAGCACGATACGATGAGCTTCTCTTATTTCGGTAACGCTAAACCCGATGCCTCTTACGATTGGGCATTGCCTCAGGGCGCCTCTTTAATTAGTGGTGGTGGTCAGGGTCCGTTAGTAGTGCGTTTTGATTCTTTTGGTCGCCAGAGTGTACTGTTGGTTGTTACCAACCATGGGTGCCATAGCGCTTCTGTATATTATACAGTAGATGTGCATCGTTCACCTATTATACCAATAGTTATAAAGAATGATGTATGTCAGGGCGAAGTGGTTAATGTATCGCTGGGCTATGCTAACGAGCATGTAGATAAATATGTTTGGAGCTTTGATGGTGCAGATACGGTATACAGTGCAAGTGGTGGTGGTCCTTATGGCCTTCGCTGGCACATACCAGGCCCTAAGGTGGTGCAGTTGATCGCTTACACAAGCGATTGCCCTTCATTGCCAGAGCGTGATACTGTTAACGTACATCCGCTAGCAGATGCCCATATTGGTACAGTTAGCAACAGTAGCATATGTGCTGGTGACAGTATCAACTTCACTGCTGAAAACTATAATGCTGTCAATTTGTACCAGTGGATGCCTGCTGTTTACTTCGGTGACCAGACCAATCTGGGCCAGGTACATGGTTTCATAGGCCAGTCAGGCTATGTGAAACTGATGGTAACCACACAGTTTGGTTGTACGTCGGTAGATAGTACTTTGATTATGGCTCAACCATGTTGCGATATGTACTTCCCTAATGCCTTTACACCAAATGGTGATGGCAAGAACGATTTCTTCCGTCCTATTACACAGGGCGCACAGGAGATCAAGACTTTCCGTGTCACCAGCCGTTGGGGTCAGGTAGTGTTCGAAACTGTTGACCGTCATGCAGGCTGGGATGGTAAGAAGGGTGGTGTACCGCAGGATCTGGGTACCTACTACTACTACATCAAGTATGTATGCGCCAATGGCAAAACATACGAACAGAAGGGTGAAGTGGTACTGCTTCGATAATCAGTTCTTATTCTTATAATAACAGGATGGCCGCAACAAGCGGCCATCTTTTTTGTTACATCATACAGCATTTTTAGCCCTATGCTACTACACTTATAGTAGTGCCATAAAAAAGTTTTTTGGAAGTCTCCTCCTCTCTTTGCATCTTGCATTACTCACTAATGTCCAATCATAATTTCATCGCTCCTCTCACAAATCATAATCATAATTCATACATCAAAAATTGCAAATGTGACATTATGTAACATTATTATTTTCACACATGGCTATATAGATAAGCTATTCCGGTAAATTCAGCCGCTTCAACCTCCCATTAAAAATGTATCTGGATGAGATATTTTTCTCGAAAACATAGCTGATCAGCTAATCAAACTCAGCTAATCAATAACATAAGTTAATTTTGCGCTCAATCATGCATCATACTTCATAAATCATAGCTACATGGATTACCGGATAGAAAAAGATACAATGGGCGAAGTAAAGGTGCCGGCAGATGCCTACTATGGCGCACAAACCCAGCGTTCAATAGAGAATTTCAAAATAGCGCAGGATATTAACCGCATGCCTAAAGAGATAATACAGGCATTTGCCTATCTAAAAAAAGCCGCTGCGCTCACTAATACAGCCCTGGGAGTACTGCCTGCCGATAAGTCTGAAATTATAGGAAAAGTATGTGATGAGATATTACACGGAAAGCTGGATAAGGAATTTCCGTTGGTAGTGTGGCAAACAGGCTCCGGTACACAGTCTAATATGAATGTGAACGAAGTTGTAGCCTACCGTGCCCATGTATTGCATGGCGGGAGCCTATCGGATAAGGAAAAGTTTATCCACCCGAACGATGATGTGAATAAATCGCAGTCCTCAAATGATACGTTCCCTACAGCTATGCATATTGCTGCATATAAAATGCTGGTAGATGTGACCATACCGGGCATTAAAAAGCTGCGCGATACCCTGTCGCAAAAGAGCAAGGAGTACATGCATGTGGTAAAGATAGGCCGTACCCATTTTATGGATGCTACCCCCCTTACCGTTGGGCAGGAGCTAAGCGGCTATGTATCGCAGCTCGATCATGGGTTAAGGGCTATTAATAACACGCTCGCCCATCTTAGCGAGCTGGCATTAGGTGGCACAGCCGTAGGTACAGGTATCAATTCCCCCAAAGGCTATGCAGAAGAGGTAGCTAAAAAAATAGCAGAACTTACCGGCCTCCCATTCATCACAGCCGAAAATAAATTCGAGAGCCTCGCCGCCCACGATGCCATAGTGGAAACCCATGGCGCGCTGAAGATGGTAGCAGTAAGCCTCATGAAGATAGCGAATGATATACGCATGCTTAGTTCCGGCCCGCGCAGTGGCATAGGCGAGCTGCACATACCCGATAACGAGCCGGGTTCATCAATTATGCCCGGCAAAGTAAACCCTACACAATGCGAGGCGCTCACAATGATAGCTGCACAGGTAATGGGCAATGATGTAACTATAGGTATTGGAGGTGCCACCGGCCATTTCGAGCTCAATGTGTTTAAACCGGTAATGATCTATAATTTTCTGCATAGTGCCCGTCTTATAGGGGAGGGCTGCGTCTCCTTCAACGATAAATGTGCGGAAGGCCTGCAGCCAATAGAAAAGAACATAGCAGAGCATGTAAACAACTCACTCATGCTGGTTACTGCGCTCAATACAAAGATTGGGTACTACAAAGCCGCCGAAATAGCACAGACCGCCCACAAGCAGGGAAAGACCCTGAAGCAAACCGCCGTTGATCTTGGCTACCTAACCCCAGAGCAATTTGACGAATGGGTAAAGCCCGAAGAAATGGTAGGCGAGATAAAATGATGTATGATATAAAACAAGAAGCGGAGTGTATCACTCCGCTTCCTTTATTTTTTAACTATAACTTTTAATCCTACCACACATACTGTTTCTTATTCAGCAGCAAGGCTTCTCCGGCTATGGTTTGCTCTCCGGTGGCCGCATCATAAACAGCGCACTCACAAAG
>JACDGL010000031.1 GCA_013815385.1 Taibaiella sp. | reverse complement strand
AATACAGATTTGTATAGAGAAGATACAATAGAGAGGATGACAGGCTATTTCGTGCATTTGCTGGAATCGATAGTGAAGAACCCTTCACAAAAGATATCAAAATTAAAAATGCTGTCAGCTATCGAGGAGGAGCAGATACTCAAGACGTTTAATGATACACAAGTAGAGTATCCCCGGGATAAGAGCATAATAGATTTATTTGAAGCGCAGGCAATAAAAACTCCCGGAGCGGTAGCATTATTATATAAACAGGAAGAGCTCACTTATAAAGAATTAAACGAGAGGAGCAACCAGCTTGCACATTATTTAAGGAGCAGGGGAGTTAAAGAAGAAGTACTGGTGCCAATATGTATAGAGCGCAGTCTTGAGATGATAACAGGGATATTGGGGATATTAAAAGCCGGTGGGGCATATGTTCCTATAGACCCTGAATATCCGGCAGACAGGATAAAATACATGTTGAAAGATACATCAGCAGCAGTAATTGTAAGCAGTAAGGCAGTCAGGGCCAGGTTACCAGGATCACACGAGGGGGTAGAGATAATAGAGATAGACACAATATGGGAAGAAATAAGCAAAGAGCCGGTAAAAGATTTGCAAATTAACATCAGTCCATACAGCCTTGCCTATGTAATCTATACATCAGGTTCCACCGGTAAGCCCAAAGGAGTAATGATAGAACACCAGGCGGTGTTGGACCATTGTTTTGGATTAATAAAGAGTGCGGGTTTAGAAAAATGTAAAAGCTTCGCCCTTTTTGCACCATTGGTATTTGACGCGGGCCATGCGATCATATTTTCATCGCTATTTTTAGGAGCGTCTTTACATGTACTTTCCAAAGAATTGATAATTGAGGGAGATCGGTTGGCAGATTATCTGGAAAGAAGGTCGGTTGATTGCGTAAAAATCGTACCATCAGTATGGCTGTCCTATATTGCCGGAAACAATATAGTATTAGGTAATAATGTAATGATATTTGGAGGAGAAGGATTTAGCGTTAAAATACAGGAACAATTAAAAAAATTAAATTACAAAGGTGACGTTTATAACCACTACGGCCCTACGGAAGCTACGATAGGCAAAACTATTCATAAAGTAAATTTACAAAAGAAGTACATCACCGTACCGATAGGAAGACCATTTTCCAACACAAAGCTATATATTGTAGATCAACGGGATCAGCTGGTTCCGTTTGGCGTAGCCGGAGAATTGTACATATCCGGCGAAGGAATAGCACGTGGATACCTAAACCGGCCAGAGTTAACAGCGGAAAAATTTATCAAAGATCCGTTCAGCGCCAAAGATGGATACATGTTGTATAAAACGGGAGACAAAGCAAAATGGAATGCTGAAGGAGAAATAGAATACCTGGGGAGAATAGATGAGCAAGTAAAAATAAGAGGTCATAGGATAGAGTTGGGCGAAATAGAAAATGAACTGGCACATATAGAAGGAGTAAAACACGGAACAGTAGCGACTATCGATGATAACCTGGGTAACAAGATACTCGTGGGGTATATTGTAGCAAGGGGATCATTTAATAAAGAAGCTATCATAACCCGGTTACGCAGCAAACTACCGGAATACATGATCCCCCTTATTTGGATCGAAATAGAAGAATTGCCCTTAACCTCAAATGGGAAGGTGAATAAAAAAGCCTTGCCCCACCCCGGAAGCAGTTTAGAATTAACCAGAGAATATACAGCTCCACGTAATGAAACAGAAGAGAAACTGTCGGCTATATGGCAGGGGCTTCTGGAAATTGAGAAAGTAAGCACACAAGATAATTTTTTCGAATTGGGGGGCCATTCTTTGCTAGCGATGCGTTTAGTATCGGCAGTGAGACGGAATCTTTCAGTGGAAATACCTGTAAAAAGCCTTTTTTTATATCCTACAATTGCGCAACTGGCAAATTACCTGCAAGGAAGAGATACAGAAGCCTTGTTACCGGTAATAGAAGTAAAAGATAGGCCTGAAAATATTCCTATATCTTATAGCCAGGAGCGGTTGTGGTTTATAGACCAGTTGGAGGGGAGTGTACAGTACCATATACCTGCGGTTCTTCGAATGCGTGGTAAGCTGGATAGTGAAGCATTGCGCAGGAGTTTTGGAGAGATAGTGAACCGGCACGAGGTACTGCGATCTGTATTTTACCAGCAGGAAGATGGCAAAGTGTGCCAGCGCATAAAGGAAAAAGACCAGTGGGAGCTAAATATTTCAACTGACATTTTTTATAAAGAAGATGCCGTTGGGTTGGGCCAATATATACAACAGCTGTCTCAGGCGCCCTTTGACCTTTCCAGGGATTATATGTTGCGGGCGACTTTATTAAGACTTGGAGAAGAAGAGCATTTGCTTTTAGTGGTGATGCACCATATAGCCTCAGATGGCTGGTCGTCCGGATTAATAATAAAAGAGGCAGCGTCACTCTACGAGAGTTATTCGGGAGGCCTACCGGTTGATTTAGTCCCACTGGGCCTGCAGTATGCAGACTATGCGGTATGGCAGCGTAATTATTTGCAGGGCGAAGTTCTGGCAAATAAAATAAAGTACTGGAAGGAGAAACTGGATGGAGTGGCGGTACTTGAGTTACCGGTAGATTACCCGCGGGCAGCCATTCAAAGCACAAGAGGGTCGGCGGGAAAGTTCAGTATAACAAAGCAGCTCACTGATCAATTGAATTTGCTTTGCCAGGAAAAAGGGGCCACCTTATTTATGGTTTTACTGGCCGCCTATAAAATATTGCTTCACCGCTATAGCGGCCAGGAGGATATCTGTGTAGGCACGCCTGTAGCCAACCGGGGTCAGCAGGAAATAGAAGGGCTGATAGGTTTTTTTGTCAACACACTGGCATTGAGGAGCGGGGTGTCCGGGGGAACAACGTTTATAGATTTTTTGGATCAGGTAAAAGCTACAACAATAGAAGCCTACGGGCAGCAGGATGTACCCTTTGAGAAAGTAGTGGAGGCAGTTGTGAGAGAAAGGGATTTAAGCCGCAGCCAATTGTTCCAGGCAATGCTGGTCTTACAGAACACGCCGGATGCCCCGGAGCTGCAGTTGGGAGCATTACAGTTATCAGTGGAGGCAGTGCCATCTTATACCTCAAAGTTCGAGTTGACATTTTCTATAACAGAAACAGGAGGCAGGCTTGAAGGGTTAGTAGAATACAATACAGATTTGTATAGAGAAGATACAATAGAGAGGATGACAGGCTATTTCGTGCATTTGCTGGAATCGATAGTGAAGAACCCTTCACAAAAGATATCAAAATTAAAAATGCTGTCAGCTATCGAGG
>JACDGL010000030.1 GCA_013815385.1 Taibaiella sp. | reverse complement strand
GTATAGAAGTACCGGTAAAAAGCCTGTTTTTATACCCCAAGATCGCACAACTGTCAGACTACCTGCAGGCCAATACAGAGACCTTATTACCCGAAATAGAAATAAAAGCAAGACCGGCAAAGATCCCGTTATCGTTCAGCCAGGAGCGGTTGTGGTTTATAGACCAGTTGGAAGGGAGCGTACAATACCATTTGCCAACCGTATTAAGATTAAAAGGCAAGCTGGACAAAAAAGCGCTGAGCCATGTATTGCAGGAGGTGGTAAACCGCCATGAAGTGTTGAGAACAGTGTTAAGGGAAGAAGACGGACAATCATGGCAGTATATAAAAGAAGAAGATGGCGGCCAGTTACAAATAACAGACGGATCAAAATATAAGAACGATAAAAAAACCTTAGGAGAATATATCCAGAAGCTAATCAAAACCCCTTTCGACCTTAGTAAAGACAATATGCTGAGAGTAACATTGATAGAACTTGGAGAAGAAGACGGGGAAGAAAATAGTGTACTGGTAGCCACGATGCACCACATCGCATCGGACGCGTGGTCAACCTCGATCCTGGTAAAAGAAGTAGTAGAACTATATAACGCTTACACAGAGCAAAGAGCAGCAAGCCTCCCTCAAATGCAGCTGCAGTATGCAGACTATTCGATCTGGCAGCGGAACTATTTAAAAGGAGAAGTATTAAACAAGAAGATAAACTACTGGAAAGAAAAGCTGGACAGCGTAGCGGCACTTCAATTGCCAACCGATTATAAGCGTCCGGCAGTACAAAGCACGAGAGGTTCTTCAGCGAAATTTAAAATAGACAAAGAGCTCAGCGACCAGTTATATAAACTCAGCAAAGCAGAAGGTACGACGCTGTTTATAACAATGCAGGCGGTGTACAAAGCGCTGCTATACCGCTATAGCGGGCAAAGCGATATCAGCATAGGCACCTCAATAGCAAGAAGAGAACAGCACCAGCTGGAAGGGTTGATAGGCTTCTTTGTAAACACCCTTGCCTTAAGAGACGAAGTAAGCGGGGAGCAAACCTTCAGGGAACTATTACAGCAGGTACGGACAACCACGATGGAAGCATACGCCCACCAGGAAGTGCCGTTTGAGAAAGTAGTGGAAGTAGTAATCAAAGAAAGAGACAAGAGCCGCAGCCCGCTGTTCCAGGTAATGCTGGTATTACAGAATACACCTGAAGTACCCGAATTAAAACTGGGAGAAGTGAGCCTGTCAGGCGAGCAGTACGATCATACAACTATAAAATTTGAGCTGACATTTTTTATAAGAGAAACCCGGGAAGGATTACAGGGAACCGTACAATATTGTAGCGACCTGTACAACCCGGAGACAATCCAAAGAATGACGCAGCACTTCACGGAGCTATTGCAATCGGTGGTAAACAACCCGGGGGAGCAGATAGGGAAACTAAGAATGCTGAGCGCAGCAGAGAAGCAAAAGATAGAAAAAGAATACAATCAAATAACAGTAAGCTATCCCAAAGAAAAGAGTGTAGTAACGCTGTTTGAAGAGCAGGCGGAGAAAAACCCGTATGGAACAGCGGTAGCCTTTGAAGAAGAAAAAATAAGTTACAAAGAATTAAACGAACGAGCCAACCAGTTGGCGAACTACTTAAGAAAAAGAGGCGTAAAAGAATACACACTCGTACCACTGTTTATAGAGCGTGGGATAGACATGATAACAGGCATGCTGGGTATCATGAAAGCAGGAGGAGCGTATGTACCCATAGATACGGAGTTCCCTGCCAGTCGGATCAGCTATATGCTGGAAGACAGCAAGGCAAAAATAATCGTAAGCAGTAAAGAGGGCCAAAGAAAACTCAAAACAACAGAGGGCATAGAAGCAATAGAAATAATAAATATAGAAGCAGAAGCGATCAGCCAGGAAGACCAAGCCAACCAGGAAACAAAAGTAAAAGCAGGACAGTTGGCGTACGTAATTTATACCTCAGGCTCAACGGGCCAGCCAAAGGGAGCGAAAATCACGCACCGCAACCTTACGGACTATGTATATGGATTAAAAGAAGCTACGCAAATAGACGAGTGCAAAAGCTTTGCCCTGGTAAGCACGATAGCCACCGACCTTGGCAATACTGTCTTGTATAGTTCACTAATGACAGGCGGAGCGTTACATGTATTTAGCAAAGAAGCCACCAGTGATGTATACGGGTTGCATAAATATTTTAAAGAACAGCAGGTAGACTGTTTAAAGATAGTGCCCTCGCACTGGAAAGCATTGAGTAAAGAAGAAGGGTTGCTGTTACCAAAAAAGCTATTAATATTTGGAGGTGAAGCGCTGCACAAAGAAGTAGCAGAACAAATAGAAAGCACAGGCACAAGCTGTAAAATAGTAAACCACTATGGCCCAACCGAAACAACGATAGGCAAGTTGCTGCATGTAGTAGAAAAGGGAAGAAAGTATGGCAATACGATCCCGATAGGTAAACCCTTTTCCAATACACAGGTATATGTGCTGAGCAGAGAAATGGAGCTATGCCCAACAGGCGTACCGGGCCAGTTATATATAGGAGGAGATGGCGTGTCAGCAGGTTATGTACACAATGAAACACTAACGAGTCAAAAGTTCATCAAAGACCCATTCAGCGAAGAAGAGAATGCAAAGATGTATGTAACAGGCGATGTAGTAAAATATTTAGACGACGGGAATATAGAATTTATCGGTAGGGCCGATGACCAGGTGAAGATAAGAGGATACCGGGTAGAGCTGGGAGAAATAGAAAGCATATTACAGCAAAGCGAAGAAGTGAGGCAGGCAGTAGTATTGGCAAGAGAAGACAGCCAGGGCAACAAGCGCCTGGTAGGCTATATCGTACCGCAGGAAGACTTTGACAAAGAAGCAATAGAAAGTTATTTGGAAAACAAGCTGCCGGAGTATATGATACCGGGAGTGTGGGTAGAGCTGGAAACAATGCCATTAACAGCCAATGGCAAGATTGACAAAAAAGCCTTGCCGGAACCGGAAGCCCAGGCAAACACAAAACAATACGAAGCGCCAGGGAACGAAACGCAAAAGAAACTGGTAGAGATCTGGCAGGAGATATTGGAAGTAGAGCAGGTAGGCATCCACGATGACTTCTTTGAGCTGGGAGGGCATTCACTGCTGGCGGTAAGAATGATATATTATATTGAAAGAAATTTATCAATATCAATTCCTATCAATATTATATTTGAGTTTACTACTATAAATAGTTTAAGTAAATATTTAGATTTACAATCAGAAGTAGAGCCTGCAATTAGTGACGAGGCATCTTATAAAACAATGAGTATATAATGGTCAAAAATACCAATGACATTATTATAGCAAAGGAAAATAAATATAGCAAAATTATTGACTTGCTTTATTCTGCAAAACAAAGTGGGATAGATATTACTTTGGATAAAGATCAATTGAAGTTAAGGCTTCATG
>JACDGL010000026.1 GCA_013815385.1 Taibaiella sp. | reverse complement strand
CGTTCGGGGTGGTCAATTTGCCCCGGAATGCCTGGTCAGTTTGCCCCGGAACGGGGTGGTCAATTTGACGCGGAATCACTGGTCACATTCCGCCGGAATCGGGTGGTCAATATCAGCGGTATATCCAAACAACAGGCTAAATTCTATAATTGATGACAATGCGATACCACAAGGAGTATCTAAAATAATTTACCCAGTAATAAAAAAGTCGAATATTAAGCTCATCTATTTTGAAAACAAGCTCCGAATAATGACATACCCTATGGATATTCTTAACGCAAATGTCACTATACTAAAAAAACGCTTAGATATCTAAGCGTTTTTATTCAATAGTAAATTTCACAACGAAAAATGCAGGATTTTACCTGGTTCTTCCTAATCTATTTTGGGGAGCTCTTTCAACAACTCTTTCATTATTCTCACTTTCATCCTCATTCTCATATATCCAATCTTGTTGTTTGTTCGTGTTGATGTTGGCAATAGATTGTTTTAAACCTTGCAGATACTGTGTAGTACGGCCAGTATCTGGGTTTTCATTCTTCACTGCAGGAGCTTGATTATACATGGCCAAATATTTTAATAAATTAAACAATGCTATACTATACTGTAAATTCACCAAAATCGTGCCTATGCCTTAACTCAAGATGTTACCAAATTGTGAATAATGTAGTGAAGCGATTGAACATCGCCTGGAAAAATGTTCGCTAAGCCTTAATACTTTCCACTTTTTGTTCTACTCCTTGTTTCAGAGGGATTGATATAATGAATGTACATCCCTCATTTAGTTCGCTTTTTACAGAAATGCTCCCATTATGTTTCTCCGCTATCTTCTTGCAGATAGATAGCCCTATACCGGTACCTTCAAATTGGTCATAGGAATGTAGGCGTTTAAAAAGAGTGAAAATGTCATTTGCATATTTCGGGTCTATACCTATACCATTATCTTTAATGTATATGCTACAGTAATCATTATCATACATATCCCTTCTTAGGTTAGGCATTTGTATTCCCTTACTTATTTCAGAATATATAGTAATGTTTGGGGGCTCTGTTTCTTTGCAAAACTTTAGCGAATTGATGATAATATTCTGCAGCAGCTGCCTGAACTGGCTTGGTATTACTGTCAACACGGGCAGTTTTTCAATGTCAATAACTGCATTCTTTTGCTCTATAGAAACCTGCAGGTCCGATAAGATATTTTCCAGTAAGCTGTTTATATCCGTTTCCTCAAAAGAATCAAAATTATTATTGGTTTTAGAAAAGTTAAGGATATTCTTTATCAGCATTTGCATCTTGCTCGATGCCCTTTTCATAACATTAATGTAGTCAATACCATCACCATTTAGTATCGGGGTATACTTACTAGCTAATCGGTCGCTAAAGAGCATTATTTTTCTTAAGGGTTCCTGTAGGTCATGAGATGCTACGTAGGCAAACCGCTCAAGCTCTTCATTGGTATCTTTTAACTGGTTTATATTTTCGACGAGTTGGGTGTTAAGTATTTTTACTTTTTCTTCTGAGTTCCTTCGTTCTTTAATTTCTGTTTCCAGGCTTTTATTGATGGCAATAAGCGTTTGCTCCTGTATTATTAGCTGGTGGTTTTTTTTATATAATTCTACAAACACCCCTACTTTGGCACGCAGCAGGTCAGGGTTTATTGGTTTGTATATATAATCAACGCCTCCTGTCCGGTATCCCCTGAAAATAAATTCCTCGCTCTTGTCATTTGCCGTAATAAATATGATAGGTATATGCCGCAGCTTGTCCCGCTCATATATCAGCTTTGCGGTTTCAAAGCCATTCAGGTCGGGCATCTGAACGTCCATAAGGATCAGTGTAAAATCCTGGTGCTTCAGCAATAAACGCAGCGCAGCCCTACCGGAGTTAGCTTTAACGGTAGTATAGCCATCTTTATCAAGAATGGTTTCCATAGACAAGAGATTATCTTCCCTGTCATCTACGACTAATATTTTAATCACAGGCCTTTTCTCGAATATAAAATCATCTGTTGTTTCGTCCATTCTCAGGTGTTATTTATATAGCCATACCCTCATTAATGATAATAGCTGATCTATTTTTACCGGCTTGGTTATGTAGTCCGATGCGCCTGCTTCTATACACTTTTCCCGGTCACCCTTCATTGCCTTTGCCGTAACTGCAATTATAGGAAGATTACTATTCGTATGTTCTCTTCTTATTTTTTGCGTGGTTTCATATCCATCCATTTCCGGCATCATTATATCCATCAGCACCATATCTATTTTGCCATTCTCGGTAAGGATATTTATTGCCTCCTGTCCGCTTTCCGCCGTTATGGTATCGATCTTATATTTTTCAAATGCGGTGGTCAGTGCAAACAGGTTACGCACATCATCATCCACTACCAGCACTTTTTTATTTGTAAGCACATCTTCCTTCAACCGCAGATTTTCAATGATATGCCTTTTTTCAGGGAGCAGGTTTTTATGATTAAGGTGCAGGTGCATTACTGTTTCTTCCAGCAGCAGCTCTAAAGAATTCACGCTTTTCAGCAATATCCTGTTGGCGTATTGTTTTAATTGTGTCTTCTCTTTTGGTGAGAAATCTTTGGCTGAGTAAATGATCACCGGCATCATCTGCATCTTCTTCAGTGAGTTCACTTCCATTATAAAGTCAAGCCCCACTGTATCTGGTAGCATATAGTCTACTATGATGCAGTCATATACGTTTTCCCGTATTTTTTCCAGCCCTTCTTTGCTACTGGCAGCTATGGTGATATTGATAAGGTCGCCGTTCTCCAGCATCTTTACTATCTGCGAACAATCGAGTTCATTATCTTCTACTATCAGCAGGTTCTTCGGCGTGCGCGAATTGAACTCCACAATATCTGTAAATAGCACCGACAATACCTCGTTCTTCAATGGCTTCAGATGAAAGCTTCGTGCCCCGCGCTTCATAGCCAGCACTCTGTTCTCCTCACCCGAGATCAGGTGAACGGGTATATGCCTGAAGTTCATATCATTTTTAAAGAGGTCCAGTATCTTCCATCCGCTTGCATCAGGCAGTTTCACATCCAGGGTTACTGCCGTAGGGTTAAATTTATTTGCCAGGTCAAACACTTCACCAAAACTGGTGGCTACTACTACCTTCAGCTCCAGTTCATGTGCCTTATCTATCATGATCTTCGCAAAACGGAGGTCATCTTCCACTACCAGCACTACCTTATCAGTATTCATAATACTATTCCGGTCATCGCCCGTATGGTTGATGATCTCATTCACGCCTTCCATGTCCCTTTCAGGCATCTTGATGGTAGGCACGGTCTGTATAGCTATCTTTTCATCATTCTGCGCCAGTTCATACTCGCTTATCACAAGGCTGCTTTGCTTGTCTTTTTTTACCAGGTTAGGGTTGTATTCTATTGGCAGGTACAGGGTGAATACGCTGCCCTTGCCAACCTCGCTATCCAGCTCTATGGTACCGCCAAGTAGGTCTGCCAGGCCTCGGCTAATGGATAAGCCAAGCCCTGTGCCGCCATATTTACGGCTGGTCGAGCCTTCAGCCTGCTGGAAGGCTTCAAATACTATATTCTGTTTTTCTTTCTGGATGCCGATGCCGGTATCAGTTATCTCAAATGCAACTACGCGTTTCGCTTTATCTAAGCTCGGGTTGCCCATACGCCATTTCTTGGTCGATTCATATATCCTCAGTTTTACCTCGCCTTTTTCGGTGAATTTAAAGGCGTTGGATAGCAGGTTCTTCAATATCTGGTTCAGGCGCTGCACATCGGTTTCAATTATATCGGGCAGTTTTTCCTCCCGCTCAATTACAAACCGTAGGTTCTTGCTTTCCGATACGTGTTTGAAGGTCGATTCCACAAATGCGGTGATCTCGTTAAATCGCACATTAATGAAATCAGCAGATATATAACCAGATTCGATCTTCGACAGATCCAATATGTCGTTAATAAGCTGTATCAGATCATCACCGCAGCTATGTATGGTTTTAGCGTAGCGTACCTGCTTTTCGGTAAGGTTACCTTCATTATTCTCAAATAGCTGCTGCGCCAGTATCAATAGTGAGTTAAGCGGTGTACGTAGCTCATGCGACATATTAGCAAGGAACTCTGACTTATATTTAGAAGTAAGCGTCAGCTGCTCTGCTTTTTCTTCCAGCGATTTTCTTGCTTCTTCTACTTCCTTATTTTTATTTTCCACCTCTTCTTTCTGTTTTACCAGCAGGTGGGCTTTATCCTGTAGTTCTTCATTGGTTCTTCTCAGTTCATCCGCCAGCGATGTAGATTGTTCCAGCAGGTGCTCAGTCCTCGAGTTTGTTTCGATGGTGTTCAGTACTATACCTATACTTTCTGTCAGTTGTCCAAGAAAGTCAAGGTGCGTTTCATTGAATGTCTCGAACGAAGCCAGCTCAATAACCGCCTTTATCTCTTTTTCAAAAAGCACAGGCAGTACTATTACATTCAGTGGGGTAGCTTCGCCTAGTCCTGAACCTATTTTTATATAGTTATCAGGTACATTGGTTAGTATTATCCTTTCTTTTTCCAATGCGCATTGCCCCACCAGTCCCGATCCTAATTTGAATTCTTTCTGTATGTTCAGTTCATCCTTGTAGGCATAGGCCGCAAACAGTTTTAATTTACTTTTCTCAAATACCTCATTCTGCTCCAGTATGTAAAACATGCCATGCTGTGCGTTTACCACCTGTGCCAGTTCCGATAGTATACGCCTGGTCACTGTATTCAGGTCCTTCTGGCCTTGCAGCATCTGGGTAAACTTCGCAAGATTTGATTTCAGCCAGTCTTGGTCTTGGTTTATCAATGTTGTTTCCTTCAGGTTGGCGATCATCTGGTTAATGGTATCTTTCAGTTCTTCCACTTCACCTTTTGCATCCACGCGTATCATTCGGGTAAGGTCACCTTTCGTTACCGCTGATGCAACTTCCGATATCGCACGCACCTGTGTGGTAAGGTTTTCTGCAAGTTGGTTCACGTTTTCTGTCAGGTTCTTCCAGATACCTGATGCGCCCGGCACATTGGCCTGTCCGCCAAGTCGTCCGTCCACACCCACCTCACGGGCCACTGTAGTTACCTGGTCGGCAAATACCGCCAGGGTATCTATCATTTCATTGATGGTGTCTGTTAGCTGTGCTACCTCACCACGAGAGCTGATGGATAGTTTTTGTTTCAGGTTACCGATGGCTACTGATGTTACCACTTTGGCAATACCACGCACTTGGCTAGTAAGGTTCGATGCCATCATATTCACACTATCCGTAAGGTCTTTCCAGGTGCCGGCCACACCCTTCACTTCTGCTTGCCCGCCCAGCTTACCTTCTGTACCTACTTCACGCGCCACGCGCGTTACTTCAAATGCAAAGGAGTTGAGCTGGTCCACCATCGTATTGATGGTGTTTTTCAGATCCAGTATTTCTCCCTTTACATCTATCGTTACTTTCTTCGATAGGTCACCGCTCGCCACTGCCTTGGTCACTTCGGCTATATTTCGCACCTGCGAGGTAAGGTTACCCGTCATCTGGTTCACCGAATCGGTAAGATCTTTCCATGTACCCGCTACCCCCGGTACAAAGGCCTGTCCGCCTAGTTTACCATCGGTACCTACTTCACGCGCCACACGTGTTACTTCCGATGCGAATGCGCGTAGCTGATCCACCATTGTATTCAGTGTTTCTTTAAGTTGCAGTATTTCCCCGCGCACATCCACTGTTATCTTGCGAGACATATCTCCGTTTGCTACGGCTATCGCCACATCAGCTATGTTTCGCACCTGGTCGGTAAGGTTGCCTGCCATCTGGTTTACCGAGTCGGTAAGGTCTTTCCATGTACCTGCTACGCCCGGTACGTGCGCCTGTCCCCCCAGCTTGCCATCAGTACCTACTTCACGCGCCACACGCGTTACTTCCGATGCGAACGCACGCAGCTGTTCCACCATTGTATTAATGGTATTTTTCAGCTCCAGTATTTCACCTTTCACATCCACTTCTATTTTTCTCGATAGGTCACCATTGGCAACTGCTGTCGTTACTTCTGCTATATTTCGCACCTGGCCGGTCAGGTTACTGGCCATTATGTTCACCGAATCGGTAAGGTCTTTCCACGTACCACCCACGCCCGGTACATCCGCTTGTCCGCCCAGTTTACCTTCACTACCTACTTCACGGGCCACACGTGTTACTTCCGATCCGAATGAGTTCAGCTGGTCCACCATGGTATTGATGGTGTTTTTAAGTTCCAGTATTTCTCCCTTTACATCTACTGTTATTTTACGCGATAGGTCACCCTTCGCCACCGCTGTCGTTACCTCGGCTATGTTTCGCACCTGTGCGGTCAGGTTACTACCCATCTGGTTCACAGAGTCCGTAAGGTCTTTCCAGGTACCGCCCACACCCTGTACCTTGGCTTGTCCGCCCAGCTTACCTTCTGTACCTACTTCCAGCGCCACACGTGTTACTTCCGATGCGAAGGAATTGAGCTGGTCCACCATTGTATTAATGGTATTTTTCAGATCAAGTATTTCACCTTCTACGTTTACGGTTATCTTTTTAGAAAGGTCACCATTCGCCACCGCCGTTGTTACCTCAGCTATGTTTCGCACCTGTGCAGTCAGGTTACTACCCATCTGGTTTACCGAGTCTGTCAGCCCTTTCCATACACCACCCACCCCTTTCACTTTCGCTTGCCCGCCCAGCTTACCTTCCGTACCTACTTCCAGTGCCACACGCGTTACTTCCGATGCGAAGGAGTTTAGCTGGTCCACCATTGTATTGATGGTGTTTTTCAGTTCCAGTATTTCCCCTTCCACCGCCACAGTTATCTTTTTAGAAAGGTCACCGTTCGCCACAGAGGTGGTTACTTCTGCTATGTTTCGCACCTGTGCGGTCAGGTTGCTGGCCATTTGGTTCACAGAGTCGGTAAGGTCTTTCCACACCCCGCCTACGCCTTTCACTGTCGCCTGTCCGCCCAGCTTTCCTTCACTACCTACTTCACGTGCCACACGCGTTACTTCCGATCCAAATGAGTTGAGCTGGTCCACCATTGTATTAATGGTTCGTTTTAGTTCCAGTATTTCACCCTGCACATCCACGGTTATCTTTTTCGATAGGTCACCGTTTGCCACCGCCGTTGTTACATCCGCTATATTACGTACCTGTGCGGTCAGGTTACCTGCCATCAGGTTCACAGAATCGGTAAGGTCTTTCCACACACCACCTACACCTTCCACTGTCGCCTGTCCGCCCAGCTTTCCTTCACTACCTACTTCACGCGCCACACGCGTTACTTCCGATCCGAATGAGTTCAGCTGATCCACCATTGTATTGATGGTGTTTTTAAGTTCCAGTATTTCTCCTTTTACATCCACGGTTATCTTACGCGATAGGTCACCCTTCGCGACCGCTGTCGTTACCTCGGCTATGTTTCGCACCTGTGCGGTCAGGTTACTACCCATCTGGTTCACGGAGTCGGTAAGGTCTTTCCATACCCCGGCTACTCCCTTCACTTCAGCCTGTCCGCCCAGCTTACCTTCACTACCCACTTCACGCGCCACACGTGTTACTTCCGCTGAAAAGGAGTTGAGCTGGTCCACCATCGTATTGATGGTGTTTTTCAGCTCAGATATTTCTCCCTTCACATCCACTGTTATTTTCTTTGATAGGTCACCGGTTGCCACCGCTGTCGTTACTTCTGCTATATTTCGCACTTGGCCGGTCAGGTTACTGGCCATCTGGTTTACAGAGTCGGTAAGATCTTTCCAGGTACCGGCTACACCTTTCACCTGTGCCTGTCCGCCCAGCTTACCTTCTGTACCTACTTCCAGTGCCACACGCGTTACTTCTGATGAGAACGAGTTCAGCTGGTCCACCATTGTATTGATGGTATTCTTCAGTTCCTGTATTTCCCCTTTTACATCCACTGTTATCTTACGCGATAGGTCACCCTTTGCCACCGCTGTCGTTACTTCGGCTATGTTTCGCACCTGTGCCGTCAGGTTGCTGGCCATTTGGTTTACAGAGTCGGTAAGGTCTTTCCACACACCACCTACACCTTTTACTTTTGCCTGGCCTCCCAGTTTACCTTCTGTACCCACTTCCAGCGCCACACGGGTTACTTCCATCGAGAACAGGTTCAGCTGTTTCACCATGTCGTTCACTTCCTTTGCTATTCGGGCAAATTCTCCCTGCAGCACGTGGTCGCCTATCTGCAGCGGCATTTCCTGCGATAGGTTGCCTTTCGCCACCGCGCTGATAACACCCGCTATTTCAATTGTAGGATGTACCAGGTCGGATATAAGTGTGTTCAGTGATTCCACGCTATCGCTCCACGAGCCTTTTGAGTAGGGCACTTCTATACGGTGCGTCAGTTTTCCTTGCTTACCTATTGTATTGCCGGCGCGGGTAAACTCCTGCGTCAGCTTTTGGTTCATGGATATTATCTCGTTCAGTGTATCGCATATCTTCCCCGATATGCCTACCTGGTCTATGGGCATGCGTACATCAAAGTTCCCGTTACGCACTTCTATCAGCACGCGCAGCAGCTCTTTATCCAGCACCTCGGCTGGCCTCAGATCATAAAATGATTCAAAGTCTTTTGGGATGGTTACCTGTTTGCTTTTATTTTTTCTAACAGGTTTACCCTTTTCAGGTGCCTGCACCATATCGGTGCCGTTTTCTGCTTCCGGTGAAGAATTATTGTTTTCGGTAGCCATAAAGCTTTGATTTTCTTTTTTTAGCGATACTATATTTACTCTAATTACTTATTTTTTAGATTATGTACAAGAAAAAGGTTCTATATATTTTTTTCAATGTATATCCTGTTCTTTTTCAATTTTCAATTATTGTAAATAATATTGGTATTATTTTTCATTCAGGGCAATTTTGCACCAATATCAAACAGTATCAGTGAAATTTCGGAATGCTAGTTAGAGTTTGAAATGATATAGTTCAGGTAGATATTAAAAATAAATAATAAAATAATTGGCAATGTCGATTTTGATTGCTATATTTGCACTTTATTAATTTATTACACAATAAACAATGCAAGAAGGTACAGTAAAGTTTTTCAATGAAACTAAAGGATTTGGTTTCATTACGCCCACTAACGGTGGCCAGGACATTTTTGTTCACGTTTCAGGTCTGGTAGACGAAATTCGTGAAAATGACAAGGTGTCATTTGAAGTACAAAATGGTAAAAAAGGCTTGAATGCAGTTAACGTAAAAGTTATCTGATATTAAACTTTATATCGTTTAAAAAGAAAAAGCATGCTGCAAAGCATGCTTTTTCTTTTGTATTATACCCACCTTAACAATCAAAAACAACTATTTGCCACCGCCATTCTCCATTCCGAATGTGAATATCTTTTTTTGGAAACAGCTTTCCGGTAATAGTATCTTACATAGGTTGCACTGGGTAGCTCCGGATCCAAACTTCCATTTCGGTCATTAGCACACTAAACGGAAGTTTGCCCCCAAAGCCGCCACTGCAAATGATATTAAATAAATAATAACGGAAGTTTGCGGAAGTTTGAACGTGCGAAACAGAAGTTTGAAGATGGCTGTTACCAATTGAATTCCTGAGTCCGGGCCTTTGGTTATAAAGCACAAAACACAAGGCTCATAGAGATCAGCAAAATGCTACATGTAACATTGTGCGACATTATGTGACATTGAAAACAAACATTATAACACAGCACCAGACACCCATACGAGCGATCCAATATCCCATACCTCCCAATAAAAAAGTTATAAAATGCGCCCCGGTATCATCCCTCAGCTTATCAATATTTATACGGTATTTATTTTTTAATTTTGCACTCCTTACAAAGAGTATATGTTCGATAACCTGAGTGAGCGGCTGGAGTCCGCGTTTAAGCAACTAAAAGGCGAAGGCCGTATTAATGAGATCAATATAGCCACCACGCTCAAGGAGATTCGCCGGGCATTGGTTGATGCGGATGTGAATTATAAGATAGCAAAGGAATTTACCGATAAGGTAAGGGACAAGGCTATTGGCGAAAAGGTGCTGACGGCGGTAAGCCCCGGGCAACTGATGGTTAAGATAGTGAAGGACGAGCTGGCAGATTTGATGGGCGGTACTGAAGCAGAAATAACCCTTAGCAACAAACCTACCATTATCCTTATAGCTGGTCTTCAGGGTTCTGGTAAAACCACCTTTAGCGGTAAACTGGCCAACTTCCTGAAAACGAAGAAGGGTCGCAACCCACTGCTGGTGGCAGCCGATATATATCGTCCCGCGGCTATGGAGCAATTAAGGGTGCTTGGCGAACAGATAAAGGTGCCGGTATATATAGAGGAAGATAATAAAGATGCCGTACAGATAGCGCTGAATGCCATAGCAGAAGCTAAAAAGAATGGCAATAGCGTAGTGATAATAGATACAGCAGGCCGCCTGGCTATAGACGAGGTGATGATGACCGAGGTGGCCAACATAAAGAATGCAGTACAGCCGCACGAGATATTGTTTGTGGTAGACTCTATGACCGGGCAGGATGCGGTAAATACAGCAAAGTCTTTTAATGACCGTCTCGATTTTACGGGAGTGGTGCTTACCAAGATGGATGGTGATACACGGGGTGGGGCAGCGTTGTCTATAAAATATATTGTAGATAAGCCCATCAAGTTTGTAAGTATGGGCGAAAAGCTCGATACGCTCGATGTTTTTTATCCCGAGCGTATGGCGCAGCGTATACTGGGTATGGGCGATATTACCACCCTGGTGGAGCGTGCCCAGGCGCAGTTTGATGAAGTGCAGGCCAAAAAGCTGGAAAAGAAGATACGGGCCAATAAGTTTGATTTCGAAGATTTCAAAGAACAGCTTGGGCAGATAAAGAAAATGGGTAATATAAAAGACCTGTTGGGTATGATACCTGGGGTAGGCAAGGCTATGAAGGATATAGATATATCTGATGATGCTTTTAAAGGAATTGAAGCGATCATCAATTCTATGACCCCCTACGAGCGCAGCAACCCGGATGAGATAGATGGCAGCCGCCGCAAGCGTATTGCCAAAGGATCGGGCAAGGATGTAAATGAGGTAAATGCCTTTATGAAGCAGTTTGAGCAGATGCGCCAGATGATGGGGCAGATGAACAAATTTAAAGGGATGATGCCGGGTATGGGAATGGGTATGCCGGGCATGAAGCGATAATTATCAATAACAAATAAGTAAAAAAATACAGTTGTTCTATTGGGTTTTTTCCCTACTTTTGCAGTCCAATTTTTTATTGTTAAACCCAAATAATTTCTATTATGGCGGTCAAAATTCGTCTCCAGAGACATGGGTCTAAAAAGCGCCCATTCTATTTTATCGTAGTTGCTAACAGCACTGCGCCACGCGATGGTAAATTCATCGAAAAATTAGGAACCTACAATCCGTTGAGTGTGCCTGCTACAGTGCGCATCAACCGCGAGCGTAGCCTGCATTGGTTACAGAAAGGTGCAGAACCTACAAATACCTGCCGCCGTATCCTGTCATTCAAGGGCGTGTTGTACCTGAAGCACCTGATGCGGGGTGTTACCCTCAGCCTTTTTGATGAAAAAGCTGCATGGGAAAAATTCGAATCATGGAATTCAGAGCATGAAGATGTGGTAGCTAAGCGCGAAGAAACACACCGCAAGCACAAACAGGAAAAACGCCATGCAACTACTACTGAATCTGTACGTAAAGTAGAAGAAAAGAGCGCTGCACGCACTAAGGCCAGCGAAGATGCTGCCGCCGCTGCAGAAGCCGAAACAGCAACCACAGAAGCCCCAGAAGGTGCAGAAACTACAGAATCTGCCACCGAACAGCAGGAAGGATAGATCTCAATCAAATATTAAAAGGAGAAAAGCAACGGTTAGCCGTTGCTTTTCTTACTTTTTATAAAGAGGTAGGTTATTATATTTTCCCTTGTGCCACGCAGGTAACGCCAAATAATTTGTTCACCCCGGCTATTTTCATCTCCGCAGAGGTAACGCTAAGCAATACCCGGTTTGCAAGTTTGCTGAAAGGTTTCATATTAGAGCCGGCATCTTTCTTTTTCAGGTTATCAAGCTTGCGCGCAGCCCATACCATCGGGAAGAGGCTGCCATACATATAGTATGTATTATGTATGCTATATCCGGCCTGCAGTAACACCTTACGCAGGGTAGCTATCTTGTACCGACGGTAATGTCCCAGGTACACATCATGGCCGCTCCAGAGCGAGTAGAATGCAGGTACCGTTATGAAGAAATAGTTATTATTACCAACGCATGCATTCTTTATTTCCTGTAGCATTTTCAGGTCGTCTTCCAGATGCTCCAGCACATCCATTAGTATTACCAGGCTATTCTCAATCTTCTCAGGTATGGCAAGGGTTTTCTGGATCTTATTATTACGCGTGCTGTTTAGTTCCTCTTCTGTATAGTTAATATCTACGAGGTATATCTTTTTAAGCTGATAATTAAATTCTTTATCAAGCGATATAGCAAAAAAACCAGACCCAGACCCGACATCCACAATATCAAGTGGCTTTACTGTTTTTAATATTTTACGGGCATAAGTGAATAAGGGCAGTTTTTTACTTTGGTAATACCAATGCACTTCGGGATCCACCCCATTCTCTAATTCTTTAAGATCCATTTCAGAGTTTTAGTTTATTAAATGTAAGATGTAAATTTAGCAACTTTAATTACTTTTGAAACTTAACGATTTCTGCTTACCCCCTAGAAGCTGTATGACTGAAGATAATAGGCCTATACGCCTCAGCCTGGTAATACCCTGTTATAATGAGGCAAGTAGGGTAGGTCTTATGTATAATGGCATTACCGCATTCGTTAACAAATGGCAAAGTTTTCTGGAGATTATTATCATAGATGATGGCAGCACAGATAGTACTTACCGTTTAGTTAATGAAAAGATAGTCAGCAAGTACAAAGAAATTGCAAGTGTTTACACCCAGAAGAATACCGGTAAGGGTGGCGCACTGAGAAAAGGAGTATTAAAAGCTACAGGCGATTATATACTAACACTCGATGCAGATATGGCTTCTCAGCCTACAGAGCTATTGAAATGGTTAGATATATTACATTGGCACTTGTCTCCTGATACTATATATGTAGGGTCGCGGGAGCATAAGGATTCTGTAATTACATCGCAAAGTGACAGGAAAGTGGCTGGTAATATCTTTAACCTTGTGGTGCGCGTAATGACCGGTTTGAATATACATGACACCCAATGCGGGTTTAAATTATATCCTGCGAATCTTGCCAAAGAATACTTTTCAAATTTGCAGACCTTTGGTTGGGCACATGATGTGGAGCTACTTTATAAAGCATCTATAAATAATAATAAAATAGTAGAGATGCCACTTGTATGGAATGCTATACAGGGAAGTAAGATAAGGTTAGTGAGGGATGCAATAAAAATGGTAGGTGAAGTATTTAGCATAGTAGTAAGAACAAAGATCAATTATAAAAAATAAACCAGGGTTAATGGAAACTACATTAGCAGGTAAGTTCAATTTCAGATTAGCCACAATCGTAAGCCTGGTGGTAATGCTGGTCATAATGCTTTGGGTTAGCAAGGATTTTGGGATTACCGGCGATGAAGTGACCCAGAATACCTATGGCGAGAAAGTATTTGATTACTATAGAACATTTGGTAAGGATGAGAGTGCTTTGTCTTTTCGCAATGTTTACTATTATGGCGGGTTTTACGACTTATTATGTGTTACCGTTAACAAAGTTTCACCCTTTGATCCTTTCAATACCCGACACTTCATTAATGCTATTTTTGGATTTTTAATAATAGTAGTAGCATCGCGTTGGGCAAGATATTATAAAGGGTGGGGCGCCGCATTACTGGCTGCATGGTTTCTGTTCCTTACCCCACGCTTTTTTGGGGAGAGTATGAATAACCCAAAGGATGTTCCTTTTGCATTGGGTATGGTGCTGGGTGCATATTACATCTGCAGGTTTGTGGACATGTTCCCGAAACCATCTAAGAGAATAACTATCTCGCTCATTCTTTCTATTGCGTTTGCCATTAGCATAAGGGTAGGAGGGATATTGCTTATCCCATTCCTTTTTGTAGCGATAGGGCTTAAATACTTTTTTGAATGGAGAAAACCAGGTATCGTGCCTAAAGGCGCAATGCAAAAATTTGCATTGCGCGTGTTAGTGGTTTGTATTCTAGGTTATATAGGTGGGCTTATCTTTTGGCCATATGGTTTACAGAACCCTCTTAGTAACCCATTGAAAGCATTAGGGGAGATGTCTCAATTCTCAACGGGCATACGCATGCTCTTTGCCGATGAGCAAATAATGAGCTCTAATGTACCCTGGTATTATATCCCTAAATGGCTATGGATCACTACACCTGTTATTATTCTTGCAGGTATAATAATGTCACCTATTTTATTTCTTATTAAACAGTATAAGTTTCAGAATATCTTTTTCCTCTTTTTTGTCGCGCTATTTCCTTTGCTTTATGTGATCTATAAAAAATCTCCTCTTTATGATGGCTGGAGACATCTGTTCTTCATCTATCCTGCGTTGGCAATAATAGCGTCATTAACTTTCATATCATTGCAGGATGCGATCAAAAACAGATATGCAAAATATGCCATCACTGCAATATTGGTCATTGGCCTTATTTTACCTGCTAGATGGTGTATAGCGAATAACCCTAATGAAATAGTATATTTTAATGAGATACAGGGTGGTGTAGATGGTGCCTATGGCTATTATGAAACAGATTATTATATGAATAGTGTAAAACAAGCCAGCTACAAACTAGCAAATATTGCCGGCCTGTATAATACTAAGGACACCATAGTAGTGGCCACAAATGCAATAGAACCGGTGCAGCATTATATGCAAACCATAAACCCACGGATACAGTGTGTATATGTACGTTATTACCAACGATATGATAAGAAATGGGATTATGCTTTATTATATACCCGATTTATTGATAAAGACCTGCTACAGAACGGGTATTTCCCACCAACAGGAACTATTGCTACTATTAAGGCCGATAATACTCCCTTATGCGCTATTCTAAAAAATAACACAGAATCGCAACTTGCATACCAGGCTGATAAATATTTTGAAAGTAAGGATTATACTAATGCAGTGATCTTTTATCAAAAAGCGCTGTCTGCTGACCCTAAAAATGAAACAGCGTATGATAATTACGCAATTTCCCTTGCTAATTTAAGCCGAATAGATGAGGCAATAGGTGCAGTAAATCAATCATTAAAATTTACACCGTCATCGGCCCAATCTTATCAGTTGCTTGCACAACTATACCAGGCAAAAGGGGATATGGCTAATGCCCAGCAGGCAAATAATACCGCCCAGGCAATAATGACAAAGGAACAGGGAGATGCAAGCCAGTAAATACTAAAAGTAATTGGGACTAAGGAAGGGTGCTTACCGAGTAAGGTGCAGCAACCGTATTATGCCGATAAGTGTTATTAGAAGGGGCTGGCATAGGGCGGCTTATGAAAAGAAACACGGCAATACCTATATAAATAACAGCCAGCGCCAGCATTACCCACCGCTGATGTTCCGTTTTTTTAGTGATAGAAGTAGAGGTCATAGTATATACTATGACATAAAATCTTCAAAAACCAAGCCAAATTTGCATATTAGGGAAAATAAAAAGGCCACTGTAAAGTGGCCTTTTATAATTAATAAAAAGTATATAGTTATTTAATAGTAAGATTGAAATTACCATTAGTAATAGCAATATTATCTGTGGTTGTAAAGCTGAATGTACCTTGGATGTTATGTGTTGAATAGCTGGAAACATTAAGCGTTACATTACTGGCAGCATGTTGAGTGGTGGTATTTTCTAAGTACACGCCAGTCATTCCTGAAATATTACCTGTAGTGTTGCTGTATGCTCCAATGATTTCAATGCCTTTAAAGTTAGCATCTAAACCCACAAGAAAGAGTGATCCGTTTGAATCCAATGCCGATGACAGTATTGAGGATGATGTATAGCTAGAACCGGCAATTGTTGCGGTCATCGTATTAGCTGCTGGGCCTGAAGATGTGCTGCTTTTTTTACATGATGCAAATGATAAAATACCAAATGCCGCAACCATTGCAATAGGAAATAATTTTTTCATAAAAATGTGTTTTTGTTTATTTGTGCAAAAAAAATACCAAATTCTAAAAATCAAAGTAAAAAAGCATTTTTATTTTTTACTGCATTAAATAATAAAAAATTTATTCATAAACATTCGGAACTTTTTTAAACCGCAAAATTTCCTTGTAAAAGCCTGATTTTACGGGAACAGAGTTGAGTTTTGCCAGAAAATATCTTTTTGCAGGTCAGGCGGTTTAGGTCTCACTCTGC
>JACDGL010000014.1 GCA_013815385.1 Taibaiella sp. | reverse complement strand
CGCCCTTACTGTTACTGTTTTAAGAACTTTCTGTTACTATTCCGTTAACCCGTATCCCGCTAACGGAGTGCAAAGGTAAACGTTATTTTCACTCCGCAAAATCTAATTTCTGTTAAACAAGAAATTGAGAAGGTTTTATCACACTGTTGTAAAGAACTGCTATTCGTTTTGTTATTGGGAGCGCAAAGATATAAAACCTTTATTAACAACCAAAATTCATTCAAACATTTATTTCTAAATACTCTTGTTGGGCAATTATTTCAGATAGGCGGGAGGACAAAAATACAACGATATATAATTCCAAGCAAGTCTTTTGAAAAACTTTAGCATATCACTTGCCAAGCTGTGCCTGCATACGCTTTACGCGGTCTTCCAGCTTTTCGCTGCTTAGCTGTTCGCGCAAGCTATCTACCTTAATAGGAAAGCAAAATGGCGTAAGATTTTTAGGGCGCGAAATAAGGATATCCCCATCGCAGATACGCTGTAGCGAACGGAATAATCTTTCTGCTTCCACCTCGTACACAAGTGCCTCATTATAGGCCTGTTGCAGCAGCAGATTATTAGGCTCGTGCTCCCGCAGCACATCGTAAATAAGCGAGGTGGAATTTTGCAGGTGCCGTTGCTTCTTATAGGCACCCGGATAACCTTGGAATATTAATCCTGCAATAACAGATATATCCCTGAATTTTCTTCTTCCAAGCTCCGCCGCATTTACGCTCCGCTGCAGATCTACATACCAGTTCTCCTGACTGAACAACATTTTGCAGTTTTCTTCGGTTATAGGTATGGGCTGGTCGCTGAGTAGCTCAAAGCCATAATCGTTCATGGCTATAGAAAAGGTAATGGGAATGATGCGGGAGATACGATAGGCAAGCAACGAGGCCATAGACTGGTGTACCAGCCTGCCCTCAAATGGGTACACGAACAGGTGATAGCCATCGCGCGTATTTATCAGTTCCACTAATAGTTCATTCTCCCTGGGGATATGCGATACCTCTGCCTGCCTGTCAAACAAAGGCTTGAGAAATTGCAGTAGGGGATGGCTCTCCGGTGCCAACGCGGCTTGCTGGAAGGTGTGCCTCAGCACTTCGCCCAGGTTGGCAGATAGCGGCAACCTACCGCCCAGCCATGCCGGCACAATGGCATTCTTCGCGTTCGATTTGCGCACTATGGCATCCATGTCTTTCACCATTATCAGTTCCAGCTTACGGCCAGCCAGCACAAATGTATCTCCGGGCTTTAGCTTAGATATAAAGTACTCCTCTATAGTGCCAACAAAGCCACCGCCCATATAGCGCACGCGCAGCAGATTGTCGCCCACAATGGTGCCTATATTCAGCCGGTGCCGCATGGCTACCTGCCTGCTGGTGACACGATACAGATCATCGATCTTCACTACCTTATGATATTCATCGTACGATTGCAGGGTATCGCCACCCTGTATTATAAAATTCAGCAGCCATGTCCATTCTTCCCATGTCAGGTCGGCATAGCAGTGGGTGGTTATTACCTCACAGTACAGTTGTTCGCTATCAAAGCCCTCTCCCACCGCACGCGTTACCATATACTGCACCAGCACATCAAAGGCCATCACCACAGGGGTACGGCTTTCTATCAGTTGTTGCTCATAAGCCTTTTGCAGCGCAGCCCCCTCTACTATTTCTAATGAATGGGTGGGAACAAAATAAATATTACTCACCGCATTAGGCTCGTGCCCGCTGCGGCCTGCCCTTTGCAGGAACCGCGCTATACCTTTAGGACTGCCCACCTGTACCACCGTATCCACCGGACGAAAATCTACTCCCAGGTCCAAACTGGAAGTACACACTACCACCTTTAGAGTGCCCAGGTGCAATTGCTCTTCCACCCATGTACGCATCTCTGCATCTATAGCGCTATGGTGCAGTGCCATGATACCTGCAAGATCGGGTGCAGCCTCCAGCAACGCCTGATACCATATCTCTGCCTGAGACCGGACATTGGTAAAAAATAGTGTTGACCGGCTGTTGTAGATGATAGGCAGCACATGCGCTATCATCTTTATACCAAGGTGTCCCGCCCACGGGAAACGCTCTACTGTTTCCGGCAGCACTGTATGCAATGCTATTTTCTTTTCCAGAGCGCTACGTACTATTACCCCATTACTACTATCTGCTCCCAGCAATACATGCATCGCCTCCTCCAGGTTGCCAATAGTAGCAGATATTCCCCATATCCTTAGCGGGGCATAATCTGCTGTATCTTCTTTTGCTATTCGTAAGTTTTTGATGTGAGATAGGGCCAGTTCTACCTGCACTCCGCGCTTGCTTCCCAGCAGCTCATGCCATTCATCTATGGCTATGCAGGTAAGGTTTTTAAATAGCTCTCTGTAGTTCTTACCTGCTATAAGGATATGGATACTTTCCGGAGTAATAACAAGTATCTCCGGCATCGATTTCTTTTGCCGCTGCCTTTCTGATACCGGAGTGTCGCCACTTCGCACAGCTACTTTCCAGGGTATTTTCAACTCCTCCAAAGCTATTTCCATTGCACGCCCTATATCTTTCGCCAATGCACGCAGTGGTGTTACCCATAGCAGTTGTAATCCATTATTTGATTTCTTCAGGTAATCAGGATGACGATTGATGTGATCGATCACCACACCCAGAAACACCGAAAATGTTTTGCCAAATCCGGTTGGCGCATTCACTATACCGCTTAGCCCCTCCGCATACATTTGCCATGCCTCCTCCTGAAATGCGAATGGCTGAAGGTCTTTAGACCCCAGCCATTTGCGTATTACTTCAAATCCATCTGCCTGCTTGGTATGTTTTGCTTTTGCCATCAACTTTACTTAATAAAGGTATACAATAGCCTTGCCAGTAATTGTTTATTTTTTCCCATACTGTAGCAGCAACTGCTTCAGGTCTTCCAGGGTATTTATGGTAATGTCATAGATAAAGGTAGTGTAAGTTTCCAAATCCTAACTTTGTGAAAAACATACTAATGACAAATTTTATTTTGAGGTTGATTCCCCACGAGGGTTCATTTCTTTACAATACTGAACTCCCCGTATTTTGGAGGGATGATGGGGTTGTCAATATTGGTAATTGTACTATTTCGCACGATGAAAATGGAATGCGCGGAACCTTTGTACTCACCAAGGCTGTTATACGTGAAAACTTTATACGGTATTATTTTATGTGGCCTGACACTGATGATAGGGCACTAGCAAGTATTATAATAACAGATAATCCACATAATGCAAATACTATAGGGAATAGTATCTTAATTTAAGAAGGCTGTGTCCATAGCAGCCTTCTAGAGGCAAAAGTGTCAATCGATATCATTAAAAGGGATTTCTTGGGCAGCACTGCCATCTGTTTGATCAAACTTTGGCCTTGCTCGTTCAATCATTCTTTTCCAATTTGTTTCATTGTAGCCAACGGCCAATGCGAAGGCTACAAGAAGATTTAAATGCTCAATTAGCTTTGGGTGTCCATAATCTACATCAATCCATTGGGTATGTTTACTTTTCCTATTACCTCTATCATTTTTCGGATTTAGTTTTCTTAATTCAGCAAGCACCTTAGGAGCCATACGGGAATAGACAAAGTTATTTATCCAATGCCCTATCCACTGCGGTTTTTTACCTTTATTAGCAGTCGTCCACGTCAACCCCTTCATTTTGAAAATCATTTCAAAAAATTCATCAGGGAATGTAGGAATCCATTTTCCCCGTTCCTCTACCAAAAACTTTTCTAAGAACTTTTGAAGCGCGTCTTTATCTCTAATTTGCTGATACCCAGTAGCCTCATCGACCAATGCTATTATACCAACCTTTGCTACAGCTCGTATTATCATTTCTGCCTGCTCTGCATAGACTAATTGATTTTCTTTTAAAACGCCGGCTTTTTTTAAGTCAATAAGTGCATCGCAAAGGTCAATTAATTTAGTTGCTTCATATCCGTAAGTTATTGGTTGTGAACCACCTGCATCTTTTCTTTCAAATTCTATAGGCTCTAAAAGCCCGGCTATTATATCGGGGTTTATATTTTGGGATATATTCTTGGTAGCTACGAATTTTTTAAGCCAGTCGCCGCTACTTCCTTCATACCCTATAGCCTTTTGAATTGCCCTTCCTGACAGTACCCTTGTTCCGTCTTCTAATACATAGCATGGGATTTCTGTATTTCCTAAACGGATGGGTGTTTTATCAGAGCCATATTCGGCTTTCAGTATTTTTTTATGCTTTCCTTTACTCATATAGTTGAATTTAATTGGTTACCGAATTGAAAGACCTTTGGATATTACCGCAGCAAACACCTCGTTTATATTTGTTTTACGGCTATTATAACGATAGCAAAACTCATTTATATAGTTATTAAGATACCGAGGGCTAACATAGTGGTATTGGCCTATTACACCACGCTTTAAAAGGCTCCAAAAACCTTCTAAGGTATTGGTATGGCAAGCGCCATTTACGTATTCTTTCATTGCGTGGTTAACAACTTGATGGCCATATAACAAACACAACCCGTTATAAGATTTAAATTCATCAGTCATTAACTGAGAACCTTTAGCAACGTTCTGTTTAACCACTCCATGCAATGTTTTTGCTGACCTATCTATTACCTTTTGTGCTTTAACCTTACCACCACGTTCTAACGTGCCTACAACAATAGTTTTATCACCCCCATTTCCACCTTGTCCACCTTCAACTTTCTTATCTGCATGACGATTTTTATTTTTTCCACCCACAAAAGTTTCGTCAATTTCAATAATACCCTCTAATAGTTCGCAATCGTCCACGAATGACTTGCGTATCTGCATTAATATTCTCCATGCAGTATCTTTTGTTACTTCAATATCTCTTGCAAGTTGACGGGCAGAAATTCCTTTTTTTGCATTAAGAGTTAAGGCAATTGCAAGAAACCATTTCTGTAAATCCATTTTTGTTTTGTGGAATATGGTGCCAACTGTAACTGAAAATGTAGTGTTACAGGTATTGCAATGGTATCTATTTTCTTTAGGTAAAGGGCTTTGATTTGTTGATTGGCAGTAAGGACATACTGGCCTTTCATTCCATCTAACATGCTCCAAATGCTTTATACAAGAGGCTTGTGTAGGAAATTGTTTGTAAACTGAAATGATATTCATATTGTGGTGTATTACTTAACGGTAGTAAAGATACAAACCGTTTTTCATAACACCAAATTTATTACACTACCTTTATCTATGACATTACCGTATTTATCTCTTCCACTTTCTTATCTGTCCGCCATCTTAGTATCCTGGGGAAGCGTACTGCCACACCAGACTTATGCCTGTTCGATTCGGCAATGCCTTCAAATGCTATTTCAAATACCATGGCAGGTTTTACTGTGCGTACCGGGCCAAACTGCTCCATACTATTCTGCCTGATGAATTTATCCACTTCAGTTATTTCCTTATCTGTAAGACCTGAATAAGCTTTCGCAAAGGGCACCAGTTGCGCTCCATCCCTTACTGCAAATGTATAATCAGTGTAAAAATTACTTCTCTTACCATGTCCTTTCTGTGCATATATCATCACCGCATCTACAGTCAGTGGCGCTACCTTCCACTTCCACCAGTCGCCGCGCCTTCTGCCTGCCTGGTATGCAGATGATCTTCGCTTCAGCATAAAACCTTCGCACCCGTTTTCTCTTACTTCGGGCATACGCTGCGGCAGCTCGTTCCATTCTTTTATCATCACCAGCGGCGATAATATCAAATGTGCGCTCGTTATGCCGCTTACCAGCTGTTCAAGCAAAGCCCGCCGTTCTTCCATCGGCATAGTACGCAGGTCATTCCCCTCATACTCCAGCAGGTCATAGGCCATAAATACCACCGGCGCATCGGTTAGTTGTTTTTTGCTCACCGTTTTTCTGGTTATACGTGTTTGCAGGTATTGGAACGATAAGGGAAGCCCGTTGCGATAAGAAAGCACCTCCCCATCCAGCACCACGCCATCGGGCAGTAACGGCAAAAGGCTTTCTATCTCGGGGAATTTATCAGTTATCAGTTCTTCCCCGCGCGACCATAGATACAGGCTGCCGCCCCGCCGTATCAGTTGTCCGCGTATCCCATCCCATTTCCATTCTATTTGCCACTCCTCTGGTTCACCCATATCTTCCAATTCTGCTTCCAGAGGATAGGCCAGGAAAAAGGGATAAGGTTTCGATGCATCTACTGCTATATTACTTTCATGTATAAGCGTAGCAAAGGTGATGCTGTATGGGTCACAGCTGCCGCTGATAAGGTGGGCTACTTCCTGCACTTCTTTTCCCGCATATAGGGCCAGCGCCTGTATCACCATATTTTGCGATACACCTATACGGAAACCGCCCGTAAGCAGTTTATTAAATATCAGCGCCGATGCGGGAGACAGGTGTTTCCACTGCTGCAGTACAAAAGCTTTCTTAGCCGCATCGTCTGCCTTCTGCAGTTTTTGTATCTGTAGCATCAAATCGGTCACAGATTCCTCTGTGTCTTCTTCTGTTGCCGGTGGCAGTATCAATGATATTGTTTCTGCCAGGTCGCCCACTGCATGGTAGCTTTCCATAAATAGCCAGGGCTGTATATCTGCCAGTTCCATGCACCATTCGCTTAGCAGGCGGGAGCTTACTACTCTCCGTGGCCTGCGGCCGGTAAATAATGCTACCAGCCACAGCTTATCTGCATCTGCAGCATCGTGCAGGTAGGCTACCAGCGCATCGCGTTTATCGTTGGTCTTGGTAGTATTATTTAGTTGCTCTATTAATTGCGCAAAGCGCCGCATGATTTGGATTTAAGGAAAAGCCTATTGAAACTGTTGCTAGGGATATTCATAAGTAGCTCAAAAAAATACACCCGGCAGATCATAAGAAATGTCGGGTGTGGTCTTAATGCAATTATTTATCAGCAATACTGTATCTCTGCATCGCTACGTTGTATAGCGTTCTGCGGCGTTGCAGTTTCGTCTGACAAGTTATTATCTGTTTCCGGAGTTCTTTTATTCTTTAGCTCATTGCCTGTCACCTTATCATCACCATCAGGCCCTGTAAGGCCAATTGTAGGCGATTGGGTTGAGGAGGCATCCTTAATAAATATTTTCCGGAGATCGAATTTCATAAAAATTAAGATTTTGATTGTTCAGTACCTTCGTTCCCACCCGTATTTTGTTGGCCGCCGTTTTCTTTTGGTGCCTGGTAGTTCTCGTCTTGCTGGGTACCTGTGTTCTGGCGTTCTTTATTCAGTTGCTCCAGGTCGCGCTCGTTATGCATTTGTTCGTTTTCCTCGTTCACCTGCTGTTTTTCTTTACCGGAATTGTATCCGCTCTGTCCGCCTTCCTGGTTAGCAGCATTTTGCTTATCGCTCTGCTGCCCGTTTGGCTTGTTAGTTTCCTGGCTGTTATTGCTGTTTGTGTTCTGTTGATTTTGATTTTCCATAGTGTTACGTTTGACTATATTTATAACAAAACTGTGCCTTTGCATAAAACCTCGACAACACTGTCTTCTCCGGTTACCTCAATACATAAATTGTGGCAATTATTCATCAATCTGTTCATTATCAATAAGTCATAGTATTACATAACAATAGTTATTGTTTAGAAATTTTCATCATATAGCTTGGTAAACTGAAGTAATTCTTTTAGCTTTAAGGAGAAGTGTATGTATTAAACCCCGGTTTCTCAAAATATTGTCATTTTATTACTGCTTTTTGAGAAGTTGGGTTTGGGTTTATTTATTTTTACGCCTCAGAATTTAAGATGGAGGAATTTTTTATTTTAATTGCGGAAGATGATGCTGATGACCGTTTCTTACTACAAACGGCATTTGATGAAAATGGATTTAACGACAAGCTGGAATTTGTAGAAAATGGTGTAGAGGTAATTGATTATCTGAATGGCCTGGCTAAAAATTCGGATAGCCCTATGCCGCGTTTCATTCTGCTCGATCTTAATATGCCCAAAAAGGATGGCCGCGAGGTGCTGAAAGAATTAAAACAACATCCTGATTTTAAACATATACCAGTAGTTATATTCAGTACCACTAATAACGAACAGGAAATGCGTCGGTGCTATGAACTAGGCGCTAATTCCTATATCACAAAACCTAATAGTTTCGAAAGCCTTTTACGTACGGTAGCAGCCCTACGTAGCTACTGGACGCACGCTTCCTCCATCCCAGCCTGACCTCAATTATTAACATCCCCTTAAGCCTTCCATTATCTGAAGGCATTGTTTTTGCATGTATAAATTAATAATAACCGTATTATATTTAATAATACCGTTTTTATATTTGTAGTGTTGAAGGATATTTGAGGGGATGTTTGTTTTTACATAATACGTTAGTCAGTATGCCCGATCGTAAAAAAGTATTAATAATAGATGACGAAATAGATCTATGCCTTTTACTTAAGAGTTACTTCCTGCGCAAAGAGTATGAAGTATATCTTTCCCATACACTAGAAGAAGGAATTTCATTTCTTCGCTCCCTGCAGCCTGATATTGTTTTCATGGATAATAATCTTCCTGATGGTATTGGATGGTCCCAGGCACCTGGGCTTGCGGTTGAATTCCCTGACATGCATATAGTTCTTATAAGCGCGTTTCACCCAACTCCACCGGCTATGCCTAAGGGCGCTAAATACCAGGTAATAGAAAAGCCCATAAGCCTTACTGATCTCGATAAACAGATCTCAAGTGTGCAGGTATCTGCTTCATAACATTCAACGGTCCTTTTATAAAAAGAAAAAGCTGAAGATATATCTTCAGCTTTTTCTTTTAGGAAATGATGGCTGGCTTAGTCTATTGATCCTCTTCTTATCAGGCCCAGCAGTAATGAAATAACTGCAATTACTAATAATACATGTATCAGGCCTTTGGCGCTGTATACAAAAACACCCAGTATCCATCCTATCAACATAATTACAGCAACGATGTAAAGTAGCGATCTCATAAGTTTTGGTTTTATACATTGTTAAAAAATACTATGCCATTAGCGTCTATATCATAAACACTATTTAATAGGCTCGTCGCTACCTCTACAATAAGTGCAAATTATTCCCCATCCGCCTGAATTCCCCTTTTAAACATGGCATGATTATAAAAGTGATATGGAAACAGCACGGTGCCTAAAGCCCTTCCTATGGATCTACGTTCGCATTATCCTTACTGGCTAATGAAAAATGGAATTATCAGCAATTACCCATCCCTTTCCGGCAATATTTCTGTAGATGTGGCAATTGCAGGTGCCGGTATCAGCGGGGCGCTGGCAGCTTACTACCTTAGCAATGCAGGGCTTTCAGTGCTGTAATAGATCGCCGCCATGTAGGGATGGGCAGTACTGCTGCCAGTACTGCACTGTTGCAATACGAAATAGATACACCGCTCTGCGAGCTGGCAGCAATGATAGGAGAAAAAAATGCAATTACCTGCTACAAGCTGTGTCTTAAAGCCATTTATGACCTGCAGGCCATATGCAATAAAATAAACCCCAACATTTCATTCAATATTAAGCCCAGTCTGCAATACGCAAGCTACCGGAAACACAAAGATGGATTGCATCGGGAATATAATCTTAGAAAAAAATATGGTTTTGACGTGGAGTGGCTGGAGGCGAAAGATGTTGCAAACCTTTTTGGCTTTGAGGCACCCGCCGCCTTATTATCAGCCGAAGCAGGTGAAATAGATGCATACAGGGTGGCACATGAACTATTGCGCCACTGCGTTAGTGGTGGGCAGCAGGTTTATAACAATACAGAGATCATAAGCATAGAAGAAAAAGAGGGTCATGTAATCTTGCATACAGATACAGGTAATGTAGTAAAGCAGGTAAGCTGGTAATGGCTTGTGGCTATGAATCTTTGATATATATACCACACCATATTGCAGATCTGTATTCAACCTATGCATTCGTAAGTGAGCCCGTTCATGAAGGAAAGATATGGCATGGCAATAGCCTTATATGGGAAACAAGTACCCCTTACATGTACTTCAGGGTAACAGATGATAACCGCATACTGGGGGGCGGCAAAGATGACCCTTTCTACAATCCCGAAAAAAGGGATGCAAGGGTAAAAATGAAGGCTAAGGCTTTGCTACAGTCTTTCAATAAAAAATTCCCGCACATACCAATACGTATCGACTTTAGCTGGGCGGGTACTTTTGCTGCAACAGCAGATGGATTGCCATACATCGGTTCATTACCCGGTAAGCCCAATACCTTTTTCACCTTAGGCTTTGGTGGCAACGGCATTACATTCAGCGTTATTGGTGCACAGATGATACGCGATGCTATATTGGAAAAGAAAAATGATAATGCCGCATTGTTTTCGTTTAGCAGGTAAACCGTATTTATTTACCCCGGCCTTCAAATAATACCATCAAAGTGTACAGCATTATCTTCACATCCAGCGCCAGTGAGCAGTTTTCTATATACAGCAGGTCATACTTCATACGCTCTGCCATCTCATCTACATTTTCGGCGTAGCCAAATTGTACCATCCCCCACGATGTGAGGCCTGGCTTTACCTTGTGCAGGTATTTATAGTGCGGATGCGGGATACTGATAATATCTATAAAATGTTTCCTTTCAGGCCGGGGCCCTACCAGCGACATGTCTCCTTTCAGTATGTTATAAAATTGGGGCAATTCATCTATCCGCCATTTACGCATGAATTTCCCCCATGGTGTTATCCGGTTATCTGCTTCACTTGAAAGTGCCGGGCCATTCTCTTCCGCATTCAGGTACATCGACCGGAATTTATAAATACAGAACGGCCGTCCAAACAATCCTATTCGCTCCTGCTTGTAAATGATCTTCCCCGGCGATGACAGCCTTACCCGTATAGCTGCCAGCAACAGCAAAGGGGATAGCAGCACAAGCGCAATGATAGAGGATACTATATCTATAGCACGTTTGCATACGCGCTGCCAGTCGGGCATCAGGTCGGGGTGTATGTGTATCAGTATCGCATCATACACATTACTGGTCTTTACCGAGCCCGATATGATATCGTAATAGTCAGGTAGCACCTTCACCACAACCGGTCTATAGCTGAGGCGGGTAATGATATTTTCAAGCAGATGGTGTTCAAAAGAATCCACAGCTACTATTACCTCTTCTATTTCGTATTTGTCAATGATCTCTTCCAGTTCCGAAAGATGTCCCAGTTGCGGCAGCAGTTTGCTCATCCCGTTCGATGCTTCCTTATTGCTGTAAATGAATCCTAAAAAGATATTCCCAAGTACCTTAGGGCTATCCTTTACCTGGTTATAGATATTTATAGCCTGTTGGTTACCACCTATTATCAAGGTCTTGAATCCTACCCGGCCATTTACGAGGTTATTCTTTATTCTTTTCAGTATCCATAACCGCAGTATCAGTGTATAGGCAGTATGTATCAGCAGGTAGCGTCCGGTCATCCTGATGAAATAGGTATAGTCGCTTGCATCATTCGCAAATACCAGTAGCGAAACTACAATGCTGCCAATGATACAGGAGATCAGTGTACGGTTCACCTCGTTAAGGCGCGATTTGCGATAAAGATCAAAGTACGTTCCTGATAGCAGGTACAGGAGCAACCACCCACCGGGTATTATGATCATACCCGCTATATAATCCTTCAGCCTGAAGAGGTGCAATGCATCTACAAACGTGCGATGCTCCAGTACCTGGTGACGATACACCCAAAAGCTCATCCACGCTATGGCAGCGGCCATATAGTCCAGCACTGCCAGCTCCCTGATAGCCCTTCTTTTTATAGGCGGTAGCTGCATATGCTCTATTGTAAGGTTACCACTTTTATATCATCTATTATAACGTATCCATTGGCCTGGCCTGCTGGTAATTCCGCCCTTATCAGTAACGAAAAGAAACCACCTGGCACACCATTCTGGAATATACCTAGCGGAGTAGCCAGAGAAAAATATATCTTCTTCTGTACCCCACTGGTGGGGTTAGCCCCCCCTATATAGTAAGATGCCGTTGGACTATTGGAAGCGGTATAATCTTCTACCCCTACAGCAAAAGGCATCGTGCTTTTATAGTCCACTTCTATATACCCGGTCTGAGTGGGATAACTGAACCGCACATTGCAGATATTTTCACATGCGGTATCCGGGGATTTCAGGTATATATATGCTGATGCGGAGCCATCCAGAACCAGTGATTTATCTGTAATGCGTATAAGAGCGCTGTCACCTGTAAACTTCACAAAATCATTGCCATTTTCAAAATCATCTATCTGTAAAAAGGATGTATTACTGCGATACTGTGTTTTAGGGGTATACGTTACCATTTGTCCCGGGTTGGTAGCCAGGGCCATGGTATCATAAGTATAGGACGGATATATTATCTGGTTAGAGCTGATGCCATTTACCTGTATGCCGGGGGCTATAGTTAACGTACCCGTAGTGCCGCTGGTAATAACCGGAACAGTAACCGGCAGGTCGAACACGCCAATAACATTACCATTATAATACACCCAGGCGCACGTAATATTATGTGTATTGCCACCAGTATTCATGGTAGTCAATGGCTTGAAACTGAAGGAATCAATATGCACATAGGTAGGTACTGGCTCCGTGGGATTAATAGTATTACATCCCGACCACATCACTACGCTGCAAAAAGCTAAAAGTATATAGGTAAACCTCATTACATTAATTCTGCCTGTTTGCGTTATAACGCAATTACAGTGTTAAACATTGTGCAGCTCATTATGCTGGCTCATTTTCATCAGTATCTGGTTGGCTACGTCCATTGCCTGGTAGCCATCATAAACGGTTACCTGTACCGGCTTATCTTTTATTACAGCCTCAGCAAAGTCCGATAACTCCATGCGTATAGCATTAGTAGCCGGGGCTTCCGGCATTTGTACCGATATGATCTTTGTTTCACCATTGCCCAGCTCTATCGGGAAATCCATCATCCCGCTTTTCATCCCTGGTTCTTTCAGGCGTATGATCTCTGTTTTCTTCTCCAGGAAGTCTATACCTATATAAGCATCGCGCTGGAACACCCGCATTTTGCGCATTTTCTTCAGCGATATACGGCTCGCCGTCAGGTTGGCTACACATCCGTTATCAAACTCTATACGCGCATTTACTATATCTGCCGTTTCGCTGAGTACCGATACGCCACTTGCTGATATACGCTTCACCGGCGATCTTACCAGGTGCAGCACTATATCTATATCATGTATCATAAGGTCCAGTATCACTGCCACATCGGTACCACGAGGGTTAAATTGCGACAACCGGTGCGCCTCTATGAACATAGGCTGTAGTTGCTGGTCGCCCAGGGCAAGATAGGCCGGATTATAACGCTCCACATGCCCTACCTGGCATTTTACATTCGCTTCCTTTACCAGCTGCACCAGCTCTTTACACTCTTCAAGTGAATGCGCCAACGGCTTTTCTATAAATAAATGCTTACCGTGCTGCAGACAGCGTTTGGCGATCTCATAATGGGTAGTGGTGGTAGATACGATATCCAGCGCGTCGCATTCCTGTATCAGCTCATCTATATCTGTATAGCGCGGTATCTGGTATTGTGCTATTGCTGTAGCAGCCTGGGCATCGTTAGGATCATAAAAGCCCTTTATCTGCACATCCGGTATCTCCAGCCATTGTTGCATATGTATCTTACCAAGATGTCCGGCGCCAAATATTCCTATCTTAAGCATATAAGTGCTGCAAGATAACTAAAACGTATAAATAAGGGGGACAGCATGTAAATCTGTGGTGATCAACTATTTCTTATACTTCTTTCCGGGATTTCTGCTAAAGTGATATATGGAGATGATAATAATTAAACCCTGTTCCGCATCTATAGTGTAAACAATACTGAACGGATACTTTTTCACTCCCAGTTCATAATATTTGTCATATACATTACGCCACCTGTCCGGATGCTCACATATCAGGTAGAGTGAGTGGTCTACTGCTTCTATAAATAACGCTGGGGCTGATTGGCTTCTTTCCAGGTACTACCTGATGGAGGCTTCATATTCTTCCTGGGCTTTTGCAAGTAATATATACTTGTAGGTCATTTTTTATCCCCTGCTTTCATTATCTTTTGCACCCTCTTTCGGCTTTCAGCAGCAGTCACAGTTTTTTCATTGCCGTTTTTATACCCAGCGCTCCGTTCTTCCAGTTCAGCCTTAAATTCATTGCTGTATTCAGTTATCCCCTCTTCTATTTCCACTTCCATCATTGTATACATCGCTTTTATCTTCTTATCATCTGCTACTTCCAGATAATTGTGAAGCTTCTGCCTTATAGTTGTTGTATTCATAACAATTATGTTCCTGCAAATTTACCTTTTATCATTCAGAAAAACCATCACCTACATCATCCCCTCATCTGCCATGCTCATGTATTCATTGCCAAATACTATCAGGTGGTCCAGCAGCTTCATATCCATCAGTATAGCTGCTTCTTTCAGCCTTTTGGTAAGCTCTTTATCAGCTGCGCTCGCTTTTGGGTTGCCCGATGGGTGGTTATGGGCTATTATCAGTTGGTTAGCATTATTCATCAATGCATTCTTTAATATCATTCTTATATCCGCTACCGTACCGGTAAACCCGCCCTGGCTCAGTATCTCATGCTTTAGCATTCGGTTACTGGCGTTGAGGTACAATACCCAGAAAACCTCGTGGTTCAGGTCGCGCAGCAGGGGTAGCACTATTTCTGCGGCATCGCGTGCGCCTGTTATTGCGGGCTTTAGCAGTCCTTCTCCCATTTGCCTGCGCCTGCCCAGTTCCAGCGCGGCAGCTATAGTTATAGCGCGGGCCACGCCTATACCCTTCGGTTTTTGCAGGTCGGTAACACCCAGCCTTCCCAGCTCGTGCAGATTATTATTTGCCAGCGCCAGCACTTCGCGTGCCAGGTCCAGGGCGCTTTTTTCCCTTGTCCCGCTTTGTATCAGTATGGCCAGCAGTTCTGCATCACTCAGGGCCTGGGCGCTTTTCTGCATCATCTTTTCCCGTGGGCGGTCATCTTCTGCCCAGTTCTTGATGCTGTTACTGTTGTTATTTGACATCTTTAAATAATAAGGGAAAATACAGGTTTCGCCGCATTATTAATAACCAACCCCTCAAATTGATTTCTGCTATTGCCGCATAATGCAGATATTACCCGCTGGTGTTTACCTTCGTACTCAAATCCACCTCTGTGCATTTATCATACACGTATCTGCCCTATAGCGATACGGGATATTTTTCCCGCCTGGTTACAGACTATCTTTCCGGCTACCCGGCGCTTGCCTCTTTTTTTAATTATACGCCTGATAAGGCCGGGGTAGATAAAGCAATTGCACAAAGGGCGCAATATCCGGTTAACAGGGAATTACTGGCCGATGTATTGACCACCCAATATACCCACCTAACAGTACACGACAAGGTGAGGGAAAATATAGTGTTGCTGCGCAACGGCAACACTTACACTATCTGCACTGCACACCAACCAAACCTGATGACGGGTTACCTGTATTTTATCTATAAGATACTCCATGCCATAAAACTGGCAGAAGACCTGAACAAAACCTATCCCGGTAATAACTTCGTTCCGGTTTACTACATGGGCAGTGAGGATAATGACCTGCAGGAGCTGGGCACATTCCGCTACGGAAATGAAAAGTATGTATGGGACGGCGATAACCAGCAGGGTGCAGTAGGCCGTATGGATACAAAAAGCCTCAAGCCGCTTATAGAAACATTGCTAAAGGTAATGGGTCCGCCGGGGGATAATTACGATACCCTAAGTAATATTATTACCAATGCCTATACACGGCATTCCACTATCGGTGCAGCCACTCAATACCTGGTAAATGAGCTCTTCGGTCGGTATGGGCTGCTGGTGCTCGACCCGGATGATGCAAACCTCAAACGCCCTTTTATACCGGTAATGCAAGACGATCTGCTCCATAGTACCGCATACACCATAGTATCGCAGCAGGTAGAGAAACTCTCCCCACATTACAGCATACAGGCGCACCCCAGGCCTATCAATCTCTTTTACTTAACCAACAATATTCGCGAGCGGATAGAAAAAGTAAAGGATACGTGGCGGGTGGTGAATACAGACATCCAGTTCAACGAAAAAGAATTGCTTGCCGAACTGGAGGAGCATCCTGAACGCTTTAGTCCCAACGTTATTCTCAGGGGTGCATTCCAGGAGACCATCCTGCCCAATGTTGCATTTATAGGCGGTGGCGCCGAGGTAGCTTACTGGCTGCAGTTGCGCTCGCTGTTTCAACATTACAATGTATTTTATCCGGCTGTTCTTTTGCGCCAGTCCATCCAGTGGATACATCCGGCTCAGGCACATACCCGCCAGCAGTTGCAGCTATCCGTCCCCGGCGTATTCACCCCAGAGGTCACCCTGTTGCGCAACTATGTTATCCGGCAAAGCGGCGATAAGTGGCAGACAACCGAGGAGTCGGCTGCGATAGAAAAGATATTGCTCCAGCTCAAGGATAAAGCTACCTCGCTCGATGTTACCCTTCGTGCATCTGCCGAAGCGGCACTTGCCCGCATGCGCCACCAGCTGCAAGTGCTGGAAAAGAAAATGCTGCGTGCCGAAAAGAAAAAAATGCAGGACCAGCTACTCCGGATAAGCAAGCTAAAGAACGGCCTGTTCCCATCCAATGGGCTGCAGGAGCGCGTAGATAATTTTACCGCGTACTATCTATTATATGGCGCCCGGTGGCTCGATGTACTGAAAGATGCCATCCATCCGCTCGATAATCAATTCCTGGTAGTGGAAGATTATGGCTAAGGCAGGCACGTTTTTTGTTATTTTTGCGACAATACAATCAGAAACGTTAAACACTTACTCATGACACGCAATACTTTACTCCTTTCCATTATAACGATCTTGTTCCCCGCCATGCTTTGGGCACAGGCCAAAACCTCTATACCAAGCATAGATATAGGCATCAAGGCAGGCGCTAATTTCGCTACCTTATCAGGTAGTACGTGGGATAATGGCTACAAGGCTGGCTTTCTCGGAGGTATATTTGCAGGGCTGCATGGTGCCAAAATGGGGGTGCAGGCCGAAGCTTTTTTTAGCCAGACAAGTTATACCGCTCAGGGTCATAATTTTTATGATGGTTATTCCGCGTTTTATAATAACGCAATGGATTCAGCCAAGAATGGCAGGTTCCGAGTTAGTTATCTCAGCATTCCTGTATTATTCGAGTTCAAGCCTATCCCCTTCCTCTGGATTCAGATAGGCCCGCAGTACAATGGTGTGGTATCTGTAAAAGACGTTGACGGGCTTGTAAAAGATGGCAAAGCATTATTTAAGTCAAGTGATATATCCGGTGTTGTAGGCCTCGAATTAAAGCTGCCGCTGCATTTGAGCCTGGGTGCCCGGTATGTCCTCGGCCTGTCCAGCATGAACAATCTTGCAGGCGCATGGCAGCAACGTCTGTTCCAGGTGCATGTAGGCTATTCATTTCTATAAAGCAGTATCGGCGATCAAGTAAAAGCCACTATGCAGTAGTTTTATCAAACCCCTGCTTCACTACTTAGTGAAGCAGGGGTTTGATGTGCTCTTCTTTTTGCATAACTTACCAGATTGCTATGAAACATATTCATCCTCACCTGCTTTATTTATCCGCATGAAAAAATATTGCTTCATTCTGCCGCTTCTGTTATTCAATACACTCAGTGCTCTTTGGGCGCAGCAGCTCACGTTCCAGAAAAACATTGGTGGCCCAAATTGGGAATATGCCTATGCCATTCAGAAAACAGCAGATAGCGGATACATCCTCGGCGGCGTCACCTCCAGTTTTGGCGCGGGCGGTAGTAGTTTCGATCAGTATGTTGTAAGGTTAACCGCCGCAGGAGATACCGTATGGACAAGAACTTATGGGGGTAGTTGTGCCACTCCCGAAGTTGTAAATGATATTTATCCCACTACCGATGGTGGGTTTGTATTTACTGGCTATACCGGCTGCTGGGGTGTTGGTGTCAACGCATATATCATAAGGATCAAAGGCAATGGTGATACCCTATGGACAAAGTCCTGGGGTGGTCCTTTGGGAGATGATGGCTATGGCATCATACAAAGCAGCGATGGCGGCATATTGATAACCGGCAATGAAAGCAGCTATGGGGCTGGCATGCTCGATGCCATGTTTATAAAGCTTAATTCAAATGGGGATACTATATGGTCCAAAACTTTTGGAGGGCCTCAGGACGATTGGGGTTACGCCCTGCAACAGACCACCGATGGTGGATACGTAATTGGCGGATACACTAAAAGCTTTGGGGCTGGTGGCAAGGATGCATATCTAATAAAAACCAATGCCGCCGGGTTCATTCAATGGTCTAAAACATATGGCGGCAGTGGCGATGATGAAGGGTATGGGCATTGTATCCAGCAAACTGCCGATGGTGGATATATACTTGTTGGCTCCAGCACCAGTTTTGGCGCAGGAGGCGAAGATGTGTATCTGATCAAGACAGATGCCTCCGGAAACCTGCAATGGTCCCGGACTTATGGCGGCACCAAAGATGATTTTGGCCATGCTGTCAGGCAAACTGCCGACAAAGGATTTATAGTTACCGGGTTTACTAAAAGCTTTGGTAATGGTGGCACCACCTGCAACAATGCATTTCTGCTTAAAACAAACTCCGGCGGAGACCTGCTTTGGGCCCACACCTACGGAGGCGATGGCAAAGGGGCTACAGGAGGCACTTCGGCCGATGGTGGTTATGGATTAGTGATTGCTAACGATGGCGGTTACGTCATTACAGGAATTACCAATAGTTACGGCGCAAATCCGAACGATGAGGATATGTACATTCTCAAAACGGATTCTCTTGGCAATACAAATTGCATGAATCAAACAAATCCCACCTTCCTTGTGGGTACACCGGCTACAGTTGCAGGCAGCCCTGCTACAATTACCTCCTATGGCGGCCAGACTCAAACTACAGGGACTATTGTACGATCCGGAGGGATTAGCCATACTATTTGCTTTACCCCGGCATCAAACCTATCTGTCGCTTCGGGCGAAATATTGAACAACATCTCCTTTTATCCAAATCCGGCAGGCGATAGGATCTTTGTTCGTATTCCGGAACAAACTGATCCCTATGCACTTGTAATTACCGATAATATCGGAGTAGTAAGATATCGTTTTGATTGCCTTGCGCATACCAGCCAGGTTCAAAGTATACCGGTCAGCAATTGGGTACCCGGGAGTTATATACTCATCTTTTCATCCCTTAACCAGCGTTCTGTTTATAAATTAGTTATTGGGAAGTAATGTACCCTTGTATCCAAGTAACACTACTAATAGTAACTTGACCTACTACTGTTTTGTGCAAATACAAGAATGTATTTCATTTCTATAAATTATCGAATTGTCCGAAAAACAAAATCAAATGATTATCTCTGGCAAATGTTCTCTTTCTTTTATCATGATTCAGACTTGACATTCCTATCTCTTTACGAAAAGCATTAACAACAATACTGTCATTGCAATAAAATAGCTTCTTTATAAAAATATCATAGAATTTCACAGAATCATTTTGAAATGTACAATTGACCTTATAATTAAAATTGTTATGATTGGATGAATAGTGGCCTACATATTCTTTGTAATCTGCATAAGAAAATTCATAAATTAATGCGAATTCCCGCGGGTTTAGTTCTCCATCTATTAGAGCTTTCTTGAGTTCTTGTTCCATTAAACCATATCCACATCTATGGTGAAAAAGAATTAATGAAGATAATGAGGACAATCTCCAAAAAAAGGAAGGATCGCACGTATCTAACTCGGGATCCTTTATACCGATCATGTGTTCCCCAGGAAAACCATATCTCTTAGATAAAAGTTCTAGCTTAACTATATTTTCATCTAAAGCTTGTACATACTTAGGATATCGATCTGTTTTATTTGTCCAACTATGATTTTTTTTAAAATACCAATCTTTTTTTAGGAGATTAATTATTGAATCTCTTAAACTCCAATTTATGTTTTTTAAATATTTCTCTCGACCTGTTTTATATAATTGACTGATTTTTTCACTATAGGAAAAATTATTTTTTAATAAAGTATAGATATAGCTGGAAAATTTGAGACTTGACCAGTTTATGCCACTTTCAAAACTTTTTTTAAAAAAAAATGTGGCTTTGTTCGTGTCATTTTGCATACAGGCAAGCTGCAATGCTATATAGCAATCCTTAGCAAATGGTTTTTCGAACCTTTTGAAAATATCTGTATAATATTTAAGGCTAGAATTTATTTGTCCTTGTAAAAACAAATCTTCCGCTTTGATAACTTCCTTATGATAATTAATGTAATTTATTTGGGAAAATGAATCATTCTTTCCACACAGGATAAGAAGAATAATTATAAACGTAGAATGCTTTTTTTTACCGATCATATTAATACAGACAAACTAAAACAAGCATTGAGTGAGAGGTTAAGCCCCGCCATACTCAGAACAGCAGCCAGCTCTTAAAGATTGTGAATTTTTGACTATTTTTTGGCATTTTCAGCCTGGCACTACAGTAGCAACCCAGCCTAATCAAGGAACCCCGCAGGAGAGGCAGGTGGCGGATGCCCAGTAAATTGTGGTAAAACATGTGGTGATGATACTCACAGTAATTGCGAATGTCTACATTCTGGGACTTCTAACGCATATTTCAGTCAACAACAAGTCGTAGCGTGATTAACAATACAGCACCATCAACAGCTATCAACAATAGGCTCTTAGGAAGAATAGTTCGAAATGCTTTTTCATAACTTTAATGAATGTTTAAGATTATTCTGAATACGTTCGTTTTCGTGTTGGTGAGTCATATAGCCTTATCCCAGGTGTGCAAGGTATTCACCTTGAGAGGAAAAATAAATATTGACACAGGTACCATTGTTTTAATTAGTGTAGCAGATAACACTTACTACCAGCAAAAGGGTGTGATGTCAACCGCAATACTAAATGGTGAATTTAGTTTTACTGATTCTGCTATATACCCAGCTCCCTACCGATTAGGATCGCGTTTAAATTCACAATGGCAATATTTATCCGATATATTTTATATTGATCCTTGTGAACAACAGATTTACTGCAAAAGTGACTCTATTACGGATATTCCGCTTATATTAAATAAGTCCATGAAGGAATGGGAAAGTCTTAAGAAATATACAAGAGAAGTTGACTTAGAATTCGATATTAATGACGATAAAAGGGATAGTTTAAATAAAATATACAATCATAACCTTCCATATAATTTTTTAAATGATCTTCAGAGTAAAGAAGAATATCTGGAAAATAGAAAGCACAGATTATTGATTGAATATGCGAAACATCACCCCAATTCGTATGTATTACTATGGCAAATAATCTTAAAGCTATCAAAGGGATATAAACCATACATGGACTCAACATTCAACCAGTTATCTTATTCAGTCAAACACAGTCTTGTTGGTAGGGCATATAGGGAAAGAGCCGATGATGCAAAAAAATTAAGCATAGGGAAAATTTTCCCTCTCATTTCATTGGAAAATATGGCTGGCACAAAAGTTAGGTTTCCTCCAGTAAACGTTCATTCTAAATATACATTAATAGATTTTTGGTTTAGTGGCTGTTCCCCCTGTAAAAGACAGTTCCCTTTATATAAAAAGTTGTATGAACAACATCAACGCACAGACTTTGAAATATTAGGCATTTCAGTAGATAACGAACAACAGTTGGCTGAATGGAAAAAAGTGATACAGGATCAATTGCTCACATGGCCTCAGTATTTAGATAAAGATGGTATAATTGCCAATCGCTTTTCTATAATAACCTTTCCTACTAATTTTTTATTGGATAAGAACGGAGTAATTATTATGGAAAATATAAAGCCTGGTGAATTAGAAAAAATATTATCACAATAGTCTTATCTAAGGTAATTGCAGTTGAACGAACGAGAATTTCCTACTCATCTACAATGTAACATAATGGATTGTGGGGCGACATGCCTTAATATTATTGCACTATATTATGGCAAAAAGTACTCAGTAGAATATTTTGTCCCCCGCTCGGCGTAGTGTATCACTACGCCGCAAAGGAAAGCAAATCTCCTGATTTGCGAGGTTAAATCCCACCATTCTTAGAACAGAAGCTAACTCTTAAAGATTGTGAGTTTTTGATTTCTGATGTCCCCAGCCAGGTACCACCGTAGCAACCCAGCCTAATCACCCCCCCGCAGGCAGTAAGCGGTAATCGCTGGCCTGCTGCCCTTTTTTGTTACTTTTTTGGGCAAGCAAAAAAGTAAAGAACAACACAGGCACATAACATAAACACATCACCCCTCCCATTGTGGATATGTTTATTTGGAAACCCCTCCACCATAATAGTATATTGCAACCCTCACGTTCTTTGAAATATTGTACACGCTATCCAACTATCCGTAAACCCATTAGCTAATCAGCTAATTAGCACATCAGCTAATCAAAAAAACTTACCTTTTATGCACCCTGATGGAAGTAAAATGCACCCAAAATGGAAGTAAAACCGCCCAGAATTAACCTTTTTCCGCAGCAAATTACCATATTTATAAAACTAATAATAGCCATAGCAGATAGATACAGCCTGCGCTATCCACAAAAAGGTTAAGAATGCAGCAATTATTTACATTTTCCTATCCCGCAGCTTATTAATGATCAACGCCATGCAAAAAAGATTCAACATACGGGTGTACGGTATATGGGTACATAACGGTCAGGTGCTGGTTAATGAAGAACAGATAAAAGGGAGGAGGGTTACCAAATTTCCCGGCGGTGGTCTGGACTGGGGCGAGGGTACTATTGACTGCCTCAAGCGCGAATGGATGGAAGAGCTCAACCTGGATATAAATGTGCTGGGCCACTTTTATACCACCGATTTTTTCCAACCCTCAGCGTTCGATGATTCACAGGTTATCAGTATTTACTATCTGATAGCTGCCGATACTGCTGCACCTATTGTAAACAATATGCCTGCCGAGCGCACATACTGGCTGCCGGTAAGGGATATAAAGGACGATACCTTTACCCTGCCTATAGACATAATAGTGGGCAATAAGGTAGCCAAAGCGTTTACCGGCGCACCTTAAAATGACAATATAGAAAAAGCTTAATCACCTATCAGCCTACATTCTTGCTATAAATATACCTTTGCACCTTATCCGGCATTATGAAATTATTGGTAAAATACCTCAGTAGATATAAAGGGCTTGTGTTCATATCGCTTGGCCTGGCCGCCATTAACCAGGTCTTCTCATTGATGAACCCGTACATATTCGGGCACTTTATTATAGACAAGTATGCACGCAATGCATCGCAGCTTACACAGCACCAGTTCTTTACAGGTGTGCTGTGGGCACTGGGTATGGTGATAGGTGTGGCTATGATATCGCGTATAGCAAAGGCATTCCAGGACTATACGGTGAATGTGGTGATACAAAAATTTGGCGCGCAGATATATACAGATGGGTTGCGCCACGCGCTGCGCCTGCCCTACCAGGATTTTGAAGACCAGCGCTCCGGCGAAACCCTGTCGGTACTGCAAAAGGTGCGTACAGATTGTGAGAAATTCATCACCTCATTTGTCAATGTGCTGTTCACGTCTATTGTCAGCATTGTGTTTGTAATGGTATATGCGTTCACCCTGTCGGGCTGGCTGCCGCTTATCTACGTGTGTGGGGCCGTTATACTTGGTGTGCTTACCAGCGTGCTCAGCAAGAAGATAAAGGTGATACAGAAGAACATAGTGCGCGAAACGAACGCATTGGCAGGCTCTACAACAGAATCGCTCCGCAATATAGAACTGGTTAAAAGCCTGGGGCTTACCCAGCAGGAAATACGCAGGCTGAATGCTACCACTTATAAAATACTGAAGCTGGAGTTGAATAAGGTAAAGAGCATCCGCTCTATCAGCTTTGTGCAGGGTACGTTCGTTAACTTCCTGCAGCAGTGCATCATGTTCTCCTTGATGTACTTCATCTTTCACAGGGTGCTTACAGTTGGTCAACTGATGACCATGAACTTCTATTCGTTCTTCATATTCGGCCCGCTGCAGGAACTGGGTGCTGTTATCCTTAGCTACCGCGAGGCGCAGGCATCGCTGAACAATCTGGAAGACCTCCTGCGCAAGCCTACTGAGCATGTACCGGAATACCCCGAAGCGATAAATGTGATACAAAAGCTGCGCTATGATAATGTTACCTTCCAGCACCAGACAGCCAACCGCCCTGCGCTGGAAGAAATATCCTTCGAGATAAAAACGGGCGAGACCATCGCCTTTGTAGGCCCATCCGGTTCCGGTAAAACAACACTCGTAAAACTGCTCGTAGGTTTGTACCATCCTAACAAAGGGCATATCTACTACAACGACCACGATGAGGCAAATATCGACTTCGAAGAGTTGCGCCACCAGATAGGATTGGTAACCCAGGAATCACAATTATTTTCCGGTACCATAAAGGAGAACCTGCTGTTCGTAAACCCCGGCGCAACTGACGAAAATATAAACATCGCCTTACAGCAGTCCGCTACCCAAAACCTGCTTTCGCGCGCGGAGCACGGCATAGAAACGATGATAGGCGAAGGGGGCTTAAAACTCTCAGGTGGCGAGCGCCAGCGTTTGTCTATTGCACGCGCATTGCTACGCAGGCCCCGGCTCATGATATTTGATGAAGCTACCTCAGCACTCGATTCTTTGACTGAGGAAGAAATATCCCAGACCATACGCCACATAACGGCCCAGCGCGAGCATATAACTATTATGATTGCGCACCGCCTCTCCACCATCATGCATGCAGACCGCATCTATGTGCTGGAAAAAGGTAAGATTATAGAAACAGGTAACCACCATGATCTGTTACAGGAAAAAGGCCTGTACTATGCCATGTGGCGCCAGCAGATCGGCGAGCGTAATGATATGCCACCCGTGCAAGTAAGGCAGGCCAAGCCGGTACCGGTGTCATAGCACTATATTCTGCAGATGGTCGCTCTTGTTGGGATAATCTGTGTTGTAATGCAGGCCCCTGCTCTCCTTCCGGAATGCGGCCCCTTTTACTATCAGGTAGCTGATGGTTATCAGGTTACGCAGCTCACATAATTGCGGAGATGGAGTGGTGGTCTTGTATAGGTCTTCTGTTTCGCCATGTAGCAGGTCCAGGCGGTTCATAGCACGGTGCAGGCGCACATCATTGCGTACTATGCCCACATAATCGCTCATTACCTGCTGCATCTCCTTCAGGCTTTGGGTTATCAATATCATTTCCTTTGGCTGCGAGGTACCGGAAGCATTCCAGTCAGGCACCTCATCGCGGTAGCTGATACCATCTATACGCTGCGCTGCATCTTCAGCGCATCGGTGGGCAAATACCAGCGCCTCCAGCAGCGAGTTAGATGCCAGGCGGTTAGCCCCGTGAAGGCCGGTGCTGGCACACTCTCCACAGGCATACAGATTAGTGATAGAAGTATGCCCTGATTCGTCGGTTTTAATACCGCCGCAGCAGTAGTGGGCAGCAGGCGCCACCGGTATCATCTGCACGGCTACATCTATCCCGATGCTTTTGCACTTGGCATGTATGTTAGGAAAGTGGGCAATAAACTTAGCCTGGTCCATAGCACGGCAATCAAGGTACACATGCTCGGTACCTGCGCGCTTCATTTCGCTGTCTATGGCGCGCGCTACCACATCGCGTGGTGCCAGGTCTTTACGGGCATCATATTGCTCCATAAAGGCCACTTCGTCCTTGTTGCGGAGTACAGCGCCATCGCCTCTTACAGCCTCTGTTATCAGGAAGGATGGGCTTACCCCTGCCTCATACAATGCAGTAGGATGAAACTGGATAAACTCCATATTCTCTATCCTGCACTTGGCCCGGTAAGCCATAGCAATGCCATCGCCGGTAGCTATCTTAGGGTTTGTTGTAGTGCGGTATGCCTGCCCCGTGCCACCTGCTCCCATTAGGGTTACTTTGGAAAGTATCTTTTCAATGTGATTGGTCTGCAGGTTCAGCGCGTAAACCCCATAGCACTCTATATCAGGCGTGGCCTTGGTAACAAGAAATCCCAGGTGATGCTGTGTTATGACATCCAGCACGAACCAGTGATTGTGTATCTCAATATTGGGATATCTCTTCACCTCCTCTACCAGCGCGCGTTCTATCTCAAACCCTGTAATATCCTTATGATGCAATATCCTGAACTCTGAATGCCCTCCTTCTCTTCCACGCATGTACCCACCCTCCATATCTTTATCAAACTTGGCACCCCATCCTATCATCTCATTTACCCTTTCAGGCCCTTCCTTCACTACCATTTCCACCACCTGCTCGTTGCATAAGCCATCACCTGCTACCAGTGTATCTTCTATATGCTTGCGAAAGCTGTCATGCACAGGATCATTTACAACGGCAATACCGCCCTGTGCATACTTCGTATTGGTCTCGTCCGTATTGGCTTTGGTAAGTATCGTTATCTTTTTATCCGGAAAGCGCTTAGCTGTTTTTACCGCAAAGGTTAGCCCCGCTATACCCGATCCTATTACCAGAAAATCTGTCTTCAGCATGATGCTATGTTTAAACAAAAACGGTTCCACAAGGAACCGTAAACAAAATAACTGATTTATCAGATATAAGCCGTCAGAAGCTGGAAGTTATATTGGCCTTGATACCACTAAATGCGGGTTCGTACCGGCAAACACCACCTGTGCAGTTAATACCATCTACCTGCTTCACATAAGATAATGAGAAACGGTGCGGCCCTTTGGTATAGGAAGTGTAGATATTATAATAATGGTTAGCCTTATTGACCAAAGCATAGTTAGGCGTTACATTGTACATATCGGATGCGGAGATAGACCACTTTGGCGCTATATTAAACTCCACCAGCCCAAATACCCATGAACCATAATCCTGCTTTGTATCCATGTATTGCGCCTCTACCCGTAACGATCTTTTCTTATCGAATTTGTAAGTAACCTCAGCAAATGGGGTAGCTGCTATAATGATAGGCACATTAGGCCTTACCTGGTATATCTGTTGGTTGTAGTGCATCAGTTGTATCCCTGCTTCCAGTACCCATGAGTCAAATCCCTGGTAGTCCGCTTCAAGGTATAGTTCACGGTATAGCTCTACATTATCCAGCGTATTGATGTGGGTGTAATTGGTAATAAAGCTAAGGTACTCACTGGGCGCTATCAATACATCCACCCCTCCGGCTATCTCCGATATTTCCTGTGAGGCCGGTGTATAGCGCGACATCAGGCGCTGCGGGCGTATACGGGCTACTATTGGCTGCCAGTTAAGCATACCATTCAGCAGTATCTCATTGGGTGAGGTACGCATTACGAAATCCTGGGTGCGCTTACCGGTAAAGTTGATCCCTAATCCTTTTCGTGCATAGCCCAGCGTGGTAAATACTACATTCCCTGGCTTATCTACTAGAGCGTTATTTTCCAGTATGGCTTCGTGGGTCTTGTATACACCTTCCGCATACCAGGAGAAATCACCAACCGTCAATGTATTGTATAAGCTGAACGCATACATATTATACATCGGCTCAAATCTTGTCTTTAAATCCTGTGCATTGATGGTAGATACTACAGCATCCATTGAAGCCTGATCCAGTGTTCTGTTCAATATTCCTATACCGGGCAGTAAATGGGTTGTTTGCTTTTTGCCCAAACTAAAATCGCCCTCTATATTGAAGCCTTTAATAATGGGTGCATAGCGCTGGCTAACGGTGAGAGGATTAGTACCAAGGTCATTGTTTTTTTGCTGGCCTGTAAAGCCTTTCATTGATATATTATCTGTCAGTCTGTATTTGAGTTGTATCCCCACAAGGGCATTATCTATCAGCAGGCCACGGTCTTCGTACGCGCGGAATAGGATACCGCTGCCTATCTGGGTATAGATATAGCCCACAGTAATGCTGAGGTCTTTCATATCCTTGCTTACCGACCAGGCGCCGATGCCAAAAGCAGTATTGGCCTGGGTAGGATTTTTCAGGTTCGAATTGTTAAATATATCTGCGCGGGCAAATATGGTAAACCCATTGTTATTGTACCGCAGATCCAGCCATCCTTCATTACCATTCAGGTAATTATCGTATAGGGGATTTCCCGATGCTTTGATCGAAGAGTCGCGCTGGAAGAAGTTTAGGTTCATTTGGAAGTCACCTGAAAAGGTACCCTGTGCAAAGGACCCTACAGAACATGCACACAGGATAAGGAACAGATATATCTTTCTCATCTGAGATTGGAATTATTAAAAAATTAACGAAATTGGAGGCTTGTCTTACTTTTGGCAAAGTTTTGGTTTATTATCCTAAAAAACAAATAGTTATGAAAAAGTTGATCGCAGCATTTGCAGCCCTTTTTATATTTGCTACCGTGCATGCGCAAAATGAATTACCGAATACACAAATAAAAGATGTGAATTCAGGAAGGAAAATGCCCTTTAACCAGGCTATAGAGAAAGGTAAAGTAACGGTAATAAGCTTCTGGGCTACATGGTGTGTACCCTGCAAGAAAGAAATAAAGAACATTACTTTAAAGATGGCTGACTGGAAAAAGCAGGCCGACTTTAATTATGTAACCGTATCTATAGATGAATCGCGTGCGGAGGGTCTGGTACGTAGCTATGCAAAATCGCAGGGCTGGACATTCCCATTTCTTATTGACCCAAACTCAGACCTTAAACGCTCTATGAATTTCCAGAATGTACCTTTTACCATTATTGTAGATAAAACCGGTAAAGTAGTGTTTCAGCACTCGGGCTACGAAGAAGGCGGCGAGGAAGAAGTTTTCGCCAAGGTAAAGGAATACGCTTCTAAATAAAATTAGAATAGCTGAATTCCTTTTTTATAAAACGACAACACTGTTTTATTTTTATGAGGAGGAGGGTACTTCAATGAAGTAATCTTATTCGAGTCGCATGACTTCGACTTGGCTTCTATTAGGAAAACCCGTGTTTCCACTATTATATCAGTACGGACTAAAAAAATTTCATATCGGAAGACGCCTTCAAAAATGGTTACTCGGTCTCGTAACATCAACTCCTCAATCTATTGTAGTGCCCAGTCGGTATCTACCTCAGTAACTTGTATTCCATCTGGGTAATATAACTTAGATACCTCACCGACCTGATAACCACCCTCGGCCGAAGCGGTTAGGAAATCGTTGTCCAGTTTGGTGTTAACGTACTCCTCCTTACCAGAGTAGAAAGTTTGGTAAGACAGTCAATGGAAAGATTGAACTTTGACTTAGTGAAGTATCAACTCCTACCCAGTGGTATTTATTCGAGCTAATATATTACACCATGTGAAAGGTGGTTATTGATCGTTGCAATGGGTGGATAGCTTCTTGCTAATAGTACCTCTTAATTATAGTAATATTCCACATTGTGAATACAATCCATTGATTCTTAAAACATTATAGGATTAAAGGTTAGGGATTACATCAAAGTCACAATAATATTAAAATTTCATAATAGAAACAGGCATACATTACTATACAATTCAGGATTATGAAATATGTTTTAGCTATACTTCTGATCGGGACTATAAGCAGCTGTAAAAAACCAAATAATGGTACTGGGCTTCCTGATCCAACTCAAAGTGGATATAATTCCCTTGCATGTTTAGTAAACGGAATTCCACACATTTACAACGGAAAAAGTACTTTATTTTACCCAGCGGGGGTTAGATTCGAGGAGGCTTCAAATCGATGCGAAATATTTGCTGCAATAAGGGATACCTATAATGATGACATAGATATGTTTATCCATACATCAAAACCCGTAGTAGGGGTAAAATATTATTTAGCAGAATCAATTGGGGGTTCGTTTATTTCTGAATATATTTTAACCTCATCTGAAGATCACCCTTTCTATTCTGATACTACGCTATCCTATTTAATTTTTTCAAAATTACAAGATAGCATTGTTGCAGGCACTTTTGAATTTCATGGTATTAACGATAGTAACCAACGCGTAGATATCACAAAAGGATTTTTCGACATCAATCAGAGGCTTTAATATAATATATATGAAGAGATTTTTTTACTCATTACAGTGCTTCTGCTTACTTGCATCAAAGCTTTTTCACAAGACAAAGACAATTTGTTTAAGCGTTGACTTGGGATAATTATAAGGGTTCTCTAAATAGAAGCTAATCCTATTTTCAAATTCCTCCTTGGTCATGTTCACATTCTCAGACAATAAATAAACCGACTCTATTAGCATCCGTTTAATACCTCCCTCATTGAAAAAATTCTAATACCTCATTATTATCAAATCTATTGTGAAATCTCTCTTTATCAAACATAGTATCACCATAACAGCTAATTATATTCTGGTAAATAACCCACGCTTTAATTGGTGATAAACTCTTTAGCTATAAATGAGACTGCAGTCGACACCCAAAAGTTGATGTTGATATCTTTATTTGGTTTCGCTATGTACGCAATAGTATATTGCATCCATCAGTTTAGCTGCAGTTCTTTGAAATATTGAAATCACAATGTGCAACACATAAATTTCTTTACCTTTTGCATGGGTAAATGCACTTTTCTTTACCTTTTCTGGTAGTAAAATGGTAGTAAAAGTATAACCGGTTATACTTACTTACCATATTTTTAAAACTTATAATAGCCATGGCAGCGGCAGGGCTGTAGTGGTTATCCACATTGGCGGTCTTTTTGCATGTTTTTCCACTACCATACCCGGCTACACAGGGATGTATCTACTGCTAAAAACAAATTAATTAGTTATGACCCTGCCATGTGTCCGGCGGATTAGCCAGTTACGCAGCGGCCTGATGGCGTGTACACTTCGGGTAAATATTTCAGTGATCATTTTATTGCCGAAGAAAACCTGTATCACCCGGCCCCATACCAGCCTGCTGCCATACATCTGCTTCCATTGCTTTATATAGTTGCTTTCCAATGCTGCCCGCTCCTGCTTATTCAGCGGTTTATTTTCTTCGATACTCGTTTTAAGGATAAGGGCAGATAATATTTTAGCGGCCCCTATCGCCATAGACATGCCATTACCACACAGCGGAGTGATAAGGCCTGCGGTATCGCCGCACATAAGTATATGGTCCTCTACCAGTGTCTTTGGTGAAAAGCAGATCTCATTAATAACCTCGGGCGCTTCCCTTACATACGTGGCTTCGGTCAATATTTTTTTTAAATGAGGATTTTTATATAACACTTTTTCTTCGAGCTCTTTTATTGACCTGAAGTTTACTTTTTGGCGTTTATAGAGATAACAGATATTATAATCGTTGCCTTCAATTTTCGACATGCCGCAATACCCGCCTTCAAAATTGTCTAGCCCTATTTCGTCAACAGGATAATCCATACGCACATGATATTTTACACCCATGTAGCGTGTGCGTTTATTTATAAAACCCCTGTCCAGCCTTTTATCCAGGGCATCGCGCTTGCCGTAGCTGCCTATCACCAATGGAGCGGTGTAAATGCCGTCCTTATTTGTCTTAACAATGAAAATATCTGATCCAAATTGCACATCATTTACACGTGTGCCCGTCATCACCTCGCACCCCTTTTGCGCAGCAAGCTTTGCCAGTTCATTATCAATCGTATACCGGCTGATGCCAAACCCACCCAGATCAAGCGGTGCATAAAAATTACGGCCAGATGGAGTGGATACCCTTAGCTTATTAATATTAACAGCGCCATGCGCATATGGATCAAATCCTAATGAAATTAAATAGGGCAACACTTCATTGCTGATGTATTCCCCACATACCTTGTGGAAGGGATAAGTATGTTTTTCTATAAGAAGTACTTTATAGGAGGCAGATAAGTTGATAGCGCAAATCAATCCTGCCAGCCCACCGCCAATGATGATTACATTGTAATGGCTGGCTTTAACCGAAGACTGATCATCCTGCAATACGGTCATTTCACTTTTTTAATATTATTTCCCAACGCCAGGCCCACTTCCGGCTGAGTGTGTAGTTAGTGATGCCAGCCAGCGATAAAATCTCTTCCCATTCCCTGCGGGTGAGGGCACGCGCTACGGATAATGGGGCATCGTACTTTACAAGATAGGACTTTGAGAATACACGGGTAAGCCCCTTGATAGCATAGTAGGCAAACCAGTTGCGCTCCAGGTCGTTTATAATTACGGCATTACCGGCTAACTGATACATCCTTTTAACCAGCACTACTAATGCATCCTTATCAAAATGGTGGCAAAAAAGGCTATTGATAACTATATCACTTTGCTGATCCATTAAAGCATCATCAAAAACACTTATTTTTTTGAATTGTATACCGGGATAATATGCAGATCTTTTTTGGGCAAAATCAACCATTACCTGGTTCCAGTCTATTCCGGTAAGCATTACCCTTTTTTTCTTTCTAATGGCCCATGCTGCTATCATACAAAGCATATCGCCACCGCCACAACCTACATCAAGGATAGAAACTTCTTTCAGTGGCCACGACATATGCTTCAGTGCATTCAATACAAGCTTGTAGCCACCAAGGTGTTTATTAATAAAAGCGACTTCGCGTAATGCCCGCTGGGTATCTTCTGCCGCAACGGCAGGATCATCCATTTTCTCTAATAAAGTGCTGCGGTCACCGAAAGAAGGCATAATGTTTAAATTACAGTTTCCACGATCATAGACTCCATAGTGAGGCCGGGGCCGAAAGCACATGCAAGGATCTTTTGTCCCTTATCCGTATTGCTTAAATTTTGTATATACGCCTGAAGAACAAATAAGATGGTGACAGAAGACATATTGCCGTACTCAGAAAGTATGTTGTAGGATATCTCATTTTGCTCATGCGATAGGCCCAATGCCTGCTCGCAGGCTTCCAGTATCTTCATACCACCCGGATGTATTGCATAATGATCTATTTCCGCTTGTGTGAGATCCGCTTTTTCTAAAAGCTTCTGTACCAATGCCGCTATATTATCCTGCACTACATGCGGAACATCGGGGCTGAGGCGGAGATCGAAACCAAAATCACCAATTCGCCAAACCATATCTGTTATACCCGCATTATCAAATTCCGTATAGAAATGCTGTAATGCCAGTGCCGGCTTCTTTTCTTTCTTATTAAAATTTCTTGCCGATACTATTGCTGCGGCAGCACCATCTGAAAACAATGCATTAGCGATCACCTGATCCTGCTCATTGCTCTTTTGATAATGTAGTGAGCACAACTCAACCCCCGCAAGGAGTATCACCGCATCAGGCTGTGAACGTGCTGTATGATAGGCGTTCTTTAAAGCGTTGATACCCGCGTAGCAACCCATAAAATTGATACAGGTACGCTCTACGTTTTTCTGCAACCCGAGCTTTTCAACAAGCTCCACATCAAGGCCAGGGGCATACATACCAGTGCAGCTAAAAGTAATAACATGTGTTATTTCTTCCCGTTTCAACTCGGGTAAATCTTCCATACAACACAATACTGCCTGTTTACAAAGATCAGCGGCATATTTTTCATATATACCCATTCTTAGAGAAACGGAAGTAGTGATGTCACCAGCGGGGTGAAATATTTTATTTTGCGGTACATCTTCTCCGTCAAACTCATCGAGCACGCTATGGCGGTATTTGATACCACTTTTACTATATATCTTGCGCATACGCAGCTTTTCTTCCCTGCTCATACCATTTGCAGACTCGAGAATAGCATGATGAGTTTCCTGTGATATCTTGAACGGTGGAATAGCGGTACCTATCGTATGTATTAATGGAACAATATTGTTTTGAGGCATTTCTTTATCTTTAATTACTTTGCGTAATTATATACGCAAACTCTTTACCAGCAGTTTAGATATCAAATATTCATGCCAACAAGTTATAAATTGCTGTTATACAAATGAATAAGTATATATTCCTATGAAAAATAATAACATCGCACCCTCTAATATTACCTTAAACTTAGCATTACTGATATTACGCCTGGGTGCCGGTATCCTCATGATGCCCCACGGATATGATAAGTTTATTCATTTCTCGGAGATAAAAACTAAGTTCATTCAGTTTTTGGGGTTAAGCGCATCTATTTCTCTGGGGCTAAACATATTTGCAGAATTGTTTTGCAGTATCCTGCTAATAGTCGGATTATTTACGCGTTTAGCAGCCATACCCCTGATCATTGCTATGGGGGTTGCTTTATTTATGGCTCAGGGAGGTGATCTATTTGGCAAAGGGCAGCCGGCAGCCTTATTCCTACTTTGCTTCATTATTATCTTGCTGGCAGGGCCTGGTACATATAGCCTGGACCGCTACATCAAGCGTAAACAATAATTACTCCCCTTAATAAAATAAACCCGCTATGCCTTCCGGAAATAGCGAGACTAAGTTGCATACAATAAATTTATTCTACACCTTTCGACTCCATATAGGCTTTCAGTTCCTCCAAAGTTTCAAACTGTATCTTTTCTTTACCATACCCGCATTTCCAGGAGCGCGAAGCTGGATCAGGATTAAACATCCCTTTCCACAAACGTATGCCTGATGCTTTATGTTCGTAATCTATAGATTTACTATTATCAGTTACCAGGGGTTCAAAACCTAAATCATAAAGGTCATCCTGTGTTATTTCGGGATAAGTCATTGCTCAAAATTTTGACAAAGATTGTATGAAAATTCTTTTCGAACGAAAAAAATGTAGAATTAAAATTTTTATTAACAGTTTAGATACTTATCTAACATATTTTCTTTCCTATTAACATCCCAAAACGCTATCTGGTTTACAGGTTGTATGCAGGCAATACTGCCAACGTACCCCTCTGCCACCCTGAAACTACCTACCAGAACATCTTCTTCTGATAAGATCATGGATGAGCTAACCAAATGCTGCCCATCGGCACAGGGGATAGCGGGAAGATCATCGTCTAAGCCTTTTCCGCTGGACTTCAGCAATGCTTCCTTTCTTGTCCACCAGTTATAAAATAATACGCGCGAATCTCTATCTGTGAGTATACGCCCTGCGTCCTGACTGCTAAAACATTGATCCAGAATATCATTATATGCGAACTCCGGGTTTATGTACTCTATGTCAATCCCTACCTTCCGGCCGGAAATGGCAATCAAAATCCAGTCACCTGAATGGGAGACATTATAATGAAAATCTGAACCCTTCATGTGTGGCTTCTTATCTGCACCTTGCAGGAATTCTACTTCATCTGGCAAAACTCCTGCGTACTTTGCCAGCAATATCTTTAACCAACCCCTACTGATAATAAATCGATCCCTATCCTTAGATAGCCGGTACCTATCAGCGCGTTCTTCCTCAAACTTGTTTAATAACGTCTTTAGATCATTACATCTGGAGATATGCACTGGAATATTGATCTTCCATACATGCGTGTATAAACGGCTGAAAGAATTGTCATCAGCGATGTTCCATTCTACATCATCTATCGTTCGGAAAGAGATCGCTGGCACTTTTTTTCTTTTTCTTGAAACGATGAATTATTGTTTTACCCGTTCGTCCAGGGTAGCCTGTAGCTTACGCGCGAAAGCTTTATCGAAAGGGGGCCGGTAAAATGTTTTATGATCGCCAGATACCTTATGGATCACTATTTGCTTTGCGTAGTGCTTCCAACCCATGTATTTAGGATTATCTATGTAGTATATCCTTTTTTTCACCTTGAACAGATCTATTACACCATCGTAAGGGGTAAGTTTATAATTGACATACGCACGCTCATAAATCTCTGTAAGCTTTGCATCATGTAGCGTATCTTCTATTGAAGTCACTTCTGCCGGACTAATCCTATCGGAGACTTTTTTAAGAAAAGAAAGCTGGTATTTCAATGTATCTTTCGGATACGTGGCCAGGCTTTTTAAAATGAATAGTAGCTTAGGTACCTGTCGTTTTATTTTTTTAGACAACCTTACCCAGCCTTTATCTGTGTACATTGAATTATCAGCATAAGCATCAAACATTGCGAGCATCTTCACTTTTTTGCCCATAGCCTGCAATTGCTTAGCCATCTCAAAAGCTATAGTGCCGCCATACGAATATCCGGAGAGGGCAAATTCATCTGCAGGGTTTTTCATTAATATCTCGGCAACATACAGCGCTGCTATATCCTCCATATTATCCGGTGGCTCATCCCTGCCGTTAAGACCCTGCGCCTGCAAGGCGTATACAGGCTGCTCTTCATCCATATTACGTGCTATCAATCTAAAGGAGAGCACATTCATACCATAGCCATGCACTATGTATATGGGCAGTTTATTGCCTGTGGCCTTAATAGGCACTAATGAATTCCATCTGATAGTACTTTCGTCTGTATTAGCCAACTGTGCCAGTTTTTCTATTGTTGTCGCTTCAAACAGGCTGACAAGGGGTAATCGTTTACCTGTTTCCTGTTCTAGTTTTGCCATTGCCAGCATGCCGATTTGTGAGTGGCCGCCCAGCTCAAAAAAATCATCATGAATACCTATTTTATCAATATCCAGCACATCCTGCCATATATCCACCAGCAGCTTTTCCATAGTATTGCGCGGCGGCGAATATTCTGTTCTTTTCTGCCTTGTGCCCGCTGAGGGCTTAGGCAATGCAGCCCTGTCTATCTTACCATTCGGTGTAAGCGGGAATGCCTGCATATCAATAAAGGTGTTAGGCAACATATATGCAGGAAGATGCTGCTTTAGCTGCGCTCTCCATTCATGTATATGCTCCGGAGACGATTCAGTGATTTCGTTATCGTTAGAAGGTGTACGACTGCTTTTTGTATCCGTAATAATATATGCAATAATGCGTTCATCATGCACTACTGCCACAGCCTGTTTAATCACAGTGATACGCTCCAGCGTGTTCTCGATCTCACCCAGTTCTATCCGGTACCCACGCAACTTCACCTGGTGGTCTTTACGCCCGGCAAACTGTATTTCGCCATTTTGCAAGACCCTTCCCATATCGCCGGTACAATAAAGATGTTTTGATGGATCGGCACCAAATGTATCCGGTATAAAACGATCCTCCATTAATTCGGGCCTGTTATGATAGCCACGTGCTACACCATCGCCTCCTATATATATATTCCCTGTTATTCCCGGCCTTAATTCCTTCTTATTATCATCCAGGATATAGACCTGTGTATTATCAATAGGGTGGCCTATTGTTATCACCCCATCTTTTGCTTTTATCTCCTTTATACAAGACCAGATTGTGGTTTCTGTTGGCCCGTACATATTCCAAAGGCTACTGCTCCGGGCTATCAGTTTATCTGCCAGGGCCCTGGTAAGCGCTTCGCCGCCACACAATGCTTTGACCGGCAATTTACCTGACCACTTACTATTCAATATCATCTGCCATGTAGATGGGGTAGCCTGGAGGATCGTTATTTTTTCTTTTTTAAGTACTTCCAGCAGTAACCTTCCATCCTTTGCTGTTTCAGTATCAGCCAGTACTATTTCGGCTCCTGAAATCAATGGTAAAAACAGTTCAAGCCCGGCTATATCAAAAGAAATAGTGGTAATTGCCAATAATTTATCTTTATCCGTAATTCCTGGCTTTTTCTGCATGCTCAGCAAAAAATTCACAAGGCTGTGGTGTTCTATTAATACCCCTTTAGGCATGCCTGTGGACCCGGATGTATATAAGATATAGGCAAGGCTGCTACCATCCATAGGCGTACGCACATTGTCCTTTGAGAACCTGGATAGCTCATGCTGTATCTCATCTATGCATAATTCCTCTATATCATTGCTGTAGTTCCCTGTATATTTCAGAGAAGTAATGACCAGTTTAGCTGCTGAATCGGATAGCATGAAGTCTATTCTTGCCTTAGGATATTCAGGGTCTATTGGTAGATATGCTGCTCCGGCTTTTAATATGCCTACGAGGGTTATTAACAACTCAGGAGTACGGTCTAATGCTACGCCAACAATATCACCGGCCTTTATCCCTTTTTTTATCAGGTAGGCAGCAAGCTGATTTGCTTTTTTATTCAGGTCTTTATAAGTAAGTGTTACCGAACCTGAGCGTACCGCTACTTTATTGGGGTATCTACGCGCAACATCTCTGGTAAGATGATGCAAGGGTGTATCGCGCGGAAAATCAATGCTGATATTATTTCTTTCAATAGGAGCAGATAAGGTTTCTCTGTGTCCTAACGATATATCCTTAATTTTACGATCGGGCTCGGTTGTAATTATCTTCAGCAATAATTCAAAATCAGCCATCATTTGCCTGATAGTTGTTGCCTGGAAGAGTTGTGTATTGTAAGACCATTCTATGGTAACACCACCTTTCTCACTAACAATATTCAGAAACAATTCAAAGGTCTCGTATTCCCGTGGATTGTAGTGTAGCTTATGTTCCAGATCAGTAAAATGCACACCTTCCTCAATTCCTGAGTAAATATTTAATACTACCGGCACCATCGGCACACGTGAAGGATCGCGTGCGATGCTTATCTTTTTAAGCAATGCACCCATAGTAATATTCTGGTGCTCATAATCATCCAGTATTAAGGGGCGCCTTATCTCCAGGTATTCCTTAAATGTAACATCCTCTTCATTATGGCTGCGTATAGGCAACAAATGGACACAATGCCCAACCAGAGAATAATTATTAGCTGCTGACTGGCCCGCTGAAGGCAACCCGATAATGATATCGGACTGTCCACTAAGCTGCTGGAAATAAACTTCAAATGCCGCAAGTATGGTGGTCACAAAACCCGTACCTGATGTGGCTCCCAGTTTTTTAATGCTATCTACCAATAATGGTTCCAGAGAATAATCATCCCGATGGCTTTTATAAGTCCTTTTTGCTGGGTGCGGAAAATCTGTAGGAATATTTAATTCAGGGACCGTATCAGAATACTTATTTATCCAATAGTCTTCCACCTTCTTATATTCCTCTGTATGAGAAAAACTGAGTTCATCTGTGGCAAAGCGACTAAAACTGCCCGGTATGGGAAGATCAGGTTCCTGGCCATAGCTATAGGCGTTATACAACTTGCTCAGTTCCTCCAGTATCAGCCCTAAAGACCAGCCATCACAGATTATATGATGTGCTGTAAGAAGCAGGTAATGTTCTGTATCGCTTAGCCTGAACAACGAAACCCTTATCAAAGGCCCATTGAGCAGGTCAAATGATGTCAGTGCATTCTTGTGTAATATTTCCTGAATATATTGCTGCCGTACTGCAAAGTCTCTATTCGTAAGGTCTTCATATGCCAGTGGCAGATGCATTTCTTTGTAGACACATATCTGCTTCCCATCGGTACTGAATACACAACGCAGGGCCTCATGCCTGTTTACTATTTCCTGCAATGCCTTACTTAACGCCTCTTTATTAAGCACGCCCTTCAGTTCCAGCGATACTGATTCGTTGTAGCAACGGTTAGCGTCATCTGCCCCTATGTGGCAGGACATCCAGATCTCCAGTTGGGGTTCAGTAGCAGGTATGAATTTGCTGACCTCAGGGCCCGCAAATGGATCGAATTCTATTTCGTTTAAGTTGTAATTGTTTTCCTGGCTCAAAATAATAATACTTATGTTACCTGCAGGTATTTACCCGGTCTGTCAGGATCGTTTATAAACCATGCGGGATTACCTTTAGCATCCCTTCCCAATTTAGCACCCGGTACCGGTGGTATATCAGGATCATTAAACATCTTCACTTGCCTTGGTTTGTCCACTACCGCGTTGTAAAAGCTCCCGGAAATGAATTCGTTTAAGCTTTCTTCAAATTTCTGTATAATAGAATTTACATCCATCCGTGTATGTGCGCTGGTAAGGAAACACGGAAATCCTTCCAGGATAAAAATATTCTTTTCGCGCATCAACGTGAAAAGCAGTTCAATATAAGGAATATCTTCCTTATACTTTAATTTCCACATAGAGCCAAAATGCGCCACATAACAGGGTAAGCCACTCCGGGTACATAAGGCATTCAAAGAATCTGCCATATACTTCGTCATCGCATTGATACCTTCCTGCAGCGATGGCCCCTTTTCTATCATATACTCTAACGATGCCTTGCTAGTGGCCAGGGCTAGTGGATGACGAACGAATGTACCTGCAAAATAGGTGACCCCTGATTCCGGTACTGAAGCATCTCCATACTGCCAATACCCACCATCCAGGGCATCCAAATACTGTTTTTTACCTGCTATAATTCCTATCGGCAAACCAGCACCCACTACTTTACCATAGGTTACAACATCGGCTGTGATACCAAGCATAGCCTGTATACCACCGGGATGCATCCGGAACCCGGTTATTACCTCATCAAACAGCAGGGCTGTATTAGTTGTTTCAGTTATTTCTCTTAACTGATGCAGAAATTCTGTTGGAAAGAACTCAGGCCTGCGGCTTTGTACCGGTTCTACTAATACCGCAGCTATTTCCTTGCTACGTGCCTTTATTATCTTCAGGCTTTCTTCTGTACCGTACTCCAGCACCAGCATATTCTGCACTGCTTCAGGCATAATGCCCGGCGCTGCCGGGTATGACTTTAATTTTGATGTACCCCGTACTATCACCTCATCTATGATACCATGATAAGAACCATTGAATGAAACTATAAGTGGCTTTCCGGTTACAGTGCGCGCTATACGCATAGCCCCTAACACAGCTTCGGAACCTGTATTGCAAAATGCAACTCTTTCATTACCCGTAAGCTGTTGTATTAGGTTGCTTACCTCTCCGGCCAATAAGTGCTGAGGACCCACTTCATAGCCTTCGTCTATCTGCTGGCGCAGCGCTTTAGTCACAACATCAGGCTGGTGGCCCAGCATGCTGGAACCAAAACCATTCAGCGCATCAATATATTCGTTGCCATCAATATCCCATAGCCTGCTGCCCTTAGATCTGTTGACTACTATCGGGTACGTAATGTCTTTGGTTGCGGGCTTAAATCCTGATACCACCCGCGGGTCGGCCATATGGGCCCGGTTCTTCTGGGCATATTCCCGGCTGTTTTTTGTCTTCTTTGTATATCTATCAGTAAGGTTATTTATAAACTGCTTTTGTTGGGCAGTAAGGCCTTTACTCGTCTTTTCTATCCGGGCACTGGCGCCAAACGGCTTCGAGATCTCTGCCTTTTCTGCAACTGACAGATCAGACAGGGACGGATGAGTGCGCGTATTACCATTATTCAATATTGGCTGGAAAGATTCTGCCGGTAAGAAAGCATCTATATAGCCGACCAGTGTATCAAGATTGCTGTATTCTTCATTCAGGTGCCTGAAGGTGATAGGCACTTCAAAATATTTTTTCAGGTTAAGCGCTACCTGTGTAAGGGTAAGTGAATCATGACCCATTTCTATAAAGCTCATGTCCTTGCTTATATCCTGCGAATTGATACCGGAAGCATTCTCCAGTATCTCATTGACCTTAGCAGTTATTATGTCCTTTCGGTCAGCGTGATTTTGGGCTGACAATTCAGCTACGCTCTCTATACCCGGAGTAATTGGTGCATCTATCGTAGCCGGATCTACCCAATAACGTTTCCGGTCAAAAACATAGGAAGGGAGAGGGAGACGTACCCTTTTCTGGTCTCTGTAAAAAGCTTTCCAATCGGGTTCTACACCAGAAAGCCACATCCGGCCCAGTGTGTTTAGTAGAGCACCATATTCAGAACCGTTTTTTTCTACATCAAAGCCGGCAACAAATAGCAGATTATCATTGAATGCTGAAAACCTGTTTGTTAGCTGTGCCGAACCAACTTCAAGTATTACCCGGCCAGTATCTTCGGCCAGTGTTATCAATGCTTTTTCTATCTCAGACTTTTCACCCGATCCTTCGAGCCAGTAATTGATACTTGTAGCATCTGTATCATTCAACCACGCTCCTGTTCTTGCAGAAACAACAGGAATATTGGGGGGGCTAAGGTGTATATCGTGCATGTTTTTTTCTTCTCTGACGGCCGAGATTATTAATGCCAGACAATCCTTCAATTCATAAATGCCTGCGAAATGAGCGGCTAATAGCTCACCGCGTCCTTCCCCTACCAGTGCAGATGGCTGTATACCCCAGCTTATCCACAACTTTGCCAATGCGTATTCTGTAACAGCAACGATTAATGATGTATAAGTTTCATTGTCGGCCTTTCCATTATTATTACCTGGGTATAATATATCCTTGAAATTCACTTGCAGCAGTTCCTGTAGCAACGCTGCACATTCATCAACAGCATTCTTATAAACGGCTTCCTGCTTATATAATTCCCGACCATGCCTCACAGGTTGCCTACCATCCGAAAACAGAAATATAACTTCACTGATCTTTTCTTCAATTACTTTATGAGTGTCTGCTGATGCAGCGGTACTTAATTTTTCTATCAGTTCATTTTGGCTTGCAGCTACAATAAACCTGCGGTCATTAAAATCTTTGCGTGTGGAGTGTAGTGTATAAGCAACATCAGCAATGCTAGTACCTTTCCTGGCCTCAATATATCCTTTCAGTTGTTCGCTGTACCCATCTAAGCTTTTTTTCGTTTTTGCAGACCAGCAGATAAGCTCAGCAGGCCTGCCAGGCAATGACGCCTTCTCCTCATTCTTATATTCCTCCAGCACCAGGTGCACATTGGTACCACCTACACCAAAGCAGCTAACACCTGCCCTTCGCGGTCCATTTGATAACCAATCTTTTAATTCTGTATTTACATAAAAAGGAGTGGTCTTAAAATCGATATTAGGATTAGAAGTAGTATAATTTATAGATGCCGGTATCTTTTTATGATGCAGAGCGAGGGTTGTTTTTATTAATCCGGCTACACCTGCTGCTGCAGTAAGATGCCCCATATTACTTTTTATAGAGCCTATTGCGCAATATTGTTTTTTGTCCTGTTGTCCGAATGCTATTTTCAGGCCTTCCACTTCTACAGGATCACCCAGCGGTGTTGCAGTTCCATGTGCCTCTACAAAAGATATAGAAGATGCCGGAACACCTGCATTGGCCAATGCCATAGCTATAGCCCCGCCCTGCCCCTCAGAACTGGGCGCAGTGAAAAGGCCTTTTTCGCTACCATCATTATTTATACCTATACCCTTTATTACCGCATAGATAGTATCACCATCTTTTACTGCATCTTCTATGCGTTTTAATAATACAACACCGGCCCCATCGCTGAAAACCGTTCCTTTTGCATCCTCATCAAATGACCGGCAATGCCCATCATTACTCAGCATAGCCCCATCCTGGTAAAGGTGACCACTTTTTACGGGAGATGTTATGGATATACCGCCTGCTATAGCTACATCGCATTGCCCTGTCCTTATGGCCTCCACTGCCTGCCCTATGGCAAGCAACGATGTAGAGCAGCCTGAATGCACACTAACTGCAGGCCCTTTCAGGTTTATCGCAAATGCAGCCCTGCTGCTTACATAATCCTTTTCATTGGCCATCATTACCCTGAAGCCACCTACCTTATCTACCAGGTCCTTATTTCCCAATACATTATTCAGGTAATAGGTATTGTTACCTTCACCTGCATACACACCCACTACGCCATCGTATTTTCCAGGTAGGCAGCCTGCTACTTCCAGCACTTCCCATGCTATCTCTAAAAATATCCGTTGCTGGGGATCCATCAGCTCCGCCAGCTTCAGGTTTACATTAAAGAATGCGGCATCGAACTGATCAGTGTTATTAATGATCCCCCTTGCTGCTACATAATCGCGGTCATTTTTCAGACGAGCAGGTATTGAAGGATCCAGTTCATCTTTGGTAAAAAATGATATCGTTTCGCGGCCTTCCTTCAGCACCTCCCATAGTTCAGCTACATTATCTGCACCGGGGAAACGGCCGGCCATTCCTATTATGGCTATAGGTGCATCCGCACTTTTTCTGTACTGCTTCTTTTGCTGTTGCAGTTTTAAATTACCATCTCTATTAAGGAACGATGAAATACCCGACACTGTGGGGTATTGATACAAGGCGGTAATGGGCAACATATAACCATATTGCTCCTTAATACCTGCTGCCATTTTTAGCGCCAGCAGTGAGTTGCCGCCTAATTCGAAAAAATTATCGTCGCCCCCTACTTTATCCAGTTGCAGTACCGATGCCCATAGCGGAGCTATCTGTTTTTCTATCTCACCTGAAGGCGCTTTATATAATACTGAAAGAACAGGCCTTTTCATCTGCGGGCGCGGCAGCTCTTTCTTATTTACTTTTCCACTCGGGGTTTTCGGCAGTTCATCAAGCCATACATAGGCCGAGGGGATCATATAGTCAGGTAAGGAACCTTCAAGTATCTGCTTTATAGCAGCAGTTTCCTGTTTATCCTGTTCTGTGGCAACTAGGTAGGCAACCAGTCTTTTTTCTCCTGCTATGTCCTCCCGTGCTATAACTACCGCTTGTTGTATGTGGGCTATTGCATTCAGCACCACTTCTATTTCGCTGGGTTCTATCCTATGTCCCGATATCTTCACCTGGTCATCCATCCTGCCCAGGAATTCTATATTGCCATCGGCCAGTAACCTGGCAGAGTCGCCCGTTTTATACAGACGCATAGTACCTTTTTCCGGATGATCCCAGTTTATAAAATTTTCAGCAGTGAGATCAGGATGATTCAGATAACCGGCTGCAAGGCATACACCTGCTATGCATAATTCTCCTATATCCCCTTTCCTTACCTCGTTCTGTTTATTATCAAGTATATATATGGTAACATTATCAATAGGCCGCCCAATAGTTGGCAAGGCTGGCCATAATAAAGGGTCACCATCCAACTTTAACTGTGTTACCACATGGCACTCCGTAGGGCCATACTGGTTGTATAATACAGCACGGGGTAGTTTATGAAAGAATGCCGCCAGCCTGGAAGTTATCTTTAGTTGCTCACCTGCCGTTATCACCTCTTTAATGCAAGCGGGGAATAACTCCGCTGATACACCTGCCGCTGCTATGTACTGTAACGCAACAAAAGGCAAAAACAACCGGTTTATCTGCTGCTCTTCTATGTACTGCAATAATTTTTGTGGCTCCAGCAGCAGATATTCATCCACTACTACCAGTGTACCACCTGTAATGAGCGTAGCAAATATTTCCTGGAAAGAAACATCAAAACTTAAGGGCGCGAATTGCAATGTAATAGTCCCTTCACGGGCTATGGAATTTTTTTGCTGCCACTCCAGCAGGTTAACGAGTGCATCATGGCCCATGCCTACTCCCTTAGGCATGCCTGTGGACCCGGACGTATATAATACATACGCCAGATCAGTTTGTGGCGTACTTGCATGCAATTGATTGGGTGGAAAATTGTAATGGATGGTACCAATGCCCAGCGAAGCGAACAAAGAATCTTCGGTCACAGTGCATAAGCAGGTATCTAACCCTGCATCCTTAATTATATTCCCTAATCGCTCTCGAGGATAATCTGTATTTAGGGGCAGATAGGCTTTTCCTGCTTTTAAAATAGCAAGCACACCTATTACCATATTTATATTCCGTGTGGTACTGATGCCTATGATGGCATCTGCTGAAGCATTGGTAAGAATAGTGGATGCCAGCGAGGATGACTTTTCTCCCAGTTCTTTATAACTGATCTTCTTGTCACCAAAGCGAACGGCTATCGCATCAGGTGTTTTGTTTAATTGTAACTCAAATAATTCTTGTATTTTTTTTCTCACTATCCTGTCACTTATTTATGGTTATAAAAGTACCAGGCAAGTTGCGCCTTGTTATGACCAATGATATTAAGTGTTTGCAAGGTAAAAATTAAAAAATAATTACCCAAAATACAAAGCCATTAGTATCTGCTGCGCATCACTCCAAATGTATCACCAATGCTGCAATGCCTCTAAGCCAAAAGAATATGACAGTACAATATATAAAATTTGCGACTACAAGTCTGCACAGGTAAGGCTGCATTTGGGTATATTTAATTTTATACAAAACAAAACCATCCTCATGAGCAACAAATTATCAGCCAGCAGCAGCATTATTATTAAGGCCCCTGCAAACAAAGTATGGAATGGGCTTACCGATCCTGCCCTTATCAGGCAATACCTTTACGGCACAGAAACCACTACCGACTGGAAAAAGGGTAGCCCTATTACCTATAAAGGAGAATGGCAGGGCAAGCAATACGAAGACAAAGGGACTATAATAGATATAGTACCTGAAAAGCTTTTGCATACTACCTACTTCAGCTATATGAGCGGTGAAGAGGACAAGCCGGAAAACTATGCCAATGTGATCTATGAACTAAGGCCACATGAAGACCATACACATGTAACCATAACACAGGATAATATAAAGGATGAAGAAGGCGTGACCCATATGAAACAAAACTGGGGAATGGTATTGGAAGGTCTGAAAAAAGTAGTCGAAGGATAGGTAATATAATGCTTAGCATAAGGGAGCACACGTTGCAGGCATCATTTTAATATACTATTGGTATAACCTTTAAAATCAATTTTTCATGTTCGATCAGATATTACAACTCGTAAAGGAGCATATGAATAATAACCCACAGGTAGCGGAAGCCATACCTGAGGAGCAGGCAGATGCGGTACACCAGGAGATAGCAACACATATTGATAATGGCATTAAAAACCAGGTAGCCACACAAGGCACCGGCGGTGGCCTTTTATCAATGCTGGAAGGCGGCCTTTCCTCCGAAAGTCCCGTTACCAGCGCTATTACAGGCGGACTTGTCGGCAGCCTGGCAAGTAAATTTGGCCTATCACCCGCTATTACAGGCGCTATCGCCGCCTCCATACCCGGCATACTGCAAAGGTTCATGCACCAATCCAATAACGCAAATGACCAGGGGCAGCAAACATCGGGTGGAATAATGAATTCTTTAGAAAGTCGCCTGGGAGGTTTATTGTAAGCTTTCTGGATATATTAATTAAAAAGCCTTTCAGAATTAACTGAAAGGCTTTTTTGCTGGTGGTGTGGGAGGGAATTGAACCCCCGACACAAGGATTTTCAGTCCTTTGCTCTACCAACTGAGCTACCACACCCCCTTTGTATTTGGGATGGCAAAAATAGAATTAATTGCCGATTTTCCAAAAATAGAATCCACCGCATTTTTCCTGGCGCTGATTATAGCAGTAAAGCCATTGGCAGTACATTTGCGCACATGCAACATTGGCTCACATTATTCATACAGCAGATAAGCGATACTTCGCTTATCGAATGGTTAGCCGTTGCATTTGCTGTAGCAGAGGTATTGCTGGCACGTATTAATAATAAGCTGCTGTATCCTGCAGGCATCATCAGCACTGCTATATTCATTTATATAATGTATGCAGCGCACCTCTTTGCAGAATCGTGGCTGAATGTTTATTACCTGGTGATGAGCATCTACGGCTGGCTGCACTGGATAAGGAAGAAGAATGAGCCACCGCTGCCTATAACGCATGTAAATACTAAAGACCGGATAATAACCATAGGTATTATATTAGGTTCATGGGCTATTCTATATTATATACTGCATGTATATACCATCTCTACAGTGCCCGTGTGGGATGCATGGGTATCAGCTACTGCCTGGGCGGGCATGTGGCTACTGGCCCGCAGAAAGATAGAGAACTGGCTGGTGCTTAATCTGTCAAACCTGTTTGCTATCCCGCTGCTGCTTTATAAAGGTCTTCCGCTTACCGCATGCCTTACACTATTTCTATTTATTGTAGCTATTTTTGGTTACCTGCAATGGAAAAAACTGCATCGCACGCAAGCAATACAGCGCCAACAACATCCCGCACTTGAGCATTAAGAAAATAGTAGTGATAGGCCCCGAATCAACCGGGAAAAGTACGCTTAGCGAGGCACTGGCTAATGCGCTTGGCACCTTATGGGTACCGGAATATGCCCGCACTTACCTCGATACGCTAAAAAGGAAATATACACAGGCCGATCTTTTAACCATTGCGGAGGGACAATTATCTACCGAGGATAAATACACGCTGAGCGCAGAGAAACTGCTTATCTGCGATACAGACCTGAACGTTATAAAAGTATGGAGCGAGTATAAATATAACGGGTGCCATGCCGCCATACTCCGGCATATTGCTGCCCGGCGCTACGATCTGTACCTGCTTACGGGTATAGACATACCCTGGCAGAACGATCCTCAAAGAGAACATCCCGAACCTGCCATGCGAAGCTATTTTTACAACATTTACCTTGATGTGGTACAGAATAGCGGCGTTCCCTGGGTAGCTATAGACGGTACTCCTGAAGAGCGCGTGCAAAAATCATTGCTATCTGTACAGCAGTTTATGCAGTAACTTTATGGTATGCTATTGCGCATTCATCCGGATAATCCACAGCCACGGCTGATACAACAGGTGGTTGATTGCCTAAAGGGGGGCGGGATAATTATATATCCTACCGATACCATTTACGGCTTGGGTTGCGATATATCTAACCCCGATGCTATACGCCGCATATGCCGGATTAAGAATATAGATCCTAAAAAAGCGCAATTTTCATTCGTATGCTGCGACCTTAGCCATCTCAGCGACTATACCAAGAGTGTAGATACTCCAGTGTTCAGGATATTAAAACATTCGCTGCCGGGCCCATATACTTTCATACTGGATGCCAGCAAGGAAGTACCTAAATTATTAAAGGCAAAAAAAGATACCGTGGGCATACGCGTACCCCTGCACAAGATCTGCCACGATATCGTAAAGGAATTAGGCCATCCCATTATGAGCGCATCACTGCCTATGGATGCAGATGTGGAATACTATACCGATCCGGAAATAATGCACGAACAATTTGAGCACCTGGTAGATATGGTCATAGACGGGGGGCCGGGCGGCATTGTACCATCTACCGTTGTAGACTGCACCAGCGGCACGCCGGAACTGGTACGCGAAGGTGCCGGTGAGTGGGAAAATTTATTAGGTTAATTACGCGCTTCCAATTTTCTTTGTGCCATGTACACCACCAAAGATGAACAGCATCTTTACCAGCAGGCAAAGGCATTGCTTGATAACAAAAATGATGATGTATCTGTTATTACTACCCTGCGCGGGGTGATCAACTATGCCGACTGGAAATACTATGTGCAGGATGAACCGGTACTTGCCGATGCGGAATACGATACACTGTATAAGAAGCTGAAACACCTGGAAGAAGAATTTCCAGAACAGCAAACTGCTGATTCCCCTACACAGCGTATTGCAAAAGGACTAAGCGAAAAATTTCCGCCGGTCAGCCACCTGGTACCCATGCTTAGCCTGGATAATACTTACAATGCAGAAGACCTGCGCGACTGGGATAAACGCTGCCACGACTACCTCGATGAAAATACCCTGATAGAATACTGTGTAGAGCCTAAATATGACGGTGCGAGCATCTCATTAGTTTATGATCATGACCAGCTGGCCCGCGGTGCTACAAGGGGTGATGGGATTATGGGCGAGGAGATCACAACCAATATCCGGCAGATACGCTCTATACCGCTCTCTGCACCATTCAGCAGCAAGGGTGTGGAACAAACCGAGATACGCGGCGAGGTGGTTATCCATAAAAAAACATTTACTGCTTTTAATGAACAGCGGTCAGCTGAGGGGCTGGCGCCGCTCGCCAATCCACGCAATGCGGCATCGGGCACCTTGCGGATGCTGGATCCTACGGAGGTACGCAAGCGCGGGCTTACCGCCATCCTATACCACATCAGCTATTATACATTAACCAGCAGCCACAAACGCCCTAAGGAATTAGCTACCCATTACGATTCTATACAGTGGCTTTATCAACTGGGCTTCCCAACCCCGGCAAAAGAGATGAAGGTATTTACCGATATCAATGATGTGATCGCTTATTGTGGTGAGTTTGAGCAACGCCGCGACGAGTTGCCTTTCGAAGTAGATGGGCTGGTAATAAAAGTGAACAGCTTTGATATGCAGGATCGTATGGGCATGACCACCCACCACCCACGCTGGGCGGTAGCTTATAAATTCAAAGCACGGCAGGCCACCAGCAGGCTGTTGCGTGTAGAGTTCCAGGTGGGGCGCACAGGCACCATTACCCCTGTAGCCAAGATAGACCCTGTACCTATTGGTGGTGTTACGGTTACATCTGTTTCGCTCTTCAATGAAGATGTGATCCGCGAAAAAGATCTTTATATAGGAGACACTATATTAGTAGAGCGCGCAGGCGATGTAATACCATACATCGTAAAACCCCTTGCTGAACTGCGTACTGGCAAGGAAGAAAAAATTATTTTTCCTGCACACTGCCCTGCATGCAATGAACCGCTGGTAAAGGTACCTGACGAAGCAGCGCTACGCTGTGTCAATATTAATTGCCCGGCGCAGGTAGTGGAGCGCATCATGCACTTTGCAAGCAAGGATGCTATGGATATACGCAACCTGGGTGGCGCAAACATTCTGAAATTTTATGAGCTGGGCTTGCTCAACGATATACCCGGCATATACACGATCAACTGGGAAGAGATAAAAAAAATGGATGGGTTTGGCGCTAAGTCAATAACAAATCTGCAGCAGGCCATTACCAATTCTAAACAACAGCCACTATCGCGCCTCATATTTGGGCTGGGTATTCGCTTTGTTGGGGAAACTACCGCTAAGACATTGGCACATGCTGTAGCCCATATATCTGAATTGTATGATTGGGATACCACCCGCCTGGCTACACTTGAAGACATAGGGCCTAAAGTAGCAGCCTCAGTTGTTTCTTTTTTCCAGGAAAAGGCCAACAGGGAAACGATCAATGAGCTGGAAGAACAAGGGGTCAACCTTGCCAACCATCATCGTGGCGGGCAGGCAACTACCGGCGAGCTCACAGGCAAGACATTTCTTTTTACCGGCACCATGCAGCAATTGAAGCGCAGCGATGCCGAAACTATGGTGGAAGAAAAAGGAGGAACAATACTAAACGGGGTCAGCAGCAAGCTTCACTACCTGGTTGTAGGCGAAGATGCAGGGTCTAAACTGGAAAAGGCAAAAAAATTAGGCACCATAAGTATTATTACTGAAGAAGAATTTCTGAAGATGATAGGATCATAATGGCATCTGGCACAAGTATGGCTTTATTTTTGTGTATTATTGATGGATAATAGATATATTCCAAATACAAACAATATTTTTGCACTAACTAAAACAGCATCCAGATGAAAAAACAGTCCTTACTATTTGTTGCCGGCATGATAGCATTAGCTTCGTGTAATAGCGGTGGCAACCAAAATACTACCACGCAGGCGCAGGTAGACTCTATGGCCAATGTAAAAGCTATGGAACTGCAAACACAGATGCAGGCCAAGAATGATTCTATTGTAAATGCATTGGCCAAAGCCAAGGCAGATTCTATGGAGTTAGCTACAAGACGCGAAATGGGCGCTACTACTGCCAGCAGCTCTACGCACCACAGAACAGAAAGGCATACAGGAACCGCTACACCTGTAGCAACACCTGCACCACCACCTTCATCACAATCTAAATGGAATCAAAATAATACCAATACAAATAATCCCAACAATAGCAATCAACCTACACAAACCTCAAAATCTAAATGGGGTAATTAAGATAGGTATATATTATAATGATCCCGATTGCATTGTGCAATCGGGATTTTTCATTTAAAGGAACACTTCTGCTATTAATTCTACTATACTATAAACAAAAATGGGCTGTAAAATACAGCCCATTTTATAAATTTTTATTTGAATTATTGTTTTGTCATAACATCAGTACATGTATACGAAACGCCGTTTGAGAAGTTGTAGTATATAGTTAATATATTACCATTAAGCGTACCATTGCCATTTACAGTGTACGAACCACCTGTAGAAGTATTAAAGGTAGTAGGGCTTAGCGTTACACTATTTCCTGACACAGTACCAGTAACAGAATTGCCTGATGCGCCAAAATTACTGATCACGATAGTACTATTACTTGTACTTGAAGATGTTATAGTATTAGAAAATGTAGGTTGCGTTACAGATGGGTTACAAGTTTCTGTTGTTGAATAAGCACCTAAATATGCTGCGTCTGGGGCAGTGGTGCTTTTGCTGCACGAAGTGTACAATACAGCGCTGAATAATCCTACCACCGTCAGGGCAGTAATGGTAATGTGTTTAAATGATTTCATAAATACTTAGTTTTAATTGTGAACGATTCAAATTACATGCCAAAAGTAATCTTCGTATTTTACTGCGGCAAGCGTAAAGTGTATATTATTACATAAATGCCTGTTAAAAAACCATGCCAGCTTTAGTTCTTATTTTTGACCTGTGATAAAAAAAGGGCTATTCATTTGCTTATTGTTTCTAAGCCACCCGCTATGGGCAGAGCAGTACACTTATAACTATACAGAGAGCTGCAACAAAGCCTACCAGCATTATATGGCGTTGCATATACCGGAGGGCAATGTAGCGCTGAAACAGGCATTGATGGCTGATCCCTACAATCTGCTGGCTACCTATATCGGCGACTATGACGATTGCCTCACACTCCTTATAAATGCCGACAGGTCTGTTTTTGACAAATGTAAAGGGCATATGGATTATCGCCTGTCTTTATTAAATAACGGCAGCGAAGCATCTCCCTGGTACCGCTTATGCAAAGCAGGCATATACCTGCACTGGGCACTGGTGAATGTGCGCTTTGGCGAGCATTTTAAAGCAGCAACACTTTTCAGAAAGTCTTACTTGCTGCTAAAGGAAAATGAAGAAAAATTTCCTCATTTTGATTACAATAAAGTTTTTCTGGGCCTGGAAGAAACAGTAGTGGGCACCATTCCCGATAACTATAAATGGGTAGCTTCTGTGCTGGGCCTGCATGGTAGTGTGCGTAAAGGCATAGAAGACATTTCATCTTTTTTGAATGCACACCACACTAATGATCCGTTATATACAGAAGCTGTGGTATATCAGGCTTACCTCAAATTCTATCTACAATCGAAGCAAAAAGAAGTGTGGGATTTTTTGAGCAGCAATGAATATGTAACTGCAGATAACCTGCTCTATACTTTCGTCAAGGCCAATATAGCGGTCAATTACCGCAAAGCAGATGTAGCTATCCAGACTATGCGGCAGGAAGATATAAATAAAGATTACCTCCGTTATCCCGTATTTGATTATGAAATGGGCAATGCATTGCTCTCCCGTCTCGATCCTGTTGCCATAAGTTACTTCCAGCGCTACCTGAAGAATAACAGGAGCAGGATATACATTAAGGATACCTGGCAGAAGATGGCTTACGTTTATTATCTGCAGGGCAATACCCGGGAGGCCGAATACTGCCGGACACAGATCAATACACAGGGCAGTACACAGGTAGATGCGGATAAACAGGCACAGCGCTTTTATGAAAAGCAGGAATGGCCTCCCACCGGTTTACTGAAAGCGCACTTGCTCATAGACGGCGGGTATCATAAGCAGGCGCTCGAAGCACTAAGCATAATAAAGGAAACCAGCCTCAGCAAGCTGAGCGATAAACTGGAGTATAACTTCCGTATGGCGCGTGCCTATGATGAAGGGGGCGATGTAACTAAGGCGCTTGCTTATTACCAGCGTACTATTAATATGGGTAAGAATGAGGCAGAGTATTATGCGGCCCGTTCAGCGTTGCAGATAGGGTTTATCTACGAGCATTCCGGTAACACAAAAGAAGCGCTGGCCCGCTACCGCGAATGCCTCTCTATGCGCGGCCACGATTTCCAGTCATCCCTCGATCAGCAGGCAAAAGCAGGCGTCAACAGATTAGGTAAATAAGTTGGTGTAAGGGCTTTATATATCATCGCTTTATAGGGTATATGGCCTCTAATTGTTATTTTTGTATTGATATTAATACTATGATAGATATGCACCCCCGTAAACTGGTAACCCTCGATGAATTCACGATCCAGGAAACAAGGAAATTCCCACAGGCCACAGGGGAACTGTCTGCCCTGCTGCGCGATATAGGCCTTGCCTGCAAAATGATCAACAAACAGGTGCGCAAAGCCGGACTGGTAGATATACTGGGTAAGCATGGCGCAACCAATGTACAGGGCGAGGAGCAGATGAAGCTGGATATATATGCTAATGAGACCCTGATAAGCGTGCTGCAGAATAGCGCTGACTGCGCGGGCATCGCCTCTGAAGAAAATGATGAAGAAGTATGCTTTGATGAATACTCCTCCCATTCCAAATACGTAGTTCTTTTTGATCCGCTTGATGGCTCCTCCAATATAGATGTGAACGCGCCTATAGGTACCATATTCGCTATCTACCGCCGCACAACATCGCTTGCAGGGCATTGCAGAAAAGAAGATTTCCTGCAGCCGGGCAATAAGCTTATGGCATCGGGTTATGTAATATACGGTTCCAGCACTATGATGGTATATGCTACCCGCTTAGGGGTAAATGGATTTACACTGGAGCCTTCCATCGGTGAATTCTGCCTGTCCCATCCCAATATGAAATGTCCCGATAGCGGCACTATTTACTCTTTGAACCAGGGCAATAGTACCCGCTACGAAGATGGGCTGCGTGCTTACCTGGAGCATTGCATGGAAAATAACAAAGAAGAAAACCGTCCCTATTCACACCGCTACATAGGCTCTATGGTGGCCGATATGCACCGTACACTTATCAAAGGCGGCATATTCATTTATCCCTCCGACTCAAAATCACCAAATGGCAAGCTGCGCCTGCAATACGAATGTAACCCCATGGCATTCCTGATAGAGATAGCTGGGGGCTTAGCCAGTACTGGCACCGGCCGCATACTGGATATTATACCAACAGAACTGCACCAGCGCACCCCGATATATATAGGCTCTAAGAACATGGTTACCAAAGCCCTGGAATTTATTAACCAGAAAGAACCGGTAGCCTGATAATATTCGCGTAATAATTTCTAAAAAACCGGCAATTACCGGTTTTTTTATTTAAAAGCTTTGAAGTTTAAAATAATATTTAGACATTTGTCTAAATATACAATTACCCAGTGAATATTCTTTTTAAAGCGCTTAATGATGCCACTCGCAGGGAGATACTGGAACTGCTGCGCAAAGAGGATATGAACGCAGGCGATATAGCTGACCATTTCAATATCAGTAAGCCGAGCATCTCGCACCATTTAGATCTGCTGAAGCAGGCAGGGCTGGTAGATGCATCCAAGCAGGGACAATTTATTACCTACAGCCTCAATACATCTGTAGTAGATGAAATAGTTAAATGGTTCATGCAATTCAAATCCAAACAATAACCTCAATGTATACTTATGAAAAATAAACTCCTCATTCACATTCTATTCATGCTCATTGGCCTTGCGCCGTTATTATACCTATGGTATATATGGAACACTTTACCTGCTACAGTACCCATACATTTTGGCGGCGATATGAAACCCGATTCATTTGGCCCTAGGTCCGAGCTTATAGGTACAGCATGCGTAATTTCTGGTATTTCTATTATCACTTATTTACTTATGCAGAATATTCATCGTATCGACCCAAAGCGCCGCCATAAACCAAACGCTTCTATATTCAATAAACTAGGTGCAGGCATCATCTTATTTCTTGCTGCTCTTAATATCCTTACGCTTATGGCAAGTGCCGGCAAGCCTGGAATATTATCGCATGGCCTGCTGCCTGTTGTAGGATTACTTTTTACGTTTCTTGGTAATTATATGTATAGCGTCAAACCAAATTATTTTGCCGGTATCCGCACACCCTGGGCGCTCAGCAATGACTACAACTGGACAAAAACCCACCAGCTTGCCGGCATCTTATGGTTTATAGGAGGGTTAGTAATCACTATCTCCGCACTCATTCTGCCTGCAGAAAGCATGGAGTATATTTTAATTCCGGTAATAGCAATACTGGCTGTAGTGCCCTATGCCTACTCATTCATCATTTATAAAAGACAATCTTCCCAACTCGATAAAGAAATATAACCCATGAAGACCTACCTTTTATTATTAGTCGCTCTTTGTTCTTTTTTTATTCCTGCTGTTGCGCAAAATAAATATGCCGGTATATGGCAGGGGTCTATCAGTGCCGGTGGTAAATCGGTACACCTGGTATTTCACATCAGGAGTACAGATAATAAGCTTACGGGCACTATGGATAGCCCGGACCAGGGCGTAACAGGCATAGCCTGCAAAGCTATTTCCGAGCAGGATGATAGCCTGTATGTAGATATGACCAATATGGGCATCGCATACAAAGGCAAACTTACTGATGGTGGTATAGCTGGCACCTGGCGGCAATCGGGCCTGGTGTTCCCCCTGGAATTAAAGAAAACAGATAACCCTATAGAATTGAAAAGGCCACAAACGCCTAAGCAACCTTATCCATACCTTTCCGAAGATGTATTATATGAGAATGCTGATAAGTCCATACAGTATGGCGCTACTATTACTATACCATATGGTAAGGGGACTTATCCTGCGGTTTTACTTATTACCGGTTCAGGACCGCAAAACCGCGATGAAGAATTATTTGGCCACAAACCCTTTGCGGTACTGGCCGATTATCTTACGCGCCGTGGCTATATAGTAATGCGGGTAGATGATAGGGGTATAGGGCAAACTACAGGCGATATGCTAAATGCTACCACGGCTGATTTTGCTAAAGATGTAAATAGAGGTATTGACTATCTGAAAAAAAGGAAAGAAGTGAATACCAAAAAAATAGGCTTGCTGGGCCATAGCGAAGGTGGGCTCATAGCCCCTATGGTTGCATCGGCGCGAAAGGATGTAGATTTTATAATACTAATGGCTGGCCCCGGCGTTAAGATCACACAGCTTATGGAAGAGCAGAATGCCGCTATTCTGGAAGGTACTGATGCTGACGGGCATGTTGTAATGCTATACGGGAAGCTATACAGGGGCATGGAAAATGCCATACTATCTGCAAAAGATAGTACAGATGCGCGCAACAGGATTACGTTAACGTTCGATAGCTGGAAAAAATCAACTCCCGATTCTGTGGTAGAAAAAGTGGGGCTGAACACAGAAGCGGCAAGGGATGAATATGTAAAATTATTTGTGAGTACTTACAATAATAAGTGGTTTTACTACTTCCTGTCTACCGACCCTACCCGGTATCTTACCAAAGTTACCTGTAAAGTGTTGGCAATTAATGGCAGCAGGGATATACAGGTGTTGGCAAAATCAAACCTGGCGGGTATTAAAGAAAGTCTCCTGCTGGCTAAAAATAGGAACTTCACAGTGCAGGAGCTGCCGGGCTTGAACCACTTGTTCCAGGAATGCAAAACATGCCGCTCTACCGAGTATGGGGTTTTAGAGCAAACCATCGCACCAAAAGCGCTGGAAGCCATAGGCAACTGGATGGATAAAAATGTAAAATAAAGCAGCCTATGCTTTTTAATTCTATTGAGTTTGCTTTTTTCTTTATCCTGGTAACGGTAATCTATTACCTGTTGCCGCATGCCTGGCGCTGGCTGCTTCTGCTGGCTGCAAGCTGCTATTTCTATATGGCCTTTGTTCCGGTATACATTCTTATACTGGCCTTCACCATAGTCATAGATTATATTGCCGGCATCTGCCTTGAGAAGATTCATGGGAAAAGGAAAAAGATCTTTCTCGCAGCCAGTATAATAGCCAATATCGGGGTATTGGCTATTTTCAAATACTATAATTTCATCAATTTAAATCTTTCGTGGCTTCTGGGGCATTTCGATCATAAAAACCCACTGCCCTATTTATCCATCTTGTTGCCTATTGGTTTATCCTTCCATACTTTCCAGGCAATGAGCTATACCATAGAAGTATATAGGGGCAACCAGAAGGCCGAACGCCATTTCGGTATCTATGCGTTATATGTAATGTTCTATCCGCAATTGGTGGCCGGGCCTATAGAGCGGCCTCAAAATATGATCCATCAGTTCTACGAGCGGCATTCATTCGACTATAAAAGAATTACCGATGGATTAAAACTGATGGCGTGGGGGTTGTTTAAAAAAGTGGTCATTGCAGACCGCATTTCAGTGCTGGTAGATGGCATCTATAATAACGTACACCAGTACCGCGGGCTTCCGCTTATATTGACCATGATGCTTTTTTCATTTCAGATATTCTGCGATTTCTCGGGTTATTCTGATATGGCGATTGGTGCTGCGCAAGTAATGGGCTTTAAGCTCATGAACAATTTCAACCGCCCATATAGCGCACGTAGTATACAGGATTTCTGGACCCGCTGGCATATATCACTTTCTACCTGGTTCAGAGACTATCTGTACATACCGCTTGGGGGCAACAGGGTATCGGTACCACGCATGTATTTCAACTTACTGGTCGTTTTCCTGCTTAGCGGGTTATGGCACGGGCCCAGCTGGACGTTTGTTGTATGGGGGGCATTACACTGGTTCTATATGACATTTGGCATCGCAACTAAGCGAGTACGTCATACCCTTTCCCATGCCCTGGGGTTAACGAGATCTCCACGTGTGTACAATTTCATACAGATCGTTACCGTATTCATTTTAGTTAGTATTGCCTGGGTATTTTTCCGTGCTGCTACATTTTCTGATGCCCTGTATATTCTCAGTCATTGTTTCGCAGGCATACTGCCCCAGATCAGCGACATACTACACAGGAAACCGCATGTGTTGGAGTTACCTGTTTCTATCGCTCAGGTAGCAATAATATTTGCTGCAATATTACTTATGGAGGTGATCCATAAAATGCAGGATCGTGGTAGCATCAGGGCATGGATAGCTGATAAGCCAACCGCAGTAAGGTGGACAATATATTATGCGGCGGTGCTGGCAATTATTTTTGTAGGAATGCATGAAAGCAGGCAATTCATTTACTTTCAATTTTAATAATGCAGAAAGCCATTCTTAAGTTGTTATACAAGCTGGCATTGCTGCTACTGCCATTGGCAGGCATACTTCTGTTATATATTATATTAGATCCTTTTAAGGTAATGCGCTCGTATAAAACGTATATGACGCCGGGTAAGCCGCAGATAGTGCACCTGAATAAAGACTACGTTTCTACAGAAACATTTTTAAACAATTATCCCATTTATCATTACGATTCTTACATCTTTGGCAATTCAAGATCCATGTTTTACCCGGTTGCAGATTGGGATTCCTATATACACTCCGGTAAATGCTTTCATTTTGATGCTTATAAAGAATCATTGTACGGCGTATATCTTAAGATAAAATACCTTTCCGGGAAACAGATACCCATAAAAAATGCTTTGATCGTACTTGATACTAACCTATTGGAAGTCACCGGCAATAGCTATGTTTCAGCTAACCTGTATATGAAACACCCATTGCTATCAGGCGAGAGCAGGCTGTTTTTTCAATACCAGTTTATAAAAGCATTTTGCGACCTTAAGTTTCTTATACCCTACATTGATTATAAGCTTACGGCGAAGATACGCGCCTATGTCAGGGCCAATGATGTTTTTGATGAGAATATTTTAGGCTATGATAAAGTAACAAACGAAGAAACTTATATAGGCTATGAACAAATAATAAAACACGATTCAGCCCGTTTTTACAAAGCGCAGGAGAAATTCTTTCCCCAAAATATAATAGCACGTACATCCATACCTGTTATTAAGGAGAAGCAAAAAATAATGCTGGCGGAAATCAAGAAAGTATTTATTGCTGACCATACCAACTATCGGATCATAGTTAGTCCTCATTACTGGCAGGCTCAGATCAATCCTGCGGATATGGAATTTTTGAGAGCATTATTCGGGCCTGGGAATGTATATGATTTTTCAGGCACCAATTTCATTACTACCGATAAGCACAATTTTTATGATGGTGGCCATTACAGGCCACAGGTAGCCAGGTATATTTTATCAGTTGCCTACAGCACCCTGCCTAACCATTAACCTCCTCAAGTTCCTTTTCTACAGCCTTATATAGCTGGTGGTACGCACCCTTATGGGCTATCAGTTCATTATGGGTACCGCGTTCTTTTATCAGTCCCTTATCCAGCACCAGTATTTCATCCGCTTTGCGTATGGTAGAGAGGCGGTGTGCTATCACAATAGAAGTTCTGCCTTTTATCAGTGTATCTATTGCGTGTTGTATCAGTTGTTCACTTTCACTATCTACAGAAGATGTTGCCTCGTCCAGTATCAATATGGAGGGGTCGTAAAGCAGCGCTCTTGCAAAAGAAAGTAACTGGCGTTGCCCTTGCGATAAAGTATTACCACGCTCCATTACATCAAATGCATATCCGCCCGGCAGCTGCATAATAAAATCATGTATCCCAAGCATTCTGGCCACATGCTCTACTTTACTTAGCGGTATTTCTGAATTGCGCATGGTAATATTATCATACACAGTACCGGAGAATAAAAAAACATCCTGCAGTACTATTCCTATATGTTTTCGCAATTCTTGTATGTCGTATTCTTTCAGGTCGTGGCCATCTATAAGTATCCGGCCACCATTGGTTTCATACAGCCGGTTCAGTATGCTGATGATAGATGTTTTGCCTGCGCCTGTATGCCCAACTACTGCCATGGTCTTGCCCGGTGGCAGATGGAATGAGACACCTCGCAGTACAGGTACGCCTTCTTTATAGCTGAAGTGCACATCTTCAAATTCCACTTCTCCTTTTACCATTGCTGGTACATAAGTGCCATTCTCCCGCTGGTACTCTTCGCTTTCCAGTACAGTAAATACACGCTCGCCTGCTACCATACCCATCTGTAGTACATTGAATTTATCTGCCAGCATTCGCAGCGGTCTGAAGAGCAGGTTGAGGTACATGAAAAATGCGATCATGATACCCGGCGTTACATCATAATGCAGCAGCCTTACTGCGCCATACCACACCAACAATCCCTGCGATGCTGCCAGTATTATTTCCACAACAGGAAAAAATACCGAATACGCGAAAATACTTTTTATGTTAGCGTTGCGATGCTCTTTATTGATCTTATTAAATTTGCCCGATTCCTTTTTTTCTGCCGCAAATGCCTGCACTATATACATGCCGGTTATATGCTCCTGTGCAAAGGCATTCAGCTGTGCTACTGCATTCCTTACCCGTTGAAAAGATTTATTAACGCTTTCCTTGAACCAATAGGTTGCAATAATGAGTATGGGAAATGTAGACAGGCTTACGAGTGTCAGTCGCCAGTCTGTTATCAGCATTATTATAATGATAGCTATGATGGTAAGCACATCAGCCACAATTGATATCAGCCCTTCTGAGAAAATATCATTCACTGCTTCTATATCATTTATAGTACGGGTGGTAAGGGTGCCTATGGCAGTACGGTCATAATAACTGATATGCTGAAAAAGTATTTTCCTGAATACTTCCTTCCGCATATCATTCACTACAGTTTGGCCCAGCCATCCTGTACGGTACATAAACCAGAAACGCAATACACTTTCTACCATCAGTATTGCCAGTTGCAATATGCATAACCATATCAATCCTTCCAGCAGATGCCCTGCAATGTATTTATCTACAGACAGCTGTATCATATAGGGCCTTACTGGCGATAACACGGCAAGGATGACCGATAAGGATATGGTCGTGTACAGCGTTTTTCTATAGGGCTTCGCAAAGGAGAATATCTTCCTTAACAATCCCAGGTCAAAAATTTTCTTTGCTTCGCTTGCTGCCATTACACTATTTCTTTACTGCTATACTTCTTCTTTCATCATTAGGTAGGCCTTTATAAAATCGTCCAGTTCTCCATCCATTACAGGGCCTACATTGCCCACTTCGTATCCTGTTCGGTGGTCTTTTATCATCTTATAAGGATGGAAAACGTAAGAGCGCATCTGCGAACCCCATTCTATTTTCTTTTTAAAGGAGTTAGCTGCATTCTTCAACTCCTCGCGCCGTCTCATTTCCTCTTCATACAGCCTGCTTTTCAGCATTTTCAGGGCCTTCTCCCTGTTCTCTCCCTGCGTACGTGCCTGCTGGCATTCCACTATTATACCCGATGGTGTATGTTTCAGCCTCACTGCCGTTTCTACCTTATTTACATTCTGTCCGCCCTTGCCTCCACTGCGATAAAACTCCCATTCCAGGTCAGCAGGATTTACGTCTATCTGTATCGTATCATCTATAAGAGGGTATACATACACTGATGCGAAGGAAGTGTGACGTCTGGCATTGGAGTCAAAGGGGGAAATTCTTACAAGTCGGTGCACACCACTTTCTGCTTTCAGTAATCCGTAAGAGAATGCGCCATCAAATTCCAGTGTTGCCTGCTTTATACCTGCGCCATCTCCGTATTGTATATCTATTTCGCTTACTTTCCATCCTTGCTTTTCGCCATACATCCGGTACATACGCAGCAGCATTTCTGCCCAGTCCTGGCTTTCTGTACCACCGGCGCCAGAGTTTACTACCAGCACAGCCGGCATTTCATCTTCCGGTTCATCCAGTGTACTTTTAAATTCCAGTTCGTCTATTTCCTTCAGCGCTTTATCATGCGCAAGCCGTACTTCATCTTCAGTAGCCTCCCCTTCTTTCCAAAACTCAAACAGTATAGCAAAATCCTCCACTGAAGAGTTTACCTTATCATATAGGTCTGTCCAGTATTTATTGATCTTTATTTCCTTAAGGATCCCGGTAGCCCGTGCATTGTCATCCCAGAATCCGGACGATAGGGTTAGCTGCTTATCACTTTCTGTTTTAGCTATCCGGTCTTCATATCTCAGGAAACGATGCAGGTTCAATACCCGGTCGCGCATTTCTTTGAGTTGCTCCTGCGTCATAATGGCTGCAAAGGTAAGATATAATGAAACTGCTATTGATTTTTGCAGCTATCTTCTCGCATTTTTTGGTGCTCTTGGCTATTCTATTCCTGGCTTTACCTGCAGGTTATCATACCTTATTCCCAGTGCGCCGCTTGGGCATCGGCCCACCTGTTCTATTATTTGCTGTGTGGTAGCGGCATGCGCATCTACCCACGGCTTTGCCTTGGAATTAAATACCTGCGGCAGCTGGCCTACACAGCGTGCAGCATGGCGGCATAGTTCAGGTTTCCATTTCACACTTATTTCTCCATTTCCGTAATACAATTGTTTTGCTTCCTGCCCCTCATCATATATAAATGTCCTCACCTCGGTTTTCCCTTCCAGCAGCCTGGATATAGGGCATGCACGGGCTATTTCTACCAGTCTTTTTCGCTGCTCCTCGGTTATTTTATCCTCTGTTCTTATATCCCGGTCTATTATTGTTACCAGTTCCTCATTTCTGGTTTCCTGGTACATGTTCGCATTTACAGTTATCTCCTTTATATCCCATTCCTTTCTGTCTATATACATACGTAGGGTTATCAGCGTACAGGATGCCAACGATGATAGTAATAATGTATAAGGATCTGGCCCCCTGTCCTTACCACCGCTTTTTTTAGGCTCATCGGCTATAAAAGTCCCATTGCGCCATTGCATGGTACACGTATATTTCTCGTTCCCTATAGTACCATGTATCGCTTTCTCAAACTTATATTCCATAGCACAACTATCCGAAACTTTTTTGCCTGAATAGCGTCCATACCTTTGGTTAAGAACGACCAAAACACAAAAATATGGGGCTATTCAAACGTAGTAAAAATAATAACAAACCATTACTACGCCAAATAC
>JACDGL010000007.1 GCA_013815385.1 Taibaiella sp. | reverse complement strand
TATCAATAACCACTTTTAATAACTAACTTTGAAAACGCTTTTACAGCTCTCGCTGCTATCGTTCGCCAGCTAATCGCCTGGTCACTTTGCCACGGAATCAGGTGGTCAACATCCTCGGAATATCAATTCAATCCGCTACCTGATACTACAGACAGTGTTAACAACTATAAACTGAGCATTTCAAAAAATCATGGGTTTGTACAAGTATTCGACCTTTTCAATTTTCCCTATCACGATCCTTTGTCGAAATATGAAAACTGTACGGATAGGTTCTTTAACTACATGGAACGTATAGGTCCGATTGGTCAAATATTCAAATTAATACCGTTTCATGTACCCACAAATCTGGAGTTATTTGACTATCAACCAGGAGATGCTTTTGAATTTATAACTGGAACAAGCTGTAACTGTGATGCCGGATATACTAATGGGGGCTGGGTCTACGATACCGTCTTAAATCGGATAAATATAGACAGCAACCATTCACAGATTATATGGCAGGTTTCAAATGCATACTATAATGGGTATTGTAGTGATCACCATAGGCCAGTTTATTATCGTGGCTTTGGTATAGATACAATGATGATCGATAATACGCCCAGGTTTGCCTTTAAGATATTACCTGAAGAGTATGGACAGCGAAATGAATTTCACTACTATCCTGACGATTCCAGCAATTGCTATAAGAGTAAATTATTGACGTCCGGACCAGCGTTTTTATTTGAAGGTTGCGACAATAAGCTTGTTTATAAGAATGGTTTAGGTATAATAGATACAGTATTTTGTACACCTCCTTTATGTCCGGATGGGATAGGTTATGGCACACGAATAGAAACTTCACTAGTATATTCCAGAAAACAAGGTGTTTCTTGCGGGTTCTTTAATCCGGAAATTATCCATCAACCTGCTTTTGAAAACCAAGTATTTACAGTATATCCAAATCCTGCAAGAGACGATATCAATATTGTTTCTAAGAGTACTCATAGCCAGTTCACTTACATTTTACGTAATTCGGTGGGGCAAGTAGTTTCAAAAATAATTTCAGCAAGTAACGATGTGCATTTTGATGTGCAAAATCTATTTAATGGCCTCTATATAGTAAGTGTAATTGGAGATGGATCTCGCGAGAATATTAAAGTGGTGATTAATCATTAACTCTCCTTAGTGCCTTTATCGCCGCTCCATAGCTCGAGGGTGAAGCCGAAGGAGGAACCCACACCGGGTTTGCTGCGGACATTTACTGTTTGGTTGTGTGCCTCGACGATGTGCTTGACTATGGCGAGGCCGAGGCCTGTGCCGCCTATGGTGCGGCTGCGGCTGCGGTCGGCACGATAGAAACGCTCAAAGATGCGGGCAAGGTGCTCTTCGCCAATGCCGGGACCGTCGTCTGATATTTCTAAATAGATATGCCGGTCATCCATCTCGTAGCAGCCCGTAGTTATGGAGCCACCCTCATTGCCATACTTAAGCGCATTCTCTATTAGGTTCACGAGCACCTGTTTTATCTTCTGTTTATCTGCATATACCTGTAGGGGACGCTCGGTACCTTTTTTAAAGAGCAGCTGAATATTTCGCTCCCGCGCCATGAGCAGGAACTCTTCATAGACATCCTTTACCAGTTCCTGTATTATAAACGATTCCTGTATGATAGGTATTTTACCCGACTCTAGTTTGGATATCTGCCCAAGGTCATCGACCAGGCGCACAAGGCGGTCTATACTTTTAGATGCATTGGAAAGGAACTTGCTGTTGACCGCAGGATCATCCAGTGCCCCGCCCAGCAATGTATCTACATAGCCCTGTATAGAAAAGATAGGGGTACGCAATTCATGTGCAAGGTTCATTAAGAATTCTTTGCGAAACTGTTCGTTGTCGCGAAGTATGTCTATTTCATTCTTGCGTTGCAGTGCCCATTTTTCCACATCCTCACTTACTTCCTGTATGGATTTTTGGGGCAGGATATTGTTATAGAAAAACTCTTCTTTACGGGTGGCCTTGGTCTGGTAGATGAATTTGTAGATGAGCTTTATTTTGCGATATATAAAACGCTGGAGGGTGTAGTAGTATATCCAATACGTGGTTATAAAAGTAAAGGCAGCTACAATGAGCGGCATATACCATACCGGATGAAAAAAGAGTGTAATGAGGGCATTGGCTGTAGCTACCAGCAGCGCCGTAATAAAAGAGAGCAGCCGGGGAGACAGATTTTTAGTATCCAGTACAGACATTGGTACTAATCTACGCCATTTCGAACTTATAACCTACCCCTTTGACGGTGGTAATAAGGTCTATACCTACCTTCTGCCTTATCTTACGGATGTGTACATCTATAGTGCGGTCGCCGACTATAACATCGGTACCCCATACGCGCTGTAAGATCTCATTGCGGAGGAAAACACGACCAGGCTTGGATGCCAGCAATGATAGCAATTCGAATTCTTTTTTGGCAAGAAGAATCTCTTCGGTCTTGTAGGTAACAGTAAATTTGGATTTATTTATTTCGAGGTCGCCGAAGTTTACTTTTTGTTCTTCGTCATCATCTTTGCGGAAGCGGCGAAGGGCAGCACCAATACGTGTAGCTAGCAGCTCAGGCTTTATAGGCTTGGCTATATAATCGTCTGCACCCAGGTTGAGGCCTTCGATTTCGGACTTCTCATCAGTACGGGCAGTAAGAAATATGATAACAGTATCATCGAGCTCCGGCATCTTGCGCAGGTCCCGAAGGGTTTCGATGCCATCTTTATTAGGCATCATTATATCCAAGAGTATCAGGTTGGGATGAAAATCCTTTGCCTTTCTAAGCGCTTCGATGCCATCTTTGGCTGTGCTTATCAGGTAACCCTTGCTTTTAAGATTGTAGCTGATGAATTCTACTATATCCGGTTCGTCATCAACTATCAGAATTTTTCCTGGTAAGACTTCCATATATCTACTGATATCCGAGTGCAATATTAGGATAGCTATTGTAAACTTAAAAGAAATACCACATTATCTTATTGTTACCAGTAAGACAATGTGGTATCGAAAATCCTTTATACAGGCCTATTTAAGGGTAACGCTGCCGCTACCGATCTTATACCCACCATTATAAAGCTCCAGCGTGTAGAGGCCTTTTTTATAGTCACTATCCTGGCGCCAATCTATAGATACATTTTTAACGGGTTGTCCCTGCTCGAGGGGTATTTGCTTAGCCAATGTGTAATTGACGGTGCTGCCATTGCTCATGGTGAGTACACCAGAGCCATAGGCTGCGTTGCTTAACAGGCTGCCATCAGGCGCAGTAATACGTATATCCACCTCTTTAGTGCCACTTTCTGCAATACGGTTCTCGTCTATATCAAAAATAATGTGGAACACATTCACGCGGCGGGCACGCTCGGTGCCTTTTTCTTTACCATTGTGCTTGATGTGGATGGGCACCATGCGGATATTGGAAGCGTGGAGCACTGAGCCGATCTGTTTGAGCGTAGCCGCCTGGGTTGCTGTGGAATCGCGCTGTTTGGTTAGCGACTGGTTGTTGTTGGTAAGTGTATTATTCTCTCCTTCCAGTTCTGCAATGCGCTCCTCGTATGATTTTGTTTTGCTGTTAAGTTGCTGTATCAAGCCTCTTGCACGTTTCAGCTGTTCTGCAGTGGCACGGCTATCGCTTAGAATGCCCTGTATCTGCTGTTTCAGCCTGGTCACCTCGCCATTGCGGTCGTTTATCAGGCTATCCATCTGTGCATTCTTGGATGTAAGCTGGTCCAGACGCGAAAGCGCTGCATTATAATCGTTCTCCACAGATTTACGGGAGCTGTCAGCGGTTGCCAGCTGCGCGCTTGTCTGTTCGTATTGGGTAGTAACATTGTGGCGCGTAACCATCAGATAAATGATAACCGCAAGCAGTACTAGTATGATAACCACATAGATCATGGCATCGTTCCTCTTTGGCGGCCTCGGCGGCTGTGGTGTCGGTGTCACTTGATTTATTTCCTGGCTCATAATTTTGTTTTAATTTACATTCCGGTACAAATATAACAGGCTTACCCGTTAATGGAACATCTGAAGCACATACTTTTCATAGACATAGAGACAGTACCCATAGCCCCCGCATATGAACTATTGCCAGAAGCAATGCAGGCTGAATGGAATAAAAAGGCGCGGTTCCTGAAGAGCAGCATCGATGAAGATGCCACCCCCTCCATGCTTTTCACCGAAAAGGCAGGGATATTCTCGGAATTTTCAAAGATCGTTTGTATCGGGTTTGGCAGCTTTCACCAGGAAGAAAAAGGCTGGAAGCTAAGGCTGAAATCGCTGATAAATAATGACGAGAAAGTTTTGTTAAATGACTTCTGTACGGTACTAACAAGATTTGCAGACCGGTATCCTAATTTTGTTTTTTGCGGGCATAACATAAAAGAGTTTGATATTCCTTTTATATGCAGGCGCATGATCATCAACAATATGGGACTGCCGGATTGCATGCAGCTAAATGGTAAAAAACCATGGCAGGTGCCCCACCTGGATACGCTGGAACTGTGGAAGTTTGGCGATTATAAACATTATACCGCACTATCACTACTTGCTACTGTATTGGGTATACCCTCTCCCAAAAGTGATATAGATGGCAGCCAGGTAGGCAATGTATACTGGCAGGATAAGGACCTGGAGCGTATAGCAAGATATTGCCTGCAGGATGTGCTTACTACTGCAAAGGTATTTTTGAGGTTAAAGGAAGCTACCGAAGATTTTCCCGAACCGGTGTATGTGAGTGATAAAAAGTGATAGCGCGCAGATGAATGCAGATTTTAAGAAACTGATACAATCGTTAGAAAGCAAACAATATGCACCTGTGTACCTAGTAGATGGCGAAGAGGCCTACTACCTGGATAAGATAACGCAGTATTTTGAAGAAAAAATATTGCCACCATCAGAACGCGATTTTAACCTGATGGTATTGTACGGCAAGGATACTACATGGGCCGATGTAGTAAATGCCTGCCGGCGCTTCCCGATGTTTGCAGATAAGCAGGTAGTAGTACTGAAGGATGCTGCACAGCTGCGGGATATAAACTTATTAGCCGGGTATATGGAGCATCCATCGCCCACCACTATCTTCCTGATAGAACACCGGTTTAAAAAAACTGATGGGCGCGGCAAACTGGTGAAGCTGGCAAAGGAAAAGGGTTTCTACTTTACTTCTGATAAAATAAAGGATGACCATGTGCCCCAATGGATAGAAACCTATGGCCGCGAAATAGGTTTTCATATAGGGGAGCGCGAATCGCAGATACTGGCTACCTACCTCGGCAACGACCTGCAAAAGATAACCAACGAAATAGAGAAAGTAAGGATCAATATACCAGATGAAAGTGCGCTTACCACGGCGCTGATACAGAAGTATATAGGCATCAGCAGGGAGTATAATGTATTTGAATTTCCGGAGGCGCTGACAAGTGGAGACAGGGATAAACTATACCGTATGCTTTCTTACTTTACCGCCAATCCTAAATCTGCACCGCTGCCACTGGTGATCGGCTCTTTCTATAATCATTTTAACAGGCTATACCAGGCGCAGTTCCTGAAAGGGAAGAGTGAAAAAGATGTGGCTACCGCATTAGGGACCTATCCATCTAAAGTACGTGAAATAATGGGGCTGGCACAGCAATGGCCGTTGGCAAGGGTAGAGCATTGCCTGCTATTGCTTGGTAAACTAAGCACTAATGCAGTAGGTATAAAGAACAGCACCAATGACCGTGAACTACTGAAAGAAATGATAGGTATGATGACAGCGTAACGGAAAGCAGCTTAGACTATCTTAGATAGTATATCAATATTGTTTACCTTGTCTTTTTCAAGTTGCTTTGTTAACTCATCAAGCGAAGTGAATTTTTCCTCGTTACGCAGCCATGCTATAAATTGTATTTCTATTTCTTCGTCGTAAATATCCTTATCGAAGTTGAAGATGTTTACTTCTAACCTGATCGTCTTTTCATCTGTAACGGTAGGGTTGTAGCCGATACTCATCATGCCGCCATATTGCATGCCGTCATGAATAACCCGCACTGCATAGATGCCACGGGCAGGAATGATGTACTCATCGCTCAATGCCAGGATGTTAGCGGTAGGGTAGCCGAGAGTACGGCCTAATTGTTTCCCTTTTATTACTATGCCTCTAATGCTATAATACCTGCCAAGCATATGGGCGGCATCGGCTACCGAGCCATTGTCAAGCGCCTTGCGTATCTTGGTAGAGCTTACTGTTGCCTCATCTATTAATTGTGCCGGTATCTCTACCACCTCATAGCTATACGTGCTTTGGTATTGCTTTAATAAGCTGATATTTCCTTTCCTGTCGTGGCCAAAATGATGGTCATAACCGATAATAATACTGCGCGGATGAAATTTCTTTACCAGGAAATCTTCAATATACTCGTCAGCAGAGAGATCGGCAAACTGCCTTGTAAAAGGCACTACCACTACATGCTGTATGCCTGCCTGCGCCAGGTAATGCAACTTGGGCGCGAGTGGTGTTATCAGTTTAATAGGTTGCTCAGGGAAAAGCAGCTTGCGGGGATGTGGTTCAAAAGTTATCAATACACTCTCGCCGTTTATCTTTTCCGCATGCGTTACTACTTGCTGCAAAATGGCTTTATGCCCCTGATGCACGCCATCAAAAAAGCCGGTGGTTATAACTGCATTATGAAATGCAGGCAAGTAATCTATATCAAAATATACAGCCATCAGGAGCGCGCAAAGGTAGGGTTTGTGGGATAAATGAGGTTAGCTTATATCTGCCAGCACCTTGTAGAACATGTAGCAATCCTCGAAAGTATTATAGAGCGGTACTGGGGCAATGCGTATTACATTTGGTTCGCGCCAGTCGGCTACTATACCGTTTTCAGTAAGCTTGTCAAATACTTCGCGGCCGCGCTCCGCAAACAAAAGGGATAGCTGCGCGCCACGGCGTTTAGGGTCAGCGGGAGTGATTATTTCGAAAGGCAGACCTGTTATTTGCTTTAGCAGAAACTCCATGTAGCCGGTAAGGCGGTCGCTTTTTTCGCGAAGGGCTTTCATCCCCGCTTTCTCGTAGATATCAAGCGATGCATTGTGTGCCACCATATTAAATACCGGGGCATTGCTCATTTGCCAGCTTGCAGCGCCCTGCTGAGGAAGGAAGCCTTTGCGCATTTTAAAACGTTCCTTTTCATCATTGCCCCACCAACCCGCCAGACGGAAGAACGAGGGATCGTTGCCGTGGCGCTCATGCACATAGGCACCGCCCACGGCGCCTGGACCTGAATTAAGATATTTATAAGAACACCAGCAGGCAAAATCAACATCCCAATCGTGAAGGCGCAATAATACATTACCTACTGCATGCGCCAGATCGAAACCTGCGTATGCGCCTGCCGTATGGGCTGCGGCTGTAATACGGGGAATATCAAAAAACTGCCCTGTATAGTAATTGACACCACCCATCATCACCAATGCCAGGCTATCGCCTGCTGCTTCTATTGCCTTAATAATGTCGTCTTCTTCAAGAATATGCGCACCTTCTTTTGGCATTAACTCAATAATGGCATCTGCAGGATCGTAGCCATACATACGTACCTGTGTTTCAATAGCATACTGATCGGAAGGGAAGGCGCCGGCTTCCATTATTACCTTGTACCTGGTACCATATGGCCTGTAAAAGGATAGCATCAGCAGATGCAGGTTTACAGTAAGCGTATTCATTGCCACTACTTCATCCTTCAGTGCACCTACCACCTGTGCCAGCCTGTCTTCAAATAAATGATGATAGGAGAACCACGGATTAGCTGCATTAAAATGCCCCTCTACTCCATGCCTTGCCCAGTCGGCCAGTTCCTTTTCCATCAAATACTTTACGCTTTTGGATTGTAACCCCAGCGAATTGCCACAGAAATAGCGAACGTCTGCACCATTGTGCTGCGGAAATAAAAAACGTTCGCGAAAAGAAAATAATGGGTCGGCCCTATCTTCCTGCTGCGCATAGGATAGGTCGGCTTCGTAACTGCTGGATGGCATGTAATGTGATTTGAAGTGCAAAAATAACAGTGTATCACTGAACTTTAAATTCCTGTGGAAATATACTTAGTTCGCATGTAAGCTTTGGTATAATTTTCTTCCAGTATTGAAGATTGAGTACAGATTTGGTAATATCCTAAATTAGTCTAAAATTGCCCGAGGTAGTGCATAAGAAACACTTGATTGGCGGGTAGATATTATTTTACAGATTGATTATCGATATATTTCATTTTAGGATTACTTACTTAATCGTACAAAACATTTAATATGAAAAAAGTAACTGGGCTTGGGGGCGTATTTTTTAAATGCGACAATCCGCAAGGTATGAACGAATGGTACGCCAAAAACCTTGGGTTGGCTACCAGTGAATATGGAACAACGTTTGAGTGGAGGCATGCTGATGATCCGTCTAAAAAAGGAACTACAGCCTGGTGTGCATTTCCGAAGGATACGCAATATTTCAATCCGTCTGCCAAGCCATTCATGATTAACTACAGGGTGGAAAACATTGTAATATTGGTAGAGGAATTAAGAAAGGAAAATGTGACCATTGTTGATGAGATTGCGGAATATGATTATGGCAAATTCATTCATGTGCTTGATCCCGAAGGGAACATTATTGAACTGTGGGAACCCAAAGATGAAATAGATCAGGATAAAGTAGCAGGATCCCTTTAGGTTGTGCCTTTATTGTGTGTTAGCGCAGGTATTATGCTTTGTAGCGGCGAACAGTTATATTTGACATCAAATAACTTTTATGAAGAACCTACTTATAATAATAGGTATATTATTGGTGATAGTAATGATGGGCGGATGTTCCTATAATGGGATGAACCAGGCCCGGGGCAATGTAGACCAATCGTGGGCAGAGGTACAAAGCAGCTACCAACGACGGTCTGATCTGATACCTAACCTGGTAGCCACCGTAAAAGGAAGCGCAGACTTTGAAAGAGGAACGCTGGAAGCTGTGGTGAATGCACGCGCAAAGGCAACTTCACTTACTGTAAACGCATCGGACCTGACCCAGGAAAAATTACAGCAGATACAGCAATCGCAGGGCCAGCTGAGCATGGCACTGGGCAGATTGTTAGTGGCATCTGAAAGATACCCTGACCTGCAATCGACGCAAGGCTTCCGTGATCTTCAGGTACAACTGGAAGGAACTGAGAACCGTATAAAAGTGGCACGTGATAACTACAATGCCAACGTAAAGATCTACAACGTAAAGATCACTAACTTCCCGCAAAACCTTTTTGCAGGAGTGTTTGGTTTCAAGACGCGTCCATGGTTCCAGGCCGACCCGGCAGCACAGAATGCACCTAAGGTACAGTTCTAAAAAAAGCGTTACGACTATATTGGCTTTGCTTAAACTAAATACGATGTTTCCTTTCGGTAATAAAAAGCCCTTGCTGGATGAGGATGCCCAGCACCAGATTGTTGCCACCATAAAAAGTGCAGAAAGCAATACTACCGGCGAGATACGAGTATTTGTAGAGCACAAGTGCAGCTATATGGATGCTATGGACCGGGCGAAAGAACTTTTTGCGCGGCTGAATATGGCCAAGACCCATAGCCGAAATGCAGTAATAGTATATATAGCACTTACAGACAGACAATACGCGCTATTTGGCGATGTGGAAATATACCAGAAAGCAGGTGGCCCAGTATTCTGGGAAAAAGCGGCCTCGAAACTGAAAGCACACCTTAGGGATGGGCGGCTTACAGAGGGGATGTGTGACTGTATTAATGAGTTGGGCATGGCATTGGCCATGCATTTTCCCTATGATGCATCTATACCACGAAACGAATTACCTGACGAAATAGTATTTGGCAAATAATGAAGAGCATGAAGAATCTATTTTTGCGTTATTGCCTGATACTGATTGCATGTATTTCAGGTATTCATGCTTTTGCAGGCGACAAAGATTTTCCGCCTAAGCCTAACCCCCCAATGCTGGTAAATGACTTTGGCCATTTCCTGACCCCGGCACAGATAAGCAACCTGGAGCAGAAGCTGCTGGATTATAATAATACCTCGTCCTGCGAAATAACAATTGTAACTATAAAAAGCCTGGGCGACTATGATATATCGGAATATGCGATGCAGCTGGGTAACAGGTGGGGTGTAGGCAAGCAAGGCAAGTATAATGGGGTGGTGATACTGGCATCTATGGATGACCATAAGGTGAATATATCTCCCGCCAAAGGGCTGGAAGGTGCGCTACCAGATATCATTTGCGGCCGTATAATAAGAAATGAAATTACGCCTGCATTTAAGCAAGGGAATTATTATGAAGGCTTCAGCAAGGCTGCAGATGGAATAATAGCAGCTACCAAGGGCGAATATAAAGCGGATAAGAAAGATAGCAGCGGCGGTCTGGGAGCAGGCGGTGCATTGCTGATAATAGTGATCATATACCTGGTAGTGTGGCTGATAAGTAAAAGAGGCGGTGGTGGCGGTAACGGCACCTATATGAGCCGGAGGGGTTTTGGCGGAATGGGCCCTATGTTCCTCGGAGGGTTGCTTGGTGGCGGTTTCGGTGGAGGAGGAGGTGGCGATAGCGGAGGTGGCGGCGGTTTTGGCGGCTTCGGCGGCGGCGGCGGCTTTAGTGGCGGGGGAGCAAGCGGTGGGTGGTAATAATTGAAAATGTACCTATACGAGTTTATATAAAAACAAAGGGTGATGCAATGCATCACCCTTTGTTTTTAGCTTTTGTAATAATTAATTTACTGTTATGTTCTGCACCTTTGGTTCAGATACTTCTTTTTTAGGAAGGGTAACAAATAAGATACCATCAGCATAGGTGGCACCTATTGAATTGCTATCTACAGCGTCGTTAATAGTGAAGCTTCTTTTGAAAGAGCGGAACTTGTACTCATTACGTACCCATTTTACTTCCTTCTGCTCGGTAGTTTCTGCTTTATGGTCGTAACTGATATTCAGTATATCGCCATCCATGCTCAATTTAAAATCTTCTTTCTTTAGCCCTGGCGCTATAAGCTGCAATTCATAAGCCTTATCAGTTTCCTGGATGTTAACAGGCGTAGCGCTGAAATTAGCTCCTGCTTTGAATCCATCGTGACCTGCCTGGAAAAATCCTTCCAGTAATCCGGTTGGCAAATAGCCAAAGTGTTTCTTAGTATACATACGTTTTTGTTTTTATTGTTGGTTTGTAAGTATACTGCAAGTTGAATACCAAGGCTAAAATAATAGACAAAATGTCAATCAGCATCAAATTTAAATGCCATTGTGGCGCTACAGTGATAAATTACAAGTTTTATCAGCCAGAAAGTATGCAGGAAGGATTGATAAATTTTTTTAGGATAGGGTAACGTATGTGTAAAATCATATTTTCATAAGCCAAACCTTTTTCAGATATTTGCTATGCTTACGATGGGTTAGTAAGTGCAGTCCTTTCCCGACTTACGAAAGTATGTCGGGATTTTTTATGCCCTTATTGATTGAGCGTAGTTTGGGAAAGCAGATAACTATCTACTGTCCCAAATAAAAAATCGGGGTATGCAGTACTGAATTTTAATTTTATAAAACCACCTATTAAAGGCCGCGCAGCAGGCTGCTTTAATTTTTCCGTGCTTACAGGTATCAGATCGTATAATGCATTCGGGAAATACTGCAGTACCCGTAACGCAAGCTCAACACGATTCATAAAATCAGAACCCCCTATATGGTAAATGCCCTTCTTATTATCGCGCAGCAGCAGGTACATGGCACGTGCTATATCCCAGGCATTGGTAGGTGAGGCAAACTGATCGTATGGGAGTTTGAGTGTCAGCTTCTGGTTATTGCGACACTGGTCTATGATACGCGCTATAAAGTTTTTACCTCTTATCTCATTGCCGTACACATTAGTCACCCTCAGCACCAGTGAGCCTGGTATTTCTGCAAGCGCCAATTGTTCAGCTTCCAGCTTATGACGGCCGTACACGCTGATGGGATTGACGGCTGCATCTTCTTTATACGGGCCATCCTTCCCATCGAATACATAGTCGGTAGAAATGTATACGATGCTTGCATTGCAGGTGCGTGCAAGTGTTATGATGTTCTTTGTACTTTGTACGGTCTTCTCATAACTTTCCTGTTCATTAGTTTCGCAGTAGTCAACATGGGTAAGTGCACCGCAGTGTACTATTACATCGGGCTGCCATGCTGCTATATCATAGTTGTCAGCATGCGCGGGATCCAATGTATTGTAAAACACGGTTCCCTCAACCGGGTAGGAAAAGTAAGAACCCTTTACATCCCATCCCATTTCTGAAAAATGCTTCAGGCAATTGCTGCCTACTAATCCTGATGCGCCAACTACAAAAATTTTCATAAGCTGTGTAAGAAGAGCTAAAATACAAAAGCCATCCTGATATGGATGGCTTGTAATAAAAATATAATTATGGTTAAACCAGTTGGCCTATGTTAGGCATCTCCTGGGGATATGATTTCTTACTCAACTTTTCCTGCAATGCGCTGAATGCGACCAGTGTTTCATCTATATCGGCATCAGTATGTGCCGCAGTAGGAATGAGGCGCAGTATGATATGCCCCTTAGGAATAACAGGATACACCACCACTGAACAGAAGATGTTATAGTTTTCGCGCATGTCATGTATCAGCTGGGTAGCATCAAAAAGCCCCCCGCTCATAAATACCGGTGTAACCGGTGTATTGGATGTACCCAAGTTAAATCCTCTTTCCCTAAGGCCATTCTGCAACCTGCGCACATTGTGCCAAAGCTTTTCGCGCAGTTCAGGTTTGGTACGCAGCATTTCCAGGCGCTTCAGGTTGCCTGCCACTATTGCGAGGGGCAATGACTTGGCAAATACCTGTGAGCGCATATTGTAGCGAAGGAAGGTTAGTATCTTTTTATCAGCAGCAAGGAAACCGCCAATGCTTGCCATAGATTTGGCGAATGTGGAGAAGTAAATATCTATTTCATTCATGCATTCCTGCTCTTCGCCTATGCCCGCACCCGTCTTGCCCATAGTACCAAAGCCATGCGCATCATCTACAAACAGGCGAAACTCATACGTGCCTTTCAGCGCGGCTATTTCTTTGATCTTGCCCTGGTTGCCAGACATGCCGAAGACACCCTCTGTTATTACCATTATGCCACCGCCGGTCTTTTTTACCATTTCCGTAGCGCGCTGTAGCTGCTTCTCGCAGTCATCTACATTATTATGTTTGTACACATATCGGTGACTTGGTATCAGGCGCAGCCCATCAAGTATACAAGCGTGCGATTCTGCATCATACACCACCACATCGTGCCGGCCACAAAGACTATCTATAGCAGATACCATACCCTGGTAGCCATAATTGAATAGCATAGCATCTTCCTTACCTACAAATGCTGCCAGTTCTTTTTCCAGTTGTTCGTGGCGGTCGGTATTGCCACTCATCATGCGCGCACCCATAGGCGCCGCAAGGCCATATTTTGCAGCGGCCTCCGCATCTGCTTTACGGATCTCCGGATGGTTGGCAAGCCCCAGGTAATTATTCAGGCTCCATACTATACATTCTTTACCGCGAAACTTCATGCGGTTGCTTATCTCCCCTTCCAGTTTTGGAAAGGCAAAATATCCGGGAGCTTTCTCTGCGTAATCTCCAATCGGTCCCAGCTTATTCTCAAATTTGGCGAAAATGTCCATATTATTCTAAAGTAATGTTATTTGACTTTGTGGCGCAAACTTAAGAGCCGCTGCGAAATTAAAGAAAATATAACATGCCTTATAAGTAATGTTTAACAGTTTTGCATTCTGAATATCCGATATGAAAAAAATACTGGCGCTAATAGCTATTGTCATCACAATAACGGCATGCAAGGAAAGGAATGAAAAAACTTTGCCACGCCCCAAGTTGGTGATAGGCCTGGTTGTAGACCAGATGCGCTGGGATTACCTGTATCGCTATTATGACCGCTATGGCAAGGACGGCTTTAAACGCCTTATGAATAATGGCTATAATTGCCAGCACACAATGATCAACTATCTGCCGGCCAATACAGGGCCGGGGCATGCGTGTATCTACACAGGGTCAGTACCTTCTATACATGGCATAGCTGCCAACGACTGGACAGACAGGAGCACGGGCCGGCATTGGTATTGTGTAGAGGATACGAATGTAAGGCAGGTAAACAGTACAGATGGACTACCATCGATGAGCCCACGCAATTTACTGGTCACAACTGTTACCGATGAATTAAGATTGGCCACCAACTTAAAGTCGCGCGTATATGGAATAGCAATAAAAGACCGGGGCAGCATACTGCCGGCTGGCCATTTAGCCAATGCAGCGTACTGGTACAATGATAAGACCGGCGACTTTACTACGAGTACTTATTATCCTAATGGCAACCCGGCATGGCTACAGGCTTTCAATAAAAGAAAAGTAGGGGATAGCCTGGTAAAGAAAAACTGGACATTGCTCTATGATGCCGGTACCTATACCCAAAGCAGTACAGATGCCAATGGATACGAAAAACCTTTTAAGGGTGAAAAAGCTCCGATGTTCCCGCATGTGCTGGATACCCTCTCGGACACTGACCGCTACGCAGTTATTAAGAGCATGCCTGCCGGTAACACATTGACATTTGATATTGCAAGGGAATGCATAAATGGTGAAAAGCTGGGACAAACAGATGCGACAGATTTTTTATGCGTTAGCCTCTCGAGTACGGACTATGCAGGCCACCAGTTTGGTCCTAATGCTATTGAAATGGAAGATATGTACCTGAGACTAGATATGGAGATAACTGCATTCCTGCAATATCTTGATAATACGGTAGGAAAAGATAACTATGTAATGTTCCTTTCGGCAGATCATGGTGCAGCGCATAACACTAGCTACCTGTATGATATGGATATACCCGGCGGGATGCTGAATGGCGGCATATATGATGATATGAACGCTTACCTAAAGGGTAAATTTGGTACAGACTCGCTGGTAAAAGCAATGATGAACTATCAGGTTTACTTTGCTGATGACCGGATAGCCGCCGCCAAGCTGGACAGAACAGCCATAAAATCATCGCTGATAGAATGGCTTAATAAAAGGCAGGAAATAACCTATGTAGTGGATATGGACAATATGGGAAGGTATGCTATACCCGAGCCTATAAATACTATGGTGATAAATGGGTATAACAGGAAGCGCAGCGGCAGTATACAAATAGTATTGGATGCAGGATGGATAGAAAATTCGAAGGCAACCGGAACCACACATGGTACCTGGCAACCGTATGATACCCACATACCCTTACTGTGGTATGGCTGGCACATAAAGAAAGGCCAGACCGACAAAACAACACATATGGAGGATATAGCCCCTACCATAGCAGCCCTGTTGCATATACAAATGCCAAACGGATGTATAGGCAAAGTGATAGATGGTGTGATCAGAACCTCGCATTCAGAAAAAAAAGAATAATTTTTTTTGAAATGCTATTCTTTTTATAGTAAAAGGAAGCTAACAGCAGCGGAAGAACGTATCTGTATCAGGTGAATGCATTTTTATGATTTTTAACAAGATAAACTACAGGCGTGGCATGACTTTCGATTAGTATTATGGAACCAAATGCCAATATATGAGTTCTCAGGATATCAAAATTGGCAACAATGTGTATGTGGATGGCAGTGTAGTGGAGGTAGTTGCTATTAATAATAAAGACGAAGAACAGGTAATAATAACTGTGAAAATGCAGGATGGTCTCTTAAACAGCGGAACACAGCGTGCCCTGAACTTAGAACCCATAAAGCTAAGCAAAGATGTTTTGCAAAGATGCTGTGCGCAGGATGCACGCGGGCTCATCAAAACAACGGTGCAGGACCGTGTTTTCTTCTTTAAAATGGAGAAAGATTATATGATATTAATGGATGAACACAAATTTACGCTTATCCATTTCTGGGAGGTAAACTACCTGCACCAGTTTCAAAATTTGTATTACTCAATGACTGGTATTTGCTTGCTCTGCCCTGCTGAAATCAATCAGGAATAATTTATGCAGGCTCTTATTCTTTCTTTAAGTTAGTCAGTTCCCTCAGGGTGTCTCTTGCTATCCATTTTGCGGAAGGTGTTTTCTGTAATAAAATGCGCTCCGCTGTTGCTATAACTTTGGGAAGAAGGGCAGCATTTCGTTTGCCGATCTGCCTCAGCGCCCAGTTGGCTGCTTTCTTTACAAAATTCCGGTCGTCATCAGCACCCTTTTCTATCAGGGGCAGGAATGATAAGAACACTGCATCGGGGGCCTTTTTATTGTGTACGCAATAGGTTGCCATCAACACAAAACCAGCGCGTTTCACATACTCTTCTTCGCGCTTTACATATTCTTTTATTTTATCGAGCACGAAGGAGGTCTTATCCAGCAGGTTGCCACATACCTGGTCACAAAGATCCCACGAATAAAAATCGGCTACCCATTTATCAAACTGTTGCTCAGTAACCAGGGCTGGAATAGCTACCATAGATGCCAGTATCCGGACTTCATGCAGGCCGCTATCCCACAGGGCTAGTGCCAGGTCATGGTCTTTGCCTATATGTTTAGCGTAAAGACGGATAGCAGCCATGGAGATACCAAGTGCATGCGCCGTATCAATGCCATAGCGTTGCATGCCTGCCAGGCGGGTAGGGTCAGCCATTTCCCTTAGATCCGCGATTACATCCTCTGTTTTCATTACCCCCTGTGATCGTTAAAAATAAAAAGAGTGCCTGATAGCACTCTTTTTATAAAAAAATAAATCCTTTTAACCCATATTGTGAAATACTCGCTGTACGTCATCGTCCTGCTCCACGCGCTCTATCAGCTTAAATACATCGTCAGCCTGCTCTTCTGTAATTTCCACAGTATTTAGCGGTATCCATTCCAACTCCGCAGATAATGGCGCAATACCTTTCTCTTCCAATACTTTTTGCATGTTGCCGAAATCACCGAAAGTGCAGCGCAGAATGATATTGTTTTCTGCATCTTCACCCAGTTCTTCCAGTCCGTAATCGATCAGTTCCAGTTCCAGGTCTTCGGCGCTAAGGCCTTCTGAGCTTAATTTAAATACACCCAGGTGCCTGAAAAGGAAAGACACTGATCCACTGTTGCCGAGCGTGCCACCTCCTTTATTAAAGTGTGTACGTACATTGGCTACAGTACGCGTTGTATTATCTGTTGCTGTTTCTACAAGTATAGCAATACCGTGCGGGGCGTAGCCTTCATACAGTACTTCGTCATAGCTGCTGGTATCCTTGCCCATGGCGTTTTTGATGGCGCCTTCTATACGGTCTTTGGGCATATTTATGTTGCGTGCATTCTGTATTATGCGGCGCAGTGAGGAATTATTATCAGGCTCAGGACCGCCTTTCTTTACAGCTATGGCTATATCCTTGCCTATACGGCTAAATTGTTTCGCCATGCGGTCGTACCGCGCAAACATTTTGGATTTACGTACTTCAAATATCCGGCCCATACCTATTTAAATACTTTTATATGCAGGGCGCAAAAATAAGAATACTTTCCACAGTAAGATGAAAAACGGACAGTACCCTCAATTAAAATTTCACCAACAGGAAAAACGCTACAGGCAGATTGATGGTGCCCTGTGATACTTTATTATCCGTGTTAGTCGGAATGCCGCCGCCAAAGCCTCCATTCTGTATCTCTATGGTCTGCTTCTGCTCACCTGTAGTATAGTATAGGCTTACTTCGGTGCCAACAAGAATATGAGGAGTAATATGATAGCGCAGCCAACCCATACCACCGCCGCCAAAGGTATTGGCAGTAGTAGTGGTAGTAGTGGTGGAAATGCCACTAAAATCATTGATGGTGCTTGTGGTCTTATCATCATTGATATTATACAGCAGATCCAACCCTGCGCCTGTTTCCCAGGCATTGGAAAGCAGGAACCTTTTCTCCACCCCTATACGCAGCTGCATATCATTGATCTTAGATACCAGCGTGCTAATACCATCAGCAGTAGTGCTGGAGTTATAATTATAGCCCAACCCTACATGAAATCCCCAGCCTGTGCGTATGGATGTGAGCGAATAGGTAAGCAGGTATGGATTAATAACTGTACTGGCAGTATTATTAAAATTAAAGACCTGGCGTATCAATTGGTTTATCTGTACGCCTATATACTGGTCTACTTTTTTTACAGGGGTTTGCGGTGGAAGAGCATCCTGGGCAAACGCAGAAGATGCGAAGGCAAAGCAAAGGATTGCCAGTAATGTTTTTTTCATTACGTAATATTTTTAGGGTTAATGAACTTAATTAGCTCTGAAAGGATTTGAAAAGCTTGTTTCAGTGATCATTTTAGTGTCTGTAAGTGTATTCAGGAAGGCAATGATGGCTTGCTTTTCATCATTGGTCATATTCATATTCCTTGGCTGGTTGGCCTGATCCCGCAGCCTGATATCAAGATTAGGAGTGTTGCGTATGTTATGGCTGTAATGTTCCAGAACCTCGTCAAGTGTTTTATAACGGCCATCATGCATGTATGGGGCGGTAAGAGCTATGTTATGCAGCTTTGGAGCCTTGAACTTACCATTATCAGTTGCGTTACCTGTTATGGTGCCCTGCCCCATATCTGTATAGCTATCATCCAGGCCATTGTCCATAAAGTCCATAGAAGTATAGCCATTATTCATTCCGCCCGATGAAGTATCAAACGAGATGGAATTGTGGCAGCTATTGCACATAAATTTATTCTGGAACAGCAACATCCCTTCCTGTTCCTGCGCAGTGAGCACAGTTTTCCGGATTACTGACAATTCATAACGGCTATTCCCAGTTTTGATAGAGGATATGAAATAAGCGATGCACTCTGATATCTTGTCTTTTGTTATTTCGGATGTGCCATATGCGTCTGTGAACAGCTTACTGTAATAAGGAAGCGCTGAGAGCTTGGCGGGCAATACGCTCATATCGCTGATGCCCATCTCTACGTGGTTGGTTATGGGGCGGGCTATTAGATTCTGAACATTATTTTCTCTGCCATCCCAGAATAGAAAGGAGCCTCCCCCAGCAGAAGTCAGCATACCTTTTTCAAAAGGGTGGGGGCCAGATGATGCTACAAGGTCTTGAATAGGCATCGAATTGCGCTTGGTAAGCCGGTTTTCATAGCCCGTGCTCAGCGATACATTATCGGCAAAGGCAAGTGCCTGCTTGTGGCAACTGCCACACGATATTGCATTGTTGAGCGACAAGTGGCCATCATAAAAAAGCACACGGCCCACAGTAGCCTTTTCATTTATATTATTAGTATTATCTGCATAATACTGGTGTACTGTTTGTGGGAGGACCACTGAAACTGTAGCGGGTGTAGAGTCACTGCTCTTACTACAGGAATACATGCCGACGGCTAATGCAGCCAAAAGGGCAATGACAGCTGATTTTTTCATAGGGTAAAAAGTTATTATTGTTTAAATGACCATCAGCACACATCATTGACACATATCTATTGTAAAAATAAATTATTTAAATTGATAAATTATTATTTACAAAAAATATAACGAGAGATCTATCAACCTTATTGTGGCATTATTACTTAGGTACATAGATTATGTATTTCTCCGCAAAAGAAGGTTCAGGAAAAATATCCTGTACATCCCACGCCTGCACCTTTTCCTTGACGTTAGATTCGCTTATTTCGTTAGTAAGGTCGCCACCTTTTAAGCAAATTAACCCATTCGGCAGGTCTTCGCTCTTCTGTCCTTTCCGGATCAGGGGATTGATCCAGGTCCATAGATCACCCAGCGGGGCTACCGCACGCGATACTGCATAATCGAATGTCCGCCCTTTTATCTCTTCTACACGGGTGTGTACGGCAATTACATTTTTCAGGCCTATTCCTTTTGCTACTTCCTGCACCACTTTTATCTTTTTGCCAATACTATCTGCCAGCAGGAACTGAACTTCAGGGAAAAAAATTGCAAGGGGTATCCCCGGGAAGCCACCACCTGTACCTATATCCACGATACTGGCGCCATCGTTGAAATTACAAATAGCAGCAATAGCCAGTGAATGTAATACGTGCTTTTCGTAAAGAGCATCAATGTCTTTGCGGGATATAACGTTTATCTGCTCATTCCATTCTTTATAGAGGGCCTCCAGTTGCTGCAATTGACTTATCTGGTGGTCTGTAAAGTCGCTGAAGTATTTTAATACTATGTCCATTGCTGTTTATTTTTCAGGATAATGTAGGGCGAAAAAGCAAAATTATAGAGCATCCATCCAATATCGAACAGGGGAAAAAATATAGTCAGCTTCTTTTCGTTCAATTTGCGTGCCGTACAGATCCATATACCCCAGTACAATACACAGCGAAGTGAAAAATACCAGAATATACTATGCGGGGAGGGAATGAATAGGAAATAAATAAATAATAACCACATAGCGGCATGTGTTGAAGCATACATGCTTAGCAGTGCCTTAATAAATGGTTTGTAGTACTTGCCGGTAGATAGGTGGCGTTGCTTTTGTTTCATCCATTCCTTCCACGACTCCTTACCAATGGTAATGGTGTGTGCCTGCTGGTCAGCTACTATAGCCGTATTACTTCCTGTAGCCATTGCCCGCATCAGCATATCGTCATCGCCCGATGGGAGTGTTTTCCATATTCCTGACTGATGGCCTGATAGCCATATATTTTTTGTGCAGGCAAGATTGCGCCCTACCGCCATGTACGGCATACCTGCATAGGCATAGCTGCTGTATTGCAGGAAGGTATGCAGCGATTCCCACCGTGTAAATTTGTTCAGCAAGCCGCCTGTGCGTTTATACCTGCCATAACCTGCTACTATTTCTTTCCCGGCATATAGGGGTGCCGTCATAAGTGCCAGCCATTCATTGCCTGATGGTACACAATCAGCATCTGTGAATACCAGCCATTCATAGGCGGCCGTTGCCACTGCTTTTGCCAGCGCATGTTTTTTGCCCGGTGTGGTTATTTTTTCCTCCGGGGATATGTTGATGACATTCAGGTGCCGGTGCGCAGTTTGTAAATTGGCTAATATGTTAGATGTATCATCACTTGATGCATCATTTACAACAATTACCTCGTATGCTGTATTGGCTGGATCATTACTGTATCTTTGCGCCAAAATTAAAGGCAGGTTGTTTAGCAGGTTGTGTGCCTCATTGCGTGCACAGATTATTACAGATGCACCTTTAGTTACATCTATGTCTGCAATTGGCGTCTCCGGGATAAAAAAGAGGCGGATGAAAAAATACAGCGCATAGAGGCACTGTATGGAGATACTGAATACAAACAGCCAGTAAAGAAATAGCACAAACACGCCGCTAAAGTAAGCAAATCCTGAAGCGGATAAAGAAGCAGGTATAGAAAATGGATTTTGAATTAATAAAAAAAGACACTTCATCAAATGCCAGGGCAGGGGTCATAACTACCGGACACGGTACTATAGAAACCCCCATCTTTATGCCGGTAGGGACGGTAGGCACAGTAAAGGCCGTAAGCCAGGTGCAGCTTAAAGAAGAGATCAATGCGCAGATAATACTGGGCAATACATACCACCTGTACCTGCGTCCGGGTACAGATATAATAGAAAAGGCAGGTGGCCTGCACCGTTTCAACGGATGGGACAGGCCTATACTTACCGATAGCGGAGGCTACCAGGTGTTTTCGCTGGCAAATAACAGAAAGTTGACGGAGGACGGCGCAATTTTCCAGTCGCACATCGATGGTTCAAAACATTTGTTTACCCCTGAAAAAGTTATTGAGATACAACGCAGTATAGGGGCGGATATCATGATGGCATTTGATGAATGTCCCCCATACCCATCAGACTATGCGTATGCTCAGAAATCAATGGAACTAACCCATAGGTGGCTGGCACGCTGCGTAAAGCACATGGGGGAGACAGAACCGAGGTATGGTTATGAGCAGTCGTTGTTCCCTATAGTACAGGGAAGCACTTATAAAGATCTGCGCCAGGCATCTGCTGAATTTATAGCATCAATGGAATGTGATGGCAACGCGATAGGTGGATTATCAGTAGGGGAGCCGGAGGAGATGATGTACGAAATGTGCGGGCTAACCTGTGAATACCTGCCTGCAGATAAACCCCGCTACCTTATGGGCGTGGGCACACCCTGGAATATTTTAGAGAATATAGGGTTAGGCATAGATATGTTCGATTGTGTAATGCCTACCCGCAATGGAAGGAATGGTATGCTTTTTACCACAAACGGGGTTGTGAATATAAGGAATAAAAGATGGGCAGACGACTTCAGCCCAATAGATGAAGGGCTGGACTGTGCTACAAGCCGGTTTTATACCAAAGCCTACCTGAGGCACTTATTTGTTGCAAATGAGTTGCTGGGGCTGCAGATAGCCAGCATCCACAACCTTGCCTTTTACCTGCATTTGGTAAAGCAGGCGCGTACTCATATTTTGCAGGGTGATTTCAAAGAATGGAAGGATGGTATGATACCTGTATTAAAACAAAGGCTGTAAGGGTATGAAAAAACTGGACTGGTATATAATCAAGAAATTCTGGGGAACATTCTTCTATGCCATTCTGATACTGGCTATTATAGCCTGCGTAATAGACTACTCAGAAAAAGTAGACGATTTTGTATCTAAGAAGGCGCCTACGATGGCCATCCTTAATTATTTCAAAAATTTCATTCCTCACATATCCGCACTCCTATTCCCGCTATTCATTTTTATCGCCACCATATTTTTTACTTCCAAGCTCGCATATAAATCGGAGATCATAGCTATGCTGGCAACAGGGGTTTCGTTCCAGCGCTTAATGCGTCCATATTTGATAGGGGGGGGCTGTCTTTGTATATTATCGCTGGTGGCCAACCATTGGATAGTGCCCAACGCAAACAAGCAACGCCTCGCATTTGAGAATAAATATGTACATAACGCCACCCTGTATTCTGATAAGAACGTACACCTCCGACTATCGAAAAATCTTTTTATATATGTGCAGAGCTATGACTATACGGTAAATACAGGTTATCATTTTACTGCAGAAGATATAGATGGCGTGCTGCTGAAGCAAAAGGTAACTGCTGACCATATGAGCTACGACAGCATAAAAAAAATATGGCACCTTTACGGGGTAACAATAAGAGACAATGATGGCCTGCATGAAAACCTGCGTTTTGCCAGTGATATGAATATGAAGTATCCCTTTACACCTAAAGACCTGAACGAAGACCAGGATATAAAGGAAGCACTAACCACCCCTGAGCTCAACCGGTTTATAGCCCAGGAGCAGTTACGGGGCAGGGAAACACTTAATTTTTATTTTGTAGAAAAAGCCCGGCGTACGGCACAGCCGTTTGCGGGCCTTATACTTACTGTAATAGGCTTATGTATTGGCAGCCGCAAGATAAGGGGGGGAAGTGGTTTGCACATTGCAATAGGGATAGGTATCAGCGCACTCTACATTATGGTCATGCAATTCTCTACCACATTCTCTACCAAGGCAGCGCTTAATCCATTTATAGCTGTGTGGATACCAAATGTGATTTTTGGCCTTTTCGCTTTTTACCTCTATCGCAGGCAGATCAAATAAACTGCCCCAATTTCCGCTAAGTCATTCTTTGTCAATGTATTAATGCATTACCTGAATATTGCTGTGCTTGCAGGCACATTTTTATTAGGTAGTAGTTTCTAAATATATTGATAATGCGCGCTATCTGGTCAGGTTCTATTGGTTTTGGTCTCGTAAATATACCCGTAAAGCTTTTTAGCGCTACTAAAAGCAGTTCGCTGGATCTGCACATGCTGGATAAGCATGATAATGCCAAAATCCGGTATGCACGTATCAATGAAAATACAGGGAAGGAAGTAGCCTGGGGGGATATAGTAAAGGGTTACAAATACAATGATGACTATGTGGTGCTGAGCGATGAGGATTTTGAAAAGGTAGCCCCCGAAAAAAATAAAACCATATCCATAGACCAGTTCATAGAACTGGATAAGATCGATACCACCTATTATGATACGCCTTATTACCTGGAGCCCACCAAGGGTGGAGAACGGGCATATGTATTGCTGCGTGAAGCGCTGAAAAAAGCAGGCAAGGTAGCAATAGGTTCGTATGTGATGCGTACCAAGGAAACGCTGTGCCTGCTGAAGGCACAGGAAGATATGCTGTTGCTGATAAAAATACGTTTTCCTGAAGAAATTAGGGATTATGGTGATCTGAATATTCCTAAGGCTGCTGAAGTAAAAGATGCGGAATTGAAAATGGCGCTATCGCTGATAAACCAGCTGACGCCGAAGAAATTTGTGATCAGTAAGTACAAGGATACTTACGATGGTGAACTGATGAAGATAATAGAGCTAAAAGCCAAGGGCAAAAGCATACCAAAGCCACACTTTAAGATAGTGCATAACAAGACAAAAGACCTTATGGCACAATTGAAAGCAAGCCTGGATGATAAAAAGAAAAAAGCATCATGAGCCTTACCAAATATGTAGCTAAGCGCCGGTTTGACGATACGCCGGAACCCAAAGGGAAAAAAATAGCTGCCGGAGAAAAGTTAGTATTCACCATACAACGCCACCATGCATCGCACCTGCATTATGATTTCAGGCTGGAACTGGATGGGGTTTTGAAAAGCTGGGCAGTGCCAAAGGGCCCCTCCCTCAATCCATCGGATAAGCGCCTGGCCATGATGGTGGAAGACCACCCCAAAGACTATGCGACATTTGAAGGGGATATACCCCAAGGTAATTATGGCGCGGGTCATGTGGATGTATGGGACCACGGTACATATGAGCCAATAGATGAGGATGGCAACGTGATTACCGCAAAGGAATTTGCCCATAACCTGCATGCCGGGTCCATAAAATTCAGGATGAAGGGCAAAAAGCTGAAAGGCGACTTTGCCCTGGTAAACATGAAGAAGGATGAAAAGACATGGCTCCTGATAAAGCACAGAGATAAGTACGCCACTGATGAAGCGTATAATAGTGAAGATTATGCCAAGAAAAGCTCGCTGGCCTATACTGAAGAACGCAACGCCAGGAAGAAAAGTGTAAAAAAAAAGTAGTGGCGAAAGCCATTAACAAATATGCGGTAAGGGCGGCAAAGAATTCCGACCATAAATTTACTAATTACATAACACCCATGCTGGCAAAGCTGGATGATAAAGCATTTGACAGTGCTGACTGGGTGTTTGAGATCAAATGGGATGGTTATAGGGCTGTAGCAGAGATCAACAAACAAAACACCCGTTTATATTCCCGCAACGGATTATCATTTAAGGATAAATATCCGCAGATATTTGAAGCATTAGGCACTGTAAAAAAGAATGTAGTACTGGATGGGGAGGTTGTAGCATTTGATAGCAAGGGCATGCCCTCTTTTCAGCTACTGCAGCAATATGACCAGGATAACAGCATACCACTAGTGTACTATGTATTTGATTGTCTTTATCTGGATGGCAGGTCGCTGGAAGATAAGCCCCTACTGGAAAGAAAGGATATACTCAAGAAGCTACTCCCCAAGAGCGAGCTAATAAAGTTTTGCGACCATATAGCAGAAAAAGGGAAAGATTTTTTCGATGCTGTGACGAAACAAAACCTGGAGGGGATGATAGCGAAGCGTGCAAACAGTACTTATCAAGAAGGGAGCCGCAGTGCCGATTGGCTTAAAATTAAGCATGTGCAAACAGAAGAGGCTATAATAGCAGGGTACACTGCACCACGCGGTGGGCGGAAAAATTTCGGCGCCCTGGTGCTGGCCACTCATAATGATAAGGGTAAGCTGGAATACATAGGCCATACCGGAACAGGATTTAATGATAAGACCCTGAAAAGCACCTATGACCGGCTGCAATCCCTTATTACAGATACATCACCATTTGATAAGAAAGTGGTGGTGAACTCCCCGGTAACCTGGGTGAAGCCTGTGCTGGTGTGCAATATAAAGTTTACAGAAATAACCAGGGACGGCAACCGGCGGCATCCTGTATTTCTTGGATTAAGGGTGGATAAGACCGCTGATGAAGTAACAAAGGATAACGATAAAAACACAACAGCAGATATGACAGACAAAAAAGCCGGCACCGGAAAAGCTGCAGCATCTAAATCTGCATCAATCAATAAAACTGTAACAGTTGCAAATAAAACAGTAGGCCTTACTCATCTTGATAAGATCTTCTGGCCGGAAGAAGGATACACTAAGGGCGATGTGATAGCCTATTACCAGAGTGTATATAAATATATGGGAAAGTACCTGAAGGGGAGGCCTGAATCGCTGATGCGTACCCCCAATGGTGTAAAAGGAGGTGGGTTTTTCCATAAAGATGCCGGAGATAATGCCCCTGCCTTTGTAGATAAATGGGCATCGTGGTCTGATAGCGCAGAAAAGGAGATCAATTATATAGTATGTAATAACGAGGCTACGCTCCTATATATGGCCAATATGGGTTGCATTGAGATAAATCCCTGGAACAGCACCATCAAAAAACCGGACAATCCTGATTACGTGATACTGGACCTGGACCCCTCCGAAAAAAATACGTATGACCAGGTAGTAGATACAGCGTTGGTCATTAAAGATATATTAGACAGTGCAGGGGCTACTTCTTATTGTAAAACATCCGGGTCGTCGGGTATGCATGTGTATGTGCCGCTCGGTGCAAAATACGATTATGAACATGCTAAAGAATTTGCACACATGATAGCTGCTCTAGCCTCTGAGCAACTGCCTGATATTACCACCCTGGAGCGCTCATTAAGCAAAAGGCAGAAAGACCATATCTATGTAGATTATCTTCAGAACAGAAGGGGCCAGACATTAAGCGCTGTTTACAGCCTGCGCCCTAAGCCCGGCGCCCCGGTCTCTACGCCGCTTGAGTGGAAAGAGGTAAAGCACGGTATGCATCCTGCGCAATTCAATATTGAAAATACCATCAAACGTATAGAGAAGAAGGGCGATATCTTCAAAGGCGTTTTGGGTAAAGGTATAGATATGAAAAAGTGCATTAAGAATTTGGGTGGATAGCTTTTGTATCGTACGATTACTGATAACTAAATGACATTGGTGTAGCTGCGAAATATTACTTTTGCACGCAAATCAGTATTGTACATTACAGCTCCACATGTCTATCTCACAAACTAACAGCAACACATTATTTGCCCGGGCGCAGCAGTCTATACCCGGCGGGGTCAATTCACCTGTACGTGCTTTTAAAAGCGTGGGCGGGTCGCCCATATTTATTAAGGAAGCAAAGGGCGCTTACCTCTATGATGCAGATGGAAATAAATATATAGATTATATCAACTCCTGGGGGCCTATGATACTGGGCCACGCCTATGAGCCGGTGGTAAATGCCATATGCGACCGCGCAAAGCTTTCTACATCATACGGTGCGCCTACCGAGCTGGAAATAGAGATGGCCGAGCTGATATGCAGCATGGCGCCCGGTGTAGATATGGTGCGGATGGTAAGCAGCGGCACAGAGGCTTGTATGAGCGCTGTACGCCTGGCGCGGGGCTATACCGGCCGTAATAAGATCATTAAGTTCGAAGGTTGCTATCACGGCCATGCCGATGCATTTTTGGTAAAGGCGGGCAGTGGCCTGGCTACTTTTAATATACAAACGGTTCCCGGTGTGCCAGCTAGCGTATCGGATGATACCCTTACCGCGCCTTACAATGACCTGGAAGCCATAGAGACATTAGTAAGAAATAATAAAGACCAAGTAGCAGCTATTATTATAGAGCCGGTGGCCGGCAATATGGGTTGCATACCGCCATCAAAAGGCTTTTTAGAAGGCTTAAGGTCTGTATGTGACCGTGAAGGGATCGTCTTCATTTTTGATGAGGTGATGACCGGTTTTCGTTTGGCGGCCGGTGGCGCGCAGGAATTGCTCGGTATCAGGGCCGATCTGGTTACCTATGGCAAGGTAATAGGTGGTGGTCTGCCGGTAGGTGCATTTGGCGGACGCAGAGAGATAATGCAGCACATAGCGCCACTTGGCAATGTATACCAGGCAGGTACCCTTAGCGGTAATCCCATAGCTATGATAGCAGGCTACACTATGCTCAAAACTTTGAAAGACGATCCATCTATCTATACAAAGCTCACTGACACTACCCAAAAGCTGCACCAGGAGCTGGATAAGGTATTTGCCCCCTCCGGTATTCCGTACGTCATAAACAGGGTAGGGTCTATGATCAGCCTGCATTTCAGCAGTAAGCCCGTTACTAATTTTGCTGATGCGGCCTCGGCCGATAATACTTTATTCAATAAATTCTTTCATGCCATGCTTCAGGCGGGTATTTATTTACCACCGTCTGCTTACGAAACGTGGTTCATAAGCACGGCCGTTAGTGAGGCCGATGTGCAAGCTACATTGCAGGCTGCCGCTGCTTTTGTGAAGCAGTACCAGGCATAAATATGAAAAAACAATTTCTTTGAAAAAGTATTTGGCAAAATCAAATTCGCCCTTATCTTTGCAATCCATTTTAAAACAGATGGAAGCATAGCTCAGCTGGTTCAGAGCATCTGCCTTACAAGCAGAGGGTCCGCGGTTCGAACCCGTGTGCTTCCACAGAATAACAAAAGGGTTTCAGACTAATAAGTTTGAAACCCTTTTTTATTTTCACATAATTCATATATAAATATCTCTCTTTACAGGGAATTGTTTGTATCAACCCAGCCTAATGGATTTATTTTTAAATCTTAATTAGGTGTTATAAGTATTAGGTAATTTATAAACATTTTGTAATACTAATCGTTTAATAACTCTAATATCCTGTATGCGGTAATGCGTGTACGGGTTCTCCCGTCTATGGCACCATAAAGGAAAGGTTGGAATTATTTCCTCCTTTTCTTTTTTATTTCCATGAAATCCTTATTGTCTATTTTTTGATTTATTTCTTTCAATTTGATAAAGTTTCTATAAAGCTAAACGTTAACTATTGAAATAAGAAACTGCAAAGCTTTTAGGCGCTCATTATTGATGACACATATCTTTAGGCAAAAATCAACACATGCGAGACGACTTTTCTGCTGCTACTAAGAAAATTTTGGCTGCACGCGTTGGGTGTATTTGCTCTAATCCAGATTGTAAAAAGAATACTTTGGGGCCAGGACAAAGTAAAAACGAAACCGTGAATATTGGAGTAGGAGCTCATATCACCGCAGCTGCAATAGGAGGGAAACGATATAATCCAGTGTTAAGTTCAGCACAAAGATCAGATTCTGACAATGGATTATGGCTTTGCCAGAATTGCGCAAAGCTTATTGATTCTGATGAGCCGAAATACACAGTTGGTGTCCTTCAACAATGGAAAAGTTCTGCAGAACTACAAGCTCAACAGGCAATAGCGGCGAATATACCTGTAGCCGCAAATGTAAAACCGTATGCCGAACCTGATCTTATTTGGGTTTCCGGATCAAGATGGCAAACGGGGTACAGTCCTCTCAATAGACAACTTATGGTACAAAATGGAGGTCGCCCTTTGCATGAATTTGATGTCATGCGAATTTTTCAAATCTCTTGGAGATACAACTTCAAAATATACAATAATTCATCTGTGCCTCTGTACAATTTGAAAATTGTAAATAAGCCGAATACACCATTTTTCACTAAACTTACTGCTATCCCGAAAATAAATAATATTGCTCCGCTGGCTGATATCACTTCCTCGGCAGAATTGGAAATCCGTTTTGAGGGAACCGGAAAAGATTCATTACCAATGATGGAACCACCATTTCCAAGTAACTTAGATGGAATGGAGTTTCTTTTAGAGTATCAGAGCGAAAATAGATCACTCTGCTATTCAGAATGTAAGTTTCAAAGCGGAAATTTCAGCGTAACCTATACAAATGTTAAACCTAATAGCTATTAAAATTGATACCTGGAGAATTCTGCAAAGCACATGGGCTATCACCCAATTAAGAAATAATTATGAAAGAAAATGAATTGTTGAGAAAATTAGGTGAAGAAACGCTTTATTCAGCGAAAGAGCATTTTAAAGCCTGTGATATTAGAAGGGAATCCGTTTCTTATACCATATGGCTGTGTGCTGTGTTGGACGTTGTTGCAATGTTCGATTTCAATACATTTATAGCGAAAATCTTGTCGGCAACTGGATTATTAGGTACTATATAGCAGATCGCATAAGGTCGGCTATTTTATTTACTACAACAATACTACAACTTATGTTATAGAAAGGACTGAAAATCATTTTGTCGCGGGAAATTCCATCCCACACCACCAGCAAATCAAGCCTTTCGGTAAAAACCTCGAAAGGCTTTTTATTGGGTCAAACATAGGTCAAACATTTAAAGGCCTAGTAAATTTCCTTGATTACTTATAAGATTTAAAATTCTGTATGCAGTAATGGGTGTACGGGTTCAATTCCCGTCTGGCCATAGATTACATCCGTTTCGATAGAGCGGCTTTTTTATTAGGTCAAACATTTTCTGTATTAGGGCTTTCGTTACCTTGTTAAAAAACACTTAGATGCAGTTCAAAGGGTTAATATACGAGGGGGTAGATGATATTTTCGAATCCACAGTAAACAATTTAAGAATTAAGCTGAAGCTATCAGAGGAAGAATTTCAAAAAAAATTTCATGAGAAACATGAAGAATTAACCGAAATATATGAAGACACAGTCATTAAGTTGTATTTCAAAAATTACTTAATACCATATAAGAAATTTCTTAAAAACACATTTAAGACAATGGAACAGCAAACACAAGCACCACAGCAAACCGTTGTGGTCATCAGCAAACAGAAAAGCGCAGGCCTGGCTTTCATTCTTACCTTTCTATTCGGCCCGCTCGGGCTTCTATACAGTAGTGTTGGAGGAGGGATAGCAATGGTAATTATGGGCGTAATTATTGGCTTTGTTACGTTAGGCTTCGGGCTCATCTTCGTATGGATTGCCTGCATTATCTGGGCAGTGGTAGCCGTCAATGGGCAGAATAAGAAAATGGCTGCAAATGCGACTGCTAACCTATAAACTACATGTATGAAATGGCTGTTATTGACATTATTTAAAAACTAATTACCATGCGTATTACATCCACTATTATTGTCGCACTAAGTATTTGCGCAATATCCTGCACAGACAATACTAAGAGCGCCGAGCTTGCAAAAAAAGAAAATGATTTAACCGTACGAGAGAAAGCGCTAACTATTGCAGAGGCGCAAGTGCAGCGTACTCCAGCACCAGCGGCGTCCCCGCAACCGATCAAAAAGGAGGAAGGAAAGGAAGATATTACATCCTTTATACGAAAAGACTATTCAATAGAAAGAAACCACGAAAGCCTGCCGCATCCTAAAGTGCAAAAAGTCTTTCTACTAGACTATAACCATGACGGCCTCATGGATGGAGTAGCCTATGCGACAGGTCATAACCCCGGCGCAAAGTTCAATTTTCAATGCCTGGGGTTGTATAAAAATGAGAATGGCAAGCTGCGGCTGGTACATGAGAAACAGCTACCGGGTAGAGTTTCCAGTGTAACTATAAGCAACAACAATCTCAGTGTGACTACGATGGAATTTGCGGATAGTGACCCTATGTGCTGTCCAAGCATACAGAAAGTAAGTGTGTATTCATGCGATAACGATAAGATCCATTAATTGTACTGTGGCAGCACTAACAGTAGGAGCTTATTCCACCGGTTCATATATTCCCCCTGATGGTGGAACAACACTAATTGCGGCTGAAGTGTGCTGGGCATCACAATCATACTCTGGTATATGCACAACAATAGAACCCTGTGGGGTCTTCCCTTTGACATATTTTCCTGATACTGGTACTTTAACTGCTTGTGACTGCATAGCGTCACAAGCAACATTTGACAATAGTTGGGATCTATATGTTAATTAAACCTGCCTTAATTGATTACATGAGGGATGTCTCAATAGCCATCCTTTTTTTTGTTTTGTATATTTAATACAAATGCCACTCAAATACAATCTTGTATTCTTCCTTTCCCTGCTGCCAGTAGCTATGTATAGCCATGGATATACAATAAATGGTATCGTCAAAGAACAAAAAACCAATAGCTCTATACCTGGGGCACTGGTAGTGATAACCAACACCAGTGACAGTATAAAGACCGGTACCACTACCGATACAGGCGGACACTTTATAATCGGTACCCTCCCTACCGGCAAGTACCAGGTGCGCATTAGCTTTTTAGGCTTTACCACTTATAAAAGTATTATAGAGTTGGAAGGCAATAAGGACCTGGGAATTATACAATTACAGGCCAGCGGCAATACCCTGAACGAAGTAACGATAATAGAAAAAATACTGGCAGTAACCCAGAAAGACGATACAACCGAATACAATGCCGGCGCCTACAAAACCAACCCCGATGCCGATGCCGCCGACCTTGTAAAAAAAATGCCTGGTATAGATGTAACCGGCAAAAGCGTAAAGGCGCAAGGGGAAGAAGTGGTAAAGGTATTAATAGATGGTAAACCCTTCTTTGGCAGCGACCCATATGCCGCACTGAAAGAACTGCCAGCAGATGTAATAGCCAAGGTGCAGGTATATAACGAGAAAAGCGACCAGGAGCAGTTTACCGGATTTAATGAAGGGCCTACCAAAAAGACCATCAATATAATAACCAGGCCAGACAGGCGCAATGGCACCTTCGGGAAAATATATGCCGGCTATGGCGGGGATGATAGATACCTGGCAGGTGAAAGCATTAACAAATTTGCGGGTGACAGACGTATAACAGTTACTTCGCAAACAAACAATGTAAATATCCAGAACTTTTCGGAACAGAACCTGGTGGGCTTATCGCCCGCTGGGGGTGGTGTATCGAATACCCAATCCATAGGGATTAACTATACTGACAAATGGAGCAGCAAGATAGAGGTAACAGGCAGCTATGCATACAACCAGAGCTATAATGCCGTAACGCGGGATACGAGGCGACAATATGTGATAGCACAGGACAGCGGCCAGGTGTATAACGAAACCAGCGCCAATACCAACAATACGGCGAACCACCGCTTTGCTCTAAGGCTGACCTGGAATATAGATACGATGAACAGCATCGTAATTGACCCGCAACTAAGCTTGCAAAAGAACTATGGTAATACACAGGCGGTGGGATATACCCTACAACTGGACACCCTGAATAAAACAGCCAATAACAACAGCCCTAATGCACTGGGATATAATTTAGCCGCCAACTTTTTGTATCGGCACAAATTCATGAAAAAAGGAAGGGCCCTATCGGTGAGCATTAATACTGTTAACAACCATAACGACGGCAATACCCGCCTGTATGCCCAGAATGTGTATTACCATGATACCGCCCTAGACAATACCCTTAACCAAAATGTAAGCAACTTAAGGAATACATGGAATGTATCAGGTAATGTGACCTATACAGAACCAATAAGGAAAAATGGAATGCTGCTGCTGCAATATGCAGTAACCGACCAGTCGATGACAGGGCAACAAAACGCTTTTAGCTATCCGGACGCATCGGGCGCTGTGCTGCTGGATACATTACTATCTAATACCTTTAACGGAAGAAACCTGTTAAAAAAAGCAGGTGGCAGCTACCAATACCACTCAAAGACATGGCAATTTTCGGCAGGGGTATATTACCAGGCAACAGACATCTACTATAACCAAACACTGCCTTATGCATTAAGGCTGAATACCACTTACCCCAGTATACTGCCTGTTGCCTCGCTGCAATACCGCTTTACTGAGCGAAAGTACATACGACTTAACTACAGCACTAATACTATATCGCCTACTGCCCAGCAATTGCAAAACGTGATCAATAATACAAACCCCCTGCAACTGAGCACGGGCAACCCTTACCTGAAGCAAGCGTATATGCATAACATGACCCTGCGCTACAGCGCAGTAAATGCAAAGGCCTTCACCAATTTTTCTGCAACCCTGACAGGATCCCTGACACAAAATATGATCGCGAACAATACCGTAATAGCGATACAGGATACGCTGCTGGAGCGGGGTATATTGTTACCTAAGGGATCACAACTTACAATGCCTACCAATATAAACGGATCGCACAATATAAGATTGTACATCAGCTATGGCATACTGCTAAAGAAGCTGAAGAGCAATCTGAACCTGAGCCTGAATGGAAGCGAGTCTAAGCTGCCTGCTGTGATAAACAATATGGTGAACCATACCGATAATAAAACCTGTGGGCTAAATGTAGGGCTGAGCAGCAATATAAGTGAACAGATAGACTTTAATATATCATCCGGAGTCAATGTTAATTTTGCAGACAACACATTGAATGCAGGCCTGCGCAACACCTACTTTAACAGCTCTAATACGGCTGTACTGAACTGCATCTTTTGGAAAGGTGTTATTTTTAATACACAACTGAACTACCAATACAATTCAGGATTGCCGGCCGGGTATGATCCTACCTTCCTTTTATGGAATATAAGCATAGGTAAAAAAATATTCAGTAAACAACAGGGAGACCTCCGACTAACAGTGTATGACATATTGAAAAAAAACAGCAACATACAGCATACAGTGGCAGACATATATGTATCAAACACTTATACAAATTCACTTAAAAGATATTTTATACTAACATTTACTTACAGCATGAAAAATGGCTTCTGATACTATCAATTTACGTATTTAGGATAATAAATAGAGATAACAATCAGTTACCTCGATGGATTACCCTCTCAGATTGCCTGTCTTGTACACGTGCCACAGCGAAGGTATGCTGTGTATAGCTGATAAATAACCATAGTGTTATAAAAACAGCTAACTGAATATTTGCGGTTTTAAATTGTTAAAAAAGGATAGACGAAAAATGCGATGCCTGTAATGAGCGTAAATATCAAGTAGACTATCATAATTATTGTGCCTTTAATGATATTAACCCATAGTGCCTCCTTGTATGTGTAATATAGTGCTGCAATGAAATAGCCCAATATTACCATCAAAGATGCTATCCAAATATAGATTTGAATTGCGGTGCCATGTATGTACTGTAATGGCAGGTTAATAAGTGTGGTGATTATGATAACGATGAAAATGAAGGAATTGAAATGAAGGCTGAAGATGAGGTGATTGGAATAAACGTATTTCTTTTTATTGTAAAAGAGCCATATCCAAAAACTAAGAATCGGAATTAATATAAAGATGGCTTTTGGTATGGTTTGACCTACTTTTTCTGTAAATATTTCTGTCGCTTTTTGAGGATTGTAATCTTCGTAAATCTTTGCTGAACGACGTTTATAATATCTTAACAGCCCCTCGTCCCTGTCTGCATTGCTTAGAGTGTTTTGAATTGAGTCGTATTCATGTACTGAATTGTATTTTGGCAGGCCTATCTCAAAATCCCATAATCCAAAAGCTTTTGCAGGGATGTAAATAATTTGACTTGCGGGGTTGCTGGGTGAGTAGCGTGCTATAGCAGGTTTGTCAAGTATGCCTAAGATGAGGAAGAAATAGATAAATGATACGACGAGGTAGATACGTATGGGGTGTGTGTATTTTTTCCGTTTACCTGATATATACTCTTTTGTAAGAAAGCCAGGACTAAACAATAGTTTTTTTAAGGTGGAGAATAATGAAAACTGGTAGTGCTCTGTATGGTTGTGCAGGTGCATCAACAGGTGCACTGCGCTTTCATTTGGATGAATATTTTCCTGTCCGCAATAACTACAATACCTATGTTCTACTTTGTTTCCACAGTTAAGGCAGGCGTTATCTTTTCTGAGTTCGCGATGAATGATCTTGCTTTCCATAGTTTTCAATTCTTTTACTCTTTTTTAAAAACTTACGCAAGATTGTAATTTGGTTGAATTTTTTAATAGGTTGAACATGAACACTTGGAGTAAGTAATAATACACTTATTCTTGCAGGGAATGATTATTTCAAAAGCTTGGAATAAATATTACGAAAACGAGATGTATAGGGCATTACAACATTGTACGTTTGTATTGCAAATCTGAAATTAAGGCGGCCGCCAGAAAAACAGAAAAGCAAAGAAAAACAATTTTCACAAAACAATTTTATAACTATTAAAACTTAAAAAAATGAAAAAAATTATTTTCGCTTCGCTTACAGTACTTTCATTAGGACTGTTCTCATTTGCGCCTGCACCAGCCGGCGGTTCCATAATAAAAACCCAGTGTGGTGATTATATTATAAATGATCAATCTACAAGCCAACAAGTAATGAGTCCAGCCGATTACCAGCTTGCAGGACAACTTATTGGTCAGATATACAATCTACCAGCTGGGAGCGGACAGACAAAGGTAGAAATGATACCGACTGCATCTGCGAAAGGTGGATGTGTTAATGAATTATGGGTCTATATCTTCACAGCAATGTATCGCCAGTTTAAATGGGATGATGCTAGTGCTGTAAGTCCTAATCCAAGCATTAACCAGTATTTAGCTATATTGGAAAAATACAGCAATCCACAATAATATGAACAAGGAAGGGGTATTCTATTATACTCCTTCCTTCTTTAATTAAATTAGTAAATATATATATATGAAGTACATCATAATTATATTGTTAGCTTTTTTTCATTTGTCATTCATGGTTGTAAATTCTATTGACCGAACTATTTTATCTTATTTCGATTTTTACCAGGTAGATAAATCTGCCAACAAAATAAATAAAGACCTTAACTCATTTTGCACGGTAACAAGTAAATTTATATATCTAACTCCGTGTATGTATTATGCTAGATATACGGGTGCTGATTGCGGATATGGCTTTTTTGCACCTAATGTGCTCTCAAGCGGTGCAATGAGTTTTGTATATAAGAATAAAAATATTATTCCCAAATTCAGTACCTATGAGGGGAAGGTTAGATTTTCATCACTTATTTCAAATTTTATCTCACATACGGTTAATAAGTCAAGCATAAATACAGATACTGCAGAGATAAAACATAAAAACCAGGTTTATAAAAATATTGATGATCTAAATGATAAATATTATGACCTAGTTATGAAGAACATTGCTGCAAAGGTAATTGTGGATAATTTTTGTACTGATACGATTACTATAAAACTTTTCATGTATGAGTTTCCTAATTTAAAAAAATACGGCCCTCATGATACAAAGGGTAGTTACATTCCGCTTAAACAAAATAGATTTTCCATTTAAATATATTTGCATGAAAAAGATATTAAGTAAGTACGTTTTTTTTTCAAATACTGGCAATACTGATTGGCTAGTGTTTTTTAGGATTACCGTCAGTGCCTTTTGTTTATTGCAGTTTATTGCAATTATTCCTGACATCAACAATTTTATTGGTGGTAATGCGTATGTAGTACCAGACATTGTTGATGTACATGTTGGTGGCATATTTCCAACCATAAACACATTAAATAACCTTTCCCTCAAATACCTAGATGTATCTTTTGCAGTTAATTATTTCTGCATAATGTATATTGTTGCATTGTTATGCCTGGTAGCTGGCTTTTTTACAAGACCGATGGCGATAGTTGCTGCGTTTTTCCACCTAACATTTATTTCATCAATAGATTTTTTTGCTTACGGGGTGGATTTCTTTTGTACGATCGCATTGTTTTATTGCGTGGTTTTCCCAGTGGGTAGGTATTTGTCAATTGATTCATTTATACGCACAAGGAGAGGGAAATACAAGAAGCCTGACCCCATAGCTGTTGTACTGTGCCTGAGAGTGCTACAAATACATCTTTGCATAGCCTACTTTTTCAGCGGCCTTTTAAAACTTATTGGTTTTAATTGGTGGAATGGCGAAAGCATATGGAAGTCTATACATTTATCGTTTTGCCCCAACATTATTAATATCGATTTTCTATCTCACACTCCGATATTCCTTATAATAGGATGGGGAACTATTATTACCGAAATGTTATACCCCTTATTTATAAATATAAAAAAAACGAGACCTATTTGGTTGATACTGGTTGTCGGATTACACTTGTCTATTGCATTATTTATAGGCCTGTTTCTCTTCTCCACATTCATGATAATACTTAGTGTTTCTGCTTTTTATATCCCGTATATGAAAATCAAAATTCCATATTCTGAATCTAAAGTAAATGAGCTGGTATATGCAAATATTATATGACAGTAAATGTGATTTTTGTAGCGCATTTATATTGAGAATTCCTTCTTTTGATCTTAGAGATAATGAGGTGCTTTTATATGACCTTAGAACTAAAGAAGCAAGAAATATATTAAAAAAAAGAAATGTAAATTTTGTAAACCTGAATACTATTTATTGCATTACTCCCGAAAAGGTAATGAATAAATCAAAAGCAGTTTTTGCAATATTCTCAAGGGCTAGGTCTAACTATAAATACCTTTCTTTTTTTGGCAAGCTGCCCGTGACTTTTACTGATTGTATATATGATTTTGTTGCAAAGAACAGGTATTCAATCAGCAAAATTTTGAAAAAGCTAAAAATTATTGAATAATACCGCTGGATATATTTCCTACAATAGGCGATTTTATTGTTTGTATTATTCATTTAAGTGTCATTATTTACAACAAAATTATTACATAGTAAGAGTTTAGCTTAATAAGACAGGATGAAATAGTATGACAATACTTGATTATGTTAATAACATCAATTATAGCTTTTATTTTAAGTTTGTTTACTTTCGCAATCGTAATGATACTATTTAATGTTCCTGCTTATATTACCCAAAACAAACAATTAAAGAGTATCAAACCTTTTGTTAACAATTAAATTATCGTTGTGCAATATTTAGATCGCACATTAAAATTATATTTCTACTTCTAAGACTTAAGGTTGTGATTTACTCACCGAATTAAAACCGATTTTTTCGTCGATATATTATGATAGTTTGTCGAAAAAAATAAATATTTGATCAAATTATGCCTCTTTTTGTACTCAAACCTATTTATGAAAAAATCATTTTTTTTCTTCTTTTTTTTGTTGTTTAGCTTCTGTTCTGTTCAAGCTCAATTTCTTCCCCAATTTACAAACGAGCAAATAGCTACTGGAGCCATAGATTCTCTATTCTATGGGCGAAAGGGTTTTGATAAAATGATTAGTATAATTGGTGCAAGTGTGGGTGTTTATTATAAAGGCTCCAATTATTATTTTTCTTATGGCTATGCGGATAAGGATAAAAAAAACCGGATTGACACCTCAACTATTTTTGAAATTGGATCCAATACAAAGGTATTTACAGCACTACTATTAGCTAATGAAATTGTGAAAGGAAAGGTAAATCCTAATTCATATATAGATGATTATTTTGCTGTAAATAAGGCGATACAAAAAAAAGTAAAGGTGATGGACCTTGCAACTTATACTTCGGGTCTGCCTAGTTTGCACGATTCAGCATCTTTGGTAGAACTGAATAAGATCGATTCCACTTATCCATTGTATTATGCAGATAGTAGTTATTTGATGTCTTTATTATCAAAAACAGAACATTTAGATAATCATGGTCAATATGCATATTCAAATACTGCATTTGGTTTATTAGGTTATGTTTTGTCGGGCCTACATCATACAAGTTATGATGAGCTTATGGAGAGGGAGTTGTTTATACCTATGAAGTTAAATCATACAAGTTGTAAGCTTGATTCTACCGGTATCCATATGTCAAAAGGGTATGAAGGCGAGAATAGAATGCCTTATGGTGTATTCTCAGGTTTGGCTGCGGCGGGTGCTATCAAATCAAATGTTACTGACATGCTTCAATTTTTAAGATATCAATTGGGGCAAAGGTCTCAATTTAGTAAGGCTATTGAAATGACTCATAAAGTATATGCTACTAATAATGCCCTTCAGCTTGGTAGTCCTGTCAATGTCGCCATGGGGTGGCATATCACAAAGCTATACCATGATGATGTTTATGTAATGCGTGGAGATACTTATGGATATTCCAGTTTAATGGTTTTTGACAAAGCAAAGGACCTGGCATTTATTTTAATGCTGAATACTAAAAATTCTAATACCACTTCGACTGCTATGACCAAAATTTTGCGTTCTATCATTGAAAAAACGCCTGAGTATTCACAACGTTTTGCAAAGCCTATTGTTAACGTAAATGATGAAATTCTTCATTCTTACGCAGGGGAATATTCCTTGTTTCCTGGGTTTACGCTTATGGTGACAGTTGATGATGGAAAAATTTATACCCAAGGTACTGGTCAGCCTCAAGGAGTTATTTTACCTGTCAGTAACAATTGGTTTATTTCGAAGCAGGATAGGGCCGAGTTTGAATTTGTAAAAGACGCAAAAGGGAAAGTGGTGAAATTAATATTATATCAGGGTGGACAAGAACTGACTGCGTTGAAAAAATAAGTTCGTTAATTGTTACTTCGGGTATCTAGTTATATTTCATAATAATTTGTTGTTGTCAAACATTTTTTGAATATCATCTTTGTAGGTATTACCAATGGTAATCATTTGTCCCTTTATCCTGATGATATTCCCATCCACCGTTGAGATAAATTTTATGTTGACTATATATGATTTATGTACACGTATTAAATAAGGTATGTGGGAGAAATGGTCTTCTATATTTTTCATAGTGCTATGGACAATGACTTTTCCGGTATCAGTCCACAATTGGATATAGTCTTTAAGCCCCTCTACGAACCATAAATTCGTGAGATCAATTTTAATAAGTATACCGTCTGATTTTACAAACATTATATTTTCACCTAGTGTTATTCCATCATGTGAGCTGCGGGCATTAGTTATTAATAATTCTTTTTTTGATGCTTGAATGATTTGTTGTGATTTATTGATGGCTTTTAAAAATCGTTCGAATGATATGGGTTTTAACAGGTAATCCATTGCATTGTATTCATAGCTTTCTACAGCATATTCGGAATACGCAGTGGCAAAAATGACGTAGGGTGGGTTTTTTATTGTTTTTAAAAAATCTATGCCATTTATTTCGGGCATATTAATATCTAGCAGCATTATATCTACCGTGTTTCTGCTAAGCACTCCAAATGCTTCGAGTGCGTCTTTGCATTTTGCAACTATTTCTAGGCCGGAAATTTTAAGTATATAACTCTCCAGTAGTTCCTGCGCCAATGGTTCATCATCAACGATTAATATTTTGGTAGTTTGCATAGCTACTATAGCTGGATTTTTACCTCCACAATATAGTAATTATCCTTAATGTTTTTGTTCGCTGTATAATTGTCGGGATAAAGTAGCTCTAATCTTTTGTTGAGATTTGTGAGGCCAATGCCTCCTATTGCTTTATTATTGCTATTTAATTCTTTAAAATAATTCTTTGAATAGATGGATATGATGTTGTCGCAGATAGTGAACCGGTAATCAACATAATACTGGTTTGATATAAAGCGCATCCCATGTTTAAAGATGTTTTCAAGTATGGGGAGCCAAAGCAATGGCGGTAAATTGTATGCCTTATCGGCGAATATTGAAAAATTCAAATTTTCAACGGAATTTAATCTTAATAATTCCAGATCTATATAAGCTTGCATGATCTCTTTTTCTTTTTCGAATGAAATGACTTTGACATTTGATTCGTATAATAGATATCTAAGTAAGGATGCGAGTTTTAAAATTATTTCGGGTGTCTTTTCAGAGTTTTTTACTGCGAGTGCATATATATTATTCAGATTATTAAATAGGAAGTGCGGATTGATCTGGCTTTTTAAGAAATTCAACTCTGTTTCGATCTGTTTTTTTTCGGCCTCTTTGATGATCTTCTCTTGTTTATTGTAATGAGACATGTAACCCGCCATAGTAAAGATGAGTGCCCAAAATGAGTATATGATGGTAAATTGCAGTATGTCTTTTAATATCTCTAGTGCTGACCACTTAGACGAAAGGGGTGAAGTGATATAGCTGATCTGGAATATTTTTATCTGTGGATAATATAATAGTATGGTTTTTAGAAATACGGCATGGATACTTGCAAAAAAAATGGTAAGGCAAATGATGCAGATGGCATAACTATTTTTTTTATTCTTAAAGAGATACTTGGGGAGTAGTATGAGGTTGTTTATATATGAGAAGGTGGCAAGCCATGATATTGTGATAAAAATGAGGAGATAATATATCCCTGAGGAATAACTGTAGCCGATGCTTTTTTGGCGCAGTACCTGGTATATTGCATACACCCAGAAGATTATATTTCGTACCAGCCTACTGGCAAGCAGCGTGGAGATGTCTTTCAGTTTTGTATTTATTTGCATAACAGGCAATATGCTGTATTTACTGTTTTTGGTCAATTAATATCGACCAAATTACGATAATCTTAGACGAACATACTCCCGGATTCTACTTATGGTGTATGTCGATGTTTATATCTATTACGTCTAATAAAATTGCCAACATTTTTTTATATGTTTTTCTTTACTTAAGAATTTGAAAGGGAATATGTAATAGAATATTTATCAATCAAAAAAACTAATTATTATGAAAAACATTACAACTGTTTTACGAGAACTCCGCTCTGAACGCCGTCGCACACAAGAGTATATGGCGTCAAAGCTGGGGATTAGTCAAAGCCAGTATAATAAAATCGAAAAGGGTGAAAAACCTCTTGGGCTCTATAAGAGCTGTACGGTTGATCTTGGTGTGGTAGGGGGAAAAACTACTAAGATAAAGAATGAGGAGATCTTTACTGAACGCAAGGCGAAAAAGCTATATGGTATAAAACATGGCGATCATAAAATTGATGACTATGGTATTAATTTTCAAGTAAATGCACCGCCTGTAGCTGTATACAAAAAAAACGTTGGTTGGGAGTTAAACGGGGTAGTATTTGCTGACAAGGATTCTTTAGGAAGTACAAAGCGCTGGACCGTAAGTCTGAATAATGCGTTTCATTTTATTTTTCTTAAACACATGAGGTTAACGTGGAGAGTGCAGGCAAATTATGATAACAGAATACAAAAATATTTTTACTTAGCAAACCAAATTTCAATAGGATTTTATATCAATAACCACTTTTAATTAATACTCCCCATTTTCAAGAAATAAAAATTTATTTATGAAAATTACATTTACTTTCATCGTTTGCATCTTACTCACTATGGGCTCGCCTGCCATGGTACAAGCCACCTTATATGGACCTTATATGGGTGAGGTTGATTCGACAAATAAAACTAAAGCGCCACCGATAGAGGCTATAGTAGGTTCGTGGGAATTTTTGCAGGACAAATCAGTATTGAAGCTGTCTATTCCAGATAGCGAGGTGCGCAATATGCCAGAGGCATTACTTTCTGATTTGATGGTGGGCGTTTTTTCCCAGGATGAATCATTTAGTTTTCCTGAAGACATCAGCCAATTACTAGGTAGCCATAAACCTTTAGTGATTAAAGCGGGTAAGTACCCTGCTGTATATGAAAAAACCAGATATATAGTCACATTTGATTTAAACTAAATAATAGTATGGGACAATATTATAGAACTAATATTCATTTCTCGTCTTTAAATTCTTGCAATAAAGGGGGTATTGGTACAAGCATAAAACAGCGTGCCCTACACTAATAACATATTGTTGAATTATCCAGACATTACATGGATAGACAAACATGAATTAAATGAAACTAATTCTCACTTTTAAAAACCACTGAAGATGAAAAAAGTAATTTTTACCCCACTATTTGTGATCTTATGTATTACTCTATGGTCATTTGCACCAGCACCTCCAACTGCCAGTAAGGTCATATACCTTGCTGACGGAACTGCGATCATTCCGAGCACAGCAAATATATCGAGTGCAGACCGTACCGCTATCCTGGATATATTGACGAGCCATGGCACGAACGCAGGATATCTGGTGTACCAAAATGCCAGTAATCTAAAGACTATTTATAATGCCGCCAGCGCAACAGGTTTGTCGAAGTTGGATGTTGATTATGGGTCTGACTTGTCTAATGCCAATTCTTTTTCCGGCTACGTATCATTTGTGGGTACTATAGGTGCTGATGAAGTAGTGTCTGCTACAATTCAAAATTCTACTGTTAGTTCTGATATTGCAGCGAGCCTTGCGCCTATCCTTGCTAAATACGAATAGTAACATAACCAAGCCTTAGTTTCTCAATTAAAACTTGTGTTATGAAAAGAATATTTTTTCTCGCGTTTATATTAATCCATTTTTCTGTTATTATTTATAATAACATTATTATAGAAGAGCATGTAATTACTAAATATTTATATAATAATAAGAGTAATGGACGTGCATTAAACGTATTGAATAATATCCCTTTTCTTTCGGGCGTATTTACTTTTTATTCACAATATACAGGCACCGGTATGGGGTATGGGTTTTATGCCCCCAATGTTTCAAGCCAGGTGGTATTGATGCTAACAAAAATAGATGATAAGGGTAATGTAATAGCTATTGAACCTCCGAAATTTTATTCTAAAGATGCCAATATACGTTATAATAAAGCACTTGACATTTTTTTAAATAAAATTGATAATCATGATTCTGTGTATAACAGGTATATGAACCTAATCCTTAAGTCGATCGTTATCTGGACCATGGATAAGGACCCGAGATGCAAAAATGTCGTTGCGGATTTGTTGATCTATGATTTGCCTGTTAAAAAAGTAAAAGCAAATATCCACCCTCACTATTTAAAATTAGGCCATTATGTATTCTCAAGTAAAGAATATATTTCGAAAATTTAACGCTGCTGTTTGCCAATACTTTTTTGCAGCAACGTGTTTGGCTTCTCCATTGTTTGTATTGAGAATAGGCTTGGGTATGATCATGTGCCTGCAATTTATACACTTGTTCCCTGACTTAATGGGGTTGCTGAGTAAAAATGGTATTGTAAAGCAGGATATAGCAAATGTGCAGTTGGCGGTAAATCTTATATCGTCTGATAAGATAGTAAATCTATTAATGGTTCATTTTAAAATGGATGAGATTGCATCGCTTCACTTATTGGGCAGTATATATATAGGTTGCCTTTTATTTTTTGTTGCAGGTTTGTTCACGCGGACTAGCGCTATACTATGCTGGCTATTACATCTGGCTTTTGTGAATAGCGGTTTCCTGTTTACCTATGGTGTAGATTATTTTATCACTATGCTGCTTTTTTATTGTATCATTTTTCCTGTTGGCAGAGAATTCTCTCTGGACAAATTGTTGTTTAAATATAAACCTGTAAATCATACTCCTTATATAAGGGCGCTACAAATACATTTATGTATAGTATACCTTGTGAGTGGTGTTTCTAAAGCAGCGGGTATAAATTGGTGGAATGGTGTGTCAGTATACAAAGCCGTGAACCGTCCCAATGTTGCTGCGTTTTTTTTGCATGTGCCACATATGGTTTATGTTGTGTCGGGTATTGCTACTGTAGTTATTGAAGTGCTTTATGTATTTTTCATTAATTATAATAAGACAAAAAAGCTGTGGCTGTACCTGACTTGCAGTATGCACTTAGGGATTGCATTGTTTCTCCAGCTACCTTATTTTGCAGCAATAATGATGTTATTAAATATGGTGGCATTTTATTACCCAGCTCAGTTATCTATTCGTCCAAAGGCCAAATTCCATTACTCTTCGTTTGTCAAAATTACGCCTGTTGTAGAATAATTATATCAATATATTTGTTCCATGTATGGTGATTGATAAAAAGCAAAATTCTTTGTGACTTTACGTTCCAGCCTTAGGTAAAAGGTAAATAGGCATTCAACTTCCTCATTCAGCAGAAAGATGCGCCAACCCAAACATCCCTTGCGCTATAAAATAGTCAGAGGAAAGTGCAAGAGATATTTGTCCTGCGGACGCTTTGCGGCTTGGCACATTTTCTGCATTTCATTCGTCAGTTTCATTACAGCCTTTTCTGTCCTGTAAAATAAGTGCATTTCATTTTGCAACAAGTATTCGCTTCATTCATTTACTCATTTTACAGTCCATCGGCTGTCTCGTTTGTGCTCGCCTGCGCTGCTCACTCGGCGCGTTGTTTGTCATAGTTTTTGAAATGCCAAAAACACACGCCATACACTTGCCTAAGGAGGTTGCTGTATTGCGCCCTGACAGGCTTATCAATACAGCACCTCGTTCGCTCTCGCAGGAGTCTCGCGGCACAGTGATTAAAACGAAATGTTTCAATCACTTTTTGCTAGGTGGCTGAAGGCTCTTTTACCTTCTAATACATAAATAGTAATCGATTCAATTCAATGACCAATACGTAAAACAAGAGGAAACGTCCCATCCTTTTTCTTTCGGCGCATGTCTAACGAAATTCCAATACTTGTATTCATGATTAAAGGTAATAAGGTTTGCACATAATTTGCACATAAAATATGATTTTAAATGCCTCGGTATGATCTAATTAAATCCCGTATGTGCTTATAGGTAATGGTTTTGAGTACACAATGATACAGGATAATCCATTAAAAATCTGCCTTACAAGCAGAGGGTCCGCGGTTCGAACCCGTGTGCTTCCACAGAATAACAAAAGGGTTTCAGACAACTGGAACCCTTTCTCTTTTGGTCCCTTTACCTATAGTGTTAATCTGTTCAATATATTTCCTGTTACTCGCCCTGTTTTGCAGGCAAATACCTATTAAATTCCCAAAGCCTACTTTTGCAGCAATGCAGAACAAAAACTACTCGCTCGATAATATACTTGCTAACCTTAATATTGATGCCCTGAATGCTATGCAGATCGCCTCTGTAGAGGCAAATGAAAGCAATGGGGATGTGATATTGCTGTCCGATACCGGCTCCGGCAAAACACTGGCTTTCCTGCTGCCTGTGCTGCAACTGCTGGATGCCGCCAATAAAGAAACGCAGGCGCTGATAGTAGTGCCATCGCGCGAGCTGGCACAGCAGATAGAGCAGGTATTCAGGCAAATGGGCACCGGCCTTAAGATAAGCAGCTGCTACGGCGGCCATAAAAGGGAAATTGAGGAGAATAACCTGATACAGCCACCCGCCGTGATAGTAGGCACGCCCGGCAGGCTTTCTGACCATATACGCCGCGGCAATATAACAGTAGGTGCTATTAAAACATTAGTGCTCGATGAGTTTGATAAATCGCTGGAGCTTGGTTTTCATGAAGAGGTGGAGTTTATCATTAAGTCTTTGCCTGCACTTACCAAGCGTATACTTACCTCGGCTACCGATGCGCCTGAGTTACCCGATTACATTGGCCTTACAGCCCCGCTAAAGCTCAATTATATTTCCGGAACAGAGGAAAACCAGCTTGCAATAAAAATAGTTGCCTCGCCCGATAAGGACAAGCTGGAAACGCTTTTCCGCCTGGTGTGCTATCTTGGCAATAGGTCTACCATTATCTTCTGCAACCACCGCGAGTCGGTAGAGCGCACCAGTGAAGACCTTACCAAAAAGAGTATCCTCAATGAATTTTATCATGGTGGCATGGAGCAACAGGAGCGCGATAGTGCCCTTTGTAAATTCAGGAATGGTACGGTAAATGTCCTTGTCACCACCGACCTTGCTGCCCGCGGACTGGATATACCCAACATTCGCTACATAGTACATTACCATCTGCCGCTTACCGAAGATTCCTTTACCCACCGCAATGGGCGTACTGCCCGAATGGATGCAAGCGGTACTGCTATACTTATATTATCTCCCGAAGAGCATTTGCCACCCTACATCACCGAGGAAGTGCAAGAAATAGAGCTGCCTGAAGAATCAATTATCCCCGAAAAGCCAAAGTGGACAACCTTATTCATTGCTGCCGGTAAAAAGGATAAGGTAAATAAAGTAGATATAGTGGGCTTTCTCTCGCACAAGGGCGAGCTGAAGAAGGAAGATATAGGCCTTATAGATGTAAAGGACTTCTTCTCATTTGTAGCTATACGCAAAGTAAAAGCCACCCATACCCTGCAACTGATAAAGACCGAAAAAATAAAGGGTAAGAAAGTAAAGATAGATGTAGCTAAATAGGGTTAGTCAACGATCTCCCATTTGCCATCCTTATCTATCCCATAGTTCATGCCGTTGCTCATGGTATGTACCAGTATGCCTGTTTTTGGGTGCAGGTAATTATTCTTTTCGTACACACGTATGCCATTGTTTTCCCTGCTCAGGTACACTATCAGCGCGTTCATAGTAGGGGCCACCTCGTGCAGCCACTGTTCCTCACTTTCTTTTACAAATGCCTGGCTCATAACAATAGAGCAGGCTTAAAAATTGTGCCTTTAGTATTTTTAATGATATTTTAGCGGTTGCATTATAATAATTATGACACCCAAAAGCTTATTCAATATTATCTTAAAGGTGATAGGGCTGTATTTGCTCTTAGAATTTATAACACAGTTATTTATTTTTTTTGCAGCAGGATACGGTAGCTATCAGGACATTAGTCTTGTATTGCTCTTAGGCATGCTTTTGTACATATTGGTTGTTTATGTGTTGATTTTTAAGAGCAGCCTTATCGTCAAAATATTAAAATTAGCAGAAGGCTTTGAGAGTGATAAGCTGGATATTAATGTCAGCCTAAAAGTCGTATTGCGTATTTCTGTAATAGTTTGCGGTGCTACATTGCTATTGAATTCGATTCCGGGGTTTTTTAATTCGGGTTTTGCTTATATAAGTACTTATCGTTATCTTCAGATTTTACCTGCTAATAGTAATTCCGGTATGATTACAAATGGAAGTAAGATACTTATCGGACTGTTGTTATTAGGTTATCAAAGACAAATAGCAACAATAATCGAATCAAAAAGTAAAGAGTAGGATGTGCTGCAATAATTCTTTGGTGAGACTTCCCCACATGGCTAAAACTGTGCCTCCATCCGCTCAATCCTTCTGAATAAGCTGCATGGCCTCTTAGAAATATTTTTTAACAAGTTGGGGGGAGTTCTTGGGGGATATTCCAATATGCATCTAACATTATGTGTAGAAATGATGTCTCTTATCCTAAACATCATTTTATGCTTCAGAATGCTACTTTCTCCTGCTATGCTCCAAAAACTCTGCATCGCATTTTTAAACGCACATTTTTATTGTCATTATTGTATCTGCTCATTACCTCAGCCGCCTTTGCGCAAAAGAACATTGCTGTGATACTTATCTCACCCGCCCCTGGCGCTAATATTGATAGCGGCGAAACAGTTTATACAGTGTCTCAGTTATATAATTACAGCACAGATACCCTTAAAAATTCAGATAGTGTGGTGGTGGAGTTAAGTGTTAATGGAAACCGCAAATTACAAGGGCTTGTTTTACTTACAACAGATGTACCGCCCGGGGATTATTATGAATTTGGATTCCCTTTGACCTGGACAGTTACTACTGATGTAAATAATGCAGATTACTGTGTAAAAGTGTTTATGGCGCATGAGTCCGATCCGGATACTACCAACAATACCAATTGTATCAAGGTCAATTTCAGAGCGCCAAGGCACTCATCCGGTATTAGCCCGGTAAGCAATGAGGCGTCAGTTAGCGTATACCCCAACCCTGCTTCTTCGCAGTTAACTATTCAGTCGCAGGAAGCTATGGATGATCTACTATCTATTTATACCCTGGATGGGCGAATCCTTACATCACAGCGGGTTGTAGGTATGCAAAAGACCATATCGCTGGCAGGGTTTCCTGATGGTACATGTATTTATACCCTATCGAATAGTTCAGGGGTAAAATACAAAACAGGTACACTGGTCATTAGAAATTAATCAGAGTCTTATTTTAAAAGGTCTCCTGATGGAGGCCTTTTAAATAGTTTATATCGCCAGTTTGAACCGCATTTTACGGGGCCGTACGGGACCTACAGCTATAGTATCCATGTATTCAGCGCCCAATTCTTTACAGGCTTCCTGTATGGCATTCTTATCCTCGTCGCAGGTAAACATCAGGGACTTTAATCCATGCGCTTTGAATAATGGTATCATTGCCTTCGTGATCCTTGATGGCAGCTGCTCGCCATAGTTATCCCTGGTCAGCTCTATCCCCGCATGGCCTTCTTCGTTCACATCACTGAACTTTTTTGTTACGCGCGCTATAAAGATGCCTCCATCCTTCCCATCGGTCATTATGCCAAATTCGTAGCATTGTACTGTATTACCCTTGTAGTAATAGTGTTTTCTGAGCTTCAGTTCAAAGCCATCGCCGTTTATTGATGATATCTTCTTGAATTTACTGTCATCAGTAACTATAAAAAGCGGCACATTGGGATTCATGGACATATGGAGTACTAAAAGTAGTTGGATCGGGCGGCTAAATTATGAAAGTATTCTAAACTTACACCAGGCACTTTTTAAGATCACCTCTTCATATACTTGTATAGAGTATAGAAATGCACGGCTCCGCCAAATTCTCTACCTTTGCATCCTCAATAACAGATCATCATTTTTTAATTCATAAATAGCTACATGCCTAACGGATATTTCTTTTTTAAAGAACCTAAGAACGAACCTGTTTTAAGCTACGCCCCCCATACTCCTGAGCGTAAAGCGCTGAAAAAAGCCCTCGCCGCCCTGAAGAATGAAATGCGCGATATACCCATGTATATTGGCGGTAAAGAAGTACGTAGCGGTGATAAAAAAGAGATACGTCCCCCGCACGAGACTAACCACCTTTTAGGCCATTTTCATGCAGGCAATGCTACGCATGTGCACCAGGCCATAGATGCTGCACTGGCAGCGCATAAGGAATGGGCCGCTACAAGCTGGGAACACCGTGCATCTATCTTTATGAAGGCCGCCGAGTTGCTGGCCACTAAGTACCGTTTCAAAATGAATGCGGCTACTATGCTGGGGCAGAGCAAGAATGCCTATCAGGCCGAGATAGACAGCGCATGCGAACTGATAGACTTTCTCCGTTTCAATGTTCACTTCCTTAGTCAGATATATGCGCAACAGCCTATATCCCCGCTGGGTTTCGATAACCGCATGGAGTACCGCCCACTCGAGGGGTTTGTACTGGCCGTTACCCCGTTCAACTTTTCGGCTATAGGGGGCAACCTACCTACCGCGCCTGCCATGTGCGGCAACGTAGTAGTATGGAAGCCTGCCAATACGCAGATATACAGCGCCAGCGTGTTTATGGAAATACTGATAGAGGCCGGGCTGCCCGCCGGTGTTATCAACCTCGTGTATCCTCCCGGTGCTATGGTGGGTGAGCTATGCTACGCGCACAAAGACTTTGCAGGTATCCACTTCACAGGTTCTACCGGCGTATTCCAGAGCATGTGGAAGAGCATAGGCGAGAATATAGCACGCTACAAGAGTTACCCCCGCATAGTCGGCGAAACAGGCGGTAAGGATTTCGTATTTGTACATCCAACGGCGCATGTAGATGCTGTGGTTGCAGGCCTTGCCCGTGGCGCTTTCGAGTACCAGGGCCAGAAGTGTTCCGCGGCCAGCCGTGCCTACCTGCCATCGAACCTTGCGGCAGAGATAAAAGAAAAGCTGTGCGTGGAGGTAGATACCATGAAGATGGGTATAGTGGACGATTTCAGCAATTTCATCAATGCGGTAATCGACGAAAAATCATTCAATAGCCTGGCCAAATACCTGGATGGCGTAAAGCATAGCGATGGCAAGGCTAAGATAATATGCGGCGGCGGCTACGATAAGACCCACGGCTACTATATAGACCCCACTATAATAGAAACTACCGACCCCAAGTATGTGACCATGTGCGATGAGCTTTTTGGCCCTGTGCTCACCATATATGTATATGATGAAAACAAGTGGGAAGAAACGCTGGATGTACTGGACGAAACATCGCCCTACGCCCTGACTGGCGCCATATTTGCGCAAGACAGGTATGCCATAGACAAGATGACCCGAAAGCTGGTAAACAGTGCGGGCAACTTCTATATAAACGATAAGCCCACCGGCGCAGTAGTAGGGCAGCAGCCATTTGGCGGCGCGCGTGCATCAGGCACTAACGATAAGGCAGGCTCTATCCTCAACCTTTACCGCTGGCTTAGTGTGCGCACTATTAAAGAAACTTATGTACCTGCAACGGATTTCCGGTATCCGTTTCATGCGGAATAGTTATTGAGATATAATGGAAAACGCACCGCACGGTGCGTTTTTGTTTTGCAATGATTTTGATAAAATGCTTGAAGTAGGTTAAAGCCAAACTATCAAATCTTTTTCTGCACCAGCCATACATGCCCGTGTGGATGTTTGAAGGTGCCTTGCCGGTAGCCATACTCATAGTCGGTAACAGGCGATAATTAGACAGAAAAATATTCACATTGGTAATTACTCCCGGAAAACTCTCATAGTAATATATTGTTCACATAGTTTGATAAATATTAACAAATGAATTATATTTACTTATATCCTATTTGTAACAATAAATACCCAATGCCTTATGAAAGCTCTTACCCTTTTTATATTGTCAGCAACATTACTACTATTTCAGCCTCGAGTAGTATTTGCGCAAGTAGGTACTATTACAACATTTGCAAACATTATTACGAACAATATAGCGGTAGACCATCAAGGGAATGTCTATACTGCCGCAGGGTCCTATGTTTACAAAATAGACTCGGGAGGAGCAAAAACTATCGTTGCAGGTGGTAGTACATCCTATGGAGACGGAAGCCTGGCAATTCTAGCTAAGTTAAACAATGCTACTCATATTGCTTTTGATGCATCAGGAAATATGTACATCGCAGATGCAGGTGATGGAGTGGTAAGAAAGGTAAATCTTTCAGGGATAATATCTACAGTAGCAGGAAATCATAGTTTAGGTACTGGTTATACTGGAGATGGCGGCAATGCTAGATCTGCCCGTCTTAACTGCAACAATGTTTGTATAGATGATTCTGGAAATATTTTTATTGCAGACCAAGTTGATTATGTTATTAGGAAAGTAGATAATACTGGCACTATTTCTACATATGCCGGTACTGGAGTGGCAGGATATAGTGGCGATGGTGGGCCTGCAACTTCTGCAGAATTAAATTATTATTCTTATGCAACTGATGGTGTATGGGGAATCGCAGCTGATCACTCAGGTAACTTTTATATCAGTTGTAATGCTTGTAATTATGTTCGTAAGGTCGACAAATTTGGTATTATCACAACATTTGCTGGGAATGGTATTAGAGGGTCAAGTGGCGTAGGGGGATCTGCTGTTGGCGCTAATATTTCTGATCCATGCGGTTTGACTACAGATGCTGCAGGTAATGTTTATATAGCGGAGAGAGCAAGCAATGTTGTGGCAATAGTTACCGATAAAGGTATATTAGGGACGGTAGCTGGAAATTTTACAACTGGCTATTCAGGAGATGGGGGATATGCAACATCTGCGAAATTGAATTCAGTATACGATGTTGCAAGTGATTTCTTAGGAAATATTTATATAGCTGATGCGGGTAATTCCTGTATAAGGAAGATTGCAGGTGCATATATGTCTGATACTCATCTAGCGGATAGCTTTGGTATATTTATCAACAAGATGTGTGGCGGCGCGCAGTTTAGTGTGGTCACCAAAACATACAATCCATCTTACACGGTATATTTTTATTATGCGGGCGGTAGCGTAGCCTCCTCTGGTTTATCCAATACATTTGGACAAACTGGATATGCATCATTTACTCACAGTTATGCCAATCCGGGTACCTATACCATCCGCACAGCAGTGAGAAATGGTGTGACACTTATAGACTCTACTACGTTTTCTTTTGAATATAAGTTGTGCAATACATTATCAGTACAATATTATACCGATGCAAATGCCAACTGCGTTTTTGATAATGGAGATTCGCATCTTTCAAGTCCTGTGTTGACAGAGGTAGATTCCAATCATGTGCCGATAGATACGCTTTCGTCTACCAGCGGTTTTTATTACACTGCCTACGGTAAGCCGGGAGATGTTTACACTTCAAAGTAATTTCTTCCGCTATGGCAACCATGCATCCAACATGTCCTTCTACAGGTATTTTTACGGATACGCTTATGACATCTGCTTACAGTAGCAATCTGCAATCTATCGGTTTTAGATGCGGTTCTTCCGCTTCAGCATATAATCTTGCTGTCAAAGCAATAGTACCTGTTACAGGAGTTAGTGACCAATGGGGTGATATTTATGTCAGCAATCTGGATTGCATCCCTCAAGATGCTACAGTTACGCTGCATTACGATAAGCATTACAATGTAAACAGAGGTGGATGGCTGGATGTAAATCCTACCCCAGTATCCTATTCAGATTCTACAATTACATGGAATGTAAGAAAATTGGCATCTTCTGACGCAAAACCTGTTGATTTGTATTATGCTATCTGGTCCAGTTATCCAACGGGGCCAGCGGTAGGTTATCGGGCTCATTCTTATTGTACAGTCTATCCCAAAGTGGGTGATGATGACTCCAGCAATAATATACAGATCCGTAACGATACTGTACGGGGCGGTTGCGACCCTAATGAAATGGAGGTTAATCCTTCAGGCATTATAAAAGCCGGCACAGTCTTACAATACACTATTAACTTCACTAATGTAGGTAACGACACTACTTACAATGTTTATGTTATGGATACTTTGTCTGATAATGTGGATGTGAATTCTTTTCGCCTTATTATGACGTCTGCTAACATGAATGTAGCCAAGTTGAAAAACAATGGACACAACATTCTGAAGTTTGATTTTCCTGCTATCAATCTATTAGACAGTGCGCGCCATCCGCAGAATTGCAGCAGGGCATTCATCTTTAGTGTCGCCACAAAGTCGGGATTACCTTTCGGTACTAAGATAGACAACCACGCAGGTGTATTCTTTGATTATAACCCTGTTGTGATGACCAACGTTGTAGAAAACATTATTGGTATTCCTACTAGTGTGGCCACTGCTGCTATCTCTACTGGTTACACGCTATACCCGAACCCCGCTACCAATGACCTTAACATTGGAGAGATAAATGAGCCCACCATCTATGTTATTTCAAATGTACTGGGTGAGAATATGAAATCGGGCCAATTGAGGATAGGCAGTAATGTAATAGATGTGAGCGCATTTCCTAAAGGTGTTTATTTTATTGAAATGAACGGAATTGGAACCAAGAAGTTTGTCAAACTCTAAGCTTAGTAAAATAATTCCAATTTTATTGTCAAATAAGTTGCCAATTTAATTGGCATTTACTACCTTGCTGTCATGACCGGCTGCAGGGCAAATATGTCTGAATACAATCCCCACCTTTTTAAAGGCCAGGCATTGCCGCAGCAGGGGGAGAAGGCCGATGAGCTGGAGCAATGGGAAGTAGCAGGCCACCTGGAGCAGTTAAGGAAGGCGCAGGAGCAAAAGGAAATAACAGCGCAGGAGCATAAGAAACCCGGCTACCGCCAGAACGATATTGCAAAGGACAGTGAGCGCCTTGTCATGTATATTGACATGAACAGCTTCTTTGCCAGCTGCGAGCAGCAGATGCACCCCGAATTGCGCGGCAAGCCCATAGGTGTGGTTACCTACGATAGTCCTAATGCCGCGGTGATAGCGCCATCGGGGGAGGCAAAGAAATTTGGCGTGAAGACAGGCATGCGCCTTATGGAGTGCCGCCAGTATTGTCCACACATCATCCCCATCACCACGCACCCTGCTGTGTATCGTGCCATACACATCTTTATCATAGGCGTACTGCGCAAGTATTGCGATGATGTGATAGCCAAAAGTATTGACGAGGCTTTGATGAACCTGACCTCGTACCGCTGGGTGTATAAAGACCCTATGGCCCTGGGCCGGCAGATAAAGGATGATATAACCGCCCGGTACGACTACCTGAAATGCAGCATAGGCATAGCCCCCAATTCCTTCCTGGCCAAGCTGGGCACGGAGCTGCAGAAGCCCGACGGCCTGATACGCGTGACCCCTGATAATATAGATAGCTATCTGCAACGCCTGCAGCTTACCGACCTGCCTGGCATAGCCACGCGCAATGCGCACCGCCTTACCACCGTGGGCATTAAAACACCCCTGGAGATGCGCCACGCTTCTGCTGCGCTGCTGCGCAAGGCATTTGGTGGCGTGGTGGGTAACTACTGGCATGCCCGCCTCAACTTTGGCGAGGTAGACCTGTATAGCGGGGAGAACCGCACCATGAGTGCGCAGCGCACGGTGTCGCGCCCGCAGCGGGAGTCATTGCAGACCATGGAGTCATTGCTGGTAGCCCTGTGCACGCGGCTGGAGCAGCGCATGGTAAAGCAGAGTGTTTTTTGCCGCGAGGCGTGGTGTTTTATAAGGTATCGCAATGGCACATCGTGGGATGTGAAGATAGGCCTGCCCCACGCTATGCAGGATGCCATAGAGATACGCCGCCACATCCTTAACCAAATGCACAGCTACGAGCAGGGCCACAACATCGCCCATCTCTTTAACAGCAATGTACAGATGATAGGGGTAGGCGTACAAGATTTTATGAAGGGGAACTGTATGCAGTACAGCCTTTTTGATAACCGCATGCGCCATGATGTACTGCGCAAGGCGATGTACGATATAAAGGACAAGTACAGTAAGAACATAGTACGCAAAGGCGCTGAGCTGGTAGAAGATGGCGTGATGAAAGATGCCATTGGCTTCGGCTCTGTAAAAGACATGGTAGGGGTCAACGGAGACCTTGTGAATAAATACCTGCTGGAAGAAGATGAATAAATCATAAATCAAAAATGACCAATGATCAACCAAAAGGCGAACGATAGATTTGAGAAGGGCAGGGGTGCACAGTTCAATCCCAAGAACCGTTTCCTGAAGGGGCAGTATGTGCAGGAGCATGTAGAGGCCATAGACGATTGGGAGCAGGAAGAGCGCAAGACAGAATATATATACGACGAGAGCAAGTCCCTAGTGAATACCGTTACGAGCCCTGATGTGGGCATGATGTACTCTGCCAATCCCTACCAGGGTTGCGAGCATGGGTGCATCTACTGCTATGCCCGAAACTCGCACGAGTATTGGGGCTACAGTGCGGGTGTAGATTTCGAGAGCCGAATAATAGTAAAGAAGAACGCGCCCCAGTTGCTGAAGAAATTTTTTGAGAACAAGAACTGGGAGCCTGCCGTTATTTCCCTTTCGGGCAATACTGATTGCTACCAGCCCATAGAGCGCAAGATGCGCATAACCCGCAAGCTGCTGGAGATATGCCTCGAGTACCGCAACCCCGTTAGCATCCTATCTAAGAATGCTCTGGTGCTGCGCGATATAGACGTGATACAGGAGCTCAATAAATTCAACCTGGTGCGTGTGTTCTCCTCCATTACCTCGCTCGATGAAGACCTGCGCCGTGTGCTGGAGCCGCGTACCGCCTCCTACCGTTCGCGGCTCAAGGTGGTGGAGACACTATCGAAGGCTGGTGTGCCCACCGGCATCATGAATGCCCCACTGATACCGGGGCTCAATGATATGCACATGCCTGCAGTGCTCAAGGCCGCATCAGAGGCCGGTGCGCGGTGGGCGGGCTACACGGTGGTACGGCTCAATGGCGCCATAGGCCCCATCTTCCACGATTGGCTGCACAAGGCCTTCCCCGACCGTGCCGAAAAAGTATGGAACCAGATAAGCGCCTGCCACGATGGCCAGGTGAACGATAGCCGCTTTGGCAATCGTATAGTGGGCGATGGCAAATTTGCCGAGCTGATACGCGACCAGTTTCACCTGTACTGCAAGCGCTATGGCCTCAATCAAACGGAGATGGAATGGAACACCAAAGACTTCAGGAGGATAAAGAACGGGCAGTTGCCTTTGTTTTGAGAAAAATTAATCTGGAAAATTTTCATAATCTGAAATGGAACATTAAATTTAATCTCAACTTTATACCTATGGGACTTTTTGAAAAGCTACGCCATGAGCTTATTGATATTGTAGAATGGCCTGAACAGGATCCTAACTTGTTAGTATGGAAGTTCCCCACTGATAATGAGATAAAGATGGGCGCCAAACTGACCGTAAGAGAAGGGCAGCAGGCGGTATTCCTTAATAAAGGGCAGATAGCAGATGTATTCCAGCCAGGGATGTACACGCTACACACCCAGAACATGCCGATACTAAGTAAGCTGTTAGGCTGGCAATATGGATTTGACAGCCCCTTCAGATCGGAAGTTTTTTTTGTAAGCACCCGACAGGCCATAGATCAGAAGTGGGGGACTAAAAATTCCATCACTATATCTGACGCGCGATTTGGCCTTATTGAGTTTCGCGCATTTGGCACCTACGCTTTCAAAGTAGCGGATGCCGGAAAATTTTTGCAGGAAGTGGCCGGGGTAGCCCGCGAGTACACAACTGACGAAATAGGTGCACAGATAAGAAGCATAATTGTTTCGCATTTTACCAGTGCGGCTACGTCGGGCAATCTGCCGATAGATAAGCTGGCCGGCAGCACAGATGCACTTTCGTCTATTATACAGGATAAATTGGTCACAGACTTTACGGAGTATGGGTTGCAGATAAAGAAGTTTGTGGTAGAGAATGTATCACTGCCGGACGATCTGAAGAAAGAGATATTCGAATACTCGCGTATCAACACCATTGATATACAGAAATATACCCAGTGGAAAGTTGCTAACAGCATAGAAACTGCTGCTGCTAACCCCGGAATGACGGGTGCCAGCATCGGTATTGGCGTTGGGTTAGGCTATGGTAATATCCTTTCGAACGCTTTTAACCAGGCAAACCAAAAGCAGCAGGAACAGGCAACCATGCCACCCCCGCTGACGCAATACTTCACCGCCGCTGATGGGAAGCAAAACGGCCCCTATGATGCCGGACAGATACAGCAGATGATGCAGGCTGGTACCATAGTGCGGGAAACCTTGGTGTGGAAAGCAGGTATGGCAGCATGGGGCAAAGCGGAAACGGTGGCCGAATTGGCAGATCATTTCAATAACGTTCCACCCCCTATACAATAACAGCATGTCTGGAAAATTTAGGTTGAAGTGTTTCATTATAGTATTGGCACTAAGCAGTTGTGCTGCACCGTCTGCCACCGCAAGAGTGGGCGGTGCCGGCGGCCATAGCAGCAGTGGTTCGCATTCCTCAAGTCATTATAGCAGTAGTAGTAGCTATGGTCACTATAGTAGCAGCAGCTCTGGTGGTGGAGGTATGGGGCCGGGCGGCGCGTTAGCCGTACTGGTTATTACATTAGTTATTGCAAGTCCGTTCATTATTGTTTCCCGCCGAAAGAATAGACGCAAAGCTATGGAACAGGAAATAGCAGATGCAATGCCGGCAGAACAGTTCCCATTCCCGCCGGGATTAGATCCTGAAAAAATAGCTGCCGCCTTTCTTGCCATACAAAATGCCTGGCAAATCCAGGACCTGAAGCAGGTGCGCAAATGGCTTAGCGACGGCATGTACCAGCGCCTGACACTGCAGATAAAAATGATGAATGCCCTGAAGCAAAAAAACATACTGAGCAACATCAGGATAAAGAATATAAAAGTAGCGCGGCTGGGGATATCGGGCAATTACGAGATAGCGGATGTGGCTATCGGTTTTATTATGGATGACTCGTTTACCAGCGCCACATTGCCCCAACTGGATGAGAAATATAAAGATGATACAGCGGCAGAGTACTGGACATTTATAAAACGCATAGGCAGCGAACAGGAAAAAAACCTGTACGATAATGCCAACTGCCCTAATTGCGGCGCGCTCTTCGAAACAAAGATGGGCGAGATAAGCCGTTGTAGTAATTGCAATACCCTTACCAACAATGCCACCTACGACTGGATACTGAGCGAAATAACCCAAGGCGAAGACTATGATGAAAATGAACCAGACTACCGCGACCTGGTAACATCGCTGCAGAACGATCCTTTCTTTGCGGTGCAATGCGTGGAGGATATAGCTTCTAATATATTTATGCAGGTGATGAATGTGCTAAGCGGTGCCGACCCCATACACCTAAGCCGTTTTGCAGACGCGCATGTTGTGGAAGAAATAATGCTGATGAGGCAGGCACAGGGTCCGGTACTGTTCGACCGGCTGTTCCTTAATGACGTAACGTTGAACAATTATACAGCAGGAAGCGATATTACCATAATGGAATTTGGCCTCACCGTCACCTATCGCAGGATAGATGGCACGGGGCAGATGCGCCTGCTGGATGCACAGATGGTCACCAGCGATTGTACCTTGTACCTGGCACGTGCTACGCGGTTCAAGATCAGTGATAAAGAAACCGTGTTTAGCTTCGAGTGCAGTTCGTGCGGCGCGCCGTACAAGGATACCACTACCGATGTATGCGAATACTGCGGTGCCCCGGTGCTTAATAAAGATGTTAACTGGGTACTTGTAAAATTTGATATTTAAACGCTTTATTTCATACCAAAAAAACAGCAAGCTATGAGCGATAACACTAACGACTTTTTTGATAAAGCCCAGCAACAGATATCCGATATGCAAAAAAATACGCCAGATGATAACAACAGTGGCAACAATGATAGCAATGACCTCGCTGCCGGTTTTGCAAATTTTGAAAAGCAATTCTCAGAAATGCAAGCGCAGATTGGCAATACGATGAAGCACATGCCGGCTTTTGATGCTAACGACCCAAATGTAAAAACCACAAATACCGTTACTCATACGGTTACCAATACCCAAACTAATAAGACCACAAAAAGCAACACGCTCACAAACGGACAAACTGCATCGGCTGAGGATAATGATATAGGGAGTGGTGATAATGACGACGATAATGATGACTTTGAAGATGATGACCAGGATGATGACACCAGCAATAAAAGCGGTGAGACTGGTTCTAAAGCGAATGTCCATGAAGAAGTTGTAACCCATGCCAATACGCAAACTAAAACTTTTGTAAATGGTAAGCCTGTTACACATGCTGATGAGGCGATACCTAACAAGTCTGTTAATTCCGGAATGAGCATGCATGGAATGAATGCATATAATAAGATGGCGCAGATGCCCGCAGGTATGCTGCAGCAGAGCGTACCTGTGCAGCAGGCACCTTCGAAAAAAGGAATGTCGAAAGGAATGAAAATACTGATTGGGGTAATATTGTTTTTTGCCCTGTGCCTACTGGTAAATATGTTTCAGAAAAAATAGTGGTATATAAGAATGCGTAAGCGCTTTTTAGTTTGGTGAGTAAAAACTCTATGCACTATACTGCAAGCGCTATGGCCTCAACCAAACGGAGATGGAATGGAACACCAAAGATTTCAGGCGGATAAAGAACGGGCAGTTGCCGTTGTTTTGAGAACTCTATTCTTTTATTCCTCCATCCTCATCTGATTTCGTTTTTCTTAGTTTTAAGCAATCTGGATGGATCAAGCCAAAAGTAGAAGTAATACGAGTATATTAGTGCAAGTTTAAATTCAAAAACAACCTACGAGAAACCTCATATTCTCCACCAACATAACCTTAGACGGCTGCTGCGACCATACTGTAGGCAATCCCGATGAAGAAGTGCACAACTACTTCACCGAATTGATACGCGATGCTGGCCTGCTCGTTTACGGCCGTAAGACCTATGAACTGATGGTCCCCTTTTGGCCCGACATGGCCCGCAACCATTCTGCCCCTAACAAAGCCCTTAACGATTTTGCGCAGGTGTTCGATTCCACCAGCAAAGTAGTTTTTTCACACACCTTAGGCAAGGTGGACGATAGCAAAACGACTATCATTAATACCGATCTTAAAAACGAGATACTGAAGCTAAAACAGCAACCCGGTAAATATATGCTCACCGGTGGGGTGCACCTCCCATCACAATTGATAGAGCTGGACCTGATAGATGAGTACCGTTTTGTTGTTCATCCCATAGTAGCAGGTGAAGGAACGCGGTTATTAAAGGGCATCAATCTGCCTGAAAAGCAACAGTTAAAACTTGTAGCGTCTAAGGTATTCAGTTCAGGCTGTATAGCGCTTCATTATGTGAAACAATAAGAAAAGAACTAAAACAAAAAAGCCGCTATTACAGCGGCTTTTCACTAAAGTAAAATGTTGTTTTAATGTTTGTGGCTATTCTCGTTGTTTTGCAGCTGCTGCCTGTTTTGCATATCCTGCGCATTATGCTGATTCTCTGCATTGGTCAGGTTTACCCTGTTTAGTGAGTCCTGCTTGTTTTGTGCCGTCACCCTGTTTTGTTCATTTTGCCTGTTCTGCTGGTCCTGCATATCTTGGGGCGATACCCATTTGCCATGTTCAGGATGGTCTGCCTTGGCCAGGTATTTCTGGTCGTGGCTTTCGCGTATGTCTATCTGGTCGTGCTGGCCGCGGTACTGTGCATATTTCACCTTATTTGCACGGTAATTCATATAGGGTTTTGGCTCGTTCATCACCACTTTGTGCGCGCCGTAAAAATTAAAGTTCTTATATCGCAGGGGTAGGTCCTTTACAATTACCCAGTGCTTTTTATCCAGGTACACATATTGAGCGCCAGGTACATTGTAGTAGGCATCAATATCAGGTAGGTAATAATATTCTACATAGTCATAGCCCACAGGTCCCCACAGTGGTTGCGTCATTATATTGTTGCCATTATTCATTTGGGCATGACTGGTATTGCTCAGCACGGCTATCAGCAAACAGCTCAGCATTATAAACTTTCTCATTCTTATACTTTTTTGGTTAACTGCCTAAAGGTAGGCTCATTGCGCTGCTGCATCCTTACACAATTCTGTGCAAACATTACATAATTGCGACGGGTTCTGCTATCGGTATTTACAAATCTCCGCCCTATATGGGCGGGGTGGACCGATTTTGTTTACTTTAGGGTATGCGTTACAGCTATCTTATCTTGCTATTGTTTGTCTCGTGTAGGCCCACCCCCGTGCGGCTGCCGCCCACCATCGTTGATACTCCCCGCCTACCGCTAGTTTTTGTTCATCCGGTAGTGCCTACAGATTCGGTGCTGGCTGCACAGGTGGTAGTGTTTGCCAAAACACTTATAGGTACACCTTATAAATTTGGTTGCACCATACCGTCTGCCGGGTTTGATTGCTCCGGGTTCATTAACTATGTGTTCCATCATTTTAATATGGATGTACCCCGGTCTTCTGTAGACTTTACAAATGAAGGTACTCCTGTACCGCTTGCTGATGCCCTCCCCGGAGACCTTATTCTGTTTACAGGTACCAATAGCAATATCCGTACGGTTGGTCATATGGGCCTCATTGTAGCGCACGATACTTCGGGCATCAGCTTTATACATGCATCTTCAGGCAAAGAGAATGCAGTCATCATCACAAAACTCAATGACCGCTACATGGCCCGTTTTGTAAAGGTTATCCGGATAAGGAAATGATAGCATGGTGATTATTTAATGTCTAAAAATCTCAGCTATGGAAATAACAAGGGTTAGGTTTAAAGTCTTTTATTCTGCATGGAAAAAGTAACAGACGAGCAGTACTGCGGTCCCGGATAACTTCCAATATACACTATTGAGTTTGCTATTCCTCCCCCGCTTTGGTACTTTTGGTCTAAGCCAAAGTATGGGAATACGACCAGAATTAAAAAAAAATACCACCATGTCCACACACGCAACAGGAGAATTTACAGTAAAGATCCTCCCCCAAACAGACGAACGCACCATTCCCCTTTTCGGGCGTATGACGATTGATAAGGAATTTAATGGAGACCTTACCGGCACTAGCCAGGGACAGATGCTTAGCACTGGTACGGCAGTAACTAATTCAGCAGGTTATGTAGCCATAGAAAGGGTAGAAGGCGTACTGCATGGCAGACGTGGCAGCTTTGTGTTGCAGCATAGCGCCACAATGAACAAAGGGGAAGGAACGCTCAATATACAGGTGGTCCCTGACTCTGGTACCGATGAATTGACAGGTATCAGCGGCAAGCTCATTATCATCAGGGCAGAAGGCAAGCACCGGTATGATCTTGAATATGACCTCCCCGACACAGAATAGTGTTCTGCTGTGGAATGATAATGTACCATAGGTACCTCTATGAAACCTAAAGGAAAATTTTATTCAGGCACAAGCAACCTGGTACTACCCGGGCCTAAGTACACTTTCCCCGCCGAGTATCAGGATAAATCGCGGCTAGCATATTATGCATCCTTGTTTAATTCTGTAGAGATCAATAGCTCCTTTTACAAGATCCCTCAGCCGGCCACGGTGGAAAAATGGGGGTTAAGTGTACCGGATGATTTCAGGTTCACGTTCAAGCTGTCAAGAGATATAACCCACGCCAAAGGGTTTATTTACGATGCGGCCTACCTGCATAAGTTCTTTCAGGCAGTGGATAGGATAGGGGATAAAAAAGGTTGCCTGCTAATACAGTTTCCTCCGTCATTCTCATTCCGTAATTTGGGTGAAGTGAACCGTCTGTTAGGACAGATGCAAAAGTTAAATACCCGTAATGCGTGGAAGGTAGCCGTGGAGTTTCGCAATGCCTATTGGAATTGTGAGGAAGTATTTAATGTACTGGCAGAATATAAGGCAGGTATAGTGCAGCACGATCTGGCAGGGGGTACTTGGGATATGCATGATGCTGGTAAGGCAAGTTTTATATATCTGCGTTTTCACGGCCCCGAAAAGGGTTATCGTGGCAGCTACACGCACGATGTGTTGCAACAGTATGCAGTGAGCATAAAAAAATGGATGAAGCAGGGTAAAACAGTATATGCTTATTTCAACAATACAATGGGCGATGCGTTGAATAATTTACTGATGTTAAATGAATATATCGATCCAGGTATTTAAAGATTTTTTCTGGTAACATGTTCTTAATAGTAACAATGTAAAATATTCTGTACTTTGTTTTCTCACAATTAAAAAAAACTATGGCTACAGTTATTTTAAACCACAAGGTTACAGACTACAATACCTGGAAACAGGGTTACGATTCTGATAAGGCAAGAAGAGAAAATGCAGGTATGAAAGAAATATTCGTAGGTCAGCGCCACGATGACCCCGGGATGGCCTATATGATTTGGGAAGTTGCAGATACATCTGCAATTGATAAGATGATGAGCGATCCCGATCTGCAGCAAACCATGCAGCAGGCAGGTGTCATCAGCAAACCCGAAATGATCATCCTTAATTAGTTTTTAATGATCTTCTGTAATGGAGCGCTGTTATAGAGCAGCGCTTCATTATTATATTTAAGCCGTTGCGTTATTTAATCTTTCACGCAATTGATGTTCCATTCCCGCTATCTTTCTGGTCTGGTAATCAAAGCATACCATTCCCGTCTTCGCATGCAATATCTCCCTGGGTTGGCCATCCTTACTAGTAGTTATTTTATACAATAGGTCAAAAGACTGCGTGGTTACTTCATCTGCAAATAGGGTCACATGCAGTACCTCACCGTAAAATGCCTCTCCACGGTAGGCGATCATTACGTCGGCCATTATCAGGCTGTTGCCGCCTGCGTCCAGTTCGGTCCATCCCCAGTGGGCCAGCATCTGTACCCTGGCTTCATGTATTATCGATAGCAGCGAATCATTGCCTGCATGCCCGCCGTAGTTGATATCACCTATCCGCACAGGTATTGTGCAATGGTACAAGGGTTTATCATCAGGAAATTTTATTTTTACACGCGCCATTCTTAATCCGCTTTCTATGAAAATAATCTGTATCGGCCGAAATTACAGCGAACACGCTAAAGAATTGAATAATGAGGTGCCTAAGGAGCCGGTTATTTTTATGAAGCCAAAAAATGCTTTGCTCCTGCCCGATAAACCTTTGTATTACCCCGAGTTTACTGACGACCTGCACTACGAGTGCGAAGTAGTCGTGAAGCTATCTAAGAATGGGAAGTATATAAATGAGCGGTTTGCCCATAAATATTATAATGAAGTAAGTGTTGGGCTGGATTTTACTGCTCGCGACCTGCAGGAACAACAGAAAAAGAAAGGCCTGCCGTGGGAGATAGCCAAAGCATTCGATGGTTCGGCAGCAGTTGGGTCATTTATTCCGGTTAATGAAGGTACCAATGTCAATGATCTTTCTTTCCAGCTAAAGTTGAATGATACGATAGTGCAGGATGGAAATACAAAGAACATGCTGTTCAGTATAGATAAGATAATAGCTTATGTATCCAGGTTCTTTACATTGAACATAGGCGATCTTATCTATACAGGTACCCCGGCGGGCGTAGGCCCTGTAACTGTACATGACCAACTGGAAGGATACCTGCAGGGCAATAAGGTGCTTAATGTGGAGATCAGGTAAATTTACTCCACCTTTCTTTTATCTTCGTCTCTATAAAATAAAAGGCATGAAGCTGATACTGGCTGTTACTATTTCCGTTTTTTCTTTCTCGGGTGCTTTTGCGCAGGAAGAAACTATTGCTACCCCTAAGCAACAAGGCCAGGCTACCGCAGCGGTAGGCTGCATAGACCGCGATATAAAAATGCAGGCCGAGGATCTGAAAAGAACATTCATTAAGCAGGATATGGTGCCCTACAGAGATGCCATGATCAATATGGCATCACAGGAGCCTTTCCCGGTAGCCGTACAGCTAAATAAGGGGCAAATGTACCAGTTGCTGTTTATTGGCGGCAGGGAGTCTTCGAAAGTAAAACTGGAGTTGTTTGATGGCAATGATAAGAGAATAGTTAATAAGTCTACTACACCTATTCCGCAAAATGTTTCCAGCAATTACATTATCTACACCTTTATCCCTGAAAAGACGGATGTGTACCTCGTAATGCTGACCCAGAAACAAAAGAACAGAAATATTTGTGGCAGCTTCACAATTATGCAGCAGAATAAGCCACAGAATAAAAAGTAAGAAGCCTGCCATGGATGTCGATATAGAACATAGCTGGAAGGAAGTGCTGGCCGATGAATTTAAAAAACCATACTTTGGGGAGATAGTCCATTTTCTAAAAGTGGAGAAAAAGGCAGGTAAGGTCATTTATCCACCGGGCAAGCTTATATTCAATGCATTTACCTGTACGCCGTTCCATAAAGTTAAGGTGGTAATAATCGGGCAGGATCCGTATCATAATCCCGGGCAGGCACATGGGCTATCTTTTTCAGTTCCCGATGGTATAGCAGCCCCACCTTCATTGGTTAATATTCTTAAAGAGATACAGGAAGACCTCGGCATTGCAATTACACACAGCAATCTGGAAAAATGGGCGCACCAGGGTGTTTTGCTACTCAATGCTGCATTAACGGTAGAAGCTCACCAGCCAATGACTCACAGTAAGATAGGATGGCACCATTTTACCGATGCAGTTATTAAAAAGATCTCTGATGAAAAGGAGAACGTTGTTTTTCTTCTATGGGGAAAGTTTGCTCAGGGTAAGGAAGAATTGATAGATAAGCACAAACACTCTATACTCAAAGCGGCACATCCATCCCCCTTATCTGCCTATAATGGATTTTTCGGCTGCCGCCATTTCAGCAAAACAAATAATTGGCTGAAGGAACAAGGCATTAAACCTATTGACTGGTCGCTGTAGAAATAACCCCCCATCATGAAAACGATCAGGAAACTCTTTTCTATACTATTCCTTTCTTATGCATTGGTAATGTTCATCATTACCATGCTCATTGTGCTCCTACCCATCTGGATTATTTCTTTGTTACCGGAGCCAAAGCGTTCCCGTGCGTTACATCCCGTTTTCCGTATTTGGATGGGTGTGTACATGCCGCTGATATTTTGCCCGGTTATCAGGAAGGGGAAACACCACTTTAAGAAAGGCCGGAATTATATAGTCGTCATCAATCATAACTCATTTGCCGATGTGCCTGTGTCTTCCCCATGGATACCAGGGCCCAACAAAACACTCGCAAAGGTAGAGATGGCCCGCGTGCCGCTTTTTGGCCTTATATATAAAGCAGGCTCCATTCTTGTTGACCGAAAAAAAGAAGGTAGTCGCAGGGAAAGCTTTGCAAAAATGCAGGATACACTGGATAAAGGGATACACCTGTGCCTTTACCCGGAAGGTACCCGCAACAAAACAGACCAGCCTATACAGCCATTTTTTGATGGGGCATTTATCACTGCTATCAAGGCACAGAAACCTGTTATTCCGGGCATCATTTTTAATACAGCTAAGATATTACCTGCGGGTAGCACTGCTATATCACGCCCTTCTGTAGTGCACATACATTTTCTGGCGCCTATAGAAACAACCGGCCTGACAATCAATGACGCTACCACCCTGAAAAACCAGGTGTACCAGGTAATGAAGGAATATTATGTATCGCATTTAGTAAAATAAAGTTCGATGACCTATAATATAATTGGCACTGGTAATATGGCGTGGTTCCTTGCCCGCCGGCTAAAGGCAGCAGGATATAAGTGTGCCGGTATCTATAGTCGTAATGCACGGGCGGTTACAGGTCTTGCCAAAGAAGTGTATGCCGGTAGCTGCGGGGCTATATCCGATGTAAAAGACAATGCCGATGTGTGTATTCTGGCCGTATCCGACCATGCTATTGAGTCACTTGCCAGCCATATATCGCTAGAAAATTCAGTATTGATACACACTGCTGGTTCAATAGATATAGAGGCAACGGCTGCCTCCGCGCCCGATAGGGCAGTTATGTGGCCGGTATATTCCATTCTTAAAGCCGATATACCCCTGCACCGCAATATACCCTGCGCCTGGGAGGCATCTTCAGATAAGGCACGCTACCATGTATCAGAAATAATGAATGCATTTACTGATATGAAGTTTGAGGCAAAGGCAGATCAGCGCCACTGGCTGCACCTTACTGCCGTAATGAGCAATAATTTCATCAATCATCTTATGGCTATAGGCGAGCAGGTGTGCAAGGCCCAGGGGCTCCCGTTTACCATGTTACAGCCCATCCTGCAGCAGACATTCGACCGTATGGCTGTCCACTCACCAATGGAGGTGCAGACCGGACCTGCACGTCGGGGCGATATGCTAACTATTAATAGGCACCTGAATCTATTGAAAGCAAACCCCGAGTGGGCCGCAGTGTACCAGGCTATAAGCACATCTATAGAAAAGATGTACAACAGCAATAAATAAAACACTGATACATTACCTTTGCCCGAAATCTCATCGGTTTTTCAATGTATAAGATAAATTTTAAGTTTGAGCAAAAGGGACTGGAACCTGTTGTTATAGAGAATGCTCCTGCCGGCATCAGCATATTAGAAGTGGCGCTGGAAAACAATATAGAATTGCACCATAATTGTGGTATGGTCTGCGCGTGCAGCACATGCCATATATATCTCGAGAAAGGGGAAATATATGTACCTGATATTACCGACAGGGAAGAAGATTTTATAGACCGCGCACGTAACCCAAAGCTGAATTCACGTTTAGGATGCCAGTGTATACTGGAAGAGGGTAGTGGGGATATAGAAGTTACAATCCCCGATCAGTCGCAGATACATGGTGAATAATTAATAATTTGACAAACACTACTTACAGATATATCTCAATGGAACATTTTGAACCGCCTATTCATTGGAAAGATTACGAAGACATAGCGCTAAAGCTGTATGAGCGTTTTGGGGACGAATTCGGTGAAAGCAAAATATACCGTTTACGTTTCACAGACCTGCTGGAGTGGGTATTGCAGATACCTAATTTTGCCGGTACGCGGGAGGAGTCTAATGAAGGCCACCTGGAGATGATACAATCGAGTTGGGTGTACGAGTGGAGAGACAATCAAAACTAATACTTTATGGATAATCTGCTGGAATTATTTGCACCCATCCGTACCATGGTTTTTGATGTGGATGGCGTACTTACCGATGGCTCCCTTTTTCTCACCGAAGACGGGCACAGTATTCGGCAGATGAACATAAAAGACGGCTATGCCATACAACTTGCCGTAAAAAAGGGCTACAACTTGATTGTGATATCGGGTGGTAATTCGGTTGCGGTACGCAAACGTATGGAAAGCCTGGGTGTAATGAATGTGCACATAAACGTAGACAACAAAAAAGTGTTGCTGCGCCAGTTGCTCAATACTTTCGGTATAGAACAAAAGGACATCCTTTATATGGGCGATGATATACCCGATTATGAAGTGATGAAAGAGTGTGGGCTTCCATGCTGCCCTAATGACGCGGTTGCCGAAATAAGACAGTTGTCAAAATACATTTCCCCATATGATGGTGGCAGGGGATGTGTAAGAGATGTAATAGAAAAAGTATTGAAGCTGAATGGGCACTGGGATATCCCAGCTTAAGCAGTGGTCTTATAATTACCGGCTATTTTACAAACGGCAGTTTCGTTATTTTTATACACCGCGTTCACGCTATATTTATCGGCAACTTCTTTCCATGCTATCGTTATCTGTGGATCTATGCCTGGCACCAGCAGTTGCAGAAATTTCGCTGTGCTTATATTTTCTAGTACCAGTACTTTATTAAGCCTTCTTTGCAGCAGCTCTTTCACTATTTCTATCATGCATACCCCCGGCACTACAGGTTGGGTGGGGAAGTGCCCTTTAAAAATATCATGGGCAGCATTAAAGCTGATCTTGCATGAATAGCTGTCATCCGTTTTTTGCTCATTCTCTATATCATAAAAGTCATTCAGCAGCATATACAGTTACTCATTTGTAATTGGGGTTGCAATATCAGAAAAAAAATCAACTAATGTAACAGAATGCCTTTATTTTAGCTGATGGTACAAGTTTATTAAACCTTCTTTTAATGAGCATTCAGTATAAGAACAAAATATACCATATCAGCCGGCAATATGAGTAATGGAGGCTATTTAGTTGATCAGGAAGTGGTTACAGCAGCAGTTCCGGTACCCAGGGCAGCGGAGCCTAAGCAATCTGTTATTGGGATTGAAGTATTTGGCGCCCTCAATAATTATTGCAGCCGCAAAGAGTTCCATTTGCTTTCTGTCTTTTTTTCTATTGTAAAGTTTTTGCACTTCCGCTACCGTTACGATGAAAGCCGGTACGACTTTAGCGCTGGTCTTACTGTTGAATCTGGGAAGGAAAATAGGGTCATAGTTAAGGTAGAGGAGGTATTGGGCAACGACCTTACTTTTTATGATCTGTGCAAGCAAACAGATGAGCGTCTGCGACGTATGCAAGGTTTAGGAAAGGTGCTCCAGCTGTTTGATAGTCAGGCAAGTACGGCTACAATAAACCTTCAGGAAGGTGAAGACAATATTTGCAGGGTGGTATTGAATAAGCAGCCTGATGGGAAGACGGAAGTTTCCTTTTACTGCGCCGACACACACGATTTTGCAACTGTTTTTAAAAGAAGCAATACCCATTTCCTTAATGTATTGCATGCCATCATCAATACAGACCAGAAACTGATCAGGGATTTCGATTACATGACTGTTGAGGAGCAGCATATGGTCAACGCTTACAGCAATGGCCCTGTTGATGAGAAGATCGCCTTCCCTGAATGTCTGAACCACATATTTGAAACTACCTGTGCCACTTATCCTGAAAATCCCTGCATACTCGCCCATGGTAAAATAACTACGTACGCAGATATTAATAAAAAAGCGAACAGGTTGGCGCGTTTTCTGGTAGCCCGCAATGTGAACCCTGGCGATAATGTGGGTATTTTATTGCGCCGTTCAGCCGAGGTATATATATCTATGCTGGCTATATTAAAGATCGGTGCCGCCTATGTACCACTCGACCCTGGCTTTCCTAAAGACAGGATAAAGTATATCATGGGCGATTGCAGCGCAAAGCTGCTCATTACTGATACCTCATTTGATATCACAGAAGCTTTTGACCGGTGTATAGATATAAAAGCTGCAGATTATGATACCAATGCTTTTGATGATACCAACCCCAATCTTTGCGATAAAGAACATCTTGTAGAAAAGACCGCCTATATCATTTATACATCAGGCACCACCGGGCATCCGAAAGGTGTTTTGATAAAGCATAGAAATATCAGTAACCTGGTGAAGGCCGAGGGTGCGCATTTTAATGTGAATAGTCACGACCGGGTACTACAGGGTTTCTCTGTGGCATTCGATGCGTCATTAGAGGAAATATGGCTGGCTTTTTATGCAGGTGCGCTGCTGGTAGTGGCTACCGATGAGGCCATGCACTCCGGTGAGGCCATTGCCCAATACCTTGTAGAGAAGGAAGTAACCATCTTTTCTACCGTACCCACAATGCTGTCGATGATGCAGCCGCCCATACCCATGTTGCGTTTGCTCATACTCGGTGGCGAGGCTGCAAGCCACGAGGTGCTGGCACGCTGGCAATCGCCCTCTTTAAGGGTCGTGAATAGCTATGGTCCTACAGAGGCAACAGTTATAGCATCTTTTTCCGATTTCAATGCTGCTAAAGAAGTGACCATTGGCAAGCCAATTATCAACTATACCATGCTCATACTGGATGCGGATGGTAACCAGGTGCCGATAGGCGTGCCCGGCGAGATACTAATAGGAGGGCGTGGTGTAGCTGCTGGATATCTGAACCGTCCGGAACTGGATAAGGAAAAATTTGTGATGGTGCCCCCCAATATACATTTTGTAGATTCCGAATGTATGTATCGCAGTGGCGATCTGGGCAGGCTTACTAACGATGGCGAAATAGCATTCCTGGGCAGGATAGATACACAGGTAAAAATAAGGGGCTTCCGTATAGAGCTGGCAGAGATCGAAGCCCGGATTATGCAGTGCACGGGTGTTAGCCTGGCTGTAATGAAGGTGCAGGAAGGCGTTAATAAGGCAAAAAGATTGGTTGCCTATGTGAAGGAAGATACCCCCGGCAGCTTTAATGAAGAAAATGTAAAGGAATTCCTGCGCGCCAAGCTCGCAGCCTATATGATGCCTTCTGTGTTTATGGTGCTCGAAGAGTTTCCTTATCTCGCCAGTGGTAAGGTAGACCGTAAGAAGCTGCCTGAACCTGATATGGCACGGGTGGTCAGTTCATCGCATACGGTACCGCCGCGTACGGAAACGGAAAAGATAATACACGGTCTTTGGGAAAAATATTTTCACCCTAATCCTGTTTCTATATACGACGATTTTTTTGAGCTTGGGGGTTATTCATTACTGGCAGCCATGCTGGTATCTGAGTTGCGGAAGCAGGAAGGGATGGCCGCTCTTTCTGTAGAAGATATCTATAAAAATCCTGTTCTTGAAAAATTTGCGGCACATGCCGATGCGGTAATTGAAAAGCACAAGGCAAATAACACCGGCAAAAGTACACAGAAGCATAAGGTAAAGCCGGCCAATATGTTTGTATTTGCCACTACTGCTCTTTTGCAATTGGTGTCCGTTATTTTCTTTTATACGCTTACCGCCTGCTTCATGCTGCTGCCTTATTATTATTTTAAGGAGGAGCCTACAGTTTCTTACCAGGATATTTTCCTGGTTGTGGTGCTTACCTCATTGCTGATGGTACCTGCTATGATGGTCATATCCATTATTGTAAAGTGGCTCTTCATCGGCAAGTTCCGTGCAGGGCGCCACAAGCTTTGGGGTTTTTACTATTTCCGCTTCTGGTTTGTAAAGAAGTTTATAGAGGCTATACCCCTTACTCTGTTATCGGGTACGCCCTTCCTCGCTGCCTACTTCAGGGCTATGGGCGCTAAGATCGGCAGGCGTGTTTATCTCGGTACCGACCGTATCCGCATATTCGACCTTACCACCATAGGCGATGGCAGCAGTGTATTAAAAGAAGCCAACCTCATGGGCTACACCGTACAGGACGGACAGTTGATAATAGGCAGTATTACTATCGGTAAAGATTGCGTGGTTGGGCTGCGTACTCTTGTCAGCTACAACGGGGTCATGCACGATCATGCGGTACTGGGCGAGTTATCACTGATACCTCCCGGTGAGCAGATACCCTCGGGCGAATACTGGCAGGGCTCACCTGCGCGGTTCATCCATAAGGAAACTGTGGTAGCAGATACCCCTGCGGCTGTTACAGGGTTTCGCTATTTTATGTATTCGCTTGGCCAGTCCATAGCCGCGCTTGGGCTGTTTGTGATACCATTGTTTGTTTCTTTTCCGTTTGTATTAATTGGTTACTGGGTGCTGCACCATTGGGGCTTCAATAGTCTTATTATATGCCTCCTCCCTATGACGGCCCTGTACATTATCACCTATTGCCTGCTGGTAGCAGCCATAAAATGGACCATCGTTGGCCGTTCCAAAGAAGAGGATATAAGCATCTATAGCGGCAAGTATATACGAAAGTGGTTTGTGGATAATCTCATACAGATCACCCTGCTTTCTTTCCGCTCTATCTATGCTACTATCTACCTGCCTTCATGGCTTAGGCTCATGGGTGCTAAGATCGGCAAGCGTGCAGAGATATCTACAGTCAACCAGATATCTACCGATCTTCTGGAGGTAGGCAGCGGCAGCTTCCTGGCCGATTCGGTCAGCATCGGCTCGCCGTTGGTAAGCAGGGGCGTCATGCGCTATAAGATCACCAAAGTAGGCTCGCGTACATTTATAGGTAATAGTGCGGTGCTTATCTCGGGCAAGGAAGTGGGTAACAATGCCCTCATAGGCGTGCTATCCATACCACCGGCCAACAAGGGTACGCGGCAAACAGATAATACCTCGTGGCTGGGCTCACCCCCTATGTTCCTTCCCCGCAGGCAGATAGCGGAAGGCTTTACAGAAGCGCAGACATTCTCTCCGCCGGTGCACATGGTCGTATTGCGTGGCTTTATCGAATTCTTCCGTATCACATTGCCCCTTGCCATACCCAGCGCGTTAATACTTATGTTCTACCACCTCATTACTATGAAGTTTGAGGATACCGAGGTGCCCTGGCTCATTATGCATGCTACGGTATTGTTCATTTATATGTCGCTCATTATGGTGGCTATAGCGGTGGTGGCTAAATGGCTGCTGGTAGGCAAGTACAAGCCCAAGCAAAAACCTTTGTGGAGCACCTTTGTATGGCGCAACGAGTTGGTGAATTCTTTATGCGAAAGCATGGCGTATCCCTATGTGGTTAATTTTCTTTTAGGTACACCGTTTGCGCCCGTATTCTTCCGGCTCATGGGTGCATCCTTTGGTAAAAAGGTATTTATGGAGACCACCGAGCTTACCGAGTTCGACCTGGTGAAAGTGAAGAACAATGTTTCGCTCAATTTTGGCTGCACCATACAGACCCACCTTTTCGAAGACCGCGTTATGAAGATGTCTTACCTGCATATTATGGACAACTGCACAATTGGTGCTATGGCGGTTGTGCTCTATAATTCAGAGATGGATCAGTATTCCAGTCTTAACGGCTTATCCCTGTTAATGAAAGGGGAAGTGCTACCCGCGCATACCAAGTGGCAGGGTTCACCTGCCAGGCTGCAATAGGGCCTGTTGCGAGTAAGCTTTGCGACGAAGCAATCTCGCGAACACAAATACACCACTCGTTTCTTTTACCCTTCGCGCGCCGTCATTGCGAGGAGGCTTTGCGACGAAGCAATCTCGCGATACACAAATACATCACTGGTACCCTTCGCTTTCCCGGCATCGTCCTTGCGAGGAGGCTTTGCGACGAAGCAATCCCGCGAAGCACAAATACACCACTAGTACCTCTCGCGAGGGATAAATAGCAAAGTCCCTCGTCATATCCAACAGGTTATTTAACTTTGTACCGCTATGTATATAAAAGACCAGACCTTTAAGGACGAAGAAACACTCATGGAAATGCTGTTCGATTTCAGTCTGGGCGAATCCTCCGCATTACTAAAGGAAATGATCGCCGCTATAGACGAGCAGTTGCGGGCCAACCATGCCTACGTCACTTACCGCGATTCCCTTGAGGACGAAGACGACCGAAGTGAGCTATACATAGAAGAGCGCGATATGCTGCTGGCCGAAAAGTTACTGGAGCAATACGATTCTTTCGCCGTCATCAAACAAAAGCTCTACGCGGTAAAAGGCGATAGAAAGGATATGCTGTACGAAATAGATCTGATCTAGTACGCAGGTTTATGGCAGGATCTTTATTTCTTACTGCGTACAATATAAATCATAGCTTATGCCCGAATTGCCCGACCTACAGGTCTTCAGCTACAACCTTAATAAGATACTTCACGGCAAAAAAGTGAAGCAGGTAGAAGTATCTGTTGCCAAAAAGCTCAATGTTTCCGTAGCGGAGCTAAAGGAACATCTGGAAGGCAAGGCCATAAAGTCAGTAGAGCGGGTAGGCAAGGAGCTGCACTTTACCTTCAGCAATAACAATGTACTGGCCCTGCACCTGATGCTGCACGGCCAGCTATACATTTTTGAAGATAAGAACACGCACAGGTATCCTATCATAACATTGCACTTTACCGATGGTACGGGGCTGGTGCTTACAGACTACCAGGGCCAGGCAACACCTACCCTCAATCCCGCCGGGCGCGATACGCCTGATGCGCTTGCCAAAGAGGTGAACTACGCTTTTCTAAAGCGGGTACTGGATGGTTCTAAGGCCGCGGTGAAGAACATACTGCTCAACCAGCAGATCATCCGTGGCATTGGCAATGCCTATGCCGATGAGATACTGTGGAAGGCCGGCATACACCCCTTTTCTATTGCTAATAAGATACCCGATAAGCAGGTGCATGCCCTGGCCACCGCTATAAGGCACGTGCTTACCAATGCGGAAAAGCAGATACGCGAAACCAATCCCGACATAATAAGCGGCGAGGTGCGCGACTTCCTGCTCATACACAATTCTCATAAGACCCACAGCCCCACCGGCGCAGCCATCCAGAACAAAACGGCCAGCTCCCGCAAAAGTTATTTTACGGACGAGCAGGAATTATTTAGGTGAGTCCATAAGGCATTAGTTGGTGAGCGCGATTGCAAGTTCCATCTGTATTACATGCACTTCTGGCTCAACCCAAGGACATTTGAAGAATACATTGGACAGTTGCAATTGTTGAAGAATCTATTCTTTTATAGATCTATCCTCTTCTAACTTTGATCTCCGAGTTTTTCCAATTCTATTTTCTGGAAAACTTACTTCATCCATTTGCATTCTCGCTCTCCTAAATCTAGAATATAATTCTTTTCTAAAACCCGGCTCTATTACCATGCTTTCTTCAATTAAGTACTCTAGTGGTCGATAAAGGTCTTTTAGATAATCTAGCAAATCTGTATAATTATTTCTAAGGATTTCTTCTAGAAGCCTTTCGATAGAATTAATCATATCTTCAAAAATTCGAGGATTTAAAGAGCGTCCCTTTTCAAATCTTCTTGTTATTGATAAATCTCTGGTAAGAGTGAGTACTTCTTCTAATAAGTCTCTTTCCGATCTTACATCTTTATTGTTAGTGCTTCTAGCTTTTTCTTCTGCTTCTTTTATTTGACTTTCAAGCTTTGGCCACCACATTTCAAAAACGTTGTCTATAACATCTGGAGCTAGAGAATTATCCTCTAATTCTGCATTAATCATTTTGATAACCTTTTTCATTTCAGATTTCGAAAATTTGGCTGCCTGAAATTGTACTAAAGGACCTTGAATATCAGATGGCTCAATTCCGAAAAGAAGTGGAACTACTTTTGATTTCTCTATGTTTTTAGATAATGCACCAGCCTCAAACATAATCCACGGGCTTTCTAAATTCTGTTTTGTTAAACAGATTATCCCAACTTTTGATGCGTCTAATTCTTTAGATATTTCTGTATTCCATCTGGTGCCTTTAGTAATGTCATCCGGTGAATAATATGGTTTAGCCGCTTGAATTACACCAGGTATCCATTGCCGTAAAATTTCTGCTATACTTTTTGATAATTCACCTGACCAACTTATGAATATTTTCATATTTTTTATTGTATTATCTGCATTTCATAGGTTTACAAGCTGTTCTACATTTTGGTGCCTTGCATTTTGGCGCCATTCCTATATAATCTTTATGAAAATGTCGCTTGTATAGAAGTTTCGTTTCTTCAAAGGCATCGACTAAATCCTGTTTATCTTGTTCCCCATTCATTCCAAAGTATGGATAATGATGAAGAAAATATCCAAAAATATTTTCGCAGTCTTCAGCATACTTTGCTGTGTCTAAAATATGCTGATGCCAGAATACATCAATTTCTTTATGAGGTACAATTTCCTTTTTTGGATAGGTGCGTTTTAGAAGAAGAAATTTTTTATATTCTTCTTCGGCTGAATTGCATTCTTCTTTTGTCCAGCCTACACCTTCTTCTTCATCTTGCAGTTTTAGTTTAATCATACTAAAATCTATTAGTTCGATGTCAGCAAAAAAAAGGTCTTCTACAGTAATTGAATAGTTTTGATTCATAGTTTTTGAATTTTGATTAGTTATGGTTAATGTTATAAAGTGTCTGTAGACGTTGAGTTTTTGCAAGCTGTACCTTTTCAATAAAATCTTTTATTTCTTCCGACCTCATCCTATTTGCCTCCATTTCCAAAGGTCTCCCCCCATTTGGGTAAATGGCAATTATACGTTTTCTAGTAACCCACCATATTATTACCATAATTGCCGCTAAGCTAAATCCTAATAGTGCTGGACCATTACTATTTTGGCTCAAAGCTAAAAAGGTATACAGTCCCGCTAATATGGCGACTGCGATATATGCTACATAATTTTTGCTGATAACCTGAATAGAACTAATATCTTCTAAATAGATTACAACGGATTTCTGATACCCTAAATCTTTAAAATCACTACCGATACGTAAATTAGATAGCTCTACAATACCTCTATCTGAACTCATTATAAGTATTTCATTAGGCTGCATTTTCATAGCAAATAAAAAATTTATGTAACAATATACAGATTTTTTTATAATTTGATATACATTGTCATATTAACCAAATATTTTTTTATGCCAGCAGCTTTTATTGAACACAGACCACATGCAACCAGTGAGCATGAGCCAACATCACATTATGTTATTGTAGTTAATGGTGAAGAAACAGGAAGGTATTCTACTCAAGATGAGGCAAAAACATCAGCTTGTAATCGAGGTTATCGTCCTGTGCATGTGGCAAGACAACGTCATTTACAAGATAGGTCACAGCCAGCGCATTGGCGAGTAGACCCCTGCTAAAGTAAATTGCAATGTTTAAAAAACGCTATAAAGCGGCTTTTATGTTATGGTCACCTACCCAATTCGTCCTCGTTTGTAACGATGATGCTATGGCACAGTTATGCAACAACAGTTAAACTACTGCTCAATGTGAATATCTTTATTTGGAAAAGCCTCTTTGCCAACCGTATCTTACACCTACCACCGCGCCTGCTCTTTGAAACCATCAGCTAATAAGCTAATTAGCATATCAGCTAATCAAAAAAACTTACCTTTTATTAACCCAAATGGAAGTAATATTAACCCAAAATGGAAGTAAAACGGCGGAGAATTAACCTTTTTCGGCAGTAAATTACCATATTTAAAAAGCTAATAATAGACATAGCAAACCATTTCACCAGATACTATCCACAAAAAGGTTAAGAACAGCAGTAATTTCTAAATTCCCGGAGGTACAAATAAAATTTTAGACAATATCACCCCTTTAGGGGCAGGGGTTAACCTACTGTAAATAACACTTTTTAGGTAATTTGCACATTCCATATTTTTAAAAAAAGTCCACACAAATAATGAAAAAACTGATAATACTCTTATTTGCTGCCCTGCCATTGGTAGCATCAGCACAGGATGATCTCGTAAAAAAGCTGGATGCCAACAAAAGTGATAGCGCAAATAAGAAGTATCACTTTACCGATGTGATCAATGTTGAGAATACCTGTGTTAAGAACCAGGCAAGCTCGGGTACCTGCTGGAGCTATTCTACCAATTCTTTCCTGGAGAGCGAAATGATACGCATGGGCAAAAAGCCAGTCGACCTGTCCGAAATATATACTGCCCGTTGTGAATATAAAGACAAGGCAGATGTTTATGTGCAGTTGCATGGTGGCCTTTCATGGGGCGATGGCGGCGAGTGCCACGATGTTATAAACATGTACGCGAAGTATGGCACTATGCCGCAGAGTGTATATACCGGCCTGCAATATGGCACGGCCAAAAACAAATTCGGGGAGCTGCAGGCAGTGCTGAAAGGTATGCTGGATGCTATAGTAAGGAACCCGAACGGTAAATTATCTACCGCCTGGAAGCGTGCATTCAATGCCGTGCTGGATGCCTACCTGGGCCCGGTGCCCGAAACTTTTGAGTGGAATGGTAAAAAATATACACCCAAGTCGTTTGCAAAAGAAGTGGTCGGTATCCACCCTAAAGACTATGTAGAGTTATCCTCCTTTACTACTGCTCCGTATTATACGAAGACCCGTTTCCTGGTGCAGGACAATTGGAGCGATGATATGGTATGGAATGTAAAAATGCATGACCTCACCAAAATAATAGACCATGCTTTAAAAAATGGCTATACAGTAGCATGGGCAGCAGATGTTAGCGAGCATTCATTCAGCTGGAAGAATGGGGTAGCCTACGTGCCTGAAGCAGACTGGGATGATATGGAGGATAGCACCCGCAAACAAATGTTTGATGGTCCGATGCCTGAAAAAGAGATCACTCCGGAGCTGCGCCAGCAGGGCTACGATGACTACAGCACTACTGATGACCACGGCATGCATATAGTAGGTATTGCAAAAGACCAGAACGGCCGCGAATATTACATTGTAAAGAACTCGTGGGGTATTAAGAACGACTATAAAGGCTACCTGTATGTAAGTAAGGCTTATGTCCTGTACAAGACCACTGCTATACTGCTGCACAAAGGCGGCATACCGGGCAGCATAAGGGAAAAGCTAAATATTGATTAAGGGATGACCCCACAACGCGAGGCAAAAATAAAACGGGTACTAAACCACCGCCAGCCCGACCTTACAGTGGTGATGGAAAACGTTCATGACCCACACAATATATCAGCCGTAATGCGCACCTGCGATGCAGTAGGCATTCAGGAGTTGTTTATACTCAATACGGTTATCAGGCCGCACAATAAGTTTGGTAAGAAAAGCTCTGCAAGCGCCGCAAACTGGCTCACCATACATACTTTTGATAATACAGAAGCATGTATTGCCGAATTGAAAAAGCGGGGCATGATGATATATGCTACTCACCTGGGCGGACAGGCGCATTCTTTATACGAGCTTAACCTAACGCAACCGGTAGCGCTGGTATTTGGCAATGAGCATGCAGGAGTTACAGAAGAGTGCTTAAAATACTGCGATGGTAATTTTATCATACCGCAGGTAGGTATGGTACAATCACTGAACATCTCGGTAGCATGTGCCGTCACCCTCTACGAAGCCTACCGCCAGCGCGAGATAGCACATCACTACACCGGCACCCCTATGCTCCCCCCGGAACAGTTTGATAAGCTGGCAAATAAATGGGGGATAATAGAAACAGAGCAACTAAAGGGAGAGTAGCTTTTGCATTGTAGTCATGTTGCGGTTTGTACCCTTCTGCTTTAGTTTCTTTTCTATTACAGCATGTGTCAGGGTTTCTTTCCCTCTGTTTCTATACCGTAGCAGATAGATATCGCGGCCCTTTATATGCACCTCATCTACGTCGTTGTTCATGGCGGTAAGTGTTGCTGCCATAGTGCTATTGGCTTCGTGAGCCAGTAGCGTTACATAGGTGCCGGTATCTTGTTCCTCACCCTGTTTTATATATGGACTAGAGGCCACTATCTTCTCTATTTCTTCTAATGACCGGATAAATACCTCTACTTCAAAACCAATGGTACTTGCTATTTGTTTCTCGATTTTTTGTACTAATGCATTTTCATTTTTAGCGGTAGTGCTAAACAGTACATTGCCACTCTGTATGTAAGTAACCACATTCTTAAACTTCATATCCTCAAACAAACCGCGTAGTACCTCCATCTTTATGATCCTGTGCCCGCCTACATTTATTGCTCGTAGAAATGCTACATACCTTACCATACTATTTATTTGAAAATGATGATCCCAATCAGATTATATAAACAGCCCCTGCTTTTGGAGGCAGGGGCTGGTATAATAGAAGTGTTTATAATTATTTTTTTGCGGCAGGCTTTGCAGCAGGTGCGGCAGCTTTGGCAGCAGCAGCAGGTGCAGCTTTACCGGCAGCAGGTGCGGCGGCAGCATCAGTTTCTGCCTGGCGCAGCGCACGTGTGGTAACCACAGAGGCAATAGGAATACGGGGAGAGTTAAGTATTTCCATGTTATCTGCTTTTACATCCTGTACACGTATGTTCTCATCGATGAGCAGGTTATCCACCTTTACTTCAATGTTTTCAGTAAGGTGTTTAGGGAGGGTACGTACTTTCAGTGTTTTTACTTTCAGTACCAGCTTGCCACCATCTTTTACACCTTGTGCAAGGCCTGTATATTTCAATGGCAGGTCTGCTACTACTTTACGGTCTTCTACCAGTTCCATGAAGTCAACGTGGTTCAGTTCGTCTGTAACAACGTCAAACTGGAGGTCTTTCATAATGGTGCGGTATTCTTTACCATTTACCATTATTTCAGCTACCTGGAAATCAGGTGTGTACACCAGGTCGCGGAAGGCGATAACCGGCGCGCTGAAATGGATCGTTTCATTACCTCCGTATATTACGCAAGGCACTTGTTCTTCAGAACGAAGATGGCGGGTTGCTTTTTTGCCCAATTCGCTTCTGGTCTTTCCTTCAATCTTTACACTTTTCATTTTAGTGTTTGTTTTTCTATTCCAGCCCGTGCGTATATCCACCTAACATACGTACTGAAATTTATTGTTTTTAAAGAAGTTGCGGCATTGTGCCGGGCGGATTTTTTTGTATAAACAGTCTTTAATATTATCAGGCTTATGCCATTCTATTTTCTTTTGCTATGTACGAAAAGAGAACTTATCGATTTGTTCTCGAACGTATTGCGTATAGCCACTGCAAAAAGTTCTGAAGTAGGCAATACTTTTATTTTGTCGCATGTACCACGCAGGGGTATTGTATCACAAACCACTAATTCTTCCAGCTCCGAATTTTCTATATTTTCATATGCCTTACCACTCAATACCGGGTGTGTACAGAATGCGCGGACGGATAAAGCCCCACGTTCTTTCAGTATAGCTGCCGATTTACATAATGTACCTGCTGTATCGCATATATCATCTATCAACACTACATTCTTGCCACTCACGTCACCTATCACCGTCATAGCAGCTATCTCATTGGCGCGCTTGCGTTGCTTGTCGCAGATAACCATATCTACCTCAAAATACTTGGCAACTTCACGTACCCTGTTGGTACTACCTACGTCGGGGGACGCAAAGATAAGATTTTCTATCTTAAGATTTTCAATATATGGGATGAAAATTGCTGATGCATCCAGGTGATCGAGCGGGATATCGAAAAAGCCCTGTATCTGGGGGGCGTGCAGGTCCATGGTAATAACACGGTCGGCACCGGCGGTAGTGAGGAGATTGGCTACCAACTTGGATGCTATTGAAACCCGCGGCTTATCCTTACGGTCTTGCCGAGCAAAGCCAAAATAAGGGATGACGGCGGTAATATAGCCTGCTGATGCCCTGCGGGCAGCATCGATCATCATTAATAGCTCAAACAGGTTATCAGTAGGAGCAAATGTTGCCTGAACCAGGAAAACATAGTCGCCACGGATAGATTCGTTGAAAACCGGCTGAAACTCGCCATCGCTGAATTTTTGAATATCCGCGCTGCCTAATTTTTTACCAAATGATTTGGCAATCTTTTCGGCAAGGTATTTGGAACCGGTACCTGAAAATATCTTTACTGATGACTGCATGAAGGTTGGGAAATGGAGTGCGAAGGTAATATATAAAAATGCAATAGCATAATGCTAATTGGCTAATACTGCTGAATGGATCACCAATGGATGAGGAGTTGATGTTACTGTTAGAAATGGGGTAAGGTTTATTAGCGAATGTAACATTTGGAAACTTTTTTATTGGGAGGTTTTGGGTGATGAGGTGCCTATGAAATCGGACTGTACTGTGTTATGATGTTTTGAAGTAATGTTACATAATGTCGCATAATGTAACATTGGGTATTTCGGCTGGAGCGGGGTAACTGTGTTGTTTCAAAGTTCTGTTCTGTGGGTTGAAACTTCCGCAAACTTCCGTTAAGATATTTTGCATATTATGTAGGGGAGCGGATAGGGGGGCAAACTTCCGTTTGGAATCAATAGGTAAAACGGAAGTTTGGTAGGTAATGTCATATCAAGGGTTGACTATTTAATAGGATGGTAAGATACGGTTGTGAGGGAGGGTTTTCCAAATAAAGATATACACATTGTTTTGGGGCTCCGCGTGCGGGGGAAGTCTTGTGCTGTTTGTTCCCGCGCGGGTTAACCACCTCCCCCTTCGGGTACACCTCGTAAAAACTGCAGGAGTGTTTTGCAACATGGCAAGATACTATGGTAGCAGGGCGGTTTCCAAATAAAGATATTCACAATGGAGGGGTATGTGTTTATGTTATGTGCCCGTGTTGTTCTTTGCTTTTTTGCTTGCCCAAAAAAGGGCAGCAGGCCAGCGATTACCGCTTGCTGCCTGCGGGGTTCCCTGATTGGGCTGGGTTGCTGCTGTGGTGCCGGGTCTTTTCTTGTGTTATTGCGAGGTTGCTTCGTCGCAAAGCCTCCTCGCAATGACGTTGTGTGTTTATGTTGTGTGCCCGTGTTGTCCTTACTTTTTGCTTGCCCAAAAAGTAAGCAAAAAGGGCAGCAGGCCAGCGATTACCGCTTGCTGCCTGTGGGGTTCCCTGATTGGCTGGGTTGCTGCTGTGGTGCCGGGTCTTTTCTTGTGTTATTGCGAGGTTGCTTCGTCGCAAAGCCTCCTCGCAATGACGTTGTGTGTTTATGTTGTGTGCCTGTGTTGTCCTTACTTTTTGCTTGCCCAAAAAGTAAGCAAAAAGGGCAGCAGGCCAGCGATTACCGCTTGCTGCCTGCGGGGTTCCCTGATTGGGCTGGGTTGCTGCTGTGGCACCGGGCCTTTTCTTGTGTTATTGCGAGGTTGCTTCGTCGCAAAGCCTCCTCGCAATGACGTTGTGTGTTTATGTTATGTGCCCGTGTTGTTCTTTACTTTTTTGCTTGCCCAAAAAAGTAACAAAAAAGGGCAGCAGGCCAGCGATTACCGCTTGCTGCCTGCGGGGTTCCTGATTGGGCTGAGGTACTACTGTGGTGCCGGGCTTTGACCTGCGCGTGCTGCCGAGTCCTGAAGCAGAGAATCGGCAGGGACGAAAGTTTAGAAATAGAGTATAAATTAAATGACTAGAACTTAGACTCTCCTATGATTTATAGCATCAACTTCATTATCATATAAGCAAGCCCAAACGATGTTTTGCAATTGATCAAACGAAATAATTGGATTTGTAGTAAGTTTCTTTATTATTAGAACATGTACATCAATCGGAAATCTATTAAGGTGTTCAAATAATGTTACATCTACTCTGTTGACAAGATAAAATATATCGGGATCATAGTCTCGTAAGCCAAATTTTTGGCCAATAACACCCCTATCAACTTGTATCACTAAAACATTTCTAGTTTCAATTTTGGTTTTATAGTATGATAATACTTTTCTTGGTATGAAAAATTCTGTAAAATCATCCGATGATATGTAAAGTTCCATATTTAATATCACCTTCTTCACGTCCATAATCTTATCCATGGCCTCATCAAAGGTCATCTCTTTTATCTTCTTTTTTGTTCTTTTTACGCACAAATAATAAACTATATGTATTCGATTGGAAAAAGGTCGTTTGGGGGGAAGATGTAGACAATCCCCCAGATAAAGATATACACATTGTTTGGTGGCTCGGCGTGGGTGGTAAAGTCTTGTGCTGTATGTTCCTGCGCGAGCTAACCACCTCCCCCTTCGGGTACTCCTCCTAAAAACAGGAGGAGAGTCCTGTTTGTTATGTATAGATTGCTTCGTTCCTCTCAGAGATTTGTAGTTATTTTGGATACTGGGTTCCACAAGTACTCCAGCCGTATTCATCTTTAATGGCATTACATTGACTCGTAGCGTTTGCCTGGGACATAACTCCAAGATGGTAGTTTTTACCACTGTCTCTTCCCATACTATCTTTTGTAAGGCATTGGCATGTGTAGTCGGGCTTGTAGCAGGAAGAGATGACAAGCATGAGCAATGCTAAAACGGGCAGTAGTAGTGCTTTATTCATATATTTCATAAATATCAAATTATATGCCATAAAATACCCCCGCGAACCAGCATCGCTACTGGGCCGATGATACTTTTCTGGCTTTTCTCTTAAGGATCAAGGCACATATAAGGGATACTACAGGCCGAGCGGGAGGATCTCCGCATAGGTAAGCAGAGTGAATAAAACAGGGTTTTTATACATATTGCGGTACATGGCCATCTCTTTCATTTTTGCATCAATCTTAGCCTGGGCCGCTCCGGATGCCTTTAACTCATTGATGGCGTGGGTGGAAAACTTTTCCATAAAATCAGGAAAAACATAATTGTATTCTATAGCCCAAACCAATACATACATTGTGGAAGCTATAAGGGCAATATACATACCTAACCTGAAGGCTTTGCCGAAGGATATGATACCGCCATTGTACCTATCGCGGAATACGCGGATGCCTACATAGATGAGTGAAAATGCCAGGGTCATAGAGGCAAACCCTACATATTCACTGTTTTTGTAATCAGGATTGCCGGCGCAATGGGCAGCACTGATGGCCATCATACTGGAAACAATGGCGCCTGAAATGAGGCCCCAGATGATCGCTATCTTTCTCATGAGTTTTTTGTTATTTATGAGGCAAAAGTGGAAAAAATACTGCTTCCTGTACTCATACTTTAGGGTGATTTCTAAAAAATACCCGGATTTTCATCCTTTCAGGTTAACCTTCAGGGAATGAGGCCGAGTTTCCTTGCCTTATCGATGGCCTGCGTCCTGCGTTTTACCTCCATCTTCATGAACAGGCTGGAGGAGTGGGTTTTGATAGTATTGAGGGAAATAAATAAATGCGTAGCGATCTCCTGGTTGGAGAGACCGGTAGCCATCAACTGCAAAACCTGCAACTCGCGGGTGCTGATGCGGAACTTTTCTAATAATTTTTCGTTGAGTACAAAATGGGCATTAGCCGGTAGCGGCGCCGGAGGGGTAGGGAGGTAAACTTCCTTTTCGACAATAATAGTTTCCTTACGCGGTGTGGCCAGTTTTAATGCCAGCCATATGCCTAAGGCAGTAAATATTATAGCAATGCCACCGATATAAATATCCATTGCATGATCTATGAACAGATAACGAATCTGCAGCCAGTTGATAAGAAATAATAGCGCAGCAAGTGACACCCCGTATAAAAGGGTGTGCTTACCAAACGATCTTATGTGAGAAGGCACTGCCAAAAATAAGAATTTTAGCAATGTAAAGAAAAAGCATCCCGTAACAATAATATGTTATGGAATGCCAAGTCAAGTATTGTCAAAATTTATGCGGCTCTGTGCAGTATATGATTGATGTATAAATTATATACCGGAATTGGCGTCATACTAAGCACCATAGTCTTCAATTGGGGCATCTCGCGGAGATAGTGGGCATAGGAAGAAATAAATACACTATCTATAGCATTCCTTACATCCTTATCGCCCATCCGGTATATGGTTTCTACCGTCTGCAATGCTTTTCTTACTATTTTATAGTCCTCAGCCTCTATACGATCCTGCGTAAAAAGATACAGGCTCTGCATGAGGGAATATATATAGTTGTTAGCATCAGTATCCTGGAAGTCTGCATAAAATTCGGGGAAGGATTTTTTAACAAATTCCATCACTTCAATATCGCTCATTGTTCCGTTCATAATAAATAGGTTTTATGCTACTTATCTACTTACAAATCTATGCCAGCACGTTGGTGAAGGTAAGGTGCTGTGCTTGAGGATATTAACTAATGGATACTGTGGCAAGATGGTGAATAATAGCCCCATTATACCCGATAATTTTATGCGCTTATCCCACTTATCCCAATAAGTAATCTATACATAATATTTACAAATGCCCCTGGCTCGGTATGGGGTCTTTTTATTACTACCTTAGCAGCCTTAAATAACTGCCAACACATTAATAAACAGAAAACATATGAAACGCAATGCAACAGCCTTATGGAATGGCACCGGAAAAGAAGGTAACGGAAGCCTTACCACACAAAGCACTACCCTTAACAAGACACAATATTCATTTAACAGCCGCTTTGCCGAAGGTACAGGTACCAACCCGGAAGAACTGATGGCTGCAGCGCACGCAGGCTGCTTTACAATGAAATTATCTTTTGTGCTGGGGGAAGCAGGCTTTACCCCTGAGGAGTTGGAAACCAAGTGTGAGATAACACTGGATAACGGCAGCATAACCAAAAGCGAGCTGACAGTGCGTGGCAAAGTGCCAGGCATAACTGCTGAAAAATTTGAAGAATGCGCAAAGGATGCGAAAGCAAACTGCCCGGTATCGAAAGCGTATAATTGTGAGATAACCCTAAACGCCACATTGGCATAAGGAAGAAATCAGATTTACATTTTTGTAGAGGGTTGGCTATGGCCAACCCTCTTTTTTTAGAATAGTTATCCACAAATGGGATAATTTATTTTTACAGTATATAAATAACTTATGCGTATGTATTTTGAGCGTCAATATATTAATGAGTTATTAAATATCGGGTAAGAATTTTGCACTGGTGGTGTTGTAATAATTGATTGGCAATGTGATAAAAATGTTTGACTTTTAGGAGACTTACCCCTCCCCCCATAAAACATTTGCAAAGCAATTGCTTTGTATCTTATCTCGTAATCCCGTAGCCACCATTTATTTTTCGTTTAAAACTGTATAGCTATATGGGCTACAAGACATTTGCATTAATGAACATTGCCATAGTAGGGGCAGGGAAGGTAAGTGAAGTACTGGCGCAGGCACTGGCCCTTGCTGAACACGAAATATTTCTGGCAACAGTACGGGACAATGACCCGGTAAGTGAATATATACTGGATGAATTTACGAACATACACCTGGCTACTATAGCCCATGCGGCTGATGTAGCAGATATAATAATACTGGCTACAGAAGCTGAAGAAGTGCGGGAAGCTGCCTACCTGCTGGATGATGTGCGCAGGAAAGTAATAATAGATGCCACAGCGGTACTAACAGAACAGGGAAGCACTATAAATACAGTGAATGCCATAAAAGCTATAACCGGCTCTATGCACGTAGTGAAATGCTACAATAATACAGGTTACCACCATCCACTTTTTGACGCAGGAGCGCATACGAATGATATGTATGTAGCAGGGGAGAGTAGAAAAGCAAAGGAAATAGTAAAGCTGCTGGCAAGGGATATGGAACTGAACAATTGCCATGACCTGGGCGGGGATGATGCTATAGCACAACTGGAAAATATGGCGCGCAACTGGATGCAGACCGTAAAGCAACCGGCGATAATCGTAAAGAAATATTTATAAGTTACTATTACCAGCCACTGGCCAATACATCTGCAATATGCAGGGTTTGCATAGGAAGGTTGTTCTTATCAATATAACCCTGTATGTGCATCATACAGGAAACGTCTGTAGATATCATATACTTAGCGCCGGTATCTAATGCACTCTGCACCTTTGTCTGTGCCATACCGATAGATATAGGCTCATACTTTACGGCAAATGTGCCGCCAAACCCGCAGCAAGTTTCACATTCTTTCATTTCTACCATTTCGAGGCCCTTTACATGCTGTAGCAGAGTGCGCGGTCCTTGTTTAATACCACATTCGCGCAGGGCGCCACAGGCATCGTGATAGGTGGCCTTCCCATCAAGGCGGGCACCAAGGTCCTGTACCTTTAAGACCTCTGTAAGAAACTCTGTGAACTCAAACATTTTTCCACGCACCTTATTACTAAGGTTATGCTCCGCGCTGTTATCGAACATGCGTTCGTAATAATTGCGTACATACCCTGTACAGGAGCCACTGGGGCCTACTATATACCCTTCGTTATCAAAATCGTTAAGGAATTTATCAGCTACAGATTTCGCTTCTTCCCAATACCCTGCATTGAAGGCCGGCTGGCCGCAGCAGGTTTGTTTCTGGTTGTAAGTGACATTGCATCCTAATTTCTCAAGGATCTTCACCATATTCATACCCGTTTCCGGATATAGCTGGTCTACAAAACAAGGAATGAAAAGCTGTACGTTCATTAGAAATTCAAAAGTAAAAATTCAAAAGCCAAAAGAATTATAAATCAGTTGTTAAGAACCGGATACCTAGGAACCGTCTTTTAGTTTGCGGCTATTAAATATCATTTTTAACGCACTGATAGCCGCTTCTTCTCCTTTATGCCCGTGAGCACCACCAAGACGCTCCCAGGCCTGTTCTTCATTATCAAGCGTGAGCACACCAAATATTACCGGCACAGGTAACATAAGATTGAGCTGTACAATACCTTCTGTTACTGCCTTGCATACATAGTCAAAGTGCGGGGTGCCGCCCTTTATCACTGCGCCAAAGGCAATGATAGCCTCAGGATATTCTTCCGTCTTTTGATAGTGATCCCATAACTGCTTGCAACCAAAGGGTAATTCAAAGCAACCCGGCACTGCCACTTTATCTACAAACCTGCCATTGAAGCCGTGCACAACAGATTCGCAGCCATTTACAAGCTCGCGTACTATCCGGTCATTCCATTCGGTATATACAATGGCTAAGCGAGGCAGTGTAAGGCTGGTAAGATGCTTTGTATCTAACAACGAAGTGCTGTGCTGTGATTGTGCCATATAGAATTAAAAAATCCCCTTTTGCCCAAAGGTAAAAAGGGGATCTGATATATGTATGCTATGGGAAGATAACAACTACCCTTAAATATTTATTCCAGTTCGCCGAGGCGTGCAAGATATTTATCAATATCACGTGCCTCATAGCTTTGAGGATATTCCGTCTTTATACGTTTGTAGGCTTTCTTTGCTTCTTCTGTATTGCCGCTTAACTCATAAGCTACGCCGACACGATACAGATAGGTAGGTGTAAGCAGGGAATTGTCCCGATCTTCAGAAGCCTTTTTGTAATACTCAATACCTTGTTTTGTATTGTTGCTTTCCATGTAAGCATCGCCAAGCAGCCCGTTGGCAGCGGTCTGTACCAAGGTACCTTTACCATCAAATTCCTTCAATTGCTTGATGGCATTATTAAAATCGCCCATGTGCATATAGCAGACACCGGCATAGTAGTGGCAAAGGTTAGCAGCCTTGGTACCATCATATTTCTTAGCTATTTTCAGAAAACCTGAATGCTGGCCATCGCCATTAAGCGCCCTGTTCAGTGAATCGTACTGCATATAGCGCTGTGGGTAAGATATTGCTGTAGCAGCTTTTTCTTCCTGCGGCGCCTTGTAAAGCCTGCTATAAGCGAGATAGCCTAAAACTACCACCAGCACCACTGTAACAATGGTGTTGATCTGTTTTTTATTCGCTTCGTACCTATCCTGTAGTGTGTTGAGAGGGTTCACTTCCGGTGTTATTCTTTCTTCACCGGGTTTTGTTCTTGCTGAATTAGCCATGTTTAAAATAAATATTAAATTACTACTGTGTGTTAAGTAAGATAGAAAAAATTAGTCTGTAATATAAGGATAGTTCTCGTCTGTGTATATGTCTTTGTATAATTCGCTGTCATCGGGTAGTGGGCTTTCTTCTGCAAACTTTACAGATTCCTCTACCTCTGTTTTCACTTTTTCGTTTATCAGGTCTATATCCTCCTGCGTGGCCCATTTGCTATCCAGAATCATTTTAAGCACCTGGTTAATAGGGTCTTTTTCCTTGTATTCTTCCAATTCTTCCTTAGTGCGATATTTAGCAGGATCGCTCATAGAGTGGCCACGGTAGCGGTAAGTCTTTATCTCCAGGAAGGTTGGGCCGCCCTTTTCGCGCGCGCGGCGCACGGCACGGTCTATGCCTTTATGTACCTCTTCACAGCTCATGCCATCTACACTATCGCCAGGCATATCATAGGCATCTGCAAGGCGGTATATATCCAATACCTTGCTGGTGCGCTCTACCGACGTACCCATTGCATAGTGGTTATTTTCACAAATGAACACTATGGGCAACTGCCACAATACGGCCATATTGAACACCTCGTGCAGCATACCCTGGCGGGCAGCGCCATCGCCAAAGTAGCAAATGGTAGCACGGTCGGTATTCTGGTACTGCTCTGCAAAGGCAATACCTGCACCTAAACCTATCTGGCCACCTACGATACCATGTCCGCCAAAAAAACGTTTTTCCTTAGAGAAAAAGTGCATACTGCCCCCCTTGCCCTTGCTGCAACCGGTAGCTTTGCCATATAATTCGGCCATGCAGGCGTTTGCAGTTATACCCTTGGCTATAGCCAGTCCATGATCTCGGTAAGCGGTAATGACATTATCATCATCGCGTATAGCTGTCATCATACCTGCTGCAATAGCTTCCTGGCCTATATAGAGGTGGCAAAAACCACGTATCTTCTGCATTCCATAAAGCTGCCCTGCCTTTTCTTCAAACTTGCGAAGCAAAAGCATGATCTCATACCAATATAAATATGTTTCTTTACCGAAAGGTGTAGGCACGATTTATCTAAATTTGTGCGAAAATATAAAAACTTTCGCTCGTTCTTCCGTTTGAATACGATAAAAAACATAACATTAGTACAATTTCGCAACTATTCTTCGGGAACGTTCAGTTTTACAGCCCCTGTTACCTGCATTACAGGGCCCAACGGTAGTGGCAAAACTAACCTGCTGGATGCGGTGTATTACCTGTGCTATAGCAAAAGCTACTTTAGCGCTTACCAGCAAAACAGCGTACAGATGGGTATGGATGGCTTTAGGGTAGAAGGCCTGTTTACCCATGAAGGGCGGGATGAATTGATAAGCTGTAAGTGGAAGCAAGGGAAAAAGGAACTTTTTACCAACGGTACCCTGTACGAAAAATTTACCGACCATATAGGCAAGTACGCGGCAGTAATAATAGCGCCTGATGATATGGAACTGATAAATGAGGGCAGCGAGCTACGCAGAAAATGGGTAGACAGCATACTGAGCCAGACCGACCGCGAGTACCTGGAAAGACTAATGCATTACCAGCGGGTGTTACTACAGCGCAATGCGTGGCTGAAATTACAATCAATAAACCCATCAGGAGACTATACAGAACTGGAGTATTACAATGCACAACTGGCCGGGGATGGAACCTATATATATGAGCAGCGAAGCATTTTTATAGCCCGCTTCCTACCGCTATTGTCAGACTTCTATCACCAGCTATCTGGCGGAAAGGAAGTAATAGCTGTTACCTATGAAACGGATATGGCGAAGAAACCAATGGCCCAATGGCTGGAGGAAAATCTGCAACACGACCTGCGCCTGCAACGCACGCTAAGGGGAATACACAAAGACGACTGGGATTTTGAGCTGAATGAAAGCAGCCTTAAGAGCTTTGCCTCACAAGGGCAGAAGAAGAGTTTCCTGTTTGCGCTAAAGCTTGCCCAGTACACCTACCTGAGCATAGAGCAAAAGCACCTGCCTATACTGCTGCTGGATGATATATTTGAAAAGCTGGACCAGCAACGCATGGAAGCCCTGTTGCGCATAATAAGAGGTACCGGCTTTGGGCAGGTGCTGCTTACCGATACCCATGCGGAGCGTGTACGTGCCGCGTTTGGCGAGCAGGAAGAGATAGAATTTATAAGGTTATAATTTCCTACCCAACCATTGATGTATTATATTGGTCTTTTATGGGAGATTACCCTTTATGAAGAGAACCCTGCTTACACTAGTGCTGGTTGTATGTATCTTAAATACATTTTGTAGGACAACTTCCCAAAAAGTGTCTTCTAAATCCGCACCGGTATTTATCGAAAATAGAGGCCAGGTACAAGATCAGAATGGGCGCTTGCGCAAAGATGTAGCGTATTATGTAACCTCTGACAGGGCAAGTATTTATTTAACACCTAATGGGATCCACTACCAATTCCCTGATAAAAAAAACAACCAATTTATTGAGCATCGGTTGGATGTTGTTCTGATTGACGCCGATGACAGGTGTGTGATAACGGCAGAGGCCCCACAATTATATCATGAGAACTATATACAGCAGGATGGCTGTAGTGTTACCGCAGCATCTTTTAGCAGAATAATATACAAAGACGTATATCCCAATATTGATTGGGTAATATATATAAAGGGGCAGCAACTAGAATATGATTTTATAATACGGCCAGGAGGTAATATAAAAAATATCAGGCTGGAATATAAGGGAGCAAAAAGGATGAACTTACAAAGCGGAAATCTTATAGTAAGGGGAGATTTTGGCATAATAAAGGAAAATGCTCCTGTTATGTATAGTATAGAAAGACATACGCCTGTTAAAGGTGCATTTACGCTAAACAATGGCATCCTTAGTTACTATGCAGGCAAACATAGCGGCACACTCGTTATAGATCCTAAGATCAGTTGGGCCACTTATTTTGGTGGTAGTTCTGAAGAGCATATTGGAAACATACGGTGCGATGCTGCAGGCAATTTATATATGTGCGGCACGACAGGTAGTTCATCTTTTATTGCAACAACCGGTGCTTACAAAACTGTTTTAAGTAGTCCATTTCTAGGCCACACGGGCGGTTCGTATTCTTTTTCGGGAAATGCATTTATTGCTAAGTTTGACGCCAATGGCAACAGATTGTGGGCTACCTACTATGGCGGTGCAACCTACGAGTGGGCAAAAGACATAGCGCTTGGAAGTAATGGAGAAGTATATGTAACGGGTACTACAGCAAGTGATACAGGTATAGCTACTGCCGGAGCCGCTATCAGTACACCAACAAATGGGTTTCTTGCCAGATTTGATACGGCCGGACATCTGAAATGGGGAACATATACTATTGGTAGTGGTAACTCAACTTGTGTGGCTTCACCTGGTAAATTAACTCTTTGTACATACCTTGCTACGGGTGCCTATATCACTTATAAGACAAGCATACTCGTACAGCAATTCGACTCTTCAGGTACCTTAAAATGGAAGGACACAATAAGTGGTAACAACGATGCGTACGGCACACAAATCCTCTATGACAACTCTGCTAACTTCTACGTTGTTGGTGTTACCACAAGCGATAGTGGAATAGTAGATACTGGTCGCTATCGGATGTCAGGTCAGGTAGGCTTTGTCATAAAGATGGACAGTTCCGGCAAAAAGAAATGGGGAAGGTGTTATGGAACAAGTAACACTACAATAGCTGGTATTGCTATTTATAAAGACAGTATGTATGTCACCGGCCAAACTGCGGAGGCAGTATTTGGTACTATAGGTACTTTTCAACCTACACCTGCCAGCAGTATTTTTTTAGCTAAAATGGATACATCAGGTAAGATATCATGGAGCAGTTATTTAGGCGATACAATAAATCGACTCCTGTCGCCAGCCGCATCGCAAGGGACCAGTATTGCATGCGACACATCGGGCTATATTTATAGCTGTGGTATTACTTCCTACAGTTCAAATATTACCACATCTACAGGTTATAAACCTACTTTCCAGCGTGTAAATTATTTTGAATTCCTGAATACATACCTTGTAAAGTTTACTCCAAATGGCCAAAAGCTTTGGGGGACTTATTTGGCAAGAAACCTTTATATACAGGATGCAGCGTCCAGTAGCGAGATACCAGAAGAAATGGGCAATGTAGTATGCGATGGTAGCAACAACGCCTATGTCGCCGGAGCTACTGTGGATTCAAGTGGTGATGCAACTACTGGCGCTTATCAGACCCTTAACAGAGGTCTCACTGATATATATGTTTATAAATTTAGTGATGATACTAGTCTGGTAATTAATCAGCCATATGCAGATACCGCATTTTGTAGGGGTGCTTCCTTTACGCTTCCTTACTCATGCGACAAGGTATTTGCTAGTGGAAATGTTTTTAAAGCCCAGTTATCCGACTCTCTCGGCCATTTTGATTCCGCCGTAATCATCGGTATGCTTACTGCGCGGCAGTCGGGGAGTATCTCTTGCAGTATTCCAACAACCGTTCGCAATGGCCGTCATTATAGAATAAGAGTAGTAGCTACAGCACCTGCATTTGTTGGCACAGGCGATGGGTACGATATAGCGATTATTGATTCTATAGCTGACGCAGCAGCTAAGGTAAACAGTCCTGTATGTGATAAGGATACTATGCGGTTCTCTGCAAATGCCACTACTGGTGCTACCTATACATGGACAGGTACTGTTACAGTCAGTGGAGGTAGCAAGCTTAGCGTTACACCGGTTACAAAGGCTATGTCCGGAACGTATCATCTTGCCATTTCAGCTAGTGGGTGCCCTTCTAAGTATGATAGTGTTGTTGTATCAGTACATAATACACCGTCCATGACCAAGCTTACAATCAATAGTAATTGTACAACTGATACCCTCCGGTTTTTAGCTACCGATACAACATCCGGTGTTACTTATCTTTGGACTGGTCCGGCAGGGTTTTATGATACATCGGGCAATTCTGTAACAATACCAGGTGAAATCCCAGGAATGTATTGGTCTCGTGCGGTTCTTGGAGGTTGTTTGTCAAAGCCCAATGGTGTTAACATTGCTCAGGGTCCACCTAAACCACATCTGGTAGCGCTCACAAGTTTATGCAGTGGTACCAGCCTTATAGTTGCCAATGTTACCGCAGACAGTAATACTGAAAGCCAGTGGATGTGGATAGACAAATACCATACAATAAGCAGCGATACCCTACAGTTGACCGGCACAACGAAACAGATATGGTATGTGTATACAGCTACTTCCAAAAATGGTTGTACGAGAAAAGATAGTATCTATTATGGAGCACCACTCGTACCGGCACTAATTGCAGATACTCCTGTATGCATGGGCGATAGTTTATTTGCTTCAGTAGATGATCCTTTTCATCTCTTCAGATATTACTGGATAGCGCCTGATTCTACTCTTATTGATTCTCTGTATAACATTCGGATACCTCATCCCAAGGTGGGATCATATACAGCTCATGTAACTAGTATTAATAATTGCTTATTGGCGGCCCTCACTTTAAACGTGGAGATAGATTCAATTTTGCACCCCACAGTTTATATCACACAAATTCCTGAACGTTTTGTGCCGGGGTTTAATGTTGTCTTTCAGGCACATCCCGTAAATGCCGGGAAAAATGTATCATATCAGTGGAAAAAGAATGGCATTATCATCCTTGGCGCCACAAGTAATGGGTACATAACAAAATATTTAATGAAGCACGATAAAATCAGCGTGGCGATACATGCTAATAATAAATGCGCGATACCAGATACTGCTTATAGTGAAACTAATCCGCTTGATATTACCGAAACAGAAGAAATTTCCGGAGGTCTAACCATTTACCCCAATCCTAATACCGGTACGTTTACTATAAAAGGTAAGTGGAATGTGGCTAACGAAGCGGCTGCAAGATTGCAGGTATTCAATAGCGTAGGGCAGCGTGTATTTGAAGAAAATACGGTGGTAAGAAATAACCAGGTGAATAAAACTATTGATACAAAGAATCTGCCGGACGGCATTTATCTGTTAAGAGTAATATCGAACAGCCAACAGGAAGAACTGAAATTTAGTATACAGCGGTAAACACTATTATCCCTTGTTCACCTGGCCTGCACCGGCGTAGTATTTGTGCCAGTATTTATCGTTAAGATTACTGATCATAACCCCATTGCTGCTGGATGCATGGATGAAATAGTTATTCATCAGGTAGATGCCTACATGGGTGATGCGTTTGCTGTGTATGCGGAAAAAGACCAGATCACCTTCCTTCAGCTTTTCTGTGGTCTGTGTTTTCTTTACAATGTTATCGCTGCTCATGAACTGCTCTATTGCTGTGCGTACCATGTTGGTGCAAAATACCTGCTCGTACATGCGCTGTACAAACGCGGAACAATCGATACCGGATTTATCGCCACCGCCCAGCCTGTAATGCACGCCATACCAGTCTTCTATAAAATTATAAAGCGAAAAGTTGGTAATGGCCTGTGGCAGTACGCCCAGCAGGAAAGCATATTTATTCTGGATGATATTCAATACCGGCTGCTCGGCCTGCTTTGTTTTTTCGTCCTTATTTTTAGTAGTATTGTTTTCAGCCACCTTCATTTTGATATTGTTGGTATTGCTGCCAAGGCTGATATCATTGATGAAGTGCGGGCTTTCGGTCTTAATATGTTGGGTGGCATTTGGCACAGCATGCTGCTGGGCCATAGAATGGCCGGCAAAAAATGTTGATGCGGCAAAGCAGAACAGGGCTATGCCTTTAGTAAATGATCTCATCAGCAAGTAAGTCGGATTGAGTGCAAAAGTAATATTCTAAACTATAACTCCAAATAGGACAGCTATTATTAACAGTATTGTAAGATTTTACATTAAATAAAATAGAAACATATAATAATTTGACTATCAAATGTGTATCGGGGGCAGATCGAACCTATGACCTTCGGGTTATGAGCCCGACGAGCTACCGCCGTAGAATGACAAAAAAAGCCGATCAAATAAATGATTGGCTTTTATGGTAACAGGACTCAATACTCGTGTTGGGTCGTATACAGTTAGCTATGCATCGTTAACCGCTATATTGTTGTAAATGTGAACCTACCAGGCGACCTCTCCGGTTGCCGGGTTAAATTCTTCGCTGAAAAATTTTCCTGTTGGACCATTGGCATCAATCAGGGCATATTTCGCTATTCGTGCACCGGCTTGCTCAACGGTGCCTGTGCCGCGGTGTTGATTAAAATCGGTGGCGGTAAAGCCGGGATCAACAGCGTTTACTTTAAATGGTGTATCGCGCAGTTCGTAAGCCAGCGAAATGGTGTACATATTGAGTGCAGCTTTTGAGGGTTGGTACACGGCAAATTTATAATTATAATACTTCGATGTTGGGTCGCTGGCACTGGTAAGCGACCCCAGGCCGGAACTTACATTTACGATGCGCGGTTCGGGCGACTTTTTCAACAGATCTATAAAAGCCTGAGTAACCCTGGCCACACCAAACACATTTATCTGAAACACCTTCTCAAAAACGGATATGTCGGTGCCGGTTGCTGTTTGTGGTTGACCATTACTAAAAACAGCACCGCTGACACCAGCGTTGTTGATCAATACATCCAGCACATCGGTTTTTCTGTCCATTTCAGCACGCGCGGCTTTTACCGACTCCGAATTGCTTACATCTATACAGATGGCTTCCACTTCAGTCAAACCTTCGGCTTTAAGCTTTTCTACAGCTTGCCTGCCATTCTCTAAATCGCGGCTGCCTAAATAAATGTAATAGCCCTTTTGCAGTAGTTGGCGGGCGGTTTCGAAACCAATACTTTTATTGGCCCCGGTGATCAATGCTTTTTTCATACTTTATTTTGTTAGTGCCTTTATTGGCACAGCACAAAGGTAAATGGTGCTTATTGTTACAACATTGCACTGAAGCAGGAATCAACGGTACATTTCGCGGATGGTGTTGCGGTAAACCAGTGGAGTATCAGAAGTAAGGCGTTTGAAAAAACGGTTAAAATAAGATGCATCTTGAAAGCCCAACTCAAAAGCAATTTCTTTTATTGAGTTATTGGTGTGAAAAAGCATGCGCTTTGCTTCCAGCAGCAGGCGGTCATGTATATGCTCAATAGCAGTTTTGCCGCTTTGTTCTTTAATCAGCTCGCTAAAATGCCCTGCTGATAGGTGGAGCATTCCGGCATAAGTGACTACATCATGGTAGTCAGTAAAATTTTCTGTGACTAAGGCTTTAAATTTTTTCAACAGATCACGGTCTGCAAGTCCGGCATCATTGGTAAATTGCGCTGTATATAGTCTGCTTGTATAGATTAACAATATGCGCAGATATGACAGCAGCATACTATTGTGCCAGCCTGCTTTGGTGCGGTATTCTGCCAGTAGCTTCGTGATGATGTCGTTGACGAACACAATATCTTCCGCCGACAAAGCTAGTTCGTGGCCATTGTATGGATTCTGGATCACAGGTAGTTGTTTCAACATCCTGTTCTCGTCCAGGCCTAGAAACTCGTCGGTAAAACAAATAAATATACCTTCAATAGCAGTTCCCTCCTCTTTCAGAAGCATTTGCTGTGGTGCGGTAAAATTAAGCGTATTTGGTTTTAAGGCATAGGGCACCATATCTACCCAATGCCTGTTACTACCTTGCTTCACAAATACCAGTTTGTAAAAGTTTAGCCTGTGAGGTATAAAAAAAAGCTCTTTCTGATGTTGGGTTAATCCCTTCCCACTTTCAACTATCTCAAATAGTTTACTGCCTTCTCTGCTCGACTGCTCGAGAGAATAAACTGGTATATGCGTTTCGGTTATATGGGTCACACTATGAAAAGCTAAGAGTTTCGCTATTGTATCTATTACAGTTGCATAAAATCATGATGATTCCCAGGTTATTTTTCTAAAGGCTGTCATGCACATTCCGAAAATAGTCAAAGGTGTCTCCGTTGTGTAAAATTAAGAAAGGCAACCAAAATGATTGCCTTTCTTTGCGGTGTAGCGAGGACAGGGATCGAACCTATGACCTTCGGGTTATGAGCCCGACGAGCTACCGCTGCTCTACCTCGCGCTGTGGGTGCAAAGATAGTGTTTAACGTGGTAACAAACAAACCTTATCAGAATAATTTGAAGCAAATGATTCAAATCAACTTCACCTTGCTAATTTTACCACTTGCATGCCAGATAAACATCAATCAGGATTCGTAAATATTTTTGGTCAGCCCAATGCGGGTAAATCTACCTTGCTGAATGCATTGCTGGGGGAGAACCTTGTCATCACCTCGCCCAAGGTGCAGACCACCCGCCACCGTATAATGGGCATCCTCACAGAAGCAGCTTACCAGATAGTATTCTCTGATACGCCGGGCATCATAGACCCGCAATACAAGCTGCACCAGAAAATGATGCAGCACGTAAAGAGCGCACTGGAAGATGCAGATATAGCCATACTGGTGCATGATATTACAACCCCGATAGAGGAACTGCAGGGGATAGTGAACGGAATGAAATTGAAAGTGCCCTGCCTGCTGCTGCTTAATAAGGCAGACCTTGTAAAGGATAAAAAGGAAATAGAGCCGATCATTAAAAAATACAACGATGCCTTTCCGGGGTGGGATGTAATGGCGGTATCGGCCCAGAAGAAAACAAATATCGATAAGATAGTGCCGGCCATATTAAGATCGTTACCGGAGGCCCCACCATATTATCCTGATGATTCAATGTCGGACAGGCCTGTCCGTTTTTTTGTAAGTGAGCTGATAAGGGAGCAGATATACCATTTATATCATGAGGAGATACCGTACCATGCAGCGGTGATAGTACAGTCGTTTGAGGAGAAAGAAAAGCTGGATGTAATAAAAGCAGAAATAATAGTAACCCGCGAAACACAGAAGGGCATACTGCTGGGCAAGGGCGGCAGCATGATAAAACAACTTGGTATCAACGCCCGTAAGAACATTGAAGAATTTCTGCAGCGCAAAGTACACCTGGAACTATTCATTAAAGTACGGCCCAAGTGGCGCGATAATGATAATTACCTGCGTGAGTATGGATATAATTAATGAGGGTGCCTGCATTGTACAGCCTCTTTCTCCCGGGTGGTATAATAACAGGGTAGCAGGTATAGATATGCTGCGCCTGGATGCGATACACCCAATTATCTCCGGCAACAAATGGTTCAAGCTAAAGCTTAATATAGCCCATGCACTGAAGGAAGGAAGTAAAGGGGTACTTACATTTGGAGGGGCTTATTCCAATCACCTGGTAGCTACAGCCGCAGCTGCCCGTGAAAATAATTTATCTTCTGTTGGCATAGTACGGGGCCTGCATCACCAGCATCAGCCTACAGATACTTTACTAAAGTGTGTGGCGTATGGAATGCAACTAAAGTATATAACCATACAGGAGTACAGGCATAAAACGGATGAGGAATGGCTGATAGCGCTATCAGCCCAATATGCTGACCATATTATAATACCGGAAGGCGGCGCCAACGAAGAGGGGAGAATGGGTGCGGGAGAAATAGCGCAACACATACCAGCCTGTTATACACACATCTGCCTGCCGGTAGGTACCGGAACTACACTTGCAGGTATCCGGAACGCATTGCCGGAAGCTCAGGAGATAATTGGCTTTGCCCCGCTGAAAGGAGGGGATTACCTGAATGAAGCATTAAGGCCATTTATACATAAGGCCAACTGGCATATAACGGACAGATGGCACCTTGGGGGATTTGGAAAACATGGCGACGAACTAATAACATTCATGAATGACTTTTACGGTATAAATAAGATACCTCTTGATATTATCTACACCGGTAAAATGATGGTTGGGTTACACGCCATGGTAGCAGAAAATTATTTTTCACCTGATGCACATATACTTTGCATACATACCGGAGGGCTACAGGGAAATACATCGGTTAGCGAACGCCTTTGCTATGCAGGCAGCTAAGTATTACTTTGCAGGCATATGCACGCCGAAACAATACCCACAAAGAGGAATAATAAATTAACCATTGCTATACTGGCAGGGTTAGCCGGGGGTGTGCTGCTCGGGCTATGGCTCCATGACCATTATGTTGGAGCCGAAAATATGGTTATCAGTACAGGGGCTAACCAGCACCTGATAGATAATGCTATAAAAACGCGTGATGCCCGGCTGGAACCTTTTTCCATGCTTGCTGATATTTTTCTGCGGCTTATAAAAATGATCATTGCGCCGCTGGTATTCAGCACACTGGTTACCGGTATAGCACGCCTGGGCGATGTGAAGGTGATAGGACGTATAGGTGGTAAAACGCTGCTTTGGTTCCTGTGTGCGTCATTGACCAGCTTATTGCTGGGCATGTTCCTGGTTAATTATTTCCAGCCCGGGGCTGGTATGCATTTGCCCCATCCCGCGGATAACGCTGGCCTGATAGCTACTCCACCGCAAACGATCAAAGATTTTATAAGCCATATATTTCCAACCAGTATTATAGATGCTATGGCCCGTAATGAGATATTGCAGGTAGTGGTCTTCTCTATATTTTTTGGTATTGCTGCGGCGGCACTTAAAGAAAAGGCACATAATTTACTCAATGCGCTGGATACCGTGGCGCACATCATTCTTAAGGTAACCAACTACATCATGAACTTTGCGCCGATTGCGGTATTCGGTGCCATGGCGGCGGTGATAGCCAAGCAGGGCATAGGCATACTGGCTACCTATTCACGGTTTATAGGGGAGTTTTATCTTGGGCTTCTATTACTTTTATTGGTGCTGGTGCTTGCGGGGCTGCTGTTTACCGGAAGGCACATCTTTATATTGCTTAGGCGCATCAAGGACCCGACACTTGTAGCATTCAGTACCAGCAGCAGCGAGGCGGCCTTCCCAAAAACAATGGAGGAGCTGGAGAGGGCAGGGTGCCCTAACCGCATAGTCAGCTTTGTACTGCCACTAGGCTATTCCTTTAACCTGGATGGGTCTATGATGTATATGACATTTGCCGCGCTGTTCGTAGCGCAGTGCTATGGCATACACATGGATACAGGTACGCAGGTGAGCATGCTGCTTACCTTGCTGCTAACCAGTAAAGGTGTAGCCGGTGTGCCGCGTGCCAGCCTGGTAGTAGTGGCAGGTACTCTGGCTACCTTCAAGTTGCCGGAGGCAGGTATGGCGCTATTGCTGGGTATAGACCCGATAATGGACATGGGCAGGGCAGCAACAAATGTGGTGGGCAACAGCATAGCCACCGCAGTAGTAAGTAAGTGGGAAAGCGGGAAGCCAGATGCAAAGGATCATTGATAAATGAATAATTTTCAGTGTGTTAAGCCTGATGTGCGGGTTTTTTTATAATTTTCCCTTTTAATATACACCATGCACAATCTTGTAGAGCTGATAAAGGAACTGATGAATGCCGAAAAGCTGGCAGCATTGGTTACCCTGTACGGCGGCCTTTATCTAGTTGCTTTTATCATATTTGCGGAGACTGGTCTTTTTGTTGGCTTTTTCCTGCCGGGCGATTCGTTGCTTTTTGTAACCGGGTTGATGATCGCAAATTCTCACAGCCCGTTTACCAATAATATAGCCAACCTGGTTTACTGGATAGCATTGATAAGCATAGCGGGTATAATCGGCAACATGGTAGGGTATTGGTTCGGGAGAAAAACAGGGCCGTTATTGCTAAAGCGGGAGGACTCTTTCTTTTTCAAGAAAAAACATGTGGTGCAGGCACACAATTTCTACCAGAAGCGGGGTGGCAGCGCTATTATCCTGGCTCGTTTCCTGCCCATTGTCCGCACATTTGCCCCTATAGTGGCAGGCATGGTGGATATGGAAAAAAAGAAGTTCATCCTGTATAATATTATAGGCTGTGTGGCCTGGGTAACCACCATGACGTTATCTGGGTACTTCTTAGGGGAGAATGAATGGGTGAAGCACAACTTTGAAAAAATAGTGATCGGCTTAATTATAGTTACCACCGGACCGGTACTGTTTAAAATGTTCGTCCACAGAAAAGATCCTGCACCACCTGTTAGCTGATATTTATGGACCAAAAACAAAAGACAGTAGCACTGCTTAGCATCCCGGTGCTGGTAGCCTCATTGGGGTATTTTGTAGATATATATGACCTGCTTCTTTTTAGCATAATACGCGTAGACAGCCTTAAATCATTGGGGCTGAGCAAGCTGGCAATAGATACTGATGGCAAGGCCATCATCAGCTTCCAGATGTTTGGATTGCTGCTGGGCGGCATTGTATGGGGTATGCTGGGCGATAAGAAGGGCAGGCTGAGTGTGCTATTTGGTTCCATTATCCTTTATTCACTGGCCAATATTGCCAACGGGCTGGTGCAGTCGGTACACCAATACAGTATGTGCCGCTTTGTAGCAGGTATAGGCCTGGCGGGCGAACTAGGAGCTGGCATTACGCTGGTAAGCGAACTGATACCAAAAGAAAAGCGAGGTATTGCTACCTCTATAGTAGCGGGTATAGGCCTTACGGGCGCTATACTGGCTTTTTTTATAAAGCAGGCATTCGATTGGCGTATCTGTTACTTTATAGGCGGTGGTTTAGGCTTATTGCTGCTGTTATTAAGGATCAGTGTATTTGAATCCGGCATGTTCCAGGATGTGAAGCAAACCAAAGTGAAGCGTGGCGATTTCTCCATGTTCTTTACCAATGGCAGGCGGTTCAGAAAATATATGCTCAGCATACTTATCGGTTTGCCAACGTGGTATGTGATCGGCATCCTCATCACTTTCTCTAAAGAATTCGGGGAGCAGTTTGGTATAAAAGAACCAATAGATTCGGGTAAGGCGGTGATGCTTGCCTATGTAGCCATATCTATCGGAGACCTGCTGATCGGCTTAATAAGCCAGGCATTGCGCAGCCGTAAGAAGGCGTTGTATATATACTACGCCATTACCATTGTATCGCTGGTACTGTACTTCCGGCAGTATAATGGTACTGCAAATGGCATGTACGGTATTTGCATGCTCATGGGTTTTGGTACAGGCTTCTGGGCTATATTCATAACTATGGCCGCAGAGCATTTTGGCACCAACCTAAGGGCTACTGCTGCTACTACGGTACCCAATATGGTACGCGGTTCACTGCCGCTGGTAATTATACTGTTCAATTCCCTGAAGCCCGGCTATGGCTACATCAATGCCGCAGCTATTACCGGTGTTGTGGTAATGGCCATAAGCACCGCTGCTATATTCTTTACAGAAGAAACATTTGATAAGGACCTTAATTTTGTAGAGGAGTAAGCAAATGGAGCGATGACTCTTTTCTCTCAAAAATCCGGAGATAATAAATGGCCTCTTGCGATATGCATTGCTGGATTTATTTTATCTGTCATCGCTTACTATCCCGGCTTCATGTCTCCCGATAGCTTTGACCAGTACACCCAGGCTACAACCAACCACTATGGCGACTGGCACCCACCAATAATGGCTGCCGTGTGGCGTGTACTCAATAAGGTGTACAAAGGGCCATTGATGATGATGCTGCTACAGCAGGCAATGCTCTGGTGCAGTTGCTACCAGTTGCTCAGCACATTCAGGAGTTTTTTGTGGCGGCTGCTGGTACTGCTGTTTGTGTTGTCGCCCTTTGTACAGAACTATGCAGGCTACATTATTAAAGATGTGCAAATGGCATTTGCCTGTCTTCTGGTATTCGCCATACTGTTCCGTGTCCATTTTATAGATGCAAGATTATCTGTAGTAAAAGGTCTTCTTTGTATTATCCTTATTACCTATGCCATATGGCTGCGCCAGAATGCTTTGCCGGCAGTACTCCCCTTATTGTATTTTTTCAGTTATCTGTTGGTAAGAAATAAACTGCACCTGCGCCTGTTCGTGTTTGTTGCCTTAACAGCGGGATTGTATTCATTGCAATTTCCCTTCAACAAAAAAATCGTCCACGCAGAAAAAGAGTACCCAGAATTTACGATATACCTGCAGGATATAACAGGCGTATATCACGAGACAGGCGATGCCTATTATCCGGCAAGCATGTATGCAAAGGGTACAGACACAGCGCGGCTCAGGACCAGGTATTCACCCATTACCTTTGATACACTAGCGTACACGAATAATGGAGAGGAAATATTTGCCACAAACGAGCAGACCATAAAAGAACTAAGGAATAGCTGGCTGAAATGTATAAGCGCGCATCCATTTGTTTACTTACATAACCGGTACATTGGGTTTCTTTATTTCTTAAGAGTGCGGAACGGTTCGCCATTCGTTTACTGGTACCCGCGCATAGACCCTAATCCGTATGGCTTTGTGTACCATAAGAACGTGTGGTCGGATAAGGTGCTCTCCTATATCCATTCGCAAGGGGGAATGGTGTATATGAGGCCGTGGTTCTGGCTATTGCTGGGTATTGTGCTATTAGGTGCTATCCCTTTAGTGAAGGATGTGTTTTTACGGTTTGCTTACGTGGTGCTGGTATCATCCAGCCTGCTGTATTTGCTGCCGCAGTTCTTCATCTTCCAGACGGATACTGATTTCCGGTACGTGTACTGGAATTGCATAGCAGAGGCATTGGCATTTTGCCTCCTGCTCATCGCTGTCTTCAATAAGAAAGCATTGGTGAGTAACTAAGCAACTTCTTCTTCATACACTTTGATCTCGTTGTAGAGGGTATCGCGCTCTACGGGTATACGGCCTACTGCGCTTATCAGGTCGCACAGGGTTTCGGTGCTCATAGATGGTACCTGCTCTTCAGAGCCTGCCATTGAGTAGATCTTAGTAGTATCATCTATAGTGCCATCCAGGTCATTGACACCGAATGATAATGTAAGTTGCGCAGTCTGCCTGCCTAGCATAGGCCAGTATGCCTTCAGGTTGCGGAAGTTATCCATGAATATGCGTGCTATTGCATAAAGCCGCAGATCCTCAATAATTGTTGATTCCGCTATATGCGACATGTCGTTATCCTTGTTGCGGAACTTCAGTGGAATAAAGCAATTGAACCCGCCGGTTTTATCCTGTAGTGAACGAAGACGACTCATATGGTCTACACGGTGCTCATACTTTTCTATATGGCCATACAGCATTGTAGCATTGGTATGCATGCCCAGGGTGTGTGCCGTTTCGTGTATCAGCAGCCAGCCATCGCCATCCACCTTATCTGCGCAAATTTCATTACGTACCTCTGGATGAAATATTTCAGCGCCGCCACCGGGCATTGATTGCAGGCCTGCATCGTTCAGTTTCTTAAGGCCTTCGTACACGGTCAGCTTTGCTTTACGGAACATGTAGTCGAGTTCTACAGCAGTAAATCCTTTTATATGCAGGTCGGGCCGGTGTGCTTTTATTTTACGGATAAGCTCACAGAAAAATTCAAGGTTCATTTTGGGATGTACGCCACCCACTATATGCACTTCTGTAACAGGCTGGCCATCGTATTTATGCACCATATCCATCATCTGCTCTATGCTCAACTCCCAACCCTCATCGCGATTCTTGTACTGGCGGGAATAGGAACAAAAATTGCAGGTGAAGACACATACGTTTGTAGGCTCTATATGAAAGTTGCGGTTGAAATACACCTTGCCACCATGTAGTTGTTCCGCTATATGATTGGCTAATGCGCCGAGAAAACCTACTTCGCCTTTACGGAACAGAACCAAACATTCTGCTTCTGTGATGCGCTCACTCTTCGATACCTTTTCTGCAATAAGAAGAAGCTCTTTATCTAAACCAGATTGCTGAAGGATTGCTGATAAACTTAACGGACTGACCATTATTGTAATACTATTTTTCGGGTGTCTTTGCTGGTTGCAAACTGACATTGAACAAAATAAATGCCTTTAGAAATGCCTGAAAGATCGATGCTGATGACACTTTTTGATTGAGGGAAGGTGTGTATCTGCTTGACTACCTGACCCATCATATTCAGGACCAATATGTTTTGCAGGTCTGTAGGTGCGCTATCAAATGCTATCTCTATAATGTCTTTAGCAGGATTAGGATAGATAGAGAAATTAGGATATGCTGAGCTAGTGGTTACTGCATTACCGGGAACAGATAACAATTCAGGATGCAAGGTTAAATTGTAAGATTCACCGCCTGGCGATACAGTTGCGTACATAACGCTATCCTGATCGTGTGAAAACATTTGCATGCAGGAGTCATTGGTATACTCCAGAAAATTCATGTACTGTATGCCCGGATAAACGGGCGAACACGCATCTGTATGAGGAAATGACGGGCAGCCATAAATATATGAACATTGGGGTGGGGTGTCCTGAATGGTTTCAGAAGAATCCCATGGGTGTAATAACTCAAAATAGTGTCCCATCTCATGCGTGAGCGTACGGCCCAGTGCCTGGTCTGTAAGGAAGAAATCGCCCGGATGCAACTTTCTGCCAAAAGTGTGATAGCTTATTATCACCCCCATTTCGGACAGATAAAATGTAGGGCTACTGCCTATACAATAACTGGGTGGACAGGTAAGGCCGATAGTACCGGAAGGAGACGGAGCAATGACCCATACATTTACATAGCGTGTATAATCCCAGCTGCTGGCTCCTCCGCTGTCTGTAAGCTTGGCGTTTAGGGCAGGGTGTGCAGAAGTAATATCATATGATGACTGGCTTGTCATTACCAGCTCAATACCATTAGTTGGATGCCCATTTGGGTCTATACCCGCCAGTGCAAATTTTATATTTACGCTGGCATACAAAGGTTTGAAGGCCGATGGGATCTTTGTACTATCTGCATTTCCACGGTTATAGTCTTCATTTAATACCTGTATCTGCGAGTTAGCATGCTCTATAATACCGCTTGCCCCTCCAAGGTCGGTTATCTGGGTACTATTTAATACGACATGAAATACTACGGGAACATACACTGTATGAGCAACAGATGTCTTTAGGGCAATACCTGCATTCTTTGCCAATGAAGCCTTGTAAGCCGCTACTTCTTTATCAAAGTTCGGGTTGCGTGCTAGCGCATTGTCATGCTGCAATTTATAGCCGCATTTTTCATCTGTACTTTGGGCCCATAAGTGGGGCATAGCCAATAAGATACAGTACAGTAACGGTATGAATTTCTTCATTGGTATTTGTGTATACCAAAGTTACCGCAATAATATTAAATACTGTTGAGGCAGAACAGGAAGAGGATTTTTTACAGAAGTATGGCTATTTGGTCTTCCTGGTATTTATCTCGTCGCGAATGGTAATGGCCCTTACATAGTCTTCCTGGTCTAATACCTGCTGCAGGAGGACATGCAGATCTTCAAGGCTCATTGTTTTCAGGTCTTTATCGCCGGTACTGCTAATAGTTGCGGCACTACCGGATTTTACTTCAGCAGGTTCTGTAGTGCAATCGGCCTGATCGAGGTACAAGCCGGCAGTTTCTAATATGTTTTCATATGTATATATATGGCAATTGGCGCGAACTGCGAGTGCCAGTGCATCTGAAGTACGGGAATCGATCTCTACTGCATCGCCATTGGCCTGGCAGATAAGCTTGGCAAAAAATATCCCCTCTTCCAGTTTGTATATAATAACTTCTGTAAGGTCTATAGTAAAAGTAGCCATGAAATTGGCAAAAAGATCGTGTGTAAGGGGCCTGCTGGGTTGCATGCGCTCCAGGGCTACTGCTATAGCCTGTGCCTCAAAACCACCGATAACTATAGGGAGTCTGCGCAATCCATTCACCTCGCCCAGTACCACCGCATATGAATGAGTTTGTGTAATACTATGGGATAAAGCAACAATTTCCAGTTCTATCTTTTTCATTATTTATTCGTTCTCGCGCACAAAAATTAGTTTGTGAAGGTAATGATTTTTCTAAAAAACCAGCCTTAGAAAAGGGTAGGTGCATCATCTTCTGATACCTGCTCTTCCCCTGGCAATATTAACGATATTTCGCGTGTATCGCTGTCCGCTATTTTAGTTCCCACAGCTTTCCATCCAGTTACATCTAAAGTTTCATAAAGTGATAATTTTGATTCTTTCAGATCGGTCTTTTTCTTACCTATGCGTAGCAACAGCGTGGGTTCCTGAATAGTGGTAACAACAGCAAGGTAGTTGCCCTCACCTTCCTTTATGAAAGAATACCTGTTCCTTAATGTCTGCGATTCTATAAGGAAACGCTTTGCGTTATATTGTGCTGCCTTATTATCAAAATATACTGCACTTACTATTTTTTCAGGAACAAACTTTTCTATCAACAGAAGGTTATCGGTATCGTACCTGTTAGTTACTTCAAAGTCGGTTATTTCATAAGTTCCATCTTTATAAAAAGCAATTATCCGGTCTTTCTCATCAAAACGACCGAGCAAGCTGCCTGTGTTGTCACGGTTCAGTCGCCCTACACTACTATCAAACCACACCTTTGGCGCGGAAAGAGTAGACTTGCCTTTCTCCTTCAGCCTTATACTCTTAATGGGATACTTGGTTACCTGGTTGCCCTGAGCGCTTCGGCTTTTAATTTCCAGTTCCTCAAACAGGAAGTCAAATACCTTATTGCGTGCTGTGCAACCGGGGGATAGCGTAATAGTGATCACCTCGGCTTCGCCGTTCGCATTGGCCGTATGGTACAGCACTTTGCTATTATTATTGCCACGGGTAAGATCGTATTCCTTATCGCGGGTAATGCCGGTAACATTGAAGCGCTTGCCATAAGTAATACCGGTTTTGCCATCAACATAAAGCATATTGTAGGTAGTACGCTCATCATTTTTCTGGAAGATAGCAAGGTAGATAATGTCTTTACCCACAAAGGTTTTGTCACCCACCTTGGTAATGATCATCTTCCCATCTTTACGGAAAACAATAATATTATCAATATCAGAGCAGTCGAATGCGAATTCGTCTTTCTTAAGGCCGGTACCTATAAAGCCTTCTTTGTAGTTGACGTATAGCTTTGTATTAGCTATAGCAGCAGTGGTAACATTAATAGTCTCGAACGGACGGATCTCTGTATGCCTTTCTTTCCCCTTACCATATTTTTTCAGCAGGTTCTCGTAATAGCGGATGGCAAAGTCATTAAGATTGGCGATGTTATTCTTCACATCTTCTATCTCTGCCTTTACACCTTTTATATGTTCGTCTGCCTTGAAGGAATCGAACTTAGAGATACGCTTGATGCGTATTTCAGTAAGCCGGGCAATATCTTCCTGTGTTATGTCCCTCCTGAAGGATTTCTTATAAGGTTTCAGTCCAACATCGATCGCATTCAGTACCCCTTCCCATGTAGTCTGTTCTTCAATATCGCGGTAAATGCGTTTCTCAATAAATATTTTTTCCAGCGAGGAATAATGCCAGTCCTCCTCCAGTTCGGATAGCTTGATCTCCAGCTCCTTCAGCAAGAGTTGCTTCGTATCCTCGACTGAACGTTTCAGCAGATCACTTACTCCTACAAAGTGTGGCTTATCACCAATAATAACGCATGCATTGGGTGATATAGATGTTTCACAATCAGTAAACGCATATAGGGCATCAATGGTCTGGTCAGTAGTAACACCGGGAGCCAGTTGCACTGCCAGCTCTACATCTTTTGCTGTATTATCCGTTACGCTCTTTATCTTCAGTTTGCCTGCATCATTCGCCTTTAAGATACTATCGACCAACTGTGTGGTAGTAGTGCCATAAGGAACGTCTTTTATAAGCAACGTCTTCTTGTCAGATTCTTCAATGCGGCACCTTACACGTACCCTGCCACCGCGTGCACCATCATTGTAATTACTTACATCCATCATAGCCCCCGTAAGGAAATCGGGGTACAACTCGAATTTCCTGCCTTTCAGGTGCTTTATTGCTGCTTCAATTATTTCGCAAAAATTGTGGGGCAGTATTTTTGTTGAAAGGCCTACTGCTATACCTTCTGCACCCTGGGCTACCAGCAGGGGAAACTTCATAGGCAATATAACCGGCTCATTTTTGCGGCCATCATAGCTAAGCTGCCATTCGGTGGTCTTGGCATTGAAGGCAACCTCCAGCGCAAATTTTGAAAGGCGCGCTTCTATATAACGGGCGGCAGCAGCGCTATCACCAGTACGTACATCTCCCCAGTTTCCCTGTGTTTCAATCAGCAGATCTTTCTGGCCTATATTAGTTATAGCATCTCCGATAGAAGCATCACCATGTGGGTGGTACTGCATAGTTTGCCCGATGATGTTGGCTACTTTATTGAAGCGGCCATCATCCATTTCCTTCATGGCGTGCATTATCCTGCGCTGTACCGGCTTCAGGCCATCTTCTGCGGCGGGTACCGCACGCTCTAATATTACATAGCTGGCATAATCGAGGAACCAGCTTTCGTACATCTCATTGATCAGTACCGAGCCTTGTCCGGCATAGTCATTCTGCTCTGACATTAAAATATCCTTTCTTTATTGTTGTTGCGGGCAAATTTACTTTGTTTGAAGATATTAGTGCACATTGACTGTGGCGCTTACGCTATTTGTCAGTCCACCTTGGGTAAGTATGGTAAATGTATATTTTTCGGTACCACCCTGGTTACGCGAAACGAAGCCCAAAACATCATTATAACTATCTGCTGTAGCACCGTAGAGATGAATATAATTAATTAAGGAGTCGGGCTTGCCATCGTAACTGGCATATATATATAGGTATTTTAAAAGGTCACTACCGGAAACACGTGAAGATTCTATCCCAACCCGGAAGTAAGTATTTTGAGTGATAGTAGTATCATGATACACATATCCGCTTATCTGTTTGAACGCTATTTGCGGGGGAGTAGAAGGAGCGTTATTGCTACTTTTGGAACAGGAGTACAGTGTGATACACAGAAAGACCATACTGCACATTAAGTACTGCCTGAATGAAAGGATCTTAAGAAGCATTGATTTTAACTTATAGGTTAGATAGGCTTACAAAATACCAAATATCAAGTATTTATCAATGGCAAACAATGGATAAAAATGATTTCCTTACTTTTAACGATACTTCAACTATATAATTGAAACGTAATCGCTCACGACTTATTAGCTATTTATTAATGCTGATCATCAGCATTAATACATTATTCTATTTCGTTTACTTTAATTTTTCAGAGATAGAAGTTAAGGCGAAGGCATGCTTTCATTTATTAAAGCATGATAAGGTTGCAGACCAGGAGATCATAACAATAGCAGCGAAGCAATTTAATGCAAAAGAGCATGAACTGTGGTATAGCGGCAAACTGTATGATGTAGCATCCTATACCATTTCCGGCGACTCGGCGAGAGTGATAGTATGGCACGATAGGGATGAAGAGCAGCTTGTTAATAACAACACATCCTACTTTTCTCAAATGGCCATTTGCAATTACGATTTAACGCATATACAGAAGCAACATTACAATGATATAAATAACTGGTACTTTTTTCTACCATCTATTGCCCGAAGTCCTTTATCCATTCCGTCGGCTTTATTACTCTACCCACCTATACTGCTGTATAATAGCCAGTATGCGCAAATAATAACACCGCCTCCGCAGCTGCATTCCTGCTAACGAATGCATCTGCATACCCAACCGGGTATGTTATCTGGCTTTTTATTTCAATTAATTTAATCATGAAGTATAGACTTACATCTATTTATATAATCGTACTCGTATTATTATCTTTCACTGCTTTTTCGCAGAATGAACTGACCGGCACCATAACCAATAGCAAGGGTACTGTAATACCCAACGCCGGCATATATATTGAAGACCTGAAACTTGCAGGGGTTACCGATGCGCAGGGCCATTATACAATTACCCATCTTCCGGCAGGCTCCTATTTGGTTACGGTACACTCTTTAGGATACCAGGTAACCAGTAAAGAGGTAAATATTCACGGATATACTACTGTAGACTTTTCACTTTTCGCTGCTAGCTATGAAATGCAGGAAGTGGTAGTGACGGGTAACGCAATAGCTACCGGCATTAAAAACACATCGCAGCCAATAACGGAGATCCCCAATAGCTACCTGCTGCAAAATGCATCTACCAATATTATAGATGCTATATCTAAAGTGCCCGGCGTGTCGGGTATTACAGACGGGCAAAGCATATCGAAACCTGTAATAAGGGGGCTGGGTTATAACCGTGTAGTAACCGTGAATGATGGCGTACGCCAGGAAGGGCAGCAATGGGGCGATGAATTTGGTATAGAAGTAGACCCAAATTCAGTGAACCGTATAGAGATACTGAAAGGCCCCGCATCATTAGTATATGGTTCTGATGCTATATCGGGCATCATAAATCTTCTGCCAGATGAAACAATGCCTGAAGGACGTATAAAAGGCGATATCCTTTACAACTACCAAACCAATAATGGCCTGATGAACACAGCGGGCCATGTAGCGGGTAATATTAACGGTATAGCCTTTAGCGCAAGGATAGATAATACGATGGCACATGCATACCGGAACAATAATGATGCCTATGTATTAAATTCCCAGTTCAGTAACTTTAATACAGACGGCACTATAGGTATACACCGCAAATGGGGTTTTTCCCAATTACATTTCAGCTATTTTAATCTGCAAACAGGTATTGTGGAAGGTGTTAGGGATACACTCACCGGCGCTTTTCAACTGCAAACAGGCTTTAATGGTACAGCACCTGTCTATACTACCGCTACTAACCAGCAGCTAAGATCGTACACCCCATTCCTGATAAACCAGGTGGTGCGGCACTACAAGCTGGTATGGGACAATAGTGTAGAGATAGGCAAAAGCAGGCTGATAGCGCGCCTGGCATGGCAGGAAAACCGCAGGCAGGAAAACAATGATATTTCCCAGCCTGATGTTTCCAACATCTATTACTACCTAAATACCATTAACTATGACCTGCGGTATGTATCGCCTACCAGGAATAATTTTGATTTTTCTGCCGGGGCAAATGGAATGTACCAAAATTCACAGAATAAGGGGACACTATTGCTAATACCAGAGTACGACCTGTTTGATATAGGCACATTCGCTATTGCCAATAAGAAAGCAGGAAAATTCAATTTCAGTGCGGGTATCCGGTATGATGTGCGTAAGTTTCAGGGGCATGCGGGATACACAGATTCAAATGAGAACTCGCTTACCTACGGGCAACCCGGTATCGGTCATCAGTTCAGTGCATACAGTTCTAACTTCAATGGCCTGTCTGGCAGTATAGGTGCTACCTACAATGTTAATGATAAGGTATATGTAAAGGCGAATATCGGCAAGGGCTTCCGTGCGCCAAATGTAGCAGAAACAGGATCGAACGGTATCCATGATGGTACTGTGGTGTATGAAATAGGGTCACCTGCCTTGCAACCGGAAAGCAGCCTGGAATTTGACCTGACACCCGGCGTGCAGACAAAGGATGTAACCATAGAAGTTTCGCCCTTTATCAATAGCATCCATAACTTTATTTCAGCAAAACAGTTATTGAATGTTGGCGGTAATGATTCAGTAAGGAATGATATAACCGGCTTCCCGAACGCCCCCGCATTTAAATATACACAAACAGATGCCATCCTTACCGGCATGGAAGCTATGGTAGATATTCATCCGTCCGGTATCAAATGGTTTGACTGGTACACAACCTTCAGCACAGTAGATGCCCATTTACAAAATGTACCCGCCAACGAAAAATACCTTCCCTTCACACCTCCTGCAAGAATACGCTCTGAGGTTACGGTTACTTTTAAAAAGCTTAGTAAGACCTTTAATAATACGTACGTGCGATTTGGGGTTTATTATAACTTTAAGCAAAGCAATGTATATCAGCAAAGCCAGGTGTATGCAGGTCTATCGGCGGCAGATTCTTTGGCCAGTGTATCACCCACAGCTGCCTATACTTTACTGAATGCGGGAGCCGGTACTAACGTAATGGTGCGCGGACATACAGCCTTTAGCCTGTACATTTCTATTGATAACCTTACCAATAGCTCCTATATAGATTATATGAGCAGATTTAAATATTATCCGGCTAATGTGGCTAACGGCCTGGATAGGGTAGGTGTCTATAACATGGGGAGAAATATCAGCTTCGAGATATTAGTGCCACTGGACCTGAAACATTAAACAACCAATAAACTTATCCCCCGGATATATCCGGGGGATCTTTATGCCTTGTTATCAGCAGTTGCAAATGTTACTCTGCCGGCCAGCCAGCTTTTGCTGAGTGGTACCAACCAGTTCTGCATAAGCTCGTCTTTGGTATTTACTATGTTATTAAAGAGGGGGGTATCCTGGTCTATGTATCCTTTATCAAGTGCATACTGTACCTGGTCGAATGGGAGCATCTGGGCTTTACCCTTTACAAGGAAAGTGATCAACATCCTATCGAACAGATTAACACTGTACTGGCGCTCAATGCTTTTGACGATACGTACTGAGCCATCGGTGCTGCATCCACTTACCTGTACATCAGATTCGTCTGCTATAAAAACAATGAATTGCTTGTACAAAAGCTTAGCCCAGCCCCGCACCGGTGCACCATGTGCCTGCCAGTGAGCATAGAACTGGTGTAGTTGCTCATTTATTTCGTGCTCTTCTTTATCTATAAAGGGCCTGCTGCTTTGGTAAATCCATACGCGCGAATGACCGGGGAAATCTGCTGGGATAAGTTGCTCCAATTCCTGATACATAGGGCAAAGTTAAAGGTAATGGCTTAATGATGGGGCTTTGCAGTGTAGTGGCATCATCTTTTCCCTCATAAAGTTAAAGTAGGTAACTTTAGTTAAACACCTTAACACCAATGAAAAAACTGTTATTCGTTCTATTGATATTTCCATTTGTTTCCAATGCCCAGAATTTCGAATTCGGCCTTAATGGCGGAATAAATTTTCATTCACTTCCCTATAACAATACCTATCGTGTGCAGGATAAGCCAATACTTGGGTATGCAGCTTCTGTAAGAGGGGCTTTGATACTGCCTAAAGTGCAGATAGGGGTAGAGGTAGCGATGGTAAGCCTGGTAGAGACCAATTTCCTGATGCCCGTTTATACTACCAAGGTGTATAATTATATAGCCAATCCTTTAATAACTACTTCCCTGTTTATAAACCGTACCCATAATTTTGCGGGTGGGTATGTGTACTATGGTCTGGCGGCAGGTCCGGGCATAGCGCGTGTAGGCATAAATAGCTGGGATTATAAAGGCCCAAATGCTACGGTATCCGGTTATCATACTGACTATACTACTATTACAGCTTATGTTACAGGGGGCATACAGGGTGGTGCAGTATTTAATGTGCATAACCACTTTTCTGTAAGTGGCGAGGTTGCAGTCAGGTACACCAACTTTAACTATAAGGATGCCAAAACTGCACCTTCTAATGAGATGTATCATTACCAGATGCTTTTTGTGCCCATTACCATCGGCATTCGCTATCGCATTTAACTGCGCGGGATTTATAGCAATTCCTTAATATAATAAGTGTTCAATTTTATTCCTACCTTTGCGCCTATTTTTAGATTGGGGCATACTGTTGTCCGGGCCTATATATGGCTTTTTTAGATTTGGATATTGATCTTATAATAATGTCGAATAAATATAAGGAATACAAGCAGCTGAATATGCCTTCCATAGAGGAAGAGTATCTGAAGCTGTGGAAGGATGGAAAGTGTTTTGAAGCGAGTGTGAAGTTGCGCGAGGGCTGTGAACCGTTTGTTTTTTACGAAGGGCCACCCAGTGCCAATGGCATGCCGGGTATTCACCATGTTATATCACGTACCTTAAAAGACCTTGTGTGCCGGTATAAGACCATGCAGGGTTACCAGGTGAAGCGTAAAGCCGGCTGGGATACCCATGGCCTGCCCGTTGAATTGGGTGTGGAAAAGGAACTGGGAATTACCAAAGAAGATATAGGTAAGAAGATAACCGTAGAGGAATACAATAAGAAGTGCCGCGAAGCAGTAATGCGCTACAAGCACAAATGGGATGAGCTTACCGAAAAAATGGGGTACTGGGTAGACCTGGACCATCCCTACATAACCTTCGATAATGAATATATTGAAACACTCTGGTGGGCGCTGAAGCAGCTGTATGAGAAAGGTTTTTTATACAAGAGCGTCAGTATACAACCATACTCTCCGGCAGCAGGTACCGGCCTTAGCAGCCACGAGCTGAACCAACCCGGCACTTATAAGGATGTAAAGGACACTACAGTAGTGGCTATGTTCAAAGCGATAAAGAATGAACATTCGCAATTCCTTTTTGATGCTGCTAATGGCGAGACGCCTTATTTTATGGCGTGGACCACTACGCCCTGGACATTGCCCAGTAACTGTGGCCTAACTGTAGGGCCAGAGATAGATTATGTGTTAGTAAAAACAATTAATCCTTATACCCATCAGCCTATAAATGTTATTCTCGCTAAAGCCTTAGTGAGTAAATATTTTAAGACGGAAGGAGAAAATGGAGATTTTGCGGGCTATACAGCTGAAGTGAAATTGTTGCCATGGCAAATACTTAGTGAATTCAAGGGCAAGCAATTGGAAAATTGCCGTTACGAACAGCTATTGCCCTTTGAGGGGAATACCCGCGACGTTGCCGGTGGCGACCCGTGGCGTGTAATAACAGGCGACTTTGTTACTACCGAAGATGGTACAGGTATAGTACATACCGCACCAGCCTTTGGCGCAGATGATTATAGAGTGGGAAAGAAGAACAACCTTGGCATCCTTACTATGGTAGATAAGGAAGGTAAGTTCAATGACTACATGGGCGAATTCAGCCGCAGGTTTGTAAAAGACTACCGCAATGATCCTGAGTATAAAGATGTAGATATTGATATAGCTGTAAAGCTGAAACAAAGCGGCCATGCGTTTAAAGTAGAAAAGTACGAGCACAGCTATCCGCATTGCTGGCGCACCGATAAGCCTATTATCTATTACCCGCTCGATGCATGGTTTATCCGCACCACCGCAGTAAAAGACCGCATGATAGAGCTGAACAAGACCATCAACTGGAAGCCAAAAGCTACCGGTGAAGGCCGCTTTGGTAACTGGCTGGAGAATATGGTGGACTGGAACCTGAGCCGCAGCCGCTATTGGGGTACCCCCCTTCCTGTTTGGGTTAGCGAAGACGGCAAGGAAACAAAATGTATTGGCAGTATAGATGAGCTGATAAAGGAAGCACAGAAGGCCAACAAGAAGTTAGGGCTCAACCAACTGCTGGAAGATGATGTAGCGCCACTGGAAGATGAGGATGACGTATTTGGTGCCATTGTAAACCAGCCTACCAAGAAAAAAGACCTGGACCTGCATAAGCCCTTTGTAGACCAGATAATATTAGTATCGGACAGTGGGAAGGCAATGTACCGTGAACCTGACCTGATAGATGTATGGTTTGATAGCGGCGCTATGCCTTATGCACAACTGCACTATCCTTTTGGATATCATCATAAAAAGGAACTGAAGCATAACTTTCCTGCAGACTTCATTGCGGAAGGGGTAGACCAGACCCGTGGGTGGTTTTATACACTGCATGCCCTGGGGGTGATGCTTTTTGATAGTGTTGCCTACAAAACTGTAGTATCGAATGGCCTTGTGCTCGATAAGAACGGCAATAAGATGAGCAAGCGTGTTGGCAATGTCATAGATCCTTTTTCTACCATAGAAAAGCATAGTGCCGATGCTACCCGCTGGTATCTTATTACCAATGCTTCACCCTGGGATAGCCTTCGTTTCGATCTGGAAGGTATTAAGGAAGTACAACGCAAATATTTTGGTACCCTATATAATACTTACCAGTTTTTTGTTTTGTATGCCAATGTGGATGGGTTTACATTTAAAGAAAAATACATACCAGTTCACCAACGTCCAGAGATCGACAGATGGATATTATCTTCTTTACAAACATTAGTAAAGGATGTAAACCGTTATATGGACGATTACGAACCTACACAGGCTGGTCGTGCTATGGAACAGTTCCTTGATGAGCACCTTAGCAATTGGTATGTTCGCCTTTGCCGCCGAAGGTTCTGGAAGGGGGAGTATGAACAGGATAAGATATGTGCTTACCAAACATTATACGAGTGTCTGGAAACTCTGTCTTTGTTAATGGCTCCTATTGCGCCTTTCTTTGCAGATTGGTTATACCAGAATTTGAATAGTGTAACTAGGAGGCTGAACATAGGCTCTGTCCATATGGCTGATTTTCCGGATGTGAACGAAGGGTGTATAGATGAGGAATTGGAGGAGCGCATGCAACTGGCACAGGATATCTGCTCTCTTGTTCTTTCCATCAGAAAGAAGGTTAACATTAAGGTTCGCCAGCCATTGCAGAAGATATTGATACCTGTTCTTAGTCCGCACATGAAGGAACAAGTACAGAAAATAGCAGATCTTATAAAAAGCGAAGTAAATGTAAAAGAGGTAAGCTATCTTACTGATAGTGATGTATTTATAAAGAAGAGATTAAAGCCAGACTTTAAGTCTTTGGGTGCCCGTATGGGTGCTAAAATGAAGTTAGTTGCTGTTGCCATAACGCAAATGTCACTTGCTGATATAGCTGCGTTAGAAAAGGATAATAGCTTCAGAATATTAATTGAAGGTGAACCTGTAACGATAACCCGTGCTGATGTAGAAATCATAGCGGAGGACATACCTGGGTGGTCGGTGGCTAACAAAGATAATATTACTGTTGCTTTAGATATTACCCTTACCCCTGATTTGCAGGATGAAGGAAATGCCCGTGAACTGGTGAATCGTATTCAGAAAATACGAAAAGAATCAGGCCTGGAACTTACAGATAAGATAGACGTTGAAATAGAAGAAACCGAGGCATTAAAATCTACCATTATTAATTTTAGTGATTATATTTGCGCCGAAATTTTGGCGAATAATATAAAAATAGTTTCTAAGATGTTTTCAGGTACAGAGATTGAGGTAAATGAAACTGTACTGAAAGTGTCTATTTCTAAACAAACCTAAATTATTTATAAGTCATGGCTACAAAGAAACCGGCTGCTAAGCCTGCAAAGAACTCAAAAGGTTCAGTATCAAGTGCTAAGAAAAGCGCACCGGCTAAAAAAGCTGTGGCTAAAAAAGCCCCTATCAAGAAAAAAACTGTAATTAATAAAAAGGCCGCCCCGGCAAACAAGGCTAAGGCAGTCTCCGCTAAAAATTCTAAAAAAGCTGCTCCCCCTAAGAAGGGCGCAGTTGTAAAAAAGACGATAGCTGTCAAGAAGACTGTAGCCAGGGTTGCTCCAAACCATAAAAAGACTGTGAAGAAATCAACTAGTAAGACTGTTCCTGCGAAGAAATTTGCTGTGCCGGCTAAAAAAGCTGCACCTGTAGCAAAGAAAGTTATAGCCCCTGCCAAAAAAGTGGTTGCTCCCGCCAAGAAAGCTGTAGCGCAACCTGCGACTAAAAAAGCCGCTCCGGCAAAAGCTGCCCCGATAGTTGCTAAGAAGGCTGCACCTGCTAAGGCTGCCCCGATAGTCGCTAAGAAAGCAGCCCCTGCCAAGGCAATACCGCCTGCTCCGGTTAAGAAGGCAGTTCCTGCTAAGCCAGTGCCTGTCGTAGCCAAGGCTGCCCCTGCGCCTAAGTCGCCATCACGTTCCGGTAAGAAAGGTTCGCGGCCTACAAAGACCATTGTACAAACCAAAACTTTATCTTCTACGCCATCGCGTCCGGCACCATCACAGGCGGCACGTACTATGCGTGAAGAGAAGAAACCAACAGTAATAATAGCGCACCGCAAACTGGAAGGTAAAGCCAAAACAATAGATGAGGCAGCGGGCAAAACAATGATCAATTATCAGCCTGATTACACTCGTTCTATACTTGATCAACCTGTAGAACAACAATCAAATGGCCCTATATACAGGTATAGCGACGAAGAGCTTCAGGAGTTTAGAGAGCTGATAACCAGAAGATTAGAAGCTGCACGTAAAGAATTGGTTTATCTGCAGGGACTTATAACACGGAAAGATGAAGCCGGTACTGAAGACACAGAAAACCGCTATATGAATATGGAAGACGGCAGCGGGGCAATGGAGCGTGAACAACTTGCACAACTCGCCAGCCGCCAGATACAATTCATCAATCACCTGGAAAAAGCGCAGATGCGTATAGAAAATAAGACCTATGGCATTTGCCGTGTAACAGGTAAGCTCATTGATAAAGCGCGCCTACGTGCGGTGCCCCATGCTACCCTAAGCATAGAGGCTAAGAAAATGATGAGTAAGTAAAATTAAATATATTTTAATATTATGAGCAGCCACCTATAAAGTGGCTGCTCATTTTTTAGATAAGCCAAGGTAGCTGTATCAGGATTCCGAATCTTAATGTATCGGTATTTATCTTACGTATTGATTAAAGTAAGCTCCTTTTGATTGCACATTTACTAACGGTCAAAATGATATTTGGGTACTTTTGCATAGCTATAGATATCGCCTGAAATAATGGAGTTCCAATTGCTAATTAATGGGTTGTAAGCAGCCATCGGAGAGTGGATGAATTGACAGAGATTCGAGGCGTTTTCCTGCTATTGCCGTGACCGATAGGAAACTTATGCCAATAGTTTATACTAACATCCTTATTTTTTCATTCAGCATATTCTTTTCTGCAACTGACTGCGTCAATTCTACAGCCCGTTCAAAACATCCTTTTGCGGCAATTCTATTACCAGCTTGTATTTGTAAAGTACCCCATATGGCATGATATAAGTAAAATGTCTCCATTTTATTCTTATCTGTAATATTCCCCAGCGCCGTGATAGCTGCCTCCACTCCTGATACCTGCATTATGACCACAGCTTTATTTAGTTCCGCTATAGGTGATGAATAATGTAAGCAAAGCAAATTATAATAGGATAGTATCTTTCCCCAATCAGTTGCATCAAAGCTTTTTGCAATGCAATGCTCATAGGCTATTGCAGCCTCTATGTGATACCTGCTGATGCTGTTTCCAGACGCTGCGAGCTGCATATAGGTATTCCCGTCAGTAATTGATTGGTAGTTCCACTTAGTTCTGTCCTGGTCAGCAAGCAATACTATAGTGCCTTCACTGGTCTGTCTGCTTTCTGTGCGTGATGAATGGAAGCACATGAGCGCCATCAGTGCATAAACTTCGGGTAGCTGTGTATATTCATTAGCTAGCAGCATTTTGCAAAGCAGCATTGCCTCATTGATAACCTCAATGCGTATCAGCTCTTCAGTATGGGTGGAGTTATAGCCCTCATTAAATAGCAGGTATATTGCATTCAATACCACTTCAGTTCTGTTTTTTAGTTCCGCAATAGAGGGTATTACCAGCTTTATTCTCTCATTCCTGAAGAATTCTTTAGTGCGATATAAGCGTTTAGATATGGTATCCTCGTTTGTTATAAAAGCTTTTGCAATTTCAGCAGTACTAAAGCCGCAAAGCAATTTTAAGATAAGCGTTACCTGATTCTCTTCTGATATGGCAGGGTGGCAGCAAGCGTACATCATCCGCAGCATATCGTCCTTTACGAGTTCTTCTTTCCAGAAGCTATCCATAGTCGCATCAAATGAGTAATTAGATGTAAGGGGCAGCAGTTCTTTATCGCTGAAATCAAATGAGATGGAGTGGTGATTGCGTTTTATGATATTGATGGCTTTATTTTTCGCCACTCGGAAAAGCCATCCTGAGGGGTTGTCCGGTATACTATCTGTTGTCCACACCTGGAATGCATGGAGTAGGGTATCCTGCACTACGTCCTCGGCGGTCTGCAGGTTTTCAATACCAAAGATCTTGGTTAAGACAGAGACCATCTTCCCGGCTTCATGCCTGAAAAGATGGTCTACAAGTTTGCTGATATTTCGTTGAGATTGCTCCAAATTGGTTTGATTAACTTGCTACTTCTCTTACTTCTACTATCCCGTTGTGGTCAAATATCGGGCAGCCATTAGCAATTTCAACCGCATTATCAATATCAACAGCTTTTATAGCTACAAAACCACCCACTATCTCTTTTCCTTCGGCATAGGGGCCATCGCTTAACTGCCTGTTAGTTCCGGTCATTACCATGGCATTTTTGTTTAGCCGTTGGCCGCTACTAAATTTTCCTGCCTTCGCTAGTTCATCTATCCAGTTCTTCCATTTCTCCATAGCTTTTTGCAGCTGCTCGGCTGATGCGTTTTGGAAGTCAAGGCCACCTCTGAATAACAATACGTACTCTTTCATTTCTTTAAGTTTTTAATGTGATACAATAGAATTGATATCATAATGACAAACCATGCATCTGGATTTGGACAAAGTTGGAAATTATTTTTCAGTCTATATATACAAAAAAATCCCGCACCATACGATGCGGGATCCCTAATATGATAATATAGAAGGTTACTTCAGTTTGAAAGCCTTCTTTACATTTTTCACATAATCCAGTTTCTCCCATGTAAACAGTTCCACCTTCATAGTCTTGGTCTTGCCATCGGCAGCCTTGAACGATTTGGTGACTATTTGCGGTTCACGGCCCATATGCCCGTAAGCAGCACACTCGCTATACATAGGCTGGCGCAGTTTCAGGCGCTCTTCTATAAAGTACGGGCGCATGTCAAAAACCTCATTGACTATGCGGGCTATTTCACCATCATGCATATCCACTTTGGCTGTGCCATAAGTATTTATGTAGAGGCCCATAGGTTTAGCAACACCAATAGCATAGGATACCTGTACCAGTACTTCATCACATACGCCGGCAGCTACCAGATTCTTGGCTATATGACGGGTAGCATACGCAGCCGAGCGATCAACCTTAGAAGGATCTTTACCGGAAAATGCGCCACCACCATGGGCACCTTTTCCACCATAGGTATCAACAATGATTTTACGGCCTGTAAGCCCTGTATCACCATGTGGCCCGCCAATAACAAACTTACCGGTAGGGTTTATATGATATTTTATCTTATCGTTAAAAAGATGCTTGTGCTGCGGATAACCCTTTAGAATACGGGGTATCAATATCGTTTTTACATCCTTCATTATCTTCTCCTGCATGGGTTTTTCTTCAGCAAAGTCATCATGCTGTGTGGAGATAACAATGGTATCAATACGCATCGGCTTGTTGTCATCGCTGTATTCGAGTGTCACCTGGCTTTTAGCATCGGGACGCAGGTATTTCATTTGCTTTCCTTCCCGGCGTATTGCAGATAATTCACGCAACAGGTTGTGTGCCAGGTCTAGCGCCAATGGCATATAATTTTCCGTTTCGTTAGTAGCATAGCCAAACATCATACCCTGATCACCTGCACCCTGCTCTTCCTTTTTCTTCTTGTCCACACCCTGGTTGATATCAGCAGATTGCTCATGGATAGCAGAGAACACACCGCATGAGTTAGCTTCAAACATATATTCACTCTTTGTATAGCCTATTTTTGCTATCACATCGCGTGCTATAGTTTGTACATCTATATAAGTGTTGGATTTTACTTCGCCTGCAAGCACTACCTGCCCGGTAGTTACCAGGGTTTCACATGCTATTTTAGACTGTGGGTCCCATGCCAGAAAGTTATCAACAAGTGCATCTGAGATCTGGTCTGCCACTTTATCAGGATGTCCTTCTGATACAGACTCTGAGGTAAATAGATACGGCATAATAAATTTTAATTGTTATGGTTTATTTATTTTGTTATTTCAGTTATTCTACTGTCACAGATTTTGCCAGGTTACGTGGCTGGTCTACATTACAGCCGCGCATAATAGCGATGTGATATGCCAGCAGCTGCAAAGGGACTATACTGATAAGCGGCGAAAGCACTTCTTCAGTTTCAGGCACTTCTATTACGTGGTCGGCAAGTTCGCTTATCTGTTTGTCACCCTTGTTTACTACTGCTATTATCTTTCCTTTACGTGCCTTTACTTCCTGTATGTTCGATACGATCTTTTCATACGCGCTCTTGTTAGTAGCGAGAAATACAACAGGCATTGCTTCATCTATAAGCGCTATCGGGCCATGCTTCATTTCAGCGGCAGGGTACCCTTCAGCATGAATGTAAGAGATCTCTTTCAGTTTCAGTGCCCCTTCCAATGCCACTGGGAAGTTATAGCCGCGGCCGAGATATAAAAAGTTGTTAGCATCCTTATAGATGGCTGCCAGCTCTTTTATCTGGGCATCAAGCTTTAGTACTTCCTCTATTTTTTTAGGGATATTCTCCAGCTCGTAAAGTATCTCTCTAAACTTAGAAGTAGTAATAGTTCCCTTTTGGATAGCTATCTGTAATGCTATAAGCGTAAGAATACATATCTGTGTAGAGAATGCTTTTGTAGAGGCTACGCCTATCTCAGGCCCGGCATGTGTATAAGAGCCTGCATGTGTATTGCGTGCTATAGAGGAGCCGCTAACATTGCAGATGCCGTATATAAGTGCCTGGCGGTCTTTTGCAAGTTCTATAGCTGCAAGTGTATCTGCAGTTTCGCCTGATTGGGATATTGCTATCACCACATCTGTTTCATTAATGACCGGGTTCCTGTACCTGAATTCGGACGCGTACTCTACCTCTACAGGTACGCGTGCCAGGTCTTCTATAAGATATTCGCCAATAAGGCCTGAATGCCACGAAGTACCACAAGCTGTAATAATAAAACGTTTTGCCTTATCTATACGGTTTATATATTCATCAAGTCCGCCCAGTTTTATCCATCCTTGCTGTGCATTGATACGGCCTCTCAGGGAGTCTGCAATAGCTTTAGGCTGCTCGTATATTTCTTTGAGCATAAAATGATCAAAACCACCTTTTTCTATTGCTTCGAGCGTCATTTCCAGCTTTTGTATGGCGTATGACTTTTCTACATTCTGGAGTGTTTTTATTGTAAATTGCCCGTTACGATTTACAATGGCCAGCTCCTGATCGTCCAGGTATATAACGTTAGTGGTATATTCTATGATCGGGGACGCATCAGAGGCGATGTAAAATTCATTGTCGCCTATGCCAAGCACCAGCGGGCTGCCTTTGCGTGCAGCTACTAATATATCCGGGTTTGTTTTGTCTATTACTACAATAGCGTAGGCTCCAACTACTTCATTAAGCGCTATACGTACTGCCTCATCTATAGTTGTATTTTCCTGTTTCTTTATTTCTTCTATAAGATTTACCAATACTTCTGTATCAGTATCAGAGTGGAAGATATAGCCGCGCTTTACCAATACCTCTTTTATTACAGCATAGTTTTCAATAATGCCATTATGTATTATTGCCAGATTACCCGACTGTGATAAGTGAGGATGTGCATTTACATCATTGGGCTCGCCATGTGTTGCCCATCGGGTATGTCCTATGCCTATATTAGCGGTAAGCTGGTGATTGTCAGTTACCTTTTCCAATTCGCTAACCTTGCCTACCTTTTTATAAACAGTAAGGTCGCCATTAAGCAAGGCTACTCCTGCACTGTCATACCCTCGATATTCAAGCCTGCGAAGTCCTTTTATAATTATCGGGAATGCTTCCTTATTACCTATATAGCCAACAATGCCGCACATTACTGATCAGTTATTTTTTTGAATATACAATATTAAGACGAACCCTGAAATTCTTGTCAGTTATACTGCCACCCCCGGCTACCAGCCGTCCGGCACCCGGATATGCAAATGATCCAAGTATGAATAGGCGCAGATCACTTTGCTGTGTTATCGACAATTGCACCTCCCTGGGGATATTCATTACATAGCGGGTAAGGGTAACTCCACCAAGATTTACAGATTGTGCGTTCCCATCAATATAGGCATTGGAGTATAAACTTCCTATCGGATATCTATCTGTAATGTTAGCTAATGAATCTCCTGCCTGGTTATACTTGTACAAGGCAAGACCTGTAGGTACTGCGTATATAGGAGAAGAGGCAAAAGATACCTGGGTAACAATCAATTCTGCTTTATTAATGATAGCTGTAGGCAAGCTTTTATATAAGTATGGGAAATGTATATCCATCCCTGCGCCAGGATGTCCTTCTATCAATGCGATGCTATCATTTGTTTTTGTAGGGTGAAAGTAATTGTTCGCCGGATATCCGGCATAGTTGCGGGTGATATAAGCACTTTTTGCGCAATAGGTAGAGTTATAATAGATCTGGAATAGATTTTCTGTACCTGGGCTGCTGGTAGGATTGTGGTGGTACACAAGAATATTAGGACGCGTAAAAGTATCACTACCTCCAAAATAGAAATAGGAAAGACTTTTACCGTGTATGGTGCTATCACCAAGTATACACAACCCTTTAAAATTTGAAAGAAAAGTAATATTATCTGCGCTGCTATATACAGACGGCGTCTTTATTTTATTAATAAAAGTGTTATTCAACGGAATTTTAAGGATAGATGACCTTAGCTTACCTCCTGCAAATATAGAATCTGCCAATGAAGATGGGCTTAACGTTATAGATCCGTATGACGAAGATTTATCAATGGCAAAGGCCCGATCGCTAAAATAATTGGTAGTACTGCTCAGGCTATCCGTAATCGGGTATACATCTATTTTTTGTGCAGGAGATGCGGTTGAATTATCACCGAAAGTAAATCCTGTGTATGGTAGTATTAGAAAAGCAGAATCAACAATATCTGTAGCAAAAAAAGATGGGTTTAATATCTGTGGCACCACCTGGAAATACATAGTAGATGTGGTGTTGCCAAAAAATGGATCAGCATAAATATTCCCTACACCCAGGTTCGCATTATTCGATACCGGAAACTGGTTAAAAAACAATGTTGTGGATATGGCAGTAAAAGTATCAATACCAATAGTGTTTATGCCATTTATATTAGGGGCTATATTGGCATTGATGATAGTATTCTCTTTGCAACCGGACTGGGAAAATATAGTGATTGCAGCAGATGATATAATGGCTAGATGCCTGGCTAAATATCTCAAGATCAGAAATTTACTGCGAATATGAATAAAGAAAACCTAAGACTCTGTTAAGCTTTTATATAAGTCAAGTAATGAAGTGACATCCTCTTTCCAGCTTTCTTCATATTTCACCACTTTTTTATACCTGCTTGGTTTTATCTCGTCAACGATCTTTGCTTCTACATTATCGCTGCCATATATTACCACGTCGGCACATTTGCTGGCGCCTAATGTTAATGCAGTATTAGTGCCCTCTTTATAAAATTCGAAATCCTTCTCCTTTATTTCGTTATTAATGATGGCTTTTCTCACAAAATCAGGATGTAGTTTTTCCTTGAATTGATTTTGCTGGGCTGTATATATAACTTTAGAATAATTAAAAACGGGCTCTTTTTTATAAGCTGTTTTAAGATATAAGGGAAGTAACGATGTCATCCACCCGTGGCAGTGAATAATGTGGGGGGGCCAGCCAAATTTCTTTACGGTTTCGAGCGCACTCTTGCAGAAGAAGATCATACGCTCAGCATTGTCATCGAAGAACTGGTCCTGGTCGTCCCTAAATACAGCCTTGCGCTTAAAATAGTCTTCATTATCCATAAAGTACACCTGTAGGCGTGCGCTAGGCAGGGAGGCTACTTTAATAATAAGAGGATAATCATCTTTATCAATAATTACATTGATACCTGATAAACGAACCACCTCGTGTAGTCTGTGGCGGCGTTCGTTTATAACACCAAAGCGCGGCATAATGACACGTACTTCAAGACCTGCATCAAATGTTTTGATTGCGAGTTTATTGAGTATATGCGCAAAATCTGTAAACTCTATGTATGGCGAAAGCTCATTAGCTATGATTAAAACACGTTTCTTTGTGTCTGCAGACATGCGGTAGCTTTAGATTAATAATAGAAAAATATAGTGTGAGCTAAAAATAGTCTGCAAAATTACGAAAATATTGTATCCAAAGTTTACTTTGCGCCAATTTTGCTGCCCCATGGTTATATTTAAGAAGATATCGGAATTACAATCATACTTAAATTCATATACCAGTACTGGTAAAACAGTGGGTTTTATACCTACAATGGGTGCCCTGCATGCCGGGCACTTATCTTTGATAAAGGAAGCAAAAGCCAGTACAGATGTTGTGGTTTGCAGCATATTTGTTAACCCTACCCAATTTAATAACAAGGCTGATTACGAAAAATACCCCGTTTCGGAGGGTGCTGATATTGAATTGCTGGTAGACGGGGGATGTGACATATTATTTTTGCCATCTGTAAAGGAAATATATCCGGACGGCCTGATCCAGTTTGCATCTTTCGATTTCGGCTACCTGGATACGCTACTGGAGGGTAAATACAGGCCCGGACATTTTAAGGGAGTAGCACAGGTAGTAAACAGGCTACTGGAAATAGTAAGTCCGGACAAGCTGTTTATGGGGCAAAAAGATTACCAGCAATGCCTTATTGTTAAAAAACTACTCCAGTTAACAGGCAAGGATAATAAAATAGAACTGGTCATTTGCCCCACGCTGAGGGAGCAGGATGGGCTTGCCATGAGCTCGCGTAATAGACGGCTGTCTGAATCTCAGCGTTCACTGGCAGCAGTTATTTATCAATGCCTTGTCTCCATAGAGGCTAAGCAAAATAGCATGCCTTTCGCCGTAGTGCAGAAGGAATGTATGGATATACTCAATGGTAAAGGTTTTGTGACTGAATATGTAGCGATAGCAAATAGTGAAGACCTGAGCTTAATGTCGGATTACACAGATAGCAGGAAAACGGTAGCGTTAATTGCAACAAAGATCGGCGACATCAGGCTAATAGATAATATGCTATTATCTGGCTAAAAGTCAAAATTGATAATTCATTCCAATTCCATTTCCTGACAAGCATACCCCTTGCAGCAATTTATACCATTGCGTATTTCTTTTCTGGTGTGATGCAAACATTATATTGTCAAAAACAAACAAAAATGCACCCTGTATTACCAGTGATTTACCAAAGCCATTCCAGGTATCCTTATTCAGGGTTGTGTTTTTTGCATGCTCTATACATACTAGACCGGCGCCTGTATATACTATATCAAGGCCTGCATTAATAAGATACAGCCGTTTATAAGATTCATAATTTTGCAGAGCCTGGCTACAGGTTACTTTTTTATCCAGTTCCTTCCGGGCACCAAAATAGCCGGCTATGGCAATACCCGTATTTACTGCTCCCCATGCCAGATTCATTTCATGAAACGATTTCCATTCATTGTTTTTAGCTGTTGCTATACCTATGCCGCCCTCAATAATATTTGCCACGCCCCATGTACCCAAAACCTTCATTCCTTTTTGATTAGTATGGATCCTTATCGTATTAAGGCTATCAAATGAACTATGTAGAGCGTACTGGGCAACTACAGGCAAAAAGCATACGGAAAGGAAAAAAGTAAGAATAGTTCTCATAGCACAATAAATAAAAAAACACCTGTTATAAAGATAACAGGTGTGCATCAAAAAAGTTTAAAGTATTTACTCCACCCTTGTCACTTTAAGCATATTGGTGGAAAGATGCTCCAGTATAGGAGTACTGCCTGTATTTATGACCACATCGCCTGCTTTCAATAGGTTCTTTTCTTTTAGAAAAGCTATCTGGTCATTAATAATGCCATCCAGGCTCTCTTCCTTATCATAATAAAAAGCCTGTACCCCCCAGCTAAGGCTTAGCTGGTTTACCAATGTTTGGGTCTTTGTAAAAACATATAAAGGGGAGCGTGGCCGGAAGCTGGATAACATAAAGCCGGTATATCCCGACTGGGTCATACCTACCAGTGCGTTTGCCCTTACGTCTTCTGCTATCTGGCAGGCATTGTAGCATACTGCATCGCTAAGAAACGAGGGTGAATGCGATTGTGGCGTAAGATTCCTATTATAAACCAGTTCTTCTTTTTCCACCTCTTCTATAATGCTTACCATTGTTTTTATCACCAGCTCAGGATATTGCCCCATTGCTGTTTCACCACTCAGCATTACCGCGTCGGCACCTTCCAGTACAGCATTGGCCACATCTGTTATCTCGCTACGGTTAGGTCTCGTACGGTCTATCATGCTTTCCATCATTTGGGTGGCTATTATCACCGGCTTGGCCCGGTGTATGCATTTCCTGACTATGGTTTTCTGGATCATTGGTATTTGCTGCAAGGGCAACTCTACCCCCAGATCGCCACGTGCTACCATTACTGCATCTGATGCCAGTATTATTTCGCGTAGATGTTCCAGTGCTTCGGGCTTTTCTATTTTAGCTATTATCTTAGCCTTGCTGCCCCGCTCTTTCAGGATAGCCCTCAGGTTAATTACATCTTCCGGCTTACGGACAAATGATAGCGCCAGCCAATCTATTTCCTCACCCAGAATGAAATCGAGGTCAATAAGGTCTTTCTCTGTAAGCGAAGGCAATGAAATGCTGGTATCGGGGAGATTAACTCCCTTGCGCGATGACAATACTCCTGGTGTAGCCACTTTTACTTTTACCCTGTTGTCACTGGTTATCTCCACTACCAGTACTTCTATCTTGCCATCATCCAGCAGTATCTTTTCGCCGATCCTTACGTCCTTATAAAAATCCGGATAGGATATATAAACATTATCGAGCGTGCCTACACACTTTTCATTACAGAAGTGAAACTCGTCTCCCATGTGCAGTACCAGCGCGTTATCCTTTATTTCTCCAACTCTCAACTTAGGTCCCTGCAGGTCTGCCAGTACGGCTATGTTAAATGGGAAAGTCTTATTGATACGGTGGATATTTTCTATTACTTCTTTATGTTGTTCATGGGTTCCGTGCGAAAAATTGAGGCGAAATACATTTACGCCTTCCTGTACCAGCGCCAGTAATTTCTCATATGTATTGCATGCCGGGCCTACTGTAGCTATGATCTTGGTTTTATGTAACATCTTGTTTTTCTGAGTGTAAATTTGCGTAGATTTTAAATATTTACGTAAATATTGGTTGTTAAGTATTTGCTATTGCAAACAGCGGGTGAAGATAACAGTAAGGATTATTAAATGGTTTTGCAATATTGGCAGAGACGGTGTAATTTTGCACGGAATTTAACCATCGTTATTTCAATAATATGTCGGGACAGCTTAAGGAAGTAAGAAACCGTATAAAATCAGTAACATCTACACAGCAGATAACTAAAGCTATGAAGATGGTAAGCGCTGCAAAATTGCGCCGCGCCCAGGATGCTATTATACAAATGAGGCCCTATGCGGTTAAACTGCAGGAGATGCTGAGCAATATAGTAAGCAGTTCCTCATCTGATACTGATATAAAACTGGCTGATGAGCGTGAAGCAGAAAAGGTGTTATTGATACCGATTACCAGCGACCGTGGTCTATGTGGTGCATACAATATAAATGTGATTAAGCTTACGCGCCAGGTAATCAAAGATAAATATGCCAGCCAGCAGGCAAAAGGTAATGTATCTATATTACCAATAGGAAAAAAAGGCTTCGAATATTTTCAGCGTTATGGTTTTAAGGTAATAGACCAGTACTGGAGCATATTTTCGGACCTGAGTTTTGATAATGTACGGAATGCTGCAGTATATGCTCAAAAAGCATTTATCAACAAAGAATTTGATAGTGTAGAGATCGTTTATAGCCAGTTCAGGAATGCTGGCACGCAGGTGTTTGTCAGTGAGCCTTACCTGCCGATACCTAAGGTAGAAAAGAAAGCCGGCAGCAAGAATATTGATTTTATTTTTGAGCCATCAAAGACGATCCTGATAGATGAATTGATGCCTAAGATATTGAACACTCAGCTTTTTAAAGCAGTTCTTGATTCAAATGCATCGGCAGAAGGTGCACGTATGACTGCTATGGACAAGGCTACCGAGAATGCCAATGAAATGCTACGCAGCCTGAAGATCAGCTACAACCGTGCACGCCAGGCAGCCATTACTACCGAGCTTACAGAAATAGTAAGTGGTGCCGCTGCATTGCAAGGTTAAATAAATATATACCTAAGCTATTGAAACCCCTGCAAAATGGCAGGGGTTTTGTATTTTTATACACATTTCCATTCCTATGCGTCCAAATCTTCTACTTATATTTTTGCTTTGTGTTTCAGGCACCGTTGCCTTTGCCCAGCAGGGAAGGGTGAAAACTTATACCACACCTCTTGCAGGTTCAGTGATCCTGGGAGATATAGAAGATAAATATGCTGCAATGGTATATAATCTTGAAATGCCTGAACCAGATGCAAACGCGGAGCAGCAGAAGCTAAAAGATATAAAGAATCAGATACAACAGATGTATCCTTATAAGAGAAATGCCATACCTAATGATAGAGGGTATAGGAAAACAAGTGTCCCTATGCCATTACTTATAACAGGATACGTATCTGATTCTATTGCTGGCATACCGCCCGATAACGATATGGCTGTAAACAATAGTGATACTACTGTAACAGTGATGAATAGTTATGTAGCTATACAAAACTCTACTACAGGCAAGGTCTTGGGATTTCATAAATCGCTTTACATCATTTCAAAATCTGTAGCACTAGACAGTTCCATTGACTTTCGCTATGATCCCAAGATCATTTACGATCCGGAGCAGGATAAGTTTATTCTTATGATGCTCAATGCCACCAATGCAAGAAACTATATTGTTGTCGGGTTCTCTAATTCCAATAATCCATTTGGCACCTGGAACTTCTATAAATTTTATGGCAACTATGCCAATGATACTACCTGGTTCGATTTCCCGTCAGTAGCTATTACACACAACGAATTTTTCTTCACAGGTAATAAAATACATTTTGATACTACCTGGCAGGCAGGATTTAGAGAAAGTGTAATATACCAGATCAAAAAACAGGATGGTTATGCAGGTAAGCCTGTACTCACCTACCAGATTTGGGATAGCATTAAATACAATGGTAAATTTGTGCGTAACCTATACCCTGTAAAGGGTGGGGCAAGCATCCAGGGCCCGGATCAGTATTTTCTTTCTAACAGGAATTTTGATATCCGGAACGATTCGGTATTCCTGATCAGGATTACCGATACTATAGGAAGCTTAGCTTCTTTATCAGTAAATGTATTGAAATCGCCTATTCGTTATGGAGTGCCTCCTGATGGGCGCCAACCCGATACCGCAGCTGTACTTGCCACGAACGATGCCCGTATTCTTGGAGCATTCAGAGAGGGAACGGAAATACAATTTACCAGCACTACAAAAGATACGGTAAATGGGGCTGCCGCCATTATGCACGGGGTTATTGCCAATTACAAAACTGCACCATCGCTAAGTGCCCGGTTACTGAGCATAGATACACTTGATTTCGGCTATCCAAATCTATCCTATACTGCCTCTACCGGTACTACTAATCAATCGATAATATCATTCGATTATACAGGCCCTCATACATACCCGGGCCTGGGAGCTATCTTTTTTGATGGCGCTCAATACTCTGATATGCTGAAAATAAAAGGCGGAGACAGTAGTATAAATATATTTTCAATTGGCCATGAGCAACGCTGGGGCGATTATAGTGGCTCACAACCATCATGGAAATCATTAGGAACCGTATGGGTAAATGGCATTTACGGCAGGTCAGCTAAAAATTATGGCTGCTATATAGCTAAGCTAAAGTCCCCTACAAACGTTTCTGTACCTACAGAGAAAATTCCTGTAAGTACCAACACATTATATCCTAATCCATCTTCTCAATTCATAAAACTTGAATTTAACATTGAGAAGGAAATGGGTATCACCTTTATTATATATGATATGCAGGGCCGCGTTGTTGATAAGGTAATACATACCTATTGCAGAGAAGGGAAGAATATAATACAGTTCAATACTTCCTCATTAAGCGCAGGCAATTATTTTCTGAAGGGAATGGATGATCATGGGACCCAGGTAACAATAAATAAATTCCTGAAAAAATAATTTAGCTGTACCTACAGGCATGGGTATCTTCCTCTATGATGCAATTTTTCTTTAACCTCACACTGGCATTCCGCGCTATACGGAATAACCGGTTGCGTAGTGTACTCACCATTGCTATAATAGGGTTAGGAATAATGGCGCTGGTAGGCATACTTACGGCTATAGAGGTATTGAAAGCCAGTGTATATTCTAATTTCAGTAGCCTGGGTGTAAATACCTACCAGATAAGCAGCAATGTTTTAAAGAAGAAAAAGCACCGTCATGCTATGGAACTGAATATGACGGAAAGCAAGCTCATAAAATACACAGAGGCTTCAGAGTTTAAAGATAAGTATCACTTTCCTGGCACTTTGGTCAGCATATCAGTTGGCGCCACCGGCACGGCTACCGTCCATTATAATTCACAAAAAACAAATCCGAATGTTCGGGTCATAGGTATCGATAACACCTACATGCGTGTCTCTGATACCAAGCTGGATGCAGGCAGGAATTTTTCAGCTAATGAAAATTTTTCCGGCAGCTATGTATGCATATTAGGAAATGGCATAGCTGGCAAGCTTTTTAAAAACAAACCCCTAAACGCGTTAGGCGGTATGGTATCGGTAGGTGACGTGAAATATCGTGTGGTAGGAGTAACTGAAAGCAAGGGTGGCAGCATGATAATGGATGCGGATAACACGGTAATGATACCGGTTGAGAATGCCCGCGCGGTGTATGGTGGAAATAGTGCCTATACTATTAATGTAAAAGTTAGCGACGTGAAATTGAAAAATATTGCCTCAGAAGAAGGGGAGGGCTTATTCCGTATCATACGCAAACTGCCATTAGGCACAGAGAACAATTTCAGCATTAGTCAGGACGATAGCCTTGCTAATATTCTGCTCGATAGCATTAAGTATATAAGCTGGGCTGCCGTCATTATAGGTATCATCACCCTGCTCGGTTCGGTTATTGGATTAATGAATATAATGCTGGTATCCGTTGCTGAGCGCACACGAGAAATAGGTGTCAGTAAGGCCCTTGGTGCAAGGTCTTCTACTATCAAACGCCAGTTTCTTACAGAGTCAGTAATGATAAGCCTGATGGGCGGCGTATTGGGTGTAATAATGGGAATGCTCGTTGGCAATATCTTTAGCATTGTATTTAAAACTGGTTTTATTGTGCCGTGGGTATGGATTGGTGTGGGTGTCACCTTGTGCGGATTTGTAGGGGTTATCTCCGGCATTTACCCGGCTGTAAAGGCTTCCAAACTAGATCCTATCGAGGCATTGCGATATGAATAAGATTTTATCAGCAGAGATGCAAGGCGATAAGAAGCGTACTACCGGCAGGATATATAGGTCTACCGGTAGCTGGTACCAGGTATTAGGTGAAGATGGTAACTGGTGGAATGCAAGAATAAAAGGTAAGCTGAAGATAGACACTGATATTTCCTCCTCTAATCCTGTGGCAGTTGGCGACAATGTAGTGTTTGAAATAGAAGATAAGGAGACAGCCATAGCCACGATAAAAACGGTAAAGCCAAGGAACAATTATATAGTAAGGGTATCTCCTCATAACCGGAATCAGAAACACATAATAGCTGCCAATTTAGATCTGGCTGTTATAATAGTTACTATTGCAGAGCCGCGTACATCCAATGGGTTCATAGACCGCTTTCTGCTCACTGCAGAAGCCTATCATATCCCGGCCGCAATAGTGATCAATAAAACGGACCTGCTGGATGACAGCCATCAGGAACAGCTAAAGCACTGGCAGGATATGTATGGCAAAGCCGGCTACCCTGTTTTTCCAATTGTGGCGCTGCAACCCGATACGATAAAGATATTTAAAGAAACACTTAGTAACAGGATCACTTTGATAAGCGGGCATTCAGGGGTGGGGAAAAGCACACTGATCAATCAATTGCTCCCAGACCTGGAGCTGCGTACCAGTGAAGTATCCGAGTGGAGTGGTAAAGGGATGCACACTACTACCTTTGCAGAAATGTTTGATATGCCCACAGGCAACGGCGCAATAATAGACACACCAGGTGTAAAGGAATTTGGGCTGATAGATATCAGTAAAGAAGAATTAGCGCATTACTTTCCCGAGATCAGATCGGTAATGAGTGGCTGCAGGTTCAATAACTGCCTTCATATAAATGAGCCTGATTGCGCAGTAAAAACAGCAGTTATAGCTGGTGATATTGCATCAGACAGGTATATAAGCTATGTAAACATCCTGGAAACAATAGATACGAAGTGGTAATACCTTTTAATAACGCGCAATGTTTGTATACAACCTGACCATTAAAGTAGAAAAAGAGATAGCAGATGACTGGCTCAGCTGGCTAAAGGAGGAACACATACCTGAGCTAATGCAGACATGCACCTTCACAGATAACCGTGTATGCCATTTACTAGAGCAGGATGAAAGCGAAGAGGTAACCTATGTAGTTCAATATTTTTGCAGCAGCAGAGTGGAATACGAGGTATATACAGAGAAATATGCCGGTGAGATGAGGCAAAAAAGCATAGACCGCTGGGGTAGTCGGTATTTTGCCTTTCGTACCACAATGGAAACGGTATAGCATTTAATTTTTCTAAGCTGTAAATGGCTATAGCATTGAACAAATTCCTTGCCAATATTGCCAATCACATACTGGTAAAGGGTTGTAGCCGATCTGAAATCGAATAAATGTTAATAACGTGTGGAAAGCTGCTACAGGCAAGGCTTTTGGCTTATAAAAAATAATTGACAGATATTTGGAACTGTGTTAATCGTGAGTATATTTGTCTTATCCACTTGAAAAAATATTTTTTTCACAACATTAAAAACAAAAAAAAGCATGAACAAAGCTGAATTAATTGACAAGATCGCCAAAGATGCAGGCATCACTAAGACACAGGCTAATGAAGCACTGGATTCTTTTACCAATGGCGTTGTTGCTACACTTAAAAAAGGTGATCGCGTTACCCTGGTAGGATTTGGTACCTTCTCTGTATCTGATCGTTCTGCACGTAATGGCCGCAACCCGCAAACAGGTGAAGTGATCAAGATCAAGGCTCGCAAAGTTCCAAAATTCAAGGCTGGTAAAGAGTTTTCTACAAAGATCAGCGGGAAAAAGTAAGTTTTTCCTAAATCATTAAAGCAGGAAACGCTATGTTTCCTGCTTTTCTTTTATTTTTGCGTTCTAAAATATATAATATGGGCAGAGGCGACAAGCGCACAAAGCGTGGTAAAATAACACTTGGCAGTTTCGGTAAGGTGCGTCCTGCAAAAGTAGGAAAGGCAAAAAAAGCTACTGAAAAGAAAGCATAGTTATTATTCCGATCATTTTTTTCAGCGGCTATCTTTATGATAGCCGTTCTGTTTTAGTGCCGTTTATGGTTATCTTTGCGGCCTTGATTAGTTAAATTGATTATGCCTGTGTTTCATTCAGATAAGATTGCAGATAGTAGCTTTTTGGTAACTGGTGGTGCCGGTTTTATCGGATCCCACATTGTTGAATATTTACTGACCAATGGTGCAGGCAGGGTACGGGTGTTAGATAATTTGTCTACCGGTTTTATGAAGAATATAAACCTGTTTTCTTCTTACCCCAACTTTGAGTTTATAGAAGGTGACATCCGTGATTTTGATACCTGCAAACGTGCATGCGAAGGGATGGATTATGTAACACACCAGGCTGCACTTGGTTCTGTACCCAGGTCTGTAAAGGATCCTGTTACCAGTAATGAGGTTAATGTTTCCGGCTTCCTGAATATGATCACTGCTGCTAAGGACAGCAATATAAAAACCTTTGTTTACGCTTCCTCATCTTCAGTATATGGCGATGAGCCAAACCTGCCTAAGGTTGAAGAAAAAACAGGGAATCTCTTATCTCCTTATGCGGTCACAAAAAAGGCAAATGAGCTGTATGCAAATGTATTTGGCAAGCTATATGGCCTTAATGTAATTGGCCTTCGGTACTTTAATGTTTTTGGTCCCAGGCAGGATCCTGATGGCCCTTATGCTGCCGTTATCCCTTTGTTTGTAAGTGGCATATTGAATAAGACGCCAGTATATATAAACGGTGATGGAGCGCAAACCCGTGATTTTACTTTTGTGGATAATGCGGTACAGGCTAATATACGCGGTATGCTAAGCAAAAATGAAAAGAGTTTTGGCGAAGCGTACAATGTTGCAGTAGGGGAGAACTTTACCATAAATCATCTTTACCAGGCTATACGTGAAATGCTGCAGTCCGATCATCAACCAACCTATCGCGCGCCGCGCGAGGGCGATATACGCAACTCATTGGCGGACATATCTAAATCCACATCATTACTTGGCTATGTGCCCACACAGCGGTTTGCTGAAGGTCTGAAGCAAACGGTAAATTTCTTTAAGGAGCTGCACTACGAAAGCGCTTGATTTTTGTTAGGGCGCTAACCTGCTTTTTGACCAGGAATTTTCATGCTCACTTGTAAAGAGGATCCGGTCATGCATTCTGTTGCTGCGGCCTTGCCAGAATTCAATTTTATGGGGCAATATCCTATAGCCTCCCCAGTAAGCAGGGCGGGGTATATCAGCGCCAAACTGTTGCTCGTACTTATAATAGTTATCGTCGAGCAGGTTACGGTTGGTAATTTCCTGGCTTTGCGGGGAGGCCCACGCGCCTATGCGGCTGCCCTTTGGCCTGGATGAAAAATAAGCATCACTTTCTGTTGCTGTTACTTTTTCCACTACACCTTCTACTCGTATCTGGCGTTCCAGTTCTTTCCAGAAGAAAACGACGGCTGCATGGTCATTATCATTCAGCTCATTACCCTTTTTACTCTCGTAATTAGTAAAGAAAACAAATCCTCTGGTATCAAGCCCTTTTAAGAGCACTATACGGGCATGCGGCTTATGAGCAGCATCTACAGTGGCCAGGGTCATAGCATTTACTTCCGTAATGCCAGCCTTTATTGCCTCATTGAACCATTTATGGAAAAAAACAAGCGGATCATCCCCTGTATTATCCATATCAAGAGTGGCAAGAATATAATCCTTACGAAGCTCTGCTATATTTAATTGTGGATTGGTCAGGCTTCTTATTTTTTATCAGCAGAGCCCAGATATTTCACCATTACGTAAATGATCTCTATGGCCATAAGTAGAACAAAGACCCACATCAAAATAGGGCCGACAGTAGTATGGATACTATCATAAAAAGCATTTAGCATCAGGTGGCTCATTACATACAAATTTGTGCTGCAAGATACAAAAACACCGTATAAAATACGCCTATTGTGAATTACCATTTTTTGTACCTAATTTTCGTTGTCCATTATCAGTATGTTACTACGGCACGTTCCATTCCTGAAAGCAGTAATGCTCTATTCCTTCACTGCTTTTGGGGGGCCTCAGGGACATATGGGCATGATGGTAAGGACGTTTGTTCAGGGCCGTAAAGATGTAACGGAAGAGGAACTGCTGGAGTACAATGCCTTTTGCCAGATGCTGCCCGGGCCATCTTCTACCCAGACCATAATGCTCATAGCGATGAAAAGGGGTGGAGTTCCCCTTGCTATACTTACCCTTATGCTTTGGGTGTTTCCCGCAGCCTTGCTTATGGGTGCTTTTTCGTTCCTGCTTATTTACTTTGATTTTAAAAATATACAGTCCAATCTGTTCAGCTACGTACAGCCTATGTCTGTGGGGTTTGTAGCCTTTGCCGCCGCCCGCATGATGCGCAACAGTATACGGCATATGGCAACCTGGAGTATTATGGTGGGTAGCCTGGTGGTTACTGCGGCATTGCGCTCCCCTTGGGTATTTCCTATATTAATGTTGCTGGGCGGTACTATTAGCAATTTCAGTAACAACCGTATACCTGATCAGCAGGTAAAGCCAAAACGCATTAACTGGATCAACCTTTGGCTCTTTGCGGCCATATTCTTAGTGGCGGGTATTTTTAGTGAAGTGTCCCGTACGCACGATTGGCACCATAGAAGGGTCTTCTCCCTTTTTGAGAATTTTTTCCGTTTTGGTAGCATCGTATTCGGTGGGGGACAGGCACTTTTACCCATGGTGTTGTTCCAGTATATTACCCGGCCTATAAGGATGGGCGAGCTACCTATTCTCACTTCCCAGCAGTTGCTTACCGGCTACGGTATGGTACAGGCAGTGCCCGGCCCTGTTTTCTCAATTTGCAGTTTCATGGGTGGTATGGCTATGTCCCAATACGGGCCTGTATGGCAGGTGCTCGGCTGTATTATAGCTACTACAGCGGTCTTCCTGCCCAGCACACTATTGTTATTCTTTCTCTTTCCTATCTACGAGAATCTGAAACATCATGTTATCATCTACCGCGCGCTGGAAGGCATCAATGCCGCAGTAGTGGGCATTATATGGGCATCTGGTTTCGTATTGTTTCAGTCTATACCCTTTGAGTGGTCCAATTTAGTAGTGGTGATTATCACCTTCTGCCTGCTCTATTTTACAAAGATACCGTCACCCCTTATCGTATTAGGATGGTTGCTGCTTGGGTGGACTATGAACTAATGCTTTTCGTGCTCTTCTTCTTTTTGTAATTCCTTTATGTCGCCTATCAGTTGGTTTACCTGGCCTATATTAGTGCCATCGTAGCTACCTCGTACTTCGCCGTTGCCATCTACCAGTACCCAGTATTTGGTATGTATAAAGTCGCTTTGTATATCTACGTTAGTGGTATCATCTACAGCAGTCACCAGGTAGTCATAGCGTGCCATATTGTACAGCGCTTTTTTATCCCCGGTGAGGAACATCCATTGTTTCGCATCCGCATCATACTTCAGGCTGTAGGTTTTTAATGCCTGTACAGTATCTTTTTTTGGATCTACTGTGTGGGATAGTATCAGAATGTGATTATTACCACGGAATGCCTGGTACACCTTTACCATATGCTCATTCATCTTAGGGCAAATGCCGCGGCAGGTAGCAAAGAAATACTCCACTACGCATATCTTCCCTTTTACATCTGCATTGGTTATGGTCTTGCCATCCTGGTTAATAAAAGAGAAGTTGCCAACATGATGCCCGGGATTGCCAAGTACAGGTAATATTCTTCTTGTTTCCTGGTTTACTTTATAATAGTAACCCATGAAGATGGCGCTTAATATAATGAAGAACGAAAGAAGGATGATCGTATTTTTATTCTTTTTCATTTGGTTTTTTGAAGCAGTTATTATTTTGATGAGTACCCTTTAATTTTTTATACAACTACATTTATCATTTTCCCTTTCACAAATATCACTTTCTTAGGTGTTTTGCCTTCCAGCCATTTCTGCACTGTTTCGTCGGCAAGCACAGCTTTTTCTATTTCACTCTGATCTGTTTCTAAAGAAAATTCCAATTCGGTACGTGTTTTCCCGTTTACCGCCACCGGGTATAGCTTGGTGTTCTCTGTCAGGTATTTTTCTTCGTGCATTGGGAATACGGCATTTACTACACTGCTCTCATGCCCAAAGCCATGCCATAGTTCCTCTGCAAGGTGTGGCGCAAAAGGAGCTAACAAAACCGCAAGTGCCTCCAGTATATTACGTTTGTGGCAGTTGAGTGTCGATAGTTCGTTAACAGTTATCATAAACTGGCTCACCGCTGTGTTAAAGGCAAACTTCTCTATGTCGTCGCCCGTCTTCTTTATCATTTTATGGATAATGCGCAGTTCCTGATCATTAGGTGCCTCATCGGTTACTATCCATCCCTTTTGTTCGTCAAAATAAAGACGCCATAATTTCTTAAGGAAACGGTGTACCCCTTCTATGCCCTTTGTATCCCACGGCTTGCTTACATCTATAGGGCCAAGGAACATTTCATACATCCTGAAGGTATCTGCACCATACTGTACTATAATATCATCAGGATTGACAACATTATATTTCGATTTAGACATTTTTTCTACTAGTGCCCCTGTTATATATTTCCCATCTTCCAACACAAATTCTGCATCAGCATATTCATCACGCCATTTTTTGAAGGCTTCTGTATCTAGTTCCAGGCCATTGATTATGCTTACATCCGCTCTTAGTTCATCTGTTTCATAATCTTTCTTAAGTCCGCTGCTTACAAATTTGTTTGTCCCTCTTATCCTATATACAAACCGCGTGCTTCCCTGTATCATTCCCTGGTTTACCAGTTTCTTAAATGGTTCCTGAAAGCTGATGTACCCCAGGTCATGCAGTACTTTCGTCCACATCCTGCTGTACAATAAATGGCCTACTGCATGTTCGTTACCACCCACATACACATCCACCTGGCGCCAGTACTCCGTAGCTGCTTTGCCTGCAAACTCTTCGCTGTTGTGAGGATCCATGTAGCGCAGAAAGTACCAGCTGCTGCCCGCATAGCCCGGCATTGTATTCGTTTCTCGTGGGCCAGCGGGTGTTGTTACCCAGTCTTTAATATTAGCAAGCGGCCCTTGTCCATCCGGGCCGGGGCTATAGCTCTCTACTACCGGCAGTTCTACGGGTAAGTGTTGCAGCTCAGGATACTCTGTCACCTGCGGTTCATCTATTGTATAAGGACTGTCAGCAATGTACACCACCGGAAATGGTTCACCCCAGTAGCGCTGCCTGCTAAAGCCCGCATCGCGCATTTTATAGTTCACTTTGGCCCTGCCTGCGCCGGCATCTACTATGGCGCGTATGGCTACATCCGTAGCTTTTGCAAGATCCAGCCCGTTAAGGAATTCACTGTTGTCCAGCACACCTGTTTTTTCTGAATAGGCATCCTCCCCTGTATAGTTCTTACCAAAAATATTAACGATAGGCAATTCAAAATGTTTGGCAAAGGCATGATCTCTGCTATCGCCGGCTGGTACACCCATTATAGCGCCGGTACCGTAGCCTGCCAATACATATTCTGATATCCATACCGGTAGCTGTTGCCCTGTAAATGGGTGAATAGCATACGCACCCGTAAAGCAACCTGTTATCTGCTTTACATCGCTCATCCGCTCCCGCTCCGACCTGCTTTTTACATACAGTAAATATTCATCAACAGCCTGTTTCTGCTGGGTGGTAGTAATTTCACTTACCAGCGCATGCTCCGGGGCAAGCACCATAAAGCTGACACCAAAAATGGTATCCGGTCGTGTAGTAAATACAGTTATATGCTTGCCATAATAATCCTGTATATCAAATCGTACATCGGCGCCTGTACTTTTCCCTATCCAGTTGCGTTGCATCTCTTTCATAGCTTCGCTCCAGTCCAGGTGTTCCAGTCCATCCAGTAGGCGATCTGCATAGTCCGTAATACGGAGGAACCATTGGCTCATCTGTTTGCGTACTACCGGGTGCCCGCCTCTTTCGGAGACACCGTTCACTACTTCATCATTCGCTAGTACTGTACCTAATGCCTCACACCACCATACTTCAGCAAAGCTGAGGTAGGCAAGCCGGTAATGCATCAATGCCTCTCGTTTTTCTTTTTCAGAATAGTTTTTCCAGTTCTTTCCGTCAAAACAAAATGAACTATCTGTAGGGCAGGGGGCATTACTGTTTCCCTCCTTTTCAAATATTTTTATCAGCTCCTCAATTGGTCTCGCTTGCTGTATTTTTTTATCGTACCAGCTATGAAATAACTGAAGGAATATCCACTGTGTCCATTTGTAATAAGAGGGGTCGCTGGTACGTACTTCGCGGCTCCAGTCATAACTGAAGCCAATATTGTCGAGCTGTTCGCGATAACGTGCAATATTTTTCTCAGTAGTTACGCTGGGGTGCTGTCCCGTTTCTATAGCATATTGTTCGGCCGGTAATCCAAATGCGTCATAACCCATAGGGTGCAGCACATTATATCCGCGCAGGCGTTTGTAGCGTGCATATATATCAGATGCTATATAGCCCAGTGGGTGGCCCACATGTAATCCGGCGCCGCTGGGGTACGGAAACATATCCAGGATATAACATTTAGGGAGTTTACTATCATTACTGACTTTGTATACCTGCTGCTCTTCCCAGTATTGTTTCCATTTTTTCTCAATGTCCCTGAATGTATATTCCATAATAGATCCTAAAAAGGTATTCGGCAAATGCCGGAAGCTGCAAAAATCGCTAAAAAATAGATCAACTATTGTTTATACCCAAATCTTATCGCGGAAGTGTGCTCGTGGCACGTTTTTGATACTTATATAAATACCTTAATAAACTATAAAATGACTGAGATGGATGTGCAGGAGTTTGTAAAGGACTTGTTTTCTGAATTTTTATGCCGAACTGAAGGATAAGAACGCTGCAATGAACATTTACGCTTTAATACAGAGCGACATATAATTACGCTTATATATTTTCCCTGCTTCGTATGGTTTATTTAAAGTAGACCAATATTGCGAAGCAGTTTTTTTTATGTCAATGAAATAATCTACTTAAGCTTTTTTACAGATTCCATCGCTGTGTGCGATAGCGTTTCCCATTTACTTTTGTGCTCGTATCCCAATTGCACCCAGCCGTTCATTGCCCTGCCATTTCCCATCGGGTCAAACATTTTGGCATTCTTCAATTGCAGTGCTTTTTCTTGTTCCTCACCGCCTAGTTTTATAACTATATATTCTTTCCAGAACATGACACCGGCCTTGCCATTTGGCGCTTTGATGCACAATGCGCCAAACATTTTACCTTCTTTAGCGTCTGGTATGTCAGCAGCTATTTTATGAAATAATGTTTCGGCTTCTGTCATAAAAATATTTTTATAAAGTCATATCCTTCCTGCTTCGTAAGCTGTATTCTTGAAATATGCTACATCTTTCAGCAAGGTGCGTTTATTTAGTTGCAGTTTAATGAAGGCAGTTAGCGAAGAAAGTGGGGACAATACAAAAATTGCAGTCAATAGCAGACGTTGGAATTGCTTCACGCGGCCTTTTCTGTTAGGATCGCCTGCACCACCTTTCTGGCGGATATAATTAGCCCAAAAACGGAAATTCTTAATTCCCCTTTGTTCCAGTAGTACCAGCCCGGGGTTCAGTGCAACCGAACCTATACCCAGAAGTTCATCCTGTAGGCTATCTAATGTGCCGTTTACAAGATGTTCATAGATAGGTGGCCCAAAGCGTTTTGATGCTTTAATATCTTTATCCTGCACTCCCGCGGCAGGCAGGAAACGTGATTTCTCCTTCTGGCCTTTAAAGGCAAAGCGTATGAAGCTAAGCAGCGATACAAGGTTGGTATTATTATCCACCAGCGCTATATTGCCAACCAGTTTGCCTCCTGCGTTCTCAATACCCTCTTTTACTTTTTCCTGGGCATGCAGCCACATGTTACGGCTTCCTATTACTGTTACCACTGGCTTGCCTTTTAGCACACTTGCCCATTTGCTCAGCAGAAAACCATTTATTGGTTGTGAGGGATTAAGGAACCAGGGCTGGTAACCAAATAGTACAAGGTCATAATGCGCATTCATTATCGCATCAGGCAGGGGCTTTATTTCTAGGGGGATACGCTCCACCCCTTCGGGCATAGCGTCAAAAAATTCATAGGTAGTCCACGGGAAGGGAAATGCTTTTACAGGTTCTATAGCAGCAAAGTCTATTTCAGCTTTGTCCTTTATATCACTTATTACATTGTCCAGTATATCTCTTAGCTGCCCTGTTTGCGTGTAATAAAGAACCAGTATGCGAGGTTTCATTGGTTGTATTGTATAGGATGGTTTTAAACTACTGTAAGGTACATGTATGCGTAGGTGAACCGTGCACTTTCAGGCACCATCACCAGTATATGCTCGCCCTTTTTCAGTTGGCCATTATGCATCAGTTCTTCTAGCATAAGGTAGGGCGATGCGCTGCCGACATTACCTACTTTAGGCAGATTATAGAACCATTTTTCAAAAGGCAGGTCCATACCGATCTGCTCATGGTAGTTAAATATCTGTTGCTTAAAAAATTCGCTTGACATGTGCGGCAGGTAATAGTCTATCTGGTCGCCGGTCAGCCCATGTTTCTTCATAAGGTCGTGTATGAACATACCACCACGGGGCACTATATTATCACCAAGCAGGCGCGTATCCTGTTTGTAGGAAAATACACTATGGTTAGCCCACTCTTTCGCGTCCATATCCGTCCAGCTGGTTATCGAGGCATCCTCATTTTTTATAGAGCCGGCGTACATACATGTTTCCAGTTCATTGGCATAAGATGTTATTTCCAGCCATTCTATTTTCAGCGATAAACCTTCTTTATTGGGCTCTGGCTGTAGCAGTGCGGCGCCGGCGCCATCGCTCAGCATCCATCTCAGAAAATCTTTCTCAAATGCGATGATGGGATTGGTTTCCATTGTTTTCCAGCTATCTGCTTCTGGTTGGTAACGCTGACCTTGCGTCCAGGACGAAAAGCGTTCCGATCCACAGGCGACTGCAACATCTGCCATTTCAGCAGCCACCGCCATATAAGCATACTTCATAGCCTGCATACTGCTGCAGCATGCACCCGCGGCCGACATTATCTCAATGTTCTTGGTACCCAGCTGCCCGTGTATCATTGCTGCGTGTGATGGCAATATCTGTTCAGGGGAAGTAGTGCCGGCTGCAAGTACCTCCAGTTTATCTATAGGCAGTTTTTCATCAAATAGTTCCTTAATGGCTATTGTAGCCATTTCTGCATTGGTATGGGTTTTCTTGCCATTCCTGTAGGCATAATACCTGGTCTTAATGCCATTGTTCCTCAGCACTATGGTACGCGCCCGCGATGGCTTGTTATCTATCATCCCAAGCACTTGCTCCATCTCGTCATTAGATACCGGCTCATTGGGGAGATATTTGGAAAGGCGATTTATATATACTGGTCTCATTGCTACGTTGCGGTTATTTTAAAACTCTTCTAGGCTTAGGTTTTGCTTTCTTTGCAATATTATATCCTATTGTGAAAGTAAATAAAATAAAAATGGCTTTTTTGAGTAAAAAAGCCATTTTTACCTACTTGTGACTCTTTTCTATTCTTCGTGTAGCAGCTGGTCGCTGATATTGGAAAGTACATAATAATACAGATTATCATTCCCGGGGTAGAAGCCTGCCAGTTGTGCTTTATTGCTGTTACTTGCCAGCACCTGTTGCAGGTCCTGCACCGAGGTTACTGCATTCTCATTTACGCTTATGATCACAAATCCATTCTTCATAGTTGTTTGTTTGCCTATGGTTCCTTTACCAACATTGGTTACTGCCACCCCGCCGTCTATACCATACTTATTTTTTTCAGCATTAGTAAGCGAGCGGAAGTTGGCACCCAGCAGGCGGGTCGCGTTCTGGTCTTTAATGATGGCAGTATTACCATTCATATTTTTTAGCTGCACAGTGGTATGGTTCACATTGCCGCTGCGTACATAGGTGATGCTTATGTTATCGCCCGGTTTGTAGCGGGCTATCTGTTCCAGCATTTCAGGTTCGGTTTGCACCGCAGTACCATTTATTTGTGTTATAAAGTCACCCTTGGCCAGGCCGGCTTGGGCAGCGCCGCTATTCGGTATTACATTGGCCACATACACACCATCTGCTTTGTCTATGCCCAGTTGGGTTAGTTGTTCCGGTGTCATATGCCTGCTGTCTAGCAGCCCTATACCCAGGTACCCCCGCTGTACCGATCCGTACTTCATCAGGTCATTTACCACTTTGTGTACCAGGTTGGCTGGCACCGCATAGGAGTAGCCAACATAGGTGCCGGTAAGAGATGCTATAGCAGAATTGATACCAATCAGTTGTCCGCTGGTATTTACCAGTGCGCCCCCGCTGTTACCGGGGTTTACAGCAGCATCAGTTTGTATAAATGATTCTATCGGGTTGGTGGCATTGGTACGGTTAATACCTATAGAGCGGCCTTTGGCACTTACTATACCTGCGGTTACCGTGGCATCCAATGACAGGGGATAGCCTACTGCCAGCACCCACTGGCCTACGCGCACATTATCACTGTTGCCAAATTCCATATAGGGCAGGTTCTTTTCTTCCACCTTCACCAGCGCTATATCGGTAGATGGGTCAGTGGCTATCACTTTAGCTTTGGTGGTATAGCGGTCATTAAAGGTTACTGTCAGTTCGTCAGCGCCGGCTACCACATGGTTATTGGTTACTATGTAGCCGTCAGGAGAGATGACCACACCGGAACCGGAGCCCATTTGTGGTGGTTCTACTACCTGCCGGCTTCCAAAAACATCATCGCCGAATAGTTGTGCCAGCGGGTTTTGCTGCACTACTGTGCGTGCCTTTGTGGTTATTTTTATGTGCACTACCGCTTTTACTGAGGCCGCAGCTGCATCCTGGAAATCAACTGCTCCTACGCCATTAGATTTAATGATATTGTTCCCTTCGTTATAGCTGGCGTAGTTCACAGGCAGCTGTGGCCTGTTTCCTGTCAGGAAGGGAATGTTGGGTGAATAATGCGCTGCCAGAAAAAAGGTCATTACAGATGTCAGTGCGGCTGTAATGATGACGGGAAAGATTCTATTCTTCATACGTTATGCATTATAGGTTTATGTACTGGTTATGAGTACAAATTTATTGCCTCGTATTATTAGAAAACTGTTAAATGGCGAATACCATCCTGTTTTTAACATTAAATAAATGCGTGATTTCACATCAGGTGCTTTTATTCAAGAAACCTATGTATTACATTTACGACATCCGCCTAAAAATTTAAATATGAAACGAATCATCCTTTCGCTATCAGTTGCCCTGGTGGCAACCTGCCTTACGGCACAGGAGAAACACTATCCTGATATAGACATTCCCTACAAAAAGTTCACCTTGTCCAATGGCCTTACACTTATTGTGCATGAAGATCACAAGGTGCCTATAGTGGCGCTGAATGTGTGGTATCATGTAGGCTCCAAAAACGAAAAGCCCGGTAAGACGGGTTTTGCGCACCTGTTCGAGCACCTGATGTTCAATGGCAGTGCCAATTTCAATGATGATTATTTTAAGCTCATGGAGCGTATAGGCGCTACAGGGCTCAATGGTACTACCAATGAAGATCGCACCAACTATTTCGAGAACGTGCCTAAGAATGCGGTCGATATAGCTATGTGGGCCGAGAGCGACCGTATGGGGCATATGGTGGAAGTGATAGATAAGGCTAAGGTGGATGAGCAGCGTGGGGTAGTGCAGAACGAAAAACGGCAGGATGAGAACCAACCTTATGCAGTAGTGGATGAACTGATGCCTAAGAATACCTATCCGGCAAACCATCCGTACTCATGGTCGGTTATCGGGTCTATGGAAGATCTGAATGCGGCTTCAATTGAAGATGTGAAAGACTGGTTCCGTTCCTACTACGGGCCTAATAATGCAGTGCTGGTTGTGGCAGGTGATATTACTGCCGACGAAGCCTTTGAAAAGGTGAAAAAATATTTTGGTGATATTCCTGCAGTTCCGCCTATCTCCCGCCAGCAGGCATGGGTTGCCAGGGGTACAGGTACGCACCGCATGGCCATACAGGATAGAGTACCGCAGGCAAGGTTGATGATGGCGTGGAATGTGCCGCAGTGGGGTACTAAAGAGGTAGCATATCTTAATCTTTTAAGCCGTGTTCTTACATCCTCCGGCAAAACAGCGCGCCTGTACAAGCGCCTGGTGTATGACGATCAGTTGGTAAGCAGCGTATCTACATTTGTTGACAAGCGCGAAATAAGCAGCCAGTTCTATGTACAGGCCGATGCTAAGCCCGGTGTTTCCCTGCGGAAGATAGAAAAGATAATAAATGAAGAAATGGAAAGGCTGATGAATGACGGCCCTACCGAGGTGGAGCTGGAACGCGCCAAGACACAATACTTCGCCGGCATGATAAAGGGTATGGAGCGCATAGGCGGCTTCGGTGGCAAGAGCGATATACTGGCAGAAAATGCAACTTATGGTGGCACACCGGATTATTACAAAAAGAACGACAACTGGATAAAGAAGGCTACTCCGCAAGACCTGCAAAAGGTAATGCGCGATTGGCTTACCGATGGCGATATAGTTTTGGAGATCACCCCTTACGAAACATTTAAAGAAGAACCCAAAAAGCTGGACAGGAAAACAGTGCCTTTGGCAGATAAGATGTCCAATATGTCATTCCCTACCGTGCAGCGTACCACGCTTTCAAATGGCATGAAGGTATGGCTGGTAGAAAGGCATGCTACACCGGTTGTATATATGGATATGCTGGTAGGTGCTGGCAATGCGCAGAACAAGACGCCGGGCACAGCTATCCTTACTACTACCATGCTCCGGGAGGGTACGGCTACACGCAATTCTATACAGATAAGCAGTGAGTTGACAGACTTGGGCGCCAGCTTTTATGCAGGTGCTTCAAAAGATAATTCAGACATTATTATGAATGCCCTGAAGGTGAATTATGACAAAAGTCTCGACCTGTATTCAGATATATTGCTGCACCCCTCTTTCCCCGAAAAAGATTTTGCCCGTATCAAATCGCAGCAGCTACTGGCTATCAAGCAGGAGCAGGCAGAGCCTTTCGGAATGGGCATGCGTATAATACCCAAAATCATCTATGGGGCCGATCACGCATACAGTGCACCGGGTAGCGGCACCGACGCCAGCATTAATAAGCTCACAACTGACGACCTGAAGAATTACTATAGTACATGGTTTGCGCCTAATAATGCTATCATGCTGGTAGTAGGCGACATCAGTATAGACGAGCTGAAAGGCAAACTGGAAGCCAGATTAGGGGAATGGAAAAAGAAAGACATCCCGGTTACTAACCTCAAGGATGCAGCAATAGCTACTAAGCCCAACATCTATATTATAGATAAGCCGGGTGCAGGCCAGTCTATTATATACGCTGCCCACCTGGGTAGCAAGGGCAATGATCTTGATTGGGATAAATACAGCATGATGAACCGCCCGTTGGGTGGCGAGTTCACTTCCCGTATTAATATGAATCTGAGGGAAGATAAGCATTGGTCTTATGGTGCTGGCTCCTTCTTCTCGCGTGCCAAAGGCCAGGGTATGTTCATGGCCTATGCCCCTGTGCAGACCGATAAGACTAAAGAGTCAATGATGGAAATGAAAAAAGAGCTCGATCAGTTTGTAGGTTCTAAGCCCATTACCGAAGCAGAGTTTACTAAAGTGCAGAAGAATGCGGTAATGCAGCTCCCCGGCGCCTGGGAAACAAACGATGGCATATCCGGTTATTTAAGCAAAGTAGCAGAGTACGATCTGGGCGACGGCTACCTTAATAACTACACCCAAATGATAAATAATATGAAACTGGAAGATATGCGCGCGGTAGCCAGGAAGTCCATACAGCCATCTGCCCTTACCTGGGTAGTAGTGGGCGATAGGTCTAAAATAGAGCAAGGTATCAAAAGCCTCAACTGGGGCAATGTAATATACCTCGATTCTGATGGCAATCCGGTTAATTAAAAATGTGCTTATTTAGAGTGTTAGGGGAGATAGTTGCCTATCTCCCCTAATATTTTTTGGAGGGTATACGATGTCCTGGGCAGATAGAATAATTTGATATAAATCAAATTATTCCCTGATCAGTAGAGGTAGTTTTAGGGTATGAAAACATTCTTTCTTTTCCTAATGGTTCTTGCTCTTTTACCTGCCTGTTTACATGCGCAGGACGAAGACTACGGTTATGAATACCTGGAGATAGGTGTGGGTGATGGCACACATGGAAGCTTTAAGGCATTGATAAATGTGATAGTGGACGATAATGTTTTTACAGGTGGGTATTATTATAATGCAAGACGTAGTGTCAATACCCCTACTGATTATTCGCGTGGGCTATTGGAGACCTATCCGCTGCAGGGGCTAAGCGTGGGAGTGCTGATGTATGGAAAAACGTTTTTTGTGCCCGCCCATATTCGAAGATATACACTGAAGGGTGGGATAGCGCTGGGAGACTATGTAAGCTGCCATGATTTTGCTCCGGGCGGTTACGGAACTTACAGGTATAAAAGCAGTTTCACATTTACAGGCGGACTCATACTGAATCCCTGTATGGATCTGCCGATAGGCGGAGCATTCGGATTTTCATTGGGCCTTTTCTCCATCCTCACACCCATAGAATCGACCTTTGGGGTAGAGTGTAATATTATGATTGGGAATGTTTGTTCCCCTATCCGTCGTCCCCACTACCGTGGGTAGGCGTCATCGCCAGGCGCCAGGCGATCTCGCGAAATAAGGAAAGGTACTCTCCGCCCTTGTTGGTGTCCCCACCAACTAGCTCTCGTAGTTTACATCGCCAAAAAAACAATACTGTTATATTAAAGATGTGGATATCTTCTTTTGTTCAATTCTTAACCCCATAGTATCTTGCAATAGCTAATAACCCAAACCTTATGTTCCTATCAAACTTCCATTTTCACCCGCGCGTTTCCAAACATCCGTTTTCAGCGCTGGCTATCCAAAACCTTTGCAGTAGCCACACCTGTTATTTATTCTAATTTCTGTTGGCAGAAGTTACCGGAAGTTTGCAGAAGTTTGAAAAAATAGTAATGTGTTTTAAGGTTCGCGTATTGTCATCCAATCATCACTATTATTTACCACGCGTATTACCCATCATATTTTCCAATTTTCATTATTATTTCCATACCTTTGCACCTCATTTTTAAAGGGTTTAATCTCAATTTATTAATAATTCAACAATGGCAGACTTACGCTTACAGCGCAACTTTGGTATTGCAGCGCACATTGACGCCGGTAAGACCACTACTACAGAACGCATTCTTTACTACACTGGTGTAAACCATAAAATAGGTGAAGTGCACGAAGGTGCCGCCACTATGGACTGGATGGCGCAGGAACAGGAACGCGGTATTACCATTACCTCAGCAGCTACTACCTGCTTCTGGAGTTTCCCTACTATACAGGGCAAAGCATTGCCGGAATCTAAAAAATACAAGTTTAATATCATTGATACTCCCGGTCACGTTGACTTTACTATCGAGGTAGAACGCTCTATGCGTGTACTGGATGGTCTGGTTGCGTTGTTCTCGGCTGTAGATGGTGTGGAGCCACAGTCGGAGACTGTATGGCGCCAGGCCAACCGTTATCGTGTACCACGTCTCGGTTTTGTTAACAAAATGGATCGTGTAGGTGCTGACTTCCTTATGGTGGTACAGCAGGTGCGCGATATGCTTGGTGCTAAATCAGTACCCCTGCAGTTGCCTATTGGTGCTGAAGATAATTTTATAGGTGTTATAGATCTTATCCGTATGAAGACAACCATATGGGATGATTCAACACAGGGTATGACGTATACAGAAGGCGAGATACCTGCTGATATGCTCGAAGAAGCCAACCATTGGCGCGCGCAGCTTGTAGAAGCTGTAGCAGAGTACGATGATAAGCTGATGGAGAAATTCTTCGAAGATCCCAACAGCATCAGTGAAGACGAGATACACGACGCAGTGCGCAAGGCTACTATAGACATGAGTATTGTGCCTATGCTTTGCGGTTCTGCTTATAAGAATAAAGGAGTACAGACAGCGCTCGATGCAGTTATCCGTTACCTGCCCAGCCCGCTCGATGTAGAATCTATTAAAGGCATTGATCCTGATACCGGCGAAGAAATATCCCGTAGGCCCGATGCTAAGGAACCGTTTGCTGCCCTTGCGTTTAAGATCATGACCGATCCGTTCGTAGGCCGCCTGGCATTCTTCCGGTGCTATTCCGGTCATCTGGATGCTGGTTCGTATGTACTGAATGTACGTTCAGGCAAGAACGAGCGTATCAGCCGTATTATGCAGATGCACGCTAACAAGCAGAACCCTATTGATTTCATCGAAGCCGGTGATATTGGTGCTGCCGTTGGTTTTAAAGAAATAAAGACAGGTGATACCCTATGTGATGAAAAGCACCCCATAGTACTGGAAAACATGTTCATCCCTGAGCCTGTAATATCTATAGCTATAGAGCCTAAAACACAGGTAGATGCCGATAAGATGGGTATGGCAATTGCCAAGCTGGTAGAAGAAGATCCTACACTGCGTGTAAACACAGATGAGGATACCGGCCAGACGATACTGCGTGGTATGGGCGAATTGCACCTTGAAATTATCGTAGACCGTATGCGTCGCGAATTTAAGGTGGAGATCAACCAGGGTGCGCCGATGGTTGCTTACAAAGAAGCATTCACGATGAAGATAGAACATCGCGAGATATACAAGAAACAGACTGGTGGTCGTGGTAAGTTTGCCGATATTGAATTTGAAATAGGCCCGGCCGATGAAGAATTCCTGAAAGAAGGCAAAGGCAACTTCCAGTTTGTCAATGAAATTTTCGGGGGCTCTATCCCGCGCGAATTTATACCTGCCATCCAGAAGGGTTTTGAATCATCTATGGGTACAGGTGCGCTTGCCGGTTTCCCGGTTGAAAGCATGAGGGTACGTATATTTGATGGTTCATTCCACCAGGTCGATTCTGACTCCATGTCTTTTGAATTGTGTGCTAAGTCCGGTTTCCGTGAGGCAGGCCGCAAAACAAAGCCTGTATTGCTGGAGCCGATAATGAAGATGGAAGTAACCACTCCCGATCAGTACATGGGTGATGTAACAGGGGATCTTAACCGTCGCCGCGCTATACTGGAAGGTATGGATAGCAAGCATGGCGCCCAGATCATTAAAGCAAAAGTACCGCTGAGCGAAATGTTCGGGTACGTTACACAGCTGCGTTCACTATCTTCCGGCCGTGCCACATCCGTAATGGAATTCAGCCACTACGCACCGGCACCCCGCAACATAGAAGAAGAAGTAGTTGCCAAAGCAAAAGGTAAAGTAAAAGCTTAATTTCATTAGTATATTTATAAAAATCGTTCCGATGTACATCGGAACGATTTGTTTTTATATTGTGGTATGAAATGGATTATCCTACTAATGTTTGCTGCAACAAATCTATATGGACAGACCTCCCTATCAGAAAATGAATTAGCAGTGAAATCAAGGGAGATAAAAAAAGAAGGGTTATTGTTATATCGTTTAGAAAAAGCTTCTTGGAAAGGAACTGATCTTTTCATAGAAAAATATAGCATGCCAATAGGGGTTGGTGGATATTTCTCCTATCCGATCGGTAACAAAACAAGATTTGTTTTCGTTTCTAATGAAGATGATCCTAAAATTATGTTCTCGGCAGACTACGATAGCACTTTTAGTAAAGAAACAGTTGAATCCAACAATGAAAGGAGAAGTTTAAGTTCTCTGGAGAAAGAATATTTTTTTTTGAGACGAAAAGTCAGAGATTCAATAGTGAATTGTCCAATTGTAAAATGGTATCAGAATACCAATTTCAATATTGTACCAATAATTGAAAAAGATAGACACATTGCATATATAATGACTGGTAGCAAGGACAATGGTACTGTATATTTTGGGAATGACTATTTGGTTATTTTTGATAAGAACAACAAAATAGAATTGATAAACAAACTTCATGAAGGGTTAATTCCTATTGATGTAAGGCCAGAACATTTGTCCGATAGTACTATAGGTTGTATTCACAATCATCTACCGTATTATAGTTCATTTATTACTCCAACTGATATTTGTACTTCAATGTTATATCAATATAATAAAAACATTAAGCAAATATCGATTGTGTCAAATAAATATGTTTCGATTTGGAATAGTGAGACTACAGGATTAGTGATAGTTCCTTTACGCAGAGACACAAAAAAGGATTAATCATTTACCCCACCACCTTTCGCATCCCATTTTACCATGATGTCTATGTCGCTTGCGCTAAGTTGGCCTATTTGGGGCATACGCCGGTTTGTAGGCGTTACCGGGTCTGTTATTGCCGCTTTAATAGAGGCGTGAGCAGCTACTATTTCGCTGTCATCATCAAACGCGGTAGGCCGTCCCTCCCAGCTACCAGCTGAGTTGTGGCAACTCATGCAATTGTTTTGTAAGATGGTTTTTACCTGAGGAAAATATTTCTGATCTGCAGGTACAGAGGGAGATGAGTTTTTACTACAGGAATAGCTACCCAATATGCCGCCTATAATAACTATTGAAAAATATTTCCTGAAAGAGTTTACCGTGTTGAATGCAGATTTCATTAAAGCTTTTTTACTATAGACGTATTATTGACACATTTTATTAGTAATGGTCATGAAATTATAAGACATATATGGTAAGATCAGTCGTACTAAATTCCTATTAGTTAATAGGTTAAGGCCGAGCTTAATTATTGTTACCAACATTCAACGATTTTTAGTAAGCATTTATTACCTTTGCCACCTCATTTACCCCTGATATTCTGGTATTAATGTTGCAGGAAGAAACCATCAAGGCAAAGTGGCATATGCTTATTCTGGGTCGCACCAGAGATTATGCCCAGTTGCTGAAACCCAACCTCAGTTTTATGGTGGTTTTCAGCAGCGTTATAGGCTACCTTATGGCTCCAGGCATCACCTTCAACTGGACGCTTGTCCTTATTTTATTCTTAGGGGGTATCATGGTTACCGGCGGTGCCAATACTATTAACCAGATAATAGAACGCAATAGCGATAAACTGATGAAGCGCACCATGAACAGGCCTATGCCTGATGGGCGTATGCATCATTCAGAAGCATGGGTATTTGCTATTGTCACCGGACTTGGCGGTTCATTTATCTTAGGTTATTTTTTTAATCCCCTTGCAGGTCTCCTTAGTTTATTATCATTATTGCTTTATGCATTTGCCTACACACCTATGAAGAAGGTGCATCCTGTAGCAGTATTCATAGGGGCTATACCGGGTGCATTACCGCCACTTATAGGCTGGGCGGCCGCCACTGGTAGTATAGGGCTGGGCGGTTGGGTATTATTCCTGATACAGTTTTTCTGGCAGTTCCCCCATTTTTGGGCTATAGCATGGGTGGGATATGATGATTACCACAATGCCGGGATCCACATGCTTCCATCTAAAGATGGCAAGACACGTTTTACCGGGCTGCAGTGCATGTTCTACAGCCTTATCCTGATACCGCTTGCCGTTATGCCAAGGGCTATAGGGCTTACCGGCAATACGGGTATGTGGATATGTATAGCATGCGGTATCATGTACTTCATAGCCTCCATGATCTTTTTTATAAAAAACGACCATAAGTCCGCCCGCAGGGTTATGTTCTCGTCCTTTATTTATTTACCAACGGTGCTGCTGGCTTTGTTTTTTGATAAGTTGTAATATAAGTAAAATGGAAAAATTGATCAGTTCACCTGTAGAACGAAAGAAAATTCACCCACATAAATTTGCTATGTGGGTGGGTATGGGCAGTATTGCCATGATGTTTGCAGGGTTTACAAGTGCCTATATAGTACGGGAGGCGCAGGGCAACTGGGTATATTACAAACTGCCTGCTATTTTTTGGGTATCAACAGTGGCTATCCTTTTAAGCAGCATTACGCTTACTTTAGGAATACGCGCATTCAAACAGCGGTCTATGCCCCGGTACCGAGCTTTAGTAACCATTACTTTATTGCTGGGGGTATTGTTTACTATTTTCCAGATAATTGGGTTTAAGCAATTGTATTCCAATCACATAAGGGTAAATGGCAATCCAAGCGAATCATTTTTATATATAATTACGGGATTGCACTTACTGCACATAGTAGGTGGAATTATTGCATTATTAATAGTATTTTTCAGGGCTTTTAGAACACGCGTAAAGATCTACAATGCTACCGGATTGGAAGTAGTTGCCACTTACTGGCACTTCGTTGATGCATTGTGGATATATTTATTTGTCTTCTTTCTGGCAAATCAATAAAATTGTTTCGAAATTCGCACCCGATTCACAACAGTAACCTAAAATAAAATATGTCACAAACAGCTACAACAGCAGCAGCAGAGCCAAGAGCATGGGGTGGTGGGCGTTCGCCTTTCAATGTAAGTTACGGTAAGATGATGATGTGGTTTTTCCTGTTATCAGATGCCTTCACATTTGGGGCCTTCCTGATATCGTATGGTACCACGCGTTTTTTCAGTGCCGTATGGCCCGATGCCAATCAGGTGTTCCGCACCTTTCCTTTCCTGGAAGGTTATAACCTGCCGTTATTGTTTGTGAGCCTTATGACCTTTATCCTGATCATGAGCTCCGTTACTATGGTGCTTGCAGTACATGCCGGCCACTATGGCGATCGTAAAACGGTTGTAAAATGGCTTTTATGGACAATTATAGGAGGTATTGCATTCCTTAGCTGCCAGGCATGGGAGTGGACACATCTGCATGCCGAAGGTGGTTGGTGGGGTTCTTTTACAGATGCTTCTACCCCTGTTAGTGCTTTCAGTAATTTCTTTAATGTGCATAACACCGAGGTGGCTTCACAATTAAAGAATTTCCCGTTACACGGTTTGCAGGCTACACACGACTTTTTTAATTATTTCTTTACTATTACAGGCTTCCACGGGGGCCATGTATTATCAGGCGTGTGTTTCAATATCATGATTATGGTAAATACAGTCAATGGTACTTATGCCCGTAGAGGACATTATGAAATGGTAGAAAAAATAGGCCTTTACTGGCACTTTGTAGATCTGGTATGGGTATTTGTATTCACCTGCTTCTATCTCCTTTAATCATTTACTTTTACTAAAATATTCTAAGCATGTCATCTCATCATAACCAGGATAATATCCAGCATCTTTACGAAGGCGACCAGTCAAAGCTATACTCGGGTGTTATGCAGCACCATACTGATGTAAACTCAGTTGAAAGCAAAAACCAGGTAAAAAAGATCTGGCGTGTATTCTGGATACTGCTTGTAGTTACTGTGGCAGAGGTAATACTAGGTATGTTCTTTAGCCATAACATGCCAAAGGTATTGGTAGCCGTCTTTTTCCTGGCACTTACCTTGTTCAAAGCCGGCTATATTGTGGCTATTTTTATGCATCTTGGCGATGAAAAGAAAAACTTCCTGATAACAGTAATGATACCGTTGACCTTGTTTATATGGTTCATCATAGCATTCCTCAGCGATGGTTTCTTTTGGCTGCACATGAATTCTGCTTCACCTACAAGATGATCATAGGTATCAATGAATAATAAGAACAAAAGCAAGACCTTTATATTAGGACTGACGGTAGCAGCATTGCTACCGTTGTCGTTTTATTTTATAGTAGTCTGGATGGTAAAGCGGGATGTAAAGAGTGGGAAAATACACATGCCTCATTATTATGTTGCCGACAGCGTTACGAAGAATAACGATACATTATTTCATAAAGTAACAGATATAGAACTTACCAATCAGCTCGGCCAGGTGATATCGGTAAATAAAGATCTGAAGAGTAAATGTGTGGTAATAGATTTCTTTTTTGTTAATTGCCCCACTATATGTCCGCGCCTTACTGCCAATATGAAATTGCTGGAGCGGGCTTTTAAGAAGAACGATACAATGGTGCAGTTGCTGTCTATAACTGTTAATCCCGGCCATGATTCATTTCCGGTATTACGCTCTTATGCAGATCGGTTTGATGTAAACCACGATAACTGGTGGTTCCTTACTGGTAATAAAAAAACTATTTATGATTATGCCCGTAACCAGTTATTTGTTTCTCTGCAGCCCGGAGATGGTGGCCCAGATGATTTTATACATACGCAAAAACTAGTACTTCTTGACCGGAACCGTTATATAAGAGGATATTATGACGGGTTGGACAGTGCTGACATAAAACGATGTGCCGACGATATCATATTGTTATCGCTGGAGAGACCTAAAATGAAAAAACACTAAATAATATTGCTCACAAAATAGTACACATGCTAACACCAATACTAAAGAAAAATGATAAGCAGGCACGCTTATTAATCCTAACAGTTTCTTTTGTCATCTTTGCCGCCATTGTAATACTCTCAAAATACAAGCTACATCTAGACCTGGGCTTTAATGTTCATCTTTTTGCAGCGCTCAGCGCTATTATTAATGCAGCTGTTTCTTTATTGCTGATATTAGCGATGGTTGCTATTAAAAGAAAAAACTACCTGCTGCATAAAAGATTAATGCTTGCCGCCATAGTACTTTCTGTATGTTTTCTGGTTTCTTACATAGGCCATCATCTGCTTGCCGGCGAAACACATTATGGAGGCAATGGTACTATGAAGTATGTATATTACTTCATACTGGCTACCCACATACCGCTTGCCGCTATAATACTGCCATTTATATTGTTTACAGCGTATAGGGCACTTATAGGGGAGTTTGGAAAGCATACAAAGCTTGCCAGGTACACCTGGCCTTTATGGCTCTATGTAAGTATTACCGGGGTACTCGTTTACCTGCTCATCTCTCCTTATTATGTTCCCCAACTTTATTAATAACTGTTATAATTATTTACCTTTATAATATGAAAAACAGGTTACCCGCAATATTATTTCTTCTTACCCTCGTTTTTATATTTCTTATTCCGGAAACAGTATTGGCACAAGGCTGTTCTGTATGTACAAAAACAGCAGCAGGCTTAGGTGCAAAAAGTGCACGCGGATTGAATGGCGGTATATTATACCTGGCAATGGTGCCACTTACTATCGTAAGTACGCTGGGCCTGCTATGGTGGAAACATAATAAGAGCGAAGATTCAAAAAAGTGACCATCACACTATAATTCCATCTTTATGAAAAGGGCATATTATTGCTATTTATCCTTATTTACTTTTTCCTACCTTATTTCTTCATGTGGGCCACCATTAAACTCTGGTAAAAAAATTACTACAAATACTAGTGTCAGTTCTTTTTCCTCTGTAGATATAGAAGCTCCTGTTAAAACATCAATTGATATTGTAAAAGGGGCTACACCAAGTTTACAGATAACAGGCCCCGAAAGCCAGGTAAAAATGATAAAGTACAAAGTAGAGGGTAATGCTCTGAAACTTTATACGGAAAGTAATATGCATTTTGATTGGGATGATGACATAGTTGCCCATATTGTATTACCCACTATAGAAGGTGTGAACATGGGGGGGGCAGGCAGTACTGATATTACAGGAATAATTGCTGCTGATTCTTTTAGTATAGATATATCAGGTGTAGGGAAGGTAAATATAGCTAGTGTTAATGTGAAGACGCTATATGCGGAAGTATCTGGTGCGGGTAAACTAAATATTAAATCAGGTAAAGCTGAAACCTGTACCTATGAGCTTTCCGGTACCGGGTATATTGATGCGTTTAATGTGCAGGCAGGCAATGCAGCAGCCTCTGTATCAGGGGCAGGATATATTAATTTATCAGCTCTGCAATCCTTAACATCAGATATAAGTGGCGTGGGTACAGTTAGGTATAAAGGCCATCCTGTTGTTACCTCCTCATCAAGCGGAGTAGGCAGGTTATCAGATGCTAATTGATAAATTTTCCTCTTGGCAAAATTATTGCTATATTAGTATAGTAAATTACAGTGTATGCCACGTAAGTTTTTTCTACTTTCCTTTGTTTTATTAGTAAGCTGTGCACTGCGCATCTCAGCCCAAACTAAAGATCCTATTGAGCATTTATGGTATGATCAGGATAAGACTGCCAAGATCGAAATATACCTGGCAAAAGATGGCAAATACTATGGTAAAATAGTATGGCTGAAAGTACCTACTGTAAACGGAAAGAACAAAATAGACATTCATAACCCGGACGAACAAAAAAGAAATGAACCAATACTAGGCTTGGTATTATTAAGGGGCTTTAATAAAGAGGGAAAGAACATTTATGAAGACGGCACCGTATACGACCCTAAAGGCGGCAGAACATATAGCTGTAAAATGACATTGAATGGAAATAAGCTAAATGTACATGGGTATTGGGGAATATCAATAATAGGAAGGTCTACTACCTGGACAATGGCAGACTAATCAGCCTCCGGCCGCGTATTGTGGAATCCGTTTAAATATCCATACCCTATGGTTCTGGTGGTGTTCTTATTTATCATTTTCACTTCTTTATACAACCCGAAATCAGCAATTTCAATGCTTGATTCCATGCCCATTGGCAAGCCATGAGTGGGCACATTTTGCAGGTGATCCGTCACATAATCCTCTGCATTAGCTTTTAGTGCAGCATCATCGGGTACTGTAACACACAATATGAACACTGCTATAAGTATAACAGCAAAGGAAATGAGAAAAGGTATTTTCATTATTCTATCAAATTGTTTAAAAATACCTTTAAAATATTATAAACCAAATTGTTAGTACTATTAATATAGTCCTTAAGTAATAAATGCTCTATTAAATGAGACATAATATATAGCAGTTATACTGCAATAGAGATAGAGGATAACAGATGGTTGAAAAGAATATACCTTTACACTCTATTCTATAAATTGAAGACACTAAAAATTATTCTGGCTTTTTTTCTTTTCATAGCTATCCATGCCTGCTACGGCCAGCAAGTGGTAAAGAGTAAGGCATACAGATATAAAATAAACCTTCCCCAAAGCCTGAAAAAAGCATCTGATAGTGCCGGGTCTGCTGAAGAGCAAGCATTTTATGATGACGATGCGGGTATAGTATTCCTGATAAGTGTTAAGGATGGCTTATATACCGATTTAAATGGTTATCGGAATTGTTCCGTATCTGATATGGAGAACAAACTGCGTACCTATGAAAACGACTCTACATTAAAGCTTGTTTCCTGCGGAAAATCCAGGTATTATACAGCTAAGGCTGTCGTTCTGCATTTTGAAACATCAGTATTGCCCTCCGGGCTGGATCGCTGTATCATTTATTTCGTTCACCATCATAATAAAGAACTTCAGCTCTCTTTTATGTATAGTAAAACTGATGAAAAAAATTCCATGGCCTATATTGATAGTATAATGCAAAAGCTGGAACTTCTTTAGTTAAGGGAATAAATTTACAGAGGTAAAAATATTATCGCTTCTATTAAAATGGCTTTAGTTTTCCCTTACGAAGCTTTATTTTAAATTCTTTTAGCGTATCTGTGCCTTTTATGTCTATTCTTTTCAATTCGTAAATATCTGTTGCTGGTATACGGCATACCTGGTTCCCAATACGGAAAGCAGCAGTAATACCTATTTCCCGCATCCATTTTTTTAAATCTTTAAATTGTTGTTTATCGTGCGGTCTTGAACCATAAGGGTAGGCGATAGTTTTATGATACTGGAGCCCGCTATTTTCAAAGGCTAAAATAGATTTTTGGACTACGTTCTTTATTTCATCAAATGAAAGCTCACTGAAATTTTCATGATTATATCCATGCATAGCGAGTTGTACTACATTAGGGTCCAGTGCACGCAATTGGGAGACATCCATCATAGCTGTCAAAGGCAATAGGTTTTTTTTTGCAGTGCCATCTACATTATCTGCTATGATAAAGAAAGTAGCTTGCCAGTTTAGTTCTATAAGCAAGGGATATACGTACAGTAGATTATTAACATATCCATCATCAAAGGTAATTAGCACAGACTTTTCAGGATACTTACCTGTTTTGGTACAGTGTAAGAAATCACTTAGTGATAATGAGTTGTACCCATTGCTTTTCAAATATTGCCATTGTTCTTTTAATGCCCGGGGTGTTATGGTTAACCCATCGCTTACTCCATGCATTACGCGATGATACATCAATACAGGAATACCTTTTACAGAAGCGAGTAGCCAGTGCAGGTGCATAGCAGTTGGTTATAGGCCCAAAGATGCTACATTTTTTAAACTACTGCATATTTCTATAACAGCTAAGAATGCGATACCTTTATAGTTCATTAATAATCAATAAAATATTTATAGGCCATGATGCGTTATATCTATGACCTGAACCCTTGGTATGGCAAAGATCAGTGCGGTAATAATAACATTTAATGAGGCAAATAATATAGCACGGTGTATACGTTCTTTACACCAGGTGGCTGATGAGATAATAGTGGTAGATAGTTTCTCAACTGATAATACTGCGGCAATAGCTGAAAAAGAGGGCGCGAAGATCATATATCATTCATTTGAAGGGTATGGTGTTCAAAAGAATTTTGCACAACGACAGGCTGCAAACGATTGGATACTTTCCCTGGATGCGGACGAAGAACTATCTGCCCAGCTAAAGCAAAGCATACAGGAAGTAAAAACTAATCTGGAGTTCAACGCTTACAAATTCAATATTCTAACTAATTACTGCGGTAAATGGATACATCATTGCGGCTGGTATCCGCAACCTAAAATACGCCTTTGGAACCGATTGAGAGGTGATATGAGCAATGACCGGGTACATGAAGGGTGGCATATGACGGATAAGAATGCGCCTGTAGGCCACCTAAAAGGTAACCTGCTACATTATAGCTATGCTACTATATCAGACCATATACGGAAACTGGAACAGTATTCTGAAATAAAGGCACAAATAGAAATTGCAAAGGGGAAAAAGGTGTCGATATTTAATTTATGGATAACACCTAAATGGGTGTTCTTTGTAGATTACATAATAAGAAGAGGATTTCTTGACGGGTATTATGGGTACCTGATCTGCAGATTGTCTGCATTTTCTTCTTATGTAAAGTATGCCAAGATCAGGCAGTACTCAGAAAAGAAATAGAATTTAATCCTGTTTTTGCTTATCGTCTATGAGGGCGATGATAAGATTTTTCCATTGTATACCCGATACTCCGGCGCATCTTCCTGCTGCCATATTGCTCCTACTGTCATTTTCATCTGCTGTTGTATCAGACGATTCGTTCCGGCCATGATAAGAAGATACCACATGGCTGCCTATGCGTTCTATTACGAATGTGCTTGTGGCTATATCATTAAAAAAATGTGCCGTAGCATCATCATTGTTTTGGGGATTAGTAGATGGACGTACCCGCACGGCAAATGATTCTGTATTCTCATCGGGGTAATCATCATATTCTATAGCTTCAATGTGTAGCCAATCGGGACCATTAATTGTATTGGTGCCTGCCGTCTGAATCTCTATCCGTATATAATCTCCTTTCCTGGCAGCCCGGTGCAAGTCTTTTCCATTAATATCTGTAAGTATGAAAGATGCGTTTAAAACAGTACCGGAGCGTTGCCAGTTATTTACATCCAGCAATCTCTCTTTTGCATCAATAAACAAATCTTCCGCATCCTCTATATCCTCTGCCTTCACAGTGTGGTGGAGGTCTTTTTGGAGTCCTTTTTCCTGTGCTGGTACAAGGTAATGTTTGTTAAATTGTTGCATTGGTGGCATCTTTAAAATAATACCCGAAAATTCGTGCCAAAAAACGATGACAGGGGTATAATACATAGTTACTACCTTAGATACCCGAAATAATAAGGTAATGACACAGCTAATAAGAAAGGAAGACGCACTGGAATATCATGAAAAAGGGAGGCCTGGCAAGATAGAAGTAGTACCTACAAAAGAAACCAAGACACAACGGGATTTGGCGCTTGCATACTCTCCGGGTGTTGCAGTGCCCTGCATGGAAATATACGCTGACAGGGAGAACGTATATCGCTACACAGCTAAAGGTAACCTTGTGGCTGTAATAAGCAATGGCACAGCGGTATTAGGATTAGGAGATATAGGCCCCGAAGCAGCAAAGCCGGTAATGGAAGGGAAAGGTATTCTTTTTAAAATATTTGCCGATATAGATGTGTTTGACATAGAACTGGATGCAAGGAATATAGATGACTTTGTAAAGGTTGTAAAGGCGCTGGAGCCGACATTTGGAGGTATAAACCTGGAAGATATTAAAGCGCCGGAATGTTTTGAGATAGAAACCCGGTTAAAAAAGGAAATGAATATCCCTGTTATGCATGATGACCAGCATGGCACAGCTATTATTTCCGGGGCTGCATTGATCAATGCCTTGGAACTAGTAAAGAAAGACATCAGTAAAGTGAAAATTGTAGTGAGCGGGGCCGGTGCCTCTGCTATATCCTGCTGTAGGATATATCTGGCATTGGGAGCAGATGTACGTAACATTTACATGTTTGATAGCAAAGGATTAATAACAACATCCCGTCCAGATCTTGATGAGCATAAGATACAATTTGCACAGGATACGAATGTTGTAGACCTGGATGAGGAAATGAAAGATGCGGATGTTTTTATTGGGCTCTCTAAAGGCAACATTGTGTCGCAGGATATGATCAGGCAGATGGCAGTGAATCCTATTGTATTTGCACTCGCAAACCCTGACCCTGAAATTCCGTATGAAGATGCCATAGCCGCACGTCCCGATGTAATAATGGGTACCGGCCGCAGCGATTACCCAAATCAGGTAAACAATGTACTGGGTTTCCCATATATATTCAGGGGCGCATTGGATGTACGTGCCACTACTATTAATGAAGAGATGAAACTGGCGGCAATAAAGGCGCTCGCAGCATTGGCCAAAGAACCGGTACCGGAAATTGTAAATGTGGCCTACAATGAAAAACGCCTTCATTTTGGGCGTACGTACATTATCCCAAAACCGATAGACCCACGACTATTAATGACGGTAGCCCCAGCTGTGGCAAAAGCAGCTATGGAAAGCGGTGTTGCGAAAAAACCAATAACAGACTGGGAAGGATATGAGGCAGAATTGTATCGCAGATTAGGCTCCGATGATAACATACTTCGCTTTGTTATTAATAAAGCAAAACAAAACCCTAAACGTGTTGTATTTGCAGAAGCAGAGAATCTGAAAGTACTGAAAGCAGCACAAATTGTAAAAGACGAGGGAATAGCAATACCAATATTGCTTGGGGAGGAAAGTAAAATAAAAACATTGCTCGCTGAACATGCCCTGCAACTGGACGATGTATTGATCATAGATCCACGGAGCAGCAGTACAGATAAGAAGCGCCTTGAGTATGGCAATATATTCTTCGAAAAAAGAAAGCGTCGCGGATACAACTTATATGAAGCAAAAAAAATAATGCGCGAACGTCCATACTTCGGTAGCATGATGGTGGAGACAGGTGAAGCTGATGCGCTCATCTCCGGCCTTACACGCAAATATCCTGATACATTGCGCCCGGCCCTTGAAATAATAGGCCTTGCTCCCAATGCTAAAAAGGTAGCAGGGATGTACATGATGCTCACGAAAAAAGGTCCACTCTTTTTTGCGGATACTACAGTAAATTTCAATCCTACTGAGGAAGAATTGATAGATATTACTTTGCTTACTGCCCGTACTGTAGAGCACTTTAATATTAAACCTCGTATTGCTATGCTTTCCTATAGCAATTTTGGCAGCAGTGCATCGCCTGAGGCTACATTGGTAGGGAATGTGGTAGCGAAAATAAAGCAACGATATCCGGAAATGATAATAGATGGGGAAATGCAGGCCGGGGTAGCATTTAATAAAGATCTGCTAAGTGAAAACTATCCCTTTTCAGATCTTGTAAATGGTGCTCCCAATATTCTTATATTCCCTAACCTTGCCGCTGGTAATATTGCTTATCACTTGTTGCAAGAGGTGGGAGGTGCTGAGGCAGTGGGTCCCATCCTTTTGGGTTTACGCAAACCGGTGCATGTATTGCAGTTAGGCAGTAGTGTGCGCCAGATAGTAAACATGGTAGCGATAGCCGTGGTTGAGGCACAGGTAAAAGCAGGCAGGTATGAGGAAAAGTAAAAGGATATAATTAATAGAAAATGCGAATAGCCATTATAGGGGCAGGGGCAGCAGGTTGTTTTGCTGCTGCTAATATACAAGCAAACGAGCATGTTGAAATTACAGTATTTGAAAAGACAGGCAAAGCACTGCAAAAAGTAAAAGCCTCGGGCGGTGGTCGTTGTAATGTAACCCATGCATGCTTTGATATACCAGAATTGTTGACACGCTATCCGCGGGGCAAACAATTATTACGAAAGACCTTATATCCCTTCGGCCCTGCGCAAACCATAGAGTGGTTTGCTGAGCGCGGAGTACAATTGAAGGAAGAGGCAGATGGAAGAATGTTTCCGGTTACTGATAATTCACAAACCGTAATGGATTGTTTGTGGCAGGAAATGATGCATGAAAAGGTAAAGGTATCATATCATAAATCAGTAGTGGCTATTAGGAACCAGGATGGCGGCAGCTTTATGCTTTCTTTTGCGGATGATACCAGTTATGAGGCTGATATAGTAATAATTGCCTGTGGCGGATACCCCAAACCAGAACAATATAAATGGCTGCAATTGCTTGGTCATAGCATACAACCACCTGTGCCATCATTGTTTACGTTTAATATTCCTGGCCATGCCATTACGCAACTAATGGGTGTAAGTGTGCCTGATGTATGTGTAAAAATTTCGGGTACGAAAACAGCAGAACGCGGGCCTATACTTATAACACATTGGGGACTTAGCGGACCTGTAATACTTCGTACTTCCGCCTGGGCAGCAAGGGAATTACATGAAAGAAATTATCGGTTTGATATTACTGTCAATTGGCTGGGTGATAAAAATGATTCTGATCTTAAAGAAACATTTATGTGGATGCGGAAAGAACTTGGAAGTCAGTTTGTACAAAATAAAAACCCTTTCGATCTGCCAAAGCGGTTATGGGAATATCTATTGACGAAATCCAGGATAAACTCAGAGATGCGTTGGGGAGATCTTCCTGCTTCATTGCAAAATAAACTAACTGAACACTTAGTACGCGATACCTATTCTATTAATGGAAAAACAACATTTAAGGAGGAATTTGTAACTGCAGGGGGAATAAATATTTCAGAGATAGATCCGCAAACTATGCAAAGCAGGCTTGTATCCAATCTTTACTTTGCCGGCGAAATTATTGATGTAGATGGCATCACGGGTGGCTATAACTTTCAGCATGCATGGGCAAGTGCTATGGCAGTTGCCCGACATATAAACCAGTATGATTAGCCTCACGTAGGGTTATGTACACATAGGATGCCTATTAATATTTTATGTTTCCCCCAATTTAATAATTAGGATATCAGGCATAGTTTTTATAGTATTGTTCTATAACCATAAAGAAAATAACATATGAAAAAGTTTATGATGCTAGCTATGCTGGCGATAGGTACTGCTAGCTTTTCAACATCTTATTGCCAGGAGCCAGTAGGCCCAAAGGCGGAGAAAAAAGAAGATAAGGCTGAAAAGAAATTAGTTAAAGCAGAAAAAAAACAGATGAATGCTTCTCCCCGTAAAGCAATGAAAAAGACAGAAAAGGCACAAAAGAAAGTGGATAAGCTAGAAATAAAAGAAGATAAGATGAAATAATCTTCTTCTTTACAGAAAAAAAGGAAAGCCCCGATACGGGGCTTTCCTTTTTTAGGGACATGCCGTTATCTGATCAAGGTAAGATCTCCTTTGTATTCGATTTCGTGGTCGAAATTATTGCCACAAAAGAATTTTATAAAATAATAATACGTGCCCATTTCCTGAGGCTGACCTTTGTACCTGCCATCCCAACCCTCTGTAGCAGAAACGTTATTAAGATATACCAATTGTCCGAAGCGATTATAAACGGTAAAACTTTCGAGTTTTACGTCACCTGAGAATTTTATGCGGAATATATCGTTTACTCCATCTCCGTTAGGTGTAAAAGCAGTAGGTACGAATGGCTTGCAACAATCTGCAAAATTTACCTTTGCCCCTATTGAATCTTTACAAAGATGTGAATCTGTTACTATAGTAGTATAGACCCCATTGGAAAGACCATTAATATTCTGTCCTGTTTGTTGAGGTGTTACCTGCCATAGATAAGTGTAGGGCGGGGTACCACCGTAAGCATTAACTGTGGCAGTGCCATTATTCTTGCCATCACAATCATTAGGGGTGGTAATTGGTACCAATACGATCTTATTAGGCTGGTAGACCTTTATAACCGTATCAAAAATACAATTATTACTATCTGAGATCCGTATCGCAAAAGTGCCGGATAAAAGACTATCCTGAACGCCATTTTTCATATCGGGCTGCTGCTGGAAATAATATTTTAATGGTTGCGCACCACCAGTACCGCTAAAAGTTATTTTCCCATCTCTATATCCAAAACAACTAGGTTGTGTAACTGCAATATGAGGTACTATATCAGGGAAGCTCTGTATAGTAATTACAGAATCCTGGAAACAATTATTTTCATTGTAAATATTGAAATAATATTTTCCTCCGTACACGCTATCTGTTAGCGTATCAGTTGCCTTTAAGCCAGAAACGCTATCCACTAAGTTTTGATTATCAAATTTATAGATCTTAATAGACCAGTTCTTAACAGGCCGAACAGGATAGATAAGGTATTTAGCCCTTACATGACATGCTGCAGGAGTTAATTGCTGAAAAAACATTTTTGGATTTTCCAGCACCTGGATAGTATAAGCAGATGTAACATTGCTGTTTAAGGGGCAATTATCGTCCTTGAGCGTTACATAAAAAGTATAATACCCTGGTGTGACATTACTGACATTCCAGGCAAAGATGACCTTGGGGTTGATCGAATTATTATTAAGTATAGTAGACGTGGCACCAGCAGGAACACCTGCGGACAATACAGTAACATTTGCCCCGCTTGGATTAGAAAGCGTGATGTTAAATGAGAAATCTCCCTGTGACTGGCAAACCTTTACACTAGTACTATCACTGGCGGTTGCACCATTAAGATTGGTAAGGCTGCCACTTGGCGGGGGATTACTACAACTTAGTACAACGAAGGTCATCTCTCGCATACTGGTGCCCACCAATACGCCACCACGATACTTCGATACCTGCTCTACTACGACTGATTTCTGAAGAATGTTGGGTTTGAATTGTATTTGTCCGTTTTTCGGATTAAACGAAAATGTACCTGCAGCAACTCCCAATGGATTAGTACCAGAGTACGGTACTACGTATGTTTCGTAACTGGAAGGAGGTATCAATGCCGGTACCAGCTTATAAGTAAGGCTATCACCATCTGCATCTACGCCTCCGGGATTGTAATTATACAACTGGTTGATACAAAAGAATGGGGTAGCTATTGTAGTAAACTGTGCTGAAGAATTTGGTGCTAAGGAATTATTCAGTGTATCAACAAGACCTAAGGTAGCAGGAGCTACAAGATTAGTGATGCTACCGCTGCGGCCTGCACTGGAACTGGTAAGATTACCATTAAAAATGATGACCCATTTCGTATAAGGCGGAATTGCAGTATCGGCCTGGAAAATAAATCTTTTTATACCGGGTAAGGTGCCGCCATTGCATTTTGTATTATTTATCTCACCCGGACACACGGGGCTTACCTCAGTACCTGCAGTATCGGTACTTGGCAAGCCTAGTGAGGCATATAGCATAAGGCTATCCTTACCAGTATGCCCTATAGTATCCCTATAGATATCCACATAACCTGTTGATGTATGAAGAGAAGGAAAGGCACCTCCGCTACAATCGCCATAGATAGCCAATGTAATGCGATAATTGTTTCCACCTATGTAGGTGTAGTAGAGATCGCCCCCAAACATATGAGAAGCATAGCTATTGACTGAAAACAATAGGATGATAGAGGTAAGTAAACCGAGTAATAATTTTTTCATACGAGATAATATTTGATAGGGAATTTATGGAATATGATATATGGGTTAAATTTATGAAAAATATCTCATTTTCTGCGTTTCATAGAGGAATAACTATCGATCTGGCCTAACTGAAATGGTATATAATGAATATTATTAGCTTTGTATCAATTGGTTAAGGATACCCTTATGGCTATTGAACAGACACTCTCTACCAGGTGTTGTATTGCAGGTGGCGGCCCTGCCGGGATGATGCTTGGTTTTTTACTTGCAAGAGCCGGTGTAGATGTAATAGTGCTTGAAAAACATGCTGATTTCTTTAGGGATTTCAGGGGGGATACGATACATCCTTCTACCTTCCAGGTGATGGACGAGCTGGACCTGCTAGAGGAGTTTTTGCAAGTACCACACCAGGAGACACAATATCTGAATGCCCAGTTTAATGATACGCTGATACATCTTGGAGACTTTTCGCACCTGAAGATCGCGAAGCCAGCACTTGGGTTTATGCCCCAATGGGATTTCCTGAAATTTATTATGAGGGAGGCCACAAAGTACCCTACGTTCAAGCTGAAAATGGGGGCGGAAGTAAGATCTCTAATAAAAACAAAGGACCGAATAACCGGGGTAGTATGCCAGACACCCGGCGGACCCATAAATATACAGGCAGCACTGGTAGTGGGCTGTGACGGTCGCGACTCCCTTGTGCGGCAGCTGGCCGGGCTAAACGTGATAGCCACCGGCGCACCTATAGATGTATTATGGTTCAGCCTATCTAAAAAGATCAGTGACCCTGATAAGGTACTGGGTTACTTTGCATACGGGAAGCTATTGGTAATGATAGACAGGGGGGAACACTGGCAATGCGGCTATGTGATACCCAAGGGTGGTTTTGACAAAATAAAGTCGGGGAGCCTGAACCAGTTTAAGAGTGAAATAGTGCAGATAGCGGGCTTTATCCATAACCGCGTAGATGAGCTAAAGAGCTGGGACGATATAAAACTGCTAAGTGTTGCTATAGACCACCTGGAAAAATGGTACACCGACGGACTGCTATGCATTGGTGATGCCGCACACGCTATGTCGCCCGTAGGGGGAGTGGGAATAAACCTGGCGATACAGGATGCTGTAGCAGCTGCTAACCTGCTGTATAAACCCTTAATGACCGGCAAGCCGGTACCTAACGTTGTGCTGAACCGGATACAACACAGGAGAAGCTTCCCCGCGAGGGTGATACAACGTATGCAGGTGGTAATACAAAAGGGATTAATAAAAAGGCGAAAAAGTAATGTGGATAGAAAACCGCCGCTGCTAATGCGCCTACTAAATGCCCTACCTATACTGCGACGTATACCTGCCAAACTGGTTGGGATGGGTGTAAGGCCAGAGCACGTGAAGACCCCGCAGGTAATTGAAGGCTGAGGAAAAAATTGGAATTCTTTACCTTTTTGTGGATAGCGCGAGCGCTAAACCTTTACTATGGCTTTTATTAGTTTTATAAATATGGTAATTTACTTCCGAAAAAGGTTAATTTCCTGCGGTTTTACTTCCATTTTGGGTGCATTTTACTTCCATCAGGGTGCATAAAAGGTAAGTTTTTTTGATTAGCTAATTAGCTAATTTGCTGATTAGCTAATGTGGTAATTAGCTTGTTTGCTGATGACTGTGATTTCAAAGAACTTGCGAGTTGCAATATACTATGGCGGGAGAGGGGTTTCCAAATAAAGATACCCACATTTTTATGCCAAAAATATAAGTAACCCCATGGCAGAATGTGAGTGGGAGCTTAATGAGGATTTGCTGAAACATCATTAAGTTGAAAATTTACCGGCAAAGACTGGGGCACCTTTATGCGCTTACCATTTGCGGTGGCACCCGGTTTCCATAGCATAAGTTTTACTACACGTACGGCTTCACTATCCAGCGATGGATACACATGCCGGATAATGATGGGGTCTGAAACAGTACCATCTTCGTTTATTATAAACCGGACCATTACCTGCCCGGAAATGTTGGCGGTGCGTGCATCAAAAGGGTATTGAATATGGTTCCGGATGAATTGCATATAATCGCCCCGGAATTCCGGCATATGACCGATAAAGATGTAGGTCTTACCATTTTTTGTGACTGTATCCTGCGCCCTGCAAAAGGTAGATAGCGTAAGGAAAATGAAAATAGATAGTACATGCTTCATGCAAGCAAGACACAGAAGGGGAAAATTCCATAATAGAGAATCAATAAGCATTGTTATTGTAATTTGAAGAAAATAGGTATCGTTTGTCGGACTTTAACCGGTTTCTCTTTTTGCATACCCGGTTTCCAGTCAGGCATTTTACGAATACAACGCAAAGCTTCGGCGTCTAAAGAAAGGTATGCAGATTCTGCAACTGTTACGTCCTCAACTTTTCCTTGCTTATTTATTACAAATTGCAGCAATACCTTTCCTTGCTTATCATTATCCCGCGCGTCTACTGGATAACGTAGGTTTTGCTTCAGGAATTCCATATAACTGCCTTCAAATACCGGATACTTTTCAACATAAAAATAAATTCTATTGGTATCGTATGCTATAGCTGTGTCAGACAATTTAAACGTTATGGGCAGTATTTGAGTTAGTTGAATTTGCTTTCCTTTTGATAAAGCCGGTCTCCATTTCGGCATCATACTCATAAGCCTAATCGCTTCTGAATCAAGAGATGGATAAAGAGTTTGTAATATTTGAATATTACTAACCTGCCCCGAATCACTAATTGTAAACTTTACTTTCACTGTACCTTCTATACCAGCATTTTTGGCATCACTGGGATAAAAAAGCATGTCATCAAAATATCTTTTAAAGGTGCCTTTGAATTGAGGCAATTTATCTACCAATAACCATTCTTTTGAGTTTGAGTCTGAGAGAGCATAATTTGAATCGTTCGTCTCGAAAAGTTTAAACGTAATTGGCAGTGTTTGTGATACTCTAACTTTATTACTGCCGTTAGCACCGGGCTTCCAAAAAGGCATTTGACTGATAGTACGCAAAGCCTCTGAATCTAATGAAGGGTAAACTGATCGGGCAATTGTTGCATTTGATACTTTGCCGTTTTCATTGACAACAAATCTTACTACTACTTTCCCATCAATATGCTTTGTTTTTGCATCTTCGGGATATACCAATGTATTCTCAAAATATTCTACTAGGTTGCCTTTGAATTCCGGCATCTTATCCGCATATGTGTACACTTTTTCTGTATCTGTTTGTGCGAATGATAGCGTTGCGATGCAAAGAAATGGAAATAAGAGAATAAGGGTTTTCATCGGCCGCAAAGATAATAATCTGGTGTAGTTATTATTATGGGAATGAATAGCAAGCCTGGCAGTGTTTTGAGGTTAAAGTGTGTTATCTTTGCCCTCCGCTGCAAAAGAAATAGGAAATAGTTTAAAAATAGTTGAAATTATTTTGTCAAATTAAAAACAACTTATTACCTTTGCAGTCCCAAATTTTACGGGTTAGAAGTTATTTATAAGTATGTCACAGCGTATCAGAATCAAACTGAAGTCTTACGACCACAACCTGGTGGATAAATCTGCAGAGAAGATCGTAAAGACTGTACGCAATACGGGAGCAGTGGTTACAGGCCCTATTCCGTTGCCTACAGATAAGAAGATCTTCACAGTACTGCGTTCACCGCACGTTAACAAAAAAGCACGTGAGCAATTTCAGTTGTGCACTCACAAACGCCTGCTGGATATATACACGAGCAGCAGCCGTACGGTAGATGCACTATCGAAACTGGATCTGCCAAGTGGAGTAGAAGTAGAAATAAAAGCATAATGCCAACCGCTACCAGCCTTTCTGAAGTGAGGTGAAGAGCGGAAGGATAGAATGATAGTTCTTTAACAAAATTGAATAAAACGGCTTATCCCGGCCCATACAATACAAAGGCTCCGGGCGCTAGGCTAAAACATAATAATAATGAAAGGTATAATTGGTAAAAAAATTGGCATGACCAGCATTTTTGAGCCCAATGGTAAGCAAACTGCTTGTACCATTATCGAAGCTGGCCCTTGTGTGGTTACTCAAAAGAAAACCGTAGATACCGACGGTTATGATGCGCTGCAGATAGCATTTGCAGAAGCAAAAGAAAAAAACACCCCCAAAGCGCTCATTAATCACTTCGCTAAGGCAAATACAACGCCGAAGAGGGTAGTAAAAGAACTCCGTAATTGTTCCATTGAAAAACAGATAGGTGAATCGATCACCTGCGACATCTTTGCCGAAGGCGAAAAGGTAAGTGTTATTGGCACTACCAAGGGTAAGGGTTTCCAGGGGGTTGTGAAGCGCCACGGCTTTAGCGGTGTGGGTGAAGCTACCCATGGCCAGCATGACAGGCAGCGCGCACCGGGTTCTATAGGTGGTTCATCGTACCCTGCACGCGTATTTAAAGGTATGCGTATGGCAGGCCGTATGGGTGGCGACCGCGTAAAGGTGAAAGCCCTGCGTGTAGTAAAAATATTCCCAGAGCAGAACTATATATTAATAAGTGGTTCAGTACCTGGACATAACGGATCTATTGTTTTAATTCAGAATTGATTTTAGTCATGCAAGTTGACATCTTAAATAATAAAGGCGAAAAGACAGGACGTAATATAGACCTGCCAGATGAAATATTTAACATCGAGCCTAACGACCATTGTATCTACCTTGCTGTAAAGCAATACCAGGCAGCACAACGCCACGGTAACAGCAAAACCAAGGGACGTGCAGAAGTGCAGGGATCGAGCAAGAAACTGCACAAACAAAAAGGTACCGGCGGATCGCGTAAGGGTAACATACGCAACCCATTGTACAAGGGTGGTGGTACCATCTTTGGCCCTAAGCCACACCTTTATGGTTTTAAACTGAACCGTAAAGTGAAAGACCTAGCTAAGATAAGCGCACTGGCCCACAAGGCACGTGAGAATAAAATAGTAGTGGTTGAAGACATGAAGATAGAAGCGCCAAAGACGAAAGACTTTGCCGCAATATTGAAAACGCTAAGCGGTGACAACAGAAGATCACTGATGATAACTGCTGAGCACGATATGAACCTGTACCTGAGCCTGCGCAACCTGCAGAATACAAAAACTGTGGTGCTGAGCGACCTTAATACATTTGACCTGGTAAACGCCAACGTACTGATATTTACAGAAAGCGCTGCCAAACTGTTTACAGAAGAAGTACCTGCTGAAGCTACCGCTTAATAAAGCATAGCCAGGGCTAATAAAAAAAATTATTGTCTTTTGCCTGAATTGCCAGAGACTAAGAACTTTAAAAAAGAACAAAAATGAAACTTGCTGACGTGTTGATAAAGCCGGTAATAACAGAAAAGGTAAACGCCCAGATAGAAAAGAGCGGCCGCTATACCTTTGTTGTAGGCCATGCCTCTAACAAACTGGAGATCAAGAAAGCAGTGGAAGAATTTTATGGTGTAAAGGTGGCTAATGTAAACACTATAGTAGTGCCTGCAAAAGCAAAGACACGCTACACTAAAGCAGGATTTTTATCGGGCCACAAGTCTTCGTACAAAAAAGCCGTGGTGACACTGGCAGAAGGCGATTCGATAGACCTTTTCTCAATGTAATTGTATAGTTGAGGATACTGAAACCACGAATAAAAATGGTGTAGGGTAGCAAAAGCTTAACTGCACATAATAAAAGAAAAAGAAAAATGGCATTACGTAAATATAAGCCGGTAACAGCCGGAACACGCTGGAGAATAGGTAACGCATATGCGGAAATAACTACCGACAAGCCTGAAAAGAGCCTGCTGGAGCCTATAAAAGGTACCGGTGGACGTAACGTACAGGGGCGACGAGCCATGCGCTATATAGGCGGTGGTAACAAGCAGATGTACCGAATCATTGATTTTAAACGTAATAAGAAAGATATAGCAGGTACGGTAAAGAGCATAGAATACGATCCGAACCGCACTGCATTTATAGCACTGATATTTTATAAAGATGGTGAAAAGCGTTACATACTGGCCCCCCAGGGACTGGCTGTAGGCGCAACCATAGTAAGCGGTGACAATGTGGCCCCGGAAGTAGGTAACGCCCTGCTGCTGAAGAACATGCCACTTGGTACTGTAGTACATAATATAGAATTGCAACCAGGCCGTGGCGGCGCACTTGCACGATCTGCAGGTACCTACGCACAGCTGAATGCAAAAGAAGAAAAATACTGTGTATTGAAAATGCCAAGCGGGGAACTGCGCAAAGTGCTGAGCACGTGCATGGCAACTGTTGGTACCATATCTAACAGCGACCACGCACTGCAATCAATGGGTAAGGCAGGCCGCAACCGCTGGAAGGGTATACGCCCACGTACACGTGGTGTAGCGATGAACCCAGTAGATCACCCGATGGGTGGTGGTGAAGGTAAATCATCGGGCGGGCACCCACGTAGCCGTACCGGTAAGTACGCTAAGGGTTTGAAAACGCGCAAGGAGAAAGGCTCTGATAAGCTGATCATCCAACGTAAGAACGGTAAGAAACTGTAAGGTTTATAAATAGTTAATAAGTTAAAGAGTTAAAAAAGTAACAATAGATGGCTCGTTCAATTAAAAAAGGACCTTATGTAGATGCGAAGCTGGACCGTAAGGTAGCAGCAGTAACGGAAGGCAAGGCAAAGAAGGGTGTTATAAAAACCTGGAGCCGCCGCTCTACCATTACTCCTGATTTCGTAGGCCAGACATTTGCAGTGCACAACGGGAATAAGTTCATTCCTGTATATGTAACGGAATACATGGTAGGCCACAAGCTGGGTGAATTTGCGCCAACACGCAACTTTAAAGGACACAGCGGTAGCAAGCAATAAGCCGGATACCCCCGGGCCCCTGAAGGGGAGATAGGGATGAAGATTTTGAAATAGTAATTGAATATAAAACTCCGGAAAGCCCTTAGGGTTTGGAGTAAAAAAATAAAAGTAAAATGGAAGCTGTAGCTCGCTTACGAAATAATCCTACATCGCCCCGCAAAATGCGCCTTCTGGCGGATCTGATACGTGGCATGGATGTAGAAAATGCGTTGAATACTTTAAAATTCAGCACTAAGCACCCGTCTGTACCCCTGGAAAAGCTATTGCTGAGTGCAGTTGCCAACTGGAGTGTAAAGAATGAAGGCGTGGATGTAGCCGGCGCTAACCTGTATGTGAAAATAATAATGGTAGATGGTGGCCGTATGCTGAAACGTATGCGCCCTGCACCACAAGGCCGCGCTTACCGTGTGCGCAAGCGGAGTAACCATATCACTATTATAGTAGATAGCCGCATACCGGAAGCAGTAAAAGCATAAATAAAAAGAGGCTCTGGTTAACTACCCTCGAATAAAAATAAAAATTGTAAATAACTCAATAATACAAAATGGGTCAAAAAACAAATCCTATAGGTAACAGGTTGGGCATCATCCGCGGATGGGACTCAATGTGGTATGGTGATAAGAAGGATTTTGGTCAGAAACTGGTTGAAGACTACAAAATCCGTACTTACCTGAATGCGCGTATCAACAAAGGCGGCATCAGCCGTATTGTAATAGAACGTACACTGGGCAAGCTGATCATCACTATCCACACTTCTAAACCTGGTATCATAATAGGTAAGGGTGGCACGGAAGTAGATCGTATCAAGGAAGAACTGAAGAAACTTACATCTAAGGATGACGTGCAGATCAACATAATGGAGATACGCCGCCCTGAACTGGATGCAAACATAGTAGGTGAAACAATAGCACGCCAGATAGAAAGCCGCGTAAGCTATAAGCGTGCCGTGAAAATGGCTGTTTCTACTGCAATGCGTATGGGCGCTGAAGGTATAAAGATAAAAGTAGGTGGACGCCTGGCAGGTGCAGAAATAGCACGTAGCGAGGAATTTAAACAAGGCCGCACCCCATTACATACCTTCCGTATGGATATTGATTATGCATCAGTATACTCAATGACCGTATATGGTAAAATAGGAATAAAAGTATGGATCTGTAAGGGTGAAGTACTTGGTACACGTGACCTGAACCCGAACTTCTCATCAGGCTCTGATAACCGTGGTAACCGTGCACCGGGCTTCCCGGCAGAAGGTGGCCGTGGCGGCGAGCGCAGTGAGCGTGGTCCCGGAGAACGCAGAGGCGGTGGTGGTAGCGACCGTGGCGGAGAACGCCGTGGTGGCGGAAGGCAGGGCGGCGGCTCTACAGGAGGAGGACGCCGATAATTTAATAATATTCTTTAGAATACAATAAATATTGTAACAATGTTACAACCTAAAAAGACAAAACACCGTAAGGCACATAAAGGCAGGATAAAAGGTAATGCACAACGTGGTGCGACTATAGCATTCGGTACATTTGGACTGAAGGCAATGGAACCCAAGTGGATAACTAACCGCCAGATAGAAGCTGCGCGCCAGGCAATGACCCGCCACATGAAACGTGAAGGTAATGTATGGATACGCATATTCCCTGACAAGCCAATAACCCGCAAGCCACAGGAAGTGCGTATGGGTAAAGGTAAGGGTAACCTTGAATTCTGGGCAGCAGTTGTGAAACCAGGTGTTATCATGTTTGAAATGGATGGCGTAACTGAAATAGTGGCAAGAGAGGCTATGGAACTGGCAGCACAAAAACTCCCTATCCGTACCAAATTTGTAACACGCAGGGACCACGTAGAAGCAGTAGCAGTATAATACATATGATAAACGCTGCAAGACTGCAGAACGGCATCATAAAACGATAAAAATATTAAAATAGCAGACAATGGCAAAAGCAAAAAAGGCGAAGGTTGAGGATTACCGCTCACTTGATGATCAGGGATTGACAAGCCGGATCAGCGAGGAAGAACTGAGCCTGAAGAAATTACACTTCAGCCACGCAGTAAATCCGATCGAAAACCCGCTTTCTATCCGCCAGATACGCCGCACAATAGCGCGTATGAAAACAGAACAGCGTAAAAGAGCATTAGGTTTCTAATAAAAATAATATGTCAAACATGACAACTGACAGGAAAAGCAGAAAAACCCGTATCGGGATCGTGAGCAGCGACAAGATGGCTAAAACCATAACTGTAGCTGTAGAGCGTAAGATAAAACACCCGATCTACGGTAAGTTTTTGAAGAAAACAACAAAGCTACATGCCCATGACGAACAGAACACAGCCGGTACAGGCGATGTAGTTCGTATCATGGAAACGCGCCCTATGAGTAAAACCAAAAGATGGCGCCTGGTAGAAATTATTGAAAAAGCTAAGTAACTCATTCTAAGATGATACAACAAGAATCCCGGCTCAGTGTAGCCGATAACAGTGGGGCAAAGGAAGTGCTTTGCATACGCGTGTTGGGCAATTCGGGACAGTCATTTGCCGGTATAGGTGATAAGATAGTGGTAACCGTGAAGGATGCTATCCCTGCGGGTGGTATAAAGAAAGGTACTGTTTCTAAAGCCGTTATAGTGCGCACTAAGAACAAACTGCGCCGCAAAGATGGCTCTTACATCAGCTTTGATGATAATGCCGTAGTACTGCTTAACAACTCAGACGAACCCAGAGGTACCCGTATATTCGGTCCGGTAGCGCGTGAGCTACGTGATAAGGGGTACATGAAAATTGTTTCCCTAGCCCCCGAAGTATTGTAAAAATGTTGTACTTTTGCAGCCCGTTAGGAAATGGCTGTATAGCAACAACTTAATTCATAAGTAACAGTGAAAAAGAGATTCAAACCTAAGTTTAATATCAAGAAAGGCGACAACGTGGTTGTGATAGCCGGTGATGACAAGAACCGCACCAAACCATGCAAAGTGCTGGCCGTATACCCAACTGAAAGCCGTGTGCTTCTGGAAGGTGTGAATATGATAACCAAGCACCTGAAGCCCAATGCCCAGAACCCACAGGGTGGCATTGTAAAAGAAGAGGCATCGATCCACATATCAAATGTGATGCTGTGGGATGCTAAATCAAAAGGTCCGTCACGCATTAAGCGCGAACGCACTGAAGGTAAATTTGTACGTATCTCTAAAAAATCAGGTGAGGAGGTTAAATAATGGCAAACACAATATATACACCTCGTTTAAGTAAAAAATATAAGGAGGAAGTAATACCTGCCTTAATGAAGAAATTCGGGTATACCACTGTTATGCAGTGCCCCCGCCTTGTGAAGATATGCCTGAACCAGGGTGTGAAAGGCTCCGTATCGGACAAGAAAATGATAGATGAGGCCGTGAATGAAATGACCATGGTATCGGGCCAGAAGGCTGTACCTACCATGTCTAAGAAAGACATATCTAACTTCAAACTGCGTAAAGACATGCCGATAGGCTGCCGTGTAACGCTGCGTGGTGTGAATATGCTTGAATTCCTGGACCGTTTTATAGCAGTAACGCTGCCACGTGTACGTGACTTTAAAGGAATCAATGATAAATCATTTGATGGCCGTGGTAACTATACTATGGGTATTACCGAGCAGATCATCTTCCCGGAAATAAATATAGACAAGCTAAGCCGCATTAGTGGTATGGATATCACTTTTGTAACTACAGCGAAGAACAATGAAGAAGCATACGAACTGCTGAAAGAGCTGGGTATGCCTTTTAAAAACGTTAAGAAAGACAATCAATAATTCTGAATAAAGAAACATGGCAAAAGAATCAGTAAAAGCCCGCCAACGCAAACGTGAGAAAATGGTAGCCCAGTATGCTGAAAAGCGTGCTGCCCTGAAAGCTGCCGGTGACTACGCTGCGCTGGACAAGATGCCAAAAAATTCTTCGGCTGTACGCCTGAAGAACCGTTGCCAACTGACCGGCCGCCCACGTGGGTATATGCGCCAGTTTGGTATGTGCCGCAATATGTTCCGCGACATGGCTCTTGATGGCAAAATACCAGGTGTCCGTAAAGCAAGCTGGTAAAACCCTGACCCCTTATTGGAGAAAGGAATGAGCGTTTCAAAGTCGGGAGTAATTATATCCTGATACTAGTAACAAATTTATTTACAATATTTAATATACAATAATGGTAACAGATCCTATAGCAGACTACCTGACCCGTATCCGTAATGCACAGATGGCCCGCCACCGCATAGTGGAAATTCCGGCGTCTAATGTTAAAAAGCGTATAACAGAGATCCTTTATGACAAAGGCTATATACTGAAATACAAATTTGAAGACGATAGCAAGCAAGGCCTTATAAAGATAGCACTGAAGTACGATGCTGAGAGCAAAGAACCAGCTATTAAAAACCTGCAACGTGTAAGCCGTCCGGGTCTGCGCCAGTATGCTAAACCAAACGAAATACGCCGTGTAAAAAATGGCCTTGGTATAGCAGTGGTATCTACATCTAAAGGTGTAATGACCGATAAGGAAGCGCGCACACAGAATGTAGGTGGTGAGGTAATGTGCTACATCTACTAGTATTAAGATAGTAATAATAAACAAAGGGGAAGATACATTAAGCTGAGCCTATACAAGCTGAACGGTCTGTCTCTAATAAGTAACATAATAAAATCTACATACGATGTCTCGTATAGGTAAAAAGCCAGTAACAATGGCAAAGGGTGTGACGGCCACCGTAACACCAACAAATGAAATAGTGCTGAAAGGCCCTAAAGGTGAACTGAAGCAAGCGATAGACCGTGATATAAAGATCGTAATAGAAAACGACCAGATAGTTATAGAACGCCCTACAGACCAGATACGCCACCGTGCATTGCATGGCCTGTACCGCGCACTGATAGCGAATATGATGGTTGGAGTGACAGAAGGCTTCAAGCGCGAACTGGAACTTGTAGGTGTGGGTTACCGCGCTACAGTACAGGGACAACAGATAGACCTGGCACTTGGTTTCTCGCACAACATAATAGTAGACCTGCCGAAAGAAATAAAAGCATCTGCAATAGCTGAAAAAGGCCAGAACCCAAGGATCGTCCTGGAATCGCTTGATAAGCAATTGCTGGGCCAGGTAGCCGCCAAAATACGCGGCCTGCGCAAACCTGAACCATACAAGGGTAAGGGTGTACGTTACGCTGGTGAAGTGGTACGCAGAAAAGCTGGTAAATCAGCTGGTAAATAATAATACTGATTGCCATCTTCATTACTTAATGAGGATGGCAATTGCCTTATATAAAATTTTAGTAAATCTCCGGTAGCCAATTTGGAAACAAACTGAGCCCGTAAAAACAGAAAAAATGCCATACGCTCAAAAAGTAATACGCCGCCAGAAACTACGCTGGCGCATACGCGGAAAGATACGTGGTGCTGCTGTAAAGCCCCGCTTATCTGTATTTCGCAGTAATAAGGATATATATGCACAGCTTATAGATGATGCTACCGGTACTACACTGGCTTCTGCAAGCTCTCGTGAAAAAGATATAGCTGCACAAGGCGGAACTAAAACAGAAAAATCTGCACTGGTAGGAAAAGCACTGGCACAGAAGGCTGTAGCGCTGGGTTTAGATTCCTGCGTGTTTGACCGCGGGGGTTATTTGTATCATGGACGCGTAAAGGCAGTAGCCGATGGTGCACGTGAAGGTGGATTGAAATTCTAAATTGATAGCCGGCACTACCGGTTTATTTATAAAATATTAAAACTTGTGTTGTGATTCTTGCTTAGCAAACCCACAGCATCAAATACAACAAAATGGCGAAAACACAAATATCCCGCATTAAAGGTGGAGACCTGGAACTACACGAAAAGGTAGTTGCTATCAACCGTGTGGTAAAGACCACAAAAGGTGGCCGTGCATTCAGTTTCTCGGCACTGGTGGTAGTAGGCAATGGCAGTGGCGTAGTAGGCCATGGCCTGGGCAAAGCCAAAGAAGTGCAGGAAGCAATAACTAAAGGAATAGACGACGCTAAGAAGAACCTTATAAAAGTACCTGTAATGAATGGTACTATACCTCATGACCAGCTGGCAAAAGAAGGCGCTGCTAAAGTGCTTATAAAACCAGCAGCTCCCGGTACCGGTGTAATAGCCGGAGGCAGCATGCGTGCTGTACTGGAAGCAGCAGGTATTACTGACGTACTTTCTAAGTCATTAGGATCAGCTAACCCGCATAATGTGGTGAAGGCTACCTTCCTGGCGCTGAGCATGCTACGTGAACCTATACAGGTAGCAAAGAACCGCAACATAAGCCTGAAAAAAGTATTTAACGGGTAACAAATAGGTCAAAAGTAAAAATTCAAAAAAGCGAAAAAATTCTTGAATTATTCTTTTGAGCAGAGGGCTTATAAATTTTGATCTAACTTTTTGAATATAACATAGCCATGGCTAAGATAAAAATAACACAGGTGAGAAGCGGGATAGACCGTGCTGAACGCCAAAAGCGCACACTAAAGGCGCTGGGCCTGCGTAAGATGCACAATACCGTAGAGGTAGAAGCGACCCCCCAGATATTGGGTATGGTAAAGGCTGTACACCACCTGGTGAAAGTAGAAGAGGTAAAATAAATTTTCAACCTGATTTGCGAGCGGTTATACATTCCGCGCAAGTTCAAAAATTGTAATACAATGCAACTGCACAATCTGAAGCCTGCTGAAGGCTCAACACACAAGACAAAACGTATAGGCCGTGGTGAAGGTAGCGGCCATGGTGGTACTGCTACAAAAGGTAACAAAGGCCAGCAATCACGTACCGGCTACCAGGCTAAGAAAGGACACGAAGGCGGACAGATGCCGATACAGCGCCGTATGCCTAAGCGCGGTTTTAAAAACCCGAACCGTGTAGATTATAAAGTCTTCAACCTGGGCCAGCTGGATTTCCTTATTGAAAAATACGGCATTACAGAATTTACTCCAGATAACTTATATATCAATGGCCTCATCAACCGTACTGACCTTGTGAAGATACTTGGCAACGGTGAACTGAAAGCTACTATACCATTTAAAGTGAATGCTGCCAGCGCTAAAGCTAAAGAAGCTATAGAAAAAGCCGGTGCCACTATAGAGGTAATCTAATACAACTGCATACACAAAAGACGCATTTGGAGAAGTGCGTCTTTTATCGTTTATTCGCATTTCATTTTTGACCAACATCAGTTCCTGTGAAGAAACTAATCGAAACGCTTAAGAATATTTGGAGCATAGACGAGCTCCGTAAGCGTATCTTATATACTATCCTGCTTGTATTTGTATACCGTATAGGCTGCTACATAACCCTGCCAGGCATAAACCCCACCCAGATAGCTGATAACAATGGCCCTGGTGGCCTGCTGGGTATACTGAATATGTTTGCCGGCGGTGCATTTAGCCGAGCATCTATTTTTGCATTAGGTGTAATGCCTTATATCTCTGCTTCGATCTTTATGCAGCTTGCCGGTATCGTAATACCTGCTGTTGCCAAGATGCAGAAGGAAGAAAGCGGCAGACGCAAAATAAACCAATACACCCGCTACCTGACAGTTGCTGTTACAGCCTTCCAGGCAAGCGCTTATGTTGCTTACCTGCGCACACCACAATACGCTGCGGCTTTAGTGCCCGAATATAGTGTATTCATGTTTTGGTTATCTACAGTAGTAGTGCTTACCGCAGGTACCCTCTTTGTAATGTGGATGGGTGAAAAAATAACTGATAAAGGCATAGGCAATGGTACTTCACTCATCATCATGGTGGGTATCCTGGCTCGTCTTCCCCAGTCACTGATGCAGGAATTCCACGCCAAGAATTTAGGCGGCGGTGGCGGACTGTTAATATTCCTGATAGAAATGGCCTTCTTTATAGCTGTAATTGTGGGACTGATATTGCTGACGCAGGGTGTAAGACGAATACCGCTTAACTATGCGCGCCGTATAATAGGCAGCACGAATGCAGCACGCGAAGTATCCGGCTCACGCGATTTTATTCCTTTGAAAGTGAACTCTGCAGGTGTAATGCCTATCATATTTGCACAGGCTATCATGTTCATACCAGCAACACTGGCAGGATTTGCCAGCAGTGAAAAGACCGCCGGTATAGTAAGTGCATTGAGCGATTATACCTCATTGTGGTACAACCTGATCTATGCAGTAATGGTAATAGCATTTACTTACTTCTATACTGCCCTTATCTTTAACCCGACAGAAATGGCGGATAACCTGAAACGTAACAACAGCTTTATACCAGGTGTGAAACCAGGTGAGCCAACCGCTAACTATATAGCTACCATCATGGATCGTATCACTTTCCCTGGCGCTGTATTTCTGGCTATAGCAGGTATATTGCCCGGGATAGCTAAAATGCTGGGCGTTACCAGTGGTTTTGCTTCATTCTACGGTGGTACTTCTATGCTGATAGGTGTGGGCGTAATACTGGACACACTACAGCAAGTGGAAAGCTACCTGCTGATGCGCCATTACGATGGCCTGATGAAAACAGGACGTATATCGGGCCGTAGCACTACCGCAGTAGGTACAGCCAATACGCCTATATAACTGACTACCTGAGTATGATCAATATCAGAACACATGATGAGATAGAACTCATCAGAAAAAGTGCTTTAATGGTTACTGCCACCTTAACAGAGGTGGCAAAATTTTTAAAGCCCGGTATTACCACTGCCTCTGTTGATAAAATGGCGGAGGAATATATACGCAGCAATGGTGGGTCCCCTTCTTTTAAAGGCTATAATGGCTATCCTTATGCGTTGTGCATATCAGTTAATGAGCAGGTAGTACATGGTTTTCCAGGCGCCTATGAGTTAAAAGACGGCGATATAGTATCGGTAGATTGCGGTGTGTTTATGAATGGATTTCATGGCGACCACGCTTATACCTTTGCAATAGGCAATGTGAAACCGGAAGTGCTGAAGCTGCTGCGAATAACTAAAGAATCGCTGGTGAGGGGAATACTACAAGCTAAGGCAGAGAACCGTGTTGGGGACATATCCTTTGCGGTAGAGCAGTACACTGCTAAAGACAATGGCTACGGAGTGGTACGCGAGCTGGTAGGGCATGGTGTAGGCCGCAAGCTGCATGAGGAACCACAGGTACCTAACTATGGCCGCAGGGGCGATGGCAAGCGCCTGAAGGAAGGCATGGTACTAGCAATAGAACCTATGATAAACCTGGGTACCAAAGATGTGGAAACACTGGAAGACGGGTGGACAATAGTAACAGCGGACCGGAAGCCATCGGCCCATTTTGAGCATACTACGGCCGTGCGTAAAGGCAAGGGAGAGGCGCTATCATCCTTTGTGCCCATAGAATCTGCAGAGCAGGCTAATGCGGAACTAAACAGCGCACATTACGGTGCTACCACTGTAGCATCAAATATCTCCTGAGTTACATCAACTAATAATCCTTCAGTGTGTTTACTACGCAGCTACTACCACGGTAACTGCATCCTCGAGCATATGCATTAATACTTTTTCTTCGATACTAATATCTGTACGGTCGCTGCATTGTGTAGCGGCCGTATTTTTCAGGTATTTATTCATGGTATTGTTGGTGTAATGATCTATAACCACAGGATGCACATAATACTTTTTGCATACCGTACGGGTATTGCCAAGGTGGCTGGCAACAATATCAAGCACTGCAACAATATTTTTCTTGATGGCAGTAGTTGTTTCTGCAAATTCCATTTCTTTAAACGCCTCTAATGCGCGAAGGGAGCCGGCCCATGTTCGAAAATCTTTTGCGGTAAAATTACCACCGCTTATTTCTTTGATATAGTTATTTACCATGCCAGAATCAACTGAATGCCGTTTGCCTTCCTTATCATAAAACTGAAAAAGTTCTTTGCCCGGTATATCCCTGCACTGCTTTATAGCATTAGCCAGCTTTTTGTTCTTTAAAGTAATATCGTGGTAGACACCCTTTTTTCCTTTGAAACTGAATTTCACCTGGCTACCCTCGATCTTTACATGTTGGTCTTTTAATGTAGTAAGGCCAAAAGAACCATATAACTTTTCGTACATGCTATTACCTATACGTATGCAAGTGCATTCCATTACTGATACAATAGTAGCTAATACCCTTTTTAGTGATAAATCGGGCTGTAAAAGATCTTTCTGCAACTGTGACCTGATGGCAGGTAAGGCTTTGCCGAAATCATGCAAATGATGGAATTTCGTTTGATTTCTGAGCGCATTCCAGAGGGGATGGTATTTGTATTGTTTTCTATTCTTTTTGTCAAAACCGGTTGCCTGGAGGTGGCCATTAGAGAGCGTGCATATCCACACCTGCTCCCAGGCAGGGGGAAGAACAAGGCTTTTTATCCGTTGCAGTGTTTCTGCATCATTTATTGTCTTTCCTGAAAATTTATAATAGAATTTGTCCGCTTTTTTGTGCCTGGATATACCCGCATCTGTATCGCTAACATAAACAAGGTTAGCTGCCTCTGCGCTTTTTGTAGCATTATTTACCAGGCTACTCAGTTGGCGTTTATTGATCTTAATACCGGCTGTTTGTCCCATATTATCAGCTTATGAGGGTATAGTTTTAAAAATCATGCCTTTAGCAATTAGGCCGTAAATTTTGCATATTGACCAATGTTCTGATAGATTTGCATAATCATTGAGGTTTATTATGAGAAAAATATATTTAACTGGGTTAATACTGGGATGCACGGTAATAACAAACGCGCAGAATATAGAAATAGGAGCTGCCGGAGGCATATCAATAAATGGGATAGCAAACGGAAACATGGTCTATACAGCGGAGAAACCTGTTATTAACTATGCAGCTTCAGGTATTGTGATGTACAATTTTGCAGATCATATGCAGGCTGGGCTGGAAGGGCACGCGCTGGCACTCTCCGGTACCTCTGATAAAGTATATATGGGCCCCAATGGCAGCCCTATAGGAGGTGCCAACAAGCGGTATGTATATTCGGAACTGGATGCATCTTTGTGTGCAGTATTTAATGGCAGGATAAACTTCGGGAACGGTTACGTTTATGCTGGTCCGGCTGTTGGTTATAACATAGCGCGGAACCATTCCAAAACATATGCAGACAATGACGCGTATAAGGCCCCAGATGGCGGACAAGGAATAGTATTTGGCGCGCAGGGGGGTTATGTGAGAGGGTTAAGTGACCGTTTTGGATTATATGCAGAAATAGCAATACGGTATTATGACCTTAAGTACACCGCTGAGGCACCAAATGTACACCCGCAAAGCGAACTGCATTATCACTTACTGGCTTATCCGCTGGTAGTAGGGGTACGTTACCGGCTTTTTAAAAGCAAGATAGAGAATGATATACCCGGCTTAAGCGGAAATGGAAGAAGTAAGTAGTACGTTACTCATCTGATAGCTGCACGGTTGCTTGTTTGCTATTCTTTCTATAGAAAAGGAGGATAGATAAACCCGCTATGATAAATATGGTTGAAATGATCTCAGCCTGTGTAGGATGGATAAAGCCCCAATTGTATTTATAGTTGACTCTTATTTTTTCGATTATAAAACGCTCAACGCCATTGAGAATAAGGTAGGCACCAAACATGTGGTATGGGCGAAACAGCTTGCCCCTTAACGACCATAGTACAAAGAATAATCCGATACAGGTGAGTGCTTCGTAGAGCGAGGTTGGGAAAACACTAACAGGTAATACACTGCAATAGCGGCCTATGCAACCTACGATGGGTATACCTTCATTATTTACATTGTGTGCGTAATTCATAGCTACCGACCAGCGCGGCAGCCATGATGGAGCCAGGAAATGTGCTGATGGTACATTGCCAATAGATCCAAAATTAGACTGGAAATAGCCCATACCTGTATGCAGGGCGCTCATGTAATCTTTACCGGTAGATACAGCCAATGTAGTATCAGGCCGGGTAATGTAGGCTGAATTAAAAATGCCCCAGTCGCCATCGCCGGCAAAGTGGCAACCAAAGCGGCCAATGCCATATGCCAGCATAAGGCCAGGTGCAATAGAATCGCATAGCTGACTGAATGGTATCTTATGCCTGCGGGCATAATAATAGAATATAGATGCAGCGACAATAAGCCCCCCGTAAAACGTAAGCCCGCTGGAAGATAAAAGGCTGCCAATAGGGTCTTTTATAAACTGATCCCAGGTCTCGAATGCATTGAATACTTTGGCACCTATTAAACCGCCAATAGCTGCGACAACTACAAATTCGCTCATGAGTTGGTGCGGATATACGGCCACTTGCTTAGTAACCGGCTCTGCGAGCTGCTGTTTCTTTTTCTCTGAATATTTACTGATGCCGAGCAGTAGTGCTCCTGCCAGCCCTACTAAAAAATTACCCTGCAAAGAAAATACATAACCCAGCGGATTGGGACCAACTATGGCCCAGTTAGAAAACAGTCCACCTATTTTGTATCCCAATATAAAACCAACAAGCGCCGATAATACCAGCTCTAAAGAAGTAACAGGCTTGCCCATTTCTATAGTACGAAAGGTGGGACGCAGGATGCCCAGCTTTTCCTTCCTTTTCAATTCTATAGTGCTGGTCCATGCGGCGGCGATAAACGCGAGTGCTACAAAAAAGCCAAATGTCTTAAAAATACTCAGCCATTCAGGCATTGCTCTGCCTGTAAGACTTTGGAGGAGATACTGAAAATCAGGGTACATAACTGGTTGTAAAATAAGTGTTTTATTTCCACACATCCATTTGTATAAAAGGTAAATTTTGGTACATTTGCATCCCGCTAAGGGTCACGTGGCCGAGTGGCTAGGCAGAGGTCTGCAAAACCTCATACGGCGGTTCGAATCCGTCCGTGACCTCACAAATAATTAACCTTCAGGATGTTTTCTGAAGGTTATTTTTTTACGTGTATCTACAATGAGGGATATCCCTAATTTCCTTTATTTTCTTAAAATAACTTAAGCTGCACGCCTTTAGGCTTTTATTTTGGTGGCTTAGCGTAGCCCATAACCGTGCGGCCGCCATACTTGTAGGATTCGTTGCGTTCGTGCTCTATTAGTTGGTCAAAATTATTGTTGGGTCGGAAGTCTTTCTCCAGCTGCTGGGCGGCTATGGTTAATTTCTTCAATGCATCGCTTTTGTCGGTGAGGCCGAGATTTGATTTCTGTACTGCTTTTTCGAGGGTGCTTATGGTCTCATCGTACACCATAGTAGGCACTGGGAACGGGTGGCCGTCCTTACCGCCATGCGCAAATGAATAGCGAGCAGGATCGGTGAAGCGGGAGGGGGTGCCATGTATGACCTCGCTAACCAGTGTGAGCGACTGCAGCGTACGCGGCCCCAGCCCCTCGAGGAGCAGGAGGGATTCCATATCAAGCCCCACCTTTTCGTGTGCTACAGCAAGGATACTCCCCAGGCGTTTGAGGTCAACATCCCTGGCCTGCACATCGTGATGCGAAGGCATGGTGAGGTTACGCACCTCTGCCAGCAGCTTAGCAGGCTCCTCGTGTGTGAGCTGCAAGATGCCGGAGCGTGTAGCAGCGGCCTCGGCATCGGTGAGGTTAAGGATGCTACCCTGATTGGCACCGTAGATAAATGTGTGCGGCTCATTGACAAATGAGGTAAGCGTGGGGGAGTGCCAGTGGTAGCGGCGGGCCATACCATTAGCATCATTCATGCCCTGCTGTATTACTGCCCAATCGCCTGTACGGGAGAGCACAAATGAGTGAAGGTATAGCTGGTAGCCATCCTGTATAGCGGTATTATCGACCTTGGCTGAGAGTTTGCTGCTGCGGACGAGGAGGTTGCCATCGAGTCCGGTCTTTTCGGCTATCCTGAGGAGTTCAGCAGGCGTTTCGCGGGAATGTTTGCCCTTGCCGCCGCAAATGTAAATACCAAGATCGGAGGAGCGCTCATTGACCGAACGCTTTAGCGCGCCCATAACAGAGGTGGTGATACCGGAAGAGTGCCAATCCATACCCAGCACGCACCCAAGCGCCTGAAACCAGAACGGATCGCTAAGGCGTTGTAATACGGCGGCATGGCCATACTCTGATATAATAGCCTCTACAATAGCCACCCCAAGCCTGCTCATACGCTGGTAAAGCCAGGGTGGTACCTGGCCGTAGTGTAATGGCAGATCTGCATACGCACGCCTCATAGGCTAAAGTTAAGGCATAAGTGGGAAGGGGGGAGCAGTGACTTATAGGCTATAACGGTAAGGAAGGTGAAGTAGTAATAATTCTTATGCATTGCGTAGTAATAACTAATGGATTACTTTAGCAATGAAAATTATAACCACTTGAAAAAATTGCTAATGGCGTTGTTATTGCTGCCTGTATGCGGCATAGCGCAACCTGTAGATGTACAGGTAATGTATGGCCTGCCAATCAAATTCTTTAATAGTTTAACCCAAACCCGCTACGCAGGGAGAATATTCTATAACATTAATACAGACGTCCAATTAGGAGTAGGGATAGAAACAATTACTACACAGTATTCGGGGAGCCCAGAAGGAAAGTACAGTGCTTTTCCCTTATACCTCGACCTCAACAGAAAATTTATGGCAGGAAAGCATTTTGACCTGACATCAGGTATCATAGCAGGTATGGTATTTGGCAAGGATAGTGGGCCAGGCTCTAACAGGGTATATATTTTTGGTGGTGAAATAGGGTTAGTATATAACTTTTGCTCATTTGCCGGTATAAGGGCCGATGCGGGCGCCAGATGGTATACCTCTTCATTTTATAATGGTGGTATTGTGTTCCCGGTGAGTGCGGGTGTAGTGTTGTATCTATAGATTTGTACTTGGCGGCGCAGAACGTTCATGGTATTTTTTAAGGGAAGGCATTGCAAAAAAGATGCTTAAGAACATGAAAACCGCACCCACTACGAAGGGCATACCGGGGAAGTACACAGGCGCATTTGCCGTTGTAAACCAGTAGAACAGATTGTTCATCAACAAAGGGCCTATAATGCTGCTCAGGTTCATAAGGCTGGTAAGCGCACCCTGTAGCTCGCCCTGCTCATTGGCAGGTACTTCGTTACTAATGATGCCTTGCATAGCGGGGCCGCCTATACCCCCAAGACAGTATGGAATAAGGATAATGAACATCATCCATCCCTGAGTGGCAAAGCCAAAGAGCGCCATACCCACAGTATAGAGGATAAGGCCGGCAAATACTGCATTGCGCTGCCCGATCTTTGGGACAATAACCCTGATGAGACCTCCCTGCACAATAGAAATGAGTATTCCCACTACAGCCAACGAATAGCCAACCATTTTCTCGCTCCAGCTGAATTTGAGCATGGTATAGTACGTCCATGTACACTGTACTGCCTGGCCGCCAAGATACAGCAGCATGAAGGCAATAATAAGGCCTGATATTATGGGGTACTTACGAAGGTGCAGCAGTGCACCTATAGGATTGGCACGCTTCCAGTTAAAAGGACGGCGGTTTTCTGCAAGGAGGGATTCCGGAAGGACGAAGTAACCATATACAAAATTGAGCAGGCTGAATGCAGCAGCAACGAAGAAAGGTACCCGTGTGCCCCACTGGCTGCAGATACCACCAATAGCCGGACCTATGATAAAGCCCAGGCCGAATGCCGCACCAACGAGACCAAAATTCTGAGCGCGCTTCTCAGGCGTGCTGATATCGGCAATATATGCGGTGGCAGTTGTGAAGCTGGCGCCAGCCATGCCAGCCAGTATACGGCCTACAAAAAGCCATGCTATAGATGGTGCAAATGCCTGGAAAATGTAATCTATGCCGAGGCCAAGCAACGCAATAAGCAATATAGGCCTGCGGCCAAATTTATCGCTAAGGTTGCCGAGGATGGGTGAGCAAACGAACTGCATGCCTGCATAGGCAAAACCCAGCCAACCACCCCATGTGCTGGCCTGACTGATATTACCGTGTATCAGATGCTCAATAAGCTTAGGAAGAACGGGAATGATAATGCCCAGGCCTATAACATCTATAAGCACTGTAATAAAAACAAAAGCTAAAGCGGCATTGCGTTTTACAGCCATGTGATGGTATTAAAATGTAGGGGCGAAAATACAATTAAAGATAAAACTGAATCCACAGAGATTAAGTATCGTAGGTGATCCTGTTATTTATCATAAAAAATATAAGAATAAGAAGTGAAATACCTAGAATTGTTACATAAAACCATACAGATCTTTTCTTCATATAACTTATACACAGACTTATGGAAAGACCAGAAAATAACAATGTGGAAACAATGACAAACGTTATAGCCTGCGAATATGATAGTGTTGTGAACGCTAATGAATCAGGAGTTGTTTCAGTAAAGAATTGTGTCGTTTCAAAAACAAAAAAAAATATTAGTACTAAGTCTATTGAAAAGAATATCACAAAGAGACTTAACCGAATCATATCTCTAACTGACATCTCTTTATAGTTCATTCCACAGAATCATTTATTGAAAAGATGGGCAATGCCAAAAGCGGCGGCGGCAGCAACAGACCCTATGATGGTAACGCGGAAAGCCCCTGCCCACGGGTTCTGACCTGTGAACCGTGCTTTGAAGTAGCCGAATATAAATAAGCAGATAACCGTGATAATGCAGGAATACTTTAAACCATCTATAGGATGGGCAGCAAAGAAATATGGAGACAGGGGCACTATGCCGCCTACAATATAGGACACACCAATATTCAACGCGCTGTTGCGTGCGCGGCGCGGGTCAGGCTTTTCGAGGCCAAGCTCGTACTTCATCATAAAGTCGACCCACTTCTCTTTGTCTTTGGCCATCTCATCTGCTATCAGATCCTGGGTCTGCTTTGTTATGCCCATCTCTGCAAATACATCGCGTACCTCCTGCTTTTCTATTTCGGGTACATTATCTACTTCCGCTTTTTCCCGCAGTAGTTCTGCCTGGTAGTGATCCTGCTCTGTTTTTCCGGCAAGATAGCCGCCGAGGCCCATAGCAATAGCCCCTGCGGCTATTTCTGCAAAGCCTGCGGTAATGACGATGGCCGTACTGCTGACAGCACCGCTTAGGCCAGCCGCCAGCGCAAAGGGTACAGTGAGGCCATCGGACATGCCAATAACTATATCTGTAATGATCTCTGTGCTCCTGACATGTTTCTCCTCGTGGGTATGCGTATGTGCAGACATCTAGGAAATGGATTGCAGGCTTTGGTAAATTATTTCCAGGCAATCATCGATCTGAGTGCCGGTTATCAGTAGCGGGGGAGCAAAACGTATCTTATCTCCATGGGTTGGCTTTGCAAGCAACCCACGGTCTTTCATGGCGAGGCACAGATCCCATGCAGTGTTCTCGACAGGGTGATCTATTACGATAGCATTTAGCAAACCTTTGCCTCTTACAAGACCTATATTGCCATGCTTCATCTCCTGTATGCCTTTGCGAAACCGTAGACCCTGCACAGCCGAATTCTCCGCCATTGCTTCATCTTTAAGCACCTGTAGTGCAGTGATAGCTACCTTGCAAGCCAATGGATTACCACCATAGGTAGAGCCATGCTCGCCGGGTTTAATAGTAAGCATTATATCATTGTTGGCCAGAACCGCAGAAACTGGAATGGTACCACCACTAAGCGCTTTACCTAATATAAGTATATCTGGTTTTACATCTTCAAAGTCGCAGGCAAGCATTTTGCCGGTACGCGCCAGGCCGGTCTGTATCTCATCGGCAACGAAGAGTACATTTGCTGCGTTACACATAGCTGCGGCTTTTTGCAGGTAACCCTCGTCCGGCACTATTACTCCTGCTTCGCCTTGTATAGGCTCTACAAGGAACGCTGCTACATTTTTATCCTGTAAAGCAGTTTTTAACGCATCCAGATCATTATAAGGGATAATAGTATAGCCAGGAGTGAAAGGCCCAAATTCATTGCGAGCGCCATCATCTGTGCTGAATGAGATAACACTGATAGTGCGGCCATGAAAATTATTCCGGCATACAATGATCTTAGCTTTGCTATCTGCAATACCCTTTACTTGATAACCCCACCGGCGCGCTAGTTTCAGGGCAGTTTCCACTGCTTCTACACCCGTATTCATTGGTAATACCTTATCGTAGCCAAAGTATTCCGTTATATATTCAGCATACTCGCCTAGTACATCGCTGTGAAAAGCTCGTGAGGTAAGCGTTAGCTTTTGTGCCTGCTCTATTAATGAAGCAATAATGCGTGGGTGGCAATGGCCCTGGTTGAGCGCAGAATAACCGGACAGGAAATCAAAATATTTTTTACCATCTACATCCCATACATTCACGCCCTCGCCCCTGTTTAATACAACTGGTAATGGATGGTAATTGTGCGCGCCATATTGTTCTTCTCTTTCTAGATACTGGTTAGCAAAATCAGATATGGGATTATTATGAACCATCAGGCAAAGGTATTGATTTCGGGCTCTTGCACCAGTGCTGCTTCATGGTCGTTGATCTTATCCAGTTCCAGAATAGTGTAATCGCCATTATCAGCCTTGTGAAACATGGGGAGGAAGCGTTCGCCATACAGCAGTTCTCTGTAAGTATATGAGGTGCGCTGCAATACTGTATTGCTAAAATGGTCATCAAATGCCTTCATGCTGATGATCAGCTCAAATCGCGCATCCAATATCTCCTGTTTTGTAAAGCCGTATAAAGGACTCTTTTCGTTGAGGTGATGTACTACTGTCCAGCTGAGGGCCAGCGAGTTAACATTGCTGATCTCAAGCGGTAGGGGGTAAAACCGTGTTACCTGCTTTCCATCATCTATTATATGCATGGCAATGGTTACCTGTGCACTGACATCGGTTAAGTGGTTATTTTTATAAGTGGCCACGCGAAACATAACAGCACGTCCGTTCTTGTATGGAGCCACCAATACATTGTCGCTAAATATTAGATAGGCACGGGGGCGTGCAAAACGACCATAAAAAAGGCCTGTAACCAGCGCAAATATAAGTATGCCTATTAGAGACTCAACCGCAGCAACAGTATTGGCTGCCATACCGGTGGGTGCCACGTGCCCATAGCCTACAGTGGTCAATGTTTGGGCACTGAAGAAGAAGGCATCCATAAACTGGCGCCAGGGCTGCTGAGAACCATCGTTTCCTATTAGGTGCTCTACACCATTAATGAAGTAGATGCTGGCGAAAATTACATTGATAGATGTATAAAATAAAAAAACAAGCAACAGGAAAGGGCCGCGCTGCATACGTATCAGTGTATGATAAATACTTATTCTGTCCCATACAGGCATGCCTGTTTTGCGAAGATTGGTGGTGCCGTCTTTATTTGTTAGCCTCCCACCTTCTTCTGCGCTGTTGGTACCAAAGCCGCTATTGTCAATATTTCCTTCCTTAGGATTTTTGAAATGTTTAGACATCCGTTGTCCTGTTTAATTTTAGTTCTCGCCCTAAAGAAATAACAATGATGATACACGTAAGGGATAAACCCGAAATTAAAGTAAATACATCAGTAAAGTGGCGCTTTAATACATAATGAATAACTATGAAAATAATGGCAAATACTATTAGCTTCAGCCCCCAATTGATAAAAGGTATTAATGTAAAAATAGAGGTATCGAGTAATCTGGCTGTATATATAAGGTAAAATGCGGCCTGTAGATACGTGGTAATAACAAAGCTGAGTGCTATGCCAGGCAATCCTAACCAACAATACATCGGATACATAAGTGCACAGGCTATAATCACATCGAGCAGGGCACCGGTATTAATAATGGCCCCTTTATGATACCTCTGCAGAACTGTAGTGAAATTATAGGCCTTTAATGGTAACACCATCACCGATACTAAAAAGATCGGGACGGATGGTAAGTAAGCATCAGACAGGACAACCCGAAATAATTCATAGCGAAACAAGATGAAGAAAAAGAACAAAGGGAATACGATACTTGAAAGCAAACCTGCTGAATGATTTATAACTGATAATGTGTATGTTTTCTCATTGGCATTGCCGGGTATGGCCAACTGCATAAGCATAGCACTACCTGCAGCACTCAACAGGATGGGAAGGAATGGGATATTCTGTGCACCATTAAAATAAATAGCCGATACAGAGACAGAAAGTGCCAGTGTAACTATGAATTTATCTATCCAACTAAAGACAACCTGTAAGATATCATATGCACCTAAGTGAAGCCACAGCGAGCGGATTTGAGGCACGTCGATGTTAGAATGATCTGGAGTAATTGCTAACTGTTTATAATCTTTCCGGACAAACAGAATGAAGATCACAGCCCTTGCCGCTGCAATGAATAACAGATAGTAAAAGAGCATCTGCAACGAAAAGCCTTTACAGATCATGAGCCAGTGAAGGACGCAGAAAAGGAAGGCATAAGTAATATTCACTACTATTAAAACTGTAAAGCTTTTTCGGACAATTAACAGTGACTCAGCTATAAATGATATGGCAAATGAAACGAGGAAGAAGAAGGGTATAAAGAAGGGTATATGTGCCCTGTGATATTGCAAGGTTGCAAATAGTGTTGCAAAAAGGCACACCCACATGCCAAATATCAAATGATGCCTTGCCTTGAATGATAGCCAGATAGCTTTTATTACTTCCTTTGGATAAGTAAGGGCTGCCGCATATAAGCCAAAGCAGGCAATAGGATACAACATGCTAAGCTGAACCCAGAAATTCTGATACCTGCCATAGCTTTCTGGTGACAGCGCGCGAGAAAAAAGTATAATAACAAATGTGCTCGCAAGGGTGGGGAAGAACCGGGCAAGAAAAATGAATAAAGAATTGCTAAAAAAAGAATTACCGCTTACTTGCTGCGAATGCTTCACATTCGGTCTTATTTAATTGTTTGATAACTACGGCAGGATTTCCTGCGATGACACAATACCCATCAGGAAAACTCTTTGTAACTACTGCGCCTGCACCTACTATAGTGAAGTCGCCCAATGTAACCTCAGGAAGTATAGTGCTATTAATGCCCATCCAGCAGAACTTCCCTATTATTATAGGGCGGGTTTTTATCTGAAGGTTATTCTCAATAGCATCGTGATTAGCGGATATAATACCCACATTTGGACCGATATTACTGTAATCGCCGATAGTGACCCCGTTACTTGCATTAATATATACTCCTGGCGAATCACCTGGCCATGTTCCCTTTCCCAAAACCAGTTTTTCCGGACAATGAATAGTACTGGTATGATGTACTGCCCACCTGACACCTGAATTCTGGCGAAATAACCTGCGAAAGAAAAAATCTGTTACATAAAAACCTATGCTCATGTCTTTCCGCATGTGGAATGTATTTCTAAGCAGGTTCTTTATGCCTTTACTCATGCGGTAGGCTGTTCTGTTTTCTTATTCTTTCTTATTCCCTGCACTATAGCGCCAATACATAGGCCTAAAACCAGTATACTGCTGATCATAGCAATTTTGCTGCCGGTGTAATAGCTCTTTGGTCTGAAGTGAAACTCAATTTTGTGCTGGCCTTCAGGAACTTTTATTGCACGCAAAACATAGTTCGCTTTAACAATAGGTGTTTGTTTGCCATCTACATATGCTTCCCAACCTTTATCATAATATATATCTGAGAATACAGCAAAGCCATCTTTAGTGTTAGATGAATTGAAGGTAAGGTCATCCAGTCCATACCCGCCGGGAGCAAGCTTAATATATGCAGCGCTATCCTTCCCAAAGTTGTAGCCATCCAGATTGCTCCTGAAAGAAGTACGTATCACAGCCGTGCTTTTTGCATCAAATGCGCCGGGTACCTTTGTTGTATCGCCTAATGAAGGAGCATTTAGTGAGGTTATTTCTTCTTCTGCAGTATTAGCCCACTTAATATTATTGACAAACCATGCGTTGCCGCAGGCCGTAGGGTTAGGTATAACACCAGCCGGGGCATTCTGCTGAGGGATAATAAAATATTTTGTATTGAGCATATTCAATACCTGTGTATTGAATTTACCACCCAATTGCCGTTCGATCAGATCCTGGTATATTTCCAGCTTTGCAGGGTGATAGCCGCCTATACATTTAAAATAGTATGCCTGTACAGCATCATCATAAGGATCGCCCTGAGATATATCCAAGACCCTAAAATAGGGGTCATGGTCTTTTAGCACCACATCGTATGCCTGTTTTGCATTACGCTTTGCTACTTCATTTTCAAAATGTGTTTCGTAGTCTGCGGCATCTTCATATTTTGAATTATCAAGGTAATGGCTGGCTACCGACATCAGATCAAATGCTACCAATATGCCTATGCCCGCTATAAGTACGGGTTTCTTTATTTTGCTTTTTAGATAGGCCCATAGCAGGCCAGTTGCCAGCAAAATATAAAATGCACTGATAAGGCAGCTTTTCATAGCCAGCCCTGAACGATCTTCTTTTAACGCCTTAATAAGTTCCGGCTGCATTTGTGCATCTGCCCCGCCGGTGTAGCTGAAAAACATACTGCCCAGAAGCCCTAACACCAGGCATAGGCCACCTGTTATAATGGCCGAGGTCTTAACTTTTTTCCACAGCCCGTTATTCTCCACATCCTTCAGCTCTATAAAATCATTGAGCGCCCATATACCAAGTATCGGAAAGATCAATTCAGGCAGCACCAGTATCATAGATGGTGTACGGAATTTATTGAGCATTGGTAAATTATCAAACAGAAAATAATTAAATGCTTCAAAATGGTTTCCCCATGACATAATTATCGCTAAGGCAGAAACAGCCAGCATCCACCACTTATGCGGACTTCTGATAACAGAAATGCTGAGAATGAAAAGAAAGCATATAATAGCTCCAAAATAAACAGGGCCGGAAACCAGCGGCTGTGGTCCCCAATAGAGAGGTAACGACCTGTCACCACCTACCATCTCAGCAGTTTTAGGCGCTGCATCAGCCGGCTCAGCATCGGATCCACCGTATAAATATGGTATCATGAAACAAAAAGTTTCTCCTATACCATTACTCCACCTGAAGGCATATTCCTTATCAAGGCCACCGTTTTTCTTTCCCTTGTCGTGGCCTGCTAATTCGCTTTGTCCGCCGCGCATGGTTTCCTTCGCGTATTCTTTAGTAGTAAGTATGGACGCCATATTAGTAGCTGCACCTATTCCGCCGGTAATAAGCGCCAGTACCGAAGCGATTATAAAGCTCTTAATGTTTCCCTGCTTTACAGCAATAATTAACATGCCTATGCCGGCAATGAATAACATAATGAGTGTATAATAGAGTAGCTGGAAGTGATTATTAGAAACCATTAATGCCATGGAGACAGCCAGCAGAGCAGCACCGCTTAAATATTTATTACGGTATAGCAATATAAAACCTGCCAATACAGCAGGCATATAGCCTATAGAGAGCATTTTGGTTTCGTGGCCAACGGCTATAATAACAGGATTGTACGTAGAAAAAGCATAAGCAACAGCGCCAACCACACCAAGCCACCTGTTTATCTTTAATACACTAGATAATATAAAGAAGCCCAGCATAGCGAGGAAAAAGAAGTATGCAGGTTTGCCTACCGCCTGTATAATATTTTGTATATATGCCACATAATCAGTAGATCTGGCACCTATATAGATGGTGTATGCTGGCATACCCCCAAATAAGCTATTTGTCCAAAGTACATCCTTGCCTGTAGAATCATGATAGGCCATAGCTTCCCGTGCCATGCCTTGCCAGTGGATATTATCACTCTGCACCAGTTTTTTGCCCTGAAGCTGGGGATAACAAAATAGCAGGGAAAGAACCGCGAAACCAAGGATAATAAACAGATCTATCCTTATTTTCTTAAAGTCAAAAAATTGCATCAGCAGGATTTTAGTAAACAAAAATAGCAGTTCTATTTACTAAAGGAGATAGTAGCAAAAAAATATTATTCGTTTCTTTATACACGCTATCAATAACGTTATTAACATATAAACTTTACCGTATATTTTTTAAATGAAGGAATTGGTATTAACAGCTTATTTTTGCCCCGCTAAATAAGGGCGAACCAAACAATACATGCTCTCAAAAGAATTAATGCTGAAAGGCTACCGGCTGATGATGACAGCACGCGCCATGGCAGAAATATACGATGCTAACCGGCAGATATGTAAATATGTACACAGCACATCGCGCGGGCATGAGGCAATACAACTTGCTACCGGCATGCTGCTGAAGCCCTGCGACTTTGTAAGCCCATACTACCGCGATGAAAGCATGATGCTGGGCATGGGCTACCGCCCTTACGAGATGATGCTGCAATTGCTGGCTAAAGGGGATGACCCGTTTACCGGCGGCAGGGAGTATTATAACCACCCTAATATACGCCGCAGCGATTTTCCGCAAATAATACACCAGAGCAGCGCTACTGGTATGCAGGTAATACCCACTACCGGTATAGCGCAGGGAATTAAATACAAAGAACACGAGAAGATAGGGGACTATGCAATACCGCCGGTTGTTATTTGCTCGCTTGGCGACGGCAGTGTTACAGAGGGGGAAGTGAGTGAAGCATTCCAATTTGCCTCGCTGCACCAATTACCCATCATATACCTGGTGCAGGATAATGAATGGGGCATATCTGCAACCGGCAGCGAATCGCGTACTATGGATGCCTACGAATATGCATCCGGCTTTAAAGGACTGGAGCGTGTGCGTGTGAATGGCAGCGACTTTCTTGATTCTTACAAGACAATGGAGTACACTATAGACTGGGTGCGCAAATGGCGCAGGCCTATACTGGTGCATGCTAAAGTACCCTTGCTGGGGCACCATACATCTGGCGTGCGTAAGGAATGGTACCGGACTGCGGAAGACCTGGAAAAACACTACCTGGATGACCCGGGGCCTAAGCTGCGAAAAACGTTGCTACAGCAAAAAGGCATCAAGGAAGAGCAGCTTGATAAGATAGAAGAAGAGGAAAAAGAATATGTAGCGAATGAATTTGATGAAGCCGTGAGTGCTCCGGAACCTGATCCTGCTACAGTGACTGACCATGTATTTGCCCCTGTAACCATCACAAAGGAACAAGGCAACAGAACACCTGCCGGAAAGGATAAGGTGGTAATGGTAGATGCGGCGCTGCACGCAGTAGAAGAAATATTGCACGATAATCCTGAAGCATTGTTTTATGGGCAGGATGTAGGGAAAAGATTAGGTGGGGTATTTAGAGAAGCAGCAACACTGGCCGATAAATTTGGTGATGCCCGTGTGTTCAATACTGCCATACAGGAGGCCTATATTATAGGCTCTACTGTGGGGATGAGCGCTGTTGGGCTAAAGCCGATAGTGGAAGTGCAATTCGCTGATTATATATATCCGGGTATTAACCAGTTGGTAACAGAGATAAGCAAATCATGTTACCTGAGCTGTGGCAAATATCCTGTATCCTGCATCATCCGCGTACCTATTGGTGCATATGGTGGTGGCGGACCGTATCATAGTGGAAGTGTAGAGAGTACACTGGCTACTATAAAGGGCATTAAGATTGCATACCCAAGCAATGCAGCCGATATAAAGGGGCTGATGAAGGCGGCATATCTGGATCCTAATCCTGTAATAATGCTGGAGCATAAGGGGCTGTACTGGAGTAAAGTGCCAGGTACCGACGAAGCAAAAATGGTAGAACCGGATAGTGATTATATACTTCCGTTGGGGATAGGTGCTATTGCATTGGATGCAGCACCCGAAGCAGTGGAGAATGGAGACTCCATCTGTATCATTACATACGGTATGGGCGTGTACTGGGCTAAGAATGCTGCTAAGCAATTCCCCGGCCGTGTAGAAGTGGTAGATGTAAGAACCATATATCCGCTGGATGAAGAACTGATATACAAAACAGTAAAAAAACATGGTAAGTGCATAGTACTGACAGAGGAACAACTGCGCAATTCGTTTTGTGAAGCGCTTGCCGGACGTATAGCACAAAATTGTTTTCAATACCTTGATGCGCCCGTACAGACAATAGGGGCATTAGACCTCCCAGCAGTGCCAATGAATATGATATTGGAAGCCGCTATGCTGCCCAATGCTGATAAGGTAGCGGAAAGAATAGGACGGTTACTGAACTGGTAATAAGTATAGGACATGAAAAGGGGAGCAGGCACTTACTTGCCCCCCTTTATTATTACCATATCAAGCTATCTGACCAGTGCTATATCGCCCTTCATTTCGTATTCTTTACCATTGCAGGTATAATTAAGGTAGTAGTAGTATGTTCCCATATCCTGCGGTACGCCATTGAAGCGGCCGTCCCATCCATTTACCTCTACATTGCTTTGGAATACTGTTTGTCCGTACCTGTTCACGACCCGGAATATCTTCACTTTATGGTGACCAGAAGTAATAGGGCGGAACACATCATTCCTGCCATCACCATTTGGTGTAAACCCGCTGGGCAGCGATATGGTACAGCAAGGCTGTGTTATCATAGCCACGCTATCGTTATTTGAACAATTAAAAAGGTCCTTTACATGAAGATATACAGTACCGTTAGATTCGATAATGCCGGATATAGTATTGCTGTAAGATCCCTTGCCACTAAACCAGTTAGCCGGTGTCCAAACATAATATTGCTCCAGGCTCCCCCGCGTTGCAATAAAGGTAACCGTATCGCCTGCGCAAACATTATTCTTGCTGACGCTTTCAATTTTTGCTACCGGCAGTGCATGTACCATTACTGTATCAAGAACAGGTGAGCTGAGGCACTGCGAAAATTTTATAGCAAGGCTTATTACCCTTCTTCCGGTATCAGAATAAGAGAGATGATAATTGCCCCGTGAATTGCCGGTGCCACCATCTATTATATTTGCATTGCCAAAATTCCAGAAGAGGCTATCTGCATTTACCAGGCTGTAGTCTGCCACCTGTAGGCTTACCGTATCCCCAACGCAAATATCTTTAGGTAACGCATAGGCTATTACAGGGTGGTAGTTCACCGGAATCGTATCAATTACAGACGATTTGCATCGCCAGTTCTGTACGCTTAGTGTTATGATCTTATTGCCAAGAGAATCCCACGTTATTGCAAACGGACCCCGCGAAGTGTCTGAAGGATTGCCTGATGCTAATTTGCCATAAGCGAATGACCATTTAAAATAGCTGTTTGTATCCGGTGCATGGCCGCCAAAAGAAATGTGGAGCGTATCGCCCGCGCATACAGATTTTTTATCCGTTGCTATACCAGCCACCAAGTTGTCTACCAGTACATTGGTGCTGTCTATCTGGCTGGGACAGCCCGCTAGCGTATCACGTACTACGTACATTCCTGAGTCTGCCGCCACTACACCATTTCTAAAGGGGTTTTGTAAGTTGCTTGTGAAATTATGAGGGCCGGTCCATGAATAAGTGTATCCTGCCATGGTAAAAGTAGCCTGGAGTGCCAGCGTGTCGTTAAGGCACAGAGGGCCATTGTTAGAAGCTTTCAGCGGTAGTGGGGCAGGGATCACATTTACCACTACAGTATCATAAGAATTGATTGTATCGCATGCCGGATATACCTGTGCCCTGAGCACATATTGCTGGGTTACTGTTGGGCATACGGTAATAGTCCTGCCGGTATCAACTTTATTATTTGCGGCATCGAACCAGGTATAATTGGTAGTGGTGTTATTAACGCCCGCGGGGATAAAGCTGTATGATCCATTAGTAAGTGAGAAAACTGTAGCATTCTTCCCAGGTACAGCGTATGCCTTGGTGCCGGCCTGATTTTCTATGCCAATAATGGCCTTGCCACTATTCCATTTAAGACAATATGGCTTTTGCTTAATGTTAATATCTATCTGATTCGATGATTCATGCAAAACTATTTGCTGTACGCCAAAATCTCCTGGGCAGCTAGCCCCCGAAGCCTTCTCAGTGAAATAAGCTACGCTATCCCAACTGACCACAAACACCCTGCATGGGGCTACGCCATAGGTGGCATAATAGATAGTGCCACCGTCAACAATATACAGATCCTGATAAGGGCACATAATAGAATTTATTGTACCGCTCTGTACGGTAGGGATAGGCCCGCTAATAGGCCAGGTAATGGATTGATTTGCAAGGCTCAAATCAAACCCAAGCTCACCATTAGCTCCTATAAGACACTTGGAATATTTATTACCAAAAAAGCAGAAATTAAATGGCAGTGGGATCGAATCGCCATACACATCATCCTGCGTGAGATTATAAACTTTGCCGGAGTCGTACCTGTATGGTTGGTAAGCAAAGCTATCTACGTAATAACTATCAGTGGCAGGCACCGTTACCTTAAAAAGAGAAGCATTCAATGTAGTGCAGCCACCCTTACAAATAGTCTTATCAGGTCCTACATCAACCCCTTTGCCAAATAATGGGCAGGAAAGCTGGCTATAGCTTACTGGAATAAAAGAAATGGTGATGATGATTAGTAAGTACAGAAATTTAGGGCTCATGGCAAATGTATTTGACTCAGCAAGGCGCATATTCTTTAAAAATAGATATTCTACCCAAATAAAACAACCCCGGATATTTTGATATTCAGGCAGAGTCTATTATTTTGGTGGAAAATAAAAAAAAATGAAAAAGATCTTACTTGCCGTTTTATCTGTAATGGTGATCAGCACCGCTGGTTTCGCACAGGTTGCAAAAACAACTGTGCATAAGCAAACTACTACCAGGAACACGAGTACTGTTAATTCGGCTCCTCCAGCACCGGTAACCCATACAAACAGCACTACCACCACTACCACCAGCCATATGAAAAAAGATGGTACTACTGACATGCGCTATAAAGAGAATAAAAGGCCTGCAATCAACGCAAGCAGTACCACTACCACCACTACAACGCACATGAAAAAAGACGGCACACCCGATATGCGCTATAAGGAGAATAAAATGCCTAAGGTGAAAACCACCACTACTACTACTACCAATTAATAACTACAGATATCCTACTATAGCCTTCCTGAAAAGGAAGGCTTTTTTTTGCGGTATGCTATTTGTAAAATATATATGCTCATGAAACAGGATATACACGATGTAATAATAATAGGGGGTGGCCCAGCAGGGTGCAATGCGGCTATAGTACTGGCCCGCAGCCGGCGCAGCGTACTTATCATAGATGAGGGGAAGCAACGTAACCTGCGCTCGCAAGGCATGCATAACTACCTGACAAGGGATGGGGTGCTGCCCACCGATTATATAGCTATGGCGCATAAAGAATTGAATAGTTATAAAATACCCATTCTGCAAGCCCGGGCCATAAAAGCGCGTATGCTGGCTACCCATGGCTTTGAGGTGATAGATAACCAGGGTAATAAGCACCTTTGCCGCCGCTTGCTGATGGCAACCGGGGTAACTGATAAAATACCAGACATCCCCGGGATGAAGGAATTGTGGGGTTGTGGTGTGTACCATTGTCCCTTTTGTGATGGATGGGAATGCCATAAGCAACCCATAGGCCTGTATGCGCGAGATTACAATGGCTACGGCATGGCGCAGGCGCTGCAACACCTAAGTGGGGACGTAATCTTGTTTACAGATGGCAGGCAATATCTGAAACCAAACCAGAAAGCGCACCTTAAGGCGTTAGGAATAAAAGTAGTGGCACAAAAAGTGAAAGAACTGGCAATAGAAAACAAAAAGCTACTCGGGGTAGTATTGGAAAATGGTGAACTGGTACCGCTGGCATCAATGTTTGTAGAGCATGGGCATATTGTAAATGATGACCTGCTGAAACAACTGGGATGCAACTGCACTAACAAAGGCGCGGCAATTACCAACAGGCAGCAACGCACCAGCATACCGGGACTGTACGTAGCGGGTGATGCTGCTTTTGATATACACTTTGTAATAGTGGCAGCAGCAGAGGGCGCTAAAGCGGCAGTAGCGATACACAACGATCTGCTAAAAACAGATAATCTTGAATATGCATAGTGATATTGTATATAACTTTACCTCTGAACATACTTATGGATACATTATCTGAAATACTGAATAAGCTTAGAAAAGAAGGGTATACTGTGGACTTCAACCTGAAACAGTCGTATCTGGGTAACCATGACGATAGCTATAAGCTGATGCATGATGAATTTGTGATCGATAAGGTTTACCGGTTTGAAGGAATGAGCGATCCGGATGACGAGGCTACCGTGTATGCCATCTCGTCTCCCAGATATAATATAAAGGGCGTATTGGTAAATGGCGCGGGCATATATACTGACGATGTGGCAAATGAAATGCTGGAAGCGTTGCGTATAGTGAAGAGATAAGTATGGTATGCTTTTTGGATTAATAGATTAAAGTGGTTTTATGGGAACATTTCGTGAAGCAATACAATCTGAAAAGCCGGTGCTTGTTGATTTTTTTGCAGAATGGTGCGGCCCTTGCAAGATGATGGCGCCTGTGCTGCACGAGGTAAAAACAGCCATGGGCGATGATGTTAAGATCATAAAAATAGATGTTGATAAGTACCCTGAAGTATCCAGCGAGTTTCAGGTACAGGGTGTTCCCACCTTAATGATCTTCAGGAAAGGTGAGTTAAAATGGAGGCAATCTGGTGTGATGCAGGCAAAACAGCTGCAACAGCTACTGGAAAAGTTTAGTAAATAACTAACTTTTTCTTTAAACTTAGCGTCCTCATTATAAGCGTTTTTTTAGTTCCCTAAAATTGTAATGATGGTAATTCGCACCTTTACTGTTGCTCTACTTACTACACTTTTGTTTGCAGCGTGCAAAAAACCTTCTGATACGCTATGTCTTGATATAGTATCGCCTATTAATAATCTGGGAGCATCTCCTGTTTTTACCACTTTCACCTGGCGAAACTGCCAGCAAGTACCTACCCATTTTGTGCTCTCTGCCGATAGCAATTTTAGTTCCGCTATCAGAGATTTCAGAGAATATATTACCTCTTACACACTGGATACTATATTATCCCCTAATAAAAAATACTTCTGGTATATAGGCTTTGGGGATATATTAAGGTCAGGCTCTTTTATTACATCTGGCACGTCTGATAAAATAGCTGGTATATTTCCCGGAGAGGCGCAGACAGACAATTACGCGTTTATAAATGATACATTCTATGCCTATACATTGCAAATAAAAGATGTAGGGAATAACGAAATATTGATGAGTATTCCTGGTGTAGATACAGCAAAACTTATTTTTAAGTATACAACAGATAGTTCTATACTCTATTACTGCAAACCATGCACCGGGTTTTATAATTACAATAAATATCTGCAATATTATCCACGTTCCGGCAGGGTAGTTGTAGACTTCCAGACGAAGGGCGACCTGCGGGGATGGCATTTTGCAGGAACCAAGCCAATTTAATATTTAAAGAACACCTCCGTAGCTCCAAAGCCATAGCGGCCGTTCCATTCGTTAGCGAAATGATGTACCTCGGGGGTTTGCTTCAGTATTTTGTGTACCTCTTCGCGCAGCTTTCCCGAGCCAAGGCCGTGTATAACTGCCATACGATCCTGACGGTGCATAATCGCAAGGTGAATGAACCTGTGCAGGGTATCTAACTGCATACGGATCATATCAGAGTTTGTGAGCCCTTTTATATTATCCACCAGCTTTTCTATATGCAGGTCTACTTCATAGCGTGCGGGCTGGGTATAGCCTACGCTGCGTTTTTTCCCAGCTGCCGGCTTTGTATAGGGTTCAGGTGCTGCAAGCTTTTCAGGTGCAGGTTTCGGTTTGAAATCTTCTATTAATAAATAGCTGAAAGTAGGTTCGTTCTTCTGTAGTACATCTGTAATATGCTCAAACAGCCTGGATGGCTTGATGCGCAAAATACCTTCTTCTATGGCCATATTGCTATCTGCCGCACTCTGTACCTGCCAATGAAACCGTGGCTGGTCGTTCATATCGCCGAATGCTACATTGTGCAGGTATATCTGGCCGAATGCGTGTATGGTACCCTCGTGCGTAAAATTACTTTGCTGGCCATAACGCACATCGTACTGCATCTTTACCCCTTGAGCCAATTCGTTGAGCATATAGATCTTCAAATGATCTACGAGGTCTTCCATAGCTTCTGTTTTAAAAACAGGAACGAATGAAAGATAGATCCCTTTTGGCAGGCGCGGTATCTTCAGCTTTTCTTTTTCTACCGGTAACTGCTCAGGCGGGGATGCTTTCTTAACTTTCTTTTTCTCAGTGAACCACTTGAGATAAGGATGGTCTATATCATCAAGATGCACGGGGAATATCAGCCCCTGCACATCTATCTCCACCATTTTATCATTGATGTAAGCAGCAACATGGCCTTCCTCGCCGGTGCGCTTTAGTAATACAATATCGCCTATCGAAAATTTCATTTTATTGCCATCCTTTCTTCTATAAAAGCCACCATTTTCCTGATTGCCTGACCGCGATGGCTTATCTTATTTTTTACTGTCAGTGGCAATTCTCCAAACGTCTGGTCATAGCCATCGGGCATAAATATGGGGTCGTAGCCAAATCCATTGTCACCCTGCTGCTCTGTGGCAATACTGCCCCTGCATATACCTTCAAAAAACCATGTTTCCCCTTCCCATATGAGGCAAACAACTGCTTTGTAATAGGCGCTACGATCGGGTTGTGATGTTAACCCGTCCAGCACTTTTTGCAGGTTCTGCTCATCATTCCTGCTGCCTGAGTAGTGCGCGCTATCCACACCCGGCGCTCCATTCATGGCATTTATACATAATCCGCTATCGTCTGAAAAAACATTTTTTCCTGAAAAGGCGGATATGGCTGCGGCCTTTGCCAGTGCATTTTCTTCGAAGGTGTGGTAAGGCTCTGCTAACTCGTGTGTATAGCCTATATCCTGTAAGGATAATAACTGGAGCTGTGATAGCATAGACCGTATCTCTGCTATCTTTCCGCTGTTGTTAGATGCTATTACCAATTGCTCCATAGGGCTGCAAAGATACGTAATAGCCAGCCGCCGATACGGAGCTTACCTGCCCAGAACGGTATCTTTCGGTTTGTTCTTTATAGAATCGGCCAGTGGAGTGGTGGGCGCTGCTATGGTATCGGCAGGGTGCTTTGCTATTTCTGCGGCATTGGCGGCGCTGTCCATATTAATATACCTGTCTGCATTGCTGCCCTGGTTAGGGTGATCGCCACAGGATAAGAGGAACAATGACAATGCCGGGAAGAAATATTTTACTTGTTTCATAGCGGGATAATTTACAGATCTTCTTTTTTTACCAGCTCGCCCTGCTCGTTGTAGTATTCCCATCGGCCGCATTTTTCGGAATGTGGAATATCGCCGCTGGTTATCTTGGTTGTCATCTGTCCTGTATCGGGATTCTCGACCTGTACGGTATCTTTCATACTGGCATCAATAACAGCTTTGTACATACCGGCAGTCTTTAAGTGCCCGTTCTCGAAATACTCCATATAGTTGCCTGCCTTGCAAGTATAGGTGGCTTTGTTCTCTATAAGGGCATAGTTACAAACACTCCTCAGGCGCCCATCAGGATAGTATTGCTGCCACGAGCCTACCAACTTATTATGTAAGTAAAAGCCTGTGTTCTTAGTCTTGCCATTGTCGTAGTATTCTGTCCATTTACCTTCCAGCATATATTTGTCCCCATTCATGCTCAGGGTGCCTTCTGCAACCACGTTATCATCTGGGGTAAGCAGGCGGTAATACATATCGTCGCTCACAAATATCTTATGCTCCGGATGCACTGGTGAGGCATAGTACTTGCCGGAGTCTGTTTCCTTACTCACCCTATCCTGCTCTACCAGGAACATAACAAGTGGGGTTTCTATTTGTGCATAAGACCGGAACCCAATTAAGATAGCGAGGGCGAGCAGCGGGAAAAACTTCATAGTAAAATATATGTGCGGGTAAAAGTAATAGAAATTATTTTTTTTGTTTAGGTGCTACCAGTGTGTAGGAGTGGTCTATCATTTCCTTTAGCTGCCTGGTAGTTAATGTGCCATCCATTATTACCGTATTCCAGTGTTTTTTATTCATATGGTAGCCGGGAATGATGCATTCGTATTCTTCGCGCAGCTCTATTGCCTTATCGGGGTCGCACTTGGCATTGAACTGGGGCACCTCCGCCTCCAGAGAAAGCAGGAGGAAAATCTTAGAGTTCACCTTAAATACCAGCGTGCTTTCGCCGAAGGGGAAACTCTCATCGGCACCGGGCTTGCTTAGGGCGTATATGCGTATATCTTCTACGTTCATTTGTCAATATTATAGTTTCAAACTTCCGCAAATTCCGTTGCCGGATAGGAAAATGTAAATAAATGCTGCATTCTTAACCTTTTTGTGGATAGCGCAGGCTGTAACTATTTGCTATGGCTATTATTAGTTTTATAAATATGGTAATTTACTGCGGAAAAAGGTTAATTATGAGCGGTTTTACTTCCATTTAGGGTTAATATTACTTCCATTTGGGTGCATAAAAGGTAAGTTTTTTTAATTAGCTGATTAGCTGATAGGGGATTCACGAATTCTGTTCGTGTGCAATATTTCAAAGAGCTTGTGGTAAATGCAATATACGGTTGCGGGTGAGGGGTTTCCAAATAAAGATATTCACAATAGAGGCGTGATGTGTTTATGTTATGTGCTCGTGTTGTTCTTTACTTTTTTGCTTGCCCAAAAAAGTAACAAAAAAGGGCAGCAGGCCAGCGATTACCGCTTGCTGCCTGCGGGGTTCCCTGATTGGGCTTGGGTGCTACTGTGGTGCCGGGCTTTCTTG
>JACDGL010000029.1 GCA_013815385.1 Taibaiella sp. | reverse complement strand
GTATAGAGTTTAACGTCTTTTTGCTCTAAATCCCTGTACATGGTGTCATAGGGTACCTCAAATTGATAGATATTGGGCTGTGTAATACTTGGACCTGGAAGCCGCACCGCGCTACCTGTACCATATGATTTTACATTGAAACCAGCTTTCCTGTACGTTAAAAGTACGCGACTCTACCACAATACATTATGTGCTTCCATGCTCCTAAACTATAAGCGAATGCAATAGTACCTGTTCTGATTGGATGCGCATATTGTAGCAATGCGGAAGTCCCGCATGGAACTTTTGTCCCCTTTTTATTAGTCTTGTAAGCATGATTTATCAAAGATATTATATGGATAGGTTATCAGGTTATTGCGTATAAAAGAATGTCAGCAGAAGCCTTGGCTTCAGACAGCTCCAATAAATGTATTCATCAGGTGACTGAGGAGTGGATAAATACACTTACCTGCTGTAACTGTAGTGTTGTATATTTGTATATTTGTATATTTGTATAGAGTTATTAAGTTCTCTGGTTCAAAGTTGTTAGTGTAACCACCTAACCTGCAACATTATTTTGCCCCACCAGCATAGAAAACGGCGAAATTTGCCAGCCAAAAGGGCAATGAGTAATGTACATCTCTAATATGACAATATATTGACACAATTTAGTCGCGTAATCGTTTAATTGCTATCGCGCTATATACTTCTCGCTATGCCTAATCTTGATAATTTCTCAGAAGAAGACCGAACCCTACTCTTTCAAGCCCACATGGAGTATAGAAACAAGCTTACCGAGATAGCTACGCGCAACGGGTGCTCGTTAGAATCGCTCATAGAAACTAATCAGCTCAAAATTCCCATCGATTATCAGATTAAGCGGAAGAAGTACGTTGATAGCGCGTTTAACGTCTTTCAACGCAATCGTGCCTTGCAGATGCGTACTTCTGAAGCTGAGAGTGGTTTGGCTTATTAGCTAACAGCTGTAGCTGGCTGGAATAACCGAAAAACTCCAAAAGAGTTGGCGAAAGACTATGCTGCTCTTACTGACAACGAGAAGAGGGAGCTTGCGCAAAGCACGTCTGTTGCGGTCGAAGGGTTAGATGAAGCTGAGATTTCCCGGGTTGTGATCCAAGAGGTCAAGAAAATAGAGCGCAAGGTTTGAGATGAAACTAAGTCTCATTGTACTAACACCATCAAGCTAATGGAAGTCAGCAAGCTTCTTCCAATGGAATACATCCTTCATATCTTCACTGTGGATGGTCCAGAAATGGCAAGAACTGTGAATTCGCCCAAGGCAGACTTGATTGTTGATCAATTGACTGCTATCAAGTTTCCAGTTAAAAGCTTTAGGTATCGAATTGATTCTATAGCGACTGGTGGACGAGTATCCCTTGAGGCGAGGACTGTTCCTGACTTTTCTGTGCCCAATAACGGGCTCTTTCGACAACGGACAGATTGGAGCAAGGCACGGAAGACATTGGCAGAGGCTATGCTCCGCTGTATGAAAGAAGGTAAGGATAGACTGTTTTCACAGTCATCGCAGACAAACATCTTGCAGAATTGATCGCAGAAAGGCAAGTTCTTATGCGTCAACCATTTAAATGGTTGAGGAATCAAGATTATAAGTTTCAGGGCCTCCCGCATGAAAAATCTATTACTACTGTCACTGCCCAGGAATTGAACGAAAACATTTCAGCATTCCAAGAAGGAAGGGTCGCCGTTGTTCCCTTCGAGTGTGAAAGGGTGTAAGTTGACATCGAATGGGCAACAAGCGGCCTAGGTAAAGTAACGCTATATATCTAATAATCTTCAATAGGTGGAACTTAATGTCGATTCAATGCCTTGAAATGTAGTGTACATTCGTATGTCTTGCTATGATGTTTCCTTGACTTCACCAGTATGTACGTTGGCTACAGATCTTTGGAGGGGATATTATATATCCGACGAAGCGATGGAATTAGATAACGCTCAAGCAGTAAAGCACAAGTATTTGATACCCGGTCTCCCCATGGCAGGGACTTGATTATGATATAGGCTATCAAGAGGTATTTAACGATGCACTAAAAAACTAGTCGGGAATAATATAAAACTCCACAATTAAATGGAGAGGACCTGATGGCTCCTCGGTAGTGAATGAAGCCTTCCCTCACTCGTGAACACGCTCTCCCTCGAAGAAGGTGATTGGCGATGTATAGTAACAAAGAGACTAGTACCGTTTGGATCCGTCTAGTCTATCTCGACTTCAATGAGATGAGTTGTTCCACATACAGCTGAGAAAAGCTGGTCTTTCTGAGAAGTAAGGAACAGTTTCGTTCAGAAACTGACCATTGCGACGAAGCACCTGCGAAGGATATGTTGCACTTATAATACTACCGTGGGGCGAGCTGTCGATACCTCAGAGCCTCTGGTCATTCTGTGGAGTGCCTATAGTAGCTCTCTTTTTTAAGTTCGAGGTGCAGCAGGGTTTTCGGTCATGATTGAGTGGCTCTAAGCATCTGACAGAACTAACACAAGCATTAAATTTGATTCATATGCTTGGAGAGAAGAACAATTCTTGCCTTCGCGTTTCCCCCAAACGATAGCCTACACAGACTCGACAACGAATATCTCGGAGGTTCGGCAAGGTGCTGGTTAGTCAGGGCAAAATAGATCATCAGAATAGAGAATTAAGACATCTCTTTCATATGCATGTAATCATAATATTGCATATTAAGACCTAATATTGAGGCATATAATACCCCTAGCTTATCGGCAGAATCATGTAGCTTGGTGAATAAATATTGAAATTCGAAATAATTTCGACGCCTATCGAACCAATATTTTGTTGATGTAATTGGTTGTGAGCAACGTCTGCATTTGCTTCATTGGCTCAATCAGCTTCTGTTTAATCGGCTTTAATTTTACTAGACAATAAATGATTGGCTTACAAAACTATAGAACCAATTAGTAATTTTCCGACTACATGCAGTTACAAGTAGGCTTTAAAATGTTACAATCAATCTTTTGCACTCTATGATGACCGTACTTTGCTGTTCTTATTCATAGTGGATGTCCGAACATAGATGCATACATTGTTTGCATTACTTTTGGGATACAAGCAAATTTGCATGAGATAGGATTTTTAAGCCTACTTGTAACTGCATGTAGTCGGATTATCATTGATTGGCTATCGCGAATGACTTTATAAAATAAGCCAATCATTGGCTAGCAAATGTTGCTCACAGCCAATTATATGGGCAGAATAATTGGTTCGATAGGCGTCGAAATTATTTTGAATTTCAATATTCCAATCAATATTGTGATTGGCTAGAACTTGTAACTATCACGCTCCAACATATTAGGAGGCTTCAAATCATAATTTATGCTCTAGTATTCGACTTGGCACTATTAGACCATACATATGGCAGTCTAGCAGTGAGAGTAACGCTTGAATTCGATTCAGCGATTAAAAGCCTCTTTTGAACAAGTTTCTGAAACTAATATAGACGACGTCTATATGGAAACTTTGAATTTGCTAAGGGGCTTTTATTGGGTCGGTCATATGGCTGTCCGTTGAACGGAGTAATCACAATGATACTTGTACATGTATGGTATACTTTGAGATGATATTTCATGTCCACACCGTTATCTAAATGTTGAACAGTCTTTACTTTGCTAAATAGTAAACTATCCTCTAACTTCTATACAGACCCTACCTATTATCTTAAGAAAACAAGTTGAAGATATAAATCCTGCAATGATACAAAGCAAGTGCCCTGAATGAGCTCAAAATACAATTATATGGTCTTTATCAAGTATTTGGAGAACTTGAAGTATATACTGGTAGGTTGCACATACTGAACATTCTAAGCATGCGTATTGATTGGGCACACTGATTATTGAAATGCAGCTCTGCAATTTACAAGACCTATGGAGTCTTACGGGGCATACTGTAGAACTTACAGATTATATCTCTTTTGAAA
>JACDGL010000006.1 GCA_013815385.1 Taibaiella sp. | reverse complement strand
AATAGGTACCCGTTTAGTTTGCTTTCTATTGTCTAAATCTGATTTGCTTTTTTTTGTACGCCCTTTATTTTAGGCGTATTTAACGAAAAAAGCCACTCTTAAAGAGTGGCTTTGTGGAACCGGCGGGAGTCGAACCCGCGTCCAAACATATGCCAAATAAGCTTTCTACATGTGTATTCCTGCATTTGATTTCGGAAGACAGCCGGAGCAGGACAAACCTACTACCTTCCTACACTGTTTTGGTTTTGCCCGGCAAGCACAGCTCATTGCCGAACTATCCTGTTATTGTTTGATTAGGCGGCGGCAGCGAAAACAGGCACCCCCCGCGGCGGCCATAATGGATGCGCTAATTAATAACTAGGCAGCCATGGCGTAAGAATATTCGCCATTTATGGTTTGAGCATTCAGATTTACGTGCTAATTACACAACGCACGACATGCTTACTTACCGTGCCCTATGCTGTCAAAACCAGTCGGCCCCGGATAAATTCTTGTTAGAAAAGCTTTCAAAGAACTGGCGCAAAGATACGGAATATAGCAGTAAGTCGTAAGGGGGTAAGGCATAAATGAAAGAGAGCAGCCATTTTGTTAAAAATAAAGTGAGTGAAAAATAGAAGTAACTAAATGAAGCCATTTTTTTACTTTTGGGAGTACAAGCAACCACATGGCAACAGGCAAGAAGGCAAAACCATCATATGTATACGCTATCATCGGTGTATCGCTGGTGCTTTTTTTAATAGGCATGCTGGGGTGGCTGATGATAAATGGCCATGCCCTGACCCGTGCCTTTAAAGAAGACCTGGAAGTGAACGTGAACTTTCATGACAATGTAAAGGATGAATATATACAGCGCATGAAAGCGATACTGGATAAACAGCCCTTTACGCACTCATCGCGTATTATAAGCAAGGATGAAGCAATAAAAATGGAGACACAGGTAGAGGGGGAGAACCCTGCAGCGCTGCTTGGCTACAACCCTTTGTTTGCATCGGTAGTACTGAAGCTGAATGCAGAATATGTGAATAAAGACAGCCTTGAAAAGATACAGCAATTCATACTGCAGAGCAATGTAGTGCGCGATGTAACCTGGCAGAAGATAGTAGTGGAGAAGATGAACAGCAACTTTAAAAAAATAGGGCTGATCCTTGGTGTCATATCGCTGATACTATTTATAGTGGTAATATTCCTGATAGATAATACGGTACGGCTTGCCATGTTTAGCAACCGCTTCCATATAAAGACCATGCAGATGGTAGGGGCTACACACCAGTTCATATCGCGGCCATTTGACGGACGGGCTATTGTAAACGGGCTTATAAGCGGGGTGATAGCCGTGATAGCCTTGTGGATGGTTGTATCATTTGCTTATGCACAGCTTCCTGAACTGAAATTATTAAATGATAATCTATTGCTGATGATATTGATGCTTGGAATAATATTATTAGGTATCCTTATATCCATCATCAGCACACACCGCTCGGTATTAAAATACCTGAAGCTACATGTGGATGATCTTTATTAAATTTGTATAGCAGTAAAAAAGTATAACATGGCAACACCCAACACCAATCCGAAAAACCCCCAGGCTCCCAAACCACAGCCTGCTAACCCGCAGCCTGTAAAAAGCAAACCTGCTACTGCACCGGTACAGAGCAAGTACACTGCGCCAGCCAAAGTAAATGTACCCAGGGGTAACCAGAGTTTCCTCTTTGACCAGAACAATTATAAATGGATGATAGGCGGTATAGCCCTGATCCTTTTAGGCTTTCTGCTGATGAGTGGTGGCAAAAGCACCAATCCGCACCAATTCAATTACAACGAGATATATAGCTTCCGGCGCATAACATTAGCACCTATTATAATGCTGATAGGTTTTGGCATGGAAGTGTATGCTATAATGAAAAGACCTGTGGTAGTGCAGCAATCATAAAATCATCTGCAATAAAAAGGGCATTATCTGCTGATAATGTCCTTTTTCTGTTTAAGGAATATCTTACTCTTTGTTCAGGCGTATCTCCTGAATCACGTAGTTATTATCTTTTTGCTTCAGCAGAATGTAAACGCCAAACCGCCCATTGGGGGTGGAGAGCTTGCCTATAACAAAGCTGTTCAAATTATCGGGTGAGCCACTATTCATTACCATGAATTGGGTAGGCGGGTTGCGAATAAAAAAATCGCGTAGCACCATTTCGGCCTGTGTACGGCTATATGGCGACTGGCTATTATTCATAGTAATAGGCACCACATCATCAAAATACTTCAATATATCTGAAACCTTTCCGGCACGTACCGCCCCTGCCATCTCATCGAGAGCGCCGGACTGTGCATAGCCAAAAGTGCAGGCAAATACCAGTGAAATAGTTAATAAAAAGCGAGTAAACATATTATTCACGGCAATAATAACTTTATTATTCAGCTAAATATACATCAAAAAACAAGCCAATACCAATCGAGAGACAAAATAATAACTGCTTGTAGCAATGGCTACAGCTTCAAACATGTACTTTTGCCCTTATGTCAGAAAAGGTAATGCTTATTATAATGGATGGATGGGGGGACGGACAAGTACCTGCTGCAGATGCTATAGCACAGGCCAATGCGCCATTCGTAAAATCACTATACGCCAAGTACCCACATACTGAACTGATAGCCTGCGGTGAGGCGGTAGGATTGCCAGCCGGGCAGATGGGCAACTCTGAAGTTGGACACCTGAACATAGGTGCCGGCCGCATTGTATACCAGGAGCTGCAACGTGTGAACGTAGCTATAAAAGATGGCGAGCTGGAACAAAACAAGACCCTGCAAGAAGCATTTACTGCAGCCAAAGCAGGGAACAAAACACTGCACCTGATGGGGCTGGTAAGTGATGGCGGTGTACACTCCCACATCAACCACCTGGAAGCATTGTGCACATTAGCGCAAAAGAATGCGGTACCAAAGGTGGCGGTGCATGGATTTACAGACGGTCGCGATACCGACCCTAAAAGCGGGCATGCCTTCATTAGCCAGCTACAGCAGCACCTGAATACTACAGGTGGTGTATTGGCATCGCTGACAGGCCGCTACTATGCTATGGACCGGGACAAGCGCTGGGAACGAGTGAAGATAGCCTATGATGGAATGACACAAGGAATAGGCACCCATACACAAGACCCATTGGCAGCATTACAGGCAAGTTATGATGCCGGTGTAACTGATGAATTTATAAAGCCAATAATAGCTTGTGACCAAAATGGGCAGCCACTGGCTACCATACAGGACGGCGATGTGGTCATTTGCTTCAACTTCCGCACAGACCGGTGCAGGGAAATAACAATGGCGCTGACGCAGCAGGCTTTCCCAGAGCAGAATATGAAACCGCTAAACCTGCACTATGTGACCATGACCGAGTATGACCATACATTTAAGAATGTAGGGGTAGTATTTACCAACGACAACCTGGTAAATACGCTGGGTGAGGTGCTGGCAGCCAATGGCAAAAAACAGATACGCATAGCGGAAACAGAAAAATACCCGCATGTTACCTTCTTCTTTTCGGGTGGGCGGGAGTTGCCTTTTGAGGGGGAGACCCGTATTATGCGACCCTCACCGCGCGATGTAGCTACCTACGACCAGCGGCCGGAGATGAGTGCGGCAGCACTTGCCGATGCCATACTGCCGGAGTTAGAAAAACAAAGCGCAGACTTTATATGCCTCAACTTTGCCAATGCCGATATGGTAGGACATACCGGCATATGGAGCGCTGTAATAAAGGCAGTAGAAACGGTGGATACCTGTGTGAGCCGAATAGTACCAGTAGCATTAGCAAATGGTTATATGATATTGCTGACAGCAGACCATGGCAATGCCGACTATATGATAAATGCAGACGGCACACCCAATACTGCACATACGCTGAACCCTGTGCCGCTGTTCCTGATAGCCAATGATTATAAAGGCGCACTACGCCCCGGTAAGCTGGGCGACCTGGCACCTACTATACTAAAGTATATGGGTATTACGATACCAGGGGAAATGACCGGGAAGGTGCTAATAGATTAGCCCCTCTATGAAGGCTCTTGGGCATAATATATGACAGAGTAAATATTAATCTACCGCGCTATCCATGGCTCGGGATCTACTTTGTTGCGGTCGCCTTTGCCACCTACTTTCCATATCTGGAAGTTGATGGTGGGTTCGCCATCATCATTGGGGCCTACTGTTCCCAGTGATTGCTTGGTGCTTACTTGCTGCTCTTTGTGTACACTCACTGCGGCCAGTCCGCCATACACCGTAAAGTATCGGCCATGGCTGATGATGACCAGCCAGCCTGATGAGCCCATATTGACCACAGATGTTACCTTGCCCTCAAACACAGCCCTGGCAGATGCGTTAGCGCTGGTACGTATATCAATGCCGTATTGCTCTATCATTACCTTTTCCTCTACCGGGTGACGGTGTACCCCAAAATGGTCAGCAACAAAACCTTTCTCTACCGGCCACGGCAGGCGGCCATGATTGGCCTCAAAGCTATTAGATAGAGCTGTGGCTTCGGGTGTCATTACCAGGTTATAGCTGGTTGGCGTCCTTACTGGTCGGCCGTTATTTGCAGGTTCTGAGCCGGTCTTTATACCTGATGGGCCTGTAATAGGATGAGGCGCATTATTGTTAGCCGCCATTGAGGCTGTTTTGCGCCTTGCTTCTTCCTCGGCACGTCTCTGTTCCGCTTCTATTTCCCGCCGTATTACTTCACTGATGGCCTTATTGATACGGGTAGCTGTTTTGCGGTTCTTATCTATCTCGGCCAGCAGTTGTTTTTCCTGGCCCTTCAGGTCCTTTACTACTGCATCGGTCTCGTTGGTTTCTTTCACCAATACCTGTTTCTGTACCATTTGCGAGCCAAGCAGGGCGTCCTTCTCATTCTTCTGTACATTCAGCACGCCTATTTTATGCTCTATCTGCCCCTGGGTAACCCGTATCTGCTGCACCTGCTCTTCGCGGTAGTCGCGGTATTTCTTCAGATAGCGTACCCGGCGCACGGCATCGTTAAAATCCTGTGCCGAAAATATAAAGGCCAGCATGTCATAGCTGCCCCTGCTTTCATAAGAGTAGCGTAGGGATTGGGCATACTTGGTCTTCTGTATTTCCAGGTATTTCCTTAGCTGCCCTACCTCTTTATTTGATTCCTGTATGGTGCTGGTTATACTCCCTATCTCATCATTAATATTCCCTATCAGCCGCTGGCGTTCGGCCAGTTTAGACTGCAGTGCCCGTAACTGGCCCAGGGTAGATTTTTTATTTAGCTTGGTGGCTTCCAGCTGCTCTTCTGTCTGTTTTATAGACTCCAGCAGTTGTTTGCGCCTGGTCTCCAGCTCGGCCCGTGTGGGTAGCTGGGCGTATGCCGTGCAGGAAAGAAGGATATATAAAATAACGAATGCCTTAAAGCGCATGCAGTGTTTTTAAGAGAAGTAGCGAAACAAAAATAATTAAATATCCTCGCGGATGGGAGGATTAAATTACTTTTAAGAACAATTTAGGGTAGATAATAAGATAAATACCAGCATCAGTTGCTCTTAGCTACCCTTAGAGCTGCGCACTAATAGTTGCTGATAGCTTTTTTATGATTGGTGATTTATTCATTTTTGCAGTAAATAATAAGATATGCTTTATTCAATGACCGGCTTCGGCAGGGCCGAGGCGGCCATCAATGGCAGGCAGGTAGTGGTGGAAGTGAAATCGCTAAATGGCAAGCAGTTTGATATGACGACCAAGCTGCCCCCCGTACTGCGACCTTACGAGCTGGATATACGCAGCCTGCTGAATACAATATTGATGCGCGGAACTATAGACCTGATGGTGAACATAAAGCAGGAAGGCGCATCGAAACCAATGACGGTAAATACCGGGCTGGCTGTTTATTATTACCAGAGCATGCAGCAGATAGCACAACAATTGCAGATACCGGAAGAAAATATACTGAGCACACTGATGCGTATGCCCGAAGTAGTAGGCGCTGACCAGGATGTGATGCCTGAGCAGGAATGGGCTGAAGTGAAAACGGTGATAGAAGCAGCTGCAAGGAAGCTGATGGAGCACCGCAAGAATGAAGGCGAAGCGCTTTATAAAGACCTGATACAACGCATTAACACCATTGAATCGCTGCTGGAAGATATACTGCCGCTGGAAAAGCAGCGTACAGAGCGCATACGCACCAAGCTGAACCAATGGCTGGAAGATATGGCCGGCAAGGAAAAAATAGACCCAAACCGCTTTGAGCAGGAAATGATCTACTACCTGGAGCGCATGGATTTTACAGAAGAAAAAACAAGGCTGAAACAGCATTGCATCTACTTCAGCGAAACCATAGCTGTGCAGGATGTAACGGCAGGCCGTAAGCTTGGCTTTATACTGCAGGAAATAGGCCGGGAAATAAACACCCTTGGCTCTAAGGCAAACCATGCAGAGATACAGCAGATAGTAATTAATATGAAGGACGAACTGGAAAAGGCCAAGGAACAGGTATTGAATATATTGTAGTTTTGCACCTGCTTACCAGACCTAACTTTATCTAAACAATGCATCGTTACGTTATAATAGTCCTGTTACTTTCAACTGTATTTTTTGCGGGCTGCGCTCCTTCTCCCTATTTTCAGCGGGAGGAACCGGTACCACAGAATGCGTGGCAATACCAGTACCAGCCCACATTTAAATTTGAAGTAAGCGACACTACCGTATTATACAATCTCTATTTTCTCATCAGGCATACGGATGTGTATCCCTACTCTAATATATGGCTATGGGTATATTCCAAAACACCGGGAGATACTGCATTTAACAAGACCCGCCTGGAGATACCACTTGCCGAGCCATCGGGCAAATGGCTGGGCAGGGGCATGGGCGAGATATGGGAGCAACGCATGCCTATTACCGGCACCAATTCCATGTCCTTTCATAAAAAAGGCAAGTACGAGATCCGCTTTGAGCAGAATATGCGTGTGAACCCGCTGCCCGAAGTATTGCATGTGGGCCTGCGTGTAGAAAAGGCCGGGGGGCGTAACTTTGATAAGCCGCGTAAATAGGCTTGCTATGCGTTTTTTCTCCACCGTTTACCTCATACTTCTTTTATATACCATCGCTGCACTCATGTTCTGGGGCGTGAGCCTTCAAAAACAGAACACAAGGATACTGGAGCAGGAAGTACTGATACTGCGCAGCACTGTGGATAGTGTACAGCACCCCGCCCTCTACAATACCCGTATGCAGCTGTTGCAGAATAAGTATGAGATGCGCGTGAAACAATACTACGGCGAAGGCAGCACATTTCTGCTGGTGATACTGATAGGCGCTGCTGTAGTTTGGTCCTCCTTCCGCAAAAGCATACATCTTTCTCGGCAGAAAAATAATTTCATGTTATCGGTAACACATGAGCTGAAGTCACCTATTGCTGCAATAAAGCTAAACCTGCAAACACTGGAGAAACACCAGCTTGATGCAGCAAAGAGGTCATCGCTTATAGAACGCTGTATAAAAGAAGCAAACAGGCTGAATGACCTTTGCAACAATATGTTGTTCGCCTCGCAGATAGAGGGCAGGCAGTATGTGGCCTCCAAAGAAATAATTAATTTTTCGGAGCTAGTGGAAGATGCCGTGCGCGACTATGCGCAGCGGTATCCACGTCCGTTTGAAGAAGATATAAATGTGGATTGCAAACTGAACGGCGACCGCGTGATGCTGGGCCTTGCAATTAATAACCTTTTAGAAAATGCAGTAAAGTATTCCCCACCTGATAAGCCGATAGTGGTAGAGCTGACAGAAAAAAATAACTGTATACTGCTATGTGTAAAAGATGAAGGGGCAGGCATCCCTAATGATGAGAAGAAAAAAATATTCGATAAATTTTACCGTGTAGGTAATGAGGGAAGCAGGAAAAGCAAGGGTACGGGATTAGGGCTGTATCTAACCTGCAAGATCATCGGCCAGCATAAAGGGAAAATCACGGTGAAGGACAACTTACCGCACGGCTCCAATTTCGAAGTGTCTTTGCCTATGAGCTAACCGGCCATTTCAGCGGTCATCTCACTACAGATACCAAATGTTTTACGGTGGTAAGGAGACAGGCCGTGCTTCCGTATCTGCGTACGGTGATGTGGTGTACCATATCCTTTATTTTCATTCCACCCATAGTGCGGGTGGTCATTGTGCAGGCGGCTCATGTATTCATCCCTATGGGTTTTTGCCAGTATGCTTGCGGCAGCAATAGATGCATAGATAGCATCGCCCTTTATCACGCACTGGTGCACTATACCAAAGTAAGGAGAAAACAAGTGGCCATCGATAAGCAGCAGCTCAGGTCGCATCGTAAGCTGGTCTATAGCCAGGTGCATAGCCTTAAAAGAAGCCTTCAGGATATTGATGCGGTCTATCTCTTCGTGATCTATCATCGCCACTGCCCATGCCAGCGCTTTGCGCTCTATAATAGGGCGCAGCATATTTCGGTCATCTTCAGTTACCTGCTTACTGTCATTGAGTGCTGAATGGGAGAAGCGTGGAGGAAGCACCACTGCCGCTGCAAATACAGGGCCTGCCAGGCAACCACGGCCAGCTTCATCGCAGCCGGCCTCTACTAATCCCTTCCTGTAAAAACGCTTCAGCATCCACTCAGTATTGTATTGGCAAAATAAAACAAAAAATCCCCCTCTATCGTTACTGCTTTTAAAGTATTTATTAACAGTACCGACATCAGGACTTTGTACACTGCCCCAATTACAGTAGGTTTGGGATGAATCCATAGCATTATGAATCAGGTAAAGCTTCCTTTCTATGCACGCCTTGCGCTGATACTGATATCGGTAGTGCTCATTTTTGTGATTCTCAAGGTCGGGAGCGCCGTTTTCATTCCGCTGCTTTTCGCATTGCTCATAGCAGTGCTGGTATACCCTGTTACCCGCCTGCTGGAGCGTATGGGGCTGGGACGATCCATAGCCGCACTAATTACGATACTTGCATTCTTTTCTGTTGTAGCCGCATTCATTTACCTGTTCATCCTACAGATCATCAGCTTTTCAAAAGACCTGCCGCGCCTGCAGAAGCGCCTTGCTGTGATACTGCACAATATGCAGTCATGGATATCGCACAAGTATGGCATCGATAGTGCAGAGCAGATGGATTATGTAAACAAATCTGCCTCCAGCATATTCTCTACCGCGGCACATTCTCTCAGTAATATCTTTCTCTCATTTGGTGGCATACTGATAATGGTGATCTTCATCATTATCTATTCATTTTTTATACTCTACCACCGCAGGCTGCTTACCAGGTTTGTGACAGGTTTATTCAAGCCGCAGGTACGCAGCGAGGTGCATGAAGTGGTACAGGAAACCCGCATCGTCATCAACAGCTACGTAATAGGACTGATGATAGAAATGGCTATACTGGCCGTAGTAGGCAGCTGTACGCTGGCCATACTAGGCATACAATATGCTATATTGATAGGTGTACTGGCAGCCGTGCTGAATATTATCCCTTACATAGGTATCTACACTTCCATAGCGCTGAGCATGCTCATCACCTTTACGAATGGCGGCGGCAAACCTGCACTGGAGGTAGCATTGGTGTTATTGATCATCCACATTATTGATTCCAATATCATGATGCCGAGAATAGTAGGCGGACGGGTAAAAATGAATCCTTTCATTACTATTGTAGCAGTAATAGTAGGAGAGTTGATATGGGGCATACCGGGAATGTTCCTGTTCATACCATTAACCGCCATAATTAAGATAATAAGTGAGCGTGTAGAAGGATTAAAACCCTGGGCGATACTGATTGGCGAAGAACAGAAAGAGCAGGAAGAAAAAATACTAAGAAAGAGCAAAGAGCCTGAGATAAAGGGAGAAGAGAAAAAGCAATAGATCAATTGGAAATAAGTTTATAAAAAGAAGCCTCTGCAATAAAATGCAGAGGCTTTGATATATAAAAGAGAATGTCGGCTGATTAGTTCTTAATCACTTTTACATTCTGAAGTGTAGTGTTTGTCTGGATACGTACATTATACAAACCAACAGGTACTGTACTCATATCAAGATCTAACTGGTAACTGCCTACGCTATATTCATAAGAGCGGGCTACACGGCCATTCATATCTATTACATCTACAAATACATTAGATGTAGCTGGTGATGAAAGTACTATACGTGCCTGGCTGCTAACTGGGTTAGGATATACAAATACAGTTGTAGCCGTATTTGCATACACATTGCCAACTGCCAATGGGTGACCTGCATACTCTCTGCGTGCAGTAATGCTCCTTACCGGTGTACCGGGGCCTATGCTGCGTGATGGAGTAAGACTATATGTGGAAGTATTCATTGTATAAAAACGGCCATAATTATCAGAAGACGAACTACTGCCACTATTGTTTGAAGCAAAATAACCCTTATCCTGTCCGCTGGTGCTGTCATAGAAATAATCGAACATACCACCGCGTGATGAACCTGAAGCACCTATTACAGAAGATACATCCTGTGCAGAAGTAATAGTGCGGTAAGATCCGGAAGAAAGTTTAACTATTGAACCTGTATTATTATCTATACCCACCATTTGTGTATTATTGGCACCCTTGTACCCATTGGTATAAGCTATGGAACGTATATCGCTGGTGGCACCTGCATGAGCATCGCCGGAAGCATATGTGAAGCTACTATCATTTGAGATGAGGCTGCCGTTGCTGCCATTCAGCTCTACATTCATACCAGCGTTGCCGGTAATATGTATACGGTCATTTACAGGATTGTAGGCAAAGCCCATATTATCAGTTGCAGCACCCATATTCCAGGTACCGGCTGAACCAATAGCGCTAACATTACCTGTAGCAGTGTCAATTAAATACAATTGGTACGTAGTAGTTGTGGCATTATATCCTATACCATACAACCTTCTGTCGGCAGGACGATAAGCAATTGCCATCATTGTCTGGCCGCTTGCCATACCTGAAAGAGATATCATATTACGGATAGTACCGGGATTGTAAGAATCAAAGAATATAACATTTCTAAGGTTCAATGTAAGGGCAGCCATTAACTGGCCATTAACTGATGAAGAACCACTACCGCCGCGGTTATCCTGATTCTGCAATGCTATATCGCGTACATTAGTGGTACCCGATACACCCAGATTGCCTACCAGGCTAAGGGAGCCGGTAGCCCTGTTCATGGTATATACAGAGTTATTCAGTACGGTATGGAGCGTGAAATAAATGGTATTGCTGTGTGTAGTGCTATCATAAAAGTTATCGCTACCTACAAAGCTTGTAGCCGCTACACCGCTAATCCCTATAGTATGTAAAGTGTGGCCATCCTGGTCAAAAGTTACCAGTGAATTAGTGGTTAGATCATATCCCACCTGTTCGGCAGCATCAGCGCCATAATAGCTATTGGTATAAGAGGTGGCAGCTAACGCAGCTGTAGCACCTGAGTGTACATCAGAAGAAGCAAAACCGAGGCCGCCGGCACCGCCGCCTGTTCCGGAGGATACGACAGCACCATCGCGTGCGCTCATTACGTAGTTGTAGCCATTGGTACCTGTTATGCGCACCATATCGGACTGTGTAGAGATAAAGTCAAAACCTACATTATTGGTCAGTGACGAGCCAAGGGTAAGCGAACGCGAAGAACCACTAACGGCAGCAGCGCTGAATGAGGTAGTATTGATAGCATATAACTGCCCGGTAGCGGTAGCAGGATTGTAGCCAAGTCCATATAACCTGCCATCATGCTGGTTGTAATCGATAGCTACCATTTGTTCCCCACTTGCCATACCTGTTATGGTAGTGGGTGTACCTGTACCTGTAGAAGGTGAGTTGATGTCGGCTATAGTAAAGAGTTGGTTATTATCAGTTAATCCGAAACCTGACCTCGACTGTGCCATTGCGCTGCTTCCCGCTCCTATCATCACTACTGCAAGAGCTAGACTGAGTAATTTCTTTTTCATGTTAATTGATTTTTCTATGAATAATTATTTTTGGTTTTAGTAAAAAAACCTATGCCACAGTGTTTTTGCTCACTGAAATGAAAATGTTAAGATTGTCTTTCAATAAAACAATGCTTTGATATATTGTTATTTATAGATAATAAATTATTTTTATTTTAATTATAAAATATTAATTTATAATAAAATATTTTTGTATTATTTTTTCCACACTTTGCGGTACTCACCAATTTTGTTGAATTACCCACATTGTAATGGCATTATCAGTTCATCAAACATCCAATAATCATATTTACTCCGTTAATTTGCTTTATGACAATATCACCCGGCGATGTAAAGACCGCACAACTTCATGCTTACCTGCTTGGCGCCATAGCACCTAGACCCATTTGTTTTGCCAGCACTATAGATGATGAAGGCAACATGAATCTTTCCCCCTTCAGCTTTTTCAATGTATTTGGCAGCAAACCACCTATTCTTATATTTTCCCCTTCGCGCAGGGTAAGGAACAATACAATAAAGCATACGCTTGAAAATGTACTGGCCAATAAAGAAGTGGTGATAAATGTGGTGAATTACAGTATAGTGCAGCAGGCCAGCCTTGCCAGCTGCGAGTATCCAAAGCATATAAACGAATTTGAGAAAGCAGGCTTCACTCCGGTAAAATCTGATCTGGTAAAGCCTTTCAGGGTAAAGGAATCACCCGTAAATCTGGAATGCAAGGTGATGCAGGTAATAGAAACAGGTACTGAAGGTGGCGCTGCAAATCTTATTATCTGCGAAGTGCTGCGCATGCATATAGATGACAATGTGCTGGATGAGAATGGCCAGATAGACCCACATAAGATAGACCTGGTAGCCCGCATGGGTGCAGATTATTATTGCAGGGCATCGGGCAGTGCAGTATTTGAAGTGGCTAAGCCTAATATTTCCCTGGGGGTTGGCTTTGATGCGCTGCCGCAAAAGATACGCAGCAGCACTGTGCTTACCGGTAATAACCTGGGCATGCTGGCAAACACAACTGCCATACCTGTAGTGAGTGATATGCTCTATGATGACCGGCTATCGCAGATATTGCGCGATTTTGGCGAAAATGAATCAGTAGCTACCCAGGCGCTGCACCTCTATGCTAAGGAATTGCTGGATGCAGGCGAAGTGGAGAAGGCATGGCAGGTATTACTATCATAACCGATATGTTTATAACCTGTGCATAATAATAATTCCTTAACTGTAGTGTGATATTATAATATCCCTATTATAAGTAACTTTAGTTAACTAAAGATTTACTTATGATCTGGCGCACTTTTAGCGGGGAACATATAAAGCTCCCTATAAAAAAAGCTGTTGAAGAAGCAATAATAAGAGAGACGAGTGCAGGCTATCACCTGAAGGTATGTATCGGTACCGATTCGCAGGTGAGAAGTACCGATACAGAATTTGCGACAGTGATTGTATTCCTGCGCGAAAAGCATGGTGGCTTTATGTATATCCACAACGAACGCACACAACAGCCCTATACTATTAAAGAACGTATGCTGGTAGAGGTAGCCAAAAGCATAGAAATAGCCTATGAGCTATGCGACCTCTTCAATAATTACGACGTTGATATGGAAGTGCATGCAGACATAAATACCAATCCGCAATTTAAAAGCAATGAGGCCCTGCGCGAAGCAATGGGTTATATACTGGGAATGGGGTTTGCATTCAAAGCCAAGCCTGATGCTTTTGCCAGCAGCTGCTGCGCAGATAAGATGGTAAATTGATTTTCATTCAATAAAATCTTAGTTATTAGATTTCTATTGACTATCGGTGGTTTTATTTTTATTAATATAGCGTTATTAGTATTCTAAAGTAATCTCAATAATATAGGCAAAAAAGAATTAAATTTACTGTTATAAGTAAGTATTAATTCTATACCATGAAGTTTTTTTACGTATTCCTTATCCTTTGCCTTCCCTCTGTTGCCATGGCGGTTCCCGGCGACAATAACACTTCGGGTACTACGCCATTTAGCTATTCACCATTAGAGTTTATACCAAACCTGGGGCAATGGCAGGGAGGATTTAAATATACACTTACTACGGCAGGAGGAAATGTATTGCTTTACAATAAGGGGTTTGAATATATACTGGAAGATGCAGATAACATTAGAAAAATAAACCTGGTTCATCACGGAGCAACTAAGGAAGAACAAATACTAAAATTCCATTCTTACAAAGTAACATTTGAGGGCGCCACCACCCAGGATATAAAGGGAAGTAAACCGGAAGAGTTTTATTGTAATTACTTTATTGGCAACGATACTACACGGTGGAAGTCAAAGATCCATCCATTTCTGTCTCTTGATTATGAGCAACTATATCCCGGTATCAATATGCACCTGTCATCTGTGCGTGGCAATATGAAGTACGAATTTGTTGTAGCCGCCGGCACTGATGTAGCGCAGATACGCATGCGGTATGAAGGACAGAGTTCTGTGAATGTGAAGAAAGGAAATCTTGTGATTAGCACCACAGTAGGTGATCTTACAGAATTGAAACCATACGTATTCCAATATATCAATGATAATAAAGTACAGATAAAATGTAACTACAAATTAACTGACCAGGTACTAAGCTTTAGCTTTCCGGATGATTACGACCATACGCAACCATTGATCATAGACCCAACAGTAGTCTTTGCGACATTCAGCGGTTCACTGGCTGATAACTGGGGTTATACGGCTACCTACGATGAACACGGTAACTTTTACAATGGGGGGCTAGTCCATTTAACTTATGATGCATTGAGTAAACCTACTGATTCATTTAGCATAGTTACTACCGGTGCCTTTCAAAAAAATTATGGAGGAGGTACCTCTACAAGTGGCAATGGATATCCTTCTGATATAGCCCTGGTAAAATATAATTCATCCGGCAGTACCCGATTGTGGGCGACCTATCTTGGCGGCTCAGATAATGAACAGCCACATAGCATGATAGTGGATGCATCTGATAATCTCCTACTCGCCGGTCGTACCTACTCAAATGATTTTCCTGTAACCACGGGCGCTTATGACAGGACTTACAATGGCAATGGGGACATAGTAGTAGTAAAAGTTCAAAGTGATGGATCTGCATTGCTGGGATCTACTTACATAGGTGGCGCTAAGGCAGACGGAGTGAATATGTATGCTGCGGAGTTTAGTTTTGGTGGATTGAAACACAATTATGGTGATGATGCGCGCAGCGAAATCCAACTGGACAAATCAGGCAATGTGTATGTAACTGCTGCCACGCAATCTACAGATTTCCCTACCACCTCTACTGCCATCCGTACTACTACTACTGATTTTCAGGATGGTGTTGTCTTTAAAATGAACTCCACACTTACCACGCTCTTATGGAGCACCTATATTGGTGGCAGTGGCGATGACGCGGGTTATGCGCTTGATTTTGATACTGGCCAACGGTGTATCTATGTAGCAGGCGCTACTGCCAGCAACAATTTCCCAACTACCACCGGCACTTTGCATTCTACCTACCAGGGAAATATTGATGGGTTTGTGCTTAAATTTCTTACAACTCCTCCGTATACGCTGCTTAAAGGTACCTATATAGGTACCAGCGACACTGACCAGGTATACGGAGTGCGTACAGATATAAACAATAACGTTTACCTGATGGGGCAATCATTGGGAGGCCATTTCCCTGTTACATCCGGCACCTACAGCAATGCTCATTCTTCTCAGTTTATAATGGCACTGGATAGCAACCTCAAAAATGTAGTTTTTTCAACAGTATATGGCACAGGCGATTCCACACATACCGATATTTCACCTGTAGCATTCCTTGTAGATACCTGCCAGAACATTTATATTTCCGGCTGGGGAGGATTATTAGTAAGTGGGGTTGGTTTTCCGTCTTCTACTGGCAGTACTACTGGATTGCCAGTCACGAGTGATGCTGCACAATCCACAACCGATGGCCATGATTTTTATTTTATCATTTTAAGCAGAAACGCTGCTGCACTTCAGTATGCAACATTCATGGGGGGTACCGGCCCCGTGGGAGAACATGTTGATGGCGGCACAAGTCGTTTTGATAAATACGGTGTTTGTTACCAGGCTATATGTGGCGGTTGTGGCGGATCATCCAGTTTCCCAACAACAGTAGGTGCATGGAGTACTACCAACAGAAGCAGCAACTGTAATGAAATAGCACTAAAGATAGCATTTGAGTTAGGCAATGTTGTGGCTAAGGCCAAGGCCTTTCCTAATGCAAAGGGATGCCTGCCCTTTACGGTAAGTTTTGGCGATAGTTCTATAAACGCTACTACTTATGCATGGACCTTTGGTGATGGTGGCACCAGCACAGTACGCTCTCCGGTACATACTTTTACATCAGCGGGTAATTTCAGCGTGCGGCTCATCATCAATAACCCCAAGGCCTGTAAAACACTGGACACTACATTCCTGACCATAACAGTAGATACCACTTTTGAGAAGCCCGCCTTTTCCGTAGTGGCACAGGATAGTTGTGGCCCCTACATTGCGGCATTTACCAATACCTCCGTTTATAGCGGCACACCAGGCTCATCATCGTTTACAACATTCAAATGGCTGTTTGGCGATGGCGCTACATTTACCGGGCCTAATCCACCCCCTCATACTTATGCTACCGGAGGTGCCTATACCGTTACCTTGATAATGACGGATACTACAGCATGCAATTCCCCGGATACAATAACACATGCAATAAGCCTGCGCGGTGTGCTGGTAAAAGCCAGATTCTCGGGGCCTGATTCTGTATGTAAAGGTGCAGAGGCTTTATTTAGCGATTCATCTTCAAACGGCACCAACTATTCCTGGAGCTTTGGTGATGGTGGCACTACAAGCAGCAGTTCTCCTTCGCACAGGTTTGATAGTGTGGGCACCTTTACCATTCGGGAGATCGTAGGCAATCCATCTTCCTGCAATGGTAATGACACATTCTACCGCACTATTAAGGTAAATTCATTACCGGTCGCAGACTTTACTTATACTCCGCTTACGCCAAAACTGAATGTGCCTACCAGCTTTGTAAACCAATCTATAAACGCCCTTACCTATTCATGGGATTTTGGTGACGCAAATACAAGTACCGAAACGAACCCCACCCATTTTTATAAGCGCAGCGGCACGTACAACGTATGCCTAACAGCGAAAAATAGATCCGGGTGCCCTTCCAATTTCTGCCGGCAGATAGCCGCAGATGTGCAGCCCCGTGCCGACGTACCAACCGCTTTTAGTCCTAACGGAGATGGCACTAATGATATATTGTTCATAAGGGGCGGTGCTATACAAACAGTAGACTTAAAGATATTCAATCGCTGGGGCCAGCTGATGTTCGAAACAACCGACATAGCTATAGGCTGGGATGGAAAATATAAAGGCGCGCCACAACCAATGGATGCATACGCTTATGTACTACAGGCCTTATTTGTAGATGGCACCTCACTAACTAAAAAAGGAAATATAACACTACTAAGATGAAAAAAACTACCCTCATGAAGTTTACCCTCATCACCCTGGCAGCAGGTATCTTATGTGTAAATGCCCAGGCTCAAAGTATGCATTTTTCGCAGTACTATGCTGCGCCTATGTTGCTCAATCCTGCTAATACCGCACTTACATCTGAGAATGATTATCGTGTAGGCATCAATGCACGCAACCAATGGGCAACAGTACCTGTACCTTACAATACTATATCCGCATTTGCTGATTGCAAGTTGTTCCATAATGAAGAGAACAATAACTGGCTGGGTATAGGCGCTGCCTTCTTTAATGATGTGGCGGGCGATGGCAACTTATCTCTCGCGCGGTATGAGGGCTTCGCTGCCTACCATCTGGGCATAGGCGACAAAAATATGATCTCGGTTGGTGGTTCTTTTGGGTATGTGCAGCGCAGTGTCAATTTCGGAGCACTAACATTCGACCAGCAATGGGATGGGTTATCATTTAACCCCTCATTATCCAACGGCGAGAAAAACTATGTGGCCAAAACCACCTACACCACCATTGGCGCCGGCATAAATTATGCATACTTCCCTAATGAGAATACTTACATAAAGGCAGGATTTGGCCTTGCCAATATCAATCAGCCCAAAGAAAGTTTTTATAACAGCAGTACTAACCAGATAAACATGCGCCCTACGGTGAATGTGGACGGCATCTTCCAGATCAATGAATTCTGGGCGCTTAATCCATCGGTATATTACACTACGCAGGGTGGTGCGTATGAATTGGTATATGGTTCCCTGGTTAACATCAGGCTGAATGCCGGAGCCGAAAAACACACAGAGGTAATACTGGGTGCTTTTAACCGGATCAATGATGCCGTAATAGGCGCTGCGGGCCTCCGGTGGAATGGCTTCCAGGCGATAGCAAGCTACGATCTGACCATATCAAAACTGGCACCCTATACCAGCGGATATGGCGCTATGGAGTTTTCACTTATATACCAGGGCAACTACGGCAATCTTAGCTTCACCCACGAACCAAGGCGTACCATGAACTGCCCCCGTTTTTAATTAACAAAACTTTACCCACGTGCAATTCCTGCACTTATTACTTTTGACACAGATATAACATTACTATGGACAAGGAAAAGTATAAAGTTCTATTAGTTGAAGATGATACCAATTTCGGCCAGGTACTGAAAAATTACCTGGAGCTGAATGATTATATAGTAGAACTGGCACGTGATGGTATACTGGGCCTTGCAGCTTTCCGCCGCGAAAGGTATGATATATGCCTGCTGGATGTAATGATGCCTAATATGGATGGCTTTACCCTTGCAGAAGAAATACGCAATGTAGATCCCGATGTGCCTTTGTTCTTCCTCTCTGCAAAAAGCATGAAGGAGGATATCCTTTCCGGCTACAAGTTGGGTGCAGATGATTATATAGCAAAACCATTTGACAGTGAAGTACTGCTGCATAAGATAAAGGCCATACTGAAACGCAACCAGGACCTGCATGATAAGAACCACTCGCAGATAGAATTTATCATAGGCAGTTATCATTTTAACAGCAAGCTCCGCACACTGGAGCATGATGGCAAGACAAGCACATTATCCCCTAAAGAGAATGAATTGCTGCTGATGCTGGCCGAATACAAGAATGACCTGCTGCCGCGCGAATCGGCCCTGAAACGTATATGGGGCAGCGATACCTACTTTAATGGCCGCAGTATGGATGTGTATATAGCCAAGTTGCGCAAGTACCTCAAAGATGACAGCAGTGTAGAGATAGTGAATATTCATGGTAACGGTTTCCGCCTGGTAATACCTGAATAGATCATCAATAAATAAAATTACAGCGCCGGTATCGTATGCCGGCGTTTCTGTTTACCGACGTACACAGGTAATTAATCAATAATTATTACTTTTGACCAACAATGAAGCACCTTCCCAACCTGCTTACGCTTACTAATCTTTTTTGCGGTTGCATAGCAATAGCATTTATTCTTAATTCCCAGCCGTTTCTGGCGAATTTTAATAGCGGCGAACAGTACTGGGTTATAGGTACGGAGCAAATGTGGTGGGGAAGTGTATTTATAGGCATCGCAGCCCTTTGCGACTTGCTCGATGGGTTTGCCGCACGTGCATTGAGGGTATATTCTCCTATAGGTAAAGACCTTGATTCACTTGCTGATGTTGTTTCTTTTGGCGTAGCACCGTCTATGATACTGTTCAAAATGCTATGGGGTGCGTGGATGCGGCAGCCTAATGCGATGGATGTAGATATGCTGGCCATGGCACCGGCCTTCCTGGTAGCCTGCTTCGCAGCACTGAGGCTCGCTAAATTCAATGTATCAGTAACAGATCAGCAACACTCTTTCAGAGGCTTGCCGGTACCTGCTGTTGGCATATTCGTAGCTTCCCTGCCACTCGTCAACTGGTATGACACTATGCATCTGGGTGAAAAGCTACAGGGCAGGTGGACCATATACCTGCTCATTATCATCCTGTGCTGGCTCATGGTCTCTAACATACGTTTCTTTAAGCTGATGCCGCATAAATGGACCATGCGTTATGTATGGCCCCAGCTTATATTGGTTATTGTCACACTCGCAGCCATACCATTGATACAGGTAGCAGCGGTGCCACTTGCATTTATCGTATATGTATTGCTATCTCTGGTATACAAAGAGCCACAGACTGTTATTATAAATTCCTGAAAATTGTAGAAATGAAATATATAGCGCACATCAATATAATGCCGCTCAAAGAATTATTGGATCCGCAGGGCAAGGCTGTAAATAACAGCCTGCATAACCTGGGGCTTGGCAATGTGCACGAGGTACGCATAGGCAAGCATGTGACACTGAGCGTAGATGCCAATGACAAAGACCATGCACACCAACTTGCTACAGATGCCTGTAAAAAATTGCTGGCCAACCAGGTAATGGAATCTTTTGATGTAATGGTGCAGGAAGCATAAGCCATCCTCTTTAAAAATTTTAAACCTCCATAATTGCGGCTATACCTTGTACCATCGCCAATAGGCAACCTGGGGGATATTACCTACCGGGCAGTAGAGGTATTGGGCAGGGCCGATGGCATACTATGCGAGGATACACGCACCAGCAGCATACTGCTGAAGCATTACCAGGTCAGTAAGCCATTGATCCCTTACCACCAGCACAATGAGCATAAAGTATTGCCGCATATAGTAGCGCAGCTGCAGGGTGGTAAAATATTTGCATTGATAACCGATGCAGGTACGCCCGGCATCTCCGATCCCGGCTTTCTGCTGGTAAGGGAGTGTGTACGCAATGGCATACCTGTAGAGTGCCTGCCGGGCGCTACGGCTTTTGTGCCCGCACTGGTGCAGTCGGGCATACCGGGCAACCGGTTTGTATTTGAGGGTTTTATCCCGGTAAAAAAAGGCAGGCAAACCCTCATGAAGCAACTGGCTGCAGAGGAGCGCACTATCCTTTTATACGAATCGCCCCACCGCCTGGTAAAAACACTTACCGAGCTGGCAGTGCACATGGGCACCGACCGCCAGGCCGCCGTAGGGCGTGAACTAACTAAAATGTTTGAAGAGACGCGTAAGGGCACCCTCCAGGACTTGGCCACCCATTACGAGGCCCACCCGCCCAAGGGAGAGATAGTATTGGTGATAGCAGGAACCGATGCCTGATACTTTTATCGGATTTAATGCGTTTATTATACTGAAAGTAAATACTAATATAATATTCCTTAATTTAGCATAAATACAAAAACAAATATGAAACGTCACCTTTTATCTTTAGGCATTGTTGCCATTATGGCTATCCTGTCATTTACATCATGTTCTAAGAGTAGCACTAACCCTACCCCCCAATCACTTATAGTTGGCACATGGAATATGAATACAGCTACAATAATGGGTTACCCCATTACCCCAGCCTCATTAGGCTTTACATTAATAAGCGCTCATTTTAATGCTGACAGTACTGGTACTATAAGGGTAGATAGTGGTCATACTACTAACAGCACCCCAATGACATGGTCCATTACCACACAGAATAGTGTGAATACCCTGCATGTAAATACTCAAAGCCCATTGATACCTCCACAAGCTACTATCGATACCTTAACCTCTAAAGACCTCAAAATAACTGGCAACTTTAGTGGATACAGCGCTATAATTGATTTTACTAAACAGTAAGTTCAGCTAATTGGTGAAACTTACAGTTTTGGGTACAATTGACAAGCTAATTGGTGAAAGATTCGCGTTGCAAATTGATCAGTCTATTAAATTTCCCTTATATTTGTTTCTGATCCAACAGGGCTGGTCTGTCAATTGCCGTTTCTCGTCATTTCTTTGATAGTCCTTCTGCCAGATAATAAAGGATCGGCATAAATTATTTATTTACTTTAATACGGGATACCCGTAACTTTTATAATCAATGGAATACAATACTGTACGCACCAAAATGCTGATGCCTGAATATGGCCGCAATGTGCAGAGAATGGTGGAATACCTGGGAACTATCGAAGACCGCGCGCGCAGGCTGCGTAATGCGGAAGCGATAATAGAGCTGATGGGTACCCTGAACCCGCACCTGAAAACGATAGAGGATTACAAACATAAATTGTGGGATCATCTGTACCAGATGACCGATTTTAAGCTGGATGTGGATGCTCCCTACCCTGCACCCGCGCCGGAGACAGTCTTTGCGCGGCCTACGGTATTGCCTTATCCGCAGCACGAGGTAAAGAACCGCCACCTGGGCAGGAACCTGGACGGCCTTTTACAAAAAGCGCTTGACGAAAAAGATGAAGAAAAAAGACAAGGCCTTACGCAGGCGGTAGGCTACTACATGAAACTGGCCTATACCAACTGGCACAAAGAGCCGGTGCATGATGACATGATAAAGAATGAGCTGTCTGTTTTATCAAACGGGGAGTTGCAATATGAGACCGGCGGCTACCGTGTTCATTTCGATTTGCGTACCAACTTCAAGCAGCGCCCAAATAATAATAACAATAATAACCGTAACTATAAAGGCGGGGGCGGCAATCGCAACTTTGGCGGCAACAATACCAATAGCAATAATAACAGTAGTGGTGGTGGCGGATCATACGGTAACAACAATTACAATAAGAACCGTAAATTCAAGAACAATAAGAACAAATAAATAAGCTTTCTCCATGAACGCTTTTGAGATACGCGGCGGTAATCCCCTGCATGGAACCATTACCCCACAGGGCGCTAAGAATGAAGCATTGCAGATACTGTGTGCTGTATTGCTTACGGGTGATACCATTACACTTACCAATGTACCGGATATTGCAGATGTAAATACGCTGATAGAAGTACTGGAAGATATGGGGGTGAAAATAGAACGCCCTGCCGTAAATACGCTGGTATTGAACGCCGGCGATATTAACCAGGATTATTTTACAGAAAAGACATTCATAAAAAAATCGGGCAGGCTGCGTGGTGCGGTAATGCTGGCCGGGCCTTTACTGGGCCGCTTTCGTAAAGCGCATATACCACAGCCCGGAGGAGACAAGATAGGGCGCCGCAGGTTGGATACCCACATACGCGGCTTCGAAAAACTTGGTGTGGCATTCCACTATGATGCAGAAGAGTATCTCTTTACACTAAATGGCTCTGCCATGAGGGGTGGTAATATACTGATGGAAGAACCATCTGTAACAGGTACAGCAAATATGGTAATGGCCGCAGTACTCACCGAAGGCACAACTACCATTTACAATGCAGCCTGTGAGCCTTATGTACAGCAATTATGCCGCATGCTTAATAATATGGGGGCGGATATAGCAGGTATAGGGTCTAACTTCCTGACCATACACGGCGTAAAAAAACTGCATGGCTGCGAGCACCGTATGCTGGCAGATATGATAGAAGTTGGTTCTTTTATAGGAATGGCCGCAATGACGCAGGGCGAACTAACTATAAAGGACGCAGATACAGCGCACCTGGGTAATATACCCGAAACTTTTCAGCGCCTGGGTATAGAGTTACAGGTGAATGGCAATGATATTTACATTCCGGCACAGGAGCATTACCGCATCAATAAATTTATTGATGGTTCCATACTTACTATATACGATCATCCGTGGCCGGGCTTCACGCCCGATCTGCTGAGCATAATATTAGTGGTGGCTACGCAATCCAAAGGCACTATACTGGTACACCAGAAGATGTTTGAAAGCCGCCTGTTCTTTGTAGATAAGATAATAGAAATGGGCGCGCAGATAGTGCTTTGCGATCCGCACCGTGCTGTGGTGATAGGGCTCGACAGGCAAGTACCTTTGCGCGGCACCAACATGGTGTCGCCTGATATACGTGCCGGTGTAGCACTGCTGATAGCAGCTTTGTCTGCCGAGGGCAAAAGTGTCATACAGAATATATCGCAGATAGACCGCGGATATGAAAGGATAGACAAGCGCTTGCAGGCGCTTGGTGCTGATATAAAAAGGGTCTGATTAATTATCCTGCAGAAGCGCCACTCTGTTCGCCCGGCTTTACAAATTATCTTCCTTTGAACCGGGCTGCTGCCGCATATGGGAATGCTTTCATTTCGTACCGTATGGTATTGTAAGGCGTCCAGGTACCCATATTGTAAATACTGTACCATCCATCGGGCAGGTTACCCCCCGTAGCATGGTGTAATATACTACCGCCCAGATTTTCACTGAACACATAGAACTTACCATTCTTATCATCTATGGCAATAGCATGCGGCTTGTAAAAATCACCGTATATAGCAGTAACTACTTCATTGGTCTGGTAGTTGATCACATATACCGATCCGATCTTATCCGCGGGGGAATGCGCAACATCAGCCAGGCAGGTGACCAGTAGATAAGGGCTGCCCGGAGCTGTAGAAATAGCCAGTTCCTGTGGAAAGGTACCTACAGGTATCACTTTTATCAGTGTATCCGCATACGCATCCATAACCCTTACATCATTGGTTTTTTCGCAGGTTACATAGTACCTGGAAAAGTCAGGTGACATTACAATATCATGTGGGTGGGGCGCGGTTCCCGAAGCATCAACAGCAGTATTATCACTCGCAGGGGAGCCATCCAGGCTTATTAAGATCGGTTGAGTAAGTGGGTCGGTAAGTTTAAAAATACAGTTGCCTTCGTTTGCCGTTACAAAAAAAGTATCAAATGATCTGTTGGCAACAATACCATGCGGATTATTCATACCCGCATACGTTCTACTGCGATCCGGCAGCATCGTAGCGGTAGGTACCGTGGCCACACTTCCACCGCTTATCCAGTCGCTTATTAGTAGTTTGGTATTGTCATCGCTCAGGCACATAATGCTCCAGTTGGTGGCTTTGAGAGCTGCAAGCTGGTTATTTCCTGTTTCTATCTGGTCAGTTGAGGCATTAAGACGCTGTATTGCTCCATTGTTATAAAAACATACGTAGGCATTCTTACCATCATTAGATACGCGTACATTATGTGCTGACTCTATTGTGGTGCTATCTATACCGATGGTCAGGTAGCGCATGATCACATTGCGTTCGCAATCTATAACTGCCATCAGGTCGGTACCCCTTGTAGCTGCATCCTGGCAGGTAGCATATATCTTCTGGCGGGTGGTAGCAGCTGATGCAAAGGGTATGTTACCATTCTTATCGGGCGCACCATTAGCTATCCAGTTATACATGGTAGTATATTCCGCTTTTGTTAATTGGGGGGCACGGCCATTGATGGGCATAGTGGGCGTTAGGGTAGGGCCCAGGGTTGGGTCTGTATTTAAATAGTACAGCAGTACACTATACCTGGTGCTGTATGGCACCACCATAGCGCCGTTTATATCCCCATTAAAAAGATGGTCCCAGGTATCAAGAAGCAGGTTATCTGCTGCGGTATAGCTGGCAGCATTGTGGCAGCCGGATATGGCGCACCTGTTCATGATAATTGTAGCTACTTCAGGCGGGTAGTTGCCATCCGCAGGGGTGCTTACCTCATTGTATTTATGCTTGCAGGAAAAGATCAGTGCAGCAAATAAAAGGCAGGATAGGATTATAGTAATGCGTTTGAACATAACACAAACAATTTTAATAAAGTTACAAAATATAATACTCACATCGATTACGGCAGATTGTTAATAATTTCGCTTGCGAAAATCAGCGATCCTGGCACTTAACAGCATTAAACATTTAATAAGATACATCCCTGCTCTGCTGGTATTACTTGCATTGCCGATGCTTGTCCATGGGCAGGCAAGGGAAGCAGTACTCAATAAAGCCGATACGATGGATAAGTACCTGCCCGAAACAAAGCTTGCGGAGAGGGTTACTATCAGGAGCATTGTAGTGACCGGCAACAAGGTAACCCGCAGGGCTATACTACTCAGGGAAATAAGCGTGCATGAGGGAGATACCCTAACCCTTGATTCCATATCTCTATTGCTGAACCAGAATAAACTGCGCCTCGTAAACCTATCGCTCTTTAATGATATAGACATGAAGATCGTCCGCATCACGAGGACACAGGTAGACTGGCAGATAAGCGTAAAGGAGCGATGGTACATACTCCCCTCGTTTTCCTTTGAGCTGGCAGACCGGAATTTCAATGTATGGTACAGCCAGCAGCATCACGATCTCAGCCGCGCAAACATAGGGCTTACCCTATCTGACAATAACTTCAGGGGCAATCTTGAAAACCTCTCTGCTACGGTACAGGTAGGTTATACCCGCAAGCTGGGGCTTAGCTACGATATACCTTACATCAATAAAAAACAGACCAGTGGCTTAGGCTTTGTTATCAGTATTGCCCGCAGCAGGCAAACCTACTATGCTACTGACTCCAACAAGCTGCAATATGTAAATGGCAGCAATAATACAGATATACTGCAGCAGGTAGAGGCTGGCATCAGTTACATTTATAGACCGGGGTATGCAGTAAGGCACATATTTACACTCACTTACAAAGACTATACGATCGGCGATACTATAGCACGGCTAAACCCTGACTATTTTACCAATGGCAGTACCCATACGCGCCTGCTCGATCTCCAATATCGTTTTGAAATAAATGAAGTGGATAACTGGAACTATCCTCTGTATGGCTTTAAACTGGTGGGTTATGCGGTATCGCGCATTGGGTTTGAAGGGATAAGGTTCCAGAATTTTTTGAATGTGGAAACAGGTGTGTTTCACAGCCCTCTGCCCGGGTGGTATTTTTCGGCCATATTCCGTGGCAGGCTGGTAGTGCCCGAGCAGCAACCTTATTATTTCAGGGGTGGGCTTGGCACTACAACCGATTACGTGAGGGGTTATGAATATTATGTAATAGACGGATCGCAATACGGCCTGCTGCGCCTGGATCTGAAACGGGAACTATTTAACCGCACCTACAAAGGCATACCCATACAATACCTTACCTCCATACCCCTGCGCATTTATCCTAAGATATTTGCCGATGCAGGTTTTATAAAAAGCGGCGCGCCTGGCGCCAATAGCTTTCTTGATAACCGCTTGCTGTATTCCATAGGCGTGGGCCTGGATGTGGTAACACTTTATGACTTTAAAATAAGACTGGAGTTGGCGTATAACCATTTGGGACGAAATGGATTATATTTACATACCAATAGTGAGTAGCTGTTTTTTCACATTTTAAAACCGACGTTCCGTATAGGAAACGCACTGGGCACATGCTTGTAGCATTATATAACCGCACATTTGATGAAGAGGCTGCGCCATTACTCAAGCGGATAATAGATCAGTTAAGGACACACCAGATGCAGATGATCTTTTATAAGGATTTTTATGACCGCCTGCAGAAGTATGTCCCTTTTGACGAAACACCTAGGTTATTCACCGGTAAAAGTGATCTGCCGCCGCATACCGATATGCTCTTCAGCCTGGGCGGCGATGGCACTATGCTCGATGCTGTGTGCTTTACGGGCAATACCAACATCCCCCTTATAGGCATTAACCTGGGCAGGCTGGGCTTCCTGGCAGCTATACCCGAAGAAGAAGTAGAGGCAGCCATAAAATCTATAGTGCGTGGCTCCTACACATTCGAAAAACGCACCCTTCTGCACCTTGATAGCAGCGTGCCCTTATTTGACGGTGCTCCTTTTGCACTGAATGAGTTTACCATTCACCGGAAGGATTCCTCTTCAATGATCAAGATACACACCTACCTTAACGGGGAGTTTTTAAATACTTACTGGGCAGATGGGCTGATCGTTTCTACCCCTACCGGCTCTACCGGATATTCGCTTAGCTGCGGCGGCCCTGTAGTTTTTCCGCAAACCTCCAGCTTTTTAATAACGCCGGTGGCTCCGCATAACCTCAATACGCGATCCATCATCGTACCCGATGATAATGTGATCTCTTTTGAAGTGGAAGGGCGTACCGAGCAATTTCTTTGCACACTGGATGCACGCACGGAAACCATTACCAGCCATGTGCAGCTTGCAGTTAAAAAGGAAACCTTCACCATTTCGCTGTTACGGCCCGATGAGCACAATTTTCTGCGCACCATCCGCCAGAAGCTCTACTGGGGCATAGACCGGCGCAACTGATACCCACACACAATAAAAACCTATTTTTGCAGTTATCAGTAAAGGATATATGCGCAGACCGGCAGTAATTATATTGATTTTGATACTGGCTACAGCATTTAGTGCTAAAGCGCAGCTATTCTATACAGGCACGGAGTATGGTATATCGCTCGGTGGATCGCAGTATTTTGGAGACCTTAATGATAACTACGGGTTTAAGTTCGTGCGGCCTGCGGGTGGTGTATTTATCCGTTATCATATTACTCCCTATATTTCCCTGAAAGGAACTGTTAACTACACACGCATTGGTTACGATGATAAATTATCCAGCGATCCTTTTGCACAGCGGCGTAACCTTAATTTCCAGAGCGATATTGTAGAGGGTATAGCACAGGCAGAATTCAATTTTTTCCGTTTCGCTACGGGTGAGGGTGGCAGCCGCTTTACCCCTTACCTTACCGGCGGCATAGGCGTGAGCTATTACAATCCTTATACCACGCTTAACGGCTCCAAATATTATCTCCGCGCATTAGGTACAGAGGGGCAAAACCTATCCGGGAAGAGGTATGGCAGCTTTACCGCTTGTTTCCCTATAGGATTCGGGGTAAAATACTGGGCCCTGCCGGGATATAATATTGGTTTTGAAATAGCTGACCGGCTTACCACTACCGATTACCTGGATGATGTAAGCACTACCTATATAGGGGCCGACAAATTCCCGACTTCTGTTACCAATCCGAACCCTGCCTATTATCTACAGGATCGCTCTGTAGAAAAAACACCGGGCGAACCACTGGGGCGTACCGGAAAGCAAAGAGGCAACGCCAGCACCTTCGACCAGTACCTGATGTTCATGGTCAACTTTTCCTTCCAGCTAAAAACGTACAAGTGCCCTGGCTACAAAGTGCGTGATACCGACTACCCACGTTTCTAGATATCCACACTTACGTTTACCCATTCGTTATCAAATTTTGGATGGTAACGCTCATAGAATTTTATTGCCGGCTCGTTCCAGTGGAGTACCTGCCATATAATGCCGGTGAAGTTCTTCTTTTTAGCTTCTATCACCAACGCATCCATCAGCAGCCTGCCTATTCCTTTTCTCCTGTAGTCATCGGTCACCAGCAGGTCTTCGAGGTACATGCGCTGGCCCTTCCAGGTGGAATAGCGTACGTAGTATAGCGCAAAACCCACTACTGTATTATCAGCCACAGCTACGTAGGCCCACCATACCGGTTGCTTACCAAATCCACTTTCTTCAAAGTGCTGCAAGGTTACGGTCACTTCATCTGGAGCGCGCTCAAATACGGCAAGTTCCTGTACCAGTTCCATCATGCGTGGACAGTCCTCTATTACAGCAGGCCGAATAATGTATTCTGACATTGTGGATGTTATGTAATGATCAATATGGTTTGTTAAGCGCTTTGGCAAAGGCCACAAATAGCTTTGCTGCTGCTTCAATATTAGTGAATGGCAATGAGGCGCCGGTATCAAATACATCGTGATAGTATCCCTTGCCTCCATTAGAATAAATAAAGAAAGAAGGTACACCTGCCTCAGTGAAATGGTAATGATCGCTATTGGCAGCCTTGCCGCGGCTCTTTATCTGCGGCAGGTAACCACTGGCACTGTTCAGCCTTTGCAGCAACGAAAACTCTTTAGGGAACTCTGTAGCATTCACCACCGTAACACCATCCGTAGCATCGCCCATAATATCTATATTGGTCAGGAACCGGATGTGGTCGAGCGGAATGAGCGGATGCTGTACAAAATAATCAGACCCCAGCAGCCCCGCCTCCTCGCCACTGAATGCTATGAAGACCATAGTATAGTGCTGCGGGCTATTAGAAAAATAATTGGCCAGGTACAGCAGCATAGCAGTGCCGCTTGCATTGTCGCTGGCACCGGGAAAGTAGGTATTGCTGCCCATGCGCCCCAGGTGATCATAATGCGCCGTAAACACAACAAAGCTATCCTTTACCGCGCCGGGCACGCAGGCTATTACATTTTCGTTGCGGTTCTTGTTTTGCGGCAACATTGCTGCGTGTATGCGCACATTTCCCCTGCGCGGGTAGTGGGGCATTACAGTGTCTTCTGTATAGATGATGGTAGCCGGTATCTGCTCTGTGGCTACTGTCCATGTCATCTTGCCATGCACCGGCACTATATAGCAGCCTGCAGGCAATTCTTTTGCAAGATGGCGCATGCCTGTGTGCATGCGTTTATTAAACGAATCCACGCCCTTCAGCCAGTAGATATGGTTGCCGCCAAATGAGGCTTTCATCGTATTCCATTGGGTAGTATCTTTTACCTTGTTCAGGTTTATCATCTTTACCCTGCCCCGCTCTATATTAATGCTGCTGCTGCCGGCATCCACAATATAATCCGCACCGGTTGCCAGCACTTTTTTATTAATAGATACAAATACCTCATCCGGAAAAGTATTGACCGCGAAGTAATATGATTGCAGGTAGGCGCTATCTGGCATTACAGATAGCAGGCCATAATTCTTCATGTTCTTTACCACATATTTTGCGGCCTTTTCATTGCCTTTGTGCACATAGCCCCGGCCTTCCATAGCGGGCTCGGTAAGTATGGATATATGGTGCTTCAAAAACCGTTTTTCCTGCTGGGCATATAATACACCATGCAGCAATACGCACATCATAACCAGCAAATATTTCTTGCTATTCATATTCCAAAACAGGATCATCAGGATAAAATTAAAACAATGCGGGTTAAGAACAGCCAATTTGAAACTTCCGTTCCGCAGGCCAAACTTCCGCAAACTTCCGTTACACTTTATTGCATATTATGTATAGGAGCGGATTGCAGGGCAAACTTCCGTTGGGGGAAGAAGTGAGAAAACGGAAGTTTGAAAAAATATTAATAGGTGTCGTAATAAGTATATTGGTCATAAACATCTGATGGATAGTTAGGGTTTATGCAATATACTATACCGCATAGGGCAAAAGCAAATTTATTATTTATGATGTGGATTTTTACAATGGTGGAAGCACTGAGATGAATGAGAGAAGTGGATTGCTTTGTGCTTCGCAATAACTACCGATGATTAGAGGGAAAGCCATAAATACCCGCCCTTGTTGGTGTCCCCACCAACAAGCTCATGCAGGGCTTTTGCGCAGGATTATTGCCAACTGTGAGCTATTTTCACATTGTAGTATGCTTACAAAATATAACTGCACCTTTTTCACTGCTACCATCCTCGAATGGAACAATCTCCTTACAAATGAGCGTTATAAGGACATAGTCATAGACAGCTTAAACTTTCTGGTAGATGCCGGGCGTGCATACATACATGGCTTTGTAATAATGAATAATCATCTGCACCTGATATGGCATATCCGTGAACCACATAAACCAGAATACGTCCAGCGGGATTTTCTTCGATATACTGCAAAGATGATATTGAAAGATTTAAAGGAAAACAGTACAGCTTTGTTAGAACCATTTATTGTAAATGCCAAAGACAGAAAATATCAAATATGGGAAAGAAACGCTTTAAGCACAGCGATATGGAATGAGGATGTGCTGAAACAAAAGCTAAACTATATACACCAAAACCCTATACGGAAAAATTTGTGCGTGCGCATTGAGGATTACAAATACAGTAGCGGGGAATATTATACAACAGGTAAAAATAACTATAGATTCTTAACCCATTATAGATACTAGTTTGGTAACGTCTGTGGTAGATTGTATAACCCATCCATCGCGAGCATGTTGGTGGGGACACCAACATGGGCAAGATATTAGCTTGGTGACATCTGCGGTAGGTTGTATACCCCATCGTGAGCATGTTTGTGAGGACACCCACATGGGCAAAGCATCCTTGTATCAGTTGCTATCCTAAAAATTCTGTAGGCCCCACAGGTTCATTCCATGAACAATGGTGGATGGTATGATGCTTTTGGTGCGGTGGATCATGTAGCCCCATAGAATACCAAGCGGCATAATGCGGACTGCACCAAGAAAGGCAGGTGAGAAGCGGCAGTACGATAGTCTTGCGCGAAGTTGGGGACGTGCATGAGCGCCCATATTATGGGATTAATAATGATGGCGGTTGCGTTGTTATTTAAGTATGCTCCTAATCTTGTTTGTAACAGCATCCTGAAAAACTCTTCCGACAGGCCGGCAAATAGGGGAATTTAATAAGTTTTGTATATTTACTTAAATCTACATCCGCATGCCCAAAACACAGACAAAAGCAAACCTCAGGTGGCTGAAAATAACATGTATAGTCAGCCTAAGTGTTGTTAATGTAGCCAATTCGCAAACCATAAATGCTTTTGCAGGTACAACCTCTGCTGGCTATACAGGAGATGGGGGCGCGGCGACCTCAGCTAAAATAAATAATCCCCGAGGTATTTGGGTAGACCCAGATGGCACTACCTATTTATGCGATTACGCAAATAATTGTATAAGAAAAATTTCAACTGCTGGTATAATCACGACAATAGCTGGATCAACAATAGGAGTGTCAGGATTTAGCGGCGACGGTGGGCTAGCTTCTTCAGCGAGATTGAGAGGACCATTCGATATCGCGAAGGATAATACCGGTAACATTTATATCGTAGATTTATTCAACTATCGAATACGTAAGATCACCACATCGGGAATTATCAGCACAATTGCAGGGGATGGAATAGCTGGTTCAACGGGAAACGGAGGTTCAGCTCTTTCAGCGCACATAATACCCTACGGTGTAACGGTAGACAGCCATAACAATGTATACATTACCGAACCTGACAGCAATAAGGTACGAGTAATAAAAGCGGGTAAAATCTATGCTTTTGCAGGTAATGGAATGCCCGGTTATTCTGGTGATAGTGGTGCTGCAACCTTAGCAGAGATGAAAATTCCGACTCAGCTTGCTGTGGACATTTATGATAACGTCTACATTTGTGATCAAGCAAATAATCGTATCCGAAAAGTTTCTGCCGCTGCCGGCGTGATCTCGACTTATGCTGGTACAGGTATAAGAGGTTATTCCGGAGACGGTGGAGCAGCAACATCAGCAAATTTAGCAGTACCTGTAGGTATCGGAACAGATGTATTAGGAAACGTATTCTTTTCTGATGCTGGGAACTCAAGAATCAGAAAGATCAATTCGGATGGTAACATAACAACCATAGCAGGTAATGGCACGACTGGCGATTCCGGTGACGGTGGCCCTGCTATATCTGCATCATTGGGTGGTATACAAGATATTGGAGTGGACAATTCAGGAAATATTATTATAGCCGATGGTACCTACAGTGTTTTGCGGCGTATAACTTATGGTAACACACGTGTTCGGTTTATACACGGACAAGTAGATACATTTACCATTCAGGAAAACTCCATTGCCACATCTTTAGATTCATTACTTGCGATAGCAGATCCGGACAATGGACAAACTGAAATGACCACACTTTTCAAAGCGCCAAATAATGGCACAGCCAGCATAAGTTGGTCTGCCTTATCTACAGGAATGACTATTTACCCTACAGGTATAACTTATACACCTAATGCCGGTTTTATAGGTAAGGACACATTAATAGTGTGGGTAAATGACGGCTTTTCAGTGGACACTTCCGTAATAATTGTATCTGTTGTAAAAAACAATGTAGGAGTTCGTAATCAATTTGAGAAATCAGAATTGAGTTTAAAAATAGTGCCTAATCCAAATAACGGAAGTTTTGTACTAAATGTTACTTCAGCGCTTGTTGAGCCACTTGAAATATCAATATTTGACTTGGAGGGACGAAAAGTGAAAAAACTAAATGCTATTACTAATAAAGAAATTAATATTACTTCTTATCTGAACCCAGGAGTATATTTTATAAATGCCTATACTCAAGACAAACAATGCACCTCGAAAATCACAATCGAATAACCAAAGTATAAAAGTAAAGGCAACCATTAAGGTTGCCTTTCTATATTCTACTATATAAACATTTTAATTACGGTTGCTTAGGTTCCAGGTCGCTTTGTTTGCGGGGGTTACGTTCAAGCACCTCATCTACCATGCCGTATTCCTTGGCTTCGGGTGCGGTCATCCAGTAGTCGCGGTCACTGTCTTTTTCTACTTTGCTTAGCTTCTGGCCAGAGTGGGTAGCTATTATTTCATATAGCTCTTTCTTCAGCTTGCCTATTTCGCGCGCGGTTATTTCTATATCGCTTGCCTGCCCTTCTGCACCGCCCAGTGGCTGGTGTATCATAACGCGGCTATGCTTCAGCGCGGTGCGCTTGCCCTTGGTACCGGCACACATAAGCACGGCAGCCATAGATGCTGCTATACCGGTGCATATGGTAGATACATCGGGGTTAATGATCTGCATGGTATCATAGATACCCAGGCCTGCGTACACACTACCACCGGGGCTATTGATGTACATCTGCACATCGCGGTTGCGGTCGGTACTCTCCAGGAACAATAACTGCGCGGTAACGATATTGGCTACATAATCATTAATGGCCTCGCCCAAAAAGATAATGCGGTCCATCATCAAGCGGCTGAATACATCCATAGAGGCCACATTCATAGGGCGCTCTTCGATGATGTAGGGAGTAAGGCCCTGGGGTGTTTTAAAAAGTGATGATGTATAGTTATCAAGCGCCAGGCTGCTGATGCCATGCTGTTTGATAGCGTATTTTCTAAATTCGTTCTGGTGCATCATATTTTTTGAAAAGTTTTTTTGTGCTTTAGATTGGTAAACAATTTTCAATCCATAGTAAATATAATGCCATTACGTCATACAGTCATAGCCAAATAGACAATGGGGGCATCATTTTAATCAATAAAATCTGTTTTAACCATTACTTTTACGCAGCAGCCTTTGCCACATTAAATTATTATGCTATGCCTAAGCTGAACCAGGAACAACTACTGGAAATATTTGACGCGCTGAAAAAAGAAATGAAGCCGTACGAAAAGGAGAACGTGGTGGCCAAGATGGATATACAAGGCAAGTACGACCTATGGGCGGTAGGGAAGGTGGAGGCATACGGACGGCAATACCCTGAGTTAGGCTTCTGCACCATAATAGTGCAGAGCAGCTATGTAGGCTTTTACTACATGCCTATATACGGCAACGAAAGCGTGCGTGAAAAGCTGGACCCTGAATTTCTGAAACTGCTGAAAGGCAAAGCATGCTTCCATATAAAGCATGTAGACAAAGACGTAATAAAGCAGGTACGCGATGCGATGAAGATAGGCTACGAGGCATATAAAAAGATGGGCTGGATAAAAAAACCGCTGGGCGCAAAATAACTATGCAATTCCAACTACCACTAGATATAGAACGGCTGCCCACGCCCATCACTTATAAGGATAAGATACTGCTTACGGGCTCGTGCTTTACAGAACATATATCGGGGCGGCTGGCGCAATATAAATTTAATGTACTGGCCAACCCTAACGGCATCCTGTTCAACCCGATGAGTGTGGCCGAGAGCATAGATAGCTATCTGGATGGGCGGGTGTATGAACCGCAGGATCTTTTTCCGCTGAATGAATTGTGGAATAGCTGGCAGCACCATACGCGGTTCTCGCACATAGATAAGACAGAAGCGCTCAATAACATAAACACAGCACAAAAGGAAGCAGCGGCATTTGTAAAAAGTGCCGATAAAATAATCATTACACTCGGTTCAGCATTCCAGTATTACCTGAAGGAAGGCAATAAGGGCGTGGCCAATAACCACCGCGGGCCTGCGCAGTGGTTCCATAAAACATTGCTGAGCATAGATACTATTGTAAATGCGCTCGGCAACACGCTGCAAAAGCTATCAACTGCCAACCCGTATGCTACAGTAATATTTACCATAAGCCCGGTACGGCATGTGCGCGATGGCGTGATAGAAAACAACCGGAGCAAGGCAAGGCTGGTAGAAGCAGTACATACGCTGTGCAGCACGTACCCCAACACATACTATTTCCCATCGTACGAGCTGGTGATAGATATATTGAGAGACCACCGGTATTATGATATAGACCTGGTGCACCCAAACTATGCGGCTACCAGCTATGTATGGCACCAATTTGAGAAGGCCTGCATAGATGCGCAAACAATAAATATTATGAAGGAGGTGCAGGATATAGTTACCGCATACCACCATAAGCCACGCTTTCCGGAAACAGAGGGGCACCGGAATTTTATGAAGATGTACAGCGCAAAGATCAAGGACCTGCAGGAGCGCCACCCTTACCTGAACCTGAAGGAAGAGATAAGCTACTTTGGCTAATATATAGAAACGCAAAGCCACCGCATCAGCAATGCAGTGGCTTTGTAATAAATACAATTTTAGTTAACCCTGTAGCGTGGATGTTCCCTGTACTTGATGTAAGAACGTGACTTGACCTTGCAGGAAGTTAGAGAAGCTACCACAACCATAATGGCACAAAACAATACGATGGCTTTTTTCATTTTCTATTATTCTTTATACTTGGAATACTATACAACGGGTCAAATTAAGATATAAAAATAATATCCCGCATCTTTTAATGCAATTAAATTTTACCAGTAATAAAATATTCCGCTAAAAATCTTTCCCGATCTTACCTGTAGTAACCACCACCGCGATGACCGTAACTATACCCGCCACCCTCATGTACATGTCCGTATCCGTAACCGCCATACCCGTGGCCACGATAACAACCATAGCCCGGCTCTGCTATTATGCAAGAGTTAAGGCCTAATAGCAGCATAAACACTGCCCCCAACGCCAACAATTTGTTTTTCATAATGCTTTATTTGCCTATGTAAGGCAAAGCATGCTCCAAACATTGTTAAAGGAAACAAAATTAATTATTTAAACGGCTGATATACAGCAAAGAGAAGAGAGGAATAGCACTCGTGGTCAATGGCATTTTAGTTATTGCTACCTGCACAGCTATTTATAATAGAACCGATTTCCCCCATACACCAGTCCATGACGCATAGGACTGCTATTATATCCCGGGCCAGCTAAATAACAAGAACTTAGGCCTACCAGCAGCGCAAACACAACAACCAGCAAAATAATTCTACGATTCATGAGCCTATTTTGTTGAACGCAATGCAAACCTCAGGCCAAATTATACAATGGGAAGAAGAAATTACTATTTGAATAGCTGATACACAACCAGCGAAGAAAGGTATGCTATGCAAAACATGTACACGAACTGTATGGCAGAATACTTCCAGCTACCTGTTTCGCGCTTTACTATGGCAAGGGTGCTCATGCACTGCATGGCAAATACGTAGAAAATAAGTAAGGACAATCCCGTAGCCAGAGTATATACCGGCGTGCCATCTTCCCTGCGAGCCGCGGCCATCTTTTCGTGCAGCGTTTCTTGCGGTGCGGCTGCGTCGCCTACACTGTACAGGGTAGCCATAGTGCCTACAAAAACTTCGCGTGCGGCAAAAGAGGTAATGAGCGCGATGCCTATCTTCCAATCGAAACCCAGTGGGCGTATAACGGGCTCAAACGCATGGCCCATCATACCGGCAAATGAATGTTCCAGGCGGGCAGTGGCGCGGGCGCTTTCCAACGCTTTCTTTTGGCCGGGGTGCTGCTGCTCCAGGGCAGCATAGCGCGCGTCTACTTGGTGCATGCGCGATGGCAGGCCGAATGTGGCAAGCCCCCACAGCAAAAGAGATATGACCATGATGACCTTACCGGCATCGCGCACAAAGATCTTTGCCTTCTCGATCATGGTGATGCCCACATTCTTCCAGCGGGGGGCACGGTATACCGGCAGCTCCATGAGGAAGTAGGTACGTTCCTTCGCCTTTATTATAAAGCTCATCACCTTTGATACCACCAGCGCCATTACAAACCCCAGCAGGTACAGGCCCATGAGCACCAACCCCTGCAAATTAAAGATACCGAGGTGCCGGGAGGGTATTACCAGCCCTATAAGGATCGTGTATACCGGCAGCCGCGCAGAGCAACTCATAAGCGGGGTGACCATTATGGTTATCAGGCGTTCCTTACGGTTCTGTATAGTACGGGCAGCCATGATAGCGGGCACGGCACATGCCATGCCGCTGATGAGGGGCATTACCGAGCGGCCATTGAGCCCAACACTGCGCATCAACCTATCAGTAAGAAAGCTGATACGGGCCATGTAGCCGGTATCTTCCAGTATGGTGATAAAGCCGAACAGTATCATTATCTGCGGTATAAAAACCGCTATACCACTAATGCCTGCCAGCAGCCCATTGATGAACATATCTTTCAGAAAGCCGGCCGGGAGGTGTATATTCAGCCAGTTGCTTACATAGCTAAAGCCATGCTCTACCCAGTCCATAGGGTACTTTGCCAACCAGAAGATGCTCTGGAACAACAGGAACAGCACGGTCAGCAATATCAGATTGCCCCATATGGGCTGCAACAGAATCTTATCTATCCGCTCGCTGCGCATCAGGCGTTGCTGCGGGGTCTCTTCCTTTACACATAGCTGCATTACCTTGCCTATCTTCCGGTAGCGCTGCATTATCTCCTCGGCCTGCACCTTCGATTTCTGAAATTTCATTTCATCGAGCAGGGCGGCTATGCGGATGCGCTGCGCTGCATTCAGGTAGCGCAGCTCCTGGTAGTTGCAGGCTATATGCAATGCGCCATAGCTGCTTTGCAGCTCGCAAAGTGTTTTTATCTCTTCCAGCCAGCTGCCTACCAGTTGTGTGGTATCTATAAACTCTGAGGCTATGCTTTTATAATTCTTCTGCTGCACCTCGGCTATAGTGCGCTTCAGCTGCGGCAGGCCCTTGTTCTTCCTGGGGTTGATGGGCACTATAGGCACCCCCATCATGCGCTGCAACTCGTCTACATCTATCACTATGCCTTTCTTCTGCGCTATATCCATCATGGTTAGCGCTACCACTACAGGGGTTTGCAGGTCCATTATCTGCGAGCAGAAAAGCAGGTTGCGCTTCAGGTTGGCGGCATCTGCAATAACTATTATCAGGTCGGGTTTGTCTTCACTTTTGGCATTCAGCAGCACCTCGTAGGTTACCTGCTCATCTGCACTTTTAGGGTACAGGCTGTACGTACCGGGCAGATCTATGACATGCACGGCAAGCGTGTCGGTGATACGTGCCGTACCGGTTTTTTTATCAACCGTTACTCCCGGAAAATTGCCTACGCTCTGGTGAAGCCCCGTGAGTGCGTTAAAAAGCGAACTTTTACCACTGTTCGGGTTGCCCACCAAAGCAATTGTGTATGGGCGTTGCATGTGCAGGCCGCAAAGTTACCAATAGATAGCACGTAACGGGTTGAAAACGTGCAGGAAACATTCAGATTTTCCCGAAAATGAAAACAGAATGCTGATTGCTCAATGGCAATCAGGCAAAAGAGTGAAAGGTTTTTATTGGTGGTGCTGCAGGGTCAGTGCTCCTATCAGCGCTTTATTGAAAGCAGGAAGATCGGCGGGCTTGCGACTGGTGATCAGGTTATCGTCCTGCACCATTTCCTTGTCTGCCCATTTAGCTCCGGCGTTGGTAAGGTCTGTTTTTAAAGAGGGGAAAGAGGTCATCTTCCTTCCTTCCAGCATACCTGTTTCTATAAGGGTTTGCGGGCCGTGGCATATGGCCGCCAGCGGCTTGCCAGACATTAAAAAATCACCTGCAAACTTCACCGCATCCTTATTCAGGCGCAGCTTATCGGGGTTCATCACGCCACCGGGCAGTACCAGGGCATCATAGTCTTCAATTTTCACATCAGCCAATGCTTTATCCACTTTTATTTCTATTCCCCAGTTGGTTTTATCCCAGGCTTTTATTTTTCCGGTTTTGGTGGATATGATCTCCACTCTTGCGCCCGCCTTTTCCAAAGCCTCTTTGGGGCTGGTCAGCTCCACTTCTTCAAAACCCTCTTCTGTAAGGATGGCAACGCGGACATTCAGCAATTTTTCCATTATTTTTTACTCTTTATATAAGTTGGTAATAATTCCGTGCCTCAACATCTGCTTTCTGAATTGGGATATTGTATCAATAGGGCTTTGGATTAATCATTTTGCTGTTTTTTCTGTATATTTCCATCAATAATAATCAACCTATGAAGAACCTTTTACTTAACTCCCTGCTCATTGCAGCCCTATCTGCATCTGTGCCTGCCGTAGCACAGCGCGTTATCTATATGCCCAGCAATGTAACGGGCAGCCCCTACACTTCTTTAACAGGCGCCACTGCTATGAACAGCAGTACGCCCTGGGATAGCACACAGAGTTTTTCAGCCTCCATACCTTTTACCTTCCAGGTAGATGTGACTACTACTCCTGTATTTTACCTGCATAAGGAAAATGGTTTTTCTGTAGATACTTCCACCAATGCACTGCTGCATGGCTTCCTGATGTACAGCGCCGCTCTTGTAGACAGGGGCATAGCAGCAGGTACCAGCGCATCTCCTATTACTTATAAAACAGAAGGCACTGCACCCAGCCGCATATTTAAAGTGCAGGTCGCCAACGCAGGCTTTGCCAAAGAGTATGCGAACTTCAGCACACTGAACGATTTTGTCAACTTCCAGATATGGCTGTACGAGGGTACCAATGTGATAGAGATGCACTACGGCACCTCTCACATTACCTCCGGTAATGAATCTTTATATTTTCCAGCTACAGGCGGGTCACCTGTGCTGGGCTATTCTTACCGCCAGAACAGGTATGGCGATGGCACCCTTTATATGCCGGCGGGCTTCCCTACATCTATCACCCTTGATAGCATCAATTACCATTTTTATAACGTTACCCATACCGGACAGACGGTGCTTGGATCACTTGATAACCTGACCATCCGTTTCTCTCCTATACGTTTGGGAATAGGCAATACAACGATGAAAAATATTGCCGTGTACCCTACTACCAGCCGCAATGAAATAATAGTTGATAACGCTGCCGGCACTACTTACGAAGTAATATCCGTAAGCGGCAAAACAACCGGGGTGAGCGGTTCTATAACAGGCAACAGTACACACATAAACACTATAGCATTGCCAACAGGTATGTACCTGCTACAGCTTAGCGCGCAAGGCAATAAACAGGTGTACCAATTTATAAAGCAATAAGATCAGGTATAGAGGCCGCCGTTTACTGATATCACCTGCCCGGTGATATAGCCAGCCTGTGCTGATGCGAGAAATGCCGCCAGTGCGGCTACTTCTTCAGGAGTTCCGAAACGCTTTACGGGTATCATTGCTGATAATTCCTGCTCATTGAGCTCACCGGTCATGTCTGTTTTTATAAAGCCGGGTGCTATTGCATTAACGGTTATATTACGCTTACCTACTTCCTGGGCCAGCGCCTTGGTAGCGCCTATTACGCCTGCCTTGGCAGCAGAGTAGTTTACCTGCCCTGGCATGCCTTTGATACCACTCAGCGATACAATATTGATGATGCGCCCATAGCGGTGGAGCAGCATAGGGGTAAGCACCTGCTTTGTAACATTGTACATTCCCTGCAGGTTGGTATCCAGCACAGTGTCCCACTGGTCATCGGCCATCATGGGGAGTAATGTATCGTTGCGTATACCTGCGTTGTTGACCAGTATTTCTATAACGGCATCTTTATTATCCTCTGCCCACTGGGTCAAAACTTTCCGCACGCCATCGCGTGCAGCTACATCAAAACACAGCAACGTAGCCAATGTACCCTGCTCTGCTACCAGTCTTGCGGTCTCTTCTGCGGCTTCTTTATTGCCCTTGTAGTTGATGAGGATATGGTAACCATTTGCAGCAAGCGCTACGCATATAGCACGCCCTATGCCGCGCGAGCCACCGGTAACCAGTGCGTATCTTTTCTTTTCCACCAGGCCTTAGTTTAGTTCTTTACCCAGGTGTGTTGCAACGTCTGTACCCATCAGCCATTGCTTCAGCGCCTGTAATTTTTTAGAGGGGGTTATATCTTCCTCAAAATACGGAAACAATTTACGCCCCTGCTGGTATATCCATTTATTAGCAGGCGATAGTTTGCCTGCGGCATTGGTCACATCCACCGCCTGCATCAGTGCAGCCAACTCTACTGCCAGCACTTCAAATGTATTATCTATCACCCTGTCGCACATCATAGCGGCATTAGTGCCCATGCTTACAATATCCTGGTTGTCATTGTTGTTGGGAATACTGTGGATATACATGGGTGTGCTCAAAGCCTGATTCTCCGCAACAGTAGATGTAGCAGGGTATTGCATGCCCTGCATGCCAAAGTTGAGGCCCAGCTTGCCTGCATTTACAAAAGCTGGTAGCTTTTGGTTGATCGCAGGATTGAGCAAAAAATTCAATTGCCGCTCTGCCAGCATAGACAGCTTGGTGACTGCTATCTTTACCTTATCCATCTCCAGCGCTACATAGTCGCCATGAAAATTACCGCCATGAAAAATATTTCCATTCTTCCTGTCTATTACCGGATTGTCGTTTACTGAATTCAACTCATCCTCTACCACAGTTATGGCATTGGTAACAGTATCAAGTATAGCGCCCAATATCTGCGGAACACAACGTATAGAGTAGGATTCCTGTACGCGCTCATCTACTACCTGGTCAGTTATTTTTTTATTGTACAACGCATCGCGCTTGCACAGCAGTTTGCTTTTTTTACCATTGCTCCGCATCCACGCTGCCACCTGCTGCTGGCCGCGATGTTTTTTTACGGCATTCAGTTCTTCAGAAAAATGGTCATCAAATGCTTCCATCACCTCATTTACCATCAGGGAAAATAATGTGCTCAGCTGCACCAGGCGCCGCGCCATTATCACATTCAGAGCCCCTATACCCGTCATGGCAGATGTGCCATTAAGTATAGCCAGCCCCTCGCGTATGTGTATCTGCATGGGTTCTATACCCAACTTCTTAAATACCTGTACGGCTGGTACTATTTTACCATTATACCAAAAGTCTCCCTCGCCTATCAGGCCCAGCGCCAGGTGTGCCAGTTGTACCAGGTCGCCACTGGCACCTACACCGCCATGCGCATATACGCATGGATAAGCCCGGTTATTGATAAGGGTAGCCATCAGTATTGCAGCATCTGCATGTATGCCCGAATAGCCCAGCAACAATGTATGCATACGCGCCAGCATTAACGCCCTGCTATGCAACGGTGAAAGCAATTGTCCCATGCCGGAACTATGGCTGCGCACCAGGTTGTATTGCAGCTGCCTGCGGTCAGCATCATCTATACGGTACTGCACCATAGGCCCGAAGCCGGTATTGATGCCGTAAATAAGCTTGTCTTTAGAAAAAGTGGTAAGGAACTGATAGCTACGCGAGACTTCCTTAATAGCTGCCGGGGATACTGTAAATTCTTGTTGCCCTATAATGATCTGTTCAAACAGTTGTATGTCAAGCTTTCTGCCCCCGATAGATATCATGATAAATTAGAGAAGTATGTGTGTGCGTGTAAAAATAAGGGCTTATTTCTTTTTTATAAGGCTGGTAACCGGATTTCTAAGATTATCGTATCCCATTAGGTCCACCTTTACGCTGCCTATCAGTATCGGGCTTTCTATACGCAGGGGCAGATGGTTGTTATCATCACTCACCCAAACCTGCATTTTTTCTCCCCCTTTAAATATGGTCCCTTCTATCAGCAAGGGTACTATCTTAATGGCATTGAATTTCCCATAGCGTGTGGTTACTTCTTCCTTACCCATGTATCGTATATACAGATGGTACACCTGGTCATCGAGGAACATGCTGAAGGGTATCTTGTCTCCGGGCTTATATTTATTGTAATCTATATTGCGGGCGTAGTAGATGGTAGATAGCACATCCTGCACACATCTTGGTACTGTATATATCCCCTTGGTAGATACAGCCTGCCCAATCTTCTGGTTGAAAGTTACATTGTTGTAGATCTTAAACCCGCCTTCGTTCACATTACGGATGAACTTAACCGGCAACATAGTTTCCACATCTATAAAGGATTCGTAATTATCACGCACCTTGTAAAACATCTCGTAAGATTTTGATGTGCGTCCATCACCCGTGATATGGTACACCTTTCTACCATTCAACTCTTCCAGAGCAGTAGTGAATACCGCATCGCCTGCGCCTATCCATAGCTTGCTCACATTGTAATACACTTTGAAGTGCATTCGCTCGCCCTCCTGGAAGCTGGTGTTCCTGATGCCGCAAAAATCATTCTGCGCCCAGGCACCCTGAACTATTAATAATCCTATCGTAAATAAGTATCCTGTCCTTGTGAGCAAATTCATAAATTATTAATACAGTTTAAAACGATTATCACCGCAATACCCTCATCCTCAACAACAATATACTGCCAATAATTGAAGGTATTATCAGGTTGAGGAACCATATCCCCATGGTAGCGCCCAGTATACCAAGCGTATTAGCAGAGAAATGATGAAAAATAAATAAGCTTACCTGCCCCCTTTCCCCAAGCTCTGCAAGCGCTATAGAGGGAATAATAGCTATAGCCCAGAAAAACAGGGATGCCATACAATAGCCCTGCGCAAGCGGCATTTCAACATTCATCCACCTTAGAAAAAACAAATACTGTGCCGTAAATACCCCAAATCGCAGCAGCGATATAAGGAATATCTGTAATTGTTCCTTACGCTGGAACCTTTTCAGCAATTGCGCATATATATTATATTTCCTCGCCCATTTAAATCTTCCCAGCAATGGCAACCATGTTTCTATGTGCAGGTATAGCCACACTATAAACAGTGTAACCACAATACAACCACCGAGCAGGATGAGCCAAATAGTACCGGGGAAAGCGATATTATAATATATCAGACCCATAGTACCGAATACAAAAAGAGCCAGCATCTGTGCCATAGCGCCAAGTATGGAAACACTTATGAGGCGAAAAGTATTCTTTCGCTTCATGTAGAGGATACGGCCGGGGTATTCCCCTATCCTGTTGGGTGTAACCATAGAGAAGGCCAGCCCTGCCATGTAGCTTTGTAAGGCATAGCCGAAAGATATGGGTGTAGCCGAACTGGCCAGCTTTTGCCATTTCCATGCTTCGAGGCATATATTTACCGGCATCAGCAAAAGGCAGGCATAAATGAAAACACGATCGCCGGTATGCTTCCAGCTATCGGCATTGATACTATGGAGCTGGCTGGCTACCTGCAGGTAAATACCCCAGAGCAGCAATACCGAGAGGGCAGCGCCAATACTGTAATTGAGCCATATTTTGGTACTTTTGTTCAAGAATATCAATCATTTGCACCCGCATCCACACATCATACTCGGTATAGATCCAGGCACTTTAGTAATGGGCTACGGCCTTATAGCAGTGAACAAAAGTAATGTTTCACTGGTAGAAATGGGGGTATTGCAACTTTCGAAGAATAAGGACCACGCCGAACGGCTGGAAGCGATATTCAATAAGATGGATAGCCTGATAAAACTGCACATGCCTGTTGCCGTAGCAATAGAGGCGCCTTTCTTCGGGAAGAATGTACAGAGTATGCTAAAGCTGGGCCGCGCGCAGGGTGTGGCTATGGCTGCTGCCATGATGTGCGGGCTGCAGGCAACCGAATATGCACCGCGTAAAATAAAGCAATCAGTTACCGGCCGGGGTAATGCCACTAAGGAGCAAGTGTGGGTAATGCTGCAGCATACCTTAAAGTTCACAGAAGACATACGCTTTATGGATGCCTCCGATGCCGTGGCGGTAGCGCTGTGCCATCATTACCAGAACCGTAATCCGGAGTTGAAGAGCGAGTTACCAACGGCCGCGAAGAAGTCGGCTAAAAAGGCATCATCTTGGGATGCGTTTATATCGGCTAATCCGGAGCGGGTGCAGAAGTAGGAAACAAAACCGTGAAAAATGTTATATTGGAGATAACGTGGAGAATGTTGAAATTGCAATATCATATCCGATTTTCTATCCAGTAAAGAAATTTTATTGGACTCCGGATGCTATTAATTTTACACTGATGGGCGCGATCTGTTTGGTCATAGTATTACCCATTGGCGAGCAACTTAATTTGGTGCTAAGATTGTCTTTAGCGTTTATATTTTTTATTCACTTTATTTATAGACTATTCACAAGGTATTCAACCCATAAAATGCTAAAAGGTTATATTCAAGGAGAAATACAGCTGAAACCAGAAAAAATTATTTTTGATAGTAAAACAATTCCAATTACTGATATAAAAACACTCAAATTTTATTTCTATGATTGGGACGGACAGGAGACTGGTATCTCCTTTCGCAGCTTAAATGGATTATTGTCTAACGGTATCGATAATAGTATTACTATTTACTTCGTAAATGGTGGCGAAAGAAAAGTATTTTTTCAACGCAAAAAATCAGATGACATTGTATTAATTAAACCGCTGTTGATTGAATATTGTAAGTCAGGTTTAATTGGTTTCCATGACCTGATTACCATGTTAAATTTATCATATCGGGAAGTTCAAGAATTAAAGGCTGAGTATTTTTGAAAATTCATGTTGATTAGAGTCAATAATATCGCCCCAGCGGAGTCTCTGCTTCAGGACTAGGCTGCTCTTACTAAAGAGATAGCGAATGCTTTAAAATATTTTTTTCGCCACTGTTGGTGTCCTCACCAACAGGCTCGCGAAGGGTTAGGCATATCTGAAATGGGTTAAAAATGAATACCTCTTATCGCCAGTCAGATAATACCCGGCACTGCTATACTTATAGTCTTCAGGTCTTTCACAAAAACCCTTTCTTACCGGGTTTTGATGAAGGTAATTAATTTTTTGCAAAAGCACCTCTTCGCTCCATAATGCTATACTCAGTGCATTCCGTTCCCATATCTGATATTTTCTGTCCGCGGCATTTACCCTATATTCATTAAGCCGCTCAGGGGCTAACTGCCGTATTCGCTTTATTATCTCACTCGCAGTGTATCTCAAAAAATCCCTCTGTACTACTTCACGGTTATGCGGTTCACGTATATGCCATATCAAATGGATATGGTTATCCATTATTACAAATGCATTCACATATGCTCTGCCATCATTTACCAAAAAGCTCAGGCTGTCGGTAATGATTTGTTTGCCCTCAGCCTCTGCCAAAGCATGTTTCCATTCTAATATTGTGGCAGTGAAGAAGGTGCAGTCGTATTTGATCAACATTGGTAACCTAAGATAAGAATATTCGTGAGCTTGTTGGTGAGGACACCAACAAGGGCGGGACCCCGACAGGATAAAATAAATCAGTACAGTCCTTCTCTCAACAGATCGTGCAGGTGCAGCATACCTGCATAGGTGCCATTATCCGTTACTACCAGTTGTGCAATATCGTATTGCTGCATCAGCTCCAGCGCTGAGGCGGCCAACTCACCTGCGTCTATGGTTTTTGGCGCCGGGGTCAGTATGTCGCTTGCCAGCAGGTGTGCATAGGTCTCGTGCTTTTCCAGCATGCGGCGTATATCGCCATCCGTTATTATGCCTTCTATGCCCCCTTCTTTATTTAATACTACGGTGGCACCCATCCGCTTGCTTGATATATCATAAATTATCTCCCGTATATTACTACCGGGCGATACGTGGGGCTTCTCATTTGCCTTATTTACATCTGCCACTCGCAGGTACAGCCGCTTACCCAGGGCTCCGCCCGGGTGGAACCGTGCAAAATCCTTAGAGGTAAACCCCTTCAGTTTCAGCAGACACACAGCAAGCGCATCGCCCATTACCAGCTGTGCGGTGGTGCTGGTGGTGGGTGCCAGGTTATTAGGGCATGCCTCTTTATCTACTGTGCTGTTCACAAAAACATCAGCATGGGTAGCCAGATAAGAAGTTTCGCTACCGCATATAGCTATAACCGGGTTGCCAAAATTCTTTATGAAAGGCACCAGCACTTTTATCTCCGGGCTTTCGCCGCTTTTAGATATGATGATCACTGTATCATCGGGCTGTATCATGCCCAGGTCGCCGTGTATGGCATCTGCCGCGTGCATAAATAACGAAGGGGTACCGGTAGAGTTAAAAGTAGCCACGATCTTCTGGGCAATTACTGCGCTTTTGCCAATACCGGATACTACCACCCGCCCCTTGCTTTCGTGAATGATCCGCACTGCACGGGCAAATGAACCGTTCACAAACTGCATCAGCTTTATTACAGACTGCGCTTCCAGCTGTATGGTCTCCAGGGCATTTGTTAGTACTGTGTTGGTAGCAAACATGGTGCAAAGATAAACGCTCTGCTCAAACACTGCCCTACGCGCTGATATAAAGCTCAACAATAAACACTGGTATAATTTTACTGTATGTAGGAAACTAAAACAGGAAACATGAAAAAGACGATCGTTACCAGCTTATTTGCGTTTACAGCGCTTGCATTGAGTGCACAAACCACCCAAACAACCACTACCTATAGTACAGGTACCCATACCACCACACCTAAAGCCACTGTAACGCATACCACCACTACCCATCATCACAAGCCCAGGGGCTATAGAACTACCAGTCATAATACAACGGTACACGTGGCTCACAGCACTACCCATACCACCAATGTGAATACGACCACCAATACCCATTAAAAAATCTTAATATTTATTTGTGTAAACGCGAATAAATAGGATTTGGTATGTTTTAAAATAAGCATTAATTTGCAGATAACTATAATTGTGAAGATGAAAAAGTTTTTACTCATTGCCTTAGGATTTTGCGGAATGTTTTCGATAAAAGGGTATGCGCAGGCTACTTTTACTACTACGGCAGATACAGTATGGGCCTCAACCACTTCCAGTAGCTCAGATTTACTAATACCCGACCATATCACTGGTAATAAAATAGGGGATAGTGTACGAGTAACATGGACAGTTGATACATGTGATTTTCCTACTGACTGGCTGGCTACGGGCTCTGTAAGCAATCTGAGTATTTGTGATAATAATATTTGTTATTTTAACCCTCCACCCAGCTTTCCTATGTGGGGTGGTTCTTCACGCAATACTTATGTTTCTGCACCTTATCACTACCATGTTGCGGCTGATTACCATATGGGAATCAACCTAACTAATGCTACATCAACAGGTACACATTTTCTGACCGCTAAACTCACAGATGCGGTATCCGGTTATACCAAAAAAGTTACTTTCGTGGTAACAAGGGCTCCTGCAGCTGTTTACAATGTTAATGGCAATGACGAGATTAGCTTATATCCAAATCCTGCCCGCAACCAGGTAAATGTAGTGTTCAGCGCAGAATCTAATGTGAAGACCATATCTCTTTACAATATGATAGGCCGTATAGTAAGTGTGTACAAAGTAGTTGGCAACAGTGCAGGTATTGATATCAGTACAATGCCTTCAGGTATCTACTTTATGCGCCTTGTAGATGTGGATGGCAATGTAATAGCTACGCGCAAATTCACGCACCAGTAATCTTTTATTTATTTTATACATCCCTTCCGTCCTAAGCGGAAGGGATTTTTTTTGCCGGCACTTCATTTTACCATTAGCAATATTGTTAGTAAATTAGATCATGAGATCCTACCTGTTCCCCTGTTTCTTCCTGCTATTAATTACCGGTAAAGCACTGGCCCAAAAGCAATTTACCGAGGGCACCATAGTATACGATGTAAGCATTGAAGCCAAAGCAGGTAAGGCTATGGAAAGGTATTACGGCATATACACCATTAATATAAAGGACAAGGAAATGCGCCAGGAGCTGAAGCTGAATAAGGGCTATGATGATGTGCTTGTGTACAACGGCAACGACAACAGTGTGTACTCCCTGAAAATAACGCCTGATAAGAAGTATGCCATACAACTGAACAATGCCGACCTGGCAAAAAAGAACAGGGTGTACGAAAATTACGACCTTGATGATGTAGCAGGCGATAGCACCATCAATGGCCTGCCGGGTGAGCGGGCTAAGATCACTTACAAAGACGGCAGCAAGGGTACCGTGATCTATACCCGGAAATGGCTGCTTACCAACCCTCGTATTTATGAGCGTTTCCCTGGTATCAAACATCTGCCGCTGGCTTTTACCTACACCAACGCAGATGGTACAACACTATCTTTTACGTTAGTCAAGATTCTGGATGCGCCTATAGAAAATTCCCTTTTCCGTATCCCCGCCGACTATAAGATAATGACCAATGCGGAATACAAAGAAATGAACAGGTAGTATATCCTATTCCATTTTCGTATATTTAGGTATGCGCCGTTCCGGTTATATTCTGGTTTTTTGCCTGCTGCTGATACAAAGCAGTGCGCAGGCCGATGGTGTGTATAAGAACTGGGACCGCGCCCTTAAAGAACGTTATCATGTACGGATCATCAACCTTACCTTCAGCGGGGTAGATTCTATACCCGACATACTGGATAAGTTCCCTAACCTGGAGGAACTGAACCTTAGCAATAACTACATCACGCATCTGCCGCCCTCACTCTTTCGCTGCGCAAAGCTGAAAAAGCTGAACCTTTTCCAGAACCGCCTTACCGAAATACCTGCTGCAATAGTCAGCCTGCACAGCTTGGAATGGCTTTCCATCAGTTATAATAGGTTAACGGAGCTGCCTGATTCCCTTTTTTATCTTTCCGCCATTCGCGAGCTGGATGTAGCAGGCAATAAATTAGCCATGCTGCCATCAGCTATAGGCCGTCTGCAAAAACTGGAGCGCTTGCGTATCTCATTTAATAAGCTGGAAACTTTACCTGACCAGGTAACCTCGCTGAGTAAACTAAGCCTGTTGGATGTATGCGAAAACAGGCTAACCTCCATACCTCGTAATTTAGGGGCACTTCAAAATCTTCATTTCTTTTACCTTGCACACAACAGTCTTACAGAGATACCGGAGTCTATCGGTAACTGCATCAACCTGCAGGAACTGGATGTAGCCTATTGCGGCGCACTCTACCTGCCGGCCAGCCTTTCGGAGATACAAAAACTGGAACAGGTATATATAGATAACCATACGCAGCCCTTTTATCAAAATCCAAGATTTACTTTCCGGCAGCATATAATTATAGTTGATAACACCGTACTACCTTATCGTTCTACACAATAAGGTGATCTTTACCCCTGGCCTATGCGTTTATTTTTTCTTTACCTGATGGCAGCCCTGTATGTAGCGGCGGGCATCAATCATTTTGTGCACCCGGTTGTCTATACCCGCATTATGCCACGTTATCTTCCCTGGCATTTACAAATTGTTTACGGGAGCGGTGTGCTGGAGATATTACTTGGATTACTGCTGCTACCATCTGGTACCCGTGTTATTGCAGCCTGGGGGCTAATTGTATTACTCATAGCGATCTTCCCTGCTAATGTACAAATGGCGGTAGACCAATATCACAATCATGACAAACGACTATGGATTGCAATAGTTCGCCTGCCGTTGCAAATACCACTTATCTGGTGGGCATGGCTGTACACCAGGAGTGCCTGATCGAGTCATCATAATCGTTAGTCGTTCATTCAATTTATTTTCTATCGCTTACCTTTGCGCAAATTGTAATTACCTGATATGCGCGTAGCTGTAGTTGGCGCCACCGGACTGGTGGGAAGTGCCATGTTGCAAATACTGGAGGAACGTAACTTTCCCCTTACCGAATTGATACCTGTAGCGTCTGCACGCTCCGTAGGCACGAAGGTTAAGTACAAGGGTAAGGAATTTGCTGTGGTATCGGCCGACGAAGCCATAGCACGTAAGCCGCACATAGCCTTGTTCTCGGCAGGGGGCAGCATATCATTAGAACTGGCACCTAAGTTTGCTGAGGTGGGCTGCTATGTTGTAGATAATTCCTCTGCATGGCGTATGGACCCAACCAAGAAACTGATAGTACCTGAAGTAAACGGGAATGTACTAACCAGAGATGACCTCATCATTGCCAACCCTAACTGCTCTACTATACAAATGGTAATGGTATTACAACCCCTGCACCTGGAGTATGGCATACGCCGCGTAGTAGTAAGCACTTACCAATCGGTAACCGGCACAGGACAAAAAGCGGTAGGCGAACTGATGGATGAGCGCGCCGGTGGCAATGGGCATGGCGTATACCCGCACCGTATAGACCTGAATGTGATACCGCATATAGATGTATTCCAGGAGAACGGCTACACTAAGGAAGAAATGAAAATGGTGCTGGAGACCTGTAAGATAATGGGTGATGACAGTATACGGGTTACGGCTACTACTGTACGTGTACCGGTAATGGGCGGCCACAGCGAAAGCGTGAATATAGAGTTCGCAAAAAACTTTGTAGAGAATGACGTGCGCGAGATACTCTCTAACTTCCCCGGTGTAATAGTGATAGATAACCCCAAAATGAATGCCTACCCCATGCCGCTGGATGCAGCAGGTAAGGACGAAGTATTCGTCGGCCGCATACGCCGCGACTACTCACAGCCTAATACGCTCAACTGCTGGATAGTAGCCGATAACCTGCGCAAAGGTGCCGCCACCAATGCCGTGCAGATAGCCAAGCATATATTGAATGCTGGGTTTATAGAGGAATAATCAATGTCCTACAATTATGGCCTGTGACTCACTACTGCCTAAGGTGGTAGCGGTAAGAATGTACAGGCCACTGGTAATAGCAGTAGTATTAATGCTTACTGAATTATCTGCGGCGCTCAATACCGTAGTGCTAAGTACCCTGCCTGTAATATCAGAGAGTGTGAGGTTGATAGGTCCTGTATAGGAGTTTATTTTTTTTAGGGTCAATTCATTTGACGCAGGATTAGGATAAATACTGAATGTATGAGCTATGGATGTTTGTTCTACTGCCAGATTACGCGGGCTGAAAACATATACCTCACCATTGGCAGGCACACCATGCAGTGCGGCAAAACTGGTATTATGCATCGAGTCGATAGTTATGGCAGATGGGGTACCGTTCAGCCATATTTTTTCATACATCACCGAAAAATCTTCGTTGCTGTGGAAGACACCTACATTAGGTCCGGTAGCATCATCATAACCGGTAGCATTGTTTGCAGATGAGGGGCCATAGTGTACCTCGAGTACGCCTGTAGCCTTATAGAGCCACATTTGCACATTTACATAATTGCCTGTAGGGCCGCCGCGCAGACCAAGGTTCTTCCATTGCACTTTCAATATTTTATTATTGCCAGATCCTTCTACCTTGTAAGAAACCTTTGATGTATTATCTATGGAATCGAGGTACGTGAACATGCCATCAAATATGATGAAAGAGGTATCGGTCTCCAGGCCAATGGATCCATCTGTAGAGAAGATAAGCGAGTTATGCACACCATCGAGTGGGTAGCTGATATTGAACAAAGTGAATATATCGCCATTTAGGACGCTATACTGATAGCTCGTACCGGGTGAGGTGGTGATGGGATTGACAGCAGTATCTCCGTTCAACTCTGCATAGGTACCAGTGGTACGTTGGAAAAGATAGTAACTATTACCAAATGCGCTCAGCGTAATGACAAAAAGGAACAGGAAAACAGGAATACTTTTTTTCATGGTAAATGAATTGTAATTCCAAATTTATTCATTGCTTCCATCGTTTCCTAAGAAGGAAAACTTAAACAAACTTAATCTTAGTTAATTACCTGTAAAGACAGAAATCTTGATAATTGTCAATAAAACTTTCATTTCATAAGACCACTTTTGTCTTATGAAAAATCTGTTGGTATTAACTGGTATTTTACTGATAGCCAATGGCTGTTTCAAATCATCTGGCATTCCGTATCCTGCAGTTACGCACAATGGCACTAACATAGTTGCGTTCAAGGTTAATGGTAAAGCTGTTATTGTAGATGGTGATGCAAGAAGCTGGGGAGAGGGCTCATATGGGATTTTATTTTATGATACCGATCTCGTAATAGCAAGCCATAGTGAGCATCCTCACTATAGGATCGATATCGAACAGGCAGTAAAAAATTATCCAACTATTACGGGAAGCTATACGTTCACCTTTAACTATCCCAACGCAGCAAGTTTTTCAGATTATACCAATGGCACCATACCAAGTGGCGATAATACTTTTGTTTGCGACTCAACCCATTCCGGATATGTATCAGTAGAATATTTTACTAAAAGTGTCCTTTCCGGCACCTTTGCTTTTGATGCTGTCAATTCTACAGGAAACGTTGTACATATAACAGAGGGCAGGTTCGACCTTTCACAGCCATAGTCCTTCCTACAGCGCCATCTTCTCTACCCTGCGCTCATGGCGCCCGCCTTCAAATGCAGTAGATAGAAAAATATTTACCATCTTCTCCGCCAGCTCTATGCTTACAAAGCGTGCAGGCAGACAAATGATATTGGCGTTATTATGCTGGCGGGTAAGCGATGCCACCTCTTCATTCCAGCAGAGTGCAGCCCGTACACCTTCGTGCTTGTTGGCCGTCATACATACGCCTTCGCCACTTCCACATATCAGCACGCCCACTGCGGCATTGCCTTCCGCTACCATTTGTGCCACCGGGTGTGCGTAGTCAGGATAGTCTGTACTGTCTGTACTATAGGTTCCCTTATCCACAACATTCCACCCGGCATCTGCCAGCATTTTTTTCAGGGCTTCTTTATATTCAAACCCCGCATGGTCTGCCCCTATTGCCAGGGGCTGGCTGTTATCAAAGGTCGTTTGCATATTAATCATTTGCATCCGCGTCTTTCAGTGCTTGTTTTCTCTTGCGTTCGTTGTACGCGCGCGCACTTATAATAACGGACAGTTCGTAAAGTATATACAAAGGTATAAATACAAGGAAACAACTGAACCAGTCGGGCGGGGTTATCACCTCTGCCAGTATCAGCAGTATCAGTATAGCGTACCTGCGTTTAGAGCGCATGAGCATAGGGGTAAGGATACCAATGCGCGACAGGAAGTAAACGATCATTGGCAGCTCAAATACGATACCCATACCCAAAATAAGGTCACTCATGGTATCATAATAATTGTCCATGGTAATGATATTCTGGAATTCGGGGCTTAGCTGGTAGCTGCCGAAGAAATTGATTGTGTAAGGGGCTATGATGTAATAGGAGAACAATACACCCGAAAAGAAAAGCAGCGAGCACCAGAACACCATACCCCGTGCGTACTTTACTTCTCTAGGTTTCAGTGCAGGTTTTATAAAGCGCCAGAATTCCCACAGCACATAGGGGAAAGCCATGATAAAGCCCAGCGCCATGGATACAGAGAGGCTCATTACGAACTGCCCTGCAAGCTCTGTATTCTGGAATTTTATTTTTACATCCTTCAGGCAAAGGGCATCTATGTGCAATAAATGGCCCAGCTCGCAAAACCATTTGTAAGAGATAAAATAAGGATGTACAGGGCCTAGTATGATGTGCTCGAAAATCCACTCTATTTTTATAAAAACTGCAATGGCCGCAACTATTACCACTGCCAGCGAGCGGACTATATGCCAGCGCAGATCTTCTATATGATCTGTGAAGGCCATACGGGCCTGCGGGTCTTTTCTACTGGCAATCAGGTTCTTTATAAAGCTCACGGTTCTTCAGTTGCAGGGCGCAAAGGTAAATTAATTACGAACACAATATAAAAGCGGATTGCTGCTATACCCTAGCTGGGCCAATTACTCATAATAAAAAAAGCAGCATACCAATGCTGCTTTTATATCAGTATTTAAATACAAGTTATTTTTTATACACCTTCACAGAGCAGGTATATTGTGCCAGCTTCTGTATCTGCATTTCACGGTCCAGTCTACCCATCCTGTTGGTATGCGGCAGGCTGATGCGCTCGTCGGCGGGCATGGAATGCAACAACTGTAGTAATGCCTTAGAGCTAACAGCATATGTGCTGCCCCCGCTCTGGTTGCCTTTGGCAGTTACTATGGCCATTACGTTGCCACTAGCATCCAGCACAGGCGCACCGCTCTGTCCGGGATCAGCAGGCAGTTCCATCCTGTATTGCATAGAATCTTCCTGGTAGCCATTGTTGGCACTTATATAGCCTTCATTATACACCATGTCGTCATCAGGATAGCCTACAGTATATATATGTGCGCCCAGGCCTGTTTTACCCTGGGTAAAGGTGTAGGGTACATCCCCTTTGGCAAACCGGAAATGCTCATCTTCTACTTTCAGCACTGCAATATCAGTATTAGGGTCAAAGGCTTTTACAATAGCCTTGTAGTAATCGCCCTTCTGGTTTTGTATGTATACAGAATCTGCACCATCTACCACATGATAGTTGGTAACAAGATAGCCTTCGTTATTTAGTGCAAAGCCCGTACCACTGTATTTTACCGCAGCAGTGGGTGTATTACCGGCAGCATTCTGCCTGTTGATGTTCCTGATGATCTGCGTCTGCGAGCGTTTTATATTTTCTATCTCGTGGCGCAGTACACTGTATTGGTTGGTATTGCTCTTGTTGTGTGTGCTGAATGAAAGAAACGCGCAGGCCGATGTAAGCAAGGCTACCCCTGCCGCTATGGCACCGGTACGCCAGTAGTGGGTACGCAGCGGTATGGTTTTGCGGGCAGCGTTATGCTTTTGCGCGGCATCCTTCAGCGTGCCCCTGAAGTGCGCCTGTGTAGCTGCACCCTTCATAGAGCGTAGCAGGTTCACACATTCGTTAAATGATGCAGCAAATTCCACATCGGTTTGCAGGCGGTTGCTCAGCTCTGCACCGGCAGCCTCCGTTATTGTTCCCGCTACATACTCCTCCGCAATCGCCCATATATGATTTCCGTCCTGCATTGTCTTTGTTATTTGGCCTGTACACCGTAGAATATCTTTCTAAGGCGCGTAAGGCATTTATATTTTTGTGTCTTGGCATTCTCCGGGTTGGTGTACCCGAATTCTGCCGCTATCTCCGTCATGCTTCTATCCCTGTGATAAAAAGCTTTTAATAAAGAACTGCATGGTTCACCAAGCTGGTCCAGCGCCGCATCCATCTGTTCGTAGTGCGCTTCCCGTTCATGGTGGGTATTTACATCGTCTTCATACCCCTTATCGTGCCATTCATCACTATCGCCCGATAATTCAGAAGGCTGGTTCTGGCGCTGCTGTAGTTTCTTGTACCACAGGTGCTTGCTTACGGCAAACAGGTAAGTACCTATTTTACACGTCAGCCTGAAGTCTTCGTTCTGGGCCTTTTCAAAGAGCACTACCATTGCTTCCTGGTATATATCATCCGCATCTGTGCTGTCGCCGCCATTCTTTTTTACCCACCTGCAAATTGTATCTGCATGCCGGTTATATATCTCCTCTGTAGCTACCCGCTCACCCTTTGCGAGGGCGGCAAGCATATACTCTTCACTATGTAGCGCAATAACACTCAAAATATTAATCCTTTTTCAGTCAAAAAGTAACCCTTATTCCTAAAGAATTATGAGACTGTGCTCACCGGGTCATCAAATTTAATAAATACCCATCTATTTATGGCTTATAAAAGCAGATAAATTGTACGGTGCAACTTTTTTAGAAAATATTTCTCATTACAGGGTTACCTTTTCTTGTTCCTGGTATAAATGGGTAATTAACAATCTAAAAAAAGAAATTTTATGAAATTCATTAAAATTAGCATCCTTGCTCTTTCTATGGGCCTTTTCGTTGCATCATGTGGTAGCAGCAGTTCTGAAAACACCAGCACTACTGATTCTACAGCAACTATGGCTACACCAGCACCAGCACCTGCTGACACTATGACAGCAGCTCCTGCAGCTCCTGCAGCTCCTGCTATGGCGGATACATCTAAGACTATGGCTTCTACTAAAGATACTGCCAAGAAAATGGTGACCAAAACAACTATTACTACTGAAACTAAAATGAAGAAATAGTTTTAGCTCAACTTTTTGAGAAAAAGCCATCCTTTTCAGGATGGCTTTTTTAATTTTAGGTCTGCCTCCGTGATATTGCTACAATAGATAGGTTATGAAATTTTTATCCTTTATTCTCATTATTATGCTACTTCAGTTGTATGCATGTACGCCTAAGTCGGACAGGGATAAACTTAAAGATGCCATCCATAAGAAAAAGTGAGTAATGAGCACTACTTGCTCCATTTATTCAGCTGGTTCACACAGGCGGCTATATCTTTGGGCAGGGGGGCCTGTACTTTTATTTCGGTACCATCCTCTTTGGTAAATTCCAATCGGTAGGCATGTAGCGCCAGCCTGCTTAGCAATGGTTTTTCCGTTTCCTTTTTATCAGACAGATTGTATTTTCTTTTTATGGACGAAAGAAAAAATGGTACGCCATCGCCATAAAGCTCATCGCCAACCAGTGAGTTGCCTATCGATTGCATGTGTACGCGTATCTGGTGGGTGCGCCCCGTATGCAGCCTGAACTCCACTAACGAATACAGCGGCCATTGCTCTAGTACCTTGTAGTCTGTAACCGATGCCTTCCCTTTTTTGGCAGTTATCATCTTGCCCTTTATTACCGGGTGCTCTATTATGGGTTTGTCTATAGTTCCCTCCTCGGGCACCACACGGCCATTTACCAGGCCTACATAATATTTATTCATATGCCGATCCTGGAAGAGGCCCGAAAGGTATTTATGCGCCGCTTCGTTTTTAGCAAAGCATAGTGCGCCGCTCGTATCGCGGTCTATGCGGTGTACTATCCATATCGGGTGTTTTATCTTTGCAGCCACCAGCTTATCCATAGATGGCAGGGTGCTGTCAAAGCGGTCGGGTATTACCAGTACTCCTGCGGGCTTGTTCACAATTACCAGGTCAGCGTCTTCATATAGTATCTCTATCTGCATACTTCAGTCTTTAAAATACATTTGCAGGCATTCATCTTCCATCCTGCGCATTTCCTTTTTATCACTTTCTTTCTTGTCTTTATAGCCGCACAGGTGCAGTGCCCCATGAAATATAACCCGGTGCAGTTCTGCCTCATAAGTGGTACTGTACTTTACGGCATTATCAGCCACCCGATCGGTGCTGATGTATATCTCTCCCGTCAGTACATTCTTTGCATCACTCATATCAAATGTAATGATATCGGTAAATGTATCATGGTCCAGGTATTGCTGGTTCATTTGCAGCAGGTACGCATCGTTACAAAATATATAGGTGAGTGTGGCCCTGTCCACGCCATCTGCCACATTATGCACCAGCGCATCAAGAAAGGCAGAAAGTTTTCTGCGGTACTTCAGTCCGGCCTTTACTTCCTGTTCATAAAACCTTGCAGGCATTCTGTTTATCTAAGGCGCAAAGGTCGCATATTTTTTCGGTGGTGGTATTCGTCGTATTTTTGTGGTATGAATGCGCAAGCAGAGGGTGTAGTACGGCTGTCTCAGTTACCGGCAGGCAGGCAGGCCATAATAAGGAACCATGAGGAGAGCGATTTTCAACTGACACTAATGGAGATGGGCTGCATACCGGGCGAACCGGTATCGGTACAGATGATAGCCCCCATGGGCGACCCAATGGCCATACAGATAGCAGGCTACTACCTCAGCATCCGCAAAAAAGACGCGGATAAAATATGGGTGGAGCTGACTATTTGAGGTTTTTTACAAGGAATATGAATATACACATTTAATAAAGGGCCCCTTCTCTCGCCTTCAACACAGGAAATCTTCATTTCATAAACTATTTACCATACTACGCTTTTCTGTGGTACCATGCTTTTTTTAGTTGCTGTAATCTTTTTCCGTTAGTACTTTGCACCCGGCATAAAGATGAATACTAACCCTATAATTATTAACTAAAAACCCACAACAATATAGAGCCTATACCAAAATCATCAATGGGAGGTAATGCGACATTATGTAACATTTTAAAAAAATGAAATAATGCTTACAGGCATAGCTCCCAGCTCACCACCACCCAAAAACTCTCCTACTTTATTTTATGCAGAATGTAACATTTACCCTTAACTCAAAAATCATAGCCCTCCAATCATAAATCCACATAGTTTTGCCACATGCACATCGGGTTATATTTCGGCAGCTTCAATCCTATACACACAGGCCACCTTATAGTTGCTAATTACGTTATTGAACACAGCGATATTGATAAGATATGGTTTGTGCTGTCGCCGCACAACCCGCTGAAGGATTCCCACTCGCTGCTTAATGAGTACGACCGACTGCACCTGGTAAACCTTGCTATAGAAGGCAATCCAGGTTTCCGTGCCAGCAATGTGGAGTTTCACCTGCCCAAGCCATCCTATACTATAGATACGCTTACCTACCTCACAGAAAAATTTCCGCTTGAGCGTTTTTCAGTCATCATGGGCTCCGATAGCTTTCAGAATATACACCGGTGGAAGAATTACGAAGCGCTGATAAAGCAATACTCCTTTATCATATATATGCGCCCCGGGTTCGAAATAACAGAAACATACGGCGCTGATATAAAGGTGCTGGATGCCCCACAGCTGCAGATATCGGCTACCTACATACGCGAACAGCTAAAGCAGAAAAAGTCTATAAAATATATAGTGCCCGATGCGGTGCAGGAATACCTGGAAGGCAGCCGGTACTACAAAAAATAGCTACTCGCCGGGAGTTTGGGATGAGGGGGGTGTACTGCTTACGATCTGCTCATTATTATTATTTCCCCGCGAAAATTCCACTCTGTATATCTCTACCAGCAATAGCAGGTAAGAGATAAGCAATGGCCCGAAAATAAAGCCCATAAAACCAAACAGGGGTACCCCCACAAACACACCCATTATAGTAATGACCGGATGCACATTACCTATTTTTTTCAGCAGCGTGAAGCGCAGTATATGGTCAAAGTTTACGATCACTATGCCGCCATACAGCAGCAGCCCTATGCCCTGCCACGTATGCCCCTGGGAGAATAGTAGCAATGATATGGGCACCCATATAAGCGTGGTGCCTACTACCGGGAATAAGGAGAACATACCCGTTATCACTGCCCACAGCAAAGGATCTTCCACACCAAATATGAAGTACCCAACGGCTGCCGTAAACGCCTGTGCCGCTGCCAGCACCGGTATACCAATAGCGTTAGATACTACCATTACCCTTGTAGCCTCCCATATGTGTTCCACATTTTCCCCGTTCAGCGGCAGGAAGCTGTGTATGTTCCGCTCCATTTTACGCCCATCTATGAGCATAAAATACAGCAGGAAAAAAGCAAGCAAGGTATTGATAACAAGATCCAGCGTGGCGCCCAGCACTGTCGGTATGGCCGATGCAGCTTTTTTCGTAAGTTCCTGCATTCTTAAAGAATGGGTATCTACTCCGGGCACATAATGTTGCAGCTTGCCGGTAAGTACCCGCAATGTGCCATCTATCTTCTCGGGGTTGCCTGCTATGGCTTGCAGTTTTGGCAGCAGCAGCTGTATGAGCAGTGTAATGGGCACTACAAATATGATGATAGTGATGATGATGAATACAATAGCAGCAAGCCACTTTTTCCAGTTCTTTATTACAGTTAGCTTGAAGTAATAGGAGCGCATAAGGATATAGAGCGTGATGGCACCAAGCACACCCGGCATGTAGTTCCTTATCTGCCAGGCAAGCGTACAGGCCAACCCGATGATAAGCGCCAGAAAGATAAACTGTTTGATCCTGATGATATTGAGCATGTATCTGCGCCGGTAATTATGGTATTATCTAAGTATTAAAATCCTGCCACGGCATGACAATGGCATGATATTTATTAATTTTATCCTGAAATACCATTTACATACATCTTAAATATTTTCATCATGGCAAACACCGGAAAAACTGTTGCTACATTACTGATCGGCGCTGCCGTAGGCGCTGCTGTTGGTTACATACTTGCTACCGACAAAGACAAACGTCAGGAAACTATTGACAAGCTGAAAGACAACCTTAGCAGCCTGAAAACAAAATTCGCTAAGAAAGGTCAGGACCTTGAACACGAAATTTATAATGCTTAAGCAAGTAGCATGAATGTTATCAAGGAAATAAAAGAAAAAATTGCCCGGTATTTACAGGTACACCTCCGTTTATTGCAACTCGATATTGTAGAGCGTGTATCCAGCATATTGGGCAATTTTGCCTTTTTGCTTGTAATACTATTCTGTGGCTTTGCGATGCTCCTATTTGTTGGCTTCGCCCTGTCAGAGTATTTTACAGACTTGCTGAACAGCCGTGTAGCAGGCCGCTTTCTTACTGTAGGCGTTTACCTCGTATTAATGATCGTGTGCATTGCCTGCAAACGCTCTGTGATCAATTTCTTCTCCAGCATTTTTGTAAGGTCAATTACCGATGATGTAATTAAGAACACAGGCGAGGGTGATAATTATGACGAGGATAAAGAATTTCCACGATGAAACTCTACCCTAAAAACATTAGCAGCATAAAGCAATTGCAACTAGAAAAGCAGATGCTGAAACGCGCTGCAAAAAAGAATACGCTGGAAGATATTTTTTCTTTCGGGAAAAGTGATGATAAGGAAGAAGAGAAGGGAACAGCAAATGAATCAGGTCCTTTAAAAATTGCCTTATCGCTAATAGGTGCCGAATCACGCATAGGCGCCATTCTGAAATTTGCACCTTCCATCATCCGTTTATTTGGTAACTCCAAACGCGAAACATACAGCAGGCCTAAACAGTCTGGCAATTTATTATTCAAGGTAGCTTTTGAAGTATTAGGCGGTTACCTGAAATGGAAAGCTGTAGAATTTGGCTACAAAGGGATCAGGAATTATTTCCGTTCCAGAAAGCCCAATACACTCTGATCACTCCTTTTCTCTCCTGTTTTCTGCTCTGCCATGCACTGCTACTATCGGCAGATGTGTAATGCGTGCCAGTGCTTTGGTATGATCGTGCTGAAACAAGCCTTGTAGAAAAGAATGATGATGGGGTGCTATCATCAACCAGTCCATACTATTATCTTCGGCAAACTTATCTATTGCCTTATCTGTTTCCCTGTTATCTGTAAAGTGATACTGCGGGCTTAGTGGCTCCAGATGCTGTTGCCAGGTACTTACATACTCATTGTTTATTTCTTTACTATCGCCTACGTGCAGCACATGTAGCTCCGCTCCGGCAGGCAGTACCATATCGGCTATAGCCTGGGCTGTGGCAACAGTATTATTATCATTATAATCGCAGGCAAAACAGATCTTATGTACAGGATTATAAGAAGCAACAGGGGGTACTGCTATTACAGGATAGTCAAGTGATCTCATAGCTGTTAGCAATGTACTGCCCAGCCACATGTCGCTATCAGTACCGGAATCATTGCCTAGTACTATAGCCCATGGCTGCTCCTCTTTATCTGTATATTCCTGCAGGCAATCAAGTATATCGCCATACAGTATCTTTCCTTTTATCTCTGTGACCGGATATGTATCTTTTAGCCCGCTTATCACTTCGGCCATCTTCTCCTCAGCTATCTTCTGGATTTCATCAAGTGGTAGTACCGGCATAGTCGCATCGCTGAAATTGACAGGAATAACAAATGAATGCAGGACAGTAACGCCTATGCCCATATCTGTAGCTAACCGGCAGGCATAATCAACTGCTTTACCGGCGATATCAGAAAAATCTGTAGCGGTGATAATAAGTGGCATGGTGGAGTATTTCACGAAAAAGTAGCAGAAAATACGCTAACCACCAAAAATTGCAGAAAGAATACAAATACAGTTAGGCGTTGCGCTTAGGCTGCAGGCCTACCATCTTAAGCGCTACATGAGCAAAAGTAGTCATGATGATCTTTATATCCATCCATACGCTCCTGTGCTTCAGGTAATAAATATCCCATTGCACACGCTTACGCAGTTCACGGGTCATATTTATCTCTCCTATATACCCTTTCACCTGCGCCATACCCGTCATACCAGGGGGTGTTTCATGCCTCAGGTTATAGTAAGGAATGTGCTCTGCATAATAACTAGTGTGATAGAGCATGTGCGGACGCGGGCCTACAATGCTCATATCGCCTATTAATACATTTAAGAATTGCGGAACTTCATCTATATGTGTTATGCGCAAAAACCTCCCGATAGGAGTAATCCTTTTGTCATCGGCTACTGCTTGCTTTATATCAGCATCGGCATTTACATACATTGTCCTGAATTTGAAACAATCGAATTCGATCCCTTTATAACCAGTACGTTTTTGTTTGAAGAATACAGGGCCTTTTGATGTAATTTTTATCAGCAACGCAACTATAGGTAACAACCATGACATTATTAAGGCCATAAAAAATAAGGATATGGTAATATCCATAGCTCTTTTGGCCGTATAATAGTATGAGGAAGGCTCATACATCATATAGCGGTGATCTAGCTCACTCAAGAGCGTACGCATTTCTGTTATTTCCGACGAAGCGCTTTCCTGTCGCTGCTCCTTCGGAAAATTAATTACAAAAGGGTGTTCCATTAATTGATAATAGTCTGCTGATTAACTATTTACAGCAAAAACCGTGTCAAAAATTTGAGAATGCAAAGATGTGAAATTTATTTTACCTAGAAAAGACAAAGCATTTAAGGTAATTGTAATTTTTTATTTTCATAATATATATTCCATCCAAGAGCGCTGAAAAAGGAGAAGAATACAATACCCGCTTGCGTTTGTAATGCAGACTCCTGCGCCATAAAGAAGATGGATATTACAAAAAAACAGAAAAATATACTACCCGTAGCTCGGGTAACAGGAAGAAAGAGAGGCAGGAATAAAATTAAAAGGAAACAAATTAATCCGCCGACGCCGACCATAAACAAAGACTGAAGATACATATTATGTATATTCATGTTTCTAATTGGGGAGGGATGTTTGTAGTTATAAATATCATAAATACCGTATTCTGATATTTTCTTATTCTGTAATTCCTTTACGCTACCATTGCCAGAGCCTTTTAACCACAGTTTATGCTCTTTTATATTTTCTATAGCTACCCTCCATACAAACAACCGAAGAGTTAGATTGCTGAAAAACGGAGAATTTTGGTGATAGTCTTTACGGAGCGCATCTTGTATGTTTTTGTCTAATATATCTTCATAGCGTTGTTTTATAGGATTATGGGTTTTTACAAGTAATAAGGCCATTAATAGAACGCCGCTTACAATAGCTAGGATCGGGGCAATGGAGAGTTTGCCTTTTTTATACAATTGCCGTATATACACAGGTATCACTACTAAACAAAAAAGCAGGATCAAAGTTTTAGATGATAACAATACAAAGAACAGGAATTGGATAAAGAAAAATACAATACGGAAAATCTTTGTCCTGTTATTGCGTACTTCGCGTGGGTAAAGCAAAAGAATAGACAAGGAGAATATTGCATACCATGCCTGGTACACCGCATTAGCATCAAGGGGGCCTATCAGATCGTGGTAAAAAAACTGCTGGGTCTGTTGGGTTTGCTGCCATATCCACGTACTGCGCAGCAGACAATAGATGGCTATTACCCCCACACCTATAGTAAAAGAGAGCAATACCTTTCTAAAAACAGCCTTCTCTATAACCATACCTGCACCTATAATAACAGGGAGTACAAAAAGGCTTAGCTTGGATTGCAGGTCAAATAAAGAATCGTACTTATTAATGCTGTAGGTATAGCTGACCGCAAGAAGGATATAATACAAGAGCCACGGCCACAAAGCTTTTCGTTTACCAAGGTTAGCGAGCGTAGCAGCAGGCCGGCATTGCAAAAGCCATACAGCACATAAAAGCAGCAGCGCCAAAGTGCTGCAGATAAATGGAAATGGTATAGCGAATGCTACTATGCACAGTGCATACTGTAGCGTCTGCGATAACCATTTTGCCTTCAGCATGTTGACAAATGTAGTTGTTTTAAGAGTAAATTTGTCAGCACCATAGCCATATCCAATTTGAAAAATAAACTGCTTGCTCACTTTTTTTCTTCCGGCTTACAGGCTATAGCCGTACAGGTATTAGGGGCAGTATTCTTTTATATAACCTCCTTATATCTTGATAAATCAGGCTTTGGTATCATTAACTGGAGCAATGCGGTAGCATTATTTCTTACCACCTTGCTCAGCTTTGGCATGGAGCAGGTTATGGTACGCAGGGTAGCGGCATCTACCTCCTCGCAATGGCCGGCCGCAGCCTATTTTTTTCATGCAATTGCAGGTTCGGTCATTACATCAGCTATCCTTTTTACAATCGGGTATATCATAAAAGACAATACAGAATTTAAATATCTTCCGTGGTTCTTTACAGCGCAGGCAATAATGTATATAGGCTCGCCTCTACGCCAGTACCTCAATGCCCGGGAAAAGTTTACTCCCTACGGCATCATATCTGTGATCAGCAACCTGCTGAAGATATTGCTGGTGTATATGGTGGTAAAAACAAAGGTGCTCACCATCCCCACTGTAATAACCATCCTGCTGATATGCGCAGCTTTAGAAGTAGCCGCCTTGCTTTTTTATGTGCTACGTAAAACAGCATTTACATTCCGTTTTAAATTGATCGCCTATAAAAAACTGGTGAAGGAATCATTGCCGCAGTTTGCCGCAGTTATTTTTGACACGAGCTTGTCCCGTATGGACTGGATACTGTTGGGCCTTATCAGCACGGCTGCCGCCACAGCCGATTATAGTTTTGCCTATAAAGCATACGAGATAGCCCGCTTGCCTGTCATTATTATTGCACCGGTGATACTGCCCCGTTTTGCAAGATTATTGGCCTACGAAAACAGGATAGATGCGGCCAAAACTTTGTTTGTAAACCAGGTGTTTGCAATACAAATGTTTGTAGCAGCATGCATCCCCTTATGCATGAATATAGTGTGGGCCAGCTGGGTTGGCACCCTTACCCAGGGCAAGTATGGCGCATCCAACAGCCTGCAGCTGCTTATCCTTTCCCTATGTGTACCGCTACAATTTATTATTAACCTGTTGTGGACACTGTGCTTTTCGCGCCGCATGTACAAGGCTGTCCTGTATAACACTATTGCTTCGGCTATTATTAACCTGGTGCTAAACCTAATACTGATACCCAAGTATGGAGGCACTGGTGCGGCCATTGCCTATCTTGCAAGTAATATAGCACAGGTGATCGTTTATTTTTTGATAAGCAGGCAGAAAATCCTACAGTTTTCACTTACCCCATTAGTAACATTCAGCGCACTTTCTATAGGTGCCTATTATGCGGGGCGATATCTTACTCATACGATACTAATGCATCTCACCGTTTCCTTATGTATCTATGTCCTGTTATCAGTGCTGCTGCGTTTTATAAATAAAAAGCATCTTGTGGTGCTAAGAACCTTTCTGCGATGAATATATTATACCTATGCGATGAATACCCTCCCGGGCCACATGGCGGCATAGGCACCATAGTGCGTCAACAGGCGCGTGCCCTTGTGCGCAAAGGACACCATGTGGTAGTAGCCGGATATTATGATTGGTGGTACGGAGGAGAAAATGAACTGAATGATAACGGCGTGATCGTTTACCGATACAGGAGGCGCCTTGCAGTAAACGGGGTGAAAAATGTAAACAGTTTCGGGATAAATGCGACCAATAAAATTTTAAAATCAACAGGCTTGTATGAGCGGGATATAAAGAACGGTATGATAAAGTACCGTGCTTTCCTGGAAAACCTGATAATAAAACACAAAATAGAACTGGTAGAAATGCCCGATTATAACGACTATATGCGTTATACAAGAAAATACATTCCATTCCCGGTTCTACCAGTGCCGGTTATTGTAAAGTTACATGGCAATATAACCTATTCCTCTAAAGAGAACAACCTACCACTGCCAGAGCATATATGGCAAATGGAACACGACCTGCTGAAGCAGGCGACAGCGGTAGCTAGCGTGAGCAAATACACTGCCCAAAAAACGGCCGCCTATCTTGAGTATAAAAAACCTGTAACTATATTATATAATGGCATTGATACGACTGTAGCTAATCAGAAAGGTCAAAAAATTAAAGGACGGGTGGTATTTACCGGTGCATTATCAGAGAATAAGGGTATTTATCAACTCGTGAAAGCGTGGAACCTGGTACATGCTCAATTACCTCAGGCCAGCCTTTATATACTTGGGAAAGGCCCTATTAAAAAAATAGAAAAACTACTAGATAAACGATCAGTGCGAACTGTTCACTTTACCGGACATGTATCGCATTCAGACGTTAATAAATATTTGTCAACTGCAGAAGTGGCGGTATTCCCCTCCATGGCGGAAAGTTTCGGATTAGGGCCAATAGAGGCTATGGCCAACGGCACTGCCACTATCTATACAAAAAAGACTGTAGGACCCGAAATAGTAAATGATGGCGAAACAGGGATACTTGTAGACCCTTTAGACACAGAAGAGATAGCTGATAACATCATCTTACTACTAAAGGACTTAACATTGCAACAACGACTTGCAAAGGCCGGACAGGATTTTGTAATTACACATTTTGACATCAACAATGTTATAGAAAAAAATATTGCTTTTTATAGATCGGTGATCAATAATACTTTTGAAAAAATTTATAGCATATAATGCCCATATCCTTGTCGAAACATTTTAGTTCATTTCGCAAGCTTCTCCAGGAGGCAGATATTCCCCTGCTTGTATTTCTGTTATTGTTTACTAATCAATCTGTCATCACTTTAAAGCTGGCAGGGTTATTATTTATATACCTGCTACGCTTCAACGTCAGGTTTGGGCTTCGTAAAAACCGTATGCCGTTATTTTATGTGCTGATTATATTGTTGTCGTGCATTAACCTGCTAGTGCACATACCAGACCATTCTAACAAATATCTTATTGCTTTTGGTGTGGCCAATGCTTTTTGGTTCATGTGCATGCTGGGTTATCACCAGGTAAAATTGAGCCTGGAGCGTTACGGCCCGCAAACCATGCATCGCACATTACAACTATACTGCCTTATTAATTTAGTAGCATGTGTATGGCAAGTATTGCACATCATGTACGTCACGCATTCGCTGAACCCATACAATACTAATCTGCCGTTTCCATATGGTATATCTACAGGAGATAATGTATATGGTGTGCTCTTACAAAATTCCTATTACAATATTATGATCAGCTCTTTGCTGGCCATCTATTTTCTGTTCAGGAACAACCGCCTCTTCTGCATGCTTAATGTATTCTGCATGCTGTTGGTTTTCGGCAATATGGGTACTCTTATCTTTGTAGTTGTAGTGGCTATGATATTTATAGCCAGCCTGCTGCGTAAACTGATAATAAAAAAAGATGCACGAAATGCCAATAAATTACTTCGGTGGATCGAGCAGATAACCTTACCGGTAAGAAAATCTTTTTTTGTTCTGGCAATTTTTTTGTTTGTAATAATAATATATGCCATCGTATCCCCTGCCAATCTGCGCTATACTGTTGAAAATCTTAGTTACAAATTCGCAAATGGTGCAGCCGCAACTCACCTATCACTACCCGATAATACACCGCTTAAAAAACCAAATGCCATACACCACCTGGTTTATGAACAGGATACAGAAGCAACCCGTAACAGAGTACTACTGACACGGGAATACCTTCGTCATTTTCAGGGAAAGAAATTATCCTTTTGGGAGACGGAATTATTTCTTACTTCCAGTACCAGTAATTTTTTATTAGGCGCAGGACCCGTGCGTTTTTCTTCACTTATTGCCCAGCGCATGGGGGGCATGGACTCCAGCAGATTATTCAGAACTATATTACCTAATTATACCAATGACGAGTATTATGATAACCATGGCATGCTGATATTAGTTAGGATCCGTGACGATGATCCCCAATACCGCGCCAGCATCAACTGGCCCGATAGCTTTTATAATCAGTTATTAGGTGAATATGGCGCATTGGGTACGCTTCTGTTCCTGATTTTCTATGCAGGTTATTTTATACGCCGTGCAGGTAAGTGGTCTTATAGCCTTTGGTTATGTGTGGCTATGGTACCTTTTGCCTGGCTCAGTTATCTTTTTGAGCCACTGTGCGTTATGGTATTTTTTGAAATGCTGATGGAAACAGACATGCTGACGCGTAAACAGGAAACGATAACATGACAAATATCCCTCCTGTTACGGTGCTGATGCCTGCCTACAATGCGGAGCAATATATTCGAGAGGCTATAGATAGTGTGCTGGCACAAACATTTACTGATTTCGAATTCCTGATCATAAATGATGGATCTACAGATGCTACCGCAGCAATCATTAATTCTTATACTGATAGCAGGATACGGGTAGTGACACAGGAAAACAAAGGACTGGTAACGTCTCTTAATATGGGGTTACAGTTAGCAAAGGGAAAATGGATCGCCCGCTTTGATGCAGATGATGTGTGCTACCCGGAGCGTCTCCTTACACAAGTAGATTTTTTGACAATGCATCCGGAATATATTCTGGTAGGAAGTGAGGCAGATTATGCAGATGGAGATGGACAGTACCTGTTTACCCACAAATTCAGAAATTATGAGGACGAGCAGATACGGCGTTCTCATTTTCGGATGTGCCCGGTTATACATTCCTCTGTCATGTACCTGAAGGATATAGTAATAGAAGCAGGGGGTTATAATCCCGGGGCGCTGACATTTGAAGATCATCTATTGTGGCACAATCTGGCTGCATTCGGAAAAATAAAGAATGTACACCAGCCGCTAATAAAAGTGCATTTCAATGCAGAATCTGCAACTGTTGATGAAAAGTGGAGAGGAAAAGAATTTAATGAGATCAAGCAGCGATCTATAGCCAATGGAAGCGTTACAGCAGTTGATGCTGAAAGGCTAAGGGAAATTATTACATCGCAGGATTTTAAGAAATTTAAAGATGCTGCATACAATAGTATGATCGGTAAAAAATATCTCTGGAACCAGTACGACCCTGCTAAGGCAAGGCAACATCTACGCAAAGCTATATCTATAATGCCATCGCGGCTGGAACCTTATTTATTGTATGCAATGTCCTGGTTGCCCGCAGGTATTATTAGCAGTGTTTATAAAAACTTTAAAAAAACGTGATTGCATCGTTACTTGGCATATGAAGGTCGCATTTATTTCCCGCGCTACATTATTTACCGTACCTGGTGGCGATACCCGGCAGATGGTACAAACAGCAAAGTGGCTGGAAATGCTAGGCGTGTATGCAGATATATACCGGTGCGATGCGGCCATACCCTATGAGGAATACGACCTTTTACATTTTTTCAATATTACCCGCCCCGCAGATATTATAACTCATGTGCAGAGAAGCGGAAAACTCTTTGTTGTATCGCCTATATATATAGAGCACACACGGGCAAATGAACAAGGGAAGGGGTGGCTGCTACGCACAGTTACAAACATCCTTCCAGTAGATAGCATTGCTTACCTTAAAACAATAGCGCGCTGGTTGAAGAATGGGGAAAAAATAGTTAGCCCAAAATATCTGTTACTGGGGCAGAAAAAAGCTGTTCAGTGGATTACGGACCGCTCGGCCTGCCTGCTTCCCAATTCAGAAAGTGAGATAAAACGTTTTCGCAACAACTACGACCTGACGCCGCCATATGTAGTAGTACCAAATGGCATAGATCCAGATATTGACATCCCTGTCTCCTATGACAGGGGCAATCGTACCACGGTGGTTTGTATGGCGCGTTACGAGCCTATTAAAAATCAATTGCGTCTGATACAGGCACTAAATGATACTTCCTATCAACTGCAACTATATGGCAAACCTGCTGCCAATCATTATAAATATTATGAGCAGTGTAAAATTACAGCTGCAAGTAATGTAACGGTCGGTGGCTTCCTGGAGAGTGACGACCTATATGCTGCATACCAGCACGCCAGGGTGCATGTGCTCCCAAGCTACTTCGAAACCACAGGACTATCATCACTGGAGGCGGCAGTAATGGGCTGCAATGTAGTGGTGACAGACAAGGGGGATGTACGGGATTACTTTGGAGATAATGCATGGTATTGCGACCCGGATGACCCGGCCTCAATAAAGGCGGCTGTGGATGCTGCCTGGCAGGCACCCTGTAATAAAGAATTTCAAAACTATATATTGCAACACTATACATGGGAAAAGGCTGCCAAAAAAACACTGGAAGCTTATTCAAAAGTATTGCCCAACCATAACTCTATTAAAACACCAGATGCCCCCTTCACTTAAAATAGGTATACTTGGCACGCGCGGCATACCCAACCGCTATGGTGGCTTCGAGGAGTGCGCTCAACATCTTGCCACCGGCTTAGTTAACAAAGGGCACAGCGTATGGGCATACAATTCTCACCAGCATGAATACCAGGAGGATACCTGGCAGGGAGTAAATATTGTTCATTGCCTGGATCCGGAAAGCTGGATGGGTACAGCAGGCCAGTTTATCTACGACTGGAATTGCATTACCGATGCGCGTAAACGCAACTTTGATATTGTATTACACCTTGGCTATACCAGCAGCAGTGTATGGTACTGGCGGTGGCCGGGCAAAAGCCTGAATATTGTAAATATGGACGGGCTGGAGTGGAAGAGAAGCAAGTACAGCAAAAAGGTGCAACGGTTTCTTCAATATGCAGAAAAGTTAGCTGCCCTGCATGCTGATATTTTGGTTGCGGACTCACCCGGTATACAGTCTTATCTGGCAGATAAGTACGGCAAAAAATCAGTCTTTATACCTTATGGTGCAGAGATAATTACTGAACCTGAAGAGCGGGGACTAAAAGAAAACCACCTACGCAGGCAGGGATATTACCTTGCCATAGCGAGAATGGAGCCTGAGAATAATATTGAGACTATAATACTGGGATATTTGAAGAGTGAGTCTAAGAACCCACTTGTAATAGTTGGCAACACAGCAAATGTATATGGTGCCTGGTTGAGGAAAACCTACGGGACACAAAATATAATTTTCCCCGGCGGCATCTACAATACAGATATCATTAATGACCTACGGTACCATTCACTCCTGTATTTCCATGGGCATTCTGTGGGGGGCACCAATCCATCGCTGCTGGAGGCTATGGGATGCAGCGCCCTCATAGTGGCGCATAACAACCCATTTAATAAAGCAGTGCTGGGCAATGATGCATTCTATTTTTCAGACCCAACCGAAGTATGTTTATGCATAAACAATGTTACAGATAAGAGCCAATATGCGACCTGCATAGAGAATAATATTGCCAAAATAAAAACCATCTATAACTGGCCTGCCGTTACCGATAAGTATGAAGAATTGTTCTTAAGAAGGTAGATCAGCTGTGGGGGTATCGCAGTTTATTTTGCAGCTACTATTATTTTATCCATCAGCAGATGCAACTTCTTTATCTCGCTCCTTCCACCTCGTTCAGTACAACCACTTGCAGTGGTTATCACCATATCAACATCGGGAATGATGCAGATCAGTTGTCCGCATACACCGCTCGCTACATATACCTGATGACCATTCGATATTCTTCTCCACCAATAGTATCCGTACCCATTGGCTCCCGGCAGCACATCCCAGTATTTTAATTCTGCGTGTTTAGCCAGCGATTCTTTTATCCAGGATTCAGACAATATTTGCCGGCCGTTCAGTTTGCCCTTTTTTAAGTACAGCAACCCAAAGCGCATCATATCCTGCGGTGTCAGGAACATATCGCAGCCCCCTATGTATCGACTCATAGCATCTGTATTCCATCTTCGAAGTGTTATACCCGCAGGAGTAAAGATAGTGCTATCGGCAAACCGCTTCAGGTCTGTATGAATTAGTTTAGCAAGGGCTACAGCAAATACATGCGTCCCCGCTGTACAATAATTAAACCTGGTACCCGGAGTTTCAGCATATTCAAGATCCAGTGCAAAGCGCACAGGGTCTGATGAATAAATAAATGCCTGGCATATGGGGCCGAAGTCGTTCCATTCCCAGCCTGTCTGCATTGTAAGGAGATGACGTAGTGTAAGGGTTCGGGCTATGCTATCATCTTCTGCAACATCTTCTGCAAACCATACACCTGCAGCATGGCGATCTGGCTTCGTATACTCCGGCAGTATACTGAGTATAGTTGCGTTCACATCAGGTAGTAACCCCCGCATCTGTGCAGCGCCTGCAATAGCAGATAATATACTTTTGGAGGCTGATTTTATATTAAAGACGCTACTCCGGTCGGTGCCATGAAAATATCCTTCGTAAATAAGAGCGTCATGCTTCCATACCAGAAATGCGCCAAGGTCAGGCACTTCTTTGGCAGCTTCGTTACCTATATTTTTTAGAAACTGGGCACTATATCCCCGGCTCTCCGCAGTTGCTACCGGTAATGCTTCACCAACTTGTGCATTAGTGGTAACGCAGGAAAATATTAATACAAACAAATAAACAAGGCGAAGCATTAAGAGAAGTAGTTTATAAACAAAGCAGGAAGGATATTATTTCTTCTTACCAGGCTTAGGTTTTAGGGAAGCAACGTATTGATGGCTAAGTTCAAAATATTTTTTTAACTCCTTGGTTTTCTTTAATAACGCATCGGGCACTACCACGTATTCTTTTCGTACTATGCCATATTGTACATCGAGCTGTGTATTGTATTTTTTCAGAAATTCTGTTCTCGAAGGATCCGGAAGTCTTATCGCCACTACACCGTCTTTAGATAGCATGGTATACATATGTCCGTTAAGGGAAGTATAGGGAATAGTATCGCCTTTTAGCACAGCATCAGGATGTGAGGCAACAAGAAGCTCATAAAGCGCTACCTTATCCTCCATTGAAATTTTCTGATTGTCCACAAGATTGCAATTAACTTGGTTGGTTTAAAATTAAATAATGTCCGATTCTCTTTGTATAAAATTAATAGCTTCCTGATTTTTTTATAATGTTTGTTCAGTCTGAGTTAGTATGTATAAGATATTTATTATCTTTATTTCTTACAGAGCGGTTTTTATAGGTATGTACAAATGTGCAGTGATATTATTGCTATTATCCTGCACAACAATAGTGCAGGCCGGTAAAAAACATTTGCATAAACATAGAAGACCTCCGCACCTCACAGAAGCAGAAAAGAAGAGACAGATAAGAAGGATATTACAGGAAAAAATGCATTATCAAAAGGATACAATACACCATTCAATAAAATAACAACCCTATTATGTTTAAAAAGATCTGCTTTGCTATTTTAATGCTGTCAGCTATAGCCCAGCATTCCGTGGCACAGGAAAATGACAATAAAGAGCAACAAGAAAGGATACGCGAGATACTAAAGGAAAAGATACGGCCTACCACCGCACTGCCTGCTAATAGTGCGCTATCAAATTTACTGCGTACTACCGCTACTACAGACAAGCATATATCCGGCACATTTGCCTATCAGGAAGCAGAGGTATCAATTGCTGTAAATCCGTCAGATAGTAACAAGCTGGTATTAAGCTACATGCAGGAAGGCACAAGTTCCCTTACTTTCCCGATTTATTATTCTTCGGATGGAGGCAATACCTGGATACGCAGCTTCTCATTCAATAGCAATTCTATACTGAGTGCGGATTTCCCAGGACAACAGCCTTTTGGTGGTGGAGATCCTGCGTTTGCATGGGATAAAAAATCTGATTCCCTCTATTTTTCATGGATATACCTTTCCGGCTCAGGCGTTTCAGACACAGCATTTTTTTCCCTTAACTGGGCCTACTCTATTGACAATGGCAAAACATGGAAAACACGCGCCGGGGAGGATCATTTTATAGGCCAAGGCGCACTTAGTATCAGCACCAGCACCCAATTTGCCTACAAAGATGGTATCTGCGACCGCCAGTGGATGGCTGTAGATAACTCAGGTGGCAGCAGGAACGGAACCCTGTATTGCAGCTTTGTAAACTTTAGTACAGGAGGTGAATGCGTGAAGATAAAGTCTCCCGGCGCCTCTGCATTCAGCACCATACATTTGGCGGGCAGCGGCTCTACACAATTTGGCAATGTAGAAGTAGATATTAATGGCCTGCTCCACATGACCTATGGTGATGTGCAGGCCGAAAAAATATACCACGTTTCCTCCGCAGATGGTGTAAATTTTTCCGCCCCACATCTTATATACAATGGAACTAATCTTTTCGGAAAAACAGGCTTGGTTCATAGCCGCGAAAATGCTGCACCCAACCTTGCTACAGATGCAAAGGGCAATCTGCATGCAGTATGGTGTGACTTTGCAAGTGGAGATGTAACATCTTATTACGCCCGCTCTACCAACAAGGGTGTAACCTGGACAAAAAAAGATATTACGACGCTTACCACTGCGTTCGCAGGTAAGCAGGCTTTCATGCCCACTATTGCTGCCGCCGGCGATGGGGTATCCATATCCCTTACCATCATTAACCGAACTGATGATTCAGCACGCTACTACCAGGTGGTATCTGCCAATAACGGACTCACATTTGCTACACCTATATTATTGTCGTCAGCAGCTACCTACTACCCACAGTACGATCCTACTTCTGGAGCAAACTTCTTTGGCGACTATAACCGCTCGGTGCGTACAGTTTGTAATTCCTTCGCACTATGGGAAGACGGCCGTGGTACACAGGGATCAAAAGTTTACTTTGCAAAAACCACGCATTGCCTGCCTACTAATGTGGAAGAGCTTACGGCAGTGGCGTCATCAGCCCAGGTACGTTCGTTATATCCCAATCCTGCATCAACCAGCATCAATCTTAGTATTGATGATACAAAAGAGGAAATCCTTACCATTGAGGTACATGATATGACCGGCCGGCAGATATTACAGCAGCAATTGCAGACTCATAGTGGTAGTAATACATTACAATTGCCGCTCAGTAAACTTAGCAATGGGCAATATGTAGTAACTGTCAATAATAAGGAAGGCCTTGTAGCTACGCGCAGTATGCAGGTAGTACATTAATACAAGTAAGTAAATTTCAGGAGCGCGCTGTTCTTGATAGAGAACCTATATCTATTTGTGATGTTCTATATCACAATGATGGTCCTTACCCTTAAAATTGTTTACTATAATATCATAAATGTTCTTGTTTGAGGAGTGCGAGATCACTATGGTGTCACCGGCTGATCGTGTTGCTGCCAGCATAAGTGTTTCAGTAACTCCAGTAGTAAGGCTAGCAAGATCAAAAGTGGTTATAGCAAGAAACCCCATAGTGCTATCTACAGTTATAGTATGCTGTTCTGTTTTTAGCTCCAGGTCTTCATATACCTGAAAGCTGACAGGTACATTACCGGAAGCATTTACAAATTGCCCATTCAATTCCAATGATGGGTTGCTCCCATTTTCACTAAGATCTATCTTTAGTTCTACTTCTGTATAAATACCATTTGGTAAAGTAAACGCACCAAATGTACTAGCAACAGAGCTCATAAGGTCTATCTGTGCAGTATTGGTTGATTTAAATTCCAATTCTGAGGTTCCCTGCTTCGCTTCAAATTTTACCAATGTCGGATTAGCAAAGCCGGATGTCCATTGGATTGTGCTTAATGCTGTGGTTCTTTGCAATGATGCAGTAGAATTGGTCGTCTTTAACTGGTAGCTCATCTGGTTACTGGTACCAGATGGATTAGTAGCGTATGTGGAACCGCTCTTGCTGCAGCCGACAAAAAACAATGTAGTTATTAGTCCGCCCGCTATTAAAAAGATCTTTTTCATATGTCCTATGTTTTTATAAAAATAGCTACCCTACTATAAAATAAACAATGTATCAGGGTGAAGGAGGAATAAGGTATAATGAAACAAGACATACCTTGTTTTAACCCTAATGTAGCAGCCGCTTGCACGGCCCTGATTAGTTAAGTATTAGTTGTCGTTATGCAGGCACCTTTCTTGGTTTCTATCGCATTCGACTTGCAGGTTTCTTTATTGGCATGTCCGTGTTAGAGCAGCCATTATAAAATCAAAAGCCGCGCAAAACCAATTGCGCGGCTCATGATTACTCTATATACCTACTACCGCTTGGTAGTATCAGTAGTTATAGTGTGTGTAGCACTATCTGTCTTATCTTGTTTTATTACCATAGTATCGGTACTCTGCGTAGAATTATCCTCTTTGGTAGTAGAAGTACAGGATACTAATCCGCACAGTAAAAATAGAGCGGCAACAAATTTTATCTTCTTCATAATAGTTTTATTGAGAGAATGAATAAGAATATAGACTAACGGTGAAGTTCCTCTACATTATTTGTACGCCAGTCTTTTTCCAGGTAGTCGGCATCTTCTGCATTACGTGCGTGTACGCCCATAACTATGTTGCCTTCCTTTACGCCCTGTTCGTAAACTACAGCACGTTCTTTAGGAATCCCTGAACCAACTAGCGCGCCTATTATACCGCCTGTCAGTCCGCCGGCACCAAGACCTGCTACTGCTGCAGCAAGCGGGCCTGCCACAACTATCCCCAGTCCGGGTATCAGTAATGATGTTCCTATAGCAGCTATTGCACCGCCTATAGCACCCAGTGTACCACCTATCGCAGAGCCAGTATTAGCGCCTTCCATAGCTTTCGATCCTAATTCCGTATGATGTTCTTCCGTCGCGAAATGTTTCTTACGCGTATCATCAGACATGATCAGATGGATATCGTTATTGTTATATCCCCTGCTCTGCAGTGAAGTATATGCGCGGTCTGCGCTGTCTTTGTCTCTGAACATCCCTGTTATTAGATGCTGATCCTGGTTTTGGTTTTCCATAATGATTTTTTTATTTATTTGTTCATTATGATATTAAAAACATCATGCCATTTTATTTTTAAGGATGAGCTGGCGTTTTAGGATCAGCAATTATTCTGCTTTAAAATTATTTCTACAGATAATTTAATTATCTATTAATTTTATCTTTCTTGATTGCGGTAATGTTACCTATTATACTAGTATATGCATGTGCTTGTTAGCTAAAAAATCAAGATTATATAGCAGAGATGAAATACAGAAATATTCTCCTAATTGATGACGATGAAGATGACCAGGAGATATTTCTTTCTGCTGTGGCACAATTATCTACTTCGGCACAATGCATGGCATTACCTGATGCAACCGACGCGCTACATAAACTGTCTTCAAAACAGATAAGCCCCGATGTTATTTTCCTTGATCTGAATATGCCTGTTATGAATGGCCAGCAATTTCTTATGGAGATAAAAAAAAGAAATGATCTGAAAAATATTCCTGTTATCATTATATCCACCTCTGCTCATCCACAAACCATAGAGCTTACAAAAGATATGGGCGCCATTGATTTTATCACCAAGCCGCCCAGGTATGATGAACTGATAACCATTTTAAGTTCTTTTGTCAATTAAGTACCTGGTAGTATTACTATGAAAACAACTGAGAAAACACCCAATGATTTGTACTTTTTGCAGGGTGGCGGAGAAATGGGGGAATTAATAAGAGCAACTGATTGGAGCGTCACCCCATTGGGCGACCCATCTACCTGGCCGCAAAGCCTGCGAACAATGGTTCCCGTAATGCTCGATAATCCGTTTGGCATGTATATAGCATGGGGGAAAGAATATACCCAGTTGTATAATGATAGCTATCGGCCTATACTTGGTGAATCAAAACATCCGCAGGCTGTTGGTATCAGTTCCCGCGAAACTTTTTCAGAGATCTGGCATATCATCGAACCAATGTTCGATGGGGTCATGGAAGGTAACCCTGTAGGCTTTCCTGACTTCATGTTACCCCTCAATAGAAATAGCTATGTGGAAGAGTGCTATTTTGATTTCTCTTACAGCCCTATACGTAAAGACAACAGAGAGGTGGGTGGCATACTGGTAACAGTTATAGAAACAACAAACCGAAAAAGAGCAGAGGATGCACTAAAGAAAAGCGAAGAGCGGTTCCGTACCATGGCTGATAATATTCCCAATCTGGCATGGATGGCCAATGCAGACGGCTGGATATACTGGTATAATAAAACGTGGTACGATTATACCGGCACTACCGAGAGCCAGATGGAAGGTTGGGGGTGGCAATCCGTTCATGACCCAGGGGAATTGCCGCGTGTGCTCGAAAAATGGCAGAAATCTATTGATAGTGGCCAGCCATTTGACATGATATTCCCCATAAAAAATGCCAGTGGCAGCTTTAGACAATTCCTCACCCGTATATTACCCGTTCATAATAATGAAGGCAAAATAATACAATGGTTCGGTACAAATACAGATATAACTGAGCAGATAGAAACCGAGCAATATCTGAAAGAAAGCGAGGAGCGGTTCAGGACCATGGCAGAGGGCACAGATATATTTATAGCCACCAGCGATGAGACGGGTAACGCTACCTATTTTAATAAACAATGGACCACACTAACGGGTCGCAGTATGGAACAGCTATTGCATCATGGCTGGTACGACCTGATACATGAAGATGATCGCCAGTATTTCATTGATAAGTATCTTGCTGCTTTTGAAAAAAAGGAGAATTGGAAAGAAGAATTCCTGATGTTAAATAAAGACGAGCAATACCGTTGGCTGCTGGCAACAGGTACTGCCCGTTTTCTTCCAGACGGATCTTTTGCGGGTTATATCAGCTCCACTATTGACATTACCAACCGAAAAAATGCAGAAGAAAAGCTAAAGGAGAGTGAGCGTAATCTGAGGCAAACAATACTTCAGGCTCCTGTAGCCATGTGTATTCTAAAAGGCCCAGAATATATCGTAGAGCTTGCTAATGACCGGATGTTTGAATTATGGGGTAAACCTTCTGATGTCCTGTTACATAAACCGATCTTCGTAGGTTTGCCTGAAGCAAAGGACCAGGGGTTTGAGGCATTACTGGATGGTGTATATACTACCGGAAAAACCTTTGTAGCAGAGAATGTACCTATCACACTGCCCCGTAACAATACGTTGGAGCAGGTTTACATTAATTTTGTTTATGAAGCCTACCACGAAGGTGATGGAAGTATATCGGGCGTACTGGCGGTGGCAATAGAGGTTACTGCGCAGGTGCTTGCCCGCCAGAAGATTGAGGAAATAGTCGAAGAACGCACAGGGGAATTAGAAAACACTAACAACGATCTTAAAAGATCAAATGCCGAACTGGCACAGTTTGCTTATATCGCATCGCACGATCTGCAGGAGCCATTAAGAAAGATCACTACCTTCTCCCAGATGCTGGAGAACAGGCTGGGCAACAATATAGATGAAGATGCTAAAAATTATCTTCACAAAATAAATGCTTCATCAACTCGTATGCACACGCTGATACGGGATGTATTAAAATATTCAGAACTTACTAAACAAACAGAGGTCTTCGAAAAGGTAGATCTTAATGATGTGCTTAAAACCATCGTCACAGATTATGAATTACTTATAGCGCAGAAGGAAGCATCTGTTATTTACAAAGACCTGCCGGTGATAGAGGCCATTCCACTACAGATGTCGCAGCTATTTAGTAATTTAATTAGTAATGCACTCAAGTTCTCAAGACAGGGTGTAAGGCCGGTGATCACAATTTCCGTTACTATACCCAATGCCCCACAAATAAATGAGTTTGATCCGGATCAGGACACTGATTATTGTTTGATACAGGTGAGGGACAATGGCATTGGGTTTAAAGAAGAATATGCTGATAAAATATTCAATATCTTTCAGCGGCTGCACCGCAAATCAGAATATGAAGGTACCGGTATTGGATTGGCCATGTGCAAAAAGATAGCGTTAAACCATGGCGGTGGGTTAAATGCATCCGGCAGCAACGAAGATGGCGCAGTATTTAATATCCTGCTACCATTCCGACAAAATGCAAAAAACAATCCTTAGTTCTTATATTAGTGCTGCCTTAGGATATAGGAGGTAAGAAAGTTAATCCCAGAATGACCAGGAACATTATTATAAATTGAAAAATGTTTTTAATTTCACCTTAAATATAAACAACATGAATAAAGGAGAATTAGTTGACCAGATCGCAAAAGATTCAGGTATAACCAAAACACAAGCTAATGGTGCTTTAGATGCACTGACAGATGCCATCGTTTCTACTCTTAAAAAAGGAGACACCGTAACCCTGGTTGGTTTTGGTACCTTCTCAGTAACACAGCGTGCTGCACGCAATGGCCGTAACCCGCAAACCGGAGAGACGATAAAGATCAAGGCAAGTAAAAGCCCGAAATTTAAAGCAGGTAAAGATTTTGCAACAAAGATCTCAGGAATAAAACCTAAGAAATAGTCTTTATTATTTTATATCCGGTATTGTTACTAATAGAGGCCACTAAATGGCCTCTATTTATTTTAGTGAAAACGTAAATCTTAGTAACATCGCAAAAAAATACCTGGTCTGAGCCAGGTATCCGTAATACTACTCAAAAAAATTACTGTTTGGAATATGCCACCCACTGTGACGGATGTACTGATGTATCCAGTATTATCATTGTGGTAGCGTCAAGCTGGTATAGCTTTCCGATCATGGTGTTGGGGGATACAAGAATACGATAGTCTCCTGTAATAGACCAGCTGCCTGACGATGTTCCTGCTATACCCGGCGCTTTCAGGCTATCTAAAAATGCGCCACCCGTTTTGTACGTCTGATATTCATAGTCGCCCGAGGCAGGTGCTATTTTTTCGCTCGCATCGGGAATGCCATTGTTGTTAGCATCCGTTGCATCAAATATTTTTTTCCAGGTTCCTATTATTTTAGTGCTGTTAGTTGCTACAGGAGTAGTACTATCGCTTTTGCTGCACGCTGTAAAGAGCATAGCCCCACCCATAAGTAATAGTCCGGCTGATAAAATGGTTTTCATGTTCATAGTTTTTGTAAAAGTAGCAACCACTTTATATAACGCTGAACACTTATGGCTGAAGCAGGAATATAAGAGCGTGAAGCAAGAAAGGGGTTAGCTAACCTATTAAACAGCTTTTCAATGTTTCTATTTGAGCGGAATAAAAAAAGCTACCTTATCAAAAAGTAGCTTTTTTCCCTCCTGTAGTCCGACCTGGATTCGAACCAGGACAAACAGTACCAAAAACTGTTGTGCTACCGTTACACCATCGGACTCTCCACCGTGTACGGGGCTGCAAATTTACATTGCCTTTTTAAAAATCCCAAACATTTCTGAAAACAAGCTTCCATGCTACTTCTGCTAAGTGTTTATTTTTCACTTCCATTACTGATCTTACTTCTTTTTACCTTCGTTTTCCAGTAGGTTTGTAGTAAGTTCCCCTTTTAAATTTTTGTAGCCATGCCTAATGCGGCAAACCCGCGCCAGTTCATCGTCAGGTTCATCTTTATCGGTATTGCGGCAGTGATATTGGTGAGGCTGTTATTTCTACAGCTTTTCGAGAGCAAGTACAAGATAATGGCCAATGATATTACCATCTATAAAAAAATAGTGTATCCGCCACGTGGCGTTATCTATGACCGCAAGGGCAAGGTAATGCTCTACAATCAGGTGGTGTACGACCTGATGGTAACCCCTAATACGGTTCCTAAAACGTTTGATACGGCACAGTTCTGCAATGCGCTGGGCATCAGCCGCGAGGCGTATATCAAAACATTTCAGAAGGTACGCATCCGCAATGGTGGCATGCGCCAGAGCGTATTCATGGAAGAGCTGAACCCGGAGCAGACCGCCCGCTTCCAGGAGAATAATTATCTCTTCACCGGTTATGATCTGATACAGCGGTACATACGTACCTATCCTAACCCTACTGCCGGCATAGCGCTGGGGTATATAGGCGAGGTATCGCCCGAAATGCTGAAGAATGATCGCTACGCAACCTACCAGCAGGGCGATTATACCGGAATGAATGGGCTGGAACGATCTTATGAGGAGGTATTACGCGGCCAGCGCGGCACCTACTTCCTGGAGCGTGATAACTTCAACCGTCCCCGCGATCCTTACAAAAAGGGGATGCTGGATACACCTGCCGTTGCAGGGAGGAGCCTTCAGCTATACATGGATGCCGAGCTACAGGCCTATGCCGAAAAGCTGATGACCAATAAGATAGGCAGTGTAGTAGCTATAGATCCTAAAACGGGCGGCATCCTGGCGCTGGTCAGCAGTCCCACCTATGATCCGAATTTACTGCGCGGCCGCGACCGATCTAAGAACTATGCAGCCCTCTACCGCGATGCTACGCATCCACTGTATAACCATGCTACGCAGGCCTCCTACCAGCCGGGCTCTACAATCAAGCCCATGACTGGCCTGGTGGCGCTGGATGTTGGTGCTATCACGCCTTCATTCGGACTGGCCTGCTATGGCAGCTACAATGGTTGCGGCAGGCCCATAGCATGCGAGCACCACGATGCAGGACATGCCGCCAATTTCAGGCTGGCGCTGGCGCACTCGTGCAATTCTTATTTTTCCCACATCTTCAGGCTTACAGTGGACGATAAGGATTTTAAAGGTGTAAAGAACGGCTTGCAAAAATGGCACGACTACTTTTATAATTTTGGCTATGGCCACCGTACCGGTATTGATATACCTTTTGAAGGTACCGGCCTGCTGCCTGATTCGACATACTACAACAAGCGTTACCACGGCGTATGGAACTCCTGCACCATTGTGTTTGTGGGCATGGGTCAGGGCGAGTTGGCCCTCACCCCGTTACAGATGGCCAACGGCATGTGTATTATTGCCAACAAGGGCTTTTATTATACACCGCACTTTGTAAAGTCTATAGATAGCAATAGTAAAGACCCGGCACTGAAGGATTATCTCGTAAAGCACAAGGTGACCAACATCACAGACAGCACCTACTCCGTAATACAGCAGGCCATGCAGGATGTGGTGGAGAGCGGCACCGCGGCTGGCGCTAAAATAGCAGGCATCAACATCTGTGCTAAAACGGGAACGGTGGAAAATAAAGCAATTGTGAATGGCGAAGTAGTGAAGATGCCTAATCACTCCATGTTCGTAGCCTTTGCACCACGCGAAAATCCGAGGATCGCCATTGCGGTATCGGTTGAGAATGCGGGCTTTGGTGCCACGTGGGCAGCCCCCATAGCCAGTTTGCTGATAGAAAAATATCTTAAAGATTCTGTGGCTGTGGCGCGCAAAGCAGTGGAAGACAAGATGTATAATGCGCACCTTATTAATCACAATGTGTATCTTATAGATTCTGCACAGCGCCTGCACTATGCAACGGTATATAACGAGCGCGTGGCGCACAAAAAATATACTGATAGTATAATGCGTGCGGAAGCTACTGCTATGGCAGCACAATGGTTCCGAGAAAATTTAAAAAAGAAACCCAGGGCTAAATAACTATGAGCACTACGCACAAATCTTTATTCAGCCGGGTAGATGCCATCACTTTTCTGCTATACCTCACATTGGTAATAGTAGGGCTGCTGGCAGTATTCTCTGTAGAGCACCGCACAGCAGACCCAATCATCATGATGAACAAAGCCTACATGAAACAGGTTATGTTTTTCGGTATTGCGTTGTTCCTGGGGCTTATTATTATCCTTACCGATAGCAAATTCTTTTCCAATATTTCTTTTCTGTCTTATACAGGTGGCCTGTTCCTGCTATTCATAACTATCTTTCTTGGTGTTGATGTCAAGGGCTCGCGCTCATGGCTGGGGGTGGGCAGTTTCCGTTTTCAGCCGGGCGAGGTTTGTAAGATATTTACTGCGCTGGCCCTTGCCAAGTTCATCTCCCTGCCTGAAACGAATTTTAAGACCACCAAGCACAGGCTGGTAGGCGTGGCTATTGCGCTCGTACCTGCAGTGCTTATTGTCCTGCAAAAAGAAACAGGCCTGGCGCTTGTTTATTTTTGTTTCTTCCTGGTGATGTACCGGGAGGGGTTGCCTAACAGTATCCTGGTCATTGGCTTTTCGCTGATAGCGCTGGTGCTTGCCACATTGCTTATAGACCGGCATATATTATTCATTATCCTTACTGTGCTTGCAATAGTTGTTGGCTTCATTACCCGCGATACCTTAAAGCGCCACCTTATGGCGTGGATAATGCTGGTAGGCATATGGGCAGCTTGCATGCTCTTTTCGCAGCTGGCCGTTCCCTTTGCGTTTAAGCACGTGCTGCAGGCACACCAGATAGACCGTATCTTTTCTACTATAGGCCAGCAGGTGCCGGAAGAATACCAGAGAAAACTGGAGGATGGTGAGGAGAAAAAAGGCAACAGCTCGGACTACAATGTGATACAATCAAAGATAGCCATTGGCTCCGGCGGCTTTGCAGGCAAAGGGTATCTCAATGGCACCTCTACCAAGAATGAATTTGTACCTGAGCAGAAAACCGACTTTATTTTTTGTGCCATTGGCGAGCAGTTTGGCTTTCTCGGCAGCCTGGGCTTAATATCACTGTATGTATTGCTAATGCTACGCATCATATACCTCGCAGAGCGTCAGCGTTCTCCTTTCAGCCGTATCTATGCCTATTGTGTTGCGTGTATCCTGTTCTTTCACTTCGCGGTAAATATATCTATGACCATAGGTCTTGCCCCTGTTATAGGCATTACGCTGCCATTCCTCAGCTATGGGGGTTCCTCACTGCTGGCATTCAGTATTCTCATTTTCATACTGCTGCGGCTTGATATGGACAGGCAGATGCTGATACGTTAACTTTGCTGCAGCATGGCTAAGATATTTCCCCTTTCAGAAGGTGTATTTACTGTAGGCAGGGATAAAGAATTTGTTCCTTTCAATATGCAGTCCGATGAATTGAACGACCGCCCTACAGGCTCTTTACTGGTAGAAGTACAGCCCTTTTTAGTAGTAACAGATAAGGACCTTGTAGTGTTCGATATGGGTCTTGGCTTCACTGGCAGCGATGGGGAACTGATGATACACACCAATATCCGCGATCATGGGTACCAACCTGCTGATGTAACTAAAGTATTAATGTCGCACCTCCACAAAGACCATTCAGGCGGTGTGGTATACAAGGATAGCTCCGGCATCATCAAAACTACTTTCCCTAATGCCGATTATTACATCTACAGACCCGAGGCCGACTATGCATTACAGACAGGCTACCCATCCTACCATCCTGCTGAGCTGGAACCTCTTTTATCCTCTACACAGGTAAAATGGCTGGATGGTGAAGATGGCCTGATAGATGGCTATATAGGCTACACCCATTCCGGCGGCCACTGCCCGCAACATATTGTTTACCTGCTGGATGATGGAGTGGATAAAATTTTCTTTGGTGGCGATGAGGCGCCTCAGTTAAAGCAGTTAAAAATGAAGTACATAGCCAAGTACGACTATGATGGGAAAAGGTCGATGCAGCTACGCGAACAATATGCACAGCAAGGCAAAAAGGGAGGCTGGCAATTCTTATTTTATCACGATGTAAAAACGCCGGTGGCGAATTTGTAAACAGTACACTATACCATTAGTTTGCTATTCCACTCCGGCACCTTCCGCCTGCCTTTTCTTCAATTGCTGTATCAGTAGCAGATTAAATTCCCGTTCAGATTTATACAGGTCAGCAACCTGCTGAGGAGAAAGCACCTTCTGGAATTCATCATTATACCGTCTTCTTGTATTCAGCACTTCCTGCTGGTAATCAAGGTTATCTTCTATAAACTGGCGCGATGTATTATCATCTGCCTGGTCGGGGTTGGTATTCTTGTACTTCTGGAAAAACTGCTTACGTGTTGCCTTTATGTCTTCCTCGTACTTACCATACACCGGCCAGAATTTAGCAGACTGCTCTGAAGTAAAATGCAACTTGTCGGTTATATAGGCCACCTTAATAGCATGTATGCGTTCTATACGTGCACGCATAGGGTGGGCCATCGCGGCACGCTCAGGATGCGCGGCCGGGCGGACGGGCCTGCGTACCTGTGCAGGGGCTGCATTAGCGATAAGCGCTAAACAAAGGGTTATATACAGTAAGCGTTTCATGATCCTATCATCTTATAAATACAATAATAATTATTCAGTGTGCTGCCAGCCATTTTCATCCAGATATTCCTGTATATCCTGTGCATCTATTTCCTCTGCGGCAGCATCAATATCTTTTTTAGAAAGGCCACGTGCTATCATATCCTGGTCAAAGTCATCTATATTTTGAGATATATAGCTCGTAATGGCTCCATTATCCACCATGGCCAATTCGTTTGCTACATTCATAGGTGCAGGCCTTTCTGCCACTTTGTAAATACCCATGCCAATACCGAGTAATAATACGGCCGCAGCCGCTAACCGTACCTTTTTCCATACCCCTCTGCGCAGCGGTATTATCTTCGTTTTTGTTTGTTCCGATGCTTTTGCTGCCGCTAATATCTTTTCAGGTAATGATTCGAAATAGCCTGATGGCACATCCAGTAAATTAGCGCCATCGGGAAGGGTTGTTGCAAATAGGCTGTCTACATTTCGCATCACCTCACCCGGTAGCAGATCAAAATACCCGGCCGGTACGGAGTAAGGAAGCTGTTTGTTAGTAACCAATACAGGGTCTGCTGCATCCTCTATGGCCATCCTGTTAAATACAGTATGTACCAGGCCCGCAAAATATCCCGTAGGTATTATATAGGGCATAGTACGGTCCAGTATAGCCAGCGCGCTACCCATGTTCTCCAGTTCTATCAGTATGTCATTGCGCTCATTCATTGTTCTTTCTCTGTATATAAGACGTTTTAAAGGCCTTAAAGTTTAATTGTTCAGCACAAATGCCTCCACTTTTTTTACCGCGTGGTGATAGGATGCCTTCAACGCCCCTACCGATGTATCGAGCACCTCTGACATCTGTTCATAAGGCATTTCATCATAATACCGTAAGTTAAATACGGCGCGCTGTTTTTCGGGCAGCGCTTGTATAGCCTTTTGCAACTTCCACTCAATTTTATTGGCATCATAACCACTTTCCGCTTCTATCTTTTCCCCATAGCCTCCGCCTTCTTCGTCTGCGCCTGAATCTATGGATACAATATTCCGGCGTTTAGCCTGGTCTATCCAGGTAAGGGCTTCATTGGTAGCTATACGATACAGCCAGGTATACAGATTGGCTTCCTGCCTGAATTCGGCCAGGTTCTTCCAAACTTTGATGAACATGTTCTGTATCACATCATTTGCATCATCGTGCACTACTACCATGCGGCGTATATGCCAGTAGAGACGTTCCTGGTATTTACATACCAGCTGGGTAAAAGCCTGCTCCCTGGTAGCTTCCTCTCTGAAAGCCGCCAGTATTATATGGTCATCTGCTATTGGTGCCGCTCCTGGCATGTTACCCTTATTTCTATTCGGACACCTTAAAGTTATTAAGGTTTAATCAGGTATGGAAAGTTTTAGTGTTTTAGCTTTGCGTTATGATTCCTTTTCAGCAGTTGCGCATTGTTTTCTTTGGTACACCGGGTTTTGCCGTAGGGTCGCTTAGCTCGTTGGTACAGTCAGGTGCAAATGTGGTAGCTGTGGTTACTGCGCCTGATAAGCCCGCCGGCCGTGGCCAGCAGATGCACTCCTCTGCCGTAAAGCAATTTGCTATGCAGCAGGGCATACCGGTACTACAGCCGTTAAAATTAAAAGACCCCTCTTTTATAGATGACCTGGCCTCCTATAAGGCCGACCTGCATATTGTAGTTGCTTTCCGCATGCTGCCCGTGGCTGTATGGGATATGCCGCCCCTGGGCACAGTGAATGTGCATGCTTCCCTGTTGCCGCAATACCGTGGCGCGGCGCCTATTAACTGGGCTATTATTAATGGTGAAACAGAAACGGGAGTCACTACCTTTCGCCTGAAGCACGAAATAGATACCGGCAATATCCTGCTCCAAAAAACAGTTCCTATATTGCCTGAAGACAATGCAGGAACCCTGCACGATAAGCTGATGGACGCCGGAGCTGAACTATTGGTAAGCACCGTAAAAGGACTGGCTGATGGTACCCTTACCGAGGTGCCGCAGGCTGATGTTACAGATGCTATCCTACGCCATGCACCCAAAATATTTAAGGACGATACCCTTATACACTGGCAGCAACCTGTAAAAGCCATCAATGATCTTATCAGGGGGCTTTCACCCAATCCCGCTGCATATACCTTATTTGATGACAGGAGTATGAAGATATACCAGGCACACTACGAGCCGGCACCTGCAACCCAGGAGATAGGGACACATGATACCGACCATAAAACGTATTTCCGCTTTGCCGCAGCAGATGGATGGATTTACATAGACGAGTTGCAGATGGAGGGTAAGAAGCGTATGTCTATAGTAGATTTCCTACGTGGTTTTAGGGCTTAGTGTTTCCTGCAGGTATTTCGCAGCGAGGGCATATCCTTTAAGACCCAGGCCGGTAATACATCCTATACATTTAGATGCTGTAAGGGAAGTTTTACGAAACTCTTCACGGACGTAGATGTTGGATATATGTACCTCTATGGTGGGTATCTGTATTGCGGCTATTGCATCAGCTATAGAAATACTGGTGTGTGTGTATCCCGCGCCATTGAATATAATGCCATCTGCCTTGCCCCTGCAATCGTGCAGGTTGTTTATCAGTTCGCCCTCCAGGTTGCTCTGGTAGTAATAGAATTTTATTTCAGGAAACGTTTTTTGCAGCTCCTGAAAAAAATCATCAAATGTTTGTCCGCCGTATATATCTGTTTCGCGTGTGCCTAATAGATTCAGGTTAGGTCCATTAACAATAGCAATATGCAGCATAGCGTATAATTTATACCAAGATAAGCACGCACAATGTATATTTTTGCCCGTACACTATATTAATTCATTGGTTACATGTGGGATGCATACCTGAAGGGATTTAAGGCTTACCTGCAACTGGAGCGGTCTATGTCTGATAATACAGTAGAGGCCTACCTGCATGATGCTGCCCTGCTCAGCGACTTTATACATGCTACCCATCCCGACCTGAAAGTGCAGGATATTATGCTACCGCACCTACAGGAATTTGTGGTACACATCAATGGCTTTGAATTTGCCGCAGGCACACAGGCGCGGGTGCTAAGCGGAGTAAAATCCTTTTTCGGTTATTTACTGCTGGAGGATATCATAAAAAAAGACCCTACCGAACTGCTGGAAGCCCCCAAGCTGAAACGCAGCCTGCCTGTGGTGCTAAGCATAGAAGAGATAGATATGATAACCGGCGCCATAGACCACAGCAAGCCCGAGGGCCAACGCAACCGTGCTATGATAGAGGTGCTCTACAGCTGTGGCCTGCGCGTCAGTGAACTCACCAATCTTACCATATCCAATCTTTACCTTGATGTGGGATTTGTGAAGGTGATAGGAAAGGGAAATAAGGAGCGCCTGGTACCAATAGGCGATACAGCCATAAAATACATAGCGTTGTACCGTGAGCATATACGCAATCACCTGATCATTAAAAAAGGACAGGAAGACATATTGTTCCTCAACCGCCGTGGCGCTGCGCTTTCCCGTGTTATGATATTCCTGATCCTAAAAGAGCTAACGGAGAAGGCAGGGCTGAAGAAGAATATCCACCCGCATACTTTTCGCCATTCATTTGCTACACACCTGGTGCAGGCCGGTGCAGATCTGCGTGCTGTACAGGAAATGATGGGCCACAAAAGCATTACGACCACCGAGATATATACCCACCTTGACCGTGCCTATCTTCGGCAGACATTAGAGAAATATCATCCGCGGTTCGGGCATTCATAGGGCATCAGCGGCAAACTGATAGGGGCATTGTAGCCCCTATCAACTATTTCATATTAACCATTCATCTTTCTAATGCCTCACCACTATTGCCTGTGATTGTATGCTGCTTGCAGACTGTATTACCAGCAGGTAGTTGCCCGCTGCCAGGGTATGCGTATCTATTTCGTATTGTTTAGTGTTGCCCATTTTCAGGGTGCTTACTGTCCTGCCTGCCAGGTCGTTGATAGTGATAGTTCCTTCGCTTATGTCGGGCAGGTACACTGTTATTTTATCATTGGCAGGGTTAGGATATATTTTTGCTTTCTCTGGTATCGTAGCTGCTACGCCGGTGGTCGGCACATCGTATATGAAGAAGTCATCCACAGCAGCTTCTACTATGCTTGCTCCACTGTATGGTACGCCGCTCTCCATATTATCCTGTGCTGTAAAGCGGAACTGTACGCGTGCCTTGCCTCCGAAATGTTCTTTCAGCGCAAAGATATTCCGGCGCCAGTTATAGTCCGATTGGTATGTCTGCTCTACTACTGCCCAGAAGCCGGAGTTAGTATCGCGCACATGCACCTGCCACAAATCTTCTTTAGGATTAGTGCCCCTATCGTTACCATACCAGCGGTAGTACTCTATTATAGGGTTGGTATATGCCGTCAGATCAAAAGCTGGTGTCAGGACTGTAGTTTTACCATTATCTACATCCGCTACTGCTACGCCTGCAAATGCAGTGAATGCATTTCCTGTTACCAGACACTTGCCTGACCCTGTAGTATGGTCGTGGCCTGTCTGGCACAGTAGCTTGCCTGTTGCGCCAGTCAATGATGATTCTACCGGTACCGCATTTATCCATTTGCCATTTGTTGCATTGTCGCCGGGATTATTTCCTATGCGCCATCCGTCGGTTGCACCTTCAAAAGTATTGCTATCACGCGCTACTATCCCTACACCAAACTGAAAGGGGATAGATGTCTGGCTGGATGCCTGGGTAGGGTCGAAAGCGGTAGGATAATATATGTTAGCGTTATTCATTGTGTCATTTACGGCAAAGTAGTAGTCCACTATAGCGCCTTTGCCCTGTGCAGCTATCTGCCCTGTATATACAGAACCGGTTGTATTCACCATTTTCACGGTATCCCATATGGCAGTGCCCCTTACTTTATAATACATATAGATACCCCCAAGGAAGAATGGATAGGTGACAGAAGCCGTAGCCATAACCGGTATGCTGGCAGCAGCCGGCTGATGATTAAGTTCTGTATGCGCCAGCGTAGCATTGTTCAGCAGGTAGATGCCATGCTTTGCAAATGCCTTTATAATCTGTACAAAGTGGGGGGTGCCGTTATTAAGATTGGCATCATTATCATCGTTGATCAGTGCACCTATCAGCACCTGGTGGTATACATCACCTTCGGTGCCCGCCGGCCCGTCAGGGGTTTCATTGTAGGTGCCGGCAAACAGCTTTGCCATAGAGTCTATGCTGCCCAGGTTGACGCCTACATCCCACCAGGCGCCGGCTATTATCTGCCCGTCGTTATGTACTTCCCCTGTAATGTTTACGGGGTACACAGCTGGTGCCCCATCGTACCTGCGTATATAGCCGGTACCAGGTGTATAGGCATTTTCACCTATAATAGGGCTGTGCGATACACACATGGCCCATACATCCGAGCTGCCTTCGTTAAGTGCTCCATTATATATGGTACCGCCAGTTATCAGGTTGTAATACTTATCAGATATGCCATGCCCGTACTCATGGTACACAACTGTGCCTATCTCTGCAAAAGACATACACCCCCCACCCGCCGCGAAGAAGTTGATGGAAGAGCCATTATAATAGGCATTGCAGCTACCGCTTACGTCTATATTTGTTGGCAGCTGTATATCCATCGCTGTAAAGGTTGGATACTGCGTCTTCATAAAGTCATGTACCCTGTTCACATGGTAGTAGGCATTGATGTGCCTGCTGCTCGCATGCGCTACCGATGTGGGGAAGGTATAAACTGCGGTTGTGAGGGTAACTATGCTGTCAAAGTTTGGGGTGGCGCCGCTGGGCACATCTACAACCTTACTCCATTTTCCTGACAGGTTAACTGTGGTAGTAACCGGAGGCGTAAGTATACTGCTGTTATACACACCGGCAGTATCTGTATAATAGGTGCTGCCGCCTATTGTCAGCGCCAGGTTGCGCAGTGGCTGCAGGGTTGCGGGTGCGGCAGTGCCATCCTTATATACATTGCCTTTTATGGTAGTGTTGTAGGCGTCTTTTATCTCGTTGTTCCTGTATAGTACGCTGTTGTCTGTAGCATCTACAAACCCCGTCAGCTTCACAGGCATATTATCCTGGGAAGTGCCTTCTATTATATAATGCCAGGCAGCATGCAGCACGTAGCCATCAGTAGCAGGTATGGGGAACCATACCCAGCTATCATCGGTTTTGCTGCTGGTAATATGCAGGCTGCCAAGATCCTGCGTTACGCTGCTTATATCGGCTTTAGGTACTACTCCCCCATCTGTGGGTTGCCCATAGTTGCGCATCTGCACACGCACCAGCCTGCCGTCTGTGGTAAACCGGAAGCTGAGGCGGGAGAATACCACATCATGCCCCCCGAAAGATTGTACATAGTCTGCATATTGCGCATTGCCCGCGATACGGGTATTGGTCTGCCGCCATTCTGCGCTGCGCACATCCAGCTTACCCAGCTTTGCTTCTATTACATTGCTTACCCTTTCATCTATAGTGCTGCCGCTTATTGCTATGGCCGGGCCATACAGGTCTTTAAAATCGCCTGTAGCTATATCGGTCTCTGCGCTCCATCCGGCAAAGCTTTCGTGTACCTTACTTAATGTACCTGCAATTTTCACAGTATTGGGGCGGGTGGTGGCCCTGGTATTAAAGACGGAGATACTATAGGGATCCTGTGCGTGTTGGGCATAGGTACATACACTCAGGGTCATTATCCCTGCAAGCAGCAATAAACGGTTCATTGATAATATTTTATTGATAATCAGATATTATGCGAATGTTAAATGTAATGATTTTCCGAATGCGTACATTCGCAACAGTGATGAATATTGAATTTCTGAGTACAAATTGGGATTTCTATATGATAAAATGGCGCTGGCATACACATGGCACAGTTTGTTAGTATATTAATTACAATCTGATCAGTAACTGCTAAACTACCTACTTTCGACTAAGCTATGACCACTCTTAAGACTTACCCGTTTTTCATTAAGGCTACAGTATCGTTGCTGGGTCTGGTGCTGTGCGCGCATATATTAGGTGCGTTAGGCAGCATACTGGTACCGTTCTTTATTTCGGGCCTTATAGCTGTGTTGCTCAATCCCCTAACATCGTGGCTCGAAAAGCGAATACCCCGCCTGCCAGCTGTACTTATATCGCTCGTTTTGGCCCTGGCTGTCTTCGGCACCCTGCTTTATTTTCTTTCCACCCAGATAGCTACGTTCACCGAAATGATGCCTGCTATTAAGCTCAAATTCTTCTACCTCATCACCGAGCTGCAGCATTGGATCAATGCCACCTTTGGTGTATCCATGGATAAACAGATGGCGATGATGAAGCAAACACTGCAAGGTAGCCAGGCGCTGGTTGGCAGTACCCTTAACCGGATCATCAGTACCGTTGGCGTGGTGTTCCTGATGCCTATCTATCTATACCTGCTCCTTTTTTACAAGCCATTGATCCTTGATTTCCTGTTCCGCGTATTTTCCGAGAAGAATTCACTACGCGTAGCAGAGATATTAAGCGAGACCAAGCATGCCATCCAGGCTTACATCATAGGCCTGCTGATAGAAACTACCATAGTTGCCACCCTTAACTGCCTGGCATTGCTGGTCCTGGGCGTACCCAATGCGCTGCTAATAGGGATAATAGGCGGTATCCTGAATATGCTGCCCTACATAGGCGGCCTGGTTGCCATAGCGCTGCCCGTGCTTATGGCTACAGTTGTAAAAGATGGATACACCACCCAGCTAGCGGTTGTAGGCCTCTACCTCCTTATACAGTTCATAGACAATAATATACTGGTGCCCCGCATCATATCTTCCAAAGTACAGATCAATGCCCTTATATCTATCCTGGTGGTACTGATGGGTGGCCTGCTATGGGGTATAGGCGGCATGTTCCTCTCCATCCCATTTGTAGCCGTGCTCAAAATAATCTTTGACCGTGTAGATGGACTTAAGCCCTGGGGAGTGCTGATGGGCACTACGGTACCTATAGAACACTCAGGGGTGAAGTGGCAAAACCGATGGGACAGGATATTCCGGCGAATACATAGGGACGATAATTAGCATGAGGGGAATCTTAGCTGCTGACCCTACTTTATTATTCCGGGTAAAATGGGGTGATAGAAGTATCTATCCCGATCCCTGTGGCCTGCGGATGCTGCGTTACAGCCGATCCCGTTCATTTCTGATACGCCCCGTGATGACCCTACGATTACCCCATCACGACCCTACTATCACCTCATGCGGGGTGATAGCCACAGAGCGTATTTATATATTTTCAAATATCTATGCCCTAAGGGCCAGGCGCAAGATACGATACAGGAATAGGGGTTTCCAAATAATGATATCCACATACAATCATAAGGATACTAAGTTGGCTTAGCACTGTGCAGTTTCTTGCTTATTGCGTACCTAAAAAGGTAACAAAAAAGGGCGCCGTTACGGCTTACTTAATTAAAAAGCTGCCTGCTCGGGCAGGGTGTATTTGCGGCCTTTGTTTTGTTCTTTCAGCCAGTTGACAAGTGGGTCAAAATACTCCAGCATAGCCTTCGCGTTCAGGTCATCGCCTGTAGATTCCTTGAGCACCTGCCTCCAGTCTTTCGATGCACCGGGGTACATGATCTTCCGCAGAAAATCGCCTATCTCTTTGTGGCCATAGTAGTTTGTAGCACGCGGGTCCTGATGCAGTATCTCCCTGGCTATGTGGTTATGCAGCTGGTACAGCAGCACGTAGGATAGCGCATAGTCGTAGTACTGTGCAGGGTCATCATTGATGTGCGTCTTGGTAGCAGCATCGCAATACTCCTCGCCGCGTTCGGTAGGGGGTACTATGCCCTGGTACTTCTTTGCGAGTTCCCACCACTTGCTATTGAACTGGTTGGCCGGCAGGCTATCTACATACATCAGCTTTTCGAAGTTGCTCATGGTACCCGATGAGAAGAAGATGAACACTACAGAATTAAGCGCCTCCTTCAGCAGTGATTGAATACTGTCTGTTTTCACATTTCCATCTATAAGCCCACGCCCTGCAAGGAAGGGTTTCTGCATAGCAGCCAAGCCCATCATAGTACCCAGCGCCTCATGATAGGCACGGTTGGCGCCCTGGCGCAACAGTGGGGGTACATCCTTATTAGTATAGGTCATGTAGTAGTATATGTGGCCCAGCTCATGGTGCGCTGTCTCGAACCATTCGGCATTAGGTTCCACACTCATCAGGCTGCGTACATCATTATTAAGATCTACATGCCAGGCAGATGCATGGTTGTTCTTCTTCACCGCACTATCGGACGGATAAGGGTACAGGCTGGATCGCTGCCAGAAGGTTTCGGGCAGCTTGTTAAAGCCCAGGCTCACATACATGTCCTCTGCATCATGCACTATCCATTGCGGGCTTTTGGCTTTCAATACACTATCCAGGTTGACGCCCTTTACGGTCACTTCAGCACTCCAATCCTGCCCCCAGCGGTTGGGCAGCCAGTGCGCAGGCAGGTAGTCGGGCACTTCCATATTGCCATACTTATGTGCCAGCTCGTAGCGCATCCATGTATGCAACTCGCGGTACAGTGGGTATAACTCCTTCATCAGGCGATCCATGGTCTGCATCATCTCCGTGCTCTGCATGCCATAATCGCTCACCTGATAGGTAAAGAAATCGTGGTAGCCCAGTGCCTGTACGGTCTGGTTGCGCAGGCTGCGCAGGTTCAGCAGGCCATCCTTCAGTGTCTTGCCTACTTCCTTGCTTGCTTCCCACGCCAACAGGCGTTTGTGCACATCGGTCTCTTTTTTAAGTACATCATCCAGATCGTTGGTGCTTACCTTTTTGCCATCCAGCATGTACTGGAAGCCATATAGTTTCTGCGTCTGATCTATCTCTGCCTTTATTCGCTGCTTTACCACCGCTGCTACCGTCTGCGGGTTGTTGGCAGCATTGTATAAGATGTACTCCAGCTGCTTGCGTTGCAGCTCGGTCAGCTGCTCTTTGTGCGCCATGAGGCTGCGTGCCTTCTCTATATTTTCCTTGCTGCCGGTAAATACTGCCATTGCCTCATCAGCCTTCTGTGCGGCAGTACTGTTAGTGCTATCGCCCTTCTTTATTTCTATGTTGGCCTTCCACTGTGCCTCCTGGTCGGCCGTGTATAGTTTCACATACTCAGTAGTATAGCCGTCTATAAAATCCTGCGCACTTGTCTTTGGATCTGTGTCATGGCATCCGGCGATCGCTAAAACACAAAGCGCAGCTAACAAATATCTTTTCATAAAAAATGAAGTAAGCGCTAAAAGTATAAAAATGCACTTTCATATTTACACTACATTTCCTTTCCAGGATAATTCACCCCAATAGAGGGAGGTAAGAAAAAATACGCGAGAAAATATATTTATTTATTGCTTATTACCAACCAGTTGAGTATTATTGCATGCAATCCACTGATGTGGATAAAAGGATTTAATAATTTCTTAAAATAAATATAGTTTTGGAATTGGTATTTTCCTTAACTATCCAGTTAATATATATGAGGACACCCAGCACAAACTTTACGCAACAATTAATGGTAGCAGGAAAGATCACTAATTTTCTTTTTACTCCTGATACTATTAATTATTCTCCTGAAACCTTCTATACCGTTACTATACCGAACCGCCCTGCATTTGCCCCATTCCATATGATGCTGGTAAATGGCAATTATGAGATACAGGATACATACCTGGTGTATGATGAAATACTGGGCATCAAATACCAGCTGAATGCCTGCATACATAACCATAACATAATGATATCGCTCCTTTACGGGAACAAGGAACAACATGAGGAAGTAAATAAAGGGAAAAATAAGCACCTTTAAATATCATCTATTTCCACTACCATATCTCCTGAAGGCCTTACCAACTCGTACTTCCGCGCGAAGTTGCACCAATGGCATTCTTCCTTACCACAGCCTTTATCAAAGTCATGATTCATAATACGGGTATATACTTCTTTTAGCTGTGCGCGCACTACCAGCTCATCCTGCGCATACATGGGTACCCTGATACGCTTGTACTCATTGCTGCGCTTTCCTTTTTCTATAAAGTCGAACATACCGATGCTTACCTTCCAGTTGCGGTCCTGGTAGTTCTCTATCAGCAGCTTGTAGAATACCATCTGCCGCCAGTAATCGCCACCCGCCGGCTCTTTCTCATTAGGGGGAGAAGTAAGGGGATTGGCCGCTTTATCGGGGTCGCCGGTCTTGTAGTCGATAACTATACAGGTATCGCCATCCAGCTCTATCTTGTCTATCTTGCCGGTAACAGGTACCCCATCGAGCGAATAACGTGGTATCTTAAATTCGATCTCTACGTTCTTAGAGAAGGTATCAACATAGGTATCATAATATGCGGCAAGTATTGTGTGGCCCTGCTCCATACGCCTTGTGAACTGCACTTGTGTAAAGCTGCCGGACTCCGCATACATAGCACTGTTAAAAACCCCTACCAGGTAGTCCTTATCAGGAAATTCCCCCTTCTTTTCCTTCATGGTCTTGAAGAAACGCTCGAGGGCATTGTGTACCGCACTGCCGAATGCCAGTGCATCATTTTTAAGTATCGGCACCCGCAGGAGCGATTCATAATAAAATGCCAGCGGACAACGCAGGTATTTGGACAAGGTAGTATAACTCATAGTTAACTGCAGTAATACCCTATCGAGCCACTGATTGTTGGCCAGCGCTATGCGCACATCCGGCACAGGGGCCATAGCCCACTGCATGTGCTGCAGCATAGCTTCTGTACCAACCGAATTGGCCTCGCGCTCTTCCTGTGTGCTTATTTCGTCGATGAACAGAGAGGGTTCGAGCGGCTTGCCCTTGCTGTCTATTGAAGCATAAGATACGTACAGGTGCTTGCGCGCACGGGTGAGCGCTACATAGAACAACCGCCTTGCCTCCTCTACCTTGTAAGTCTTTTCTGTATCATCTTCAGTACGGGTAATGGTATCGGGCAGCTTGTATTCGTTACGGCCGCCGCCTTTGCCTTCCCAATAATTCTTAGTACACCCAATTATAAATACATGCTCAAACTCATTGCCTTTGGCGCCATGAGCGGAATAAAAATGAATACCATTATCGTTCTGTATCACTCGCTGCACCGGTATGGCTATCTTCTCTGCCTGCATCCGATCCAGCATACGCAACAGGCCGGATAACGAAAGCCGCCTATCGCGTGAATGGGTTTCTTTTACAAATTCGAAAAATGTATTCAGCACCTGCATGCGCCACACATATTCTTTAGTATGCAGCAGGTAGTCTACCATGCCGCTTTCATACACTATCTTCTCCAGCAGCAACGGCAGGGGAAGCTCGGGCTGGTGCCGCTGCCAGCTTTCTATATTGCGGCCCATGCGGCGCAAAGCCTTTGCTGTTTGCAGGCCCATTGATTCCAGCAGCAGATCGTTCATGAGCACCAGGCGCCAGTAGCCGAGTGCTTTGTCCTTGCTTTTGTTATGCTGCATGTATAAAGACACAAGGGCAATATCAGTAGGATCTATACTGTAGTAGGGGGCATGCATTATCTCGAACAATAAGCCTTCAGAAAAAAAGGTTTCTTTGCGTTCCTGCTCCAGGTATTGCAGCACCGTTATCAGCTGCTGCACAATAGGCTCGTCCAGTATATCTACGGGCCTTTTTATGTTGTAGGGTATGCCTTTGCGTTCCAGCAGTGCAATGATATTCTCTGTCTGCTTATGCTGTGCAGACAGTACAGCAACATCGCGCAGGGGCACCCCTGCCTGCTGCATCTGCTCTATCTGCAATACGATAGCGGCTTCTTCCTGCAGTACATTGTTATATACCTTTACTACAGGGGTTATAACCTCGGCAGGATCCTTAAACCGCGGATGCGAGGATATGATGTCTTTATCCAGGTTCAGCTCATGTAGCTGGTATATGAGCCGCTGCCTGTTATTTTTGATGCTGGCGGATGCCTTATCCAGTATGGGTTGCGAGGAACGGTAATTATGCGGCAATACTACTATGCGTATGTTACGCTCGTACCGCCTGAAGAAATCGATGATGTTGCGTATACGTGCGCCCTGGAATTCGTAGATAGACTGGTCATCATCGCCCACAGCAAATATGTTGCTGTCTTCGCCCCAATATTCGGTAAGCATATTCAGCAACTCATTCTGTGACCCATTCGTATCCTGAAATTCATCTACTAAAATGAACTGGTGACGCTCCTGGTAGCTTTGCAGCAATGCAGGATGTGTTTTGAAAGCTTCCAGCACCCAGATGATCATATCATTAAAGTCATAGCGGCCCATTTCTTTCATTCGCTCCGCATATATCTCGTACAGCTTTGCGGCGGCTATGGTATGTTCCATCTTTTTGGCTTCCTCATCCAGCTTATCCTGCTTCAGATCGCCCTTTTTATATTCCCTGTATGCGCGGGAGTAGATAAATTCCTGTCTTCCGGGGAGGTCATCAAGATATTCTTTTACTGATGTCTCTATAAATTCAGGAGTCATATTTTCCCGCTTCATCAGGTCGAAGAGGCGGTTTATTTTTCCTGAGTCATTATAGATATTCCCCCCCAGCCTGCGGAGTATATGGCCTTGCGGCAATTGCTCCAGTATATCATACATCAACTCCGTACGCTCCAGATCTGTGATCGGCTGCAAGCTGCGGAGGCTAAAATATTCGCTGTTGTTCTGGATAACGTTATTACAAAACGCATGGAAGGTATGTATGTTCACCTTGTGCGCCATAGTACCCACTATGTGTACCAGGCGGCGGCGCATAGCATTGGTAGCTTCATCGGTATAGGTAAGGCACAGTATCTCGTGCGGCTGTACCTGCGCCTCGCTCCGGAGCAGGTTTGCGATACGCATAGACAGCACCTCCGTTTTGCCGGTACCCGGCCCGGCTATTACCATTACGGGGCCAAATATAGTATCAACCGCCTCGCGCTGCCGTTCGTTCAATACCTCGTAGCGCTGGTGGTATATATTTTCGTCAATCGTCATTGTGTATAAAATTAGTTAATTAGCGCATACTGGCTTTGCCATAGTGTAGTCATAATCAATTATTAAAGTGATAATAAAGCCGCACCAATCCCTTATTTTTGTATCTATTAAAAAAGCAACATGGTAAAACGGATCTTATCTATTGCGGCAATACTTATTACATTGTCGGCATCTTCCTACGCGCAGCAAATACAAACACCTCCGCCGCCGCCACCTGCGGATGATGTAACTGTACAGCCCCGACATGAAATGCCTGCTTTCAATATACGAAAACTGGATAGCGTAAGCGTGTTCAATACTTATAACATACCTAAAGGTAAGGCTGTAGTGCTCATGCTTTTTATGCCAGAATGTGAGCATTGCCAGAAAATGACAGAACGCCTGATAGCAGGTATGGATACTGTAAAGAACATTAATTTTTATCTTTTTAGCCCTGCCCCATTATTCAGAGTAAGGGAGTTTTATGCAAAATACCACCTGGCCAAATACAAGAATATAATACTGGCAGGAGAGTGTATAGAAGATACGTATGCCATGTATTATAAAGCCAGGGCAGTACCCTACCTGACTATTTACGATAGGAATAAAAAGTATCTCCGTTCTTTTGAAAGCACTGCGAATCTTGCTGAAATGGAAATGCTGAGTAAGCAACATTAATCGACTTTTGCGCAATAAAAAACGGCGGGTATACCGCCGTTTTTTTTATGTCTTCAACTAATTCTATTCTGTAGGAGCAGGGTTGCCATCATCCACATTGGGTTCTTTTGTTTTATGCTCCATTTGTGCCAGCTCTTTTTCTACATTTTCCACTTTTGCTTTGCGGCGGGCTATATTTTCTTCCCCCTGCGCTATCAGCTTCTGCAGATGTTCGCGCAGCTCCTGTTCTTTTTTACCGGGAGTTATGTTCTTCAGGCCTTCATTGAAATCAGCTATTCGTTCTTCTTCTTCCTTTATCTCCTCCTGCAGTTTCTGGATAAACTCACGACTTTGCGACAGGCGGGATGCCTGGTGCTGTATTGCATGTTTCTTACGGCTATCGCGGTACTCATCCTTACGGTTAAAGAAATGCTTACGGGCAGAAAGGAATTGTTCCCACATAGCATTGCTTAATGCACGGGGCACAGGGCCTATCTTCTTCCATTCATCCATCAGTTCATTCATCTCATCGGTACCATCGTGCCAGTGCGTTGAATTCTTAAGCGCTTCGGCACGTTTCAGTATTGCCTGTTTTTGCGCCAGGTTATCTTCCAATGATACGCGTACTGTTTCGAGGTGCTGGCGCTTGGCATCAAAGAACTTATCTTTTGCCGCAGTCATTCTTCCCCACAATTCATCTGATTTTTCTGTGGGTACCCGCCCGGTACCTTTCCATTGTTCCAGTATGGCAGCATAGGCCTGCGAGGTGCCGTTCCAGTCAGTGCTATCTTTAAGTGCCTCTGCCTGCTCTACAAGAGCAAGCTTTACTATATAATTAGCATCCTGCTCCTTTTGTATATTATCTGCGTGTGCTTTCTTGCGATCAAAAAATACATTTTTGGCAGCGATAAAGCGATTCCACAATGCTTCATTTTTATCGGGCAGTGTACGGCCTATGGGCTTCCACTGTTCCATCAGCTGCCGGAAACCCTCACTTGCATCCTTCCATTTTTCAGATGCCGCAAGCTGTTCTGCCTTATCCACCAGTTCCATTTTCAGGTCCAGGTTTTGCAGCATCTCATGTTCATGAGCTTCCTGCTGCCGGCGCTTACGATCATAAAATTTAGTACGTGCTGCCTCTATCCTGTTCCAAAGTATATCCTGCCGGTGCTTATCGGGCATGGAACTCTGTTTCCATTTATCGGTAATCTCTTTAAAGGCCTGTGTAGTTTCTTTCCATTTCTCACTATCTGCCAGAGCTTCTGCTTCCTCAGCAAGTTTCAGCTTAGCGTTGTATACTTCATCAGATAATGCTGTTATGGTTTGTTCCCATCCCTGCACCGTGCTGAGTAATCCATCTATATTACCGATTGCCACCATGCTCAGCAGATAATCATTCAACCGCTCTACCTTGCCTGCCATTTTCAGCTTGTCATCGGCGGAAACCCATTCGGTTTCGAGCTCTTTTACCTTTTGCTCCACCTCCGCGTATTTATCGCGCAATGCTTTTAGCGTATGTTCCGCACCCTGGGCGGCAAGTGTAGTAATGACCCTTTCCTTTTTCCCATTTAACGCGTTCAAAACAAGCTCGCCATTTTCCTGAAGCGTGTACAATTCCTTACCCGGAAACGACTGTTCCTGCCACCAGGCCTGAAGCGTATCGGCAACGGGTCCGTTAGTTGTTTGATTATCTTCCATTTGTTCCAAAGACATTTCTTATTGATACTTTTCGCAATATAGGGTAAAATTGTACAGCATTTGAGTAGCTATACCCTCATTTAGTGTGCGCCAAAAACCTTTTGCAGCAAAGAGGTAACACGTGCAGAAGGATTGGCCCGGATCTTTGCTTCTTCTCCGGCAATAGTCACAAAGAGGCCATTAAGGGCACGCTCTGTAACATAGCCGGTAAGATCAGGATTTACTTTCTCTACAAATGGCACCTGGTTGTATGCAGTGAATATATTGTTCCAGTACCGGGTAGCATTTACTTTAGCCAGAGAGCCTTCTATAACTGGGCGAAAAGCAGATGTAAGCGCCGCGGTAGTCCTGCCTCGCAAAAAATTAGTTGCCGCATTACTACCACCTTGCAATATAGATAGCCCATCCTGGATGCTCATGCTGGAAATGGCATTGATGAATATGGGCACAGCTTTACCTGCGGCATCTTCTGCCGCCCTGTTTAGGGCCAGTACAGTTTCATCAACCTGGCTACCAAGGCCTATCTGCCGCAATGTATTCTCTACATTAGCCGCTTCCGGGGGAAGGGGTATTTTGATAAGGGGATTGCCGAAAAAGCCATTTATCGCAGATAGCTTATTAGCTGAGTTCTGGGTACCTACCTGCAAAGCCTGCTTCAGCCCAGATACAATATCCTGGTTACTGAGGTTGCCGATGGAAGTACCTTTACTGCCGGATGAACTGCCGGAACCCCACTTCCCGGTATTCTTATTACCCGTTTTAGTGCCCTGCAATGCCCTGTTGGCATAATCGCGAAAGGTTTGGGCATGCAATGCAGTGCCGCCAAATACAGTTAAGGCAACCAAGGAAATGGTGACAAATGCTTTCATTCGTTAAAAATACAGTATTTAATAAAACTGCATTGTTAATGCCTATGCAAAAGCCGCACCAACTTTAGTGCGTAGTAGAATCTGCGGGCTTTACCACGGGAGCTACCGGTGCAGGAGTAACCGGAGCTGCTGTAGAATCTGCAGGAGTAACAGAAGGAGCCGGCGGCTGAATAACAGGCTTTGCAGTACCTTCTGCCGGTACGGGAGTTTTGGCTCCCTGCCCGGCAGCAGGCTTTCCGGGAGGTACCGGCACGCCTTTGCCTGCACCCGGAGCACCACTCGGAGTAGTACCCGTACCCTGGCCACCACCGCCCTGATCGCCTTCGTCTCCGCCCTGCTTCAGGTTATTGTCCCTGCTATCTCCATTGTTATTCTGACCGGGGATAACCGGGGCTGCGCCACCTCCATTATCCATTCCACCTTTACCCTTGCGGCCACCATTCAGGTTCTTATTACCAACATCAGACTTACCGAAGCGGTAGGTGAATGTGATATTGCCTACCCTTGTTTCCCTATCGCGGTACAGGGTCTGGTAATAGGCAGGCACATCGAATATGCTGGTGTATTTGCGTGTATTGAATACATCAGATACGTTGGCTACAATAGTAGCTTTACCTTTCAGCAGGTTTTTACGCAGCGCCACATCTACCCAATAAACTTCATTCAGCTTACCGCCGGCTACTACTTTCGGAGATTCGTACTGGCCACTGATCTGGAGGGAGAAATTCAAGGGTAATTTTATATTGGTATTCAGCTTGCCGAGCCAGTTAATACCGCTCTGGTCGGTAGCATACTGTGCCAGTGCGGCATCCCCTACCGTTATCTTATTCTGGAAAATGTTAGCATTCAATGTGGCATCCCATGCAGGAATTATCTGCAGGTGGGCAGTACCATCGAACCCGTAAGTGGTGCCGTGGGACAGGTTTACCGGCTTGAAGATCAATATATTGGGCGAGCCGCTTGCAGACGAATCAAGAATAGATATCCTGTCTATCAGGTTCTCGGTATATTGATAATAAGCGCTGAGGATAATATTATCGCCACGGTTGGTCTGCTTACTGTAGCTAAACTCCACATTGTTTATAAATTCAGGTATCAGCTCAGGGTTGCCTTCGTGTATGGCTGATGGATTGGATACATCCTTATAAGGCAATAACTGCCAGAAGCTGGGCCTGTTGGTACGCCGGCTATAGTTAAGATATATAGATTGCTGGGCAGGCAACTGATAAGATAAATATGCCGAAGGGAAGAAGTTGAAAAAGGTATTGGTATACGGAATATTGCTGATGGCATAATCATACCCCTGGTACACGACATTCTCGGCACGCAGGCCCGCCTGGTAGGCAAACTTACCTATCTGGTCGTTCCAGTTTACATAGCCTGCATTTATCTGCTGCGTATAGTTAAAGTTTGCAAGTAAGGTCTTGTCCAATACACCCTGCATACCTCCGGGAGTATCTACACGGGGGTTGTTGCTGCTCTGGAACCAGTAGAGTTGTGTCTTGGCGCCAAAGCCCAGTTTTCCATTTTTGGTGAACAGCGGATCTGTATAATCGGCCCAGGCACTGAAACTGGAGTTGGTGCCGGTAGAAGGTGCATTTTCATATACAGGGCCCAGGCTCCTGCCATTGCTATCGTAAGTAGTGTAGTAGTGCTGCTGGCGTTTGTAATCGGAAATGGAGAATGTGGCATCTACTGTAAGCTCTTCATCTTTCTTTTTGAATTTGTGCTTATAATCAAGCGCTGATGAAAATGATATAGGTCCGCCATTGGCATCAGAAAAACGATCGAGGGTGGTAGATGTAGCGCCCGTTTCGTTAAAGGCAGGGTAGGTATAGCTGGTTGCATGATCTATGTAGGAAAAACTCATCAGGTTTACATTTTGTGTAAACGTGAGAGAGTTATTCTTATCAAAATCATACGAGGCGCCTATAGAATTGAAGAACCCATTAAAATGGCGAAGCGAATGCTCGTTGGTATGGAAGGAATTTTCGGTTGATACGGAATCGGATTTATTCCTTCGGTCGGTAGTGGTATTATTGTAATTACCGTTGATACGGAAGCTGCTGTTCAGGAATACATTCCACTTGCCTTTGCGCACATTAAGGCCCAGGTTGCCATTGTATTTATCGCGGGTACCAACGCCTAATGTAACGTTGCCGTTAATACCCAGCTTATTATCCTTTTTGGTAATGATATTAATAATGCCTGTAAGCCCCTGCGCATCGTATTTGGCAGATGGATTGGTAATGACTTCTACACTTTCTATACTGGATGCAGGCAGGCTTTGCAAGGCAGACTGCACATCGCCACCCAGCAGGGTAGATGGTTTGCCATCGATAAGTATAGTTACATCGGTTTTACCACGCAGGCTTACGGTACCATCCACATCTACTGACACCGAAGGTACATTTTGCAATACATCGCTGGCGCTGCCACCGGCTGTGGTGGTATTCTTTTCTACGTTGAATACTTTCTTGTCAACACTCATCTCCATCAGCGGGCGCTCACCGGTTATGCTTACTTCTTTAAGTGAGGTAGTGGATGTTACTACTTTTATATTGCCAAGATTCTTAACCGGCGATGCAGCTGACACCTGTACGTTGCCCACTATCTTGGGGGTAAGCCCTATAGCATTGATACGAAGGGCAAAGGTACCCATACCTGTATTGGCAATTTTAAAGGTGCCATCGTCTGCGGAGAGATCACCATTTACAACAGAAGAATCGGTACGCATTAACGTAACCGTAGCATAAGCGACCGGTTTATTCTGCGCATCTACCAGCTTGCCGGTAACTGTACCGGTCTGTGCCAATAAAAACCCTGGTAAGAAAATAGAAACAATAAAAAGCAACAGGTATCGCAATAAATTCATGGTGTAAAAATAATAAGAGGGCAAAATTCATGGAATATGCCGCCATAGCCTTCAAACTATCTATAAAGTATTGTTAAATGGGGGTAAATAATAGAAATGCGGGGACGAATTTTTATCAGTTAATCCGTTGTTCCACCAGGTAGTGGTTACGATCTACAGACGAACGGGCTATCAGCTCTGCTATAAACCCTGTGAGGAAGAAAAGAGTACCAAGCACCATGCTGGTAAGCGCAATGTAAAAGCCGGGTTTGTTAGTAAGGCCAAAAGTATCGCCGCTGGTGAGCTTTTCTATAACCAGCCACAGCACATTAATAAATCCGAGCAGGAAGGTAAGCGTGCCTAATGTACCAAAAAAGTGCATCGGTTTTTTACCAAACCTGCTGACGAACTGGATAGTAAGCAGATCGAGGAAACCATTGATAAAACGCTCCCAGCCAAACTTGGATACACCATACTTGCGCGCGCGGTGTTGCACCACCTTCTCCCCTATTTTAGTAAAGCCTGCCCACTTTGCCAGTATGGGTATGTAACGGTGCATATCGCCATACACCTCTATGCTCTTTACCACTTTAAGCCGGTAAGATTTAAGACCGCAGTTCATATCATGCAGCTTGAGGCCAGACAGGCGCCGGTTGACACCATTGTATAATTTGGAGGGGATATTCTTAGTAAAGGTATTATCGTAGCGCTTCTTCTTCCAGCCACTTACCATGTCATAGCCTTCCACCATTATCATGCTGTATAGCTCCGGTATCTCATCGGGGCTATCTTGCAGATCCGCATCCATAGTGATGACCACATTGCCGGTAGCTGCCTTAAATGCTTCATTGAGCGCCGCCGCTTTGCCATAGTTGCGCTGGAACCTTATCCCTCTTACAGCAGGAAATTGCCGTGACAACCTTGTAATTACTTCCCAGCTTGTATCGGTGCTGCCATCATCCACCATTAGTATCTCGTAGCTATAGCTGTGCCCGCTGCATACACGGTCTATCCACTCCGTAAGCTCCGGGAGGGATTCCGCTTCATTGTACAACGGTATTACTAAAGATATATCGGGCATTTACCTTTTTTTTACCTCGTGCGTATGTTCGCGTTTAATTACCACAGCACAGATAAGGCCAAAAATACTATAGAATCCAATTTCTTCCAGCAGAGACAGTAATTCCCTGCCTATACCAAAGCCAAGCTTCCGATCCTCATTAAACTTTTTGCCTATTTCATCCAGCTTCTGTTGCGTAAAATTTACCTGTACCGCATAATTGAGATAAGCATCATTGTTCCTCATTTTAAAAGTAGGGTCGATGAAGTAGATGTAAACGTTGTAATAGACGCTATTAATGACACAGAAAATGACCGTAGTAATAAGTATAGCCCGGAATATATTGCGGAAGTTGATGTACCCCCCAACAGCCTCGCGCTGCCGCACCGCCATTGCCCTTATCATGACCGCCTGTATAACGATAATAATAAATGTTGCCAGGAAGAACGGGATCATCTTGCCGGCAAATATCTCGCAATTAATGGTAGTCAGCACACAGGTTACACCCGCTATCATGAACCCCCATTTTATGGGTATCGCTGCATCTTCCGGTGTAGTGTATTCGTGTTCTTGAAACGTTGTCATATAAATATCTATAAAGCCTGTACCTTAGGTTGCTGCGGGTTTTTCTTTGCTATAGCAGCGCCTATCAATGAGAATATAAGGCCCTGGAACATATTGCTGAATATTAAAATGAAGGCGATGAATATCTTGTTAGTACCAAATTTCATTGCCTGATCGATCTGTTCAGCAGTCATGTTTTTCGCTTCCATGCTGGCACGGGCAGTTTCCAAACCCTTTTCCATCATCTGGGGGAACAGCGCCATGAAAATGAAACTCCACACCAGCATTACTAATGTAATGATCGCGGACATTTTAAAACAGCTGCTGAAAACATTGCCGAAAGTAACGTTATGGCCGTTTGCCTTAGAAAAGGCTATGGCATTAATGAGAATGCCTGCTATATAGGGTACATAATTCAGGTATTGCCCCCCTTTACTGAAAGCATTGCCTGTAACGTAAAGGAGAACGCCAAGTATGATCATAGCCAGCGCGGTAAGGAAGCCGTACATGATGTGTGTGTTTTTCATAACTTATTTATTTAAATGAATGTTGTTATTGTTGATAATCCCGATCACACTACCGGGTAGCAGTATACCTGCAAACGGGTTGTTATAGCCCGCAGATCTTTTGTTCTCCCTGTTAATGACCGTATCGCCATACCTGGAAAATAATGTAAGGCTTGCGGGGCTGCCTTCTGCAATCACGGGCTGCTGAAGGCCGAATATACGGCGCGGATTGGTAGTGAGGGCATTTATTAAAGTGCCGAGTGCTACCTGGTTGCCCGTTGCCTGCAACAGCACATTGAAGGCTACTTCCTGTATGTTCATCCCATCGGCAGCATATTCGTACTCTTTGGCTTTGGCATCCCACTCGTGCGGGCGGTGATGGGTAGCTATGCAATCAATGGTGCCATCTGCCAGGCCCACTATCAGGGCTTGCCTGTCGGCTTCGGTGCGCAGCGGGGGCGATACCTTGTACAGGCTATCATATCCTGCAAGCGCTTCGTCAGTAAGGGCCAGGTGGTAGGGCGTTACTGAGCAGGTAACATCCAGCCCGTCTGCCTTTGCCCTGCGTATCATGGCAACAGATTCTGCTGATGATAGGCCCGTTATGTGTAAGCGCCCATTGGTATAGCGCAGTAATTCTATATCGCGGTGAACAAATAATGTCTCCGCAAGGGTTGGGATACCCGCCATTCCAAGCCTTGTAGATACTGTGCCTTCGTGCATAAGGCCGCCGGATGCCAGTGAATTATCGACAGGTATCTGGAGCAATACCCCATTGAATGCCTTGGCATATTCCAGCGCCTTCAGGAACAGGTTGGTGTTCTGTACCGGCTTCCAGCCATCGGTAAATGCTATAGCACCATGTGTGTGCATATCCAGCATTTCTGCCAGCACCTTGCCTTCTGCATTCTGAGATACTGCGCCGAGCGGATGTACACTGGTAGTATGCCCCTGCGCCTTTTGCAGTATGTATTGTATCACCGATTTGCCCGCAGCTACAGGCTCTGTATTAGGTGTAAGAAAAACATCGGTGAAGCCGCCTGCAGCAGCAGCGTTCAGGCCACTGCTTATTGTTTCTTTATGCTCGTAGCCGGGCTCGCGGTAGTCTGCAAATACATCCACCCAGCCGGCGCTTACATGCAGCCCTTCGGCCGCTACCACCACATCTGCCTTTTTATCTATGGCAGGTGCTATAGCTGTAATGACCCCGTTCTCAATAAATATATCTGCCGCCTTATCATTATGAGAAGGCGCGCCTATAATTATCGCCTGGCGGATGTTCACGCGCATAAACTTATTGTATGGCAATATTTTGTTTGCGAAGGTTGCCGGCCAGCAGATACGTCTCCGCAGCCAGCATTAGCAGGGCTAAAATAATACAAACTTTCCAAAGCGGGAAACCGGCATCTTCTGTAGCACCTGGCCCCCCCCCCGCATCAGCAATATTTAACCATTTAATATTCTCTCCCTTCCAGGTACTTTTCAGTTGGCCGATGTCCGCGTCTTCCAGTTGCGACTCCTGGCGCGATGCGTTGAGGGCAATGGCAGTAGTATCGCCGCTATGGGCCGCCAGCGCGTAAAAGCCGGGCTGGCGCACTGCCTGGCCGGCATATACATCAAGGCCGGCGGCATTGGGGCGTTGCGATGGTATTATATCCAGTCCATTGCCGTACAGGTGCACCATATTGCGTTCATCCACATTATTCAGCGACAGGAATATGGGCTGCTGCCCGCCTGCCGTTACCGCATACACATCGCCCGTGCGGCTTTGTACCCCCATCTGGTACAGGAAAGGCACAAAGAAATAGCTGCCGGGAAAATTGCCCGATCGCAGATCGGCAGATGTAGCGCAGATGTAGAGGCGGCCACTGCCCAGGCTGTAGCGTGCCAGGAACGGGTCGCCATTGCGGAAACTGAGAATGGCCTGCTGGTTGGCGCTGAGCCCTGCATTGATGATGTAGTGCCACGTAGCCACCGGCAACTGCACATTCTCGGGTATCTTTTCAAAGAGGTCTTTTACAAGGTCGCTGCCCTGCTGGATGGCTGTTGCGGACTGTACCGATGTATCTATACCCGCTACGTGTATATCGCCAAGCTGGCGCAGGCCTGCATTCAGCGCATCTGTATTAGTGGTTTGGCCTGGGAATATGCAGATACTCTGCCCCTGTTGCAAGGCCGTGTTTAGTGTCTTTGCCAGTTGGTCATCTATACGGGTAATGCCGTTGAGGATGACAAGGTTGTACTCTTTCCAGTCGGTTCGTGGGGTGGTGGCATCGTATTGCGACAGCCGGAAGCCGTTGTACGCGTGGAAAGCTGCCTGTATATAGGGATTGGGCTGACCTTCATTCAATACCAGCACAGACAAGTTGGGTGCGCTGCGCGCGGTGATGCGGAAGGTATCATCAAACCGCACAGAGGCGTCATTGACCGTGAGCGCTATCTTTTGCCAACCCGCATTATTTACCTGGAAGGCAAGGGTGTCTGTTGTTTCGTTCTTATCATTGAATGCGAGGGTAGCCGCACTCTTTACCTGTCCGTTGATAGTGAGCTGTAGTACCGGCTGGTCTTTGGGTAGCTTGCCTATGGCGCGGCAGCGCACTACCAGTTGGTTGCTCTGGCCTGTTTGCAATACCGGCGTATTCAGGTAGGCGGTATCTATATAGATGTTCTGCACATCCGTTGCCTGCACCGGCACGCCATGAAAGATGATGTGCTTCATAGAAGCGGCATCGGGCGGGGTATTAAATGCGGTACGCTGAAAATCGGAATAATAATACAGGTCTGCACCGGTAAGCGATTCGTCCTGCACCAGGTTATTAGCGGCAGCCACTACCTGGCCTACCGTGCGCGATGCGGGTGATATATCTATGGTATTTACCTCTGTTATTAGCTTAGCCGCGGGCATGGGCTGGTAGCTTACTGGCTTATCATTGGTCATCAGGATGTACCTGTTGCCCGGCGCGGCATGCCGCAATTGTATATCGGCGTTTTCTTTTGCTATATCCAGCAGGGTGCGTGCGCCCTTCTTCACCGCCATGCTGTAGGAGTTATCTATATAGATGACCTGCAGGCGGTTGGCTGTATTTTGCTTTTGCTTATTAAAGAATGGCTGCGCAAAGGCGAGTATAAGAGATAGCAGGAATAGCAGCCGGAGCGCCAGCAGCCACTTATAGCGTACCTGGCTCTGCTTGCGCGAGTGGAGCTGTATATTCTTTAGGAAACGTGTATGCGGGAAGAATACGGTCTTATACCTGCGCAGGTTGAACAGGTGTATCAGCACTGGTATAGCCAGTGTAATGCCTGCGATAAGGAATAAAGGGTAGAGGAAACTCACTTAACAAATATAAGGGGAATGATGGAGGAAGCACTTTATATATTGACAGATATAAGTTTACATTTTTTGTAAATTATTTACAAAAAATGTAAACTTATTTTCTTATCTTTATTAGATGAAAATATAACATGAAAATCATTAACCTCCATACAAATGAAGAAGTTGAAGCTATTATAGAACCTATTCAAATACAAGATTATAAAGCTATAAAAAGCAGTAAAGAGTTCGAATTTAACTGGAAGGCATACAAAGATAAAGAAGTATATAAGTTGAGGTTGGAAGAAACTTCCGCCATACTTGGTTTGATATGTATAGTACCCTATCCTGATAAGGGGTATCAATTTTTGCATATAGAAGCTGTGGAAGTAGGTAAACCAAATAAAGGGAAGAAAAAAAAGTTAGACAAAATAGCTGGTTGCCTTATTGCATTTGCCGGCAGACAATCATTTATAACAGGTTGTACGGGAGTAATAATGTTAGTTGCTAAAACTGAAGTAGCCAATTTATATCATTCAAAGTATGGGTTCCAGTTTATTGGCAGCATGGGGACATTGGGTGAAAGAATGGTATCAGATTATTATAACACGAATGAATTAATTAAAAAATATTTAGGCTAGCTGGTGGCATAGTGATGCTACAGGATTAAAATGTACAGAGTATGAAACTGAGCAAAAAATTAACTCGTAATTCTCCAATAGAAATAAACGAATCTTTTATTTCTCCAGAATTAACCCAAGCGCAGAAGGAAGAAACTATTTTATCTTTTAGGCAATACCGCCAAAAAATAGAGTTGCAACGTAGTGCTAAGGACAAATTAATAGTGCAACTACTGCAATTAAAATATTTAATGGAAGACTATTTAAGTGCAAGCAGTCATAACGAGGCATACAGTTTCGGATTTTTTCTAAAAGAATATATTGAACGGCAAAACAAAAAGAATAAAGACTTTGCAAATGAAATAGATATAGATCCGTCTTTATTAAGCCAGATAATACACAGCCACAGAAAACCAAGCGAAGAATTTATTATTAGATTAGAACTTCATTCTAATAAAAATTTTCCTGCAATTATTTGGTATAAGCTATTGGAAAAAGAAAAAGAACAAGAAATAATGAATGATCTTGAGATAAGGAACCTTCAAAAAAAGCACGTGAAGCGTAAACTTGAGTTTTCTTTTTGATGACCGGTATAACCAGCGTAACGTCTGCGGTAAGGAATAAAGGGTAGAGGAAACTCACTTAACAAATATAAGGGGAATGGAGGAGCATTGGTGGGGTGATTGTAAGCAGTCGCGTCTTGAAGCAGAGGAGCGGATGAGAAGAAAGTTTCTTACTATCTTACAAATCAAAATATTGCTAAAATGAGAATATACCTTTTTCTTTTGACTATAATTGCTTGCTCATTTGTTATTAACAAACCGATTGATCGTATTGGGGTGAAAGGGCCATTTACTTTCAATGAGAAGATTTTCAATATTGCATCGGCAGATAAGCCGCGAGATAATTATTATATCCAGGAATATTTGCCAGAACAGGAAACAGTCGAACATTTCAATCAAATGTTGACAATTCATTTGTTTGTTGTGGATATATCTTTAAAAGATGCAGTTCAAAAAAAAATTAATGAATTAGATCTTCGGAAAAAATCGGACCCGACTTGTAATTATAAGGTTAGTCAAAGCCCTGATGGTAAAGAGTTTATTGTTGACTTTTTGTTGGGCGAACATAAAGGTGATAAAATGACAATTGCTGAATTCAATATTTATCGATACAGACAGATAAAAATTAAAGGGAATAAAAGCGCAATTCTGGTCTTCTCTTATTCCAAGAGAGCATACGGTGATGAAATAACTTCTTTTTACGAAAAGCTGGGTACTAATAGAAAAAACCTCTTGAACGAAATAATTACTATAGGAATGCCGACTTTAAATATATGAGCATCCTCTTCCCGTCCCAGCCGAGTCTCTGCTTCAGGACTCGGCTGCTCGCGCCGAATTAATAATTATTCACAACCATACTTAAAACTCCCCTCTTTCCCTCACTGCACGACTCTCGGCTGGGACGTAATTTATATAAAGAGGTGAATGATGGTTATGGCTATGCCAATGACACCAATCCACATCATATAGCATCCATGCATACGGGACTTTTCAGTGTAAGAGTATATTCGCTCTCCATTAGGAAGGGTCTTTTTAGTTTTCCATACGGTCCTGCCAAGTATAATTCCTACTATACCGGGGAACAAGTTGACGCCGTACAATAATACCAACATATAATAGGCCTTAGTAAGTCCTATGAATACCGTTAGTATTGAAAAAGTGTAACCAAGCACTATCCATGTGGTATCCAACGAGCGAGGTCTGGCAATATCTTGCAAGTGGTGCTCTTCCATACTATGTATAGCAACCTCGTCTATTTTTTTACCACGTTGTTGTAATATTAGTTTTGCCAACTTATAGTTATATATGCCCCATTCATCTGGCTTTGCTATTACATCCATCAATTCTATATCAGATAACGTGAATAACATATAATTCTTATCAACTTTATCTATATCAACAACGGTGTATTGCATTAAGATCAGTTGCGCTCTTTCAAAGTCGGCTGGCCATAACATAAGTAAGAAATAATCATTATAATCATTTCCTACAAAATTTGCATCAAGCAACCCTCCTTTACCTTCAATTGAACTTTGCACACCATGACTCTCCAGCATGGTTTTAACCTCGTCAGCCTCTTCTTTTGTTTCAAATTTTTGAAAAATCTCTAAATCAATCATTGACTTGCTTCCAATCTAGAATAAATATATAAAATCAATAGTCAAAACCTACGCGAGCATGTCTCAAAGTATGAGGTATATCACGACCACGCTCATTATACGACTATGATCAAACAGGCTATTTTGTCCCAAACGAGTCTCTGCTTCAAGACTCGGCAGGGACGCAAATATTGTTTCCCAACCCCCTGCTGAGTTTCACGCTGATTAGCGCATCCTCGCTTGGACGCATCCCTTTTCAGGGGGATTGAACTCCCTACAAACCATATAAAATAAGCCCCTTCAGGGGTTTGGGGTCAATATTTTTCGTACCTTTACAATCGTGAAGATTGGCTCTGGAAGCGATTATTGTCCCACTTTTATACACAGTCATCTTTTCGCGGGCTGTTTTAACATAACATTTACAAATTATAATTGACAAAAACAAGAGGCATAGAAGCTCATCAGGCGTATTTGCTTGCTGGTGAATGCTTTAAAGTTTATCCACACCCGGTTGATTACTTTATCCCCTGGTTCCTATCCCTTTTTGATACTTTCGCTATCCCACACAGAAATTTACTAACCACAAAATATTTGCGCGTATGAAAGCAAACGCTAAAAAAAGTTCAGGCCTTTCCTTTGATCGTCATTACACAAAAGATGGCGTTAGCCCGTTCGATATGTTCGGCTACGATTACCGTACCTCGGTGATCCGTAACCCGAACGGCGAAAAGGTATTTGAAATGACCGATGTAGAAGTACCCAGCCACTGGTCGCAGATAGCTACTGATATACTGGCGCAAAAGTACTTCCGCAAGGCAGGCGTACCACAATCAGACGGAACACTGGGACGTGAAAAGTCTATTAAACAGGTGGCTCACCGCCTGGCAGACTGCTGGCGCTCATGGGGCGAAAAGTATAACTACTTTACCTCGGCCAATGACGCACAGGTATTTTATGACGAGCTTATCTACAGCATACTGGCACAGAGCTGTGCGCCCAACTCACCGCAATGGTTCAATACCGGGCTGTATAACAGCTATGGTATAGATGGCAGCGCGCAGGGCCACTACTATGTAGACCCGACAACTGATAAACTGGAACGATCGCTGAACGCATACGAACGCCCCCAGCCACACGCATGCTTTATACTGAGCGTGACCGACGACCTGGTGAACGATGGCGGCATCATGGACCTGTGGGTACGTGAGGCACGTATCTTTAAGTATGGTTCGGGCGTGGGCACCAACTACAGCAACATACGCGCCGAAGGCGAAAAGCTGAGCGGCGGCGGCACATCGAGCGGGCTAATGAGCTTCCTGAAGATAGGTGACCGTGCAGCAGGCGCTATAAAAAGCGGCGGCACTACACGCCGGGCTGCCAAAATGGTGTGCCTGGACCTGGACCACCCTGAAGTAATAGACTTTATAGACTGGAAAGTAGCAGAAGAAAAGAAAGTAGGCGCATTGATAGCTGCCGGCTATGCATCGGACTACGAAGGCGAGGCCTACCGTACCGTATCGGGCCAGAATTCTAACAACTCCGTGCGTATCCCTAACTCCTTTTTCCGCCGCCTGGTGAACAATGAGGATTGGGACCTGACCTCGCGTACCGATGGCAAGCCGATGAGAAAGATAGCTGCCAAAGAACTGTGGGAAAAAATATCGTACGCTGCATGGCGCTGCGCTGACCCCGGCACCCAATACAATACTACTATTAATGAATGGCACACCTGCCCTGAGGGTGGCCAGATAAGGGCATCTAACCCCTGCTCTGAATACATGTTCCTCGATAACACGGCTTGTAACCTGGCATCGCTGAACCTGCGCCGCTTCTTCGATGAAGAAACAGGCATCTTTGATGTGCCCGGCTTTGAATACATGACCCGCCTGTGGACCGTAGTGCTCGAAGTATCGGTACTGATGGCGCAATTCCCATCGCCCGAGGTAGCACAGCTTAGCTACGACTACCGCACACTGGGCCTTGGCTATGCTAACCTCGGCTCTATGCTGATGGTAAGCGGCATAGCTTACGATAGCGAAGAAGCCCGTGCTATAGCCGGCTCCATAACTGCCATTATGAATGGTGTAGCTTATAAAACATCAGCAGAAATGGCGGCGGCGCTGGGTACCTTCCCGCGCTACCCTGAGAACCGTGAGCACATGCTGCGCGTAATGCGCAACCACCGTGCGGCCGCTTACGATGCCGCAGATGCCTTTGAAGGAATAGAAATAAATCCGGTCGGCATCAATGCCAAGTATTGCCCTGATTACCTGCTGCGTGCCGCTACCAAGGCATGGGACGATGCCGTACAGATGGGTGAGCTGCATGGCTACCGCAATGCACAGGCTACCGTTATAGCGCCTACCGGCACTATAGGCCTGGTAATGGATTGCGATACTACCGGTGTGGAACCTGATTTTGCGCTGGTTAAATTCAAGAAGCTGAGTGGTGGCGGTTATTTTAAGATCATCAACCAGTCAATACCTGCGGCATTGAAAAACCTGGGCTATACGCCGGAGCAAATGGATGCTATAGTGAAGTATGCAAAAGGGCATGGCACCTTTGCAGGCAGCCCTTATATCAACCACCAGAGCCTTAGCGAAAAAGGCTTTATCAATGACGAGCTGAAGAAGCTGGATACTGCTGTAGAAAGCGCATTCGAGATAGGATTTGTATTCAATGTTTACAACCTGGGCGAAGAGTGCCTGCAGCGTTTAGGATTTACGCCGGAGCAATATTATGAAAAGGATTTCAACCTGCTGGAAGAGCTGGGCTTTAGTGATGACGAAATAGACGCAGCCAATGACTACGCATGCGGCACTATGACCATAGAAGGCGCACCTTTCCTGAAAGAAGAGCATCTTTCCGTATTTGACTGCGCTAACAAGTGCGGCAAAAAAGGAGAGCGCTTTATACACGCACATGGCCACATACGCATGATGGGTGCCGTGCAGCCATTTATCAGCGGCGCTATCTCCAAAACCATCAACCTGCCTAATGAGGCTACCGTTGAGGAAATAAAAGATTGCTACTACCTCAGCTGGCAGTTGGGCCTGAAAGCCTGCGCACTATACCGCGATGGCTCTAAAATGAGCCAGCCGCTGAGCACCAAAAGCGATAAGAAAAAGAAAGACAAAGCCCCTGCAGAACAGGAAGCAGTAGATATAGCATCCGCACCTGATAGCCAGATAGTGGATATGAGCAAGCTGACCGTAGAGGAACTGCTGGACGAAGTAAACAAACGTGTACAGGATAGCCCCGATACGCAACTAAAACGCCAGCTAAGCCGCATAGTAGAGCGCAAGCAGCTACCTGCCAAACGCCGTGGATATACCATTAAGGGTAAAATAGGCGGCCAGGCATTGTTCCTGCGTACGGGTGAGTATCCGGATGGCACATTGGGGGAAATATTTGTGGATATGTCCAAGGAAGGCGCTACCATGCGTAGCCTGCTGAATAGCTTTGCTATAGCAGTATCCGTAGGCCTGCAGTATGGTGTACCACTGGAAGAATTTGTAGATAAATTCATCTTCACCCGTTTCGAACCATCGGGTGTGGTAGATCATCCGAATATAAAATCAGCTACTTCGGTACTTGATTACACCTTCCGCCTGCTGGCTTTCGAATACCTTGACCGTACCGACCTGGTGCACGTACAGGACCCCAACAGGGTGCAGCCGCCAAGCGATGAAGAAATTCAACAGCAACTATCGCAGGTACGGGTAACTGCACCGCAAACGCAGAAACAAAAGGTAAGCGCTACAACTCCTAAGGCAGTGAACGCACCACAAATTGTAACTGCCGATATAAAAAAGATGATGGGCACCAGCGCCGATGCGCCTGCCTGCCGCAACTGTGGCAATATAACCCTGCGCAACGGTACGTGCTACATGTGCCCTAACTGTGGTACTACTACGGGTTGCAGCTAAACATACATTATAACTAAAATCCCGGCACCGCATAGCATTTAGCTATGCGGTGTTTTTTATTTATAACAGTCTGATAAAAAGCGGAGTAACTTTGCATCCGCAACATAAACATTGCTTTATTATGGGCTTCATAGTCATAGGTGTCATCCTGCTGATAGCAGGTATAGTGATCAGCAAAATAAACGATCGTATACAAATTTTCGGAAAGCCTGCAAAGCTTATAGGCTTTGCACTTATTATTATCGGTGCCATATCGGCCTGTATTGTGCAGATAGATACCGGGTACGAAGGGATACAGAAAATATTTGGCAAGGTACAGCCAGATGTATTGGGGAGCGGCCTGCACTTCATTAACCCGCTGATAGAGGTAGTGACGGTAGATACCCGCACACAGAACTACACAATGAGCGGCCAGCATGATGAAGGCGACAAGGTAGGGGACGATGCCATACGTGTACTAAGCGCCGATGGGCTGGAAGTAACCATAGACCTTACAGTGCTTTACCGCATAGTGCCGGCAGATGCGCCACGCCTGCTACGCGAAACAGGGCTTGACTACAAGGATAAAATAGTGCGCCCTATAGCGCGTACCAAAATAAGGGACAATGCTGTTTACTACGATGCCGTATCGCTCTACTCTACCCGGCGCGATGAATTCCAGGCGCGTATATACAAGTCTATAGAGGATGAATTTAAAAAGAGGGGATTGCTGCTGGAGAACCTGCTGGTAAGGAACATCACATTGCCTACCTCTGTAAAGAACGCCATTGAAACAAAGATCAATGCGGAGCAGGAAGCGCAGAAAATGCAGTTCGTGCTCCAGAAAGAAAGGCAGGAAGCAGATAGGAAACGGGTAGAAGCACAGGGTATAGCCGACTACCAGCGCATCATCAGCGAGAGCCTTACGGACAAGCAGCTACAGTACGAGCAGATAAAAACAATGAAGGAACTGGCAGCATCGCAAAACTCCAAGATCATTATTATGGGCAAGGGTAATACGCCTATGATACTGGATGGCAAATAAAATCAGGAGGATACCAGGCGCATCATAGCATCTACCACTACAATGATAGATACGAAGATGAATAATATACCCATTATCATCCCCAGCAGTATATACTTAAGGGAGGTCTTTGCGCCGCCCTGGGCATAAAAACGCTTCATGGCCAGATATAAATAAACCATTATAGACACGAAACCTGCAAAATACAGCCAACCTGTGCTGAAGTAGTGTAACGCAATAACAACAGGTAACCAGATTATAAATGCAGCGCTAAAAAAATGCAGCGAAAAGATAGCATGTGCAGCGTAAGTGTATTTCTTTCTGCGTATGTATAATAACTTTAGCGCCAAAGCAAAAAACGGTAACGAAAGAAAAAAGACCTCTGGTATGGCATGATGCATTACCTCTTTTTGCTTCTCCCGCAAGGCTTCAGGATTTTTTGACATTTCATGAAATGCAATACCTTTTCGGGTAAAATATCGTTTTACGAAACCGTCCCGCCGTAAAAGAGGCAGCGTATGCTGCTGAGAATCATATTGGTGCATAGTAAGCACGCCCTCTACATTAACTTTTGCCAATGTATCATCCGGAGTGTATCCGCGGGTTAATTTAATATGATTCGCAGCAAGATCTTTTTGTAATTTGCTATCTGTAGATATTGAATCATCTATCTGATCCACTATTTTTCTTGTAGTGTGTGTTCCAGATTTATTTCTACCGGGCGATAGTAAACTAAAAAACAACAAAAAGAATACTGCTGATATAAATACGTACATCCTTACAGGATGTAGGTAGCGCGCACGCCTGCCCATCAGATACTCCTGGGATAGATAGCCGGGCTTGAAAAGAAGAAACTTTAAAGAGCCTAAGAACTTACCATCAAAATGTGTAAAGTCCTCCATAAAATGGCGAATGAGGTGCCATGTATTTTCGGCCGGCTCCAGGTTTTCCTGCCCGCACTCCTGGCAGTATTTGCCTGCTACGGTTGCGCCGCAGTTGAGGCAATTTTTCTCTTCACGGAGATGAGCGCTGGACATTGTTTATTGCTAAGGGTTGGCAATAAAGATATAGTGCTTAATGGATTAGTACAACGATGTGTTATAAATTAGCCCTCAGGTAACACAGGTCATCCGATTCTACTACCATTCGTATTCATTCTCTATACGCTTTTTCATCCTTTCTACCAGGGTAAAGGTGGCAGGGCAGCGATGCACATTCTTTATAAAGGTATCGTTGTAGGCATCAAACGGCTTTTTGTTGTGGTGCGGAAATTCGGCACAGTCGGCAGGGCGCACATCGTATATAGAACACATGTTGTTTACCAGGAACTGGCACGGCTGTGTGGTATTGACCCAATCTCCTGAATCCTCTTCCTTATGTAACCATTTATCAGCAAATTGCTTCGGTGTCATACCCATGTGGGCCGATATACGCACCAGGTCTTTGCGTGTGTAGGTTGGGGTCATTGTCTTGCAGCAATTGGCGCAAGTGGTGCAGTCAATATCCCGCCAAACAGTGGCATCTGTTTCTTTTACGATCTCAGCAAGATCAGGGGGAACATGCTCATCAAATTTCTGAAGAAAAACCGTCAGTTTCTTTTTTTTCCGCGATGCTACCACCTTAAATTTCTGTAGATCTATAGCCATGCGTAAATATACAGTCAGGCTGCAACATCCTTTTCATATTTTTTTAAGAATGACATTCCTGCGGCAAAATAGTGCCTTTTTTTGAGCATTATTTTAGCCCAATTCGTTACATTGCTATTTGTTTCGAGACTATTGTGGTATGGATGGTTATAAATTAAGCTTTGTTATATTTTCCTTGTTCTTTGTGCTAACCGGCAATACCTGTTATGCACAGCTGGCAGATACTACTAAAGTAAAGGCCGATACCACCAACGTAGCCCGACAAGATACCCTGCATCATACAGACACCTTACTCCAACATGCAGATACCGTTGCCACCAGGAAAGATACTTCTGTAACACCCCCACATGAACCTACACGTGCCTCCACAGGAGAATACCAACTCGCAGGCAAGGTATTAGATAAGAACACAGGTGAAGGCATCCCCTTCGCGGTGGTTTATTTCCCCCGCACCCCTACCGGCGCTACTGCTGCACTGGAAGGGGATTATATTATTAAAGCCCCCTCGCTGCCGGGCGATAGTATTCGGGTATCAGCGGTAGGCTATACTACATTGAATAAGCATGTAGACCAGAATACCCGTACCCTTAATATAGAACTGGAACGCAGCAGCAATACCCTGGGTGAAGTAGTGATACATGCGGGCGAAGACCCCGCGCTGATACTGCTGAGGCAAATAATAAAACACAAACCCGCTAACAATGAAGACAGGCTGACCAACTACAAATACCAGTCTTATAACAAGATGGAGGCGGATATAGAACGACTGTCAAAAGAGCAATTTAAAAAAATACCGCTGCTCAAGGATTTCGCCTTTATATACGACAATCTGGATACAGTATCGGAAGACAAGCCCTTCCTGCCCTTGTTCCTCACCGAAACAATATCTGACTATTACTACCGGCACAAGCCTAAGAAGCAAAGGGAATTTATAAAGCTGGCGCAGCTAAAAGGTTTTAAGAGCGAGGGGTTCACCAAATTTACGGGCAGCCTGTACCAGGATGTGAACGTGTATAACAATTTTGTACCTGTATTTGATAAGCAGTTTGTAAGTCCCATAAGCAATTCAGGCTACTTCTATTACAAGTATACAATAAAGGATACGCAGGTGGCTTATGGGCATAAGATAATACTGGTGCAGTTTGCCCCAAGGCGCGATGGGGAGAATTGCTTCTATGGCGACTTCTGGGTGGTAGACTCCGTCTTTGCTATACAGCGTATCAGCATGCAGGTGCCTAAAGTTGCCAATGTTAACTATGTAGACAATATAAGCCTTTACCAGCAGTTCGCGCCTGTGCAGGATAGTATCTGGTTTTGTATAAAAGATAAATTCATAGCAGATTTCGTAGCTCCCTACGGACTGAAGATACCCGGTTTTATAGGGCGTAAGACAACTACCTACAGTAATGTAGTAATAAATGATCCTTCCATAGACACTGTACTGGATAATCCTAAATGGAAACAGGACGTGATAGTGGAAGACTCAGCACGAAAGCATACAGATGACTACTTTGCCGCCCACCGCCCCGATACGCTGTCAAAAAATGAAAAGGCTATCTATCATATGATCGATACCCTTAACAATATTCCATTAGCCCGCGCCTATAGAAACACAATAAAGTTGCTGGTAAGCGGCGTGGTAGATGTAGGGCCTATACAACTGGGGCCTTACTTCTATTTATACAGCAACAATCCGGTAGAGGGAAACCGGTTTAGGATATCATTAGGATCGGCGCGAATTTTTGATAATCTGCACCTTACCACTTACCTGGCATATGGCACCAGAGATCAGCGTTTTAAATACCAGATAACCGGACTGTGGTTGCTGAACCGGAGCCCCCGTATGACGCTTTATGGCTCCTATACCCACGACCTGGACCAAGGCAAAAATTATTACGACCAGCAGATAGGGGCTGATAATATATTCAGTGTATTGTTCCGTAAGCCCGGCGTACCCTGGAAGCTGGCATTCAGTGATGAAACAAGACTGGAGTACTTTAAGGAATATTTTAATGGCTTCAGCCACAAGCTCATACTATTGCATAAAGAGTTCACTCCTTATGCTCCGCTTCCCGGTGCTGCGATATTTACTGATAACAAGGATATGCCTACCAATACAGTAGTAAGCACCGATGCTACGCTGAGGCTGCGCTTTGCCTATAAAGAGAAATTCTACGATGGTAAATACACGCGCGTAAGTCTGGGCAGCCGGTATCCTATAACGCAATTGGACCTAACGGCGGGAGTAAAGGGAATATGGAACAGCGGATATAATTACCAACGGGTACGTATGAGCATATCCAATACGCTGAAGATAGCGCCGTTCGGCAAGTTGTACTACAACCTGTTCGCGGGTAAGTATTTCGGTACGCTTCCTTATCCGCTGCTCGAGGTGCATCCGGGTAATGAATACCTGTATTACAATCCGCGCGCCTTTGAGATGATGAATAAATACGAATTTATCAGCGACCAGTATGCGGGCTTTAATATAGAGCATACCATAGGGGGTGGCATTTTCAACTACATACCCTACGTGAAGCTATTAAAGCTACGCCAGTTCTGGACCGCTAAGGGCATTATAGGCTCATTGGATGATGCCAACAAGCAGTTGAACCTGAATAAAGGTTTTATGTTCCGCACGTTGGAGGGAACTCCTTATTTAGAGTTAGGCACCGGCGTGTCTAATATACTGGAGCTATTCCGTATAGACTTTGTTTGGCGCGTAACGCCAAAGCCATTACCAGGCGAAGGCCGGGAAAAATACTTCGGTATATTCGGCAGTGTTAACTTCGCCTTTTAAAGGCCCCACTCTTCCATTATCTGTGCTGTATGGTTTTTGGTGTCTACCTTATCAATGATCTTATCAATATAGCCTTCTTCATTTATCAGGAAAGTAGTTCTAATGGTGCCCATATACTCGCGGCCCATAAATTTTTTCAATCCCCATACGCCGTAGTCATTCACCACCTTCTTATCTGTATCGGCTAGCAATGTGAAAGGCAATGAATACTTCTTCTCGAATTTCTGGTGGCTTTTTGCATCGTCCGTGCTGGCACCTAGTATTACAATCCCCTTCTTTTTGATCGCCGAAAAATTATCACGAATATTACAAGCCTGGGCAGTGCAGCCTTCTGTATCGTCTTTAGGATAAAAATAAAGTACTACCTTTTTCCCTTTATAATCGCTAAGTGATATTGTATTGCCTTGCTGGTCTGTTGTAGTAAAGCCGGGCGCTTTATCTCCTGGTTTTAATTCCATAACTTTTATTTTATTTGGTGAATGTTTGTTTTATGGTTTGTTCATTATTATTCTCATCGGCAGCAGTAAATACAAGGGTATGCTTTCCCTTTGCGCAATGCACATCAAATTTATAAAAGAAGCGGCTGCCATGCTGCTCAAAACAGATCCATTTACCATCCAGCTTCCCGCTGAATTTTTTTACCGAAGTCATTGCATCCTTTACTTCAAATACTATTTCCTTTGCTACCGCTAATACTGCACCATTCTTTTGCATAGGCTTTATTAACGGTGGTACAGTATCAGCCGCCAGGTAATAGGTACCAAATGCACGCACCTGTGTATGATACCACCCTTTATCGCCGCTTATAGCCGCACTGCCACTCTCTTCTTTTCCATCACTATATATCATTGCTACTTTATCGCGCATATTAAACGGTATTGCCTTATCGGGTTTTATACTAAGCGTGAAGTAATGATGTACCGGCACATAAGGATAATGAATATAGTGCCTGGCAGAGTAATGTTCATTATCAGATGTGCTGCTGTATTTAAAGCATACATCATCATACAGGCTCCTATCATCTAAAGAGAACATAACATTTGGAGTTTCAAAATTGTTTGCCTCTGATGATTTAAACAAGTGCTCGCACAATAAGTTTTCTTCACTGCCTTTGCTCTTCAGGTAAAATGCTATGCGGGCTATGTTCCCTTTATCATCAGTGATCCTTACTTCCACTTTGTGTGGCGCTGCATCTTTTATAATCAATGCACCATGCTCCGTATTCAGGTCTTCGTAAATATGGTCCAGGTGATTGCCCGGTAGCTTGTATAATAATTGTATCCACTTTTTTTTATTCTCCCTTGTCTTGTAGTCTGTATAGCCATTTATATATCTGGTTTCATCGTAGCCAATATCATCCAGTCGCACTGTTGCTTGTGGGGTCCCATCAAGGTACAGGTCTGCTGTATAGAAAGCTATTGTATTGTCACTGCCATCCATATAGTCATCTACATCTATACCTATACCTATAGACGATGCTGCAATAGTTAAGGTGTCGGTTACGGGCCGGTACACACCATTATTTGCCTTTACGGAAATGATCTTTGCTTCCTGCTCATAAATACTTTTACCTGCATTATAAATAGCTATAGCTGCCGGTAAGGGCGCACGGGTATCTTTTATTGGCAGCCCGAAGAGTTCCGGATTTAGAGGATGCTCTGTTTTTGTATTCCTTATTTCAAAGTGCAGGTGTGGTGCCGTAGATGCGCCCGTATTGCCCGACCAGGCTATTTGTTCCCCCTTCTTCACCGGAATTTGTGAGGATGACAACTGGAGATCCACGTCCCAGCGCTGTTGTGCATACTGCTGCTGCGTAAGGTATTTCTGTATGGCAGGTACAAAATTATTGAGGTGTGCATAGAGGGTAGTATAGCCGTTGGGATGGGTAATATACAATGCATGGCCAAAGCCACCCTTCTCCATTTTTATACGCGATATATAGCCATCCGCCGCAGCATGCACAGGCTCGTTCTCCTTTCCATTCGTTTTTATATCTACCCCACTATGGAAATGCCCCGGCCTGCATTCGCCAAAGTTCCCCGCCAGGTAGATGGGTATAGCCAACGGATTGCGGAAATAATCGGTAGGGTATTCGTGCACATTCAAGGCTCTTTCCTGTCCAAAGGTGGAAACAGGCAATAACAGTAAAATAAAATATCCTATTCTTCTGAAACAGTGCATGGGAGATCTGTATAAGGTTACCAGATTATTAAAAGTAAAATTAACCTGATTGAAGATTAAACCATTTATTATAATTACCGTCTATTAATAGACAAATAAACAATATAACCTTTAAAACATTTTTTATGAAACTACAAATGATCATCGCAGCGCTGGGTGTTACCCTATTATCGCTACCTGCTACCGCCCAAAAGGTACATCCTATCCACCACGACCGTGTAGATATACATCATGACCGTGTAGACCGCCATCATGACCGTGTAGACCTGCATAAAGACCGTAAAGACATGTCAGGAGACAGAAAGGAAATAGCCAAAGACAGGAAAGACCTGAAAAATGACATTAAGAACAAGGACTATGCTGATGCCAAAAAAGACATCACAGATATACAAAAAGACAAAAAGGATATCAGGAAGGATGCAAAAGATGCCCGTAAAGATCATCGTGATATTGCAAAAGACGGAAAAGACATACGCCACGAGTTCCGATATAAGAAAAGACCGAACGCTGCAACTACCAGCCCCACTGCTTCTGTAGCCCCTGCAGCAAGCGGTACTACCCCTACGCCAGCCCCTTAATTTCCTTCATACATGTGTTTTTTTTGAAAGCCGGCAGATGCCGGCTTTTTACGTTATATACTAAACGCTCATCGCGGGCATCTAGTGCATTACCGCCTGTAGTATGGCTAACGACTTAATGGCGCCAAGGTGTTGTGTGTACTGGTGCAAAAATGTCAGGTACCACTCCAGTAGCCGCTGGCGGGCTGATGAATTAAGATGTATATTTTTTAATGAGGCAGTATCTGTAGCCTTTAATATTAACGCGAGCGCCGCTGCATCATCATCACTCACAAACGGAACAGCTAACGGCACACTGGAGGTGAATCCGCCATCCTGTAAATTAAGATGCGGTGTGGCTTCTGAATAGCTGCCTTTTAATTCGTACCCCAGATGCCTGCTTATCTGTACAATAAAATACAACGGAAAATTTGGCACGGCAGCCACCTCTTCTTTATCGAGCACACAGAAATAATCGAACGAAAAATCAAATACTTCCATCATGGGAGCGCCTTCAGGCAATAGGCGTAATAATAGTTCTATCGAAAAAAGGGTAATACTATTCTTCACAATATGCTCGTGCATAGCAGTATATATATACGCCGCCTGGAACTCGCGTATACGTTGCAACTGGCTTTGGGGCTTATGATACACTACCATATCCAGCAGCGTGGCTGGTTGAAAAAATGCGGCCTTATTCTGTTTTGTTTTAGATGTACGCACTCCCTGAACCATGTAGGCCTGCACCCCAAAAAGAGCTGTAAATACAGTGCAGATAAGACTGGTATCACCATATTTTACTGCCCGCAATACTATGCCCCTGGTATTATGCAGCATACCCTACTGTAGAAAGACCATTTTACCTGCATAGGTCTGGCTGCCATCAGCGCTGGATACAAATATCATATATACACCGCTCTGTGGCCGGTGGCCGGTATAGTCTCTGCCATTCCAGATAGCCTGGCCACCCAGGGCAGTAGTCTTATAAATAAGCTGTCCGGATATATCCGTAATACGCACATTTCCATTCGCTACCAGGCCCTTTATGGCTATAGTACCTGCGTAGCCGCTGGGTACCGGGTTAGGATAGGTGACCACATTGCTGTTACTGGTGCCGCCATCTGTAGCAGTACCGTGATAGGTTATCAATCCTTCATCTGTACCTATGTATACATCCCCTGTCACCGGGTCTATAGCTATTTTCTGTATGTGGTTTGATGGTAATGGACTGTTGGATACATTAAATTGACTTACTATTTTCCCCGCATCTGGTGTTAGCAGCCATACACCGTTATCTGTACCCACCCACTTTCTGTTAGCGCCATCCACTGCTATGCTGCGCACTATCTCGGTAGCAAACAGGTGCCCTGCATACTGGTCGTATTGAACCACCGGTATTTGCCCATCACAGCCCTGAAACACACTGCCTCCGCAGTTCACTATACCTATGCCTTTATTAGTGCCTATCCATATATCTCCATTCTTATCTTTAGCTATACATATAGTAGTATTGCTGGGTAAATTGCCTGCACCAACCCCTGCGCTCAGCACCCTTACCTGGTCATCAGAAGGGTCTTGTATGGTATTATTGTCGTTATACACCATTACACCACCACCAGTCAGCCCCACTATCCATTTTTGACCGTAATCGTCTATGAGCATTGGCCCCCCCGGATACGGGATAGAGGTAACAGGATCACTAATTGAAAAATTGTACCAGGTACCATCTTTTGTTTTAGCTACCAGGTTGTGTTGTGCATCCATCATGCTGACCCAAAGCGTATTGCTTTCATCCAGCGCCATGCCGGCAACAGGGTAGCCGACAACATCTATACCAGCGCCCAGGTACGGCGCCTGGATATGCTGACTGGTACCATCCGGGTTTAAGACAAATAAGCCATTTTGAAAGGATCCTGCATATACAATGCCATTAGGATCTTTAATTATTGAAACAAAATCAAGCAGCGAATCGTAGACAAATTCGGGCAGGTAGGTATAGGCATACCAGATCTTATCTTTCAGTGAGGAGAAACCTGTTTTTATGCCCGATGCCCTGGTCAGGTCAGTATACCCACCATGCGCCACCCATGCTTCCTTATTATTAACATAAATATCAAAATTAGTAGGTGCTGAAGGACCATTAGGGTAGTTCAGCTTTACCGAATTGTTGCCATTTTTTTTACAGAATCCGTAATATTCATCAGCGACCCAGATGGCGCTATCTATAGTTTCGGCTACCTGTGTAGGCAGGCCACGTACACGCAACGTATCTATGATCACATTTCCTGCACCTAATTTCTTTATAATTCCGCGACCAAAAGCATCTGCAAATTCAGATATCCATATCCCATTATCTGCTGTATCCAGGTGCTTTATGGTATTGGGTGTGCTATATATTTTTAGCAGCGTATCGTTACTTAACGTGTATAGGTCATGTGTAGTTGCTACATACAGTTTATTACTCCATGCTGTAATATAATTTATACCCCGCTTATCAAGATTTTGCCACACAGCAAAGTTTTGCAGCTCGGGGTTATTTTTACCTGCCTTAAATAAGCCTGATGGGGTAATGGCATAAAAATAATTTCCAAGACCGTAAAAGCCGCTTATGGGTATCAGTTGGTTGTTCAGATTAAAAACATACGATTCCCTTATTTCTCTTTTATTGATATCTAACACCTGTATCCCTATATCAGTACTCAGATAAGCAATACTGTTCTCAATATATATCTGGTTGATCGCTTTATTGCCGGAGACCGATTTATTTTTAAGATCCGGTATATTGTAGAAAGTATTGTCTTTAAAAATGTCAATATTGCTATTGCTATATGCCAGTATTGCCGCATTGGCTCCTCCATCATAAGCAATACAAGACATGCCTACATCGCTCATCCCTTCTACTTTACTATAGGTAGGCAGGTTGTCCTTATTTACTGTAAAAAAAGCAAGGTCAGTTATCACATATAAAGTCTGCCCGTCTGTAGCTACACCTTTTGCAGTATTGTATGGCATATGTGCTTCCCAATATCCTATTGGCTTATCCTGCGCATGTACAACTATACCGAACAATAATATCAGTAACCCCGAAATGTATCTCTTCATATAACAACTACATAATTCAAAAGTAAGGATAAAACGTGCAGCAGCAACTGAATATTGCCTTATGCACTTAAAAACAGAACGGGCAGCTTGCGCTGCCCGTTCTTATTTGAAAACTAATAGTTACTTATCATTTCACTACCAGTTTGCGGATCATTCTTTCGCCATCTGCCATGAACTCTACAAAGTACAGTCCGCGTGGCTGGGCTGTAAGATCCAGGTCAGCGCTAAACTGTCCATTAGCATTCTGGTAACTGTTATGCAGTACCTGCTGGCCGGTCATGTTTGTAACATTGATCTGGAGGTCTTTCACAATCTGGCTTGCACTGAACTTAACACTGAATTTACCAGTGGTAGGGTTAGGATACATAGCCAGGTTCTGCAGGTTGTTTATAGAACCAACGCCGGTAGCCCATTTCCTGTTAAAGCGAACCACATAATCCTGTGTTTCACCAGAAGTGTAACCACCGCATGCGTTATCAGATGGTACATTAGCTGCTACATTATTATTAATAATAAGGCGCATACCTGTTTTCACATCACTTACTACAGAGTTAGGTATAGTAAGGGTTGTAGTTATAAACCAGCTGGTAGCACTTGTATAAGCGGTCCATACCCTTTCCTCCGGCACATTGTAAGAGAAGTCATTGTTATAATCAATGAACATAGTAACCTTAGCATCGCCGTGCTTAGCAGACCTCAATATATGATACAATCCAACAGCATAAGTACTATCCACATCCAGATCTATTATAGTACCGGTATAGTTAGTATGGCCGGCAGTTGCAGCAGGGTTCAGTACGTGAGGGCCACGTTTGTTAACTACAAACCCGCCTATTGTAAATGCACCTATATCACTGCTATCAGCTGTTCTGCCACCCGTTGCCATGCTGTAGCAATAGCAGGCGTATGCAGGGCCTTTATGTACCTGTACCGTATTAGAGTAAGAAGTATCATTAGCGCTGCTACACAATACAGCCTGGCGGAACCAGCTGGTATCACCCATGGTGGCAAACGTAAAGGTACGTGTTAGTGTATCCTTATTAGTAGTACCGGAAAGTGACGTCCAGGTATGTCCGTCATGCGACTGCTGCCAGAACCAGGTAATACCTGACTGCTGCGTTTCGTGCGTAGTATCCGTAAGTGTAAAGTCGTATCCCTCGCACAATATGCTATCAGTAGTAGTAGCAGTACCTGCATTAACGAAGCCATTACATGGGCGGTAGTTGATGTTTATCAGGTAGTCCTGTATTTCACCACCGGGATAGTAGCTACCACCACCGCATGGATCGTAAGGAGTAGATGCATACTGCTGTATCAATGCACGCATACCGGTTGTGCCTATCAGGGCAGTATGCGGTATCCTGAATGTATCTGTAACGGTATTGGATGGTGAGGTGGCACCAGGTATCTTGTTAAGTACCAGTTCACTTGCTTCAAATGACGCACTGTGGTTGAAGTCTATATATACTTCAATCGGGTAAGAGTTGTACAGATAGCTGTTGGCAGCTACTTGGGTTCCATATATCCGATACAGGCTATCCAGATACATTGTCTTGGTAGTTACCGCATCATAATTAGTATAGCCAAATGTGGTAGCTATATTAGTATACAGCGCATAAACCCGAGGGTTATTAAAAGTAGGTACCGGGCTACCATTATTAAGCACCGAATCTCCTGATGGTACCCTAATGATGGATAGGTTACCTATACCTGCATAGAAGTAGTAGTTATAAGGATTAGGGTTAGTCACCTTACAATAGCAATAGTAGAATGCCTTAACAGGGAAGTAAACTGCTGCCGTAGTATCAGACAAGCCTGAGTTAGTACATGTTACTATTACCCTGAAATACGTTCCTGTTGCTATATTCAGGTTTACAGAGGCTGCAGAATCGCCTGCTACATCGCTCCAGCTACTTGCGCTGCCGGTAGCTGATGACTGCCATTGGTAGTGCAGGCCTGCTGCCTTGCTGGTACCCACAACTGCCCATGTAAAGTCTTTATTGGCACAAGGAGTATCGAGTGGTATGCTGCCCGCAGTAGGTTTGCCGGAGCAGGGAGGTACTACCACAACATTGTCAAGTCCTATGCCCGGGCCATAATCATAATCGTTCTGACCATACTTACCCTGGAAACGGATGATGGTCTTCGCACTGTTGCTCGGTACATTATGCTTATAGAATTTCCACTTGCCACCTGTACTGAATACAGAGTTCAGGTTAGTATAAGTAACTCCGTTATCGGTAGAGTAATCTACCTTAAGTGTATCAGGATTGTACGAACCTACAGCTGTATTTATATAATACTGCAATTCCTTAGTACCGGTAATGGTGCTGCAATCAAGGAACAGGTACATATTACCTGGCGTATTATAACCTGAGTTACGGTAATAGCTGTAAAAACGTGCGCTATGGGTGCTATCCTGAGATCGGGTTGATGCAAAATAGGGCGCTGAATAATAATAGTAGCCATAATAGTACCAGTTGGCTGTGCTGCCCTGGTCTTCACGGCGCCAGCTATTATCGCCTGTAGAGGGGTAGTTAGCCCAGTTACTTTCTGATACCGATGAGGAAGAGCCAGGTAGCGGCGCATCGCTCGTAGAGCAGCGACTGCCCCAGTTCTCAAAGCTGTAGTGGTAGCCCGGGCCTGCAGGTGCTGCCAGGTTGATGGCGGCGTACTTAGGCTTATTGGCTATATAAAAGTAGGTAGATAATGAGGTGGCCGATGAAGATGGCGTAGTGTAGGGGCAGGTAACTGTAACCCTGTACGCAACACTATCAAACACTGGTGGAGTCGTGATGCTTTGATTAGTTCCACCTGCGCCTGCGGGTACATTACCATAGGTAGTGAATGGTACGGTACTGCTCTGCCACTGGTAGGTAAGCCCGCCAACTATAGGCAAGCCGGTAGGTTTTAATGTATAGGTAGCACCGGGGCATACACCTGTTACGTTGCCTGAAGGTGCAATACCTGTAAGTGAGGGTGTAGCGCTGCATGCAGGGCCTACATATACACTATCTAAGAGCAGATCTGAATATTCATAATTATAGGTAGCTCCTGGAGCAATATCCCTTATACCTTCAAAACGTATAATAGTGGTGGCCGAATTGGTGGGTATCTCCAACCTTACTTGTGTGAAGAATTGCGCTATACCACCCGTCCATATTTGGGTGAAGGTGCCGGAAGGGCCGGTAGTAGAATACAACACCCTTAACGAATCATTACTGTTGGATGTACTGGAATATACCGGGTTTTCCCAATAGAACTGAAGTAATTTATTACCAGTAGAGCCACTACAATCTATATACATGTCCAGGTCACCTATATAAGTACTGGGGGTGCCGAGGTAAGAAGAGGGCGCATATCCATAGCTGGAATAATCGCCGCTGCTATGGAAACGCGCGGAATAAGAGCCACTTTGCACGTAGGGAGGGTTGGGGGAATTATACAGATAGGCATACCCATAATTTGTAGGATAAGTCCAACCCGCAAGAGCGCCCTGGTCATTGCGCCTCCAGGAGTTAGAGCCTGAAGAAGGTGTATTTTTCCAGTGACCATCTGGCACATCCTTATTATCGCAATAGTTCTGCCAGCTTTCAAATCCTTGTACATAAGGAAGGGTAGCATAGGCAGGGGCGGATGGAGACACGGTAATAGTAGCACTGTAGCCTACAGAGCCGCTGCCCGAGCAGGAATCTGCAACCCTGAAATATCTGGTGGCAGTAATGCCCGGAGTAGTATAGGCGTTAGTGGTAGCGCCTGATATATTGGTCCATACACCGCTTATCTGCTCCTGCCATTGGTAGTACATACCGGAAAAAATACCCGCTGATGCCGTAAATGAAAGCTTGCCGCCGCTGCACACCCCTAAGGTGCCTGAAGGCGTTGTGGTAACCGATGGTGTACCGCTACATACCGGTGCAGCCGTGATGTTAGCAATATAATCGCGGGTAGCACCCTGATAATAAAAATAATAAACGCCACCTATAGTGCCTGAATAGGAAGATGTGCTTGGATCCAAAGCATGTGCAGACGACGTGTTATCCAGGTCATATACACTGAAAATACGCATCTGGTGCCTTCCTACAGGTGCCGTAAGAGGGATAAGTACACTTACCGATGTAGTTCCAATTATGGGGGAAGCTATTACCTGTTCTGTCTGGTCGAATGTTCCATCATCATTAAAATCAATATATACAGATCCGGATACCAATGAATAAGTCATTGTTACCGTAGCTGAATAAGTACCTCCTTGCTGAAGCGTTACGGAATCTATCGCTGTCCGATCAAAGTATCCGTTATACCCTGCAGAACTTGAAGATGAAGGACAAGTGATAGACCCATCTGTAAAGCCTGTAGAAGACGCACCCGTTATACTGAAACTATTGACATAATAGCCATAGGAACAGGATGCTCCATAACTCGGATAGGCACCTCCATAATAATATTGTGGGCCTGTATAGGTGGGTAACGCCTTTACGGTTCCGGCGCTTGCCAGCAAAAGCAGTAGAGGCAAAATGCCTGATAGGTACCGGCTTTTGGTTGATAGAATAGAAGTAAGAAATGACTTCATATGGTTAAATTTTAATAAAATTGATAAAGAGGATGTAATTTATTTAAAAATAATTAAAAAAAGTATCTTTTATAAAACAATTGCAATAATATGTTTATTCAAAATATAGCCGTTACAGAATTCTTTCACAATCCTGTAACAAGTATAGACAATTACCGAATGATATATGGTTGGGTAAATAGGAAAATATTTATTTTATCTGGTTATTAAAGTCCATAATTGAAGAAAGGCTGTTTCGGTTGAAACAGCCTTTCTTCGCATATAATTGGTATATCGCCTTAATTAAGGGTAATCGTTACATTACCAAAGGGATCTTTGGACCAAGAAACGTTAATCGTTGTACCTGCGCATGGGGCACAACTAAGGGTTACTGAATTAGTAGATGGGTCGCCACCGCATGGGTCGCCAACAAAAACAGCTGGAGGTGTTGCAGTACAGCCAGCAGCATTAGGATTAAGAAAATCAAAATGCACCCAATTAATTGCTGAAATAGAAAAGTATGCAGGTGTAAACGTTAGCGTTGAGAAAGGAGAAATACTACTAACAGTGGGACCACAGGTCGAATAACTTGCACTACACACACCTGGCGCAGCACCAGATAAACAAAACTGCAAGTTACACCCAGTATTATTAACAACGGAACAACTTTGTGCTTTTACACCCATAGCTCCAATAAGACAAAGCGCGGCAAAGATTAATTTTTTCATGTTTAAGTGTTAAAATCGTTAAAATATATTATTGTCGTTTAATTAAGTGTAATCGTAACAACTCCTGCACCGGTCTTTGCCCAGGTTAAATTTATTGTAGTTCCTGCGCACGGTCCGCAGCCTACTGTAGCAGAATTTGTGGCAGGATCCCCTCCACAAATATCCCCTACATTTACAGTAGGTGGTGCCCCTGTACAGCTGCCAATGTTTTGCATAAAGTCGAAATGTAACCAATTAATTGTTGCAACAGAAAAGTAAGCAGGAGTGAGGGTAACACTTGAAAACGCTCCTACAGTTAAAGGACCTAAAGGGCCACAAGTAGTATATGTTGGCGTGCAACTTCCTGTAGCAGCAGCAAACAAACAATATTGGACAGTGCATCCAGTATTATTAGTAATCGTACAATTTTGCGCGTTTGCACCTAATGTGATTAACATTAATGCAATGGCAAAGGTTAATTTTTTCATGTTTTAAATTTTAATAGTTAAAAACTGGTTTGAAAAAGCGTACTCGTAACATCTCCTGATCCGGTCTTTGCTAATGACAAACTATTGTATTTCCTGCGCACGGTCCGCAGCCTGGTGTAGCAGAATTTGTGGCTACAGCGGTGGTTGGAAAAATTTTTCCAACCATGATTAAGAGTGGAGATTATAAGCTATCGAATAATTAATATTAATTAATATCCACTTGGTAATTAGACGGTGAAATTATACTCCAAGTACCAGTAACTGTAGTCAGGCCGCCACAAGACGTACTGCTGCTATTTGGATTAAAACCAGCCACGCAAGGATTTACTGGGAATGCTGTAAAACATGCAGGTATAACATTGCTTAAAATATTTGCGAAAACGAAATCCCAGGTACCTGTTGGAGCACCTGTCCTGCCGCTCCATACGCTTGAGATACTAAATGTGTTGGACGATCCAGAAGAAAGACTTACTACATCTGTAGTCCACTGTGATGTGCTGGTACAGAATGTAGGAGAAGGGCCGTGCGCCTCAATAGAAGCATCTACTGTAATTGAAGTGTGATTGATAACTGTTACAGTCTGCGATTTAGCATTAAACGTACCAGCCATAGCGATAAGCGCTAATAATAATAATTTTTTCATGTTTTAAAATTTTTAATGTTTTAAATAAATTAATGAAATGTTCTTTCTGTTTAAATCAATGGGCATTGGTTAATTTTTCATGTTTTTTTCATATTTACGGTGAATAATTTTAAGGTGAATAATTCTATGATATTATATAGAAATTTCTATAAAATACGATATATTTACATATATTTTCGGGTGATAATCGTAAGAACTTGGTACCTAACAAATAGGGGATTTCAGAGCTTTTTAGCACTTTAACTCTTAGTTAAACCTGCTATTGGTAATTCTATATTTTGTATTTGGAATTTACTCCTCTTTTTATCTATTTTTGCACCTCGGGCGTTGAGCCCGATCTTCATATCTGCTCATCGCCGCGTTTTTTTGATTTTTAAACACAATCGCCGATCTTATTTTTGGCTTTTGACTTTTGACTTTTTGAATTAACCACATGCCGCGCGATCTTTCCATTAAAAGTGTACTTATTATAGGCTCAGGCCCCATTATTATAGGCCAGGCCTGCGAATTTGACTACTCAGGCTCCCAGGCTGCCCGCAGCCTGCGCGAGGAAGGGGTAAGGGTAACCCTTATCAATTCCAATCCGGCTACCATTATGACCGACCCCATAATGGCCGACAGGGTGTACCTGCTGCCACTGACCGTGGAAAGCATAGAGCAGATACTGGAAGAGAATGAAATAGACGCGGTACTGCCTACCATGGGCGGCCAGACAGCCCTGAACCTTGCAAAAGAAGCAGAGGAGCTGGGTATATGGGAACGCTTTAATATAAGGCTGATAGGCGTAGATATAAAGGCCATAGATAAGGCCGAGGACCGCGAGCAGTTCCGCCAGTGGATGATACGGATGGGCATACCGGTAGCACAGGCCAAAACAGCCAATTCGCTGCTGGAAGGAAAGGAATTTGCACAGGAAATAGGCTTGCCTATAGTGGTGCGCCCCTCTTATACGCTTGGTGGTACCGGCGGGGGCTTTGTAATGCACAAAGAAGAGCTGGACGGCGCACTGGAACGAGGGCTTACCGCATCGCCCATGCACGAGGTGCTGGTAGAAAAGGCCGTACTGGGCTGGAAGGAATTTGAGCTGGAACTGTTACGTGATATGAATGACAACGTGGTCATTATATGCACGGTAGAGAATTTTGACCCCATGGGTATCCACACAGGCGATAGCATTACCGTAGCCCCTGCCATGACCCTGAGCGATACCGCCTACCAGCTGATGCGCAACACGGCCATCCGCATGATGCGCGACCTGGGCAACTTTGCCGGTGGTTGCAATGTGCAGTTTGCCCTTAACCCCGAAACGGAAGAAATAATAGCGATAGAGATCAATCCGCGCGTGAGCCGCTCATCGGCCCTGGCATCAAAGGCTACCGGCTACCCCATAGCCAAGATAGCCGCCAAGCTGGCCATAGGCTACTCGCTCGATGAACTGAAGAACCAGATAACACAGACCACATCGGCCTATTTTGAGCCTGCGCTGGACTATGTAATAGTAAAAATGCCCCGCTGGAACTTTGATAAATTCAAAGGGGCGGATGATACGCTGGGCTTGCAAATGAAATCGGTAGGTGAAGTGATGGCTATTGGCCGCACCTTCCCCGAAGCGCTGCAGAAAGCCTGCCAGAGCCTGGAGAATAATGCAACCGGCTTATCCTTCTTAAGCACTACCCGCATGCGGCCGGAGGAACTGATCGACAGCCTGAAGCGACCTACATGGGATCGCGTATTCCGTATAAAGGAAGCGCTGGCAGCCGGTGTGTCTATAAAAACAATAAGGGAACTGACGCAGATAGACCGCTGGTTCCTTTACCAGATACAGGATATTGTGAAGCTCGAAAGTGAGATACGCCAGTACAAGCACCTGGAAAAGCTGCCTTACGAGCTGCTGTGCCAGGCCAAGCAAATGGGCTTTAGCGATGACCAGATAGCGGAACTGATAAAAGACTGCACCGCAGATGAGGTATATGAATACCGCAAGGCAATGGGCATAACACGTGTGTACAAGATGGTAGATACGTGCAGCGCCGAATTTGAAGCCAAGACCCCCTATTTCTACAGCACATTCGAGCCATCTGCCACACCCAAACATAATGAAACAGGCATTGTCTTTAATGAAAGTATCCTTTCTAAAAAGAAAAAAATAATAGTCCTGGGCTCAGGGCCTAATCGTATAGGGCAGGGAATAGAGTTTGATTACTGCTGCACGCATGGCCTGCTGGCTATAAAGGATTGCGGGTACGAGGCCATAATGGTCAACTGCAACCCCGAAACCGTATCTACCGACTTTGATATGGCTGATAAGCTCTACTTCGAACCCGTATACTGGGAGCACCTTTGGGAGATAATAGAACACGAACAGCCCTATGGCGTTATAGTGCAGCTGGGCGGCCAAACCGCATTAAAGTTGGCAAAACGCCTGCACGAGAAAGGTATTAAGATAATAGGCACCTCTTACGACGATATGGATATTGCCGAAGACCGTGGCCGCTTCAGCGATCTGCTGAAGGAACTGGGCATCCCTTATCCTAACTATGGCACAGCCTATGGTACCGATGATGCTATAGAAGTGGCCAAGCAGGTAGGCTATCCCGTGCTGGTTCGTCCCTCCTATGTACTGGGCGGGCAGCGTATGCGCATTGTCATCAATGACGAAGAGCTGGAAAAGGGAGTGATAAGCCTGCTGAAGCACCTGCCGGGCAACAAGATACTGATCGACCACTTCCTGGATCGTTGCCAGGAGGCCGAGGTAGATGCTATATGCGATGGCGACGAAGTGCACATCATGGGCATCATGGAGCATATAGAGCCGGCCGGCATACACAGTGGCGATAGCCACGCAGTGCTCCCTAACTTCAACCTGGGGCAGCTTGAAGTGGACGAGATGGTGGACTACGCCAAAAGAATAGCCATGCGCCTGAACATACGGGGACTGATAAATATACAGTTTGCCATAAAGGATGGTAAGGTATATGTAATAGAAGCCAACCCGCGCGCCAGCCGCACTACACCCTTTATAGCCAAGGCATATGGTGTACCCTTCCTCAATATTGCCACCAAGGTAATGCTGGGCGAGGCCAAGCTGCGCGATTTTAAGATAGAGAAAAAACTGGAAGGCTTTGCGGTGAAAGAACCCATATTCAGCTTCAATAAATTCCCTAATGTAAATAAAGAGCTGGGCCCTGAAATGAAGAGCACCGGCGAGGCCATCAGGTTTATTAAAAACCTACGCGACCCCTGGTTCCGCCAGCTGTACAAGGAACGTAGCATGCATTTGAGTAAATAGTCATTCAAAGTTAGGGGTCACAAATTGTGACCCCTAACTCTATATTAAGTATTGCACTATTTGAGCAGACATTATTAATTAAAAATCCTTTTTCTACTGATTAGCCGTTCAGCGTAGTCCCGGCAAGCCTTTCCGCCGGATAAGTAATACATCATACCCCTATAACTGCTGTATGCTACCCTTATAACTGTAGTGCCATACTTTCCTGATTTGCAGGTGCCCCACTTTGCAACGCACCTTTGTGCCATGAATGACGGTTTACATACAGGGCAGAAGGTGGAATGGGCGATGCTGCTCTATACCCGGCACGACTATACCCTGCCCGAGATAGCCCTGCAGGTAGATGAACCCGAGGAAACGATACAGGAATGGATACAGGAAGGCGAGTGGAACAGCATGAAACGCTCGCTGCTCACCTCTAAAGAAACCCATTTACAGATACTCTATGATGTGCTGGATGATGTGGTGAACCGTATAAAGAGCGGCAGATCAGAAACCACCAAGGATGCTGACCTCGCCATCAAGTACACAGCCGCTATCAAGAACCTGGAAACGGATACCAGTGTGGCCGATATGATCTATACAGGCAAAAAATTTACACGCTGGCTACAGGCATCGGACCCCATGATGGCAAAGAATTTTTCTGCGCGCTTTGATAAGTTCATGCTGCAGGTACTGAAAAAGTAAGGATATGACACAGGAAGATAGAGATGCATGGCAATCGTGGAAGGAGCTGATAAAAAACATACAGGACGCTACTGATGTGGATGAGACGGAACCCATACGCCAGAAAGAATTGAGGAAGCAACGGCTGGAAGCACATCCCGAAGAATGGTTCCACTACTACTTTCCCAAGTACACCTTTGCCGCGCCTGCGCCATTCCATACCGCAGCTACTGAACGGGTGCTGGATAATCCTGAATGGTATGAGGTGCGCATATGGAGCCGAGAACTGGCCAAGAGCACCCGCACCATGATGGAAGTAATATACCTGTGCCTTACCGGCAAAAAGAAGCATGTGCTCCTCATCAGCAACAGCCTGCTGAACGCCGCACGGCTGCTGATGCCCTACAAACTGAACCTGGAATATAACCGCCGCATCATACACGACTATGGCCAGCAGGAGCAGGCAGGCCGCTGGCAGGCAGGTGAGTTTGTGACCATTGGCGGCGTTGCATTCAGGGCGCTGGGTGCAGGGCAGAGCCCGCGTGGTGCGCGCAATGAAGAAGCCCGCCCCGATGTACTGCTCTTTGATGATATAGATACCGATGTGGATTGCCGCAACCCCGAGCTGATAGCGCATAAATGGAAGTGGGTGGAAGAGGCCGCTATCGGTACCCGCTCTATATCGCATGCTACGCTCATCATCTTTTGCGGCAACCGCATAGCAGCCGACTGCTGCATAGAGAGGGCCTGCAAGCTGGCCGACCATGTGGAGGAGATAAACATACGCGATGCAAATGGCGCATCGAGCTGGCCGCAGAAAAATAGTGAGCTGGATATAGACCGTGTGCTGAGCCAGAAAAGCTACGCATCGGCACAGAAAGAATATTTTAATAATCCTGTAATGGAAGGATCGGTGTTTAAAGAAATGGCATACAAGCCCGCCAGGCATATGAGCGACTATACCCTACTGGTATGCTACACCGATCCGTCCTTTAAGGATAGTAAAAAGAATGATTACAAGGCCACAGTACTGGTGGGCAAGTGGCAGGATGAGTTTCATATCATCAAATGCTACCTCGACCAGACCACTACCGCGCGCATGGTGCAGTGGCACTATACCATTATGGATATAGTGGGTCAGCAGGCATGCTATTACTACATGGAGCAGGTGTTTCTGCAGGATATACTGCTGAAGGAATTTTATGAGGCAGGCAAAGCACAGAACAGGATGGTACCCATAGCAGGAGACCGCCGCAGCAAGCCTGATAAATTTACCCGAATAGAAAGCCTGCTGGAGCCGCTCAACAGAAACGGCAAGCTGTTCCTGAACCAGTACGAAAAACAGAACCCGCACATGCAGCGCCTCGAAGAGCAGTTTGTAGCCCTGGCACCAAAAAGCCGTGCGCATGATGACGGGCCCGATGCGGTAGAAGGTGCTATATGGATGATGAACAGTAAAGTAAGCCTGACCAAGAGCGACCTGATGGTAAAGCAAAACCTGAAGACCAGCAGGTATTAATTAAAAAAGTTATTTTAGTACATTGAAAAAAATCATCTGAATAATTACCGTATGAAATACATTCTTTTAATACTGCTCACAGCACTCAGTCATGCAGCTATTGCACAGCATAAGATATCAAAAGCAGAAAGCGCGCTGATCATAAAAAAGGTGCAATCGATGAAGGAGTATAAAGACGAGGTGAAGAAAGTGCCTGCGCTTACCAAAGCCAATAATAGTGTAGCGGTAATAATAAGAGTGGAAATAGATGCTACCGATATGAATAGCGATGAACCCGTGCCATTGAATAAGCCTAATGAGATAACCGTTTACATCAATGAAGACCGCAGCACCGCTACCGTGACGGCCTACAAGATAACCATGGACAGAAAGACGAAGAAAGTGCTATCTGTAAATAATGAGCTGGATGGTGTGGATGTGTCGATTGATTCAGGCTTATAAATTATCGGTTGCATCTTTATAGTTACAATGAATAATCTTCAACCTTAAGAATATAAAACCCTACACAAGTAACTTAATGATAATTGTAGCTCATTACCTATTATCTATTACTCTTTCCCTTATCAATCCTATCCGAATATGCCTATTATCACCCCGTCAGATCTCAGTACGCACATCTATCCCGAAATAGTATCGGAGATAACACGTACAGATAATACTATTGTTACCAATGCTATCAACACTGCCGTACATGAGGCAAAGATGTACCTGAGCCGGTACGACCTTGTTGCGCTGTTTGGCACAGATACCACAGCACCCACGGTTACCGACCAGTACCTGCAAAGCATAGTAAAGGATATTACCTGCTGGCATATCATAAGGCTCTCTAACGTAAATGTAGACAGCAGCCTGTACCGCAATAACTACTACGATGCCCTGGAGGCGCTGAAGAACATCATGAAGGGCAATGCCAATCCTGATGGCTGGCCGTATAAAGATACTACTGCTGAAAGCGTACCCGATGGCGATAGCATTAGCTGGACGAGCAACGACCAGAGAGAAAATGCTTACTAAGTGCGCCTACGCAAAATGGTATTTCATTAACTTAGCAATTATGAACAGACTTATCCTTACTATACTCCTGCTGCTGGCGGGCACACATGCCTTTTCGCAGAACATCGAAATAGACATCCGTAAGAACTGGTATTGCCAGGTACTGCGGCTGGAGATGGACCAACTGGATACACTGGTGCTGAGCCTTACAGAGCCCGCTGCCGACCCCGCCAGGCCTATGCTGCTGTGGCAATACGCCGGCGATAATGTGTACCAGGTGCTGGTGCTGCACAATCCCACTCCGGGCCTGGAACCCATATATCCTACCGAGCATTGGAAACTGGTACAGACCGGTCGCGCCGATTACGATATCAAAGTATCTGATGCAGACCCCAAGAAGCTGCTGCATGGCCGCATACGCCGCTATAAACTGATACAGGTGCGCAATTACCTGCTGGTATTGCAGCAAATAATACTGGTGCGGCAAAAGCAGTAATATATTTCCCCTATCCCGAAAACCTATAATCCCTATGTCCCTCACTATCACCAAGGCCCCCGCGGGCAATAAAGAGATAATTGTAAACGAGCTCAACATCCGCACGGTAGACCGTAGCCGCAAAGACATCGGCACCTGGCGCCGTTCGCTTATCTCGGCCGAGTCTGTTTACTATCCCAATCGCTCCGCCTGTACGATGTGTACGAAGATGTGCTGCTCGATGCCCATCTGTCCGGTATCATTAGCAAGCGCATAGATTCTGTGCTCAATAAGCAATTGTATTTTGAGAAAGAAGGCGTACGTATTGCCGCAATGGATACGCTGATAGGCAGCCTCCCGTTTCCGCGATATTGTGCGCACCATGCACACACAGCTATGGGGCATATCAGGTATCGAATTCCTCCCGGGGCGCGATCTTTCTTACACATTGATACCCCGCAAGCATATACGTCCAGATATTGGCCTTATTACTACAGAGCAGGGTGGCTCCGATGGCGTAGCCTATACAGGCCTGCCCAATGTGTGGGTAATGGGTGATACACATGATCTGGGCCTGCTTTTAAAATGCGCGCTGTATAAGAAAGGCGATCTGGCCGACTGGGCGCAGTATATAGAATTATTTGGCCAGCCGGTACGCATCATCAAGTACGATTCTTATGATGAGCAGACCAAGCAGGAGCTGAAAAAGATGCTGGATGAAAGTGGCAGCTCACTGGCAGTAATGGTTCCCCGCCAGGCCGATTTTGAGATGAAGGATGGCAAGCGCATGAATGGGGATGGTAAGCTGCACCTATCCTTTCTACAGGCTATGAACGATGAAATGTCGGTGCTTGTGTTGGGCAATACTGGCACTACCACATCTGCCGCAGGCAGCGGGTATGCACAAAGTAAAGTACATGAGGGCCAGCAATACCAGATCACCTGCAGCGATCTTGCCTACACAGCCAATATGCTCAATCATCCGCAGTTCCTGGCTATACTGCAAAGCTATGGCTACCCGGTTGCAGAGGGCCGTTTCGTCTTCAGCAAAGAAACCGACCTTGCTTCCTTACAGGCACGACTTGATATTGATAAAGCCATAGCAGCCATAGTACCTGTACCCGATGATTACTGGTACACCACCTACGGCATCCCCAAACCTTAAACTAGCTTATTATGAACTCCTCATTCGCCAATATATTCCTGGCCATACAACAGCATGTGCAGGATCAAGTGCCCGATATAATATACATAGACCAGGAATTAGGCCAGTTAAAAAATGACAGCGGCCTGCTACGCATGCCTATACAATGGCCGTGCCTGCTCTTAGATTTTGAAGACTTTACCTATGAACAGCTAGCAACCAATGCGCAGACTGCCAGGGGCAAGGTGATCCTGCGTCTGGGCTTTGCTCCATTTAGTAATAGCAGCCAATCCACGCCCGATGCTTACCGGCAGAAAGCCCTGGAATACTACGATATAGAATGGGCACTGCACAAAGCAATGCAAGGCTGGAGCCCCGGCGATGATTTTGGCATGCTGTCCCGAATCAGCGCATCTACCCAAAAACGAAATGATGCGCTGCGTGTGCGGGAGCTTACCTATAGCATAGCTTTCGAGGATTACAGCACCCTGATAAAGGGCACATTATATACCCTGCCATCGCAAATACTACCGGAGGTAGTCCACTACTGATGCTATTGCCACTTCATATGCGGCCACCGTGCCTGGAAAAAGTAAACAGAAGGCTGCCGCTTCTTCAGCAGTTGCAATGCCTCTATATTGTCCTGTATAATATTAGGGATTGTAGCTACTGACAAGAAGAACTCTTCGCTCAGCAATGTGATAATAGCATTATAGCGCTTATCCGAATAGTGGCCATAGTAATAGTAGCGGTGAGCAATGCATTCGTTCCTGCGGGCCAGATGCCCGGTACTTCGGCCTTTTTTATCGCCCTTCTCCACAAGGGGCTTATCAAAAACTTCCTGGAAACTATTTTTTCCACGCATAGTATAGGGTGTAGGTTATGCGCAAAATTAGATCAGCAACTGCATTACTATTTAAAGAAATATCAACAGCGGATGATACTGCATAACCCTATAAGCCAATGCAGGAAACAATCTTGCTCGGTTCAGTGCATGTGGATTTGTTTTTGCCAGTGGTTTTTATCGCCTAATACTGATCCACATTTTTTCTGTTCCAGTCTACGATTCTCCATACTCCGCCCGCCTGGTATAGCAGTAGGTATTGTGTATCAGGCCTTTTCAGTACAAGCTCGTATTCATGGCCTACGTCTGTCATATTAAGCCTGTATGCTTCGTTTTCATAACTCACTGCTCCCAGGCTGCCATACAACCACCATGATCCCCATTGGTTCAGGGTAACACGAATTGTGCTGTCATTCAAGACTTTTACGTGTGCACCGTCCTGCATATGGAAAGAAGTAAATGAGACCGCATCATACACCATGTTATTGATCTTATCAGGCTGGGTTGCATTATGTAGTGCTTTATACAAGCTTTCATATAGCATGGGCACCCCCTTCATATTATCAGGCAGGTCTAGCAACACAACCGTTTTATTGTCTGCAGCCGGAAACGTAGCCAGCAGGCGGTTGACTATATAAGCAGATCGCTTCCAATATAGGTTCAGTTGTATAGTAAGGCACAAATTAATAAGCAAATAGATACCCCCAATTGCTATACTCAGGTACCTGCGGGTAATATAGCTAAGCATTAATGCGAGTAGCACATACGTAAATGCACACAGCAAATAGGTATGTCGGTCACCATAAACCAGTAGCATGGGTGGAAACCCGAGTGGTATCAGCAATACGGCTGTAAAGCATACAAAAATAAACAGCAGTACAGCTGTTTTGGCTTTGGGGCTAAATGATTTAAACCTAACTATTATTAAGGCCCACACAGCTATCAGAAATGAATAAAACGTAAGCAGTCCTGCAGTTGATTCAGACCATGCATACACAGCATCGCGAATATGCTGCGGGAAAAAACGACCCATCAACAAAATGTGGAATAAATATTTTACCGGCTTGCTAAGGTAAAAAGGATAGGGGTAATCTACTTTTGAAACATGCGGTAACCGGCCACCATGTATAGCATGAAATACTGCCACGTGCAATAAAAACAATATTATCTGAGGAATAAGGAAGTATTGCATCGACCTTTTAAGAACGTTCTTATCATACTGCAGCACACGCCAGTAAAACAATGCCATTCCGATAGTAAACAATGGCGTTAGATAGAATATCTCCAGGCTATAGGTGGAAATAAAAAAAATAACGGCTGCCCACCACGCGTATTTTATTGACCCTGTCTCTTGAAACTGCTGTAGCCAGTAAATAATGAGCAATATAAATAGGAATCCTTGCAGGTAATGGTACGATGCCTTGTAAACGACAACCTCGGTAAGGTGCGGGCAAAAGCAAAATAGCATTACACCTGTTAGAGCAATTATATCCGCATTCTTAATGTCAGCTTTCTCAAAAAGCGTATTGCTGACAATGTAAAGAAGAGTACTATTTAATGCTTGAAGCGTTATGTACAATAAAAACCATAACCATGCATTTAACCCGAAAAGTTTGTAAAAGACCCATGTACTAAATTGGGTAAACTGATAAAGACTTGTGATCTGCGAACCCTTTCTATTAAGATAATCGATAAATTTATTTTGCGTAAGCTGCTCTATCCACCCGGTAAAGTCCGATACAAAACCTGCATGTACAGCTGGCACATACAGCACAAATAATACGATCCATATAAACAGGAATAGGGTACGGCGGTTTTGCGTTATCCGTTTTATAAGTGTCATTAATAAAAGTGCTGTACAACAAATATACACGGCCAAAACGAATATGGATTTATAAACGCAGTTCATTTATAACTTTACAGCAACCAATGCCTGATATACCCGATATAATAAATCCATTTTATGAAGTACGTATACTGTCTGTAACAAAAGAAGTACAGGGGGTATCAACTTATATTTTAGCGCGCCCGGACGGCATACCACTTACGTACCGCGCCGGACAGTTCATTACATTTACAGCTCAGCACCGTCATAAAGAAGAAAGGCGTACTTATTCTATTTCCTCCTGCCCGGCATTGAACGAACCCTTTTCCATTACTGTAAAAAGAGTGGAGAACGGTTATTATTCACGTATGTTAATTGACAATGCCCAACCCGGCGACCTGCTTTTATCCACAGGATGTGCGGGGCTTTTTACGCTACCGGATGAGAATGATTATGAGCAGGTATTTTTGCTTGCCGCTGGTATAGGTATTACCCCGGTATTTTCTTTGCTGAAAGAAATATTGCACACTAAACCTGCAACGCACGTAACGCTTATTTACAGCAATAGGAGTAAAGAGGAAACTGTATTTTATAACGCTCTTCAAGATCTGCTCATACAATTTCCTGAGCGGTTTCAGATAGCATTTCTATACAGTTCCGCATTCGATATAGCACGGGCAAGGCTCAGCAAGGCGCTACTGCCTGTATTGCTGCAAGAGTATGGCAAGGCCAATAAGGATAAGATGCTCTTTTACGTTTGTGGGCCATTCACCTATATGCGTATGGTATTGTTAACCCTCGAAGAATTGGGCATTAACAGTGCGCAGGTAAAGAAAGAAAACTTTAATACTGAAATAAGAAATGCAGTGCACGTTGTGCCGCCTGATACTACTACCCGCACTGTTACAATAAAAACGCAGCAGCACCAATATAACTTCCCTGTCGTGTATCCTGATTCTATATTGCAGGCTGCAAAAAAGCAACAGGTAATGCTGCCGTATAGCTGTGAAACCGGCCGTTGCGGCTCCTGTGTAGCCATATGTTCCGGTGGCCGCGTATGGCATTCCTATAACGAGGTGCTTACAGATGCAGATATAGCTGCGGGCAGGATACTAACCTGCACCGGGCATCCGGTATATGGGGATGTGACGCTTGACCTTTGATTTAATCTTGTGTCCTATTCTTCTTACTCATATCCACGATGCGCCATTTACTACCTACCTGGTAGAGCAGCATATAATTGCTTGCCTTTTGCTTTAAGGTAAGTTCATACATACGCCCGGCATCTTTAACATCTATCTTATAGTCATCATTCTCATAGCTTCTGCCGCCAAGGTCTCCATACCACCACCAGGTACCCCATTGGTTTAATGTTACCCGTACTACAGTGTCATTTAATACATTTACATTAGCACCATCAGCAATAGTTTCCATGTTATATCCCATCCCATCGTATACTTTCCCTGTTACCTGCCGTGTATAGAGTTCATTTCGCAGTGTTTTGAATTGTCCCTCTGTTTCAGCATTTATCATTTGTACACCTTTCAGGCATTTAGGTACATTTAGCAGCACTACAATCTTATCATCTTTTCCGGGATAAGACGAGAATAAACTACTTAGCATTTTAGCAGACCATTGCCAGTAGTGGTTCACCTTTATTGTAAAGCGTAGATTCACTAACAGGAAGCCCGTAAATAGGAATGCCCGGATATAGGTGCTTCTTATGCCACTCACACACAACGAAAGCAGTAAGTATATAAATGCATCTATAAAGTAAGTATACCGGTCGAAGATGACCAGAAGTGAATCAGGAAAAGTCATAGGTGCCACTATTGCAAACCCAAGCAATGTCCATGTAAATAAAAGCGCTATTGCTTTACCCCTGGCAGTAAAACTCCTGAAGCGAAATAATATATAAGAGCCCGCTATTATAATAATGCTGATAGTAATTATCATACCGGTATGGTCGCACCATTTATATATTTTATTACGGAAGTCGCCGGGAAAGAAACGCCCAAAAAACAAAATGTGGAAAATATATTTAGCAGGCTTTTGCAGATAGTTTACAACAGGCTGGAAGGCTTCACTTCCAACCCTCGCTATACCGGTGCCATACATTGCCTTTAATACAATGAGATGAGTAATGAACAATAGTAACTGCGGCAATAAAAAATACACCAGCACTTTCCTGCACACAGCTTTATTGTATTGCAGCCCAGCACGGTAATAAATGGCAAGTGTAATTGTGAGCAAAGGAGTTAGATAAAACACTTCCAGCGTATAGGTAGACAGAAAAAATAATAGGGCTGCCCAGCCTGCATATTTTGTTTCTTGCTTATACAAATATCGGTGCAGCAGTAATAATATACCGAGCTGTAAGGCAAATGCCTGCATGTAGTGGTATGCAGGGTTCCACACTACTACTTCAGTAATATGCGGGCATACACAAAACAGAAGCACACCACAAAATGCTATACATGCTGCATTGCTGATGCCTGTATCTGTAAAAACATTCCGGCATAGGCAGAACAGCAGGTATCCTACCAGTGCCTGCATACTAATATATAGTACATGCCAGGGCCAGGGGTTGGTGGCAAACAGCTTGTAGAATAAATACATGCACAGTTGCTTGAACTGGTAGAGGCTGGCTATATGCGATTCTGCCCTATTGATATAATCTATAAAACTGAATGTCTTTAGATAATGGAGCCACCCGGGAAAATCACCTACCATACCGGCCCTAGCTGCCGGAAGGTATAGAATGAACAACACTATCCAGAAGAACGCAAATACAACTGCGTTATGCTTGGCAGAAACCGGCTGTGAAGTGAGTGAGGGTTTTTCCGGGCGCATGCAACAAATATAAACAACCTGCTTACTTTCTATACATAGCATATATAGAAAAGCCGCTGCTAAAAAGCAACGGCTCGTAAAAAGTATATTGAAAACTACTAGCGCAGGAACAACAGTTCACGGTACTTTGGCAGCTGCCATAGCTTATCGTCCACTACCAATTCCAACTTATCTGTGTGGTAGCGTATTTTATCAAAATACGGTTTCACTTCGTTACAGTACATAGCGGCTCTCTTGTGCATGTTTTCTGTATCGTTTGCCTTTTTGCGGGCTTCTATCATTTCTTCCACATTGTCGTTTATCTGCTGTATGTGGTTGCTTATAGTTTCTGCCAGGTGCAATTGGGCCTTGTAGCTTTTCTTATCCAGTCCTATTTCTTTCAGTCCGCGTATGTTCTCTATCAGGGTGTTCTGGTAGCTGATGGCTGCGGGTAGTATGTGGTTGCTGGCAAGATAGCCTATCATACGGGCCTCTATCTGCACCTTCTTTACATAGTCTTCCAGCATTATATCGTGTCGGGCTTCCAGCTCACGCTTGGTAAATATGTTATTGTCGTAGAACAACTGTTTGCTCTTGTCAGATATGTAGGCATCCAGTGCTTCAGGAGTGGTCTTGAAGTTGCTGAGCCCTCGGCGCTTTGCCTCTTCCGCCCATTCTTCGCTATAGTTATCCCCTTCAAAAAGTATGTTACCCGAGGCTTTGATATAGTTGCGCAGCACCTGCATGATGGCTATATCTTTCTTATCGCCTTTTTCAATCAGCGCATCTACATCGTTCTTAAATTTCCTCAGCGAATCAGCAACTATTGTATTCAGCACCGCCATTGATGAAGAGCAGTTGGCAGAAGACCCTACCGCGCGGAATTCAAATTTGTTACCGGTAAAGGCAAAGGGGCTGGTACGGTTACGGTCAGTATTATCCATCAGCACCTCAGGTATCTGCTTGTGTATATCCAGCTTCAGTATCACTTCGTCCTGCTCACTAAATTTTTCCTTCACACGTGTTTCCACTTCGTTCAGCACCTCTGTAAGGAACTTGCCTATATATACAGATATGATAGCAGGGGGAGCCTCATTTGCACCCAGTCTGTGATCGTTGCTCGCAGAGGCTATGGCAGCGCGCAGCAGGTCTGCATGATCGTGTACCGCTTTGATGGTGTTTACAAAGAAGGTAAGGAACATCAGGTTGGTGCGTGGGGTTTTACCCGGGCTTAGCAGGTTAACGCCTGTATCGGTAGCCATGCTCCAGTTGTTGTGCTTACCACTACCGTTCACTCCGGCAAATGGTTTTTCATGCAGCAATACCTTCAGCTTGTGGCGCTTGGCTACTTTGGCCATTACATCCATCAGCAGTGTATTATGGTCTACTGCTATATTCACTTCTTCAAATATCGGTGCACACTCAAACTGTGCAGGAGCTACCTCGTTGTGGCGTGTACGCAGTGGTATGCCCAACTTGTAGGCTTCCTGCTCAAAATCCTGCATAAATTCGTACAGGCGCTCCGGTATAGAGCCAAAGTAATGGTCTTCGAGCTGCTGGCCCTTGGCCGATAAGTGGCCTACCAGCGTGCGGCCGCACATTACCAGATCGGGGCGGGCATTTGCCAGCGTTTCGTCTATTACAAAATATTCCTGTTCCCAGCCCAGGGTAGCTACTACCTTGGTTACATTCTTATCAAAGAAGTTGCAGACATCTACAGCAGCCTTATCAAGCGCAGCTATAGATTTTAGCAGTGGCGCTTTGTAATCAAGCGATTCGCCATTGTAGGCTATAAATATTGTTGGTATGCAAAGTGTCTTACCAGATCCGCTCTCCATTATAAAGGCCGGGCTCGATGGATCCCATGCGGTATAGCCCCGCGCTTCGAATGTAGCACGGATGCCGCCGTTCGGAAAGCTGGATGCATCAGGCTCCTGTTGTATCAATACATCACCATCAAACAGTTCTATAGCGGTACCGTCGCTTTTTATAGTAAAGAACGAATCATGCTTTTCGGCAGTAGTACCGGTAAGCGGCTGGAACCAGTGCGTGAAGTGGGTAACGCCGCGATCTTCGGCCCATGCTTTCATACCCGCTGCTACCTGGTCAGCCATGCGGCGGTCTATCTTAGATCCCGATTTGGCAGAGTTTATGAGGCTTTTATAAGCTTCATCGCTCAGGAATTCGCGCATTGCACGACCTGTAAATACATTGCCCGCAAAGATGGCAGAGATCTTTTTATCAGGGTAGCCGGAAATTTTTCTTTCTCCGTGTGCCAACTCCTGCAGGGCAAGAAAACGTAATGAAGACATAAATATTAGATTTTGTGCAAATCTAACATAATTTCTTACTTACAGCTGTGTTTTCTTAAAAAACTATCAATTTAATAATATTACAAAATATAAAATTAGATTAATAAATAGCCCAATTAACCGAATCAACTACGTACGAACAGGCAAAATCATCTTCTATAAAGGATTCTATAGAAAGCATGATTGGTGGAACAGTCAAATTTAAATAAATAGTTATGTTATACTTATCTTGCTTTTTGCTTAGAAAAGTTACCGGCAGGTTTTCTATAAATTCTACAGCACGGCGTCCGTTCCACTTGTATGCTGCCTCCTTAGCCGTCCAGGCCATCGTGATCCTATTAGTGTCAGCGCCAAAGATACTCTGCTCCTCAACAGATAGGAATTTGTGCTGTATCCTTTCTATATTCTTATGCCATGCCTGTATATCTATACCGCACTCTTCGGTACGGCTTACAGCTACCGCTACATATGGCCATGAATGAGAAATGGAAAAAAGAAACTCATCATTATGCACCCGCGGTTTATCATGCTCATCAGGATGTATGTGGTGCAGGGGAAATTCTTCTTCCAGCAGTTGTAGCAAATAACGTCCGGCCAGGCGCTCCATACGGCGCTTTTCGTTCTTTATATCAGATATAATGCCTGTAGCTTCTGTAAAGAAGGCCTCCGGCTCCGTAATATGCCAGATGGCAGCCAGGGTATCATTAGCATATTCCCATTCTTTGTATAAGGGCATAGATCAAAAGTAAAACAGTTAGTAGTATAATAGATTAATAAAGGTCTTGCGGAGAATACGGAATATAATCTCCGTATATTTGCGGAGATTAATTAGTCTATTCGCCGTACTCTATGTATATTTGCCGCATAAGTGCGGAGATTATGTATATACACCAGCTAAAAAAATGGCCTGCCTTCTACTGGGAAGCCGGGCGCACTGCCCCCATACTGGCGGCAGTGCGCTACAGGCAGGGGCGTATGCTGGGCCGCATGGAAGCATTGGGCTTCAGGCTAAGGGAGAACACCGCCCTGCAAAATCTAACAGCCGAGATACTGAAATCAAACGAAATAGAGGGGGAAATGCTGAACCCGCAGCAGGTACGCTCATCCATAGCCCGTAAACTGGGAATGGACGTAGCGGGGCTGGTGCCCGCAGACAGGCATGTGGAAGGGGTAGTAGAAATGATGCTGAACGCTACTCAGCAGTATGAGGAGGCACTGACTGCCGACCGGCTGTTTAGCTGGCATGCATCTCTGTTCCCGGTGGGGCGCAGTGGCATGCATAAAATAACCGTAGGCTACTGGCGCGGCAGCGAAGGCGGCCTTATGCAGGTAGTATCGGGCCCGATGGGGCGGGAAACAGTGCATTTTGAAGCCCCGCAATGGCAGCGGCTGGAGCAGGAGATGCAGCTCTTCCTGGACTGGTATAACAGCGATACAGAGGCCGACCCTATAATAAAAGCGGCCATAGCGCACCTGTGGTTTGTGACCATACACCCGTTTGACGATGGCAACGGCCGCATAGCGCGCGCCATGGCCGATATGCAACTGGCAAGGGCAGAAGAAAGCGCCCAGCGCTTCTATAGCATGTCGGCACAGATAGAGCAGCAGAAGCAGAAGTATTATGATATACTGGAGCAGACACAGAAAGGCACGCTGGATATAACGGATTGGATAGAATGGTTCCTGCGGTGCCTGGACCTGTCGCTACGCGCCGCAGAGGCCGACCTGGCAACAGTAATGGCCAAAACACAATTCTGGGACAAGCACGGCGATACTACGCTGAACCCTCGGCAGGTACTAATGCTGAATAAGCTGTTGGACGGCTTTACCGGAAAACTGAATACCTCTAAATGGGCCAAATTAGCCAAATGCTCGCCCGACACCGCACTACGTGATATACAAGATCTGATAGAGAAGGATATACTGATGAAAGAAGAAGGCGGTGGGAGGAGTACGAACTATGGGGTGAAGACTAAATGAAAACCCGTTTAAGAGCGTATGAAAAGGCTAGGGGTATCTATTGATAATTGAAAAATGGTTAGAAGAAGGGGGGAGTAATTATATCAACCAAATAGCGCGGGAACCTGCATTTATGCAGCACCCTTGCTCCTGAATAAATGCCTGACATCTTTAAGTGTTGCTTTATTGCCTGCCTGCCACAGATCATAGTCGCGTTGCATATTGATCCATAGTTGGGGTGTAGTGCCAAAAGCCATGGAGAGGCGTAGAGCCATCTCTACACTGATGCCGGAATGGCCGTTGATAATAAGTGAAACAGTCCTGCGCCCTACCCCAAGGCCATCGGCAAGTTCCTTCACGCCTATGCCGATTGCATCCATATACATTTCCCGCAGTATTTCGCCAGGATGAACCGGTGGCATTCCTCTCTTCAGCATAACAGTATTTTAATGATAATCAATATAATCGACCAGATAAGCGTCACCATTTATAAACTTAAACGTTATCCGGTAGTTGCAATTGACACTTATAGACCAAAATCCTTTTAACTCTCCTTTTAGCGAATGAAGATCAGCACCGGGATAATCAACATCCTCTATTTGTGACGCACCATTTAAGATCGTCAGGATGTTTCTGACTTTTTTAAGATGATCAGGCCTGATTTTCGAACTATCGTTTTTAGTCCATAACAGTTTCAACCCTTTGTGTTGAATACTTACGATCATTTGCAAATGTAACACGTTATGTTACATGTTCCAACTTCAAAAACTATACGTCATAAAAATCATTATATTAATAACATATTACTCCTACTAAAGCCGTTTATATATATTTGCCCCATGATTTTGTCAGACAAGAGAATACTGGAAGAAATAGAAAAGGGTACTATAGTAATAGAACCCTACGACCGAAAATTTCTTGGCAGTAATTCTTACGACGTGCACCTGGGCAAGTACCTTGCGGTATATAATGATACAATACTGGATGCACGCAAGCACAATAAAATATCGCACTTTGATATTCCTGAGGAGGGCTATGTGCTCCTGCCCGATACCCTGTACCTCGCTGTAACGGAAGAATATACAGAAACACATGCACACGTTCCCTTCCTGGAGGGCAAATCGAGCACCGGCAGGCTGGGGATAGACATACATGCCACAGCGGGCAAGGGCGATGTAGGCTTCTGCAATACCTGGACACTGGAGATAAGCTGCGTACACCCGGTGCGGATATACGCAGGCATGCCAATAGGGCAGCTCATTTACTTCCCGCTAGATGGGGAGGTCATCAACAAATACAACACAAAACTGGATGCAAAATATACCGAGCGTACAATAAGGCCGGTGGAAAGTATGATGTGGAAGAATAAATGGTAGCGCATTTACAGGCACATTTATCAGATTTACCCTCAATTGCTCAAGGATAATTTACTTTTATTATATTTATAGCTGATTTTACGTATAAACACTATTTATGAACGTTCGCGGGCTTATGGGGCTGTTGTGTATCGCAGTGCTCACAATATCTACCGGCTGCCACAGGCTCGATAACTCACAGGGCTTCAATTATACCTTCCAGAACTTTACTGATAAGCAACTGAATGTAACCATCTACGCTACACAGGATGACTACAACAATAATGCACACCCGCTGATGAGCAACAGCATAAAGGTGCGCGGCTACTGGGTAATACCACTGTCTAAATTCACCACCAGCCACCTGTACTATGTAGATATATACACCGATGATTTTTTATACAATAACTGGTTCTGGAATAATGTAACCCTACGCGATACCTTCCTACCCAGCAAGGACGACTATACATTTATCATAGACCACGGCCAGTACACCGACCCATCGCGTACTATATGGCTGAATGGCATAGGCACCTCTACCACCTGGAAGGCATTCAATTCTTACACTTACAATGGAAGCACCTATACCACCAACTGGTCTTCCCTTACTAGTGCGCAGCAGGCGGTGCAGATCGTGATCAGTAAAAGCAGCTTTGCACATATCACTACCGGCACTGGTACGGACACCAGTATAAAATTCACTGCATTCTATGATGGCAGCCTGAGCCGGATATCGCTACTCAATACAGATCATAGCAGCCTTGGCACGTTTACCAGCAATTTCAATGCTGCCACTACTGCATTCAATGGTGGTAAGGATACCATGCTCGCCTATATAAGCGGCGTTGGGTATTATGCTATGGCAAGGCAGTAGGGAATCAGGAATGTAACTCTTTACGTATTTTATTAATTACAGATCGGGTTTCAATATTTGGTGTCCTCCCTCTCTCCTCTTCTACTACATGTGCTCCCATTATCATAATCTTCCCATCCTTATCCAGAACAATATTCAGCGGATAACCATTTCTATAATTTAATCGCTTCGTCTCTGCTTCACTCTTTACACATGCTATAGGAAAGGGCATATTATGGTCTTTAAGAAATGCTGGGATGGATTCTTTCGATTCGAATGTAATGGCCACAAACTGAAAGTTAGGGTCGTCCTTAAGACTATCATATACTTTATTCAGTTCCGGCAGTTCCTGCATACAACCTGCACACGTCTCAAACCAGAAGTTAAGAAACGTAACCTTGCCCTTGCAGCTTTCGTTGGTTATATGCTTTCCCTCCAGCGTTGTAACGTCAATAGGCATGTATACCTGCCCTATGTGCGATCTAAAGATGGAGTCGTAATTTGGCAAAACGAATTTTTGCCTTAGTACGCCTGTCTGTGCTGTGGCTGTAATAACCAACAGCATCAGGATGGCAAGAAGGAAACTTTTCGTAGTCACTAAGATAATATTTTCTCATTAGTGCTATTGCTTAGCAAAAGCTTTTATTATATTTATCGCACAAAAATACACACACATGCAATATCTACACATCCGCAGATGCCTGCTTACCACACTGATGATACTACTTTCTGTGCCTGCCATAAAAGCACAGACCAATGGCAACCGCCACGACCTGGTAAATAAAAAATGGCGCATAGTGGCTATGAGATGCCCCACAGAAATGAACACAAATGATGAGGACCAGTTTGTACACCATTATGGCTCGCTGAGCCTAAAGCCTGCCAATGCCAGCAATATCAACTATGGTACCTACATACGTGTAAACCGCGACCAGAGCGATAACCCAGTACAGCATGGCACCTATGCCCTAATGACCGATGATATGAATGGTACCCGCCTGGTACTGACCCCACATAATGGCGATGCTATAGCCTACCGTGTAGAATTAGTATATGAAAACCACCTGACGCTGATAAATCTGGGAGATGCACGCTGCAAAGTTATTTATGCAATTGCACCCTAAACGTATTCACGATCTATAAAGCGAAAGGGATGGTATATACCATCCCTTTCTTATTTTCAAAAACCAAAAATAGATCTGTTTATTTATTCGCGATGGTTAAAACATCATACCTCCAAACCAGGTATCATTAATAGTGTATGGTTGCTCCATGAGCAACAAGAAATGACTGAACAAGAATATCATTTCAGGCTCTTTGCCTTGTCTGTGTAATAAGCGGCGGTATCAGCAAGTGCTTTTTTGCGTGCAGCATCTGTTGTTACCTTGCTGTATCCATTATAGCTATTGGCCAATGTCCGGTATGCCCTTGCATCATCCTGCAGCGCATCAAGCTTAGGCAATAATAGCTGTATCGCTTCGGGGTAATTATGCATCGCATTGAAAAATGTTGCCCCATATATTGGTGAATAAATCTCCTCTTCCTCTTTATACGCTGTTAGCGGATTAAAAATGTGCGTCAGTGCGCTTGCCCATGCGGGGTCAGTTGGCGGCTCAGGCCACGTAAACGGTTTTTGTATCGCCATGTTACTGTTTATATTCCTGTTTGCATCATTCTCCTTCAGATAGATAACAGCTACCGGGTCGGCATACACTATGTTGTACCCCTTCTCCCAATAGAGCTTTTCCTGTAGCGGCAGCAGTTGTGACGTGCTTAATACTACATAGTTAAAATGATACTGGCTATCGAGCTGGTGAAATGTGTTAGGGTGATTATACAAGGAGAAATATTCATCAAAGAAAGGCGCCGGAAAAACATCCAGGTCGCGCAGGTCTATGTAAGATCTGAATCGGGGATAGAACCGCCACAGCAAATACGACGATATAAAATAATCGCTGAATGCACGGCCTTGTATGTTGTGCGCTTCTATAAAATCTGCCGCACCTGTGGGGTTGTGCAGCATACTGATGTGCAGCCCATAGCGGTTTGATGATGCGGTAGCTTTATAAAATACATTGCTGACAATAGTGATATAAAAAACAGCCGCTATTACGGCCGCATACATGGTAGCATTTTTTGCTGCTTTCCATTTATCTGCTTTCATCCGCCGTGCTAGAGCACTTAGCATCATAGCCACGGATGGCACTAATATTATCTCTGAAAAAATGATGTTGCGGTTAGCAGTCAGGGCCAGGTATCCAAATGCTATAATAAGAAAGAGGTAAGTAAGTGTGGCCGGGGTATATAATATTTCCGTTCTGTCTTTTCGGGCATTCAATATTGCCCGCCACCAGTATACCAGCACGCTAAATAATACGATAACATGACAAACAGCTTGTATGGTCCAGTACTGTGGCTGGGTGAAGGAATACAGTTCGGTTGTGTACTTATTTGCCCATACCTGGTGGTATATCTCAAAAGGCTGTTTCCACAGCTGTACCCCATTGGGATTGAGGAGTATTATCAGCACTGCCGCTATAAGCACCAATAGCATCTGCCCGGTTTGTTGAAGGTATTTTATTTCTTTCGTCAGCAGGTAAGCTATATAGCTGCCGGGCACCGCTGCGCCTATCATTACCAGGCCTATAGGGTATCCCTCGTGCATATTGGCCCACAGGCATTGCAATAACACCAGCAAACCCAGCTTCTTTATATCTCCGGTATAGCGCATCAGCATATAAAGGAATACAGTACATAGCAGGTGGCTGATCATCTCCGGCCTTCCACACATACGGTACTCTACTATAGCCAGGAATAACAGCAGGGCTATTGGAGCTACTGATCTATACACATATACCCCCGCAGTGGTTGCCACACTTTTTATAATCTTTAGCAGCAACAGTATAATGGCGACACACACTGCACTCTGTAGCAGTAGCACTGCCAGTGGGCTGAGCGCCTTTTCCAGCCCTGCTATACACACCTCGTACAGCCACTTTACATTTACCCACTTATGCCCCATCATCGTATAGGAGAAGTCATCTGTGCGGGTAATGGCGCTATGTTCCAGCATCCACCTGCCGCTCAGCAGTTGCCACCAGATATCCGGCTCGCGCAGCTGCTTCATGCCCACTGCAAAGGCTGCCAGGCAGGTAATGATAACAGGTAAGCGGGAAAAAGATTGGCGCATGGGTGGTAAAAAATCAAACTAAAAATAATTTAATTTCCCAACAGTAATAAAAAGAAGAAAGGGGAAGAGGCTGAGCCTCTTCCCCTGAGAGAAGATTGTATGAGAAATGAGAGAAGTAATGTTACAATCAAAAGGCATTCGCCTTGTTTCCATGATCATAAGCTAATACATAGTATTAAAACATCGTACCACCACAATGTGTGGAATTGAGGTGTGGAAGATTTCGCCACAGTTATGTAAAACGGATCAGGGCAGCTAATAGCTGCCCTGATCTCATTTCTGTATTAGGCTTTACGAATTCCTAATTCTTCACAAACCTCACTGTCTGCTGCTGGCCATCCTGTGTACGAATGTTCACAAAATAGATACCTGCTTTCAGCTGGGCTATATTAATGTTGGTCATCTTCTGGTTGCTTTCTACTGTCATCACGCGCTGGCCGGTAACATTGTACATGCTAACAAGGTAGTTACCTTCTTCTGATGAGCTTATAGTTACATTGCTGGTACCAGGGTTAGGATATATAACAAATGTGCTGTTGTGGTTTACTACCGTAGGTACTGCAACGTGGTGGTAATGGAAGTTGGGATCTATGGCAATGCCATCCAGCGTTACGTTATCAAACCTATTGTTACCGGATGAGCCCGATGTATTACCCACTGGCACTATCTTGAACATCAGCTTTGGATTGTTATAGGCGGCTGTGTCATTGATGGCAATTGTCTTCAATGAGAAAGTAAGGGTAGTGGTATCATAAGTTTCGCTCAGGCCGCTTGTCTTCCATGTTGCACCGCTATCTGTGCTGTAGTAGTAATAATTTTTCAGCATACCGCTTGTAAAGCTTGATGCCATTACCGCATAAGAAAATACAAGGTTCTTGTAGTTGATAGATGGTATAGCAAATACCAGGTAGGCGCTATCTGTAGGATTGCGCATCCTGTAGGAGTTGCTGTCGCGTGATATTACACCACCTATAGTTCTTGCATTGGTATCATGGTCTGTAGTTAATACAGGATAGTTATCTATATATCCGGCATAGGTGCTTGATGTACCTGGCAGCAGCATGTAGCGCAGGCTGGTAATGTTGGTATCCAATACAGAATAATCTGCTTTCAGTGCTGGTATACCCGGATTGTGATAGGCTGTAGCCAATCCGTTAAAGTTCCAGTAGTGTATCAGTGCTGGTGTACTAGTTGTCATTGTATCACCATCCAGCGTTACGTTATCAAACCTGTTGTTACCAGATGCACCCGATGTATTACCCTGTGGTACTATTTTGAACATAAGGCGGGGATTATTAAGAGCATTTGTATCAGTGATGCGTATACTCTTCAGGGAGAACGTAAGAGTAGTCGTATCAAACGTTTCGCTCAGACCACTTGTTTTCCATGTAGCACCGCTATCGGTACTGTAGTAGTAGTAGTTCTTCAGCATACCACTCGTAAAGCTCGATGCCATAACGGCATACGAGAATAACAGGTTCTTATAGTGAGTAGATGGGATAGCAAATACCAGGTACGCGCTATCTGTAGGATTGCGCATCCTGTAGGAGTTGCTATCGCGCGATATAACACCACCTATTGCCCTTGCGTTGGTATCATGGTCTGTAGGCAGTACAGGATAGTTATCTATGTAGCCGGCGTAGGTGCTGGAAGTACCGGTAACAAGCATGTACCGTATGCTGGTAAGATTCGTATCTATTGACGAATAGTTAGCCTTGAAAGCAGGTATACCCGGATTGTGGTACGCTGATGCAAGGTTATTAAAGTTCCAGTAATGGATCAATTTTGACTGTGCATTTGCCTGCGTGGTCCCCGCAAGTATAGCCAGCATCATAATAATGTGTAAATACTTTTTCATCTGTTTTATTTTGATGCAAAGGAACTTAGCGCGTGTTATGCAATCATTACGGGGCAGTTACCATTTCATAAAGTGAATGTTACCAAATTCCGCTCATTACAATAAAAAAACATCCCGGACCTGAATGGCCCGGGATGCAGCAAATAAATAAAAAATCAAACACTACTCTTTATCTTCTCCCTTGCTTAAACCCATAAAATAAGTGTTAGCTGGTTTGCCCCAATAAGGCTTTGTTATATCTGTTTCGCTTTGCTTGGCAAATAATCCATCTGCTTTCTCAAAATAAGGAAGCGCAGCCTTCTTACCCCCGCCAAACATTTTTGGCGTGTGGAATTTACTTTGTGCCTCCAGGTAGTAGATGCGTGGGTTGTCCGGGTTCATAGCACGGGCTTTCTCCAGGTCTTCTTTAAATATAGGCCCGTATTTCTGCCAGCGGCTTTGTGGCTTTACAGCCAGGCGCGCATTGGCTATCATTGCAGCCATCACGTAGGTCTCGTCATTGTCTTTACCCAGTTCCTTTACTGCTTCGCTAAGTTCTGTTTCTGCTTCATCAAGGTAAGCATCGCGCTTGGCCTCATCTTTTTCCATGTACGATAGCTGTGCCTTGCCATAGGCATTGTAGTAATGGCCCGCCCATTCATTAGGCCATTTCTTGGCTATCAGCCCCAGCTTGTTGCTTAGCTCTGTTTGCTGCTGCTGGTCGCGTGTGGCGCTAAAGTCGTCTACTGTCTTCTTCAGCACCGTTTTAAAATCCTGCGCCTGGCAGTGTACGATCGCAAATGCCGCAGCGGCTATCAGTAAAATAACTCTTTTCATTGTTTTGGATTTTCTATGTTATTAAAAATAGGAATGTTTATAATTATAGTTCGTCTTTATTGAATTTAGTTAGCGAGAAATTAACACCAAAGAATACCGACCTGTATATAGCAGGCACTATAGGGTAGCGGGTATGCGCTGCATCATTGCCATACCGGTAACCAAAAATATTGTGCTGGTTAGTAATGTTATCCAGGCTAAGGTAGAATACAGAGAACCATCTGCCAAATGTATGCAGGTAGGCAAATGTTACCGCAAGGTTATTAAATGCAGGTGTGCGGTCGCTGAGGAAGGCAACGGAAGGGTCGCTGTTATAATACGGGCGGCCACTTGCAAAAGTATAGGTAGCGCTGATGTTGGTCTGCCACTTATCTATAAAATATTTACTCACCAGATTCAGGTTGTGCGTAGCTATAAAATCCGGCTGTGCAGAAACAGGGAAATTCTTATACAGCCTGCGGGTATCTATATAACTATAAGAGATCCAGTAGTCCAGATTCTTCACACTTTTCTTATCGCGCCAGAATAGTTCCAGCCCCTGTGCATACCCGTTTCCGCTATTATCCACCGTTTCACTGTCTGGCGATATGAAGCGGTATGGGTTGGGGTTATAAGCGCCATTCACATGCTCTCTTATCAGGGCTGCATAGTTCTTATAGTATCCTTCCAGGCGCAGGGTGCGGTCATCGCGGTTCCATTGCCAGTTGGCAATATAGTGTATGGCCTCCTGCAGTTTAGGCCTGAAGCCCGCCAGCAGGTAACTATTTTCTGCATCCTGGTAAAAGATACCACCGGCTACAGATACCTGGCTATAGTCTCCTGTTTTTATAGCCAGCGATATTCGTGGCGCTATCGTGTTATCATTTAGCAGCACACTATGCTCATAACGCGCGCCCGGGCGTATGGCAAACCAGGAGATCGGGGTCCATTCGGCTTCCGCATAGCCGGCTATCTGCGTTTCTGTAAAGGAAGGTTTGTAGTTATAAAAGGTTTTGCTGATAGAAAAACTCTGTACATCACTGCCCACCATCAGGCTAAAACGGTTGCTGATAAAATCTTTCACTTCTACTCTTCCCTGTGCGCGCTGGTCTATCTCATTGATCGGTATGATGCCCAGGCTTGCCTTTGTGTTATCATAGCTGAAAGAGCCCGCAGCGTAAAGGCTGTACTTGCCTTTGAACATCTGCTTGTAAGAGATGCTGGTATATACATTCTGCTCACCGGTATGGTAGTTAACTGTATCGCCCATGTTGCGGAATGCTGCATCATTTGCGGCTGTATCGTATGCGTAAGGATTAGGTATAGCTATGCCGCTTGTAGTAAATGTACCGCTCATTGCTACTTTTAGTATACCGCTTTTATTAGGTTTCCATACATAACGCGCATTAGCGCCGCCACCTGTAGGTACATCATAAAACTTAAAGTTAGATGTAGCAATACCATAGAATGGCGATAGGTTATTATAGTTGCCACCTATATCCAGGCTGCTGTTCTTCCATAGCTTGGTACCCTGTGCATATACACCTGCCATATTTATTCCCAGGTTTACAGTGCTGGTACTAGGCAGGTCAAGCGTATTCAGTTCCAGCACGCTCGATAGTGCCTGCCCGTAACGTGCACTATATCCGCCACTGCTGAATGATACGCCCTGGTACTGGAATGCACCAAACCTGCTGCGGGTAGCCACTCCCGGAGGGCCACCGAAAAATGCATTCTGTACCACCATCTCATCTACGAGTATCTGCGCTTCACTGGCATCACCGCCCCTTACGAACAATCCATTCTCTGTACCCGTTTGCTGTGTGCCCGGCAGTGTTTCTATTGCTTTCACTACATCGGCCTGCGCGCCTGCGGTAGTTACTATATCCAGTGGTTTCAGTACGGTCTTGTCTTTATCATTCGATGCATCGAATGACCCTGCTGTTATCGTTACTTCATTCAGCCGGTGCGGGTCGCCCTTCATCTTTAGGTATATACCTGTTACACTTCCGGTTATGTCTATAGGTATGCCGGTATTATCATGGCCTACCGCACTTGCTACGAGCGTCTGCATTCCCTTCTCATTAGTGGTTAATGAAAATTTGCCGGAACTATCTGTAGTGGTACCATCCAGTGTGTTATCCAGCGATATGCTGGCGCCCCTTACAGGTTTTCCTTTTTCATCTACCAGGGTGCCTGTAAGTGTAGACTGCGCCCATGTAGCCGCAGATAATAATAGCAGCAAGGGCATCAGTAATAGTATTCTTATACTGTTTCGTTTCTTATGGGTAGGTATCGTTTGTTTCATTATCTCAAAAATTGATAGCGCAAAAGTATATTACCCCTTTGCACATAAAAAATCATTTCGGCCAGTTATTTCCGTATATCGGTAAATGGTGGAAAAAAGTCGGTAAAGGTATTAGTATCTACATCCTATAATTATTCCCGGCAATTCTATATCGAAGTAGCTTGATTTTTAAAATGTGTTTGATTTAGCTATATATTATTATTCTCATTTATGTTTAGCGACTCTTTATTTTCAGCCATTTCTTAAAAAATGCGCTAAAAATCTCTTATACTGACTTAATTTTTCGCATTTTTGCCATTATTTTCTAAAAATCTGCTCGGTAATGAGTTTTCTGGGATTATTTAAATTTTTGACACAGGAGATAGCGATAGACTTAGGTACTGCAAATACCCTCATTATACATAATGACCAGGTAGTAGTAGATGAACCGTCTATTGTAGCTATAGACCGCCTGTCGGGTAAAATAGTAGCTGTAGGTAAGAAGGCGATGATGATGCATGAAAAGACCCATGAGAATCTCAAGACCATACGGCCTCTTAAAGATGGTGTAATAGCTGACTTTAACGCAGCAGAAGGTATGCTGCGCGAAATGATAAAACTTGTTTATCCTAAAAAACCAATGTTCCCGCCCAGCTGGCGCATGGTTATATGTATCCCTTCCAGCATTACTGAAGTTGAAAAGCGCGCTGTGCGCGATTCTGCTGAGCAGGCAGGTGCTAAGGAAGTATATATGATACACGAACCTATGGCTGCTGCCCTGGGTATAGGCATAGATGTGGAAGAGCCTACCGGTAATATGATCATTGATATAGGTGGTGGTACTACAGGTATATCAGTTATAGCGCTGGCAGGCATCGTATGCGATCAGAGCATACGCATAGCGGGCGATGAGTTTACAGCAGATATAATGGAAGCCATGCGCCGCTATCATAGCCTTATGATAGGCGAGCGTACAGCAGAGCAGATAAAGATACATGTAGGCTCTGCCCTTAAAGAGTTGGATAATCCACCCGATGATATAGCTGTTAATGGTCGCGACCTGGTAACAGGTATCCCTAAGCAGATAATGGTTTCTTATCAGGAAGTAGCAGAGGCGCTGGATAAGTCCATCTTCAAAATAGAAGAAGCTATACTTAAAGCGCTGGAAAGCACACCGCCTGAACTGGCGTCCGATATCTTTCGCCGCGGCCTGTACCTTACAGGTGGTGGCGCATTGCTGCGTGGCCTTGATAAGCGTATAGCGCATAAAATAAAACTGCCTGTGCATGTAGCAGACGATCCGCTGAGGGCAGTGGTACGCGGCACCGGCATGGCCCTGAAGAATATACAAAAGATGCCCTACCTTATGAAATAATTATAATGGCGCAACCAAAATTCTGATTTTTTTGAATTTTGCATTTTGATTTTTTAATTTACTCAGCATAGGTGCGCAATTTCATCCTCTTCATAAGCCGCTTTTTCAACCTGATATTATTTCTGGCGCTGGAGATAGTGTGCATCGTACTTATATCGCGCACTAATTCGCTGCAGGGGAATGATATCGTCAGTTCGGCCAATGCAGTATCGGGGCTGATGTATAAAAAACAGAATGATGTGGTCTATTACTTTGCACTGCGCCGTATGAACGATAGCCTGCTTAATGAAAATGCACGCCTGCGCACACAATTATCATTTCGCAATTCTGTTGATACATTAAGAGACACAACGGTAAGGAAAGTACTTGGCAATCCTGATTCATCGCATATCATCCACTATGCAGATTACCACTATCTTACTGCACACGTCATTAATAACTCAGTCAGCTCATCCAATAATTATATTACTATCAATCGCGGCACCGCCACAGGTGTGTATAAAGGGATGGGCGTAATAACTGGCACAGGCGCAGTTGGCAAAGTAGTGAATGCATCAGCACACTATGCCAGTATCTTATCTATACTCAGCATGAAGCAAAAGGTAAGTGCGCGCCTAAAGGATGGCACCTACGGCTATATAGAGTGGGAAGGCGACCGGCCCGATGTGCTGATGATGAAAGATGTGGCCCAGCAAGTAAGGGTAAAACTGGGTGATACGGTCTTCACTACAGACTATTCATTTTTCCCTTCGGATATATTAATAGGCACTGTATACCGGAAAGATGCGCTGAAGAAAAATAACATGCAGCTGCTCTATCTGCGCCCTACTGTTAATTTTCGCAACCTGCAATATGTATATGTGGTAGATAATAAGCTGGCTATGGAGAAACAACATTTAGAAGATTCCTCATTAAAAAGCAAGCAATGAGTATATATGTAAGGAATTTTTTACGGTTCTGCATTATCATGTTGCTACAGCTGCTTATACTCAACAAGATAACACTGCGCTGGTGGTTGCAGCCATCAGGCTTCCCTATATTTATCCCTTATGTATATCCTTTATTTATCCTTTTGCTGCCTTTCGAGATCACAGTACCATTACTACTGGTGCTAGGCTTCATTACCGGCATCACTATGGATACTTTTATGAATACCGCAGGCCTGCATGCATGTGCTACAGTTTTGATTGCTTACCTGCGCACTAACGTGCTCAATGCCCTGCTCCCCAAAAACCTCTCAGAATACGCCAACCAATCGCCCTCTATAAAGAATATGGGCTGGGTGCCTTTTCTCGTATATGGCGGATTCCTGATATTGCTGCACCATATTGTATTCTTTACCATTGAACTTTGGAACCTTTCTAATGTCGGCTATCTAATGCTTAAGATCCTCGCATCTTCAGTTACCTCCATGCTGTTTATCATTGTATATTTATTATTATTCACCAGGCAAAGTGGTAGCAGGGGATAAAATCTATTACATTTGCATACTCTTGCATATTTTATAGATGAAAAAAGTAGCCATATTACAGTCGAACTATATACCATGGAAAGGATATTTTGACCTGATAAATATGGTTGATGAATTTATATTGTATGATGATATGCAATACACACGCAGGGATTGGCGCAACCGCAATAAGATCAAAACTCCTAACGGACTTAGCTGGCTAACGATATCTGTAGAAGTAAAAGGTAAATATGATCAGAAAATAAATGAAACCCTTATTTCAGAGCCAAACTGGGCAAAAGATCATTGGGCTACTATCAAGCAGTTTTACAGTAAAGCAAAATATTTTAAAGACTACAAAGACCAGTTTGAGGATTTTTATTTAAATGTCAATGATCAGCATCTTAGTATCATCAACCATAAATTGATCACGCTTATAAACAGCATACTGGGAATAAAAACCAAAATATCCTGGTCGAGCGACTACACTATCTTCGATGGGAAAACGGAGCGCTTACTGAGCCTGGTGCAGCAAGCCGGGGGCAGCGAGTATATTTCGGGCCCGGCAGCTAAAGATTATATTGTAGAAGACATTTTTAAAGCTGCTGATGTAAAACTATCGTGGATGGATTATTCAGGATATAATGAGTATACGCAGTTGTATCCTCCATTTGATCATGGTGTTACTATTTTAGACCTTATATTTAATGAAGGAGAAAAGGCTACTACCTTCTTAAAAAGTTTTGCAGATGGAAGATAAAATATTGGATTCTGTAAATAAATATTACAGCGATAAAATAAAAGAACATGGTATAAGCCCGAAGGGAGTGGACTGGAATTCTGTTGAATCGCAGGAATTGAGATTTAAAGAACTCAGCTCATTTATTAATTTTGGCAATCAATTCTCTATTCTTGATTTTGGCTGTGGTTATGGCGCTTTGCTACCTTATATAAATGGGCTTACCGGCAATTTCAGCTACACAGGGTTTGATATATCAGAAGAAATGATCCGGGAGGCCAGGGCAAATAATACCCAGAACAAGAATGCCGCATGGACCACACAACTTTCTGATATAGAACAATTCGACTATTCTGTGGCCAGTGGTATATTTAATGTACGGCTGGAGGTTGGTGACAATGAATGGAAAAAGTATATTGAAAATACCTTGGTAAGGATTAACAAGCATAGCACAAAAGGGTTTTCTTTCAATATGCTTACCTCTTATTCAGATAAAGAATACATGCGCGATTATCTATATTATGCTGATCCTGCCTATTTTTTTGATTTTTGTAAAAGAAATTTCTCAAAATATATAGCCTTAATGCATGACTATCCATTATATGAGTTTACGATAATAGTAAAGAAATAGATATGAGTAAGGAGAAAATCATTATTTTTGGCACAGGCGATATCGCACAAATAGCTAATTATTATTTCCAGATCGATAGTGAGTATGATGTAGTGGCCTTTACTATTGATAAAGAATATATAAAGGGGACAGAATATGAAGGAAAAGCCCTGGTGGCTTTTGAGGAGATGGTAGAATTATTTCCTCCCTCCCAATACAAAATGTTTATAGCGCTGAGCTATGCAAAAATGAATAAGCTAAGGGAAGCAAAATACAATGAGGCAAAGGCTAAAGGGTATGAGCTGGTAAATTATATAAGCAGCAGGTGTAGTTACCTATCTCAATACCCCTGTGGCGATAATTGCTTTATTTTTGAGGATAACACTATTCAGCCATTTGTAAGGATCGGAAATAATGTGACGCTATGGAGCGGCAATCACATAGGGCATCATTCTGTAATAAAAGATCATAATTTCATTAGTTCGCATGTCGTTATTTCTGGGCATTGTACTATTGAGAGCAACTGTTTTCTTGGTGTCAACAGCACCCTTGCCCATAAAATAACCATTGCAAAAGAAACGCTATTAGGTGCAGGGGTGGTTATTTCAAAAAACACTGAAGAGAAGGGTATTTATGTACCACCCAGGCCTACCCTATTAGAAAAGAAAAGTGACGAGGTAACATTATAAATTTATTGCTAAATGGATAATACACCTCTCCTATCTATTGTAAGCCCTGTATATAAGGCTGAAAAAATAGTTCATGAACTGGTAAAGAGGATCACAGAGGAGGTTACAAAAATTACTGACGATTTCGAGATCATTCTTGTTGAAGACGGAAGCCCTGATGATTCCTGGGGCAGAATTGAGGAAGTATGCACAAAGGATAAAAGAGTAAAAGGTATCAAACTAAGTAGGAATTTTGGGCAACACTTTGCAATAACTGCTGGGATTGAGAATGCTTTAGGTAACTACGTAGTTGTAATGGATTGTGACTTGCAAGATGACCCAGTATACATACCAGTATTATATAAAAAATCTTGTGAAGGGTTTGATATTGTTTATACTTACAAGAACGATCGAGTACACGGCTTTTGGAAAAACATTACCGCTAATTTCTTTAATACAATATTTAATTCTCTAATTGATAATAAAGATTGGAAATCTCATAGTAATGTTGGGTCATTCAGCTTATTAACCCGGAAGGCCGTAGATGCATTTTGTTCTTATAATGATTACCAACGCCATTATTTAATGGTATTACGTTGGATAGGTTTTAATAACACATATGTAGAAATAGAACATAAAAAAAGATATGAGGGTAAGAGCAGTTACAACTTTTCAAAACTTCTTTTACACGCACTAAATGGGGTAACTTCCCAATCTGACAAACTCTTAAGAATAAATGTGACGATTGGAATATTCCTTTCAATTCTTTCTTTTATTTCAATTATTATAATTATTTTTTTGTATTTTGTTGTTGGATTTATGTCTGGTTGGGCAAGTTTGATAGTAGTACTTTTATTTTCAACTGGAATTCTTTTAACTAGTGTTGGAATATCTGGTATATATATCGGGAAAACATTTGAACAAACTAAAAACAGGCCAAAGTTTCTTATTGATAAGAGATTAAATTGAATATTTAATAATTGAATAAATATGAAGTGAATGAAAGCCAAAACCTTTGGAATTACAAACCAAATTACAATAAGGGATAATAACGTAGATAAATATGTTGAAGAACTATCAATACTTGGATATTGTATAATCGAAAATGTTTTATCCCAAGATGAACTAAATATTGCAAAAGTAAAACTGGATGACGTTTATACGGTTCAAACAAATGAGTGTTCTATTAATGAGTTGGAGTCTATAAATGAGTTGTATCTAGCTCGGTTACCTTTTGTTTATGATGCATACTTTCTAAATTTAATTACGAATGACGTTTTATTAGATGTAGTTAAAAAAGTACTCGGAAGTTATTTTATTCTCCATCTTCAAAATGGCATAATTAATATGCCCCAACAAACTCACCATCAAAATTCTTGGCATAGAGATTTGCCATATCAAGATTTTATTAGCTCCTGGAAACATTTTGCAAAAAATGTATTTGAAAGAAAGAATTGAAAAATTAAAACCTAAAACATTTTGCGAAATAGGAAGTGGCAATGGCTATATTTCAAATCTCTTGTTAGGCAAAGGAATGAAAGGTAAAGGTTATGATTTAAATGAAAGTGCATGTAAAAATAATTTGGAACTTAATAAGAAATATGTGCTAAAACAAGATTATCAAATCATTAATGATAATTTCCTAATACAAAATAATAACGAAAAATATGATTATATAATTTCTTGCATGGTTATTGAGCATTTAGATGCTTTTACAGTTAATAAATATTTTGAAGTTTGCAAAAGCGCATTAAATCATAATGGCTCAATTGCTGTCTTTGTACCTTCTAATATGAAGTATTGGGGAATAGAAGATGAAATTGCAGGCCACTTTAAAAGATATACTTTCAACGATTTTAAAATATTAGCGAAAAATTTTGATTTAAAAATATCTGATATTGCGGGCTTAAATTATCCTATATCCAACTTATTATTAAGCCTAAGTAATCGTATCGTTAAAAATAATGAAGGTTATAAACAAAATCTTTCAAAACAAGAACAAACTGTACTGTCTGGAAACAGAAATATAAAATTTAAAACTACATTTCCATGGTATTTTAAATTCTTCCTTAACAATTTCACTATGTTTCCGTTTCACATTATCCAAAAAATTAATAAAAAAAATAATAACTCTATGGTCATTTATTGTGAGTTGAAAAAATGAAGTGGATTAAACTAAAAAATATATTTACCCCTAATAACTATTTCGAATGGATGGTTTCTCATGCAGCAAATCCATTTGCTGAATATATTTCCAAAAATATATTTAGAATATACTTTACATGTAGAAATAATAAGAGCAAATCCTATATAGGGTATGCTGATGTGGATTTTACAAGTGAATTCAATGTAATAAATGTGTCGGATAAGCCTGTCTTATGCCCTGGAGATCCAGGATTATTTGATGATAGCGGCGTTGCAATGAGTTATTTAATTAATGTAGATTACAAAAAATACTTATACTACTTAGGTTGGAATTTAAAAGTAACTGTCCCTTGGCTCAATACCATTGGCCTTGCAGTTTGGAACCAACAAAAACAGATTTATGAAAAACATAGCCAAGCCCCAGTAATGGACCGGAGTGATGAAGATCCTTTTTCCATTTCATACCCATCAATATTATGTGAGAATGGCATATACAGAATGTGGTATGGCTCGAATTTAAAATGGGGAAGTGTTCAAAATGAGATGGCGCATGTAATAAAATATGCTGAAAGTAAAGATGCTATTCACTGGAACAGAACAAAGCATATACATATTAATTTAGAACACAAGAATGAATATGCCTTATCTAAGCCTTTTGTGATAAAAAGTGATGAGATTTACCAAATGTGGTACTCCTATAGGGGCAATGGCGATATTTCGACATATAGAATCGGATATGCAGATTCTCCTGATGGCTTTACATGGACACGAAAAGATACTGAAGCCGGAATAGATGTATCACAAGATGGATGGGATAGCGAAATGATCTGTTATCCCTTTATTTTTGACCATGAAGGTGAACGATATATGTTGTATAATGGGAATGGCTATGGTAAAACAGGATTTGGTATTGCGCAATTAATAAAATAGTATGGAACATATTGGCTTCAACAAGCCTTACTTAACCGGAAAAGAAGGGCACTATATATACCAGGCAGTATTGTCGGGTAAAATATCGGGTGATGGCATATTTACGAAAAAATGCCATGCCTTTTTTGAAAACAGATTTCACTTCAAAAAATGCCTGCTCACAACCTCCTGTACAGATGCGCTGGAAATGGCGGCACTGCTGATAAATATACAAGCAGGTGATGAGGTAATAATGCCTTCCTACACATTTGTATCTACCGCCAATGCTTTTGTATTGCGTGGGGCCAAAATTGTATTTGCCGATAGCAGCGCTGAAAACCCCAACATAGATGCAGATAAAATAGATGCTCTGATTACGCCAAGAACTAAAGCCATTGTTCCCGTACACTATGCCGGTATAGCCTGCGATATGGATAAGATTATGGCTATAGCAGATAAGCATGGCTTGTATGTAATAGAAGATGCTGCACAGGCAGTAGATAGCTATTATAAAGGCAGGCCGCTTGGCAGTATAGGACATCTGGCTGCATTCTCTTTTCATGAAACGAAAAACATAATGTCGGGAGAAGGGGGTATGCTGGTAATAAATGATGACCGGTTTATAGCACGCGCCGAAATAATACGTGAAAAGGGTACCAACAGATCTGCATTCTTTAGGGGTGAAATAGACAAATATGGTTGGGTGGATGTAGGCAGTTCTTACCTGCCATCTGATATTATTGCTGCATTTCTGTATGCGCAATTAGAAAATATGGATGACATACAGAAAAAGCGGAAGCAAATATGGCAAAAATATTATAAGGCATTAGCACCACTGGAGCAAAAGGGCTTACTACAGCTACCCTATATAGCCGACAATGCTACCAACAATGCGCATATGTTTTATGTAGTGTGCCATAATGCTGCGCAACGCGCTACCATTATTGAAACATTAAAAGAACATAATATTAACGCTGTATTCCATTATCTATCGCTACACTCTTCTGATTACTACCATGATAAACATGATAAACGTATTTTAGAATATAGTGATCATTATAGTGCATGCCTGGTAAGGTTACCTATGTTTTATGAACTTACTGATATTAATATAGACTATATAATTGCTCTAGTTAAGGACTGTGTTAATAAAATCAACTTTTAAATATTCGTGTGTATTCCAGAATAATTAATTCCTTCCAAAGGCAGTCATTAGTGCTGCTGTAGCCAACGGGTATTATTTTCAGCACTATTACTACTTTGTTTGTAGCCAGTACATTCTGGGCAGGGTCTACATAGCATTTCACACTGCTTATTTCATTGTGTGCCGTCATTGCCAGGTTTACCTGGTTAATGATCTGCTGTTCCATGTATTTACAGTACCCGGCGTTTAGTGTGCCATCGGGGTTTACCAGTACTTCGTTATCTATCTCATTTACATAAGTGGCATAAGCCAGTATCTGCTTTGTCTATGACCCTGCCCCTTGCCAGCACATTATAATCATCTGTGGCAGCTTTGCAGGTATCATCGCCAGTAAAGAAATAACCGCTCTTGCCCGAAAAAGTGCGGAAGGTAATATAGCCCCTGTCATGTACTGTAGCGGTTGATGTGTACTTTGCAGCATCTGTACCATTTATATATGCAGCAAGCGTAGTCAACTGCCCGGTCTTTACCCGCGATACTTTTCGCTGTACGGGTATTGCAGACAAGCGGCCGAGTAACAAACCTACTGCGGCATTAGGGCCTGTACTTATCGTATCTCCGATCACTATAGAAACCCGGTTGCTGGCATTAGTGGTCTGGTTGGTAAGCGCAGTAGCAGTGCCGCTGAAACTGGTACCACCTATCACCGCACGAAAAGGTGTTTGCTGCCCGAAGTAGGTTGTAGCCATCGCCTGCATGCTGGCCAGCGCAGTGTACACATCTGCATTCAGTCCGTTTGTTACCGTAATAGTGCCCACCTGGGTATCATCTATCGCTATGCCCAGCAGGCGTATAACCCCGCCGGCATAATTGAGCAGCTTTACTGCACCATTAACATTCGTCTGGTCACAAACATTGGTCACCTTTAGTGTGTTGGGTACTATGAGCACATAGAGTGTAGCCCCATTGCCAGCCTCATTAAAGTATTCCTGTATGTGCTTCAGCGCATAGGCATTGTTGGTTTGCGTAAGGCCTAAGGCCTGCGCATTGGCCAGGCTCTGTATTGTGAACGGTGTGCCTGCTGTTACCGTGCCTTCTGTGGCGCCAGTAAGCACTATGCCTGCCACCCCATCTGCGGTCTGCAGTGTTTGCCCCAGTGTGCCATTGGCCAGGGTTATATTTACATTAGGTAATGCCATTTAGTTTTTTGTTTAGCTTTTAATTATTCGGTTTCTATTTCATCGCGGCTTATAGTGCGCACTTCATTATCGTCAAGGCTATTGGCATGGTTATGCGCATCATCCTTTTTAAAGAATGCAAAGCCATCGGCGGTAAAATGAAATACATCTGTGTCCGGATGATTTTCAAAATAGGATTGGATATCTTCGTCCATTGTGTTAAATATTATTGCGTTAGGAATATTTTATAAAGCCGATCAGCAACTTATCGTCTATACTGCGTTTGTGGCGCACTACTTCGTATCCTTCGCGGCTGCCATCGGTATTGCTATTGCCTTCTATGGTATGTATCACCAGGCCTTCTGTTCTTTCTACGATCCCGGTGTGCCCTTCTCCATGCCCATAGTCCAATATGAATTGAGTACCGGGGCCTATCAGCAAGGGATGCTGCAATGCTTCCGGTTTTGTTATCCGCATAGCTGGCAGCGCTTTATACCAGCAAGCCATAGCGCCTGCCGTTTTTCTTACGGGATTGGTCTGGTGCAATTGCATTGCAGCCTGCTGGTAGCACCAGTACACAAATGACTGGCACCATGCATAGCCCGGCCTAAGCCCGGTTGCCGCCAGATAAGCATCTACCATAGGGCCGCTATTGCTGCCTATTGGTTGCTCTGATTGCCCCAGTTGGCCTTGCGCTATGTTTAAAGCATGCATAGCAATAGGCGCGGTACCGGCTATCTCATCCCGAAGGTTTACAGGTGGGGTATTTATCATTATTATATTATTGAAAAATGAAAAGAGGGAGATGGAGATAGCGGTACACGCGCTTATAGTAACTTACTTGGTAGTAATGTATTTGGCCTGGGTATATAGATCGTAGATCGCCTGCTTCAGACGGCCGCCATCTAACTGGCCGGCAAGCAGACTGGCGAGCTTTTGCAATAGCGCATCCTGTAGTTGCGGATCCCGCTGCCTTATTTGTTGTATAAAGCATTGCAGCTTGTCCTCTATTGTTGTGCATTGCTTACAGTTGTCCGCAATGGTCAGCGCTTCTATTGCTTTGTCAAGCGCGGCAACCAGCTTAGTGCGTATCGTGTCATCGAGGGTGCCGGGTATGATAGCAGTTAGTATATCTGCTACCGGCGATGCCAGTATATTCTTTATAGCAGTGGTAACATGCAACGCCGTATCTATATGCGCATCTACATACTGGTCAAACTGGCTGAGGGCAGCCTTTATGGGCGCTCTTAGTTTTGTACAGATCATGGTTGGGGGAGGTAATTGGTAATTGGATAAAAAGTTAATAAGGTAGTAGCTAATGTCAGCGGTCATACTTCATTTCTACAGTACGTATCCTGCCCGAGTGGTCATTGAGCCGCTGGTGTATCATCCTGTTCTGTTCCTGCATGTCTTTTATCTGCTGCTCCTGTATGGCGCTGTTGCGGGTGAGCTGTTTCAATTCATTGACTATTTCGTCCAGCCTGTTGATTACCTGGCTCGTGAGCACTTTAATGGTAAAACCTATTATGGCAGCCATTGCGCTCACTGCGGCAAGCAGTATCCATATCTTCACTTCTGATAACATAATGCGGCTATTGAACTAACCACCCGGGGAGGAATAAATAATATTAGGATGCCTGGTTTTGTACAATAGCAATGATCCCTTTCTCGTCATTGCGGCGCTTACGGCCACCCATGCGTACGCATACACTGTACACATCGCCATAGTAAAGAGGATCGCCCGTTTTTTCAAAGAACAGTACATCACCCACAGCGCGCTCTACCGCGTGGGTATGCCAGCACAGCACTGCATCGTTATCAGTAACAGCTGTTGCCGCACCTGCTGCACGTACTATTGGAGTAGAATCATCAGAGTAAACCAATACGCTGCTGCGCATGATAATATTGAAGCCAAACAGCTTGCCTACAATACCGTTCTTTGCATCAAATGCCACACTGAAATCACGGTATTGTGTTTGTGACATGTCATCGGTAAGTTGCTGAAACATATCGGCGCTTATGAGTGCATAGCGGTCCTCTAGTGGTATGTTCTGCTTGTTGAGCAACAGTTGTGCGTACTTCAGGTCGTTTACTACAAATTTCTTTCTGTTGCCTGTAGTGCCTGCCAGGTGCGCAGTTACTGATGCCCCAGTTGTCAGCATCAGATGGGTAGAGGCGGAAGGCGCCCATGTTACCAGCAGGTTCTCAGCGGTCGTCTGCCTGATGATCGCCTGGCTTTCAGCAAGCACATTTTCGCGGTTGTTATAGCTTAGCTCTATAGTATCTGCATTAGGTATCAGTATCGGGTCTGTAGTGTACTCATCCAGTTCATAGGTTACATCTGTATCGGTACGCTGGCCTACTGTAGCGGGCAGGCTGCTCCTGTTTACAGATACGCCGGGGATTGCGCCGGCCTGGGGTATGTGCACCACCTTGCCTTGCAGCACATACTGACTGGCATCTGCTGAAGCAAGTAAAAATTCATTGTTTTTAAAGAGGTTCCCCTCTATATGGTCTTCCCATATTTCTTTTTGAATTGCCATAGGATCTATTGGTTGATAGTGTTTATTAAGGTTGGTAGATATAACCGGAGCAAAAGGGTGAGGAAAAAAAGATGCATGAAAATGCATTTACCAGAAGAAAAACCTCCACCCTTAGCCCGGTAATGTTTTAAGAGATCTTACTCTCCAAAGCGTTCTGTAAATAGCTGGCGGTATTTTTCAGGGTCTGTGGCTTTTAGTTCTTTCAGTTTTTTGCCGGCAGGGTCGTGGGTCTCGTAATCTTCCCATTTCCATTGCAGCTCGACTTTATCGCGCGTGGTATTTTTTATGTGCTCTGCTATAGACCGGTAGGCTGGCATTGCCGCAAGCAGCGTTTTAAGTGCCGGTACATTTTGCGCATAGTCGGCAGCAAGCTGCTGTCTTAGCTCATTTGTTATCTTTCTGTTTTCAAGGGCTTCTTCCAGCAGGGCGGTTACTTCATAGTGCGTGTGTGCAGTGTGCAGTTCTTCCAGTTGCTGCTGCAATTCCTGTTTTTCACTATGCAGCTTCAGGTTGCCTGCGCTCAGCATATCCGACTGTTCTGCCTTTAGTACCAGCTCTTTTATTGCAGCTACCAGCGCTGTATCATCGGCGCCATCCATTTTCAATTCCGCACGCAGCAGTGGCAGTATATTGGTTTTGTAAGAATGGATAATGCTGCTGCCGGTGGTAAGGTCTGCAAGGTTTATTTCGTTCTCCTGCTCATCATAAAGCCGGGTAATGGCGTTGCAGTTACCGGGTATATCTACCAGGCTGCATTCCTTATTGTACCACTTGGTTATAGTGGGGCCAGTCTGGCCGGGCAGCATCATTTCAGGCTCGGTACTGTATTCCAGTACTACTATATGCCCTACCGATGCAGCATTCAGAAACCATTCTCCGCCTCTGCACAGGTTTGCTCACCCCGCCCGTTGGCAAGGTTTACAACCGGTGTGCCCATTACCTTATCGTCTTCTATATACAGGTCGTCCCATTTCAGCACTACGCCATCTTCGCGGCGGTGCATGTAGTAGCCAATAGGGTTCTTTTTAAATGCTTCCAGCTGGTAGCCATCGGTAAGCAGGCGAAAGCCGTATTCATTTACAGTGCTATCAGATAAGACATACGACTTATCTATCTTTTTGAATTTTTCGGGTGGGGTCATAGGTAAAACCGTTATTTCGGACACAAAGATGCACCCCCTTGCCACCCTGGCAAAATCAGCTACACATGGTGTAGCATTAGCAGTAGTATGCTACAGCAGCTATAAGGGTATGATACCGACAAACATGATGATAGTACATTGATTATCAGATGATAATACATACAATCACCGAAAAGGAATTATGAAAGCAGCAACCGTTATTTAGTGTCCGGCTCAAACTCCAATACCAGGGAGTTCATGCAGAAACGCTTGTAGTTGGGTGGGGGGCCATCGTCAAATATATGCCCCAGGTGGCTATCGCAGCGGCCGCATAGCACCTCAGTGCGCTGCATACCATGTGTGTTATCTACATGATAGGTGACGCTACCAGGCTGTATCGATTCAAAGAAGCTGGGCCAGCCGCAGGTGCTGGCAAACTTCGCGTCCGATTTAAACAAGGGATTGCCGCATACAGCACAGTAGTAAGTGCCTATACCGGTAGTATTCCAGTACTTGCCGCTGAAAGCCCACTCAGTGCCTTTATCGCGGGCTATATTATACACATCCTTAGGCAGTATCTTCTTCCATTCCTCGTCGCTGACCTTCAGGTGCGTAGTATCTGTGCGGGAATAGTGGGGGTTATTCTTATGTTCCGGATCCATATTTTTTTTGTTTTGCGAACTAATGCATGAATAAATAAAAATAACCAAGACCGCGATACCCGCTTTATTAAGATTGTACGCATATTGGTATAAACGAATTTCTAATAGCAAAGGTTTTATAAAAAATATTATTACAGCAAATAATAATTTGAAGATGAGTATTAATCTGTTTTTCTGATCTAAAACGCAATAAATAATCATGAACCGGGCAGATCTTAAAACCCAACCAATTTCGTCGGTAAATCTCATAAAATTACCTCATTTTCACCTCTTATATTCCTTGCTTAAGCCCCTTATATTCATTATCTTTGTTAGGTAATTATTCTGTACATGTTATGGAATATTGCCATACTTCCGGAGGTGGCATTTTTACCATTCTTTAGGTATACTATAATTGCTCCGGGCCCAATACATTTATGGATACAGAAAACGAAGTTCTACAAGCGCCGGCCAAGAATTATGATGCCGGTAGCATACAGGTATTAGAAGGTCTTGAGGCAGTGCGCAAACGCCCTGCAATGTACATTGGGGATATTGGCGTAAAGGGTTTGCACCACCTGGTATATGAGGTGGTAGATAACTCTATTGATGAAGCGCTGGCAGGCTATTGCAAAAATATTACCGTTACCATACACACAGATAACTCTGTAAGCGTACAGGACGATGGCCGTGGTATACCTACGGGCATACATGAAAAAGAAGGCCGCAGCGCACTGGAAGTAGTAATGACCGTGCTGCATGCCGGTGGTAAATTTGATAAAGACACCTACAAGGTATCGGGTGGGCTGCATGGCGTGGGCGTTAGTTGCGTAAATGCATTGAGCGAACACCTGCATGTAACCGTATGCCGCGAGGGAAAGAAATTTGAGCAGGAATACTCGGCCGGTGCGCCCCTATACCCTGTAAGGGAAATAGGCGTTTCTAATGAATGTGGCACGCTGGTGCACTTCCGCCCCGATGGCAGCATCTTCAAAGACCGAGTGTATAACCGCGAGATACTGGCAGCCCGACTTCGCGAGCTTTCTTACCTTAACAAGGGCATACGCATCATCATGATCGATGAGCGCGAACTTACCGAAGAAGGCCAGTTAGCTACCGAAACCTACTACAGCGAGGGCGGTATAGTGGAGTTTGTGCAGATGCTGGACCGTAAAGGCAACCGCGACCCGCTGCTATCGCACCCTATATTTGTAGAGACGCACGATAAAGAAACCAATGTGGCAGTTGATGTGGCATTGTCTTACAATACTTCTTACAGCGAGCATATTTTCTCTTACGTTAATAATATCAATACCATAGAAGGGGGCACACACGTTGCGGGCTTTCGCCGCGCCATAACCCGCGTGTTCAAATCCTATGGCGATAAGAATAAGTTGTTTGAAAGGGCTAAGGTGGAAATAACCGGTGATGACTTCCGCGAGGGGCTCAGCGCTATTATCTCCGTAAAGGTTCCTGAGCCTCAGTTCGAAGGACAGACCAAAACCAAGCTGGGTAACAATGATGTGATGGGTGTGGTAGATGTATGCGTAAGCCGTGTACTGGAAGCTTACCTGGAAGAACATCCGAAAGAAGCAAAGCTGATCATTGATAAAGTGATAATAGCAGCACAGGCAAGGGCTGCTGCGCGCAAAGCACGCGAGATGGTACAGCGTAAGAGCGTACTATCAGGAGGCGGTATGCCCGGCAAGCTCGCCGATTGTTCAGACAAAGACCCTGAGCGTTGCGAGTTGTACCTGGTAGAAGGTGACTCGGCCGGTGGTACTGCCAAGCAGGGCCGCGACCGTTCATTCCAGGCTATATTGCCGCTGCGTGGTAAAATACTGAACGTAGAAAAAGCACAGGAGCACAGGATATACGAGAACGAGGAAATAAGGAATATGTTTACCGCCCTTGGCGTGAGCATAGGTACCCCTGATGATTCTAAAGCGCTTAACCTTACTAAGCTGCGTTACCACAAGATCGTCATCATGACCGATGCGGATGTAGATGGATCGCACATCGCTACGCTGATACTTACTTTCTTCTTCCGCTATATGAAAGAGCTGGTGTTGCAGGGATATGTTTATCTCGCTAATCCGCCACTATACCTCGTTAAGAAGGGTAAGGAGCAGGCATACGCATGGGATGAGGAGCAACGCAAACGCCTTACAGAACAGTTTGCCAATGGCAAGGAAGACAGCGTGAACATACAGCGCTACAAAGGACTTGGAGAAATGAACGCGGAACAGCTATGGACAACTACCATGGATCCTGCTACGCGTACACTGAAAAGAATTACTATAGAAAGCGACGTAGATGCTAATGATATATTCTCTAAGCTCATGGGCGAAGATGTACCACCGCGTAAAGAATTTATAGAATCACACGCCAAGTATGCACGTATAGATATATAAGTGCAGATAGATAATCTTTATGAAAAGGGAGCAATGCTCCCTTTTTCTTTTATGTAATTTCAAACCTTCGTTATGCAACTGTGTTATCAGTAGCATACAATATTCAGATATGAGTTTATTAAAACCATCGCGGAAAGAAGGCAAAAAGTTTATGAACCCGGTACCCACTGAAATGATGACCGGCAGCTTCTGGAATACACTTCGCAAATACATGACGGTAAAGGCTGAAGTGATCCCTAAAATAAAGCCCGGACCATTTCATACAGATGCTGCTATATACAATACTGCACCCGCTTCCGGCTTACGCATTACCTGGATCGGGCATTCTTCACTGCTGATAGAAATAGATGGCAGGCGGTTGCTGACCGATCCTGTATGGGCACAAAGGGCATCTCCTGTTTCATTTGCAGGTCCCAGGCGTTTCTTTGATGCTCCTATAGAATTAGAAAACCTGCCTGCGCTCGATGCCATTATCTTATCCCACGATCACTACGACCACCTGGACCGTGATGCTATCATTAAACTGGTGCATTTCACTGATGCACCGGCCTATTGCTCTTTGGGTGTAGCTATGCACCTTGTTAAGTGGGGCATGCCTGCCGCACGTATTACAGAGATGGACTGGATGGATAGTACTACTATCAGCAACCTGACGCTCACCGCATTACCCGCCCGCCATTTTTCAGGCAGGGGTATGACCCATCGTAATGAAACACTATGGTCTTCATTTGTTATAAAAGGAGATAAGCACAATATATACTTTGGCGCCGATTCAGGTTTTCATGAAGGCTTTAAAGAGATAGGAGATAAATACGGCCCTTTCGACCTTACGTTATTAGAGATCGGCGCATATAATGAGAACTGGGCAGATATACACATGGGTCCCGAGAATGCGGCTAATGCACATATTGCACTAATGGGCAAAGTAATGATGCCCATACACTGGGGTACCTTCAACCTGGCACTGCATGCATGGACAGAACCTGTAGAAAGGCTGCTGCAATATGCAGCTGAGAAAAATATTACGCTTATGCTGCCAGTGCCCGGCATACCTACAGAAGTACCGACAGCTACCTATAATTCTGAATGGTGGAAGAAACGATAAGTACCACACATCCCTAAACCTTTCTTACTTTAGCAGCAAATTTTCATATCAAATGGGATTGAATAAAGCTGTGGCCGGGGCAGACGAGGCAATAAACGATATATCATCGGGCGCCACTATTATGCTCGGCGGCTTCGGGCTTTGCGGCATACCGGAGAATTGCATAGCGGCAATAGTACGCAAGGGTATTAATGGCCTTACCTGCATATCAAACAACGCGGGTGTAGATGACTTTGGCATAGGGCTGATGCTGCAAAAGAAGCAGGTTAAGAAAATGATCTCTTCCTATGTTGGTGAGAATGCAGAATTTGAGCGGCAGCTATTAAGCGGCGAACTGGAAGTAGAACTAATACCACAGGGCACGTTGGCTACACGCTGTATGGCCTCGGGCTATGGTATGCCCGCAGTATATGTGCTGGCAGGCTATGGCACCGAAGTAGCGGAGGGTAAAGAAGTACGGGAATTTAATGGTAAGAAATATTTATTGGAACATGCCTTTGATGCAGACTTTGCCATTGTAAAAGCATGGAAGGGTGATACCCTGGGCAACCTGATGTTTAAAGAAACCGCCCGCAACTTTAACCCAATGATGGCAATGGCAGGCAAGATAACTATTGCAGAAGTAGAAGAGCTGGTACGGCCCGGCGAACTGGACCCGAACAATATTCATGTTCCTGGTATCTATGTGCGCCACCTCTTTCAGGGCAGTAACTACGAAAAACGAATTGAACAACGCACCACCAGAAAAAAATAACTATGGCTCTTGATAAAATACAAATTGCTCAACGCATAGCCAGAGAACTACAGGATGGTTACTATGTAAACCTAGGTATAGGTATTCCTACGCTGGTTGCAAACTATATACCTGAAGGTATGAATGTAGTGCTGCAAAGCGAGAACGGATTGCTGGGCATGGGGCCTTTTCCTTTTGAAGGTCAGGAAGACCCTGACCTGATAAACGCAGGCAAGCAAACCATTACCACCATACCCGGCTCTGCTTTTTTTGACAGCGCTATGAGTTTCGGGATGATACGTGCTGGCAAAGTAGACCTTACTGTACTAGGAGCTATGGAAGTATCTGAAACAGGAGATATCGCCAATTGGAAGATACCTGGCAAGATGGTAAAAGGTATGGGCGGAGCTATGGATCTTGTGGCTGCTGCAAAAAACATTATCGTAGCCATGCAGCATACTAACCCCAAAGGGGAAAGCAAGCTGCTGCCCGCATGCACTTTGCCGCTTACCGGTGTAGGCTGCGTAAAGAAAATAGTCAGCGACCTTGGTGTATTCAACATTACGGCAGATGGATTTGAATGTATTGAGCGTGCTCCCGGGGTATCCGTTGAAGAAATAAGATCCAAGACAGCAGGCAAGTTATTAATAGCGGATGATGTGCCGGAGATGATCTTTTAAACAGCCTTTTAAGCATACCAATGATCACTATTTATCATAACGGGCGCTGCAGTAAAAGCCGTGGCGCACTGGAGATACTGCAGGAGCAGAATATACCACACGAGATACGCTGGTACCTCACTGATCCCTTGTCAATAGCTGAATTAAAAGTGCTGCTCAGGAAACTACATCTTTCAGCGCAGGATGTGATACGTAAGAATGAACCGCTCTACAAAGAACATTATAAAAGTGAAGTGCATACCGAAGCAGAGTGGATAAAAATACTTGCTGAAAATCCTACACTTCTTGAACGGCCTATTGTTATTAATGGCAATAAGGGAGTCGTGGCGCGGCCACCTGAAAAAGTTTTGGAGATACTGTAGTCTATAGCCATCTATTGGTATATTGGTGAGCAATAAATTGTAGTGGTATACCATGCTTTTTAATTCCATAGCATTCCTGCTATTCTTTTCTGTCGTGGTGCTGCTTTACTTTGCGCTTCGGCACAGGTATCGCTGGTTGTTGTTATTGCTGGCAAGCTGCGTATTCTACGCGGCCTTTATCCCATCCTATCTCCTTATACTGTTTAGTCTTATCCTCGTCGATTATACCAGCGCTATATTTATCGAAAAGAGCAGCGGTAAATATCGTAAGCGTTGGTTATTGATAAGTATCATATCTACCTGCACTATTCTTTTCGTCTTCAAGTATTTCAATTTCTTTTCGTTCAATGCCGGTCGTATAGCTACATTACTTCACTGGCAGTATGCACCGCCATTATTAAAGATACTACTGCCTATAGGCCTTTCTTTCCATACGTTTCAAAGTCTTAGCTATGTTGTGGAAGTATATCATGGTAAGCAGAAAGCGGAAAAACATTTAGGCATCTATACGTTATACGTTATGTTCTTCCCCCAGTTAGTAGCTGGCCCCATAGAGCGGCCACAGAACCTGCTGCACCAGTTTCGGGAACCACATAATCTTAACTATGACGATATATCAACAGGCCTGCGCCAAATGCTCTATGGCTATTTTAAGAAGATGGTGATTGCAGATAACCTGGCACCGTACGTAGATATTGTATATCGACACCCTGCTGGCACTACCGGCAACATGACAATTGTTGCGGTTATCTTTTTTGCTATACAGATCTACTGCGATTTTTCCGGTTACTCTGATATAGCCCTTGGCGCTGCGCGCATCATGGGTTTCCGGCTAATGACCAATTTCAGCTTTCCGTATTTTTCCCACTCGATAGCTGTATTCTGGCGCCGCTGGCATATATCGTTATCTACATGGTTTCGCGATTATGTATTTATTCCCCTGGGTGGCAGCAGGGTTAGCAAACTAAGGACCTGGTATAATCTTTTCTTAGTATTCCTGCTATCCGCATTGTGGCACGGTGCAGGCTGGACGTTTGTAATATGGGGCTTACTACATGCAGTATATCTTATCCTATCAGATGTAGTATCGCCTTCTTCCAGATTTCCCACTTTAGGTGCATCGCGATTATATAATTGGCTCAGTATATTAGTCACATTTACACTTACCTCGTTTGCATGGATTTTTTTCAGGGCCGCAAGTGTTCCTAATGCATTGGCGGTAATTCATCAGCTTTCCTTTCATCCCGCTACTTTTATAACTGATTCATTACTACTTGCAAATAAGGTGCACATGGCTGATGCAGAACGTGTGCCCTTATTATATGTTTTAGTTTCGTTGTTCTTCTTCACTATATCTGAAGTGTACCTTTATAAAAAACCTTCTTTCGTAATAAGAACATTAGCATATCGCCCCATACGCTGGGCTGTTTATTATACCGCTATAGTGTGTATTTTCTTCCTGGGTGTTTACGATGTTACTCCTAACTTCATTTATTTCCAATTCTGAGATGGAAACAAAAAAGAAGATATTGAAGACCCTGGGGCTGTTCCTGTTTCCTCTTATCCTATTTATTGTGGTGTTATTTTGCCTGCCGTTTAATAAGCAATACGCTTATCATTTCCTGAAAAACGAATGCAATGAAAAGGGTGCCTGGATACACGACCGTATATTTATTAATCCTGATCCTGTAGATATTGCTTTTATTGGCTCCTCGCGTATTAAGGCATCAATTATCGAAGAAGTATTAGAAGATAGTCTACCCCATTTGTATAGCAATATGCTAGCCCATGATTCTACCCGCTCTGTCTTTGTTGGCAACTTTGGTTATTGCCGCTGGGGCAGGAACATGGATTATGCAATTATCAAAGATATTTTTAAACGCAAGCATCCGGGATATATAATCGTAGAACTGCATGAGGAAGAAGAGCGGCTTAGTCATATCGACTTTGCGTACATGGCCGATGCAGAAGATGTCGTAATGCCCGTGCCTTTCTTCAACCAGAATATCTTTCAGGATTATTACCATGCTTTGCTTATCCGGTTTGATATCTTAAAGCATCGTTGGCTGTATCCCGCAGATACATTTAAAGTAAATAACGACGACCATAGTTTTCCAGTATTCGGTTCCTCAGAGCAAAGAGCGAGTGTTGATGAGCTTAATGCGCTCAAAAAGAAAAAGGAAGCTGGCGGGTATGTATCGGGTCCATTTGAAAACTGGATCAACAATCGTTACCCACTAATATACCTGAAAAAAATAGCCGACCTGGCGCGCAGCCATCACTGTAAATTATTCTTTCTCTACCTGCCCGAATTTGGCGCCACGCCTATTGCGAAAAATGCTTTTGATTACTGTAAAAATTATGGTCCTGTATGGATACCACCGGATACACTATTGACGAATATCGCAAACTATCGAGATGCCGGCCATTTCAATAATTCCGGCGGCCTCATGCTTTCTGCCTGGTTAGCCAACCAGTTACGCCCATACCAGCGGTAATTTTAACAGCTTTCCTTCTCCATCTATAGTCACAAGATGTATATTTATAGTCTTTCACAAAGATTATGAGGAGCGTAGCCCTATATATCATTTGCCTGCTATTCTGTAGTATCACCTGCTTAGCTATAGGCAAGAAGAAAAAGTATGATGGCCCGCCACGCAGTGAGGCAGAGCTGATAGCACGCACGCTCAATTGCCTGCAGTATGCAGATACCTTTACTTACGATGCGCTCTTCCCCACCACAGATACAGTATGGAAACAGATAGTGGAATATAGGGCAACAGACCAGCAACAATCTGAAAAAATAGGCTACATACGTATGCACCCCGAGAAGGTGCGGCAATTCGACCCGTTTTACAATCCGCTGATCAACAAAAGCTTTGCTTATGTAGAGAAGAAGGGGAGCGATTCCGGCATCCACTGGCATGATATCCTGCTGATGCGGTACGAGTTACAGAAGATAAAGCTGACGCGGGATATGGTCGGCTATGAGCTGGTAGTACCTATACGCTACAAAGGCTTTGTGTTCATCAAAGATATGATCAGCCGAAAGGACTATGTGTTTGCTATGAACGAGGTACAGATGATGAATAATTTCTGGTATGGTGGGCAGGTCATCAATATATTCGAGGCCAGATCTGTTGATGAATACCTGGCTAAGGATTTTGCAGAGATGCGCCTTAGGAAAAGAATGCAGGAGCTGGGCATTACTGATGAAATAGCTGCAACCGATAGCTTAGGCAACAAAGTAAAACAGAATGAAGATGAGGACGAAGATGAAAGCAAGAAGCCCCAAAAAGAAGTTGCTGACCGGAAATATTATGTAGGAAAATTTGATAATGAAATTCCGGTAAAGCTATATATACGTTACCTGAAAGGGAACTGCCCGGGTGGCGTATGCTCCTGGCAGGCCATTTATAAGTTTGGCGACCAGGACGACTATATAAAGCTGGATGTAGAGAAAAAGGCCGATAGTACATGGGAATTTACAGAAGACCCGCCTATAGGCGGCATGGACTTGAAGCTGAAGGGGAAAATATATACCGGTAACTGGATGGGCGCTGATAATGAAACAGGGTACGATGTGCGCCTTACCGAGTCTGATGCCTCTCCGGCAAAGGTTAAGGCTCTTGATAATATAATTGAGAACCATTTATGGGCGAAAGATGCCCCGGATAAGGAAAAAGCAAAAGAAGAAGAGCGGGGCAAGGATGATGGGTATTGAAACTCTTTATAGCCATATCTGCTACACAATGTATTCCTCCCTTAACTTTATACAAATCCCCGTTAGGGGAAACTGTGAGCTGTATGAACCAACCGGATATTAAAACATTAGGGGAGCTAAAAAAAAGTGGTTATCAACCTGCTTCTGTAAAAGAAGAAATTAGGCGCAACCTGATCACCTACATAAAAAAGAAAGAAAATCCTTTCCACGATATACTTGGATATGAAGATTCAGTGATACCCGACGTAGAACGGGCGTTGCTATCCAGGCACAATATATTATTCCTGGGGCTGCGCGGACAGGCCAAAACACGCATGGCGCGCGAGATGGTAAACCTGCTGGATGAGTGGATACCGGTAGTTAGCGGCAGCGAAATAAATGATGACCCAATGGCGCCTATCTCTTCATTTGCCAGAAAACTGGTAAATGAACTTGGCGATAGCACTCCTGTATCATGGCAGCACCGCAGCGATCGCTACGGTGAAAAGCTGGCTACACCCGATGTGTCTGTTGCTGATCTTATAGGCGATGTAGATCCTATTAAAGCAGCAAATATGCGCCTTAGTTTTGCTGATGAGGAGGTGATTCATTATGGTATTATCCCTCGTTCGCACAGGGGCATATTTGTTATCAATGAGCTGCCCGATTTGCAGGCAAGGATACAGGTTTCGTTATTTAATATACTGCAGGAAGGGGATATACAGATACGTGGCTTTAAGCTGCGCATGGCACTGGACATCATGTTTGTCTTTACCGCCAACCCGGAAGATTATACAAATCGTGGCAGTATCGTTACCCCGCTTAAGGACCGTATAGAAAGCCAGATAGTAACGCACTATCCTAAAACAGTAGAAATATCCAGATCCATTACCGCTCAGGAAGCAAGGGTATTGGAGGAGCAGATGAAACTGGTAGAAGTACCGGATATGTGCAGTATGCTTATAGAGCAGATAGCTATGGAGGCGCGTAAAAGCGAGTATGTAGACCAGAAGAGTGGTGTGTCTGCCCGCCTTACCATTGCCGCTTTTGAGAATCTGGTAAGCACCGCAGAGCGCCGTGCCTTAAGAGAAGGAAAGAATGGCACTATAGTACGCATCTCCGATTTCATTGGTGTAATACCGGCTATAACCGGCAAGATAGAACTGGTGTACGAAGGGGAGCAGGAAGGCCCGCTCAATGTTGCCTATCGCCTTATAGGGCAGGGTATCCGGTCATTATTTACCCAGTACTTCCCTGACCCGCAATCTTTCAAATCAAAGAGCCGTGAACCGCAGAATAAAAAATCAAAGAACAATCCCTACCAGCCTGTTATAGATTGGTTTGGTAAGGGCAACGACCTGCTGCTGCTTCAGGACGATTCAGATATTGCATACAGGGAAAGGCTGTATCATGTAGATGGATTGTATAGTGCGGTAAAGCAATTCTATCCCAATGCTGATGAAGCACAGAGTGCATTGCTTATGGAGTTCCTCTTGCATGGCCTATCAGAGTTCTCTCTGATCAGCAAAAAAGGAGTGGAAAAAGGAGGCTATGCTTTTGGCGATATGCTGGGCAGCATGCTCAATATTAATATGAATGCGGAGGATGACGAGGAAGAATTTAACTGATCTAACCTTTACGCAGTCAATATTTCTATCAGCCGGTAATTGATATAGTAAAAAGGATTTTTATTTACCTATTTCGAGCCGTTCGACATGAAAATTGATTGATGTCGAAAAAACAATAAATCTTCGACATCAATCAATACTGTTTACACCTGCTGCCTTCAGCTTATCAGTAAGCACCCGCATCATTTCCTCGAGTGTGTTAAGCTGCTCTTGTGCCTTACGGGCAAATATCGCTGCCCCTTCATACTCGTCCGAGCGTAGCGATTGGCTTACCAGTGCAGTATGTTCTTTTATATCCTTTAGTAGCAATTTCAGGGCGCGCACATTGGTATATACTGTGTAGTGCTTTTGCTCCAGGTTGGTAGTTATTTCCTTTACACGGTCCTCCATTTCCTGCAGGCGCTGCTGTACGGTATTCTTTATGGTTTCGTCCAGCTCTTCTATGGTCTGGTGCCGTTGCTCTATTGTTACATTGCACTCATGTATCTGTTGCTGTAGCGCGTCTATCTGATCCTGTAGCAGCGGTTGGCGGAAAATCTCTTTCTTTACCATCCACACCATCACTCCGCTAATGAATATATAGCTGCACCGCAACAGTATTTCCGGCAGGTGTATTTGTGGTGTATGCAGCGAAAACAATAACCCTACATAAGATAAAACATAGAGCAGTGAAATACCTATTACCATCCATGCCTCCAGCCGGTAGGCAACCACCCCTATAAAGATGTAAAAGAGGATATAGTATGGTGATACATAGCCGCCTGTTGCCCATATCCATAATGCCATCAATGCTGCATCTGCCAGACAGGCATAGTTGCTGTTAATGAAGGTTCTTACTTTTTGTGTACCACCGTTTATCAATAACACAAGCCCGTAAATACCGAGCAATACAGCAACTAAACATAACGACATACTCCAGTTGCCGCCCTGCATTATTGCGCAGAAACCTATGCTTACCAATATGGCTATACCCTTTATCCTGTTCATTGCTATTATAAAAATAAGGAAAGAAACAGCTTCAAAATACCTTTATTACTTTTGCATCTGCTATGAAGGATTTTTCTTCAGAAATATTTTTTAGGACCACCCGGAGCGGTGGCAAAGGCGGCCAGAACGTGAACAAGGTAGAAACGCGCGCTGAGGCGTGGTGGCTGCCTGCTGAGTCTATATTCTTTACTCCGGAGCAAAAAGAACTGATCCAAAACAAACTGGCCAGCCGTATAAATAAAGACGGCTACCTGTTGGTAAAGAGCAGCTATACTCGCTCTCAGCTGGAGAATAAACAGATAGCGCAGGAGCGTATGAATGAACTGGTAGCGCAAAGTCTTATAAAACCAAAGAAGCGTATAGCTACCAAGCCATCAAAGGCTGCGCGCGAACGGAGGCTGGAGAGCAAGCAAATAGACTCCTACAAAAAGCAAATGCGCCGTAAGGATATTGAATAAACTGAAAGCTATCGGGCATCAAAATCTACTACTACCCTTTCTGTCGTAGGGTGGCTCTGGCAGGTAAGTACAAAACCCTTAGCTACGTCATCTTCCTCAAGGGCATAGTTCACTTCCATATCTACTGCTCCCTTGGTTATTTTAGCACGGCAGGTGCTGCATACACCGCCCTTGCAAGCATAGGGCAGGTCGGCGCCGTTTCTCAGGGCTGCATCCAGAATGCTTTCACCGTTATAGGCCAGGTCCATATCAAACGTAGTGCCATCCAGCGTCACGCTTACCTTGCTCACGGGGCCGTTATCTGCTGCATGTTCGGCCACCCATTTTTCATGTGTTGCCTTCGGCTGGTCGGGCGATGTGAATATTTCTATGTGTACATGCCCTGGTGTCATTCCAAGGTCCACCAGCTGTTTTTTGGTGGCAATGGTCATTTCTTCCGGGCCGCAGATAAATGCTTCATCTATAGCGGGTATATCTATTAGTTTCTTTGCAAATTCTTCGATCTTGGCGGCATCTATCCTGCCATTGAACAATGGCACGTCCATAAACTCCCTGCTCAGTATATGAAAGAGGCGTAGCCTGTTCATATACCGGTTCTTCAGCGCTTCTATCGCTTCGCGGAAGATGACCGTATTGCGGCTGCGGTTGCCAAATATCAGGGTAAAGCTGCTTTCGTTATCTTTCTCCAGCAGCGCCTTCATAATACTCATGATAGGCGTTATGCCACTGCCCGCCGCTATGCCCAGGTATTGCTTATGCGCTACGCCTTCCTTAGGTGTAAATTTCCCCATAGGTGTCATCACATCCAGTACATCGCCTTTTTTCAGGTCGCCGTTGGCAAAGGTGGAGAACTTACCTTCGCGTACTTTTTTTATAGCTACGCGCAGCTCTTTGTCATTAGGGCTGCTGCATATAGAATAGCTGCGGCGTATCTCTGCATCAGCCACATGCTTTTTAAAGGTCAGGTATTGCCCGGGCGCATACCGGAATGCTTCTACCAGTTCTTCAGGCACTTCCAGCGCCACAGATACACAATCAGCCGTTTCCGGACGAACCTCTTTTACCGTTAATGAATAGAACCTGGGTACAGACATATGATAATAAATGCGGGTGCAAAGGTAACAAATTTGGAATGGGTTAATAGCGCTGTCAAACCTCCCGCCCTTAAAGGAGTACATAATTGTTCAAACTTCCGGTAATTTCCGTTATGGTAAAAGTTTATATGATTGCCTGTGGCGGATTTACTGCTGAAACTTCCACCGGAACTTTGAAGTGAAAATGGAAGTATGGAAAACCAAAAGCGCAATGGCTCAATGGCTCAAACTTCCGCTAATTTCCGTTAAGGTAAAAGGTTATACGATTGCCTGTGGCGGGTTTACTGCTGAAACTTCCACCGGAACTTTGAAGTGAAAATGGAAGTTTGAAGACCAAAGCGCAATGGCTAAATGTTCAATAACATTATTAAAACAATAAGAGAAAGAACTACCACATGCAATGTACTATGCCTGGCAGGCTATTTCCAAAAGAAGATATCCACATTGGAAAAGTTATAACGGAATGGGAGCGGCGGACAATGGAGAGCGGATGAATATATCAATCAGTAATTATAAACTCCATCGATGGCATATCGCTTAATTCACTAGCAGGCCCTTTGCATTGAATACTTACAAAAAATAATTTATCGTCTTTTTTCATTGTCCGAAAGGCACTAAATACGCTTTCTTCAAACTTTGCACCAGAGTAATCTTTAATAAATAATACTCGATTGTCTCTTAAAATAATAACAGTGAAAGCAGTTATAATAAACCGAGAATCAATTTCAATATTCGGATACACAGCAAATAAACCTGGTAGGTTTTCTAAATATTTTTTAGATATTTTACCTCTATTTCTCCCTCCCACCATTGGAGTAGGCAACGGCATGTACTTAGCCCTGAATCGCTTCTCACAGAGCACTTTATGCGTTTTTCTTTCTTCTATTTTTATTCGTAATTCTCCTGGTTTATAAGCTGTAATGTAATACTCGCAGGTATTTACATCTTTTGTGATTATTCCGCTATCTATTAAAATAATTAAATCTTCACATGAATAATTTTTAGCTGCTATTGTTACATGGGTGGGTATTCCAAGATAATATCCATTCTCCTTATCATTTTGTATCGCAACCTGCCCTGTTACACTTAATGAATGAAAGGCAAGCAACAAATACAAAGCGTATTTCATAATAGACCTTTAGATAAATATACTTATTCTACCCCAGCATCCCATCCAACTCCTCTTTCCGCAGTAGCGTAAAAACCTTTTTACCATCCGGTGTGTATTCGGGTTGGGTACAGGCGAATAATTCGTCTATCAGGGCTTGCTGGCCTTCGGGTTGCTGTATGGCGTGGCGATTGCGGCTTAGGCGGCGGGCCATATGTATCAGCAGCTTATCTGCACGGTTGCCAACCGCATCGTTCGATTCATTTTTCAATTGCTCCACTACTTCATCCAGGACATTCTTTTCTTCACCCGCGGGCAGCGCAGCAGGTACACCCTGCACTGCAAATGTATGCTGCCCGAAGGGCGCTATATCAAATCCTATCCTTGCCAGTTCGGGCAATACATTAGTCAGCAGCGGGGCATCCTGCGGCGGCAATTCATAAGATACCGGGAAGAGCAGTTGCTGCGATGCAGTAGTGCCGTTATTCCATTCTTCCAGCAGGCGCTCATACCATATGCGTTCCTGCGCGCGGCGTATGTGTATCAGCATGATGCCCGATTTTATGGTAGTGAGCAGCATAGTGCCCTGCACCAGCAGCACGTTATTGCCGGCATTGGCAGCCGCCATTGGCTGCTCGGCATGCAGTGGTTGTTGTTCTGTCTGCAATGTTGCATCGGTTGCCGGTAGTTGGGCTATGGCGTATAATTCCTTCCAGTGTTTCAGGCTATCAGTAGGCTCTATCAGGTGTGCCTGCCCTTTTTGCGAAAAGGCATTAAAGAGATAGCTATTCTGTGTCTGGGTGCGTTGCGCATCATCGGCAGGTACCTGTATAGATGATAGGTGCTGCACTTCGGGGTTTAGCGTAAAGTCGAGCGACGGGGCTATATTGAACCTTGCCAGTGCATGCTTTACGGCAGCATTCAGGTACGCATACATCAACCGGTCGTCTTCAAATTTCACCTCCTGCTTGGTGGGGTGCACATTCACATCTACACGCGCCGGATCCACCTCCAGGAAGAGCACATAAAAAGGGAATGCTTCTTTTTCTATCAGCCCTTCGTATGCGGCAGTAACCGCATGGTGCAGGTATGCGTTGCGGATAAACCGATTATTGATAAAGAAGAACTGCATGCCGCGGGTGCGGGTAGCTGCGGTAGGCTTGCCTATGAAGCCGTATATATTTAACAGGTCGGTCTGCTCCTTGGCAGGTACCAGGTTCTTTTCGTACGATGTGCCCAGCAGGTTTACAATGCGCGTCTTCAGGTTACCTGCCGCAAGGTTGTATTGCTCCGCGCCATTGTGCCACAGGCGAAAGGTAATGTGCGGGTGGGCAAGCGCTATGCGGGTAAACTCATCTACTATATGCCTGAACTCTGTAGTGTTGCTTTTAAGAAAGTGCCTGCGCGCCGGTACGTTGAAGAACAGGTTCTTCAACATTATATTGGTACCGGCCGGCGTGGCGCACGCCTCCTGCAGCTTCACTTCTGTACCTTCTATTATTATGTGGGTGCCTATTTCACTATCGTGCAGGCAGGTCTTCATTTCCACCTGCGCTACAGCGGCTACGCTTGCCAGCGCCTCGCCGCGGAAACCCATAGTGCGTATCTTAAAGAGGTCGTTGATGTCGCGTATCTTGGAGGTAGCGTGGCGCTCAAAGCTCATACGGGCATCAGTAGTGCTCATGCCCTTGCCGTTATCTATTACCTGTATCAGCTCTTTACCGGCATCCTTTATTACCAGTTGTATCTCCGTGGCGCCAGCATCTATTGCGTTCTCCATCAGTTCCTTCACCGCCGATGCCGGGCGCTGTATTACCTCGCCCGCCGCTATCTGGTTGGCTATATGGTCTGATAATAAATGGATTATATCCGGCACCGCTAATAAGGTTTGCGCAAAGATAACCCCAAACCCCTAAAGGGGCTTAACAGGGCTGAATATTTGCGGTTGCTTTCCATTTGCTCCGGTACAAGAGTGCATCCTTGTTGCCACTATCACCTACCTCACTCCTTCCCGTCCTTTAGCATCTTCTTCATATCCATCATGTCCAGTTCCAGGTCGGCGAGGCGGTGGTACACTTCTGCCGGTTCACTGAAGTCGCCGCTGATCTTCAGGCGGCCATACCATATCTCCTTTACATCATCGGGGTCTATCTCTATTGTAGGAAATTCGTGACGGTGCGCTATCGTGTCCGATTTCAGGTATATCTTGCCGCGCTCTTTTATTCTATTCAGCAATCGCTTTACCATCACACCACCATTATGCACTATCACATGCACGCGGTTGTCGCGTATCTTATCAAAGCCCTCTATCCATTCCCCTATTATGCGGTCGCCATGCAGCACATTGGGCGCCATAGATGGGCCTTTCACCTCAAACATGCGGAAGGTGCTGTTATTTAATCCCGGCAGTCGAAAGGTAGGCAGTGTTTCTATAAATTCCGGATCGCCATAGCCAAGCAGGTACCCCGCGCGTGCTTTCACAGGCACATATAAGATATTATCATTGCCTTCCCTGTCTACCGTTATTACCTTTGGCGCTCCTTCATAGATCGCTTTATGGGCTATCGCCACCACTTTTGCATTAGTCGGCAACGCACTGCCTAAAAGCTCATCTACCGAAACTCCAAAATACTTGGCAAATGTGAGTAGCGTATCCACATTTGGTTCGCTGACCCCTGCCTCATAATTGGCAATGGTCGTTCTGCCTATATTTAGCTCTGTGCTAAGCGCATCCTGCGTTTTGCCCGAACGCTTCCTTAATTGTTTCAGATTAACGGCTAAATGTCCCATAAAATTTCCCTATTTATTTTTCCACAAAAATTGGAATTGACAGATATTTTGGAATATTTTTGTGTCGAATTCTTAGCTTTACGACATCAAAGTTAAAAATAAAAACATTTATGCCAAATTTTTGGACAAAATTATTTTACGACCCTATTATCTGTACTAAATAAAAAAAGAAAAAGCCACACACTTCGTGGGGAAGTATGTGGCTCAATTGTAACCTTAAAACTGGAGCAAATTTATGACTAATGAACAGAAAGAACAAATCAGGGATGCGCTGCTGCGCTATACGGCAGGCTTTGCAACCCAAAAAGAAGCCGCAGAGAGCCTGGACGATGTAAGCGCCACTACCTTATCGCTGCTGAAGAACGATCGGTGGGAAAAGATAACGGAGCGCACCTGGCAGCATATAGCCCGGCAGGTAGGTTTCTATTGTGCAGAAGAGTGGAAACAGGCTGATACCGGGCCTTACTTATTGCTGCGCATCCTGTTTGGCGATGCACAACGCTATGCCATGGCTTATGGCGTAGCTATAGGCAGCGGGCTGGGCAAAACCTACACAGCAAAGTATTACGCAAAGGAACATGCCAATGCACACTACATAGCCTGCAATGAACAGATGAACCGAAAGGGCCTGCTGGATGCACTCATAAAAATAGCCGGAGGTAATACCAGCAGATCGGCAGAAGCCAGCCTGGCCCAGGTAACAGCGCTGCTTGGCGCACAGGAAGAACCATTGATAATAATAGATGATGCCCATAAGCTGAAGGACAGGGCGCTGCATTTTGCCGCACTGCTTTACAAAACGCTGATTAATAAATGCGGCATCATAATACTGGGCAGCGATGAACTACGCAGCCGCGTGGTAGAAGGCGCAAGGCTGAACAAGGAACTGCACCAGGAACTATACAATGCGATAGGCCGCCGCTTTATAACACTGGGGCAGCTGGGCCCGCGCGATGTGGAAGTAGTATGCCGCGCCAATGGAGTTACCAACGAAGCAACAATAACTGAAATAAAGGATACCTGCCGTGGCAGCTTGCATCACGCTACATCGCTGATACATGCCGCACGCCTCCAATCAGGTAGCTAAATAATAAGTCCTATCAAAAAATAACCGGGAGGTAAATTATGAACTATGCAACCACACAGATCAATGCAGCGAGGCATATAGCCCGTGCAGCCGAAAAGCAAATAAAGACAACTACAGGCATGCGCATAAAGGTGATGCTGTGCACTACAGAAGACCGTAAAGGCCCGCAGCAGATGCTGCAAACAATAGCCAACGCACTGGGCATGTGCGCCGACTGCTTTACAGAAAAAACACGAAAACGCGAGGTGGTAGAGCTGCGTTTTCTCAGCTCACTGCTTCTTCGCAAGTTCTACCCACGCGTTACGCTGATGCAGATAGCAGCAATGTACGGGGGACAAGACCACACGTCTATCATCAATGGCGTAACCCGTGCCAGCAACCTGCTGGATACCAATGAGCCCACCTTTACCGGCAAATACTACAAAGCACTAAATACTGTTACCAAATGGCTAAAAGACTAAACAGCGCTGTTAAGATTCGCATCAACCACGACCGGCTGGAGGCATTGCACTCGGTATGCACCGATATGCTGCAGCAACTGAAGCCCGAAACCGAGCATGAGCAGCTGATGCGTGCTTACCTGGCCGACCTGCAACAGCAGCTAACCAAAAAAATGCAGCGCTCGCAAGACCTGTATACGCTGAATATGAGCGGCACCGAGGCGGTTGCCTTTCGCCAGCTCTGGGATGTGCTTAGCCTGAAACATGATAAATACGCAAGCATTATCGTAAAGGCCATGCTGGGGCAGATAGACCAGTACAGCAATAAACTTCCCTGCTAAACTATACCTATAAACCTGAAAGAAATGTCTAAAAGAATCAGTAAGAAAATTCCCGAATACATCACATCTGCCCAGTTTGATGAAGCGCTGGCACGCTATGCGAATGCCCACCTGCGCGAAGAAGAGATCAATAACAAGCTGGCATCTGAAATGGAGTTAATAAAGAATAAGTACTCCGGCGAGCTTACATTCCTCACCCGCAAAAAGACCGATGCCCTGGCTGTGGTAGAAACTTACTGCCGCGAGCAAAAGCAATCCCTTTTCAGCACACGCCGCAGCATACATACTGCTTATGGCACACTTGGCTTTAGGCTGGGTACGCCCAAGCTGGCTACCATACCCGGCATCAGTTGGCAGCACGCCATTGAAAAACTGAAAGAACAATTGCCCCAATATATAAGGAATACGGAAGAGCCTGCGAAAGACCTGCTTATTAACGACCGCAGCCGGGAAGATATAGCCATGCGGCTACCCGGTATAGGCCTGCAGGTAATACAGGACGACCTATTCTTCATATCCTTGAAAACCGGAAGTGATAACTAAACACATAACCATTAAAATATACTACATGAAAAAGAGCAGAAGGCAAAAGAAACACGATATGCTTATTACTTTCTACAGTAATCTCCACAGTATGCATAAGCGCAAACGGCCAGCCCCTATAAACCTCCTTACCATTTGGCAAACCCGGAGCTCTGCTCTTGATCAGTAGCATTTAATTTGGCGTGGAACGGTTTTATTACTGTTTAAAAGACCGGTGTACTGAAATTTATTATCGTTTAAACGTAATTATATGGGCAAGAAAATATTCATAGCGGGAAAAGTGACTGGGCTACCGCAACACCAGGTTAAAGAAAAATTCAGTCGCGCAGCCAATGATCTTTCAGGTAAAGGTTATAAAGTTGTGAGCCCCGACTACCTGGAACAGGAAAACTCAAACTGGGAAGATATAACCCGTGAAAATATTCGTCATATGCTCGATTGCGAAGAGGTTCATCTGCTACCCTGTTGGCAGGAAAGCCGCGGTGCACAGCTGGAACGCGATATAGCAATACGCCTGGGTATGAATGTTGTATATCATTAACCGATCTCTCGATAGCTGTTTTAAGGCTATCACCTACCACCATAAAAATAAATGGCGCTCATATGAGCGCCATTCCTATTAAAACCACCTTATGAAAAACTCTTATTTTGCTTTTTGTAATTCTATATTCAGATTGATGGTTACCTCATCACCTACTACTGCACCACCCGCTTCTGTAAGCGCGCTCCATTTCAGGTTATAGGCTTTGCGGCTTATTTTGCCCGATGCCTTAAACCCTGCTTTAGTATTACCATAGGGATCTTTAACGCTTCCGCCATATACAACAGCAAATTTTACCTTTTTAGTTACATCCCTTATTGTCAGGTTACCCTCCAGGCTATATACGTTGCCTTTTACTTTTTTGAAAGAGGTACTGCTAAATGTCATATTAGGATATTTCTCTGCATTAAAGAAATCATCGCTTTTTAAATGCCCGTCACGTTTTTCGTTATCGGTATTAATGCTCTTTACATCTACAGTATAGTTGATGCTTGCGTTGTTAAAGTCGTTGTTTACTGTAGTTACCTCACCATTGAATATTTTGAAGGTTCCATCTACGGTAGATACGGTAAGATGGGTAACAGAGAATTTCACATTACTATGTGCTACATCCACGCTCCACTTTATAGGTGTGCCTTTGGTTTGGGCAATTGCTGCCACTTGTGCTAATACAAGCAGCGAAAGAATAAATACTTTTTTCATTTTTTGTTATGTTTTATAATACAAATGTATGTACCTACATGCAATTCGATTATCAGTTTCTCTTATAAGGCTATTTTCAGCAAAAATGCGTTAACAGATGAAATAACAATGAACGCCAATTTTATCTAAATGTTAATAATTTCAAAAAAAATATCCATAACTTACACGTTCTTAATAATTAAATACTATTCAAACCTATAATTTAGTAATTTATGAAACTAAAATTTTTACTCACTGCAACCCTTCTGGCTGGCACTTTGGCTAGCAATGCACAAACAGTTACAAGGCTTATCGCTTCTGAAAGAGATACAGGAGGCATAACCGGCACTTTCTGGGTCCATTGTGACTCATTACAATACGTATACTCAGGCGCGCATACAGGTTTAGAAGTAAATACAGGTACACTTTCCTATAACAACTGGACTTATCAGGGGAAATATGACTCTGCTACCTATATAAGATGGCTCGGTACTAGTGTTGCACTTCTGAAACCAAACTACATTACCCGTACATCTGCTTCCTATGATGGCAGTACTAACCTTACCGCAGCTATTACTCAAAATTATGATACCGGCGCAAAAACCTGGAATAATGCGTACAGATATGCCTATGCATATGATGCCGGGAACAGGATCACTAAGTCTGTTTATTCAGTCTGGGCTGCTTCTACATGGATAGATAGTAACAGAAGCGGCTATACCTATGATGCTTCAGGCAATGTGCTTACCGATACATTTACCAACTTTAATAATGGCAACAGGGGTTATCTGTATACTTATACATACGATACGCATAACAACATCACCATGTATGTGTACCAAACCTACAGTACATCTAGTAGTAGCTATAAGAACAATACACAGGTTAAATACTATCTGAATGCGGGTTTTAAACCAGATTCAACGATTACCTACGGATATTTTGGTACTACCTGGTATTATTCTTCTGAAGACCTGTATAAATACGATGGCAGCTATCACACGATAGCTGATACCTTTAAAAGGAGGAACATGTCCGGCACTGCATGGGTTAATAATACATACCACACCTATACATATGCAGGTTCGGTGCTTTTACTCGATAGTAGCAGATCATGGAGCGGCATGACCAGCACTTGGGTTAATTACTATGCTTATGCTTACGCTTATAATAGCACCGGGTTGCAAACACGTACAGATATTAATAAGTATACATCCGGTAGCACTATACCCTGGAGTCCTTTAGGAAGAGATACTGCTTCTTACAATGCTGACGGTACGATCTCTTATTATGCCACAGGCACCTGGAACGCAGGTTCTGGAAGCGGCGGCTTTTATGAATCGGCAATTAATGATAGCCGAAACAAGTATTATTACCAGACTATCACAGTCAACACCCCTAACGTTGCCAAAACAACCGGATTGATCAAAGTATATCCCTGCCCGGGCTCTAATCTGGTGAATATAGACCTGACATGGGACAATGCAGAATCTGCCACTATTTCTATATACGATATGAGCGGCCGTGTATGGAGCCAGTGGAAGGCTAATACAGGCACTGCATCGCACAACAGTCTTTCTGTATCACAATACCCTGCCGGTAACTACCTGATACGTGTAGCCGGTGAGCATGGGGATCTTACTAAGCTCTTTACAGTAGCACATTAATTAATACTCATTAAATATTATTAAGAGCCGTTCCACTCAGGAACGGCTCTTTTCATTTTATCATTTGCTGGTTGGGTATTACTAAGCGATATTTGCGCGCTATGGCACATAATAAATTTGAAACAGTAAGCGCGGTTATAAAAGAACGGCGCAGCACAAAGGCTGCCTCTATGAATGGCAACAAAATTTCGCAGGAAAATATGGATGCCCTGCTGGAGTTGGCTAACTGGGCGCCTACACATGGCCGTACCCAGCCGTGGCATTTCATTATTTACACCGGTCAGTCGCTCATCGATTTTGGCACCGAACATGCTGAACTGCATAAGACCCATACACCCGCTGAAACTTATAACCCTGAAACATATGCAAAGCTACAGCAAGCAATGGGGCAAGCATCGCACATGGTAATAGCGGTAATGAAGCGTGGCGAAAATCCTAAAATACCTTTACTGGAAGAAATAGCAGCGTGCGCTGCTGCTGTACAAAATATTTTAATTGGTGCTACGGCTATGGGTATAGCCTCTTTCTGGAGCAGCGGCGGATTTACACATCACAAAGCGCTGCACCAACACCTGCAACTCGCAGAGCATGATATGGTAATGGGCCTGCTATACCTGGGCTATACCGATGAGCCGGCACGTGAAGGAAAAAGAGCTACACCCATTACAGACCGAATAGTATGGAATAAATAATGCTTACTAATGGGAAACGAATAGATTAGCCCGTCATCATCTGCTGTAATTTATCCTGGCTGATGGGCTTATCTATGAACCCTTTTACACAAGATATTTCTTTTGCTCTCCTTTGGTCATCAGGATGAGTGGATGAGGAAAGCATTACCACTGTTATGTTTTTTATAATGTTTTCCGGCAACGATATAAATCGGTCCAGAAATTCGAACCCATCCATCTCCGGCATCCTTATATCCAGGAATATCAGTTCGGGCAGGCCGGATGGGTCTGCATCAAACGATAATAGATAGGCCAATGAATCTTGGCCTCCGTTGATGGTAACTATCTCATCTGCAAAGCCGCTTTTTTTCATTACCCGCTCAGCAATAAACCGGTCTACCTCCGAATCATCTATTACGAGTACTTTTTTCACATGGTCTGCCAGCATAATAGCGTTCGTTTTTAAAGCAAATGTTTTACATCTGCGGGAGAAAGATATGAAATTCTGCGCCATTCCCTAAACCCGATCTTAGCTCTATACTTCCTTTCAGCTTCATTATTGTCTCCTTCACTATATAAAGCCCCAGGCCTGAGCCTATGGATTTTTTAGATACCCGGCTAAACATTTCAAACACTTTCAGGTGGTGCTCTTCTGCTATTCCTATACCGTTATCCTTAATTAATATTTCTGCCCCTTTTTCATTTACACTTATCGTTACTTCAATACAAGGATCGGTTTTTTTATGGTCGGCATATCGTATTGCTTTTGCTATCAGTTTATTAAGCACTACTCTTATTCTCCCTTTATCAGAATGTAATTTGTCCGCTCCACGCACATTGGTCTCTATACGCAGCTTTTTGTTTTCGAGATCAGCAGCATACACCGTACGCAGATCACCTACTACTTCATTAAGCATTTCGTCAAGCGCTACACGCTCTAATGTTACCTCTGTGCGTGCATTACGGAAGAAAGTAAATATATCCTGTATAAAGTGATCGAGACGCGTATTGCAATCCCTTAGCATAGAGAGCTTGCAAAGTAATTCTGCATCATTTGTATCCATTTCTGCCAGGTTCAGTATGCCCAGCATGGAGGTAATTGGAGAACGCAGATCGTGAGATATACTATATACAAAACTATCCAGTTGCTTATTCGATTTTTTTAGTTCTATGTTCAATGCCCGCAGTTCGTCTTGTTGGTTTTTCCATTCAGTGATGTCGCGGAAGTTAATAACTATTCCGGCTACAGCGGGGTCATCGATCATATTTGTTATCAGGATTTCTGCCCAAAGGTAGGTGCCGTCTTTTTTTAATCGCCTGTAGGTGTATTCCCTCGTCACTCCCGGATGGGTTAATATATATTCCTTGATCTTAACTGCTCCGGGCCTATCATCGGGATGCATAAAAATAATACTATCCGTCCCCATTGTTTCTTCTTCTGTAAAGCCGGTAATACGGTAAAGCGAATCGCTTGCAAATATCATCTTCTCATTTGCATCTATTACCGTTATGGCATCTGAACTGTTCTGGATCAGTGAGCGAAATTTACTTTCGCTTTTCATTAGCACCTGCTCCGCATTCTTGCTTTCCGTTATATCTGTTGTTACCCCATCCAGTCGTACCAGCAGGCCATCTGCGTTAAGCGTAGGGCTCAATCGGGATTCCAGCCAGCGTATCTCTCCGTTCTTGTGGCGTATACGATATGCCTGTGAGAAAGGCTTACCTAAAGCCATGGCCGGAAAATTATCATACAATATATGCTTGTCTTCGGGCAATACTACATCTATCCAAAGGTTGTTGTTATTCAGAAAATCTTCTGCCGTGTAGCCGTATACTTTTTCGCAGGCATCAGATACCTGTATGTGCCTCTGCTTCGTAAGGTCTACAGAATAGTACACCTCCTGCATATTGGCAAATAGCATGCTCAGCTCTTTATTCGCTTCCTTCAGCCTGTTCTCTGCCATTACCCGTTCGGTAATATCCTGTAGCGTGCCTATCATCTTTATTCCCCTGCCGCTGGTCTCGTCATACTCAATTTCCGCGCGCTCATATACTACCCGCTCCGTGCCGTCAGGCCATACTATGCGGTGCTGCGCCTCGAACTGGCTGCGTTCCTTAAGTGTGGAGTATAGTTTTTCTTTCAACGAACCCACATCGTCAGGGTGTACCCGCGCGTAAAATAATGTGCTGTTCAATTCACATTCATCCTTATCCACTTGTAATATCCTATAGGTCTCATCTGATGTAAACCACGCGCCGGGAGTATCGTCAGGCAAGGTGAGGTCTATTTCCCAACTACCTAAGCGCGCTATACGCTGAGAGGCTTCAAGATGTTGTTCCCACATTTGTCTGTTCTTCGTCATTTTTCCTGCATATTACTTTATGTACTTATCCCGCCCATCCTTCACGGTCAAGGCTACGGTATTGTATTGCTTCAGCCAGGTGTTCCGGCCTTATATCCCCGCTATCTGCAAGGTCGGCAATTGTTCTTGCTACTTTTAATATTCGGTCATATGCGCGGGCCGATAGATTAAGCCGCTCCATTGCCGTCTTCAACAGGTTTTGCCCTACACTGTTTATTACACATATTTCCTTCAGCAGCTTGCTGCCCATTTGTGCATTGCTGTAGATACCCGGATGGTCTTCGAAACGCTTATCTTGTATAGCGCGCGCTTTTAATACTCTCGCCCGTACATCTATGCTGGCTTCTGCCGTACGCTGCGATGACAATTCATTGAAGGAAACTGGCGTTACTTCTACATGCAAATCTATCCTGTCAAGAAGCGGGCCAGATATCTTGTTCAGGTACTTCTGCACCATCATGGGGTTGCAGGTACATTCCTTTTCGGGGTGATTGAAATAACCGCAAGGGCAGGGGTTCATAGACGCTATCAGCATAAAGCTGGCAGGAAAATCTATGCTTACTTTTGCCCGCGATATACACCTTCCGCTCTTCCATTGGCTGCCGCATTACCTCCAGCACCGAACGTTTAAATTCAGGCAGCTCATCAAGGAACAACACCCCGTTATGCGCTAGTGATATTTCGCCCGGTTGTGGTATACCGCCACCGCCTACCAGCGCTGCATCGCTGATGGTATGATGCGGTGACCTGAAAGGCCTGCGCGCTATAAGCGATGTATTTACCGGCAGCTTGCCTGCCACAGAATGTATCTTGGTGGTCTCCAGCGCTTCCTGAAGCGATAGCGGCGGCAGTATGGTAGGCAGCCGCTTGGCAAGCATTGTTTTTCCTGCGCCGGGCGGCCCTATCAGTATAGCATTATGGCCCCCTGCTGCTGCTATCTCCAGCGCCCGCTTCACATTTTCCTGCCCCTTTACTTCACTGAAGTCTACATCAAATATTGCCTGCGCATCAAAAAATTCTTCTCTTGTATTTACCTGGGTGGGCTGCAGTGTTTTGCTTTTATTAAAAAAGCCGATCACCTCATTGATATGCTCTACTCCGTACACTTCCAGGTTATTCACCATGCCAGCCTCGCGCGCATTAGCCTTTGGCACTATCAACCCTTTAAACTTTTCCGCACGCGCCTGTATGGCAATCGGCAATGCGCCCTTTACAGGTTGCACTGACCCATCCAGCGACAGCTCGCCCATTATTATATACTCATGCAGGTTCTCAGGAGGTAACTGGCCTGTAGCTGCCAGCATGCCTATTGCTATGGGAAGGTCGTAGGCCGAGCCTGCCTTTTTTATATCAGCCGGCGCCATATTCACTACTACCTTATGGCGCGGCCTTTCAAAACCGTTATTTTTTATTGATGATAATACCCGCTCCACGCTTTCCTTCACTGCATTATCGGGCAGGCCTACTATAAAATAGCCGGGCTGTGAACCTATTACCAGGTCCACCTCTATAGTTATTGTTATAGCCTCTACGCCATATACCGCGCTACCGAAAACCTTTACCAGCATGTCTTATCCAAAAAGTTTTCTAATATACAACGCAACAATGGGCTGCACAATACTTAGCCTGCCTTAATAATACTATTACTTTATAATGACAGATGAATGCTATTCTTATAATTTGCACTCACTGTCGGTGTCTCTATAATAGGTTGGCGAGGGTCGAACTTAGAAGTTCACTTTTTGTGAACTTTTGTTTATCTTTGTATATAGAACAAGTGCATCTCTTTATTTGCTGGATAGGAACACACGCGGAATACACAGAACTATGCAGGAAGGGTAAGCAATACGTGATAAGTATTTATTAGCGCATTATAAAAAATAGCACGCATGGAAACACTAAAATATAAGATCATTAAGACGTTGAGGCAGTACAGCAAATACTGTAATACGCTTGAAGCGCTGCTGGAAAAGGAAGGCGCCGCAAAAGAAGTGGATGATGAAATAGAATTACTGACTTTTCTTATTGAAAAATGGGATAAAGAACATAATAGCTTTGCAGACGTAGATCCCATTTCACTGTTAAAGCATCTAATGGAAGAGCATCATCTCCGATCAAAAGACCTTGTAACTATTTTAGGTGTAAGCAAAGGGCTGGTTTCTGATATACTGCATTATAAAAAGGGGCTATCGAGAGAGGTAATACGCACACTGGCAACTTATTTTAAAGTTTCACAGGAGGCGTTTAACCGGGAATACAAGCTAAAGGTTATTGAAAACCTGCATTTAAAAAACGCGAGTGTAATGAACACGCGTAAAAAGCTGGAATTAACTCATTAATCGGCATACATGTAATACGTAAACTGCGTACCCCCTCAGCATGAAATATTCTCTGATTGTTCTTTTTGTTTTATTAGTTGCATCGTGCAAAAGTTCTAACAATCCTGATGTAAGTGGACTGAAAAAAATCGACAGCATTGTTATAGACCGCTCATCGGCCGAAGAGGCCATTTCATATACCATCAATAACAACGAAGTAAATTTCGCTTTCATAAACCGACATTCGTATGTTGAGGTTTGGAATGCCAGGCAATTACTGGATAGTTTCTATATTGGTAATACAATAACAGACCGATACTGTTTTTCAGTATCACACGGCGCCCTATGTATATTAAATATACCACAGCAAAACTTGACAATCTATAACCATAATGATACACGACAATATGATTTGCCTAAAAACCAAGTTTGTATACAATTTCCACTTGAGCCAAAATTAATTAATAACTCACTTGTTCTCTTCGCACTACCACCTCATCCTAAGATTCAGAAAGATGACATTAGTTTTTTTGCGCTAGTTCATTTTGTACAATACAAAATTAACGACACTATACTGACGGTACAAGATACATTTGGCAACTTTCCGCCCGAGTACACTAAAAATCTTTATGGCGAAACCTTTCCTGCTACCTGCCAGATGTCTGATTCTGTATGCGCTTATATATATGGGGCAGAAACTACAATTCACATCAGGAATATGGATACTCACACTACCCGTAACTATGAAGTAAATGGAATTCATAAAAATTATATGTACCCAGTGGATATGGATAGCATGCATTCACTATATTATAACAAACAACATGACATACGCACAGACAAGAATCTAAAATTGATGTATGATCCTGTTTCGTCTAACTTTTTGCTAATGCAGACGTTAAAAATAGAAAACAACGATAAAAATGAAATCTATCAGCCTTTACCAGAAGATAAGTCAGTATTAATTAGTGTAATTGACAAGAGTTTTAAAATAATAAGGCAATATCGTGCAGCTAACCTAATTGACTATTTTTACTATAACTTTTATTATTATAATAATGTCCTTTATATGCACAGAATGTATAAGCACAATGCAAAAATAATAATTGATGCGTATCAGATATAGTATAGTGTTGTTAGCTATGATTGCTTCTTGTAGTAAACCTGGTAATAAGTATAATGATAGTGGTTTCAATAAATATCTGAATGAAACATTCCACTTTGAAATGCAACAGGATAGTTGTAACTATATATTAATATCTAAAAATGGATGTCAAGGGTGTATTAATACCTCTCTTATGTTACGTAGACAAATAAGGAACGGGGTATTTCTGATTTCAGAAAATGTAATGTACAGAAAAGCTGTGAGTGAATCTATGCACGTTTTCAAGGACACAACTGAAAATACTGATCGAAATATATATGTTGGCGGCGGCATAGGTATTGTACGCACAGCAAACAAAAAGATATACGATGTAATGTACCTCGATGTGAATAATATAGACAGTGTGCTACATTTGCTGTGTAAATAAGAATCAATGAGCGCCGTACTACTGCACAAAGAAAATGGAGTGGGTTATATAACCCTTAACCGCCCTGAGAAATACAACAGCTTCAACCGCGATATGGCTATGGGGCTGCAGCAGCATTTAAAAGAATGTGCCGAAGATGCAGAGATCCGCTGCATCTATATAACCGGCGCAGGAAAAGGATTTTGCGCGGGGCAGGACCTTTCTGAAGCTACCGACCCACAGGGGCCTGAGCTGGAAAGAATTGTAGCAGAGCATTACAACCCTATAATAGAATTGCTGCGCGATATAGAGAAGCCAATAATTGCCGCAGTGAATGGTGTAGCCGCGGGCGCAGGAGCTAACATTGCCCTGGCCTGCGATATAGTGCTGGCCTGCGAGAGTGCAACCTTTATACAGGCATTCAGCAAAATAGGATTGATACCGGATAGCGGGGGAACGTTCTTCCTTCCGCGCCTCGTAGGTATGCAGCGTGCATTGGCACTTACCATGACGGGTGATAAAGTAACGGCAACAGAAGCAGTAGCGATGGGTATGATCTACAAAGCCTTTCCTGAGGATCAATTTGAAAGCGCCGCTAAAAAGGTCGCTACCAGCCTTGCACAGATGCCCACCAAAGGCATAGGGCTTACCAAGCACCTGCTGAATATATCTTACAGCAATACTTTATCGGAGCAGCTACAGAAAGAGAAAGAAATGCAAGTGGCAGCAGGCCAGTCGGAAGATTTTAAGGAAGGGGTTACCGCCTTCCTCGAAAAGCGTAAGCCTGTTTTTAAAGGTAAATAGCTATCAGCAACTCATTTACCCTGTGCAGCATATCATACACTAGTGAGGCCAGGTGCGGCAAGTTTTTTTTGTACATCGCTGCTATATTGCGGTGCATGGTCGTATACCAGGTTTTTGATAATGGTTTCGGTTATATCAGGGTAATTCACCGCTACGGGCTTACCGCTGCTTATCCACTCGCGTATAGTAGCATAGTATTTCTTCGATAGCGATTTTATTACCGGTACTCCCAGTTGCTGTATTGCTGCGGCATTACATTGCTGCTCATACTGTGCATGCATGGGTATCACCATTACCTTCTTGCCCAGGTGCATTGCCTCTGCCGGCCCTTCAAATCCCGCCCCGCATAGCAGGCCAGTGCAGCTGGCCATGCTCTTAAGGAAGGCATCATTTTCTATGGGCCATACACTTACATTGTCCTGTACTATTGGTTGCTTATTGTGCTTGGAGAACACGTGCCATTGCACTTCCTTAAACTGCGATAAGTTGGCTATCAATGTTGCATCATCGTACGCAGGCAGGTACACGGTGTAGTGCCCTTCATCCGCAGGCATTAATTCCCTTACCTGTTTCCTGATCACCGGTGTATACACATTCTTTGAGTATGCTTTAAAATGAAAGCCATAGCTGGCGCTAACAGGCGCATAATATTTCAGTACCAGCAGTCCCATTATATCAGGTCCTGACCTGGGAGCTTCCGGTGCCAGCACTGCGCTCTGGTGGCTCAGCGATATGCATGGTATCTTCTTCAGCCTGCATGCCCATGCCGATACGGGTTCAAAATCATTGATCACCAGGTCGTAGTCTGCTACCGGTAATTGCTTTATATCTTTTATCAGCCGGCCCAGCTTCAGGGTCTTAGCGGTCTTCAGCATATCTACACCGCCATGACTGCCAAAAATAAAGCTCATGCCGTAGTAGGTATATTTTACCGGGAAGGGAACTTTCACATCGGCCTGTATACCGCTTATCAATACATCTACCTCCCCATACTTGCACAGTTCGGGATATACATCTCGTGCACGGCTCAGGTGTCCGTTACCTGTGCCCTGAATTGCAAATAAAATTTTCAAAGTTGTTGTGTTTTAGGCTGCTTCGGGAGATTCGTGTGATAAGTTATTCGTGATATTGAATTCCTGCATCAGGCTCGCCATCATTGCTTTGGCGGTATCTTTCTTATGCCGCTTCCTTTCTACATCTATAGCCTGTGCCACCGGGTCGTCCGCATACTTATACACCTTCCAGGCATTATCATTATACTCCAGCGCCGTCAGGTTTTCTATCCAGTCGCCCGAATTCATATAGGTTACGGTACCTTCTTTGGTAGTCACTTTTTTTATTTCAGGGTGGTGTATGTGCCCGCATATCACATAGTCGTAGTTATTCTCTATGGCTATATCGCAGACGGTATCTTCAAATTTGTTGATAAATTTTACCGCACCTTTTACACTGTCCTTTACCTTTTTAGAAAGCGATATTTTACCGTGCCCCAGCTTCTCTGAAATGAAATTCACAAACCGGTTTATGAGTATCAGGATATCATACCCCATGGCACCCAGCTTTGCCAGCCAGCGGCTGTGCTGCATCACCACATCAAATACATCCCCATGAAAGATCCATATCTTTTCGTTATTGATCTTCAGCGATAGCTTGTTGGTTATTTTCAGCGACCCAAGTCTGAAATTTTTGAAACGGCGCAGCATCTCGTCATGATTGCCGGGAATGTAGTACACCGGTATCTGCTTGGCCATATATCCTGCCAGGTGGCGCACTACCATCATGTGTGTGGCAGGCCAGTAGCGCTTGTTGAATTGCCAGATGTCGATGATATCGCCATTCAGCACTACCGCTTTTGGTTTTATACTTTTTAGATACTGGAGTAGTTCGCGGGCGTGGCAGCCGTAAGTTCCGAGGTGTATATCCGACAGCACTACAATGTCCACTTCTCTTTTCGCCATCTAAAGTGCCCTGGTAGAGCATTTGGTTATACAAAGGGACTACTTTAGTATAACGGCAATGTTATGAAGAGATTAAGTAAACATTAAATACTTTTGTCTTTATAGATTCGCTCAGATAAATTATGCTGTATCGTATTGCTATACTTACACTGATGTTTATCAGCTTTTCGGTTGCTTACGCGCAAGGGTTAACACCAATAGAAGCAGATAGAATAAGAAAACTGGCTTGCGAAATGGAGCGCCAGGATCAGGCGGTACGCGATTCATTGCAGGTAGCTAAAAAAGAAAAAGACTCTATAGCAATTAGACGGTGGCAAGCTGAATTATACATAACCGACAAAAGAAATTTTTCAAGGTTACAAACCCTGATAGATACCATAGGTTTTCCGTGCCCCCAACTATTGGGAAAAGGAACTTGCTATCCGTTTGCAATATTGATACACTGGAGCAAAGAATACCCCGAATGGTTTAATGACCCTGCGCAAGTGATCAAATTTAAACGGGAAATACAAAAAGGGCATTTGCCAAAATCGCAAATAGACCTAGCCCAGTTTTTTTACATCAGCTTTATGGCTGCTGATTTAAAATATTTTAAACTGGTCAACGATGCGCGCATAGCCTACGGCTTAAAGCCCTACACGAAAAAGCAATACCAAAAACAGGAGCGTTTAGAGCCTATGATGGAGGATAATGAAAAACCTGCTTCAAGAAACTCAAACTGAACGCTTCTTTATTGCAGCGCCTTATCCAGTTGCTTCATCAACCCCAGCGAATCGCTTGGGCGCGATACTTCTGATACTGCAAACTTTCCTTCCCTGCCTACCATAAAATAAGAAGGTACACCCTGCACTCCATATAGTGAAGCAACAGGGCCATGCCAGCCTCCGGGTGCATCTACCATATAGGAAACAAGTACACTATCAGAAAGCTTGTTCTTTATCGCACCATGCAGCTTTACTACACCACCGGCGTATGCATCGCAGGTAAGCAGGCTGATAAATAAAAAGAAGACTGTTTTTTTCATGCTGCGTGTTTTTTTTCTAAAACCGAATAACGATATTATTTATTGTATAAAATAAGAAAAGGATGCAGATAATACCTGCATCCTTTATATAACTTCTATTTTTTTTATGCTGCTACCATATCTGGCAATGGCCTGGGCTCGTATTTTTTCATGGCATCTGCTATAGCCTTTATATGCTCCGGTGTGGTGCCGCAGCAGCCACCTACCATATTCACCCAGCCTTCCTGTGCAAATTCGCCTATAATGGCTGCAGTTTGTTCAGGTGTTTCGTCGTACTCACCCATTGCATTCGGCAGTCCTGCATTCGGATAGGCACTTACATAGCACGATGCTATGCGTGATAGCTCCTCTACATGCGGCCTCATTTCGCGTGCGCCCAATGCGCAGTTCAGCCCTATACTTATGGGGTCTGCGTGCATTACTGATATATAAAAGGCTTCCAGTGTTTGTCCGCTAAGTGTGCGCCCCGATGCATCGGTAATCGTTCCCGATATCATTACCGGCAGTTGTGTTTTGGTATCGCGGAAATATTTGCTGATGGCATAGATAGCAGCCTTGGCATTCAGCGTATCAAATATTGTTTCTACCAGCAGTATATCCACGCCGCCATCTGCCAGTCCTTTTATCTGCTCGTAATATCTTTCTGCTACTTCATCAAATGTTACTGCGCGGTAGCCGGGCTCATTCACATCGGGCGATAAAGACAGTGTTTTATTCATAGGCCCTATAGCGCCCGCTACAAACAGGTCGTCAGTGCTTACCTTATTTTCGGCGGCATACTCCTGTACTGCTTCCTTTGCAATTTTTGCAGCTGCCACATTTATTTCATAGGCCAGCTCCTGCATATCATAGTCTGCCAGCGATATCTGCTGCGAGTTGAATGTATTTGTTTCAATGATATTAGCGCCTGCTTTCAGGTATTGTTTGTGTATGTCTTTTATTATATCCGGCTGTGTAATGCTTAGCAGGTCATTGTTCCCCTTTACATCGGTATGCCAGTCTTTAAATCGTTCTCCACGATAGTCTTTCTCCTCCAGTTTATGGCGTTGTATCATGGTGCCCATAGCACCATCTATTATTAGTATACGCTTTTCCAGCAGGTCTTTTATTTGTTTTTCGGCATTCATAGTGCAAAGGTATATCATTTGTATATCGTAACAATCGTATCTTTACATCTCCCCTCGTGCTAATTAGCAAAAAGGGTGATTTTATATCACCCTGCCCAACTTTAACCTGTATTTATCCGTCTAACTATTTTTAATTGAAAGTTTATGCGATCGTTCATTTTTACAATTATTACGCTGTTCATATCACTACAGTTTACGCAGGCGCAGCAGCCGACTTGGGTATGGGCGACCTCTGCCGATACTATTAATAATGCAGGTGTTAATTATCCGCAGCATGTTGTTGCTGCTTCCGGGGCATCCGTTATGTGGGGAGAACTGAAAAAAAGCAAGATGATATACGGGCAGCAAAGCATTGGCGACTATAACATTACCCAATATGATACGGCCGGTACACCAGGCGCCTCTATCACTATTGGTGGAAAGATAGCTTTACTGGATGCGCAGTGCGATGCAACAGGCAATTATTATTTTTTGGGCACTTATTTCGATTCTTTGCGTTTTGTGGGTGGCCCTTCCTTTTCGCGTGATCCATTTACCAGCACGTCTGCCAATTATTTTGTCTTCAGGCTTGATAAAAATACCCTTGCGCTTAAATGGTTCCACTTTATAGGGGCTGATTATACTGCCACTACTTCTTTCTTTACGATCAGGAACGGAGCGTTATACATGCCGGTAGATTCGGGTGGTTTTGCCACTCTCTATAATTATGATCTTAATACCGGCAACAGGCTCGCTGTTCTTAAACAATCGGGCTCACCTGCTTTTTTATCCTCTGTTGATGTGGATAACGACGGCAATATTTATGTTACTGGGTTGGCATCCAACACTGCTAATTTTAATGGCCACACGCTTACTATTCCATCCTCCTCTTCGTACCCTAATTATATAGTACGCTACCATGCAAATGGACAGTACGACTGGTCTATATTTATGCACGATGTTACGCTTGCGCAGCGCAAGGTTACCGTGCTTAATAATAACCAGATATACTATAGCGGCTCTGTTGATGACACACTTACCTTAGGTACGTTCCATCTGCACAGGGCCCAATGGGTAAGTGATTTTCTGGTTGCTATGCTTGATAGCAACGGCCAGGTACATTGGGTAACGCAATTGAATGATTCTTTACATGGCGATGCTATGGTAAGCAGCGCCACCCATACCACCCTCAATCCCGATAGCTCGCTTTCGGTACTTACCAGGGCAAGGGGAAATATAAACTGGGGTAATGGTGTCAGCAGTACAAATTCTATTAGTGGCGGCGTTACCGTTGCCAACTACAATACAGCGGGTGCAGTCAATTGGACCATGTCCTCTGTTGGCTTATCTGTCAGTGCTACGCACATGGCTACAAATGGCTACAATACATGGGTAACAGGTAACGGGTACGATAGCACTGCTATACATTTTGGTTCCCATAGCGTACCTACGTTTTTCTCTTATAGCAGCACCCCTTACCTTTCCAGGTTCAGGCTGGCACATACTACGGGTGTGCAAGGTTCTCTTAATCCTTTTACCTATTCGCTATCGCCAAATCCTGCCGCTGGCATCATACATATAAAAGGACTGGAACACACTTCAAATGTTTCATTAAGCATTACGGATGTCTCCGGAAAAATAATTTTTACCCGGAAACTATCACAGCCTGCTGCAACAGAAGCAATTAATGTTTCGGGTTATTCATCTGGTATCTATTATCTCGAGGTGGGCAACGCAACTATGCGGCATGCGGAAAAATTTGTTGTGCAGCATTGATCATTGATTTCAGTAAATAGAAACGTATATCTTGATAAGAAATGGCTTCTTACTTCTGCTGTTTCAGGTTCTTGTCGAGCTCCTTATCGTACCAGTCCTGGGAGTTCTTTTCGTTTTCTTCTATTTCTTTGAGCAACTCGGCCTTTACCTTCTTCAGGTCAGTTTCTTCTGGCTCGTTATGTTCCTTCGTTAACCTGAATTCGGGGAGTTTTTTTGCGATGCGTTTTCTTGCTGCCATGTTGCGGAATTTTGAGCGTATGAAGGTACGGGTTATTGGTGTTTTTGAAAATAGTGTTGAGGAATTTTGCGGATGAGCTAGGGTAAGACGTTCTTTTCATCGGGGTTATCGGCATCCTATGATATGCTTTCTATCAACTCTTTTACCTTTTGCTTTATAGTATCCCTTACTTCCCTGAATTGTGCTTCATCCATATTCCTGGGGTCGGGTATACTCCAGTCTATGCGGTGTGCCGCCTTTACTAAAGGGCATTCATCGCCGCAGCCCATAGTTATGGCGTATTCGTAAGGCACATCGGGTATCTCATCCAGCGATTTTGATTCATGTGCAGACAGGTCGTAGCCTATCTCCTTCATAGCCGCTATGGCCTTAGGATTTATTTTCCCCGAGGGCCTGCTACCTGCGCTGTAAGCATTCACTTTATCGCTTCCTATTATTTTAGCAAATGCTTGTGCCATCTGGCTGCGGTTGCTGTTCTCTACACACACGAATAATATGTTTTTCATTTTTCAGAATTATTTAAGATCCTAACCAAAGGTACAGCCAGTGCTGCACCCAGTACAGGGGCTGCAATGTATAGCCATAATGAATAAAGGTGGCCGCTTATAATTGCGGGGCCTATAGACCTTGCGGGGTTCATAGACGCGCCGCATACGGGCCCGGCAAACATTGCTTCTAATGCCACTACCGCCCCTATTGCCAGCCCGGCAAACATTCCTTTTTCTTTTCCGTCACTTGATACGCTCAATATTACCAGCATTAGAAAAAAAGTAAGCAGCAATTCCATTGTAAAAGATTGCGCTTCGGTACCGGATGGCAGGGTAGCACCAAGTAATTCATTTGCAGGGAAGAGCAATCTTAATGTAGCGCTCGCCGCTATTGCACCCGCCAATTGAAATAGTATGTATGGCAGCAACTGCGCAGCAGGAAATTTTTTCGCAAGCGTGAAGGCAATACTTACTGCCGGATTTAAATGAGCACCCGATATATCCCCGAATGCGTAGATCATGCTCATTACTACCAGCCCAAATGTAATGGCTATACCTGCATGTGTTATTACGCCCTGGTGCAATGAATTAATAATGATAGCGCCCGTGCCGGCAAATACGAGAAAATAAGTACCCAGAAATTCTGAAATGTATTTTTTCATAGCAATGGTTAGCAACAGCCCGGCGCGCAGCAGGCGTCTGTTTTTTCTGCATATACCGTAATGCTGTAGATACCATTATCCGCACTACGCAATGCTGTTATCTCTTCCGTTGATAAATAATTCTGGAGGATATCATCAGGTATATTTATTACTTTTTCTTTTTGTAGCGCTATATTTTTAAATCCGCTTTTTTCTATCAATGCCAGGTAATCATCTTTCTGTATAGCACCCGCTACACAGCCTGCATACATTTCGGCGGCCGACCTTAACTTTTCAGGAAGCGCTCCTGTCAGCACTACATCCGAGATGCTGAAATGTCCGCCTGTTTTTAATACTCTGAATATTTCTTTAAAAACATTTTCTTTGTTTGGTACAAGATTCAGCACACAGTTGCTTACCACTACATCTGCGGCATTGGCAGTTACCGGAATGGTTTCTATATCTCCAAACCTGAACTCTACATTATTATACCCGCGCTTGTCAGCATTTGCTCTTGCCTTATCTATCATAGCTTCGGTAAAGTCTATGCCTATCACCTTTCCCTTTTCCCCTGTATGGGCACGCGCTACAAAACAATCGTTACCTGCCCCGCTGCCAAGATCTATAACTATATCCCCTTCCTTTATTTTTGCAAACTCTGTTGGCAGCCCGCACCCAAGTCCCAGGTCTGCATCCGCATTGTACCCTTCCATTTGCGTATAGTCATCGCTCATTATATTATACACCTCTGTGCTACAGCAACTGGCGCCACAGCAGGAGCTCATGTTACTATCCTTATCCTGTAGTGCTATCTCACTGTATTTCTGGTGTACCAGCTTCTTTAGTTCCTGTTCGCTTGTGTTCATCCTTTTTGGTTTTTAATGATGCTAACAACACTTTTTATCCCTGATAATTATTTCCCCGAAGAAATCCGTAAGCAGGTTACGGTACTGCGTCCATACCTTAGGGTTAATACAATAGCAAACGCTTACGCCTTCTACAGTACCCTGTATCAGCCCCGCTTGTTTTAGTTCCTTCAGATGCTGCGATATTGTGGGTTGCGCCAGTCCCAGCTCATCCACCAGATCGCCGCATATGCAGCTATTCGTTTTTACCAGTTGCTGCAATATGGCTATACGCGCAGGGTGCCCCAGGGCTTTGGCCATAGCTGCCAGTTCATTTTGCTTTTTGGTGAATAGCTCTGTTTTGCTGGCCCCCATATTCATCTATTTATTGCGATATTACGATTGATTTTTAATAGTACCAAATAAAAAAATGCCCCGCTATTACACGGGGCATTCACTGCTTATCCATCTTGAAAAATCTATTACCTCACCAGCAGCACTTCTCCTTTTTCTTTAAAGGTCTTGCCGTTAGGGCAGGTGTATTCTATAAAGTAATAGTAGCTGCCCATATCCTGTGCAGCCCCATTGTGTTTGCCATCCCATCCTGTTTTAAAATCAGTGGTTTCGTACATCAACTGGCCCCAGCGGTCAGCTACACGAAAAACCTTAACATTGTAATGCCCACCGCTACCCAACGGGCGGAATATATCATTCCTGCCATCTCCATTAGGTGTAAATGCATTAGGGAAGTAAACGCTGCAGCAGGGTCTTGCAGTAATCAGTGTACTATCAGTTGCCTCACAACCAAAAGGTGATGTTACTTTCAACGAAATATAACCCGGCTGGTCTATAAAACCATATACGGTACCCAGGTTGGTTACGTTGCCAAAATAGCCGGTTGGCTGCCATTGATAATGATAAGCCGGATTGTAAGATTCTGCAGTAAAAGCAATACTATCTCCTGCGCATATATTATTGTTGCTAACACCTTCTATATGTGCATCCGGAAGGGGACGTACGTTTATTGTATCCCTGGTAGTTACAGATGGGCAGCTATTGCTATAAGTAGTCAGTTGCACTATATGAGTACCCGGCACATCCCATTGCAGGCCATATGGGCCGCCGCCGGTGCTGCCATAAATTACGTGTGCATTATCAAAATCCCATACGTAATTATCAATGTGTTCATTTGCATAGCCAATACCTATTACAGCTGTTTGTCCTATACATACATTCACAGTTGCTGTTACCGGCACTACAGGCGACTGACGCACATCTACATTGTAGGTAGCTACTGCGCTACTACAGCCATTGTTCGAAACTATTAATGTTACCGGTTGCTTACCCGACTGGTCAAATCTAACGGTAATGGCACCCTGTCCGGCACCGCTTACTATTGTATTACCACTCGGCGCTGACCAATTGTAGGATGCATCTGCCTTAGCGTTACCGAAGTAGATAAAACTGATCGTATCGTGCTGGCAAACAAAGGGCCTGCTGGCTACTATGAGTGCATTCGGCCTATAGTTTACTATTAAAGGTACTTGTGTCCTGTCGCTTTCGCAACCATTTGCCGTCTGGCTCACATAATAATATACAGTGTTTGCATAAGAGGTAATGGGTGTTGGCGCTATAGGGCTGCCAATACCGCCAGAAGAGGTAGTGTACCAAAGCAGGTTTGCGCCGGCAGCAGCGAGGGGTGTAGATACATCGTTCTGGCAATAAACTACTTTATTTACTAGGGGCGCACTTGGCTTTGCTTTTATATTCACTGTTATGGTGGTCCTTCCGCTTTCGCAGCCATTTACGGTCTGCGACACATAATAATAATAGGTACCCGCAATAGCTGTAGATGGACTAGGAGGCACAGCATTACCAACACCGCCGGTTGCAGTAGTATACCACAGCATATTTACGCCTACAGCATTTAACGCTGTACTGTTAGCACCCTGGCAATAACTGTATGTAGGCGTAGGGGCGTAGGGATTGGTGGGTGTAGCTACAACTATTATTTTAGTACTGGTAGGTGCTGAAGTTTGCCCGCCCGATGTTACGGTTACATTATAAGTACCGGCAGTTGCAGCGCTGGCGCCTGCTATTGTTAACGTAGCACCGGTATAGGTACCACTTACACCCGGCCCGGTCCAGGTATATGTAGGGGCGGCAGCGGGTGAGCTGGCGGTTAATGATATTGTAGTTCCGGCGCAATAGCTTTTGTTACCTGTAACTGTTGGCGCCGCAGGCTGTGCCCACGCATGTGCAGAGATACACGTAAGAACCAGCATGTTAATAATGTATATAATTTGTTTTTTCATGGCGTTGTAATTGAGCGGTTATCTATTAAGTTAACTATAAGGACTATAGTAAATACTTTTTGTTAATAAGAGGCTTTTACTCCTTCGTATTAAGACACTCTAAGTTACGTATAGGTTGGGTGCAGTTATGTTGCTGGTATGTTAAAGGACTTTCACATTACAATACGGCCCCGATAACTTTCGTTACCGGGGCCGTACATATAAAATGACTCTTTATTTATCTTATCAGGGTCAGGTCACCCTTTTCTTCTATCACCCTGCCATTGCATTCGTAGCTGAAGTAATAGTAGTAGGTGCCCATATCCTGCGGCACTCCGTTGTGCCTGCCATCCCAGCCATCTTTCTCCACATTGCTCTCGAACACTGTCTGGCCATACCTGTTCACTACCCGAAGTACGCGCACATGGTGGTTGCCTGCAGTGATCGGTTTGAACACGTCGTTACGGCCATCCCCGTTCGGGGTGAAGGCACTCGGGAACGTCACTTCGCAGCAGGGCTCTGTCTGTACCATAAAGCTGTCGGTGGCCACGCAGTTATACTGGTCCCTTGCTGTCAGGTACACGTTGCCGCTATAGGCTATGGCTCCGGTTATTACATTGCTTCCCTCGTGCAGCTGTGCTACACTGAAGAACTGTACCGGTGACCACGAGTATTTATAGTTAGGGTACAGTACCGCTGTAAGGGTAGCTGTATCGCCGCCGCAGATGTCATTTCTGCTGATGCCCGTTATCCTTGCATCGGGCAATGGACGTACCGTTACCGTATCCAGGAAGGGGTCACGGATACAGATGCCATAGTCTATTGACAGGCTCAGTATCTTCTGCCCGGGGGTATGGTAGGCGATCTGGTAGTTGCCCCTGGCTGATCCGCTGCCTGCGCTGATCTCTGTGGCTCCGTTAAAGTCCCAGATGAATGCGTTGGCGTTGGTCAGGCTGTAGTCGGCTACTTTTACTCCTATCGTATCTCCTACGCAGATGATCTTGGGCAGGTCAAAGGATACGGTGGGGGCAAATACTACCGGTATCGTATCGGTTACCTGCGATATGCATCGCCAGTTCTGTACCCGTACCGTTACCAGCTTGTTGCCCAGGCTGTCCCAGCTTACTGTATAGGGGCCTTTGCTGCTGCCGGTATTGTCGCCTTTTACTATGCGGCCGCCTGCAAAGTTCCATTGTATCGTGCTGTTCGTATCCGGTATGTTGCCTGCAAAATTAAGTAGCAGGTTGTCCTGGATACAGGCCGCAGGCCGGTTGGTCACTATTTTTGCAAATACGTTATCTACCAGCAGGTTCACTGTCGCTGTCTGTGTTGGGCAGCCCTGGAAGCTGTCTACCAGGGTGTACAGGCCGGAGTCTGTTGCCTTGGCTACTGGTATCACCGGGTTCTGTATGTTGCTCTTATATCCATTAGGGCCGCTCCAGAAGTATTTGCTGCCGGGTATCGGGGTGGCGCTCAGGTTCACTTGTTCCCCAAGGCACAAAGGACCGTTGCTGCTCACTACCAGTGGTGGTGGCGGGAAGGAAACGGTTACTACAATCGGTAGCCTTGCACTGGTGCAGCCTTTAAAATGACCCTCTACATAGTAGGTAAACGTACCTATAGCTGTGGTAGGGGGGGTCGGGGCTACTGTGCTGCCGGTGTCTGCAGGATCGCTCGTATACCAGCGAAGGGTAACGGAAGGTGACGCGATCGCCTTCAGCGGTACCGCTGTGTTGCCGATGCAGTAATGTATATCTGACACCACGGGGGTGATCACGATCGTGGGGATAATGGTCATGTTGATGGTGTCCTGAAGGCAGGAACCGTTCTTACCTATTGCCTGAAGGTGGACAGGGGTGCTGTCTACCTGAACGTTAACGGTTGTACCTGTGGTCGGGAAAATATAGTTGCCAGTAGAGGATGTCCAGCTCCAGTCGTGGCAGCCACCATTTACAATGTTCATCGTAATGATGCTGTTCTTACACACGATCGAGGTATCGCCCGTTACATACGTATTGGTATCCCCAAAGCTGTTCCATTTAGCTTTCGTAGACGCAAACGCCGCATCCAGATCCGCTTTCCTTAATATATAGGCATACGGTAGGCTCGTGCACTCGCCAGGGTTCAGATCCCCTAACTTAAAT
>JACDGL010000025.1 GCA_013815385.1 Taibaiella sp. | reverse complement strand
GCAGAGTGAGACCTAAACCGCCTGACCTGCAAAAAGATATTTTCTGGCAAAACTCAACTCTGTTCCCGTAAAATCAGGCTTTTACAAGGAAATTTTGCGGTTTAAAAAAGTTCCGAATGTTTATGATCACAGGTAGAGTTATAGAGTGATCTGATTATATTGACTTTCCTTCATAAATTTAATTCTCTTTGACAGATATTGAAATAGCTGTGTCTAATAATTTATAATAGGTAATCAATTCCTAGAGATCATTAAGGGTTTATAGGGGCGGGCAATGGGGGTTACTATACAAGACGTATAGAAATGTGCAAAGGTTAAAAAAATTTGAAGGTTTTTTTAATAACCATACGCCACCTGCAAATCAGGTGGCGTATGGTTAAAAATTGATCAATTTTTTATTGTAATGCGATCTTGCTTATAGTTTGACCTTCCTTTGTAGCAACATTAATAAAGTACATGCCAGGCTGCAACTGTGAAAGATAGATGGTACTGCTACCATTACCATCTCTGTTCAGTAGCGTATGATACACTTTCTGGCCGGTTATATTACTGATCGTAACATCCGCCGTTCCCATAGCATTATCATTCCATTGTATCGTTACATGCCCCTTAGCAGGATTAGGATAGATAACAAAATTTTGGGCAGGGGCAGTATTGCCTACTGATGTAGCGATGGGCGCTATTGATATAGAGTTCTGCTTGAAATTCACGTTATGGACACTTGTACTACTTGCGGTTACTACAGCAGTAGCAGGTGTTGTGGTCAATCCCATTGATTCCGGATAGATGCTATAAGTACCTGTAGGCAGGTTACTGAAGCTATAATTACCAGACCCATCAGTAATGCTGCTTGCCAGCACCTTATTGCTGCTATTGCGTATATAAATAATCAACCCAACTACAGGTGCGCCTACAGTGCCGGTAGTGCCCGAACTCCTGCCTGCGCCATAAAGTACATTCCCTCCCACAAAACCAGGGCCGGTAGTTACTGTGCCTTTCATCAGGTACACATTTGCATGATCTACTGTTCCGGTTGAGTGCGCAATATTATAGGCTCCGCTCCAATAAACGCTTGAATCATGATAGGTAGGCACATACCCGGTGCCACTTGTTGCACCATTAGTGATCTCGGCCTTTATAAGGTAGTTACCCGCAACCACGCTGTTGAAAGTATAAGACATAACAGGCCATGTCATAGATACAGAATCTAACGCAGATATCATGCTGGTAGGTGCATCATAGCTGATAAGCCATACTTTGTAGTTAGGCAATGCAGGACCCACGGTTGAATCCATGCGATATACATAGCCTGTAACCGAATTTGGTATTGTGGAAATTGTAACAGAAGATGTAGTAGAATCGGTGCAATACAACGTCGTTAAAGTAGTATCATAGTATAAAGTCCTTAGTTTGATTGTGTAAGTGCCCGTTGCCGTGTAAGTATGGCTGGGAGAGTAGGATGTTGATGAAGCACCATCACCAAAGGTCCAATGTGCCATAGCCGTGGTACCCGTATGGGTTGTAGTATTAGAACAGTAAACAGTAGCGCCTGATACGGATTTCGTAAAGCTGCTATGCAACGTGCTGCACGTAATTGGCACGCTGGTTATATGCGTAGTAAAAGAATTATTATAGGTACATGGCACCGTGGCATTGGTATCCAATGCATTTACTGTATAGTTGCCATTTGTGCTGTATGTGTGAGTAACGGGGTTCCCGGTACCAGATGTACCATCGCCAAAATCCCAGTAATAAGTAAGCCCTAATGTACCTGCGGGGCAGCTAGCGGTATAAGTTACCGAACCACCTGTACCAGAAGTAGTGCTGACAGTAAATCCGCAGGGTGGATAGCTGACGGTAATGCTGGACGTAGTACTATCTGAACAATGGATAGTACCTGTAGAGCTATCATATACCTTTATGACCATCTTTACTGTATAGGTGCCAGTGGCTGAGTAATTATGGCTCAAGCTGCCGGTAGGGGATGATGAGGTAGACGTGCCATCACCAAAGTAAAGCATAGTGCTAACAGCATATCCTGATGTGGAGCCAAAAGAAGAGGTATTTGTAAAATACCAGCTCAGTAAGTTACTGTCATACGGATAGGCATACTTACTAAAACTTGCAGTACAGGCATACGAAAAATGTGCAGTTATAAGCACTAACAGGGTAAGGAGCATTTTTTTCATATCACAATATTTTTAGTGGTTGTTCCTATATAGACGCAATAGTAATTACAATGGTTAAAAAATAGAATTTTATATGCCAAAACTGCCATCCTATTTGACGTAAGTTATTGCAACATTAATTTCATTGTGTTGGAAGTAGCTACTGTAGCAACATTAATAAAGTACATGCCCGGCTGTAGCTGTGAAAGATAAATAGTATTACTATCATTACCATCTCTGTTCAGTAGCGTATGATACACTTTCTGGCCGGTTATATTACTGATCGTAATATCCGCGCTTCCTGTAGCATTATCACTCCATTGTATCGTTATATGCCCCTTAGCAGGATTAGGATAGATAACAAAACTTTGGGCAGGGGCAGTATTGCCTACTGATGTAGCGATGGGCGCTATTGATGTTGAGTTCTGCTTGAAGTTCACGTTATGGACACTGACGCTACTTGCGCTTACTACAGCAGTAGCAGGTGTTGTGGTCAATCCCATTGATTCCGGATAAATGCTATAGCTACCTATTGGTAGGTTGCTAAAGCTATAATTGCCAGATGCATCAGTAATGCTGCTTGCCAGCACTTTATTGCTGCTATTGCGTATATAAATAATCAACCCAACTACTGGTGCCCCTACAGTGCCGGTAGTGCCCGAACTCCTGCCTGCACCGTACAGTACATTCCCTCCCACAAAACCAGGGCCAGTGGTTACAGTTCCCTTTTGCATAAAAATATCTGCATAGCTTATGGTACCAGACGTATGACTAATGTATTGAGCACCACTCCAGTACACACTTGAGTCATGGTAGGTAGGCACATATCCAGCGCCTGATGAGGGGCCATTAGTAATCATTGCTTTTACAAGATAGGAGCCCGTAGCTACACTGTCAAAAGTATAATTAGCATAGCTTCCAATAGCTGTTGTTGAATCGATTGCTGAAATTATACTCGTCGCTGAATCATAAGTTATTAGCCAAATTTTATAATCAGGAACATGTGGACCAACAGATGAATCCCTATAAATATAGCCTGTAATAGTATTAGGAACAAGCACTATTACAGTAGAATCAGCGGTATCCCGGCAAACCAATGTACTTGTTAAACTATCATAATAACTTGTCCTTAATTTAACCGTATATATTCCGCTTACTGTGTATGCATGACGGGGGCTATAAGTAGTAGATGTGCTACCATCACCAAAATCCCAATTTGCGGTTGCTTTGGTTAAAGGATGCAGTGTTGTATTATCAAAATATAGTATTGCAACTGATGGAAATGTAATAAATCCACTATGCATTTTACTACAGTCAGTAGCAGTAGAAAGAACAGTGGCGGTAGTTGAATTATAATACGTACATGGCACGGCACCATTGGTATCCCTTACACTTACATTATATACTCCATTATAGCTATAGGTATGCGTTACCGGATTACCTGTAGCGCTCGTACCATCGCCAAAAGTCCAGTAATAGTGCAGGGATGAGGTACCGGCTGGGCAAGTAGCTGTGTATGTAACGGCTCCGCCTGTGCCGTAAGTTGTAGCGATAGTAAACCCACAAGAGGGGTAACTGACAGTGACGCTGGAAGCAGTGCTGTCTGAGCAATGGGTTGTACCTGTAGCACTATCATACACCCTAATCGCCAAGGATACTGTGTAGGTACCTGTTGCAGAATAGTTATGACTTGTACCACCTATAGTGTCTATAGCCATAGAGGTGCTGTCTCCAAAATAAATAGTGGTTCTTACACTATAGCCGGTTGTAGTACCATAGCTGGAGGTATTGCTGAAATAATAATTCAACAAACTACTCCCATAGGCGTAGGAAGAAGAAGTAAAGCTTGCTGTACAGGCAAACGAAAAGTGTGCAGTTATAAGCACTAACAGGGTAAGGAGCATTTTTTTCATAAGGTATAATTTAGGGGCTTTAGGTAATAGACGTAAGACTAAACGATGTGGTTAAAAATAGTTTGGTGTTCATTAAATATCCAGTATAAAATTTATTAATATTACTCAAATGTAATAAAACAAAACTGCCACCCATAAGGGTGGCAGTTTTTATATAACAACTAATTAGTTATTACTTGATTATTTCAGTTACCTGTCCGGCACCTACTGTACGGCCACCTTCGCGTATTGCGAATTTCAGACCTTTTTCCATAGCTATTGGCGCTATCAGTTTTACATGCAGGTTCACGTTATCGCCAGGCATTACCATTTCTACACCTGCAGGCAGTTCGCACTCACCTGTTACATCTGTAGTACGGAAATAGAACTGGGGACGGTATTTGTTAAAAAATGGAGTGTGACGTCCACCTTCTTCTTTGCTCAGTACATATACTTCACCCTTGAATTCAGTATGTGGAGTAATGGTTTTAGGTGCGCAAAGAACCATACCACGGCGGATATCTTTCTTTTCAATACCACGGAGGAGAAGACCGGCATTATCACCAGCCTGGCCCTGATCAAGCAGTTTCTTGAACATTTCCACGCCAGTAACGGTAGAAGAAAGTGGCTCTTCATTGAAACCAACTATTTCAACGTTTTCGCCAACTTTAATGATACCGCGTTCTATACGGCCAGTCGCAACTGTACCGCGGCCAGTAATTGTAAACACATCTTCAACAGACATAAGGAATGGCTGATCGATAGGACGTGGAGGCAATGGGATGTAGCTATCTACCGCATCCATCAGATCTTCTACAGCCTTTACCCACTTTTCTTCGCCAGCTAGTGCGCCTGTAGCAGAACCTTGTATAACCGGTGTGTTATCACCATCATAATCATACTTGCTAAGCAGCTCACGAATTTCCATTTCAACCAGTTCCAGTATTTCCGGATCATCAACCAGATCTACTTTATTCATAAACACCACGATACGTGGAACGCCTACCTGGCGAGCCAGCAGTATGTGTTCTTTAGTTTGTGGCATTGGTCCATCAGTAGCAGCTACTACTAGTATAGCACCATCCATCTGGGCAGCACCAGTGATCATGTTCTTCACATAATCAGCGTGTCCCGGACAGTCAACGTGCGCATAGTGACGATTAGCAGTTGAATATTCTACGTGTGCAGTATTGATTGTGATACCACGTTCTTTTTCTTCAGGTGCAGCATCTATTTCATCATATCCTTTCTTTTCTGCCAAACCTTTATTTGCCAGAATAGTTGTGATTGCCGCCGTGAGAGTAGTTTTACCATGGTCCACGTGGCCAATGGTACCAATGTTAACGTGGGGTTTTTCCCGCTTAAAGGTTTCTTTTGCCATTGTTATTGTTTTTAAAAAGCGTTGTTTTTTATTGTTTTGTTTCTATTATCAGGTCTTTACAGAACCTATTTTACATTTAATACACACGTTTCATCCGCACTTACCAGAGAGCTGTTGAGCAGGATTGAACTGCCGACCTCTTCCTTACCAAGGAAGTGCTCTACCGCTGAGCTACAACAGCTTACTTCCATTTAATGATTATAGTTTTCAACCGGGCGTGCCTTTAACGCCTTGGTGAAAACTGCTCAATCAATTGAGCGGGAGACGAGGCTCGAACCCGCGACCTACAGCTTGGAAGGCTGTCGCTCTACCAACTGAGCTACTCCCGCATTATAATTAGCACAGAGTTGCCTCTATGCTAAAATTGCGCGTGGGCAGAGAAGGATTCGAACCTCCGAAGTCGTAAGACAGCAGATTTACAGTCTGCCCCCGTTGGCCGCTTGGGTATCTGCCCGGCCATATCAATGATCAGATAAATTATTTTTATGATAACAAAACCACAAAATCAAAAATCATATATCACAAATATCGTGAGCCACTTGCCGGAATCGAACCAGCGACCTACTGATTACAAATCAGTTGCTCTACCAGCTGAGCTAAAGTGGCTAACTAAACTTTTTAAGAACTAACCATTCGTAAATGGGATTGCAAAAGTAGGTAACTAAATGATTTTTACAAATTATTTTTATCCTATTTCAACGGTTTTTTTGGCTTGCTAAAATAAAAACTCCGGCAGTGGCCGGAGTAAAAATATTATTAAGCGTAAATATTATTATTGCCGGGTCATCAGGAAGGTAAGCGTATCGTATATAACTGTAGTAGCGCCAAGGTGTATACGGGTATATGTGCCGGTTAGCGCATCGCCAGTGGTATTGATGCTGCCATTGCCTGATATTATTACCAGGCTATTGCCATTAAATGACTGCCCGGGTTGGAAATGGAATTTCGTAGAAGGGCTATCTACCACGCATCCTACATTGTTGATGCGCGGGTTATTCAGAAAATTATTCATGAAAAATGCTGTAGGTGATGCGATGCCTGTGGAGCTGGCAGTGGCCGGAGTAATGTTGATCACATACAGCGAATCTTTCTTTATACCTACAGTATCCGATGAGGTCAGTGTTTCATGTACATTCCAGACACCTATAAATTTATGGTTCCATCCGGTATCACAATTATTACCCTGGTAGCCGTTAGGGCAGTAACATACACCATTTCTGCACACACCGCCGTTGGTACAATTCAGGTTCTCGCACGTATATTTATTATTGTTAGTTTTCTGGCACGACGTATATATCACCAACAGAAAACAGGAGAACGTTGCTAATAAAGTAATAAAAAGGCTCGAGTTTTTATTTTTCATAAGGTAAATTTAATCAAACGTTTCAAATTTCATAAACTATTCACATTTTTTACACCTGCTTCAATTCAGTTACCAGGTCCTGCAATACTTTTTTGGCGTCCCCAAACAACATGGAGGTCTTTGGCTTGAAAAAAAGATCGTTCTCAATACCGGCGTATCCGGGCTTCATGCTTCGTTTATTTACTATTACATGGCCGGCCTTTTCTACTTCCAATATCGGCATGCCAAATATAGGGCTGGCAGGGTCTTCTTTTGCCGCAGGGTTCACCACATCATTAGCGCCTATTATCATTACTACATTAGTCGTGCCCATTTGTGCATTTGCATCCTCCATTTCCAGAAGTTTCTCATAAGGCACGTCCGCTTCGGCTAATAATACATTCATATGACCGGGCATACGGCCTGCTACCGGGTGAATACCATAACTCACTTCCACTCCCTTATCCTCCAGTACTTTTTCCAGCTCATGGCAAGCGTGCTGCGCCTGTGCCACCGCGAGGCCATAGCCGGGTATTATCATCACCTTCTGCGCGTACGCCATTATCGTAGCTGTATCATTCAGGGATATTTCTTTGTAGTTACCTTGTTCTTTGGTACCTGTGCTGGCCCCGGGCTTCTGTCCGCCAAACGAGCCTATCAATACATTTTTTAATGACCTGTTCATTGCCTTGCACATCAGGATAGTAAGTATGGTACCTGCCGAACCCACAAGGATACCACCGGTAAGCATTACCGGATTATTATATAAAAACCCTCCAAACGCTGCTGCCACACCGGTAAAGGAGTTTAGCAACGATATTACCACAGGCATATCTGCACCGCCTATGGGCATTACGAACAGGATACCATACAGTGCAGCCAGCACCAGTATGCCGTAAAATAAATAAGGTGAGGTGGAAAAGCCGCCTATCAGCATAACAGCCATCACTACCATTCCTCCCAATAAAAGAAAGTTGACCATCTGCCCTGCGGGTATTGTATGGTCATTGATCTTGCCATTCAGTTTGCCCCATGCTATAATGCTGCCTGCAAATGATACAGTGCCTATCAGCATTCCCAGCACTATAACGGTAAGTTTTCCGGCAGGTGGCAGTGCATCATCATGATATTCTATTAAGGAGATAAGCATGGCGCATGCGCCGCCCATACCATTAAAAAGACTTACCATTTCCGGCATCTTCGTCATCTGCACTTTACGGGCGGTCAGCGTGCCCGTTATAGTGCCTATCAGCAATGCGATGAATATCCAGCCGAAGTTGTGCAAATGTGCGCCCGTGTTGGGTATCCGGTAAAGGAAAATTGTGGCAAAGATGGCTATCCCCATACCTGCGGCGGCTATCAGGTTGCCACGGCGTGCCTTATCAGGGTGCGACAACATTTTAAGCCCTATGATAAATGTAATGGAGCCTATAAGGTAACTGAGTAACAACAAAAATTGCTGCATAGATAAATATCAGGAAGGGGTTAAGATTGTTTCTTTTTCTTTTTACTAAACATTTCAAGCATTCTGTCAGTTACAACAAACCCTCCCACCACATTCAAAGTACCCAATATTACCGCAAGAAAGCCAAGCGTCAGTGCCAGGTAATCATCGCTGGCAGCCTTGCCCATTACTATTATAGCGCCTATAACCACTACGCCATGTATAGCATTGGCGCCGCTCATCAGCGGGGTGTGCAGCACAGACGGCACGCGCGATATCACTTCTATACCCAGGAATATGGAGAGTATAACTATGGTAAGCAACCGGTAGGTAGCCTCATTACTGAATATATCTATTAAAGTATCCATTTATCAGGCGTTTACGGGTTGGGGATTAGCAATGGCAAGTACCCTTTCGTTGGTTATCTGTCCACTATGTACTATGCAGGTACCTTTTACAAGGTCGTCCTCAAAATTAAGATTGGTATTGCCTTCCTTATCTATTATCAACTTCAGGAAGTTGAACACATTTTTGCTGTATAGCTTGCTGGCATCGGCAGGCATAGCAGCCGCCAGCGCAGAGTTACCAATTATAGACACACCATTGTACACAACAGTTTCATTATTTTTAGTCAGGTCTGTATTACCGCCTGTCGCGGCGGCCAGGTCTATAATTACAGAGCCTGCCCGCATATCCTTTATCATATCTACGGTTACCAGCACCGGTGCTTTTCGGCCGGGTATCTGCGCAGTTGTCACTATAATATCCGACTTGCGTATATGCTCATGTATCTTATCGCGTTGGCGCTTCTGGAAATCTTCATCTTGCTCTACTGCATAGCCGCCAGCTTTAGAAGCATCGGCTGCCCCTTCCACTTCTACAAACTTTGCCCCCAGGCTCATTACCTCTTCCTTTACTGCCGGCCGTGTATCAAAGACCTCCACTACAGCACCCAACCTGCGCGCTGTGGCTACCGCCTGCAGCCCTGCTACGCCTGCGCCCAATATCAATACTTTGGCCGGTGGTATGCTGCCTGCCGCTGTCATGAACATTGGGAAATATCTGCTATACTGCATAGCACCAAGCAACACCGCCTTGTAACCGGCTATATTGGCCTGTGAGCTTAATACATCCATCGATTGTGCACGGGTAGTACGTGGTATGGTATCCATGCTGAATACCGTGATACCATTACCTGCCCATTCCTGCATCAGGGCCACATTAAATAATGGCTGGTACACCCCTATTATTACCGCATTCGTCTTTATGGTCTTTGGTATGTTATCTGTATTTATGGAAAGTATTATATCCGCACCGCTACAAATGGCTTGCTTGTTATTAATTATGGCACCTGCATCGGTAAACGATTTATCGCTGTAAAAGGCATTATCACCTGCACCCTCCTCTATCCATACCGCTACATTCATCTTTACCAGTGCAGCAGCTATCTCGGGCACCATAGAAATGCGTGTTTCAGGGACTGCTTCCTTCAATACTCCAATGACCATATATTGTGAAAATTCAAATTAAGCGAAGCTGAAAAGTAAACGTTTTCCGCTAAAAAATCAAAAAGCGATGAATGGGGTTTAATAAACACAGATTCTAAAATATTTTCAAACTTCCGCAAACTTCCATTGTCCTAATTTGTGATATGGTGTATAGATGCGGGTTTGGCAGTGAAACTTCCGGCGGAAATTTGAATTGAAAACGGAAGTTTGAATGGGGGTGATCGAGAATAAGGTGCATATTGCTAAGATACTATTGGGAATGAGCCTTTTCCAAAAGAAGATATCCACATTAAGTATCCAGAAAAACTTACCCCATCACCTTTTCTATCCTCGCCACCATTTCATTCACAAGGCTTTCGGTTACCGGGTTGTGGGTGTTATCTACTGCACCATCGGCGGCGTACATAAGCAGGCACATTGCCAGGAAATCCTGATCGTCTTTGCCGGCATAGTGCTGGCGCAGCTCCCTCATCTTATCATCTGCCAGCTTTACTGCCCTGCGCACGGTTTCTTCCTCATGTGGCTTTATCCTGATGCGGTAGCTGCGCCCCGCCAGCCATAGTGTTATAGACATTAATTCATCTGCCATACCTGCTAATATAATACGAAAGTGCCGGATTGATAAAATGCGCTTATTATTTTTTTAGATAAACTATAACCGGGAAATGATCGCTGTAGCCATTTATCCAGTGCGTACCTGCAAATGACCTGTGCGGGTAGCCATCCATCTTTTTATAATGATCTACCAGGAAATCCTCGTTGAATATCACTGCCTTATCAAAATGCCATCCCTTGCTTTTATGCAGCCACCGGCCTGATAATATGATCTGGTCAAAAAGGTCCCATTTATGTTTGTACTCCAGCGTTCCCTGTCCGCTTGCATACAGGGCTTCCATAGGGTCGTAAAGATCTTGCAGGCCTACCTCATTTTCATTGTTTTTTGTGCCCAGCACTTCTTTTACGCTGGCATCGGTAGGGTTATCATTCAGGTCGCCCATTATTATGATCCGTGCATTCCTATTGGCCGCGAAGATGGTTGAAACAATACTTTTGTCAACCCCAGCAGCTATTGCACGCTTACGTACGCTTTCTTCTTCTTTGCCCCTTCGCGAAGGCCAGTGGTTTACCAGTATATGTACCGTATCACCGGCCAGTACGCCATAGGCATGCAACACATCGCGCGTAGTCTCCTTGCCCCCTGTGCCATCAAGCGATACATGCACCGGATCCGCCTTTATAAGACGAAACACAGACGGGTCATAAAGCATTGCAATATTTATTCCCCGCTCATCGGGACCATTGAACCATATATACTTATAGTGGCGCTGGGCTATAGCCGGCTCTGATACCAGGTCATTCAGCACATGGTCATTTTCCACCTCCGCAAGGCCTATGAGCGAGGCGCCTCTGCCTGTTTCACCCCCTGCAAGCCGCTGTATCACAGTAGCTATGTTGTGTACTTTTTGCCGGTATATCCTTTCGGTATAATGATACTTCCCTTCCGGTGTAAACTCTTCATCCATCTTGCCAGCAGCATGCCGGGTATCAAAAAAATTCTCGCAGTTATAAAAGGCGATAGCCAGCATATTGCCATTGTAACGCTGTGCGCACCCGGTAAGGCTTACCAGTTGCATAACAGCAGCTACCAGCACAGCTATACGCTTCATCATAAATAAATTGATAGTTAAATGAATTGAAAGTAATTATTTGATGGGATAATTTCACTTAATTGCATTAAAATCTAACGTTATGGGAATGAATCAGCACCTAATAGCAGAACTGAAAAATGAAGCAGCCAGCACCAGAAAAATGCTGGAACGCGTACCACTTGATAAGGCGGACTGGAAGCCACACGATAAATCAATGACACTGGGACGACTTGCTACACATGTAGCCGAACTGCCAACGTGGGTAGGCATTACCATTAATACCGATGAACTGGACCTGGGTAAAAACACCAATACCCCTACTAAGGTTACAACCAATGAAGAACTGGTAGCCCTGCACGATAAAAATGTAAATGATGCAGTAGCGGCGCTGGAAAGTGCCAGCGATGAGCATATGAAGAAGAGCTGGAAACTATTACATAACGGACATACCATATTTGAAATGCCAAAGGCGGCAGTAGTGCGCAGCTTTTCGCTGAGCCACCTGTACCATCACCGCGGGCAGCTTTCTGTGTACCTGCGCCTTAATGATGTACCCGTACCTGGTATGTATGGTCCATCTGCCGATGACAAGAATTAATTCACTCACTTTCAGATAATAATAATGGGCTGCAAATGCAGCCCATTATTATTTACCCTTTTACACTGATAATACTCTTATCATTTCCAGCATATCCTCACTGATATGGCTGTTTTGTTTAGTAGAATTCCTGAATGGGGTATACGCCAGCTTTCCATCTACGATCCCTGCCATAACCTGGGTGCGGTCATTGCGCAATGCCTGTATAGCGCCATATCCCAGCCTGCTTGCCAGCACCCTGTCGGCACAGCTTGGCGCCCCTCCCCGCTGTATATGGCCCAGCACACACAACCTGGTATCCAGAGTGGGGAACCGCTCCTTTATATGGTCAAATATCCCTTTACCACCGTGCAGGCCATCGCCCTCTGCCACTACCAGTATATGCACCTGTTTTTTTCGGCGCTCATCACGGTCTATCCTATCCAGCACCTCTTTAATATTTGTTTTACTCTCTGGTATCAGTATATCTTCCGCACCGCAGGCTATACCGCTATTAAGGGCTATATACCCCGCATCGCGCCCCATTACCTCTACTACAAACAGGCGGTCGTGCGCTTCGGCAGTATCTCGTATCTTATCTATTGCTTCCACCGCAGTATTCAGTGCGGTATCAAAGCCTATGGTGTGGTCTGTGCCGCCCAGGTCTTTATCTATAGTACCGGGCACACCTACTGCTGGTATCGTATACTGCTCAAAGAATTGAGTAGCTCCACGGAAAGTACCATCGCCACCTATCAGTACCAATGCCTCTATATCATGTTTCTGTAATTGGTTGTAGGCTTTCTTCATGCCCTGTTCGGTCATAAATTCCTTGCTTCGAGCCGTCTTCAGTATAGTGCCGCCGCGCTGTATGATGTTGGCTACATCTGTAGTATGCATACGGTATATATCGCCCTCTATCATCCCCTGGTAACCCCGGCGTATACCGTATACCTCCAGGTCGTAATACAAAGCGGTCCTTACTACAGCCCTTATGGCAGCATTCATACCCGGACTATCGCCACCCGATGTAAGCACCCCTATTTTTCTGATCTTATTATTCATTATAAATGAAAATTACATAAAGATTACCCTATACCTGCTGTATGGTACAGAATATTTACAATGATCACATTGTGAATTTTTTTACGGTACTTTTGCGGCGAAAATGTTGCAGAAGCTTCTATATATCCCCTTTAGCATTTGCCTGCTGCTTACGCCCCGAGCGCTAAAAGCACAGGTAGTGCAACCTGTATGGCCATCGCCGGAGGTAGAACAGATGTATGCCCAGGGGCGCGAATACCTGTCTTCGGGTAATTTTAAAATGGCTATTATCACTTACAACCATGCTATACAACTGGCACCTAAACAAATGATATTGTTTCGTGACCTTGGCAATGCATACTACCTGAGCGGCGACTATAAAAAGTCAATAGCAACCCTGCAACCCCTTATTAAATCAGGAAAGGCCGATGATCAGGGTTATGAGGTAATGGCAGCGAGTGAAGATGCAACCGGAGAGAAGAAAAAGGCAAAAGAGACATTGGAAGAGGGCCTGGACAAATACAAGAATTCCGGTATCCTGTATCATGAGCTGGGCAAGCATTACGAGCAGGAAAATGAGCCTGCCAAAGCGCTGGAGACCTGGCTGGACGGCATACATAAAGACCCTGCCTATCATCTGAACTATTATGAAGCAGCACGCACTTATCTTAATACCAAAAAAGTGGTATGGACCATTATATATGGCGAGATATTCGTGAACAAGGAACGCAGCACTCCGCGCGCAGATGAAACAAAGAAAATGGTGCTGGACGCTTACAAAAAGCTATTCTACAATACAAACAGCGATGATGTGCCCGTTTTCGGGGCTAATAAAAAAGAGGGTATGGCTTCTTCATTTGATGAGGCGGTGCGCACTACCCTTATCAGGCTATCACCTGTGGTAAGCGATGGTATCAATACAGAAAGCCTTACCATGCTGCGCACCCGTTTTATAATGGAATGGATGAACACGTATGCTAAAAGATTTCATTTTAGTATGTATACATATCATGACGATATGCTGCGGAACGGATACTTCGAGGCGTATAATGAATGGATCTTCGGCAAGACCGATAATTTGCAGGAAGATGAGGCCTGGAAGAAATTCCACCCGGATGCCATACCCAGTTACGAAACATGGGCAAAGCAGCACCCTTTGATAGAGGAGCCCACCGATTACCATAATGACGGGGATATGGACGGGTTGTTTATAAAGAAGAAAAAATAGCATAAAAGTTAAAAATAGAAGCGCGGTTAATATATAGCCACCAAAACGTTACTTTTGCCCCTCTAACAATTTTCCTCCAGGTATCATGATTTCTTGTAAAAAGGTCTTCTCTGCCGGCAGTATGGCACTTACCGCCTTACTTGCGGCTTTACTATTTATACAACCTCTGCATGCCCAGACCACGCAGAGCGCTGATAAGATAATTGCAGTAGTAGGACGCAATAAGATAATACTACAGTCAGAGCTGGAAGGACAGATGGCACAGGCAAAGCAGCAGGACCCAACGGGGGCTAACGATGCTACTGTAAAATGCCAGTTGCTGCAGCAGATGATAGCCCAGAAGATTTTATCTGAGCAGGCAGAGCGTGATAGCGTAATAGTTAGCGACGATGAGGTAGAGGGCAATCTTGACAACCGTATCCGGTATTACATACGCGCCTATGGCTCTAAAGAAAAGCTGGAGCAGGTAGCAGGCCGTACCATATACCAGCTGAAAGAAGATATGCGCGATGGGGTGAAGGAAGACTTGATAGCGCAGAAAATGTCTGGCGATATACTGAAGAGCACTAAGGTAACACCAGCTGAAGTAAAGTTATTCTTTGATAAGATACCGGTTGATAGTTTACCACTGCTTCCTGCTACGGTGGAAATAGGCCAGATAGTGATAGACCCACCAGTAACAAAGGAAATGAATGACTACGCACGCCAGAAGCTGGAAGATATACGCAAGCAGATAGTAGATGGCGGCAAGACCTTTGAAACAATGGCAGGTATCTACAGCGAAGATCCGGGGAGCCGCGATAATGGTGGCCGCTATAACGATGTAGCGCGCAACGGCAGTGGATGGGCACCTGAATTTATAACCGCAGCCTTCCGTTTGCAGAATGGTGAAGTATCGCAGGTGGTAAAGACAAGGTTCGGTTACCATATTATACAGATGATACAGCGCAAAGGTGAAGAAGCCGATGTGCGCCATATACTGATACGCCCGCAGGTAACAACCGAAGATTTTGCTGTAGCGATAAACAAGCTGGATAGCATACGTGCGGAGTTGATAACAGGTAAATTATCTTTTCCTGAAGCGGTGGGTAAGTACTCGACCGATGAAGCAGCCAAGCGTACAGGTGGTATGGTGGCAGACCCTGCTACCGGCAGCACGGACATAGATATCGCCAAGCTGGACCCTGCAATGGTACTGATAATAGACAGCCTGCAGCCCGGTGCTTATTCACACCCGCATGTATTCAATAACGAGAGTGGCGACAGATCGTGCAGGATCGTGTATATGCGCGGCCGAACCAAACCGCATAAGGCCAACCTGACTGATGATTACGGCAAGTTGCAGGAATTTGCCCTAAGCCAAAAAAAGATGATAAAAATGCAGGAGTGGATAGCACACAAGCTGCCAACCTATTACCTGAAAGTAGATGCTGAATACCAGCAATGCAGCACGCTGAAAAACTGGCTGGTAGCTTCATCAACCTCTGATAAATAACAATAGCAACCTTTATATCCTAAGCCACTCCAAAAGAGTGGCTTTTTTATTAGCTGAATAAGAAGGCTATATCGTCTCGGGTAAGGCGCTTGAGGAGGGCGTTATCATCAGATACCAGCTCATTGGCGAGGGCACGCTTGCGCTCCTGTAGCTGTAGCATTTTCTCTTCTATTGTATCCTTACAGATGAGGCGGTAGGCAAATATATTTTTCGTCTGGCCTATACGGTGGGTACGGTCTATGGCTTGCTGCTCCACAGCGGGGTTCCACCAGGGGTCTACTATATACACATAGTCGGCGGCGGTAAGGTTGAGGCCAATACCACCTGCCTTTAATGATATCAGGAACACCCGGCACTCATGGTTGTTCTGGAACTCCTGTATGGCATTTTCCCGCTCACGCGATGTGGTGCTGCCATCAAAATATACGTAGGCTATATTCTTTGCTTCGAGCTCTTTGCGGATAAGCGCCAGCATACCGAGAAACTGTGAAAATATAAGCACCTTGTGATCACCAACATTCTCATCTATCTCGCGCGTCAGCTCTTCCAGCTTTACAGAGTGGTTGGGGAAGCGCTCTTCTTCATTGAGGATAGCGGGTGAATCACATATCTGCCGCAGTTTGGTAAGCCCTTGCAGGATGTGCAGCTGAGAACGTTCTATACCCTTCTCATCTATCATGCCCAGTATCTGTGAGCGGTAGGCATTGCGGTAAGAATCATATACCCTGCGCTGCTCCCCACCCATCTCGCAATAGAGGATCATCTCTGTCTTCTCCGGCAGGTCTTTTGCCACCTGCTCCTTGGTACGGCGCAGCAGGAAGGGGTAAGTAAGCTTGCGGAGCTGCTGCTTCACCTCATCTTCGCGGAATTTATCTATAGGTGTTGCGAACTCATTCATAAAGAACTCCCTGCTGCCCAGCATGCCGGGGTTAAGGAAATTCATCTGCGCATAGAGATCGAATGTATTGTTCTGCACAGGTGTACCGCTGAGCGCCAGCCTGTTCTTCGCATTTAACAACAAAGAAGCCTTGGCTACCTGCGACTGCGGATTCTTTATAGACTGCGACTCATCGAGTACTACATAATCGAATGCTACATCTTTCAGCATTTTAATATCGCTACGCATGGTGCCATAGGTAGTGATGGTAATATCAAACTCCTCGAATGTGCGCCTGAGCGCTGAGCGCTTGGAGCCATGATGAATAAAGTTTGTAAGCTCGGGTGTGAATTTCTTTATTTCATTCTCCCAGTTGTACATGAGGGTAGTAGGGCATACTACCAGGAAATGCGCATCGGGATTATCGTTCTTATAGTGCTGGAAGAAAGTAAGTGTCTGTACCGTTTTACCCAACCCCATATCATCTGCCAATATGCCTCCCCAGCCTGCTTCCTTAAGGAACAGCAGCCACTGGAAACCGGCAAGCTGGTACGGCCTTAACTGCGCCTGCAACTGTGGCGGCGGCGCTACATTACTGAAGTCGTTATTGATGATATCGCTCAGCCGCTCTTTCTTCGCCTCCAGCTCATCCAGTATCGCCTCTTCATCTACCTCGGCCAGCAACTCATCCAGGACACTGAAGTGGTATTTCTTTAACCGCAGCTTATCCCCTTTCGATTCGCCTATCTTCAGCAGCAGGGAGTATTTCTTCAACCACTCCTCAGGCAGCAGGCCTATAGAGCCATCGCCCAGCTTTACAAAATTCTGCTTTTGCGCCAGCGCCCTTTTTACTTCGGTAATGGTAACCACCTCTTCGCCAAAAGTTATTTCTACCGCTGCATCAAACCAATCCATACCGCTGCTTACATGCACACGTGTGGTAGGCTTGTGCGCATTGATACGCAGGTTCTTTAATCCTTCAAACCCAAACAGCTCCACATTCCATTCCCGCATAATATCCATAAAGCGGAAAAACCAATTATTTGCCAATACCGAATTGCCGGGTATGTAGAAGAAATGGTCTTTCGCATTCTGCTGTATATCAGAATGCAGGTTGCGCAGCAGGGCTAAGAACTCCTGCTCGGCAGGGTCATTGCGTTGCACTATTTTTACTACGCCTTCGTGGGGCTGTATGACATCGCCAAAGAAGCCCCATTTTATTTCTACACCGTTGTAAGAAAATGCCGGTTGCAGTATCAGCATCTGCTCGCGCTCCTGGAGGTACAGATGCAATAAAGGCTTTGTTTTTTCTACATATTCTACCAGGTCGTCATCAAAATGCACGTGCGTGGTCCTGCTCCAGGCCATCAGCTTATCGCTGAGAAATGAAGGCCAATCTGATGCGGATACCTTCCTATTATCACCCGGCATAAATTGCTCTACGAGCTGCAATTCCGCCGCGTTGGCTACACAATACAGCATATGCCCGTACTGGATAATGGCCGCGTTCAGGTGCTTTACATTATGGTGCGCTATTGTTTTGCTATCAATGATCCACGCGAGCGATACAATGTATTCATCGCCCTGCCTGCGCACCGAAAGCTCCGGATGTACGGGACGCTGTGCAAACTCTACCTGCTCTAGCCCTGAGGTAGAAAAACTACTGCCCTGCTTCCGAAGGAAGCAAAGAGGATAATCGTTATAACGGTCGAATAATTTCTGATATTTAGGCAGCAGGTATTCCCACACCTGGTCGTGTATATCGGGCGATGGCAACTCTTTGAGCACCTGCGTATAGTCATCCAGAAAATCGCCGAAGGGCAGGTTCTTCCGGAGATATTTAAATAGCTCTTCGGGGGTGAATTTGCGTATCACCGGTATCAGCTCGCGCTCCTCATTACGGTAGCGCATGGGGTTGATGTACTGCAGCAACTCTATACGCTCTATACCACTCACATACTTCTTCCCCTCATCGTCCGTATTGCCCGATACCAGCACCACATTCATGAACGGGTACCACGGTACGTGTGTATCCAGCACTATGCCCAGCCGCCGCTCATCGGTCAATACGGCTGTTTCTTCCACCTGGCGGGTTATTACCGGCGCTACGTGGTTTATCTTTTTTAAGGAGGGGTCTAATACGCGCAGGAAAGGTTTGCCATTCTCATAAACGAATGTGAACTTATCGGTAAGGTCGTCGTTAAGACTGAACCCGTACTGGCGCAGCATCTTATTTTTCTGCTCTTCCCAATCCTGCATGTTCTGGAAATGCTGCGGGCCAAAGGCCTGCAATATTTGCAGGAACAAAGTAGCCTTATGCACGCAGAGGGGGAAAGCAGTCTCGCTACAGCCACATGATGTATCAAAGTAGCGCTCCTCGTTCTGGCGGATGGTAACTTTGTAGGTAGCATCGCCATCGGGTACTTCTGCTATTATGGTTTCGTTCTTATTGGTAGTGATAATTGCCTTACTCTTTACCGCCCATGCCTGCGCCTGCTCCATAACCGCGGGCGAGGTATATACCTGCATCATTTGCCGGTTTACATGCCGCATGCGCACAACAGTATGCTTCTGGTCGTAGGTGATATCTGTATTCTCGAAGAAGCCGCTCTGCAATATGTCATTGAGCTGAAAAAGCGCGGCCACCTCGTGACGGCATATCTCGCCCAGATTGTACGGACACTGACAGCGGATAACGAGATCATCCGCATGCAAAAACTTAGTAACGGTAACTGTATAATAATTCTGGTACAGGTCGTTCCGTACACGGAAACGGACCTGCCCTATGAGGTGATCTACATCGAGCAGCTGTACGCCGCTTGAATAAAAAATCTTTTTACCGCGTCGTATTACCTCTTCGGTACCATGATTATATACATGTCTTAACAGTGGTGGTAATGACATTAATTCCTACTCCTCGTTCAAAAAAAGGCAATCTTCAAAAATAGCGAAAATTTGTTTAAAAAATGGCCCAGGGGCCCAGTTGCATATTTGCTGTATTATGTAAAAGGTAAACTCTGCAAACGTTTCTTAACCTTTTTGTGGATAGCATCTTCTGTATGTATTGTTAGTGGCTTTTATTAGTTTTAAAAATATGGTAATTTACTGCCGAAAAAGGTTAATTCTGTGCCGATTTACTTCCATTTTAGGTGCATTTTACTTCCATCAGGGTGCATAAAAGGTAAGTTTTCACAACTATCCGAAACTTTTTTGCCTGAATAGCGTCCATACCTTTGGTTAAGAACGACCAAAACACAAAAATATGGGGCTATTCAAACGTAGTAAAAATAATAACAAACCATTACTACGCCAAATA
>JACDGL010000024.1 GCA_013815385.1 Taibaiella sp. | reverse complement strand
CAGAACTTGGCGCACAGGACACAGCTCTGGCAGACGCTATCACAGCAAACACACCAGCAGAAGCGCCAGCTGATGGAAGCGGTACACCTGTAACGGGTGGGTAATCTGAATATTCAAAATTTTTTCTATGCCCGGTAAAGGTGGAGCGAGAGTTGGCGCAGGACGCAAAAGTAAGGACGAGGAAGACCAAGCAAAGGTTCTTGCCCAGTCTGCTATCACCAAAAAATACGGGTCGCTATCAGCCGGATTTGAGTCCTTATTAGATTCCGATAGTGATATGCTGAAAAAATTTGTTTATGAGCATGCTTTCGGCAAGCCAAAGGAGAAAGTAGAGCATAGCGGTGAAATGGGTATCGTTTGGAATGAAACGACAATAGATGAACCTAACGGCGAAGCAAAGTAAGGCGCTCCGCTATCTTCAGGATGGCGTAACAACGGATTTACTTTACGGAGGGGCCGCAGGCGGAGGTAAGTCGATAATGGGTAGCTATTGGCTTTTGAAGATGGCGCTTAAATACCCAGATACTCGCTGGTTGATGGGTCGGGCGGAATTAAAAACATTAAAGGAAACTACGTTAGTTTCCTTTTTTAAGGTTTGCGAGATACAGCAGCTAAAAGCGGACGTTCACTATAAGTTCAACCAGCAAAGCAATTCGGTTCACTTCCCCAATAAGTCAATAATACTTCTCAAGGACTTATTTGCATACCCTTCTGATCCAAATTTCGATAGTTTAGGTTCATTAGAAATTACAGGCGCATTTATAGACGAGTGCAACCAAATAACGGAGAAAGCTAAGAATATTGTACGGTCGCGTATAAGGCACGGGTTGGATGAAAACGGGTTGATACCTAAAATGCTGATGACATGCAACCCGGCGAAAAATTGGGTGTACCATGAGTTCTACAGGCCGGATAAAGAGGGGAAGTTACCGGTTTATAAAAAGTTTATAAAAGCGCTGGTAACGGATAATGATAAGGTAAGCGCCACTTATTACGACAACTTGTTGAAGTTGGATAAGAACAGCAAGGAAAGGTTGTTATATGGGAATTTTGAATACGACGACGATCCATCTACCCTGATTGATTACGATAAGATTCTGGATTGTTTCACCAATTCTTTTGTCCCTGGAGGGGAGAAGTATATAACGGCTGATATTGCCCGGTTTGGTAAAGATAAAACAGTCATTGGTGTATGGAATGATCTGAGAGTAAAAATTTACACTTACTCAAAATTATCGGTAGTTGAAAGCGCGGATAAAATAGAACAGCATCGACAGGAGAATAACGTTCCCCTATCGCATGTAATAGCCGATGAAGACGGTGTAGGCGGTGGCGTGGTGGATATAACGGGTTGCGTCGGGTTTGTCAATAACAGCAGCCCTTTAGGCAACCCCGTCACACAGGAAAAAGAGAATTACAACCACGTAAAGTCACAGTGTTATTTTTATCTGGCGGATGACATAAACAAATCACTGGTATATATAGATTGCGACGATCCAGAGGTAAAGGCAATGATAATAGAAGAACTGGAGCAAGTAAAGCAGTGGAGGATGGATACGGACGGTAAGCGGCAGATTATCCCAAAGGATAAGGTAAAGGAAATGATAGGCCGCAGCCCCGATTATAGCGACGTCTTAATGATGCGGCAATGGTTCAAATTGGCTCCCCAGCTGACATGGGTTGCCTTTTAACAATATAAATAAAATCTATCAAAAAAATATTTCCATTTATAAAATAAATTAATTATAATTTTGTCTATGACTGTAATTAGGTGTTCCAAGTGTAATAAGATTATAGGTGAAGCGGAGGCAGGGGCAAAAGTGCGCCTGAAGTGTAAATGTGGGACAGTAAATACAATCGAACTGCCAGCGCCCGTTAAGTTCAGCGCTAAACAAGCTGAAGTAACAAAAGAGGCCCGCGCATAGAATAAGCCAAAATCAGAACCCCGGTCAAAAACTATAGAGGGTCGTCTTCAACGGTTAGGTTGAAAACGACCCTTTTTTTTATTTTATGACTTTAAAACAAGTATTCTCTGGTTTTTTAGGAAGAAATTTCAACGTTAACGTTGACAATTTGCCATCCCAGCAGCAATATCCTGCAACGGCGGGACTTATCAATAACCAAATAGCTACATACGCAGACCCCAGTATTGAATCGTTTTTAAGGGACGGATTCGCTGGTAATGCTTCTGTATATACTATAGTTAGCAAGGCAGCAAAGAAGTTTGGGCACATCAACCGAGGAGTATATAAAATTGAAAATAAAAAAGCTTTCGATAAATACAAAAATCTATCGAAAGCTGGACTTAATAACACCGCAGCGTTTTTAAATGCAATGCGGCATCGCAATAAGGCATACGCTGGTGAAGCAGCGATTAGTGGGAAGTTGTCTGATCTTATTGCCCGCCCTAATGATAACCAGGGGCAGGATAGTTTTTTTGAGCTGGCATATGTTTCTTATCTGATCGCTGGAGAAGCGTTTATATGGCTTAATCGGGGTTTAAGTTCGGACGAGATAGGCCAGATGGATGATATAGACATTCGGAAAGTCCCAGTGATAGAGATGTATATTATGCCTGCGGACAAAATAGAAATTATTTCTTCGCAAGGCAATCCATGGGGAGTAGATGGGTACTGGTTTAATAATCAGCAAATAGGTACCACATCGAGGTCGTTTATACCAAAGTCTTGTATGATACACTGGAAAAAGACCAATCCAGTATTTGATCCTTCCAGTATGCGCAGGCATTTGCGTGGGCTTTCTCCAATGAAAGCGGGAAATCAAATTATAACACAGGATGCCGATAATACCAATGCTACCGTAGCGATGTACCAGAACGGCGGCGGTAAGGGGGTGATTTTCGATAAAAGCCTAAAAACTATAACACCGGAACAACGTACACAGCTCACTAATGTAATTGATACGAAGATTAACGGGAATGGCAACAAGGGGAAAATAGCTTCAGTGCAGGGTGATTGGGGTTATTTGGATTTGGGTATGACGGCGGTAGATATGCAGTTGATACAGGGGGGGCAGGAGGTGTTTACGCGCATGTGTAATTTGTTTGATGTTCCGCCTGCACTTTTTTTAACCGATCAGACATACGAAAACAAAGCAGCGTCAATTAAAGACTGGTTATTAAACAGCATTATTCCGGCTGCCGCCAGTTTGCGAGACGAAATGAACAGGGTGTTATTAATAGGATTTGGATTGTCCGGCGTAATAATCGACAACGATATATCGGACATACCAGAACTACAGGAAGACTTAGGCAAGCTGGTAACGTGGATGGCGCAGATGCCGTGGTTAACACCTAATGAAAAACGGGAGTATTTAGGGGAAGACCCAAGCGCAGAAGATGGCGCAGATGAAATTTGGATACCCAACAACCTTGTAAAAATGCAGGATGCAGGTATGCCGGATGTGGTACCACCATTGGACGCACAGAGTGTAAATGATTATAACCAAGCGGTAACGGGCGGTGAGGTGAAGCCAATAAAGAAACCTGTGCAGCAATGACGCAGGAAGACCGCATAGAAAGGATTTGCGAGTTAAAGGTGCCGATATATCAGGTAAGTGTTCCGGGGAAAGGGATTGAAGCCGATTGCTTCCAACGTAGGCAGATGAAACACCAGCAAAGATTTGTCATTCGATGCCAGTTAGCAAAGTATCCGGGTTTAATTGATGAGATAGAAAAAGAATTAAATATAAGCGCATGAAAACAATAATGGTTTTAACAAAGGAAGATATTAATATAAATATTGTGGGTGACCATGTAGAAATAAAGACTACCGATGGCACAGTGATAAATCTTAGCCCTGATGCGATGGAAGAACTGAATAAGGACTTTGAAAAAATCGGGCAACTAAAAAAGGAACGTGATGAACTCGCGGAAGTAAGAAAGTTTTTAGCTAAATGAGTAGTGTTTACATAAAACAGCATTTGCAGATTCAGAACCGGATGGCGTCTTTATTCCAGGCAAAGGTATATAAGGCTATTCAGGCGCAGGTGCGGCAAACAACGGCTGACATCCATCATGGTGGGCTGAAGTATGCAAAGGACCGTGTAGTTGAACATGATTTTAATGCGCACATAGGGCCGGTGTTGATGGGTTTATATAAAACGGCAGGGGTGGCCGTAGCGAATAGAACGAGTAGTGTATTGGCTATTAATAAGGCCGGAGAAATGCAATTAATGTTAAAATATAGAACGTTCGGGCACAATGAAAAATGGACGCAGGAGATTATCAGTTATTTCCGGCAGTATTTGCTTGACAAAGCGGTGACACCTATTAGCGATACAACTAAAAATATCATCCTGCGAATGCTGAGTAAGGGTATTGACGAAGGAAAGTCGGTTGCCGAGATAGTAAAGCAATTGGAAACAACGGATATAAACAGGAACCGGGCGCAATTGATTGTACGCACAGAAACAACGCGCGCGGCGAATTACGGGGGCATGATGAGCGCGTATAATAACGACTATGAAATGGAGAAGACCTGGAATGAGGTGAAGGATAAGCGCACCCGTATCACACACCGGCACGGTACGGGGGTGGGTGGCGAAAAGATTGAATTGCTGGATAGGTTTAGTAACGGGTTACTGTTTCCTGGTGATCCCGATGGCAGTGCTTCAGAAGTATGCAACTGTAGGTGTGTTCTCACCTATTCGCCGAAACGGGATGCTAACGGGCGGCTAATACCGAAGAAAAAGAAACCCGTGCAGCATACAGAAGTACCAACCCTGGATGATGCTGAGCAGGAGCAGGAACAGGAACAGATGTATCATCCAACGCTTGCCAGCGTGTTAGCACAAGGGGCAGCGGTAGCAGTAATATCTAAAATTATTGACAATTTAAATTAACGATAATGTTATACAAAGGAATTGACGTAGGCGTAATGAAAGACATCAATGTAGGCAAACGCACCGCAGTGCTAAAATACGCCACCTACGGCAGTCTGGACCGGGATAAAGACCGGGCCAACAAGGGCATGTTTACCAAGTCCTGGAATGATGGCTTTGATGACATCCGGTTTTTTAAAAACCACAATAAACAGGAGGCTCCGGGGAAGCCCTTGCGATTTTGGGAAGACGATAACCATGCTTATGCTGAAGTATGGTTGGGAACCCATACGCTGGGCGAGGATACGCTGAAAATGATGGATGAAGGGATTATGACTAATAACAGTTACGGGTTTGACCCGCAGGTGAGCAATAAAATAAAAGAAAAAGGCATGGACTTTAAGCAGGTGAAGTTGTGGGAGATCTCGGTTCTTACCCATTGGGGTGCGCACCCTGAAAGTAAGGTCCAAATGGTGGATAAAGAAGCTGCGGAAATAATGGAACTAAAACAATATCTATCTAAGCTGGATAAATTCATTCGCAATACCTCTGCAAGCGACGAATCGATTGAGGAGGTACTTGCGCTTAAGCAGTCGGGAGAAGAAATTCTTAAAAAATACGATACCGTAGTCACTCCTACTGATGACGATCAGGAAGAACAGGCTGCCAGCGTTGAAAAGGAGTTCGCCGACGCACTCTATCTATTAACGCTAAAAATTTAACAAAAATGGACATGAAAGAAGCGGTGTCGGTTATCGAAAAAAAGATAAACGCATCACAGGAAAAAACAAATGAGGCCGTCGAGTTCGTAAAAAAAGAGCTCGTAGAAGCCGAAAAACGTGCAGACGAGAAAGTAAAGGTTCTTACTGAAGAAATGGCTAAGAAAGACGCTACTTTTTTAGACATCAGCGAACAAGTAAAAGAACTAAAGGCAAAAAATGGCCGGTTCAAAGAACAGGAAGAGAAAACAATGTCGCTAAAAGATGCTGTGAGCAAAGCGCTTGAAGGTGCTAAAGATGAGTTGTATAAAATGGGTGGGCAGCAGAGTGGTGAAATAGCCCCTATTGCCATGAAAAACATCTCCTCGTCTTCACTGTCTGCTAACATTCTTACCTACTTACCTGACCGCGCAGGACTGGAACCGTTGGGCCAAACACGATTCCGCGATCAGGTGCGTGTTATTCACAGTGACACCGACTTTGTTCAGTATCCACGTGCGAACACACCAATAGGAACAGGTTCATTTGGGCGTGTTACGGAATCGGCTACCAAGCCTGTGGTAGATCGGGGTTATACAATGGTGCCACTTACTTTAAAAGTAATGGCTGGTATTGCAATTGCATCCCGTCAGTCTTTGAGGAATATCACATGGTTACGTGAATGGCTTCCTATTTCCATGCTGGAACAACTGTTAGATACGGAAGATTTGGATTTTGCAAATCAGTTAATAGCTGCGATTCCAACTGCAACAACAACCGCAACGGTGTCAGCAGAAAAATTGATTGAATACATCCGTGTATTGATTCAGTCGAAATTTTACCCAACCGGTATAATGATTGACCCCGCTGTGTGGTCTGAAATTTTGCGTACTAAACCAAACGACTATTCAGTACCGTTTGTTATTTCAATCGATGGCACTGGTGGTACTCGTATCCTGGGACGTCAGCTTACACCCGTTAACTGGTTAACAGGCCGCAGGGTTATTGTTGGTGACTGGACTAAGGCCGCTATCGTTCAGAGCGAAGGATTGGTTATCCGTCAATCAGACAGCCATGCGTCAACCTTCCAGACAAACGAAACAACATTCCTGTTGGAGCGTACTGAGGGGCTGGCTATTTTCCGTCCTGATGCTTTCGTAACGGCAATAATGTAATTTTTATGACAAAGGATGAACTAACGGATATTGAAGATGAAAAATTTGTTAGTCTATTAATGTCCGATGATAGAGAGAAGTTGATGGAATATTTGAAACAATTTAAAATAAATTAATCATGGAAGATTTTAATAAACAAGAGGATGTAAATAAAACGGAAACTAACAAACCGTTTACTTCAGCCCCTGCACAGACCGCACCCGCTGGTAAGGCAATCAAAGATCACGGTCCTACCGGTGATGGCAATCCTCCGGTGGATACAAAGGTTGGGGCTATTCCAAAATATGTGGAGCCAAAGAAAGAGGTTCCTAAAACAAACCCACTCAATGACCTGAATTACCTGGAGGACAGGCTAAAGGCGATTGATGGTAAGGATGTGCATCAGGATGACAAAAAAACACCCGAAGCAGATAAAAAATAAATTTGGGAGTTAGCGATATTGAATGTTGATTCGCATTATTAAAGTCATTATGCATCTGGGGAGCGCAATGACTTTTTTAATTAAAAGTTAAATGCGGCCGGTGTTATTTCCCCAGGAATGACCCGGCTTTTTTTATGATAGGCCAAACATTTATTATAAACATAGCGGAAAGAGCGGACCGATGGGCAGAGGTGACGGCAGAATGTGAACGGGTGGGTATTGAGAACCCTATCCGCATTGACGCGGTGACGGGAGATAACAGGCCGTTAGCGTTCAACCAGAGCCAGCATAAGGCTATAAAGGCGGGGATAGCAACGGGTGCCGCATTTACGGTACTCGAGGATGACTGTGTGTTTACAAACGGTTTACCTATACCTCAATGGCTTCCAGCTTGGGACATTATTTATTGGGGCTGTAATATTATTGGAAATGATGTCACAGTGTGGCAAATGCCCGTTAGGGTGATGCCGGGATTATTTCGTCTTTATAATTCATGGCAATCTCATGCAATTAGTTATTCTCTACAAATGGCCCAATGGATTGACGAACATCTGGACAGCACAGTAATTTCAAGCAGCCAACATATTTATGATGACTGGTTACGTACTGCTGTGATGCCGTATTTTAACGTTTATGTAGTTGCACCAATGATAGCGTACCAAAGACCGTCACGCTCGGATATTTGGAACAATGAAGCGGACTATACGGGGTGTTTTAAGCAAGGAAACGAGTATTTAAATAGTCATTAATGCTACAACACAAGGGTATATGATAAAACATGTTACATATACAAACGATTTGATGACAATTAGCGCCGATCGTTGCCGACAATCGGCTCTCCGGTTTGGTGCGGATGAAAGTGAAATTGTAAGGCGCGAAGATATTTCTACTGACAGTTACCCATATAATTTGGGTCATGTTTGCGACTATTGGGCATGGAAAAGCAGGATAATTGTAAAAGAAATGAATAGTCTTGGTGAAGGTGATTTTTTGGTTTATAGCGACGCGGGTATAGAGTTTTTAGATGATATTAGACATGTTGTTTGCGAGATGACAGACGATTTTATGTTTTTTAGTAATGGTTGGAAACATAGTGAATGGTGCAAAATGGATGTTTTTAAAGCAGTCGGCGTAGAACCTGGAGAAGAAAAGCAGGTGCAGGCCTCTTTGATATTTTTTAGAAAAAGTAAAAAGTCAGTAGATTTTGTTATTGAATGGATGAACTTATGTCACACCCCCAACTTAATTGACGATAGTCCATCCATTGCAACGAACGTCCCCACATTCGCTGCCGCAAGGCATGATCAATCTATTATTGCTACACTGGCAGTAAAATACGGCATACCGCTTCATTGGTACCCAGTGACGACAGCCTACCACATCAAGGGAGATTACCCAAACGATTTATACCCATGCATTGCACTTCATCACCGTAAAAGGAATAACGAATGGTAGAATTAAACAAAAGATGGGCTAAAAAAATAAATTATGTTAACTTTTTTAAAGCAATACGGGCATAATATCCATTCGCAGAACGGTGAAGACGGGTTAACTATGGAGATATTTAACCGTCTGGCTATTGACCCCAAAGAGGTGTGTGAATATGGTGCGCATGATGGTAAATTTTGCAGCAATACGCGCTATTGGTTGGAGCAGGGAGCGCATGGGGTGCTGGTAGAGGCAGACGAGGACTTGTATTTAAAATGTCAGGCCAATAGTGAGGACGTAAATGCAGATGTGTACTGGTCAATGGTGGTGCCAGACACGGTCAATTTGATGGTGCCACCGGATTTGGATTTATGGTCATTGGACACGGACGGGGCCAACGATTATTTTTGTTTTAAGGCATATGCAGGGATGGCACAGGTAGTAATTGTGGAGGTAAACAGTGGTTATTTACCGATGGATGACCGGTTGGAAGATGGCGCGAATTATTCGGCTATGCTGAAGCTGGGAATCGAGAAGGGTTATTTTTTGGTGGCACATACAGGGAATTTAGTCTTTGTATTGAATGAATATCGGGATAAGTTTCCTGAAATAGTTGGTGATGGGATTAGTAACTGGCAGGAATATTTTTTATCCTCATGGCAATAGTAACTTATTCGTCTTTAGGAAAAATGGGCAGGTTTGGTAACCAGGCTTTTCAGATTATGTCTACTATAGGCATTGCCCGCAATAACGGTATGGACTTCCGTTTTCCGAAATGGATAAACCATGACCACAAAGACCGGTTCGGCAGCACAGAGGATATTGATATTTACAAGCACTTAGCCAATCCTCTACCGGAATGGACGGGTGAAGCATATATATACAGGTGGATAAATTGGGGCTATGAAGATGTGACGCTGTACGGGAATACCGATTTGCAGGGCCACATGCAGAGTGATAAGTATTTCAGGGCTGACATGGAAGAAGTGCGGCATTATATGACTTTTAAGAATGAGCCGGAACCGCTACCGTATGTAGCAGTACATTGGCGGGCGGGAGACTATGAAGAAGGTGGTAGAAGCGTTTACCACCCGCGAATGGATAGGGGTTATTACCGGCAGGCAATGGAACATTTTCCTGCGGAGGCGGTGTATCTTATTTTTAGTGACGACGTGGTTAGGGCAAAAGAAATGTTTGCGGGCGTCAACTGTATTTTCTCTACCGGCAATTATATACAAGATTTTGAAATAATGAAACAATGCCAGTCTTTTATTTGCGCCAATAGTTCTTTTTCAATGGCGGCTGCAATACTAGCAAATCAACCGGGGAAGAAGATTGTATGTCCGCGTCTTTGGTTTGGCGACCCGGCTGGTGGGCTTCAAATGGATTACCCGGAAGGAGCGATAGTAATTTAAATGGGCACCCTACGTATTTCTAACGAACTTTTATTAACTGATCGGGAATTGGTGGAGACTTGTTTACGATATTTAAAAGAACACCACATGGCGGTTATTCATGGGAAGAGATTTGAGCGAAAAGATGTTGTTTATGAAATGACGGGGGAAGATATACCGGATAGGGAATTTCAATTGGAGGTACATACCTACGTGCCGGGAGTGATTAGTATAAAAATAATTGAATAAATTTGAAAAACTTTAAAACTATTCGGGTACAGGCGCACGAAAGGAGGTATTCTATATGAGAATATTATTTAGCGTGCATCTGTACCCTCCGTAACCGACCCACAACTGTGGCGGCGAGTACTTTATCCATAACCTTTCTAAATACCTTATTAGTAAGGGCCATGAAATACGGGTGTTACTACACCAGGCACCCACCTATGGTATAAATCAAATGTATGACCATGAGGGTGTCATTGTTTTCCCGCCGATTAATGGCATACCGGAAAATTTAATTACATGGTCCGATATTATGCTCACGCATCTGGAGTATTGCAATTGGACGATACAAATGGGTCGCATCTTTAAAAAACCAGTAATTTATATTTCCCATAACACCCACTTTGATGCGTATGCGTTTTTGAGTGACAACCCCCAGGTGGGAATAATTTACAATAGTGAAGGGATGAAGCTGCAAAGCCCGTTCACGAATCCGTGTATTGTGTTACACCCATCGGTAGATCACAAAAAATATAATGTCAACCCCGATCCTATTAATTCTCCCTACATTACAATGATAAATTGCAATGAAAACAAAGGCGGCAAATTGTTTTGCCGGATTGCGGCGGCTATGCCAGAGCGGAAATTCTTAGCGGTGGCAGGTAGTTATGACGAACAATTTATACCTGGGCTTTCTAATGTGATAATAAGGCCCAACGGGCCCGACATTCTACCGGTGTATCAAATGACGCGGATATTACTGATGCCGTCACGGTACGAATCCTGGGGTATGACAGCGACAGAGGCAATGAGTAACGGAATACCGGTGATTGCCTGCCCGACGTTTGGACTAAAGGAGAATTTAGGTGAAGCGGGAATATACATCCCAATGCGGGATGAATTAGAACGGGAGGATCTGGATGATGGGGATACCTACGATATTGCCCCTATCATAAAGGTGATAAAAAGCCTGGATAAGCCAGCAACCTATCACAAATGGAGTGCGGGAGGCCGGAAGCGGGCGGTAGAGCTAGACCCGGCCGTTGAACTGGCGGCAACAGAGGCGTTTTTATATACGCTGGTTGAAAATATGGAGCTGGCAAGCCAATAATTAGTTAATGCCACATACTGGGTATTTGAACGGGGCGGCAAACCTTATATCTTTAATTCATGAAAAAAGTTATACTTGCTACTACAGTGTTATTTTTCACTATTGTTGCGGCGGCTCAGGATAGACTTGAATATTCACGGGTTCTTACATTAGATACTGTTTCTAAGGGTGATATTTACGACAAAGCGATGGTGTGGTGCTCAAAGATGTTCAACGATAGTAAAGATGCTATTAATGTAAAAGAGCGCGAGAGCGGGCTTATAAGTGGTAAAGCTGTTTATTTATCTCTTTACAAAACACAAGGGAAAAGAGATAGTGTCTTCGGATCTGTTTTTTTACACTATTCATTTGATTGGTTGATGGAAATAAAAAAAGGCAAGCTTCGGTATAGCGCGAGTAATATTCTATACAATTACAGCGGCGTTGATTACCCAGTGTTTATATCAGACAACCCGCCTATTACAATTCTTTTTCAGGCTAAAACAAAAACAAAAACGGAGTGGGAGCTATCAAAAAGCTATCTGATATCTAATATTGACCAGATTGTGTCAAGTCTTTACACGGAAATAATACAATCTAAGAAGGACTTTTAAGCAGGCGAATAAAAAAGGAGGCCTTATAGACAAAATAAATATTTCCCCAAATATTATAAATAAATTCTATCTTTAACGCATAAAGCAAAAATAGCCAAACGTAGAAACGCCCGGCTATTAAAAAAATAATTAAAGCGACACAAAAATACAATTTTTATGTCGCTTTTTTCATGCCTACCCGTTAATTATCCGGGAAATATTCAAAATAAAATCTACTCCGCAAGGGTGGTGAGGTTGATAGGAGCGACCGATGTACCGGTTGCATTAAGTGAAGCAAAAGACCACCTGCATGTCACATTTACAGATGACGATACCTATATAACCGCCTTAATTGCCCAGGCGGTTGATTCAATTGAAAGATATTGTTCTATTTCTATTTTACAGAAGACGGTAACGGTAGCGGCTGAACTATACAACTTTATAGAACTCCCTTACGGGCCGCTTCTCGCTTTTACATCTTATTCTTATCAGGACGGTAATGTATATACACTTGGCACCACGCCAGATAATTACCTTTTAGACGGGTCGCTATTCACCGCTTTGTGGCCTGGGCGTGTGCGTATTGTGTATAATACCGGATATGACGCGGCTACCAATCCATTGCCTGCCGGTTTAAAACTGGCAATACTTAATGAAATAGCATTCAGATACGAAAACCGGGGTGATAGTACCAGCAGGTATGCTTCACAGAATGTTGGTATTTCAGAGGGCGCGGAAGCATTGGCACAGCCATTTAGAAATTTATCATGGCAGTAATTCCAGACTATATAAACGCGGGGCTGCTGCGGGAGGTGATAGTGTTTATACAAGATACTGAGGTAGATACGGATAGCGGCGGGGCTACAGATTCTTACACTACATTTCTAACAACCAGGGGGAAGCTAAGAAAACGATCAGGGAGGAGAGTGTTAGAAGCAGGGTTTGAACTATTCGACGATGGCTATGAGCTGGTGGTAAGGTACCAGGCGACATTGCTGGTCGAACTAGATAAAAACACGCTTAAAGTGGTCAACAATGGAAAAACGTTTACGATTGCCAGTTATGAAATACAAGAGCAGCGGTTTAAGTACATCATTTTTAGATTAAATGAGTAACACATTTAGTATTAAGGTTGAAGGGCTGGACAGGCTGCAAAAATCATTGGGTGATAAAGCGAAAACTATCAGCAATGAAATTGACGCCGAAATAGGATTTGCTTGCGACGAGGCCGTAGGATTCATGCAGACTGATGCCCCTGCGGATCAGGGGTTTTTAAGGAACCACATCAGCAAGGAGCATGTAGGTAGGATGAATTATAACATAGTGGCGCAATCGGACTATGCAGCTTATGTAGAATTTGGAACTAGAAGTAAAGTGCAGATACCGGCCGGACTGGAAGCGGTAGCAGCAAGTTTTAAAGGGAGGAGCAACATAAGCGCTATTGACGCGAAGACGGCAATTTTTGAATGGTGCGCTCGGAAGGGGATTGATAAAGAACTATGGTATACAATATTCATATCAATAATGGTGAAGGGGATACGCCCCCATCCTTTTTTCTTTAGAAATTTTGAGCGTGTAAAAAAACCATTGCTCGATAGAATACAAAAGATATTAACCAGTGAGGGATTTTAATAAACCGTTACGCAAAGCAATAGTAGAATTATTCCAGAATCAATTATCCTGGAATTCCGCCAACGTGCCAATTTTTGACGAGAAGGTGAAAAAGAGTGCGACGAATGATTTTTATGTGATTATAGGGAGCATGAGTAGCACAGATCAAAGCACGTTTGCATCTTGGACGCGAGACATACAGTTTGTACTTGATATAGTGACAAAAACAAGTGATGCGGTAACCAGGAATATATCGGACACGATAGCGGGGCAGATACTGGCTTTGATGATGCCAACAATAACGAGTAATGGCTTATCACAGGCGAATTTTCAGTACATCGATTGTCAATTGGCAAGCGACAGGTATTTGGATTTACAGTTGACGCAGACGCAGGCAATGGTAAGGAGATTATTAACATTTTCTATAACAGCAAATCAAACAAGTTAAAAAATGACAATTATTCAATCATCAAATGCGCCTCTATGGCTGAGCGCAGATGGTGTGACGTACAAACAGTTAGTGTGTTTAGAAAACTACACGTTAAAACAGACTACCACAGTCAACAAGACACTGACCTTTTGCGGTTTAGCCGTAGGCGTTGGAATAGTAGAGTATGATATTCAATTTTCCGGCGTTTATGAGAATAACAAAACTGCAACCCAGGTTACCTTTGATGATGCCTTTACCTGGCAGAATACCGGGGTGTTAGTGTTTTGGAAAATAATCTTTCCAACGAACGGATCGGTGGGCGCTGTGCCGATTACATTAGCCGGACAGGTCTATGTAACAGATTTAAGCGTTCCATTTGCCGTGAATACCGCAGTAAAATTTACCGGTACATTAACAGGAAACGGACTGATTACTAAAACACCTTAGTAATGAATAATGGATATACAACTATCGAAATCGATGGCAAAACCATCGGCATCAAGTTCGGTTTGCCCAGTGTGCAACTATTGCTTAAAAAAATAGCAGCTTTTCCAGATCTTATTTTTGATAACGGGGCATTGACGGTAGCGGGAATTGGATTTATCCTGTATTCGGGTTATGTAAATAACTGTTTACTGAAAGACGCAGAGGCGAAGTTGACGTATGAGGACTTCATGAACTATACAGAAAGTGTAGCCAATGATACAGAGGCCGCAAAGCCACTGAACGCTGTTATAGAGTGCTGGGGGCAGAGCCGGGAGGTGCAGAAAGTAGTCGATAATAATAAAGAAGACGTAAAAAAAAAGAATTTAATACGGACGAAATCGAAAGCTACTGTTATGGCTGCCTCAGAATGACCCGGAAAGAGTTTGAAGGTTGTACATGGAGAGAATTTTTATTAAGGTATGCCGGGTATCAATTAAAGCGGGCACACGAATTTGAGCATACGCGGGTGTTGTGGCATATACACGTGCAGTTGAATTGGGATTCTGAGAAGAAAGGTAAATGTCCGTCAATGCAGGAGATGTGGCCGCTGATAACCGATGAAGACGAGTTGGTAAAAATAGAAGAAAGTGAGAAAGCGGAATACGAACACCTGAGAAAGATAATGGAACTGGCGGAACAAAATAAGTTTTATAATTAAATGCCTGATTTAAAAATAAATATTAGTGCGGATGCGCAAGCGGCGGTAGCGGGGTTCAAATCCACGGCTACAGCAGTAAAAGATTTTGGATCTGCGCTGGGCGACGCACGGGAAAAAGTAGAGACGCTGCGCGCGAAGTTGGAGTTATTAAATACTACAGCATTAAAAGGGGGGCCAGGTAAGGCTTTAGCGAAGGACCTAACACTTGCTAAGGATCAATTAAAATCATTGGAGCAGCAGGCCGGGATAACAGGACAAGCAACCGGTAATGCCTTTACGGGTGCTTATAGTGCCATAAGAAAACTAGCTTATGCGTTGCCGGGAATTGGTGTAGCTGGTCTGATAGGGCTGGCTGTAGAGCCTTTAATAAGTCTTGTAAAGTACCTGGGTGAAGCAACAAACGCCACCAGTGAATTTAAAACACAACAAGAGGTAATAGGGCAGGTTGCAGAGAAAGCAGGGGAAAATTTTGCGGCGCAAAGTGTAACCATTAGCCAATTAATTAAAACTACCCGTGACCATAATTTATCACTGGAGGATAGAAGAAAGGCGTTAGCTGAATTAATACGACTCGATCCAAAGCATTTAGAGGGGCTTACATTATCGAATATAGAACTTGAAAAAGGCGCAAACATAGTTAACAACTATGTACAAGCATTAAAACGACAGGCAACGGCAGAGGCCGCACTGGATATTCTTAAGGAAGATCAGACTAAAAAAGTAAAAGCGCAATTTGCGCTTGATGTAGAAAACCAACAGTTTCAAAGTAAAATTGATAACGCGGCAAAGGTTCGGGTAACCAATGCGAAACTATACGGACAGCAGGCGGTGGCCTATATTGACGCAGAGGTTATTGGGATAAAGAGCAAACATGCGGATTTAATAAAGGACTATCAGAAAACAATTGACGAAGTCAGTGGGCGTGAGTCTGCTTTAGATAAATTAATTAAAAACAACCAGTCCGACGTAAAATTTGATGATAGTAAGCTAAAGAAAACAAAAACGCTTACCAGCGATCAGGAGCTGAACAAAGAGATTGCTGCTATCAATAAGGAGATTGCTGCTTTACAGGAATTACAGAAACAAGGGGTAGCCACTAAAGCCGATATACAGGAATTATTTGCTCTAAGGATTAAAAAACTTGACCTCGAGTTTGATAAAAGTGGGTTTAGTCTCCGGCAGTTACAAGCACTTAAAGGAAAGTTGCAGGACGAGGCGGGAAAGGCATTTGCAGCCGACCCCCTGACATTTAAACTGGATACTATTCGCGTGGTGCTGCCGGACGAGGCCGTAAAGTTAACAGGGAAAAATAAGAATGTACTACCGGATAATATAAAGGTAGTTGACACAAGTAAAGCGCTGAAATCGGCTATTGACGCTGGTAAGGGTATGGGGTTAACGATTAGAAAAGGACTACAAGATGGGATTGGTCAGGTTGATATTGGCGCAGGTCTGGCGTCGATAGTACAAAGCAATTTGATTAGTGGATTCGAGGATATAGGCGCAGCGTTGGGCGACGCTGTTTCTGGTGCTGGATTAGGCAAGGTTTTACATGCTGCTGAAAATTCAATTGGCCAGTTTATAGTTGATTTTGGACGGTTACTTATTAAAAGCGGTATTGAGGCGTTGGCATTAAAAAACGCCGTTAAATCTTTGGCATTAACCCCTGCTGTTGCAATTGCTGCCGGTATTGCGGCTATTGCATTGGGTCAAATTATCAAAAACGCATCACAGCCTAAAGCGCCCAAGGCCTTTGCTGAAGGTGGTATCGTTACAGGTCCAACACACGCGCTGATCGGTGAAGCAGGTCCCGAAGTAGTGTTCCCATTGGCTAAATTGAATCAATTCATAAAAGGGATAGCCGGGGGCGGATCGCACCAGTTTGAATTTTCACCAATAGAAATGCGTCAAAGGGGGTCTGATTTATACGGGGTTCTGCAAGCACAACAGAAAAAAGTAAACCGGGGATTAAGTTAATGGCATACGTACTAAACTATACCTGCAATTTTAAGAATAATAAGAATGAAACTATTCTCATCTCTTTGTTTACGCAAAGCAGTGGTTCTTTTTTTACTGGCAACGCATATTTAGCGGAATCTTCTGATACTGTTTTTTCCTTTGGCGGGCTGGGTGTTATTGACGCTATGGTTGCAGGTAATTATATATCCTTTGGTGGCAATACCTACTTAATGACAGCTGTGGGTTTTAACCCTACTACCGGCAATACCTATACGGTGACTATTGGGGCCGGAGGCTTATCCAGTGGTACGTTTGGGTTTGAGGATTTTGTTGTTTCAAATGGTTCGGGCACCTTAACAGTGGAAAATTTTGAATGTGTATCCTGCTCAATCAATGTAAACAGTGACGGCAGCGATATTTTAGATAGCGTTCTTACACGTGAATTGATAGCCGTTATAAATGTTCCTAAAAACTCAACTTTCGATCACAATACCTTGCTACCCAAGGCTCATGATGATTGGAAGGTGACGGTTACCCAGGATGGAGTTCCTGTTTTCGATGGGTTTTTAATTCCAGATGAAGGTCCAATACCATTTCATGATAAGCCTTATGAGGTTACACTACATGCCAGCGATGGATTAAAATTATTGAGTGGTCAATCATTAACCCGGTTAGACGGGACGGAGTTTAACGACAAGCACACACTGATAGAGTATATAGCAGCTATCCTAAACAAGACGCTGCTTAAGTTACCCATAAAAATATACTGCAATATTTACTTTAATCCCATGCTGACACGGACAGACGATATAAAATGGGATATGTTCAGTCAGGTACTATTAGACTATCGTACGTTTATGAATAGCTCAGCGTCATTTGTTGATTGCTATACGGCGTTGGGTATTTTGTTTAAAAACCATTTTAGGGTTTACTACGATCAGGGGCAATGGGTTATTTACCGGATACCTGAATTTCAATTCTTAGCGACACCGGACCGGTATTATACACTATATAGCGCAGATGGAGCAACATTTACGGGTGGCATAGACGGAGCGGACTATGCGAAAGTTGGAAAACAAAATATTGTTAGGGCTATTAACAATAATCAAACACAGTACGCAAGATTAGCAAATAAATCAGTAAGACACAGTTTCCAATATACGCCATGGGATGAAATACCACGTAATAACAAATTTGAACGCGGTATATTAGATACGACCGCTGCGAATACCAGTACACAGAAGTTCTTTATTATTAGCGATTGGGAGTATGGACATCGGAGTACGCTCCCATTAGTCACTCCCCTGCCATCTACATCAGATAAGGCCTGGAGAAAGTCAACATACAATATATATGGTATAGAAGTGGACCGAGAAATTTTGCTGAAGCCGCCTAGCTCTGGTGGGGAAAATATTTTATTGTCAAAATCAATACCCGTAAATCAAAGCGATAAAATAAACATCACATTTGATGTAAAAACAGTTGGTCCATCTGGTTCTGGACCTGCATCTTATTTCGCGGCGTATGTCTTTATCAAGACCGCGTCTGGTCCGGTAGATTATTATTATTTAATTAATAACGATACAAATAATCCAAGTTATAGTTTTTGGGGAACGGTAGCGGGTGCGGGCGCAAGCCCTGTTAGTATGGCTGCCTTTTATACCGCCGGGGCTGACGTATCAAAATATGTTAGTGTAAATGTTGATTCATCTGTGATCCCGGTTGACGGAGATTTATTTATTGCATTGGTATCTAGCAAATTATTTTCAGCCACTACAGACGTTTATTTCAAAAACGTGGTATTAACCTACTATCCCTATGTAATTGGTGGTTACATCCCGGTGAAGGGGGACTATTGGCAGCGTGACCAAACAACAAAATATTTAGATTCTTTTAGTGAAGAGGTATTCATTTCTGATTCTCCTATGGGTGCCATAAAAGGCGCGTTATGGTACGGTAATCTCCCTGTTAAAAACAAAACCGTCCCTGACTGGTGGCGGTATGGATTAGGAGGATCAGAAATAAGGCATTATAAAGAGCTTGTAAATATGGGTGTTTGGAATTTAACATACAGAAGATTCAGGAGGATAGAGGGTGAATGGGACGGAACGACCTACCAGGTAAATAGCGATAGTTCGACTAATCCCGTATCTCCAACACCGAGGTATGGCTTTGAAGATTTAAGCGGTACACCGCTTTTTGCAATAGTATGCCCAATAAAAATAGATATGTGGAAAGGGAGATTTACTGCAACATTTATAGAGGTATATGCAAGTTCAGCCGACGGAACGCAGGAAGGGACACCAACATTTAAATATTTATTCGCATGATCCAGGGTCGCGACGCCATAATATATTTCTTCGTTGACGACGTATATGTTTTATACGGATGTGCCAGCGATTTTACTTTACAGGTGAACGCTGGGAAGAAGTCTGTTAAAACAGTAACAAGCGGTGTATGGAATAGCTATGCATACGAAGATTTAGGGTATACAATTTCACTAAATGGTGTGCTTACGTACGACCTGACAAAATTCACTGGCTGGGATATGCTGAAATACCAGATAAATTTCTTAACGGTCGCGTATAAGATAACATTCCGCGATAGCGGCGGTATTATCCGAGGGGTGGCAGGTCAAATAATGATTGAAAGCAGTCAGTTTACTATTTCTGCCACCGATCTGGTAAAAGACAGTTACACATTGCCGGGAACGGGCGAACTATTGGTTTTTGAAGGTGTCAACCCCTGTGATATTGTAATAACGGGATTGACTAAAACAGGAACGACAATAAAAACAATAAACGGAACATATACGGGTAGTGATTTAACAACGTTGTATTATGTATTGAGGGGTAATGTGGTATATCCATTCTTTACTCATACCAGTACAACGTTTTCTTTTACTTTTTCAAGTCTCTTAGCGGGCCCCTACACGATTTATGTTTATCCAAAATGTGTAAATGACTATGTAGGTACTCCCAATCAAATAACGTTTTCTTAAATGATAAAAACATGAAAATATCGGACTTAGCGCCGGGGAAGATTAAGAGTTTCTGGAATAAATATCTGGCACTCTGCTTATTTTCCTTGGTTATTTTTTTGCAAACAAATGCACAGATACCAACGACAGATAGCGCCCGAAAGTATATAGATCATTATATACGCAGTAACGCCATTGACGCATTTGCCAACCAGCGGTTAAATCTTTTGCTAAAGAGCCTCACAAATCTTGTCGATTCCGCGTCATTAGGTGCGGGCGCTACTATAAGCCTTTCAAAAACTACTACAGCAACACAGATAACAGTAACTCCAACCGGTGGCGGCACACCAGTAGTTATTGATAGTGCTAATTCTGTAAGGGCGGGTGTGCTTACTATTGCTTCCTGGAGGTTTCTCGATAGTTTACATCGGGGGTTAATTTCTATAGGCGGCAGTGGTTCACCGAATACACCTGTAGGAACAAATTTTAAAATAGCAATAGCAGGAACGAACAATGTAAAGGGGCTTATTTACACGGCAGGGCTTACTGCTGATAGTACTTCAAACCCGAATTCAATTACCGGCAAATGGGATAGCGCATGGGCTACCG